>JAFDXY010000010.1 GCA_018267725.1 Bacteroidota bacterium
AAAAAGGCAATACTTATAATATTAATATTATTTTATATTTCAAAATTGACTGCACAACAATTTAGAATTGAAATGCCTAATACCAAAAGGGTAGAAGAATTTACTTATAATCTTATTAATATTTTGAATGATGCTCCGTTCAATTTTTCACATATTAAAGGGAAACTTATTACTAAAACAGATACGGTTCATTTAAAATCAGACATCTATCATTCTAAAATTAATTTGCCGGGTGCAGTTGCAGCAAGGTATGTACAAGATAGCACCAAATATGTTGAATATTTTTTTGGTGAATTTGATAATATTGATGAAGCAAAAGAAGCCTTTGAAGCCTTAACCAAAAAAGTATCTAAAAGTTTAGCAAAAAGAGTAGTAACACTTACAAACGATTGGGGGAATGATGCAAACACTGTGATAGAAAATAAATTGGCTTATACTTTTCATAACGGCTTTTTTCATTACAATATTTCTTTACAAGTGAATAAAGTAATTAAAACAAATTTTTGGAGAGTTGTTTTGCAAGTGTATAGCGGAAGGCCAAATTATTATAATTGGATAATGAAGAACGAACCTATTGGTAGTTTTAATTTTGTAAAAATTATGAAAGGCAATATTGCTTCTTTGTATAAAGAAAATTTAACAACCTGCCCTTTAGATTTACCTCCGTTTATTTGTGTTGGCCCTAAAAAAATAAAAGATACTTCTTATATAATTTATGATAAAACAGGTTTCTCCGGATTGTTAAATGCAAGGAGTGAATTTGATGCTTTTTTTGGAGCAGTTAGAGCCGGCTTAGGAAGTGAATATGTTTATTTTATTATTCATGCACAAACACCAGTGTTAAGAAAAGTTGCTTTTATTAAGTTTAGTGATATTGATAATGGTAAACGAAAAACAATTTATTTATCATTAGCAGAAAAACCAAATGCAAATAACACTAATCCGTATAAAAAAGAGTATGAAATTCAATTAAGTTTTGGATATTAATTTTCTTGTTCCATTATTTTTTCAAATAAAGCTTCATAATTTTTTGTAGCAACATTTATTTGTTGTTGCACTGTTTTATATTCTTTTTCTGTTTGCTGAAATTTGGTTATATCTTTATAAATATCTGGGTTGCCCAAATCTGCTTCCAGCTTAGTTTTTAGCGTATTTAATTTTCCTAACTCTTCTTCTGCTTTTTGAAATTGTTTTTGAACTTTTTGTAATTCTTTATTAATTCCAACATTTAAAGATGCATTGCTTTTTGGCTGATTATTTTCTTCTAACTTTTTATTACTTGCTTCTTGTTTTTTTTCGCTGTCATCTTTTTTCTGTTTAGTATCTTCTGTTTTTTGCTTTGCCATTCTTTCTTTCCACTCAACCCATTCTTTATATGTGCCTTTAAATTCTTTTATTTCATAATCAACTATTTCCCAAATTTTATTAGCGGTTTTTGAAATAAAATATCTATCGTGGCTAACAAATATTAAACTTCCTTCATATTTGTTTAATGCATCTGCCAACAATTCTACACTATGCATATCTAAATGGTTGGTAGGTTCATCTAACATTAAAAAATTGCTTTTGCTTACAATAACTTTTGCTAATGCAACTCTTGCTTTTTCTCCACCACTTAATACTCTTATTTTTTTATCGGTATCATCTCCACTAAATAAAAAACAACCTAATAAACTTCTTAATTCTAACTCTGTTTTTTTACTGCCACATTCAAGCATTTCTTCTAAAATAGTGTTGTTTAAGTTTAGTGCTTCTAATTGGTGTTGTGCATAAAAACTTTCTTCAACATTGTGCCCCCAAACTCTTTCTCCATCAAAGTTTTCGGTGCCGGCAATAATTCTTAGTAAGGTAGATTTTCCTTTTCCGTTTGCACCAATTAATGCAATTTTATCGCCTCTGTCAATTTCTGCTGTACCGTTTTTTATAATTTCAATTTCACCAAAATTTTTATTAATATTTTTTAGAGATGCAATAATTTTTCCGGGTTGTTTTTCTATCTGAAAATTAATTTTAATATTAGGCCTTTCAATTTCTGCTGTTTCAATTCTTTCTAACTTATCTAATTTTTTCATTAAGCTTTGTGCCATTGCAGCTTTACTTGCTTTGGCTCTAAAACGTTCAATTAATCTTTCATTTTGTCTTATATAATCTTGCTGATTTTCGTAAGCTTTTTGTTGTAATTCAACTCTTACTTCTTTTTCTTTTTCGTAATAATCATAATCGCCGCTGTATATGTGTAACTCTTGCTGATATACTTCAACAATTTTATTTACCATTCTGTTTAAGAAAAATTTATCGTGGCTTACAATTACAACGCTGCCTTGGTAATGCAATAAATATTTTTCTAACCATTCAATTGATGGAAGGTCTAAGTGGTTGGTAGGTTCATCTAACAACAATACATCGGGTTGTTGTAAAATCATTTTTGCAAGAAGCACTCTCATTCTCCAACCTCCGCTAAATTCTTTGTAAGGTCTTTGTAAATGCTCGTTAGCAAAACCTAAGCCTTGTAAAACTTCTTCTGTTTTATGATGAATGGTGTAGCCACCTGCAACTTCTAAATCGTGTAAACGCTCACTATATAAAAGCAATAATTCTTCGTTTTCATATTCTGTTTCTAAACGTTTTCCTAAGTCTTCAATTTCTTTTTCTAATGCTTTTATTTTTTCAAAAGCACCCATAGCCACTTCTACAATAGATTCGTTGGTATCAAAACTTAATAAATCTTGATGCAAATAACCAATAGTAGTTTCTTTTCCTT
The DNA here is from genome assembly GCA_018267725.1 of Bacteroidota bacterium. Lineage (GTDB taxonomy): Bacteria > Bacteroidota > Bacteroidia > Chitinophagales > Chitinophagaceae > CW01. The sequence goes on from JAFDXY010000010.1 coordinate 2,762, forward strand.
TTTCAATAGAACCCTTGCTGGGCGTGTATTGCCCAACTAATAGTTTTAATATGGTAGATTTTCCTGTTCCATTATAACCAATTAAACCCACTCTATCGCCGGGTTGTATATGCCACGTTGCATCTTCAATAATTACTCTTGCACCAAATTCAAATGTTACGTTTTGTAAACCAATCAGCATTGCAATAAATCTTTTAAAGTTGCAAATGTAACAGTGCAAACACATTTTTATTTTACTTTTGAAGAAAAGATTATTACATGAAAAATTTTTTGCTAATTATTCTGCTTGCATTTATTGCTTCATGTGGCAGTAGCGATAAAAAATCTGAAGAAAATAAACCACAACCTGCATTAAGTAAAAGCAACAATACCGATGTTTTTAATATTGCCTTTGAAGAATTGATGAACAATTATTACCACTTAAAAGATAATTTTATTACAGAAAGCGATACTATTATTAACGTGTATGCAAGAAAATTAATAGTTAATATTGATAGTTTGCCATTAACAACTTTAAAAGCAGATACCAATGTTATTGCAACAGCAAAAGCAACGGCACAAAGTATTTCGGCTGAATTAAATGGATTACTTGCAGAAAAAAATATTGAAGCTAAAAGAAAATCGTTTGCAACTTTAAGTGAAGAAATGTACGATTTAATTAGAACCGTTCAATACGATAAAGCTACGGTGTATCATGCACATTGTCCTATGGCTTTTAATGGTGTAGGTGCTAATTGGTTAAGTAATTCGGCAGATATTAAAAACCCGTATATACCTAAACAAATGCTTAGTTGTGGAGAAGTTACCGACTCGATAAACTTTGCTAAAAAATAATTTACTGCTCTACTTTAGCAGCGTTAGGATTGTATTTAATAATTACTTTACTGTTTGTTCTTTCATCAGAAGTAAGTGTTACTTCGTAACGTTTATTACCTGCCGTAATAACCATTAATGCTGTGTTGGGAGGTTCGTCTCCTAAATTATCGGCAACAGTAATTAATTCTTTTAAAGATTGTATTTCATCTAAATGCAAGTGTAGTGTAATTGGTTTATAACTTAATCTCTGTTGGTTAATTACTTTTTCATTATTTAAATAAACGGTAATAGTATCATTATCAATTTTGCCGTTATCATAAAAATTAATTTCAACATTTTTTGTATCTACTTCAATAGTTTCAGCTAATATATTTTTTCGTTCTAACAATATGGGCGGCGTTGGTTTGGGTTTTGGTGTTGGTGCTACAGGTACTTCTTTAACAGGTGGAGCAACAACTGTAACGCTATCATTGTGTTTGTTGTTTTTGGGTGGAGTAGTAGGCATTGCTATTCCTTTTTTAATTACAAATGCTTCTGCACCGGGTTTTATGGTTGGTTTTTTAACTATTGTTTCGTGATGTTTTGTTTCAGGTATTGTTGTTAATTTATTTGTAACGGATAGTTTGCTTAAAATATGTTTTACTGCAACATCATTAGAGTAATCTAAAGGTTGTTGTAATGTTGGAATTTTTGCTTTTAATGCTGCTGTTGTTTTGGGGCCTGCAATACCATCGGGTATTAAGCCTAATGCTGATTGAATTTTTTTAATATTTTCTTTTTTCGAATCAATATTTTTATGTGTTGAAGTTGTGTTGGTAGGTTCTTCTTTTTTCTTCATTAAAAAATCTTCTTTCTTAAAATCACTCTCGGGCACTTTTTCTAAATATATTGCTCCATCGCCACAGTCTGTTTTAGATTTATCGTTTAAACTTGTATAAGTACCTGTTAGCGTTTCTGTTTTCCCTTCTTTTTTATAATCCAAATAGCAAGTCATTAAACAAGGTTCAGAGTTGTTGCTAATTTTTAACTCTAACATTTTTAATTCTTTTACTAAAACGTTTTCGGTGTTTTTTGTAAAAATTCCTTTAAAAGATGCTTTGCCGTAAAAAACAATATTCTTGTAAGAGTAGGTTACGCCTTCAATAGCATTATTGGGTAATTGATTAATTTGAATTTCGTATTTGTATTTGTCTTCAACAAACTTGCCTGTAAATTCATTAAAACCTTTTTGCACAAAATAGCCACGCCAAATTCCTGTAATATTTTGAGTATAAGATGCGGTAGAAATTGTAAGAAAAAATAATAGTGTACAAATCAATCTCATACTGCAAAACTAAAATCTGTTCTTGCTAAAAAAGCGTTAAGGTTTGTAAACTAAAACTTATCGTTACTTTTGCGTCCTTAAAATAAAAGTGTAGTTTTTATAAGTATGATTAATATTAGTTTTCCCGATGGAGCAGTAAGGCAATTTGAAAATGATGTTACTGCTTTAGATATTGCAAAAAGCATAAGCGAAGGTTTGGCAAGAAAAGTATTAGCTGCCAGCGTTAATGGAGAAGTTTGGGATGCAACACGCCCTATAACAAATAATGCTTCTTTAAAATTACTAACGTGGGATGATACAGATGGGAAAAGCACTTTCTGGCATTCATCTGCACACTTAATGGCAGAGGCTGTTGAAGCTAAATTTCCCGGAGTAAAATTTTGGGTTGGCCCTGCAATTGATAAAGGTTTTTATTATGATATTGATTTAGGCGATAAAAAATTAACTGAAGAAGATTTATTATGGCTTGAAAAGAAAATGAATGAGTTAGCTGCTCAAAAAAATAGCTATGTACGCACCGAAAAATCTAAAGCAGATGCTGTTGCTTATTTTACCGAAAAAGGCGATGAGTATAAATTAGATTTATTGCAAAACTTGCAAGATGGGAACATAACTTTTTACACACAAGGATCTTTTACCGATTTATGCCGTGGCCCGCATATTCCCAACACAGGTTTTATAAAAGCCATCAAACTTACTTCAATTGCCGGTGCATATTGGAAAGGAGATGAAAAAAATAAACAACTTACACGTATTTACGGCGTTACTTTTCCAACACAAAAAGAATTAGATGAGTATTTATTAATGTTGGAAGAAGCCAAGAAACGTGACCATAGAAAATTAGGCAAAGAGTTAGGTATTTATACTATGAACGATGATATTGGGCAAGGACTTATTTTATGGATGCCCAACGGAACAGTTATTATTGAAGAATTAGAAAAATTAGCCAAACAAACCGAAGAAGATGCAGGCTACAAACGTGTAGTAACACCGCATATTGCCAAAGAAAATTTATACCTAACAAGTGGACATTTACCTTACTATGCCGATAGTATGTTTCCGCCAATGGAAATGGATGGCGATAAATATTATTTAAAGGCAATGAATTGTCCACACCACCACAAAATTTTTGATGCTGAACCAAAAAGTTATCGCGATATGCCTTATCGCATTGCAGAATACGGAACTTGCTACCGATACGAGCAAAGCGGCGAATTGTTTGGCTTAATGCGTGTACGCTGCCTACACATGAACGATGCACATATTTACTGCACTAAAGAACAGTTTGCAACAGAGTTTAAAGCAGTAAACGATATGTATTTAAAATACTTTAAAATTTTTGGTATTGAAAAATATGTAATGCGTTTAAGTTTACATGACCCTGAAAAACTTGGACAGAAATATGTAAACGAACCCATTTTGTGGAAAGAAACAGAAGAATTGGTACGCAATGTATTAATAGAAACAGGAGTACCTTTTGTAGAAGTAAAAGGAGAAGGTGCATTTTACGGGCCCAAAATTGATGTGCAAATTTGGAGTGCTATTGGAAGAGAATTTACTTTAGCAACCAATCAAGTAGATTTTGCACAACCACGCAGTTTTAATTTATCATTCACCAATCAAAATAACGAACCCGAAATTCCTTTAATTATTCACAGAGCACCGTTAGGTACACATGAGCGTTTTATAGGATTTTTATTAGAACATTATGCAGGAAAATTTCCAACATGGTTAGCTCCGTTGCAAGTAAAAATTCTTCCTATAAGTGATAAGTTTATGAATTATGCTACTGAAGTAAAAAAACAATTACGCAAAGCAGGAGTAAGGGTTGAGATAGATGAAAGACAAGAAAAAATTGGCAAAAAAATTCGCGAAGCAGAGTTGGCAAAAATTCCTTATATGTTGGTAATTGGAGAGAAAGAAGCAACAGAAAATAAAGTATCTATTCGCAAACAAGGTAAGGGAGATGCAGGTCAAGAAACTGTAGAAGAATTTGTTGCTAATATTGCAAACGAAATTTTTGAAAGAAAAAGTGCAGAATAACATTATTTTTACACTATGACTGGAACACAAACTTTAAAAATATACGAAATTTTACATCGGCATTTTAAAAACGATGCTGATGCAAAAGTTGTTGTTCAGGAAATAGAAACAATAATTGATAACAAATTTTTTGATACTAAAAATCAATTGGCTACAAAAGATGACATAAATTCAATTAAACAAGACATCCTAAAATCGCAGATTGATATTGAGAAACGATTTAATAATATGATAATTTGGATTGTTTCAACTGGATTAGCGGTAGTAGGATTAATTCTTGCATTTTTAAAATTCTAAAAAATTATTCACCAAACAAATTTTAATGGCATTTCCACCAAGACCAAGGCCCGCAGGAGGCAACAACAGATTTAACCCAAGATTTCAAAGGCAACAAGAGCCTGAGCATCGTATTAACGAAAGAATTAGAGTTCCTCAAGTACGTTTAGTTGGCGATAATGTAACGGTTGGCGTTTATCCAACGCAAGAAGCGTTACGCATTGCTCAAAGTTTAGAATTAGATTTAGTAGAAATTTCTCCGCAAGCAGACCCTCCCGTTTGTAAAGCAATTGATTATAAAAAATTTCTATACGAAAAAAAGCGTAAAGAAAAAGAAATGAAAGCCAATGCCAAACAAAGCGAGGTTAAAGAAATTCGGTTTACGCCCGGAACAGATGATCATGATTTTGGATTTAAAGCAAAACATGCAGAAGGTTTTTTAAAAGATGGTAATAAAGTAAAAGCTTATGTGCAATTTAAAGGTCGTGCCATTCAATTTAAAGAAAGAGGAGAGTTGGTGTTATTAAAATTTGCTGAGAGATTAGCAGAAGTTGGCCAGCCCGAAGCTTTACCAAAATTAGAAGGTAAAAGAATGTTTTTAATGCTTACACCAAAAACAAGTAAGAAAAAATAGTATTTCTGAAATATTGATAAAAGATAAAGGGCCTCGGAAAACCGAAGCCCTTTTTTCAACCCTAAACCCTTAAAAAACCGTTTAATCTTATTGAAAAAACTATGCCAATTTTTATGGCGTTAAAATCTTTCTAAAGAACTAAAGAAAAAGTTACCTTCTATAACTGCATTTTCATCACTATCACTTCCATGAACGGCATTTTCTCCTACCGAAGCTGCATATTTTTTACGAATAGTACCTTCTTCTGCTTGTGCAGGGTTAGTTGCACCAATTAGTTTTCTAAAATCTGCAACTGCATTATCTTTTTCTAAAATAGCTGCTACAATGGGGCCACTACTCATAAATTCAACTAACTCGCCATAAAAAGGGCGTTCTTTATGTATTGCATAAAATTCACCGGCTTGTGCAGTAGTTAATCTTGTCCATTTCATAGCTTTAATGCTAAAACCTGCTGCTAAAATTTGGTCTAAAATTCCGCCTGTATAGCCTTTTGCTGTTGCATCGGGCTTAATCATTGTAAATGTTCTGTTGCTCATATTTGTTTGTAAAATTTGCCGCAAAAGTAAGGGAAACAGTTTTCTTGTTTTTAAATTGAATGAATAGAGTAGTAATCCCCTTATTTTTGCCGCCATTGTTTATGAAAGCTATCAGTCATTTCTATCCACTGCTTACGCAACCAAAAAATGTTGTAATTACAACGCATCAAAAACCCGATGGAGATGCAATGGGTTCTTCTTTGGGGTTATATCATTTTCTAATTCAATTTGGTCATACAGTTACGGTTATTTCGCCAACCAATTGGGCAAATTTTTTACAATGGATGCCAGGAGCAGATAAAATTATTGATTTTGAATCTCAGCAACATAAAGCACAAACAATTGTTGCACAAGCTGATATAATTTTTTGCTTAGATTTTAATGTACTTCATCGAACCAAACACTTAGCAAAATTTATTGAGCAAGCTAAAGCAGAAAAAATATTAATTGATCACCATCAAGAACCACAAAAAGAAGTATTTGCTTATGGTATTAGTAATACCGAAAAAAGTTCTACCTGCGAAATGGTGTACGATTTTATTGTAGAATCGGGTAATTCCAATAAATTAAATACAACCATTGCACAATGTTTATATACAGGTGTAATGACGGATACCGGCTCGTTTCGTTTCCCCATAACTTCTGCTGCCGTACATAAAATGGTAGCTCATTTAAAAGAGTTGGGTTTACAACACAGCATTATTCACGATAATATTTATGATAATTTTTTAGAAAGCAGATTACGTTTTACGGGTTTTGTTTTGCTAAATAGAATGGATGTATTGTATGAATACAACACAGCAATAATGAGCATTTCAAAACGCGACCTTCAAGAATTTAATATTAAAACCGGCGATACAGAAGGATTGGTAAATTATCTTTTAACTATTGAAGGAATTAAATTTGCCGCCATTGTAATAGATAGAGAGGAAGAAAGAAAATGGAGTTTTAGAAGCAAAGGTAATTTTGATGTGAATATATTTGCCCGCAAACATTTTGAAGGAGGCGGACATATAAACGCAGCAGGCGGAAGAAGTAGCGATACATTAAACAACACAACTGCAAAATTTTACGAAGTAATAAAAGAATATCAACAACAATTACAATAACAATCATCAACAAAAAATGAAAATTACAACAACTATTCTTGCACTTGCAATATTATTTGCAAGTTGTAATCAGTTTGAAAAAACAAAGTCGGGGTTAATGTATAAAATAACCAAAGGCTCTGGCAAGCAAAAACTTAAAAACGGAGATTTAATTAAGTTTAATGTAGAATATAAAATTCGTGAAAAAGATACTATTCTTTTTACAACTTACGGCCACATACCATCTTTCTATAAAATAGATTCATCACAATTACGCAAATATGATTTTGGAGAACTTTTTCCAATGTGTTCTGTAGGCGATAAATTAGAATTTGTAATGAATATTGATACCTTAAAAAAATTAGGTATGATACCTGATTATAATGCAGTATTTAAAAGAGGCGGTGTTATAAATGGTAAAGCAGAAATTTTAAAAGTATATGCTAACGAAGATGAAGTAAAAGCAGATATTGATAAAGAAGTGGCAGCAGAAAAAGATAGAGAAATAAAAGACATAGAAGCTTACTTAAAGAAGAAAAATATTAAAGCAACTAAAACAGAAAGTGGTGTTTTTGTTGAAACTACACAGCCCGGTACCGGCGAAAAAATTGATACAGGTAAGCTAGCATCTGTTATGTATAAAGGTACGTTTATGACTACAGGCAAAGAGTTTGATGGTAATATGACTGGACCAAATGCAGGTAAAACTTTAGATGTAGTAATTGGTGCACACCAAGTAGTACAGGGCTTGGAAGATGGTTTAAAACAATTTGCTGCTGGCAGTAAAGGCACATTATACATTCCTGCAATGATGGCTTACGGAGCACAAGGCAACCCTCCGGTAATTCCATCTTATGCAAATTTAATTTTTGAAATAGAGGTTAAAGATGTTAAAATACCTCCGCCACCGGCACCACAACCAACAACACCTCCAGTAATTAAAAAATAATTTATATGTAAAAAGCCTTTCAATTTTAGAAAGGCTTTTTTATTGTTGGTTGTTTTTATATTATAGATATCTAATAAAACTTACCAATAACTATTAGTACAAACACTTATTGTTATTGAGGAACACCAATAATGACGAGAAATTCTCTGCCCTGCAGTTTCTCTTATGCGTTACTCTTGCCTTTTTTGAAAGCTACCAATTTTAAAAAACATATTTAACACTCCCAAAATTAAACCTGTACTGGTTGCAGTTACTAAAGACTTTTTTATTAAACTCATTATCATTTCACTTTTTGAAAAATCAATATCAAATAATCCATAAACAATCATTCCTGTAAAAAGCCCAGCAGAAATTTGTAAAAAAGTAACTTTAAAGTAAAAAAGCTTATTCATTATTTTTTGGTTTAATTATAATTTTTTTGATAAGAATGTTTTTATTTTCTTGTTATATATTAAATGTTTTGTTTGCCCAAGTGAAAAATTCTGTTAAACTAAATACCATTATTTCTTTGTTCTTAGTTTTTTCAGTTGTATATTTTTTTTGTTTAACGGCATCTTTTAGCCATTTAATAGATCCTATTTTCCAACCAGATCCATCAATTAAAATCATTATTGAATTTTCGGGCATTGCTTCAATTGCATTAAGATATAGATATGGGAGTTTCTCATCAACTGAACCTGCTACTTGTTGCCACTTACACTCAATTCTTATTTGTAAGCTATATTTTTTTGATATAAGAAGAAATTCTGTATTTCCTTTATGTTCGTAAACAGTAGTGAAGGGAACATTTTCAAGAAGTAATTCTTCGCCATATCCTTTCTTATTTTTCTCCCAAACTCGGTAATTAATAAGCTCAAATCCTTTTCCAGTTAAAACAGTTTTTACTGCTACCTCAAGTTGATTTCCAGTTACGTTGCTTTTTGTTCCTTTTTCCATTTATTTATGCAATTGAATAATTTGTAACAACAATTTCATTAATTGCTCCACGCTTTGTAGGATTTGAATTTATCATTCGTCTTGCAGAAACTCTGGTAATGTTATAGTCACTGTATATTTCATCAAAAAAATTATCATCAGGATCGTTGTTTTTAGGGTCTGAATTACTTAACATTACTTGTATGCCTTTTTTATCAAGCTGTTTAAAAAGTTTGGCAAGTTTTATCTGTTCACTATCTGCAAAGTCTTGTTTGTTATATGCTTTAAAATTTGCTGTTTTACTTATTGGTCTATAAGGTGGGTCAAAATATACAAATGATTTGGCTTTGAAATCAGTTATTATTTCTTTGAAGTCAGCTTTTTTTATTTCTGCCATTTGCAGTACTTTATGAACGGCTAATAAATTTTGTTCATCGCAAATTGTTGGGTTATCATAATCTCCTGCCGGCGAATTAAACTCACCTTTGGAATTAACTCTATAAAGCCCGTTGAAACATGTTCGGTTTAAAAAAATTAGTTGTGCAGCTCTAGGAAACCATTGTTCTGAATATTTATTATAATCAATATTAAAGCGTTGCAGGTTATAATTTGTTCGTTGATCGTAGAAAAGATCTTGACGTTTTTTTTTGTCAAGTTTCAAATAATTTTTTTGATAACGATAAAGAAAATCAAGAAGTTTAGAAACATCTTTTTGAATTACACGATAAGTTAAAATTAATTCATCGTTAATATCATATAAGTAGGCACTCTCAATGTTATAATGCTGTGCAATATCAAAAAATACTGCTCCGCTACCTAAAAATGGTTCGTAAAATGTTTTAATCTTTTTTTCTTTAAGTTGCTTCGGATAAAGCTTTTGAAATTTATTAAGAAGTTGCCCCTTGCCACCTGCCCATTTTAAAAATGGTCTTGCCCCAACATTATATGGGTTAAAAAGATCTTCAACTTTTGGTATTTCGTTATCTTTTATCTTGTATTTTACTGCTCTTGGCATGTTATGAAAAATGGATAGTCAAATTTAATTATAAAGTTAGTTTGTTGAATTTTAATTTCAAATTAAACTAATTATTGAATATTACAATCTCCCTTAAACATACACAATTTTTTCAATATCTAATTTTACAAAAACAGTATCGTTTATTGCATAATTGTGTAGTAAAGTTTTTACAAAAACAATTGTGTCATCAATTAAAATATTTAGCATATAAAAACTTCCGCAGAATAATATTGATTGAATAGTGCCTTTTATAGAATGGTTTGTTTGGGTTGTTATTTCAAATTGCTCGGGGCGTACTAAAATATTTTTTTCATGTTGTTGAATATTTATTGAAGGAAATAATTGCTTTAAACTATTTGTATTAAACAAATTATAATCTCCAAATAAACCAGCACAATATTCATTTACAGGATGATAATAAATTTCTTTTGGGTTGGCATCTTGTATAATCATTCCATTTTTCATTACTACTATTCTTTCTGCCCACGATAAACTATCGGCAGCATCATGCGAAACCATTATACATGTTAGTTGTAATTCTTTCCCAATATTTTCTATAACTGTTTTTATGGTGTTTTTATGTGTGGCATCTAAATTAGAAAACGGTTCATCTAACAATAATAATTTTGGAGAACTACTTAATAAACGTGCTAATGCAACTCTTTGTCTTTCTCCTCCGGAAAGTGCTTCTACTCTGCGTTTCAGCAAATGTTCAATTTGGCAAACTTTATAAATTTTTTCTGCTTGGGCATTGCTTAATTTGTTTGCCATTTCTAATTGCTCGTACACAAAATAATTAAAACGCAATTCAAAGTGCTGAGATAAATATGCTACGCTTTTATTGCCCGGCAATAGTTTTTCTAAAGGGCCTAAAACTCTTTCACCTTCTAATAAAATACTTCCGGTGGTGGGTTGCAATAAGCCTGCAATAGTTTGTAATAGTGTTGTTTTGCCCGAACCTGTTTCTCCTGCAATAACAATTTTTTCGAATTTGTTTTGATGAAAATTTACATTGTGTAAAGCATTGGTATTGCCATAACCATAACTAATATTTTCAATACTTAAAAAGTTCATTCAAAAAATTAAATTACTCTGTAATGGCATGTTTAGCATATACTTTTTTGCTTTTCTATTTATTAAAACCATTGTAAGTGGTATTGCAAAATATATAATACGAGAAGTAATAGACATAAACGTATTATTGAATAAACATAAAACCATTGCAGTAAAAAAAATTAATGCCGCTACTAAACTTCTTCTATAAACAAATTTTTTAATGTGCGGATTGTTAGCAATAGTTGAAATATTTCTTTTTTTATTACCAATATATAAATCAATAAAGTACATGCTTAAGGCAATCATAAACATATTAAAACTATAAACAAACCAAACTATGTTTAAGTTGCCATGAACTGAATTGAGATTGCTTGTGAAAGGAACTAATACAATCCAAAAAAGCATATTTAAATTTAACCATAAAAGTTTGGTTGTATAGTTGGTAATAAAACCAAAAATGCGGTGGTGATTTGTCCAGAATTGCCCAATAACTGCAAAACTTAAAAAGAATCCGAAAAACTCTGGTATCTTTTCAATGAGTGCTTCTATTACGCCGTGTGTTGTTTCTTCTTTAATAACAGGTATTCTAATTTCAATAACTAATAATGTTATGGCAATGGCAAAAACGGCATCGCTAAACAATATCATTCTTTCTAATTGAAATTCTCTTCTGTTTAAAAATATATCGTGATGCGATGGCTTGTGGCTCATAATAATTTAGTATTAAAATATAATTTTCATGTTAAAATAAAATTGTATTTTAATTATTTTAACCTATTAGTTAAACTTAACCCGTTTTTTCTTAAAGTATCTAATGCAATATCATAACCTGCATCGGCATGGCGAATAACACCCATTCCCGGATCATTTCTTAAAACTCTTGAAAGCCTTTCTGCTGCTTCATTTGAGCCATCTGCAACAATTACCATTCCTGCATGAATACTGTAACCCATACCAACACCACCACCATGATGCAAGCTAACCCAACTTGCACCACCTGCTGTATTAATAAGTGCATTTAATAAAGGCCAATCGGCAACTGCATCACTTCCATCTTTCATGGCTTCTGTTTCTCTGTTGGGGCTGGCTACACTTCCCGTATCTAAATGATCTCTTCCTATAACAATGGGTGCTTTTATTTTTCCTTGCTTTACTAATTCATTAAAAGCTAATCCTGCTTTTTCTCTTTCACCTTGCCCTAACCAACAAATACGTGCAGGTAAACCTTGAAATGCAATTTTTTCTTTAGCTAATTTTAACCAACGTTGTAAACTTTTATTTTCAGGAAACATATTGGCAATTACTTCATCTGTTACGGCAATATCATTAGCATCTCCACTTAATGCAGCCCAACGAAATGGACCTTTTCCTTCGCAAAACAAAGGACGAATATAAGCGGGAACAAAACCGGGAAAAGCAAAGCAGTTAATAGTTGAGAGTCGACTATCAACATTGGATTTTTGAAACTCTTCTGCTCTTGCACGAATATTATTTCCGTAATCAAAAGTTATAGCTCCTTTATTCATTAATTCAATCATTAATTGCACATGTAAATACATGCTTTCATAAGCTAACTGAATATATTTTTCTTGATTATTTTTTCTTAACTCATTGGCTTGTTCATTATTTAATGTATGTGGTATATAACCAATTAAAGGATCGTGTGCCGATGTTTGGTCTGTTAATGTATCGGGAATAATATTTCTTTCAATTAATTTTTGCAAAAGGTGTACTGCATTACATAATACGCCAATACTTTTTGAAACACCTTTTTGTTTATAGTTTATTGCAGCATCAATAGCTTTATCTATATCGGTATATTTTTCATCTAAATATTTTGTTTCTATTCTTTTATCAATTCTCCATTCTTCTACTTCTGCAATTAGTGCAACACCTTCGTTCATTGTTATGGCTAATGGTTGTGCACCGCCCATTCCACCTAAACCTGCTGTTACATTTAATGTTCCTTTTAATGTGCCGTTAAAATGTTTATCGGCAATAGCTGCATAAGTTTCATAAGTGCCTTGTACAATACCTTGCGAGCCAATGTATATCCAACTTCCTGCCGTCATTTGTCCGTACATCATTAAACCTTTTTTTTCTAACTCATTAAAATGTTCCCATGTTGCCCATTTAGGAACAAGTTGCGAATTACTTATTAAAACTCTTGGAGCATTAATATGTGTTTGTAAAATGCCAACAGGTTTACCGCTTTGTATAAGAAGTGTTTCATCATTATTTAAATCTTTTAAAGCTTTAATAATTAAATCTAATGCTTCAAAATTTCTTGCAGCTTTACCTCTTCCTCCGTAAACAATTAAATCATCGGGGCGTTCTGCTACTTCAGGATTTAAGTTGTTTAACAACATTCTTAATGCTGCTTCTTGTATCCAACTTTTGCAATTTAGCTGTGTACCTGTTGGTGTTTTGTATTTTTCGGGATTGTAGTTTTTGTAATGTGTATTCATGTGGCAAATGGTTATAATGTTGCAAGTATCGTTAAAAAATCATTAGCAGAAATGATATTTACGTTTGGGAAACGATTATTTTTTGCTTCATTAAAATGGGTATCATTGGTAACAATATAATCTGCATTAGCTGTTAATGCAGCATCAATAAATTTATTGTCATCAAAATCAGTTGAAATTAAATTCCAGTTGAAATAGATATTGGTTGGTATTGCATTAGGTGCCTCAACAAAAGCGTTTACAATATTATATGCAACAATATTGTTTGTTTTTTTACTAAGTATTTCTTCGTATTCAAAAAGAATAGATGTTGTTATTATAAGTTGATATTTTCTGTTATTGAAATATTCTATAATAAGATGATACTTCGATTTTGAAGGTAAAGCTATGAGTAAAACGTTAGTATCAAGAACTATTTTCGTCATTTAGTATAAGGTGTTCTCATGTGTTCTTTACTCCATTCTTCAATTTTTTCTTGTCCCCAATTGTTTTCTTCAAAAATTTTATCAATTTCGGCGGTAGCTTTGTTGGCAAAATGTTGTGAAATAACATGGCGTAATTCAACCCATGTTTCATCGGGCATATCTTTTGAAAATAGTTTTAATAAATCTAACTGTGCTTTGGTAAACTTTCCGGTTGGTGTTATTTCATTTACTTGCATAATTAAAATTTGTACTAAGTTACAATATTTAATACACTAAATCTTCATAAGCTGCTTGCAATTCGTTATAAGCATGATTATCTTTTGCGGCTTTTGCTTGCTGCATACCTTTTTCGTAACAACTAATTGCTGCTTCTGTTTCATTAATTCTTTCTAACAATTTGGCAAGATGATAGTAGGAACCAATATAATTGGGAGATTCAGTTAAAATGGCTTCAAATAAAATTTTTGCTTCTGCATCATTTCCTTCTTTAATATATTCTAATGCTAAAGCATGACGTAAAAAGTTATCGGTAGGATTGGTTTGTAGAAACTCTTTTATTTTTTCAATACGATTCATTTTGCAAATTTATAATTACGAATTTGCGAACTCGTGAATTAATTCAATCCACTCTTTCAAATGCTTTGATATTTGTTTTGTTTCAATAATAAAACCATCATGACCATATTCTGAATTAATAACAACCAATTTTGCATGAGGCATATTTTCTGCAATAAATTTTTGTTCATCTAACGGACAAAGAATATCGCTTGTAATACCAATTACCAAAGTGTTTTGAGGAATATTTTGCAATGCTTGTTGCAAACTTATATTTCTTCCGCGGGCTAAATGATGGCTATCCATTGCTTTGGTTAATAACCAATAACTGTATGCATTAAAACGTTTTACTAATTTATCTCCCTGATAATTTATGTAAGATGATGCTTTGAAATTATCAATCTTTTCTGCATCGGGATCTGTTTGTGTTTCATGCAATATTTTATAATTTCTGTAAGTAAGCATGCCAATGGCACGTGCAGCTTTTAATCCCTTAGAACCCGCATTAGGCTTATGTTCTAACCAACTGTTATCTGCTTCTATTGCTAAACGTTGTGCAGTATGCACAGCAACACCCCAAGCACTTTCAGATGGAGATGTTGCAATTAAAAACAAATTTTCAATTACACTTTTTTCCATCGTACACCATTCTAATGTTTGATATCCGCCCATACTTCCGCCCATTAATAAATATATTTTTGGAATATCTAAATGTTGGCGTAATAAAATATTGGCATTAACCATATCTCTTATGGTTATTGATGGAAACGAAGAATAATAAGGTTGATTAGTTGTTGAGTTTATTGATAAAGGCCCTGTACTCCCGTAACAAGAACCTAAAATATTTGCACAAATAATAAAATATTTTTCAGGATTAATAATACAACCTTCACCTACTAAGCCTTTCCACCAATCTGTAACATTTGCGTTGGCAGTTAATGCATGGCAAACCCAAACAACATTAGTTTTAGTTGCATTTAGTTTTCCGTAAGTAAAATAAGAAATGGTAAGAGAAGGAAGTGTTTGCCCGTTTTCTAAAATAAATGGTTGCTTATGTTCAAAAAAATTCATCAATAAAAAATTAAAATATCAACATTGAAATTTCAAAAATAATATAAGTACACAAAATTTTATTATCCTATTAATTAAGTGGACAATTTTGCACCGAATATACAATTACATTTGTGAAATTTTTTTTGAATGATAAAAGTAGAATTGCAAAGAGTTGATGATGCATTTGCATTTGAAGCAAAAGATGCAGCTAACCATATTATAAAATTTGATGCTGCCAAAGAAATTGGTGGAAACAATTCGGGCGTAAGACCTATGCAAACTTTATTAATGAGTTTAGGAAGTTGTAGCGGTATAGATATTGTTTCTATTCTTAAAAAACAAAAACAAACAATAAACAATTTTAATATAATTATTGAAGGAGAACGCGAGCAAGGCAAAGAACCATCATTATGGAAATATGTAAAAGTTGTTTTTAAGTTTGATGGAAATGTAGATGCTGAAAAAGCAAGAAAAGCTTGTGCATTATCAATAGATAAATATTGTTCTGTTGCAGCAACATTAAGAGCAGCAGGTTGCACAATAGAGTGGGAGGTTGAAGTAAATAATTAATAATGTGTTGCTTAGAATTCATCGTTTATAATTTATAACTAATAATAATGAAACCAATTACCAAAGCCATAAGAACAAGAGTTGAACAAACCAAAGAAATGGAACAATCATCTCCCTTATTTCTTACCAGTAGTTTTTGTTATACCGATGCAGAAACAATGCGTGCAGTTTTTGCAGATGAAATAGATGCTAATATTTACAGCCGTTTTAGCAACCCAAGTGTTGATGAATTTATACAACGTGTATGTGCATTAGAAGGTGCCGAAACTGGCTATGCCACTGCATCTGGCATGAGTGCGGTGTTTGCAAGTTTTATGGCATTAATGAAACAAGGAGATCATTTACTAAGTTGTAGTTCTATTTTTGGAAGCACACATACTGTTATTACTAAAATACTTCCTAAGTATGGAATAGAACATACTTATGTAAGTGCCAACGCAACTGCAGCAGAATGGAAAGCAGCTATTAAGCCCAATACTAAAATGATTTATTTGGAAACACCAACCAATCCGGGTTTAGATATATTAGATTTAGAAATGATTTCACATATTGCAAAAGAAAATAATTTGTTGTTGAATGTAGATAATTGTTTTGCAACACCAATTGGTCAGCATCCAATTAAATATGGAGCAGATTTAGTTATACATTCTGCCACCAAATGGATGGATGGACAAGGCAGAGTATTAGGTGGAATTGTAGTAGGAAAAGAAAAATTAATTCATGAAATTTATTTGTTTTGCAGAAGCACAGGGCCTGCATTATCTCCGTTCAATGCGTGGGTTTTAAGCAGAAGTTTAGAAACCTTAGATGTAAGAATGGAAAGGCATGCAAGCAATGCATTGTATATAGCAGAGCAATTAGAAAACCATACTAAAATAACTTCTTTAAAATATCCTTTTCTTACATCTCATCCACAATATAATATTGCAAAAAAACAAATGTATAATGGCGGCGGCATTGTTTGTTTTGAATTGAAAGGAGGTATAGCAGCAGGAAAAAGTTTTTTAAATAATTTAAAATTACTTTCATTAACTGCTAATTTAGGAGATACCAGAACCATTGCATCGCACCCTGCAAGTACTACACATGCAAAGCTTTCTGAAGCAGAAAGACAAGCAGTAAATATTACGCCAGGCTTAATTCGTATTAGTGTTGGCTTAGAACATAAAGATGATATTCTTGAAGATATTTTACAAGCATTAGAAAAGTGTTGATTGGTATTAAAGCAATATATAACAAATTATTTTAATCTTCTTTTTTCTACTTCTGCTTGCAAATAAGTAATACTTACATTTAATTCAAACCCAATTAAAAGAATTAATGAGTTTAGGTAAATTAAAAGCATAATAATTAATACCGTGCCAATAGAACCATAAACTTTATTATAACTGGCAAAATTATTCACCCAAAATGAAAATAAAATTGTTGTAATAAAAGTAAGTGTAGTTGCTAAAATAGAACCGGGCGAAACTAATTTCCAACGCTTTTTTATGGCTGGCCCTAACTTGTAAATAAAAGCAATACCATAAAAAATTAAGGCAATAATAATTATCCATCTTACACCATTCCACCATGGAATAGAAGCTCTGCGTTTCATGTGGAATAAGCCTTTCAGCAAAATATTTAATTGGTGTTGCCCCATTAAAACTAATCCTGAAGCAATAAATAAAAACAATAAAACAATAGTTAAACGTATGGCTCTAACTCTTTTATGTAAAAAATATTTTTTGTTTTCAATAATAGATTTATCGAAGGTTCTAATAATTCCCATAGTGGCATTAGATGCATAAAACATTAATAATACAAAACCAAATGAAAATATACCAACTTGCTTTTGTAATAAACCTTCTATTGTTTGTTGAATGAATTTTTTTGATGCGGAATTAGGAGATAAATCATTAAACAAACTTAACAATTGATATTTGAATTTTTCAGAATCGGGCAAATAAGGAACAATTGAAAATAAAAATAATAATGCAGCAGGCAATGCCATAATTAAGTTATATGAAATGGCCGATGCTCTTTCATTTAAACCAACTTTTCTTATTTGCTGAAAAAAAAATTTTACAATATCATAAACAGGAATGCCTTTAAAACCCGGAATAAAAATTACTTTACTTTTATTTATTATAAAAGCTATTGGCGGTATTCTTAATATTTTTCTTTCTAATTTGGTCATTTCTCTTCTTCTGCATTTTGTTGCTTGCGTGCCATGTATTCATCTAATGCTTTTTGATATTCTTTTGCATATTTTGAATGTTCGGCAAAGTTGGTACTGAAATGATGATAGCCACTAAAATCTGCCTTAGCAACAAAAAATAAATAATCTGTTTTGGGTGCATTTAATACAATATCAATACATTTTGGTGCAGGGGTACAAATTGGCCCGGGTGGTAAACCTTTTTTTTTGTAAGTGTTGTAAGGAGAGGGGTTGGTTAAATATTTTTCGTAAATGCGTGTTAAAGAAAAATCTTTCATAGCATATTTTATAGTGGGGCATGCTTGCAATGCCATACTATTATTTAATCTGTTTATATATACACTTGCAATTTTTGCTCTATCATCATTATGGTTGGTTTCTTCTTCTACAATTGAAGCTAAAATATAAACTTCTTGCGGCGTAAAATTTATGGCTGCTGCTTGTTGAGTTCGATTATTTTTATTCCAAAAATTTATTGAAGCATCATACAACTTATTAAAAATTTTTCTTAAGGGTGTATTCCAATAAAAAGTATAAGTATCCGGAATTATTATAGTGAAAACAGTGCTTGTATCTATATTATAATTTTTTAGCGAATCGTTGTTGTTTAAGAAATTCATTACACTAACAGAATCTGTTGAAAAATTTTTACCAATTAGTTTTGCTAAATCTTCTTTTATTCTAAGTTTATTTATAACCAAATTAATTTGAGCCTGACGATTATTTTTTAAAGTTTTTAAAATCGTTAATAAATTATCATCTTTTTTTATTTCAAATTTTCCGGGTTTTATTTTATTCCATAAACCAATTCCACTTCCTATTAAAGAAAATAGGGTTGTATGTGAAGTAATGCCTTGTTGTTGCATAGCTTCTATAACAGAAGCTTTACCTGTTTTACCTTCTTCTATTACTAAATATTTTTTGCTTTCGTTAAAGGAAGTTGCTTTACTAAATATCATCCATGCAAAAAATCCGCAAACAATAATTAGGAATATAAAAAAACAACGAATAATTTTTTTCATGATTTCAAAGTAATAAAAATCCCCACTTGTTTGTATAAGCAGGGATAAAATATTTTAATAAAAGTGAATATTACTTGGTAGCCGGTTGTTGCGGTTGTGTTGCCGGAACAGTGTTTGCAGGTGTAGAAGGAGCCTGATTTGTATTTACTTTTTGAATAATTGATGTATCAGGACCTTTACTTGTGTTACTGCTTTTTAAAATTAATGTTGAAAAAATTGAAAGCACTACAATAATGCCTGCAAAAAGCCATGTGCCTTTTTCTAAAACATCTGTAGTTTGTTTAACTCCCATTAACTGGTTGCTAAAACCGCCTACGCTGCCGTTTAAGCCGCCACCTTTTGGGTTTTGTACTAATACTATAAAACCTAATGCTACGCAAGCAATAACAATTAATGATACAAATAAAATAGTCATGTTTAAATACCTTTTAGTTCTTGAATTTTGGCGGCAAAGTAAGAGGATTTTTCTGGCTCTAAAAAACTTAATTTAATATACAGTTGTACGGCCTTATCAATTTTACCTTGTTTTACAAAAACATCGGCCATTGTTTCGGTAATAATTTCTCTTGATTCGTTTGAAGTTTGAGCAATACCTTGAATGGCATTTTCTAATTCAGGGTCTGTACCTAAATCCGTAGGATTAGGATTACTTTTCTTAATTATTTTTAACCAATCTGTAAATTTTAATAATTGTACAGTTAATTTATCTTGTGGTTGTTTGGTTAAATCTACTTTAATGCCTTGTGATGCAAAATAATCTACCGTATAAGCAGGCTCTGTTGTATAATCTAATTTAGCTTCTTCGGTTACAGGCTTTTTAAACTCTGCGGCAGATGATGATAATACAGACGATAATTTTTCTGCTTGCCTTTCACTAAAGCTATCAGCAATGTCATCGGGTTTATTTGCGTATTCTTCTTCTTCACTTAATGGTGGTTCTTCGGGTGTATCTTCCGGTTTGTTTTGAAAGAAAGAAGAATAAGAAGGCATTGAAGTGAGCGATGGTATTGTTGTTGCATTATTATTTTCTACAATACTTGAAAACCCTTTTGCTACGGTAGTTTCAGCTTGCTCAACTGGTGTGATAATTTCTGAATGTGTTTCTTCTTTTTTATCAATTCCTTCCATTATTCCTTTTACATTTTCTACAGTTGGTACTTCAAATACTGCAGGAAAAGGAACAACAGGTTTATGTTCTTCAATTATTGGTGTGGGTTCTTCTTCATTAATAATTGTTGGTTCAGGTTCTGCGGTTATTATTTCGGTAGCCGTTTCATTTGTTTTTTCTGCATGAATAATATTAATATCTTTTGCTTCACCATTAAACAAACCATGCTCTAACCAAAACGGATTATTGCAAAATAAAGCTGCTTTTTGTAATTGAGAAGATGCCTCAAAACTATTATCTGCCTTTAGTTTGGCTGCCAACAACACTTGTGCAGGTGCAAAGTATGGATATTGATTGGCTAACTGAGATAACTCAGCAGCATCTGCATCTGCAATGTTTTGCTTTTGTGTAATTTGAAAAAGTGTTTTGGCAATAAAAGCATTCATAAGTGTGAAAATAAGATTTCCTTACCAGTTAGAAAACAAATGATTAAAAATTTCGTCAGTAATATTTTTTAGAATATCACTCATTAAACTTGCTTGTGCTTGGTCTAACGATAAATTGGCCGAAAAATCGAAGCTTCTGCTAACATCAAATTCATCTGTTTTATTATCAGGTAAATTCTTAACTATTAAATGCACACCAACAGTTAAACGGTTGGTTGTTGATTGTTGTGTAGTGATGGCAGCAGTTGTAACATCGTAAGAGGAGATGTAACCTTCTAATTGCAAATCTGCATTATCACTATTGGTTCTTATTAGTTTGGTTTGCCCTGCAATTTTTTGTTGTAACTTATCATTTAAC
Source organism: Bacteroidota bacterium (assembly GCA_018267725.1). Taxonomy (GTDB): domain Bacteria; phylum Bacteroidota; class Bacteroidia; order Chitinophagales; family Chitinophagaceae; genus CW01. The sequence continues at coordinate 23,622 of JAFDXY010000010.1, forward strand.
TGCGGTGCTAATTGTGGGTTTACATAACGTGCTTTATTATCAAACAAACCAATTTTTATGGTTTTAAATTTTTTATAATCAATTGAGCTGTCTCTTAAAGTATAAATACCACAAGAAGAAATAAGCAATGAAAAAAGAATAACAAAGAAAGAGTAATGAAAAATATTTTTGCTTTCCCTTTTATTATTGTTGGTTGATTTTATATAATAATTTTTTATCATAAATAAATTTTCGTCCTTAATTTTTTAATTCATATTTATTCATTCTCTAAAGATCTTCAATATCGTATTCTTTTAGTTTGCGATAAAGTGTTCTTTCACTAATACCTAAATCTGCACTGGCATCTTTACGTTTGCTTTTGTGTTTTTTTAATGCTTTAATAATTAATTCTTTTTCTTTATCCATTATGTTTAAAGACTCTTCTACTTCTTCGTGTTGGTGAATTTCATCGTTCTTTAATAAAACAGGTTGTTGTGTTGTATTGCCAGAATGTAAAATAGTTGGCTGTACAATTTGTGGTTGATGATGTGTTGCAGAATTGTGTTGCAACTCATTATTATTGTTGGAAGAAATATCAAAATCGTTTAACAAACTTTCTTTGGTATAGTTGGCTGCAGTGCTTGCCAGCGATGGGTTCTGAAGAATTTCTACAAACATTTTTTTTAATTCTGTAACATCTTTTTTCATATCAAAAAAAAGTTTGTACAAAATTTCTCTTTCAGATGAAAACTCGCCGTGTGGTTGCTGAGAAGCCAATACAGGCATTCTGTTGCTGTTATTTCTATCAGGCAAAAAACTTCTTAAAATAGGTGCAGTTACAATATTACTATTACTTAAAACAGAAATTTGTTCGGCTAAATTTTTTAACTCACGCACATTGCCCGGAAAAGAATAATTAATTAAAAGTTGTTTTGCTTCTTCATTTAACTGAATAGGTGTTGTTTTATAACGTTCTGCAAAATCAACTACAAATTTTCTAAATAATAAAACAATATCTTCTTTTCTATCTCTTAATGCAGGTACACGAATGGGAACTGTGCTTAATCTAAAATATAAATCTTGCCTAAATTTCCCTCTTTCTGCAAATTCAAATAATTCTTTGTTAGTGGCTGCAATAACGCGTACATCTGTTTTTTGCACTTTTGATGAACCTACTCTAATAAATTCTCCTGTTTCTAAAACACGTAATAAACGGGCTTGTGTACCTAATGGCATTTCGCCAATTTCATCTAAAAAAATGGTACCGCCGTTTACGGTTTCAAAATAACCTTTACGGCTATCAACAGCTCCGGTAAAACTTCCTTTTTCGTGTCCGAATAATTCACTGTCAATAGTTCCTTCGGGAATTGCACCGCAGTTTACGGCAATAAAATGATTGTGTTTTCTGGCAGATAAAGCATGAATTACTTGCGAGAAAACTTCTTTACCAACACCGCTTTCTCCAACAATTAAAACCGTTAAATCTGTTGCTGCCACTTGAATAGCAGTATCTAACGCATGGTTTAATGCGGGAGAATTACCAATAATTCCGAAACGATTTTTTATAGATTGAATGTCTGCCATTTGTTTTATTTATTTTCTATTTCTTCTAAAACACTGAACAAATAATTAACGAATTTCATTCCATCAATTAATTTTTTATTTTTCGCTTTTTTAACTTCTTCTTCTGAAAATTTTGAGAAATGACCAAAGTTAAATTTGTTGTTATACTTAATAGCTAAATTGTAATGCATAATTGCAGACGAATCTGAATATTCTTTATTTGCTATTTTAGTAAATCTTTTTGAATTATTTGAAAAAAAAAGATTTGTGGAATAATTCTCTGCTTTTCTAAGGTTTTTTAAGTTGAATGCAACTACCGAGAATAGGCTTTCCCCAAGAACCTCTTTCATTTTAGATATTGAATCAGCGTAACTTGTAAATAAAATATTTTTATTATTTACGTGCAAATATCTTATTCCTTTTTGCCACACTTTTCCTTTTAACCAAAAAGCAATAATATAATTTCCATCAGAGCTTTTGTTAAGGCTATCGATAATAACCTTAGTATCATTTGAATGTATAGGATTATATGCTTCTTGCCCGAAACTTTTTAAGCTAATTAAAAAATAAATGGGTAATATAAAAAATGCTTTATTCATTTTTAATGATTAATCAGGATAGTAACTTCTTCTTTTAATGTGAGTAAATGTTTATCGATAATGCTCCAAACTACTTTATAATTTACTCCGTCATAATCATGTACAATAATGTTTCTTGTTGCTGCAATTTCTCTGATATTACTAATAAAAATATCTGGAAATTTTTTCCTGATAATTGTTGCAGCTTCACCTATTGTTATCAATTCTCTTTCAATTGCACTTCTTATAATTCTGTTTAAATAAAATTCTTGGTAAGAGTTTACTTGTTTTTTAGCTGTTTCAATTGCTGCGATAGCATCAAGTATATCAAACAAATATTTCTTAACATTATCATGCTGCATACAAAAGCGTTTTTGATTGTTGAACAGCTTTTTGAAAATATGGATTTTTAAATTCTTTATATTCAATTAAATCTACTTCACGATTTAAAATATCTTCCAAACCAAATTTTAAATCAAAATAATTATCGGCATAATTTATTACCGATTTGTTTCTATCTACCGATACTTTGCTTGTATCAAATTCATACAAAAAATCCACATCACTTTTCTCGTTAAAATCATCTCGCACAGCACTGCCAAACACATACAACTCCTTTACATGATGTTGTTTGCATAACTCAATAATTTGTTGTTTACTATTTTCAATTAGTGAATTCATAAACTTAATTTTTTAATCAACAATGTTTCCTAATAATGTTCCTTGTGTACATTCGGTTACTTGCACATTTACATAATCTCCGGGTTGTAAATTGTAATTACCTTTTGCAAAAACAATTACTTTGTTTCTTGAGTTTCTTCCTTTCCAATCGTTTCCGCTTTTTTTACTTTCTCCTTCAATTAATACTTTAAAAATTTTACCAATATCTTGTAAATTGCTTTGATAAGAAAGTTTGTTTTGCGTTTCTACAATTTCGGCTAATCTTCTTTTCTTAACATCTTCGGGTATATCATCTGCATATCTTCTTTCGGCTAAAGTTCCGGGGCGTTCACTATAATAAAACATATAACTGTAATCGTATTTAGAATATTCCATTGCAGATATAGTTTCTTTATGTTCTTCTTCTGTTTCGGTACAAAAGCCTGCAATAATATCTGCACTAATACCACAATCGGGCAGTATGGTTTTTATTCTATCTACTTTGGCTAAATACCATTCTCTGGTATAAGTTCTATTCATTAACTGCAATATTCTTGTGTTACCGCTTTGTATAGGTAAGTGAATGTATTTGCAAATGTTTTCGTATTTGGCAATTGTGTATAATACTTCATCTGTAATATCTTTTGGATGAGAAGTACTAAAACGAACTCTAAGTAGCGGAGAAACCAATGCAACTTGTTCTAATAAATTTGCAAATGTTACAACTTCGTTTTTTGTTTCATCTACCCAATAATAACTATCTACATTTTGACCAAGCAAGGTTACTTCTCTGTATCCTTTTTCAAATAAATCTTTTGCTTCGTTTACAATTGAATTTGCATTTCTGCTTCTTTCTCTTCCTCTGGTAAAAGGTACTACGCAAAAAGTGCACATATTGTTGCAACCACGTGTTATAGAAATAAATGCTGTAACGCCATTGCTGTTTAAACGAATAGGAGAGATATCGGCATAAGTTTCTTCTCTGCTTAATAAAACGTTTACTGCTTTTTGTCCGCTTTCTGCTTCTTCAATTAAATTGGGTAAACTTCTGTAAGCATCGGGACCAACAACTATATCTACTAATTTTTCTTCTTCTAATAATTTTGCTTTTAAACGTTCTGCCATGCAACCTAAAACGCCTACTAACATTTGTGGTTTGCTTTCTTTTACTTTTCTAAATTCTGTTAAGCGTTTGCGTACAGTTTGTTCTGCTTTTTCTCTTACCGAACAGGTATTTAAAAAAATTAAATCGGCTTGTTCAAAATTGGTTGTTGCACCAAAACCTTGTTGATTTAAAATGGCGGCAACTATTTCGCTATCGCTAAAATTCATGGCACAGCCATAACTTTCTATATAAAAATGCTTTTTAAAACTGTTTGCTTCATTAGTAAAGGGAGCAAATGCTTCGCCTTGCCTTGTTTCATCATGAGTTTTATTTTGTAACTCTAAAACTTCCATTTATTTAAAAAATTTTAACAGCAAAAATAACAATATTTAGGATAGTAGTGCCGTTTTGTCAGCGTTGTTTTAATATTTTCGCAACTTTAGAATTATTTTAAGATTATGTATAAAGTTTTAGCAAGTTTATTTTTAATGGGTTTTTGTGTTACCGCCCAATCTCAAAACATTGCAGTTAGTAAATTAAGAACAGAAACTGCAAGAGAAATTAAAAAAGAAGCAGATACTACTAAATGGAATTGGAAAAGAGGAGGGTTAGTTAGTGCAAACCTATCGCAAGGCTCGTTAAGCAATTGGGCAGCAGGTGGCGATAATTTTTCTATGACTTTAAGTTCTTATCTTAATTATTACATGTATTATTTAAAAGGAAGAAATTCTTGGGATAATAATTTAGATGTGAATTTGGGTTTTGTACAATCTACCAGTTTAGGAACCAGGAAGAATGATGACCGTGTAGATTATTTATCTAAATACGGATATAAAATAGATACTTCTAAAAATTCAAAATGGTATGCTTCGGCATTGTTTAATTTTAGATCTCAGTTGTTTGATGGTTATACTTATAATGGTATTGTACCAGATTTTTCTTCAACAATCTTATCTCCTGCTTATATTATTTTATCGGCAGGGTTCGATTATAAACCTAATTCAAAAGTTTCTGCATTTATTTCTCCCATAACTGCACGTTATACAATTGTTGCCAATAAATATTTATCTGCTAAAGGTTCTTATGGTGTAGATACAGGCAAACATGTAAAAGCAGAATTGGGTGCTTATGTATCTGTAAATTATAATAATGCTATATCAAAAGATATTACTTATAAAGGAAGGTTAGATTTGTTTTCGAATTATTTAAACAACCCGCAGAACATAGATGTTTACATGACCAATTTAATTTCATTTAAAATAAACAGATATTTTTCTGCTACTTATAGTTTAGATTTAATTTATGATGATGATATACGTTTGTTTGGGCCGAATAATTCATCACCAGGATTACAGCTTAAAAGCATGATTGGCATTGGTTTTTTAATGCCTTTAAAACCTATACGAAAAACTTAAGCTTTAACTTTAAGCATTTGTTTTATTTTATGTGCTTTATGTGTTAAGTCTTTATAATCATTACTCATAATTGTTATATGTCCCATTTTTCTGCCGGGCTTGGTTTGTTGTTTACCATATAAATGCACAAACACATTTTCCATTTGCAATACCTCATGTAAGCCTTGGTAAACTGCATTACCGTTGTAATTTTCTTCTCCCAATAAATTTACAATGGCAGAAGGAAGAATAGGTTTTGTATTACCTAACGGATAATTTAAAATTATTCTCCATAACATATCAAACTGGCTACAATAATTAGCTTCAATGGTGTGATGCCCGCTATTGTGTACACGTGGTGCTGTTTCATTAACCAAAACATTATCATCATCACTAATAAATAATTCTACAGCAAATAAACCGGGGCTGTTTAAATTTTTTACAACCGTTCTTGCAATGGCTTCTGCTTTCCATAAATTTTTTTCGGAAATAATAGCCGGAGAAATTTGATAATCTAATAAATTTAAAATAGGGTCTGCAATCATTTCTGCAGGCGGATAAATTGCAGTATTACCATTAACATCCATTGCAACAATTATAGAAATTTCTTTTTTAATTTTTATTAATTTTTCTAAAACTGAAGCAGCCTCAAACCCTTTGTGAATGTAGGTTTCATCGTGCAATAATTGTACTCCTTTACCATCGTAACCGCCTTCTCCAATTTTATGAACGGCAGGTAAAAATGAAGTTTGTGTTTTTAATTCCTCAATACTATTTGTAATTGTAAAAGCTGCTGTTGGTATTTGATATTGTTGATAGAATTGTTTTTGAAGAATTTTATTTTTAATAGTTTTTAATGCCGATGGTTTAGGATAAATTTTAACGCCTTCACTCTCTAATTTTTCTAATGCTTCTACATTAACATTTTCAATTTCAATAGTTAAGGCATTTACTTGTTTACCAAAATTGTAAACATCATTAAAATTTTTAATATCACCTTTTATAAAATGATGGCATAAATGTGCTGCGGGGCAATTTGTATCGTTTTCTAATACATAGGTTTCAACCGTATAATTTGCTGCAGCTTGCAATAACATTCTGCCTAATTGCCCACCGCCAAGAATACCAACTTTCATACATTAAAAATATATAACGAAGATAAGGGCTGAATAAATGATAAATTGAGTAATAACTTCAAACTATAAACACGCTGCACATTATTTTTAATTCTTAATTATATTTGTTAAACAATGTTGCCCGATTATCCACATAAAATTTTTAACGATAAACGTTACCATTATTCTCTTTTAATGGAAACGCTTGCAATGGATTAATAGTAAGTTTTTGCAAAAACTATTGCAATCTTCTGTAAAATTTATTCATCAAATAACTTTAATAAACAATTGCATAAGATTGTACTTATTGTTGTTTTATTATCTACATCAATTTAAAAAATAATTATGGAAATATTGACCGAAGAAAAAATTTCTACTTCAAACACAACAACCGATTTTTTACCTTTAGAAGGAACAGATTATGTTGAATTTTATGTTGGCAATGCCAAACAAGCAGCCCATTTTTATAAAACAGCATTTGGTTTTAAAAGTATTGCTTATGCAGGACCTGAAACAGGTGTAAAAGAAAAATGCAGTTATGTAATACGTCAAAACAAATTAACTTTTGTATTAACTACTGCTCTTAAAACCGATAACGTTATTGCAGATCATGTATATAAACATGGCGATGGTGTAAAATTTTTAGTATTAAGAGTGAATGATGCAACCAATGCATGGCATGAAACAACTAAACGTGGTGGCAAAAGTTTTATGGAACCCAAAATTTTTACCGATGCACAAGGCGAAGTTATAATGAGTGGCATACATACTTACGGAGAAACTGTTCATTTATTTATTGAAAGAAAAAATTATAAAGGCATTTTTATGCCTGGTTTTGTTGAATGGAAATCTAATTATAATCCTACAGAAACAGGATTGCAATATGTAGATCATTGTGTTGGAAATGTTGGTTGGAACCAAATGAATAAATGGGTTGCTTTTTATGAAGATGTAATGGGTTTTAAAAATATTTTAAGTTTTGATGATAAAGATATTTCTACAGAATATTCTGCTTTAATGAGTAAAGTAATGAGCAGTGGGAATGGTTATGTAAAATTTCCGATTAATGAACCCGCAGAAGGAAAAAAGAAAAGTCAGGTTGAAGAATATTTAGATTTTTATAATGGTGAAGGTGTGCAACACGTAGCCATTGCAACTAAAAATATTATTGAAACAGTTACCGAATTACAAAGCAGAGGTGTAGAATTTTTAAAAGTACCCACCAGTTATTATGATACTATTTTAGATAGAGTAGGGCATATTGATGAAGATTTAAAACCTTTAAAAGAATTAGGAATTTTAATTGATAAAGATGATGAAGGTTATTTATTGCAAATATTTACCAAACCGTTGCAAGACAGGCCTACATTGTTTTTTGAAATTATTCAACGCAAAGGAGCTAAAAGTTTTGGTAAAGGAAATTTTAAAGCATTGTTTGAAGCATTAGAACGAGAACAAGCATTAAGAGGAAACCTTTAATAGTTTATGTGAGCATTGCGAGAGAAACGAAGCAATCTTATTTTATTTATCCTCAAAGATTGCTTCGCTGAGCAAGAACTCAATTTCGCAATGACTTTCACATAGTGTGCTTTTATATTTCAAGTAATAAAAGAAATGAACATTAACGTTATTGAAATAGTTTGAAAACTATTTTTGTAAGCATGAAGCAATTATTTTTATTAGTAACCGCATTATTAATTACAACTGCAAATTTTGCCCAATATTCATTTATTGATTTACAAAAAACAAACCCGAAAGTTGCAAGTGTTTTTAAAACTAAAGAAGATACATTACGCAAACAGTTTGCTACAGCACAATTACAATGGCCGCCTAAGCAATTATATATACGAAGTTTTAAATATGATAGTCAGTTAGAAGTTTGGGTTCGCAACAGCAGTAAAGAATCTTTTAAACTTTTTAAAACTTATAAAATTTGTGCATTAAGTGGGGCATTAGGTCCTAAAAGAATTGAAGGCGATTATCAAGTGCCCGAAGGTTTTTATTCTATTAATTTGTTTAATCCAAAAAGCACCTATCATTTATCGTTGGGTTTAAATTATCCTAATGAATCAGATGCTATGTTAAGTGATTCTGCCAAACCCGGCGGAGATATTTATATTCATGGAAATTGTATAACTGTTGGTTGCATTCCTATTACCGATAATCAAATTGAAGAGTTATACATTTTAGCTTCTTATGCAAAAAATGCCGGACAAGATTTTATTCCTGTTCATATTTTTCCTATAAGATTCAACAATGCAAAAAGTGTTGATTATTACGATAAAACAACTAAAGATAATAATAGCTATCATAAGTTTACAGCTACCATAAAACAAGTGTTCGATTATTTTGAACACAATAAAAAATTACCATTAATTTCTGTGAACGAGAAAGGAGAATATGTAATACTGTAGTTATTTATACAAAACCTGTACAGTTGTTTTTGTTTGTTGAATTAATACAACTTCTTTTCCTTCTAACATTTGCTGCAATTGGTTTTCGTTATAATGACGAATAGTTAAAAGCGTTAAATTTTTTTCTACCTGCATTTCAAATAAACTACTTGTTTCAAAAGCTAATTTTTCAATCTTTTCATTTTTATCATCAATACATACTTGCACATTAATAGCACCTGTTTGTATTAAGTTTGGTTTTAATTTTAATTTATTGAAACAATTGTAAAGAATAGACATTGGTTCTTCTCCAACAAAAGAAAAATCAATACTGCTTAAATGAATTAATGTTTGATTTTTTTTAATTACAATGATAGAAGGAAGATTTTTTATTTGCTTATTGTGAATTATTGTTCCGGGTAAATTGCTGTTTAAAAAACATTTTACATGCAACGGAATATTTTTGTTTTGTAAAGGTTTAATGGTTTTAGGATGAATAACTTGTGCTCCGTAATAAGCCATTTCAATTACTTCATTAAAATTTAATTCGTTTATTAATATTGCATTGGGAAACGCTTTTGGGTCGGCATTCATAACGCCTTCAACATCTTTCCAAATGGTTAAATTTTCTGCATTTAATAAGTTGGCAAAAATAGATGCAGTATAATCACTTCCTTCTCTACCAAGTGTTGTGCTTTCATTCTCATCTGTACAACCAATAAAACCTTGTGTAAGATAAATTGATGAAGTTGAATTAAATTTTATTTGCTGCTTGGTAGCTTCCGAAGTTTTTAAAAAATCAACATTAGCATCTCTAAAATTATTATCGGTTTTTATTATATCTCTTACATCTAACCAAGTGTTGGTAATATTTACTTCGTTTAAATAGTGGCTAATAATGGCAGTGCTTAATAATTCTCCTATACACACAATTTGGTCGTAATAATAATCAAATTCTTTTACGGGTTTATCATGCAATAGCCATTCTATTTCTGTAAAAAAATCGGTAAGCTGTGTAATGCATGCATTGTAATTGGTTAGCAATAAATATTTTGCTGTATTTAAATGTTGGCGTTTAACAACATTAAATAATTCAAGTGCATTGGTTTGGTTGTTATTGTAAAATGCTTCTGCAACTTTTTCTAAAGCATTGGTGGTTTTGCCCATTGCAGATATAATAATTACAAGATTTTGGTTTTTATATTGTTGAAGTATATTAGGAATATTTTGAATACGTTCTACATTGTTTACACTGGCTCCGCCGAATTTAAAAACTTTCATGTATAAGATTTATAATTACTTGCAGCGAAGATAAGTAAGCAATAGTTTTGATGCACAAAGAACAAAGCGTACAAGTGTGCGACGCAACTATGTTGTTAATGAAATAATTTATGTTGGGTTAATAAAATAATTAATTATCTAACAAATCTGCCAGTGCTAATAATTCTGTTTGTTTGTATTGATTAGAAGGAAGTGTAAAGCATTTTGAAACTTCTTCTAACATAATTTGTATGGTTCGTTTATGCGAAATGGGTTTGTAATAAGAAGGAATTGATGGCACTGAAACTCTTTTAAAATATGCTTCAATATCGTTATGAGAGTAAGCATGGCCATTAACTGCATCTACATAAAAATGTATTTTTTCTTGTGGATGACCTTTGTGGTTTGCAGCATCATAATCTGAATGATAGAATGCAATAATTACTTGTTTGGGAATATTAATAATTTTTGCGTTAATGTCTAACAAATCGCACATTACTTGATAAATAATTCCGTTGCTTATGGCATTTCCTTTTTTTGTTTCAACTACTTTTTGAATAAAAAAATCATCGGGATTATTATAATTTACTTCAACACCTTTTAAGTTGTAATAGTTGTATAATATGCTTGATAAAACATTGGCTTGCTCAAGCGGTGTAAGAAAACTGTTTAACTCTAACCATACATTACGGCGTATTTTTTCTATTTCTTGTAATACAGGCGTAGAGTGTAAATCGGGGTATTGATATTTTGCAACTAATAATGCACCAAACAATAAATCGTGGTAAGCACTATCTCTCCATTCTATTAAATCATTGGTTAAATCTGTGTAATGTAATCTGTGAATAAGCAATTCAATACGTTCTTGAATAGATTCACTTAAAGTGTTTTCCCAAAGGTTTTCTAAGTTGGGAATAATGCCTTTACCAAACTCTACAATTTTATCAGAAACGGTAGTGTACACTTCTTGGTCGGGGTCGTCAATTAGTGTAAATAATGCGTTTAATTCTTTTGTTTGTTGCATGGTTTTGGTTTTTTGAGTGATGATAACCAGTTCACTTTAAATAACGTTGAATATTGCGTTATCATTTCATCATCAAACTAAAATATTTTTCCCCAAAAACACTTGTTTTAGTTATTCAATATTGTGGAAAGATTATTTATACAGTAAACAATTAATTTAAAACTTTTTCGTTGTGCCGTTTTTGTTGAAACATTTAACAAGCTAAAAAATTATTTATGCTTATTTTGCACCACTTTTTATAATGCTTATGTCAGTAAAAACCGCTACACCCAAATACCCTGTTACTACCAATTCTTTACATGCAGATTTGCGTAAACGTGTACAACAATATTTTGATGATAACAATATTTCAATAACAGGTAATTTAAGTTTATTTACCAAAGCTATTATTTTGGTAACTGCATTTCTTGCAGTTTATATTCATTTATTAGTTTTTACACCGGTTTGGTATTGGGGTTTGGCAGAATGTGTTGTTTTAGGCGGATTAATTGCTGCAATTGGTTTTAATGTAATGCACGATGGTAGCCATGGAAGTTTTAGCAAACACAAATGGCAAAATAAATTAGCTGCTTATTCATTAAATATGTTAGGTGCTAATCATTTTATGTGGAATATGAAACACAATATGATTCACCACAGTTTTACTAATGTTGATGGAGTAGATGATGATATTGAAATAGGATTTTTAATGAGAATGGCTCCATCGCAAAAGCATTATAAAATGCACCGCTTTCAACATTTTTACTTTTGGTTTTTATATATGTTGTTATATGTGTTTTGGATTTTTTTTAGTGATTATAATAAATATTTTACCGGAAGAATAGGAGATGTGCCTTTAAAAAGAATGAGCACTAAAGAACATATTAGTTTTTGGTTGGTAAAAATTTATCATGGTGCAGTGTTTATTGCATTACCTATTATTTTTTGTGGATGGTTAGCATGGTTATTGGGTTTTATAACTTTTACTTTTGTTGCAGGTTTTATTTTAAGCATTGTATTTCAGTTAGCACATACAGTTGAAGATGCAGAATTTCCGGTTGCAGATACAAGTGAAAATAAATTACCTGATGAGTTTGCTGCACACCAAATAAAAACAACAGCCAATTTTGCTACAAAAAATAAATTGGTATGTTGGTTATTGGGTGGTTTAAATTTTCAGATTGAGCATCATTTATTTCCAAAAATTTCTCATGTTCATTATCCTGCCATTAGTAAAATTATTAAACAAGTTTGTGCAGAATATCATTTAAAATATATTGAATACCCAACCGTGCGAAGAGCAGTTGTAGCACACGTTAGATTTTTAAAACAAATGGGAAAAAGAGATTAGGTTATTTTTATTATAAATACTAAAAAGCCCTGCAATGCAGGGCTTTTATTTTGGAATGATTAATTTCTTTTTTATAATCCAAACAAACCTTTATTTAATAATTGCAATGTTTGTTTTTTATAAGTATCGTTTACCAACAAAGAAATATTGTGTGGGCTTCCACCGTAACTTACCATTCTTACCGGAATACCTTCAATTGCATCAAATAATTTTTTTAATATTTCTTTAGTTTCGGAAATTTCATTTCCAACAATTGAAATAATAGTTTGTTGCTTATCAACTTCAATGGTTCCAAATGGTTCTAGTTCTCTTACAATATTTTCTAATTCTGCATCATTATCTATTGTTACAGATACTGCCACTTCAGATGTAGTAACCATATCAATTGGTGTTTTATATTTTTCAAATACTTCAAACACTTTTCTTAAAAAACCATAAGCCAATAACATTCGGCTGCTTTTAATTTTTATGGCAATAATTCCATCTTTAGCAGCTAATGCTTTCACACCAACACTTCCGGCATCTTCTTTTATAACCGTTCCTTTTGCATCGGGCTGCATAGTGTTTAATAATTTAACCGGAACTTTTGTTTGTTGTGTTGGCCAAATACAAGTTGGATGTAAAATTTTTGCACCAAAGTAGGCAAGCTCTGCAGCTTCTTCAAAACTTAATTGTTCAATAGCAACTGTTTTATCTACAATACGTGGATCGTTGTTGTGCATACCATCAATGTCTGTCCATATTTCACATACACTTGCGTTAATGGCTGCTGCTACTAATGATGCAGTATAATCGCTTCCGCCGCGTTTTAAATTATCTACTTCACCTCTTGCATTGCGACAGATATAACCTTGTGTAATGAATAATTTTTTGTTGCTGTTTTGTTTTAAAATTTCTTTTAGTTTATTGCTTATTTCTTTTAATTGGGGTTCTTCATTTGCATCAATATTCATAAACTCTAAAGCAGGTAAAAGTATGTGGTCAATACCTATTTCTTCCAAATAAACAGAAAACATTTTGGTACTCATTAATTCGCCTTGTGCTAAAATATCTTTATTTAAAGCTTCGCTGAAAGATATTCTTAATATAATATTTAAAAATTCAAAATGTTCTGTAACAACAGCATTGGCTTTTGTTTGGGCAGTTTCGGTTTTAACTAAATCTAATACAAACTTTCTGTAGTGTGCTTCTAACTCATCAATTTTTTGTTTGGCAGTATGTTTATCTCCTTGGGCAAGACTATTGCTAATACTAACTAATGCATTGGTTGTTCCGCTTAATGCACTTAATACTACAATTTTAGGTTCGGCATCTTTGGTAATTAGTTCAGCTACCTGAAACATGCGTTCTGGTTTGCCTACACTTGTACCGCCGAATTTCATTACTTTCATGTGTAAACGTTTATTAAATTTTTGGAGGTGCAAAAATAGAGAAGTGAAGTATATGCTTCAGATAATTTTTATGGTACTAAAACGCAATGCCTATAAGTGTTTATGCTGTGTTATTATTTAATAACTACTTCGGTAATTACTTTTTCGTTAAAGGCTTCGTTTACACGTTGTATGATAAGTGTTTTTTGATAAAGCAACTCGTTTTTCAATGGCCCAACATGTGTAGTAATAAATAATGTTTGATTGATAATTTCAATTTTTTCGGTGTATTTGGCAATTGTTTTTCCCATCATACTTTCCCACACTTCATTAATTTGTGCAGCACGCAAACCATTATTTAATTTACTTTTTGAAAGAAATTGTTTTAATGCATCGCCCATTGAATATTGTGCCATAATGCGAATATATAATTTGCCTTAATATATTTTCAACTTAATTTTTATTACACAAATTGGTGTTATTGTTTCCAACCTCCGCCCAATACTTTATAAAGTTTAACTGCTGCAATTTGTTGCCGTTTGCTGATATTTATAAATTCTAATTTTGATTGTAATGAGTTTTGTTGTGCAATTAAAACTTCTAAATAACTTGCTTTTGCAGTTTTATAAAGTTCGGTAGCTGTTTCAACCGATACTGCTAACACTTCGGTTTGCTCTTTTTTAAACGCATTAATTTGTTGTAAGTTATATGTGTTTGATAATTCGTTCACCACTTCAACATAAGCATTTAAAATTGTTTTTTGATGTGTATAAAGTAAACTTAGTTGATTGGCTTTAGCAGTATTAAACTGTGCTTTTAAAGCGTTCATATTTACAAGTGGTGCAACCAACATACCTAAAGCTGAATAGCCTATTGATGCAGGTGCTGCAAATAAAAATTGAGAATTAAATATTTGAAAATCTAATTTGGCTGAAAGATTAGCAGTAGGATAGAAAGCTGCTTTTGCTGCTTGCAAATCAAACTTACTGGCAGCAATTTGGTATTCTATTTCGCGAACATCTGGCCTATTTGAAAGTAATTGCGATGGAATGCCTGAAGCAATTTTAGCTGAAGTTTTTTGAAATAGAATTTCTTTTTTTCTTACAATTGTTTGCGGAAATTTTCCTAACAAAAAATTTATTTTATTTTCTGTCTCAACAATTTGTTGTGCAATTTCTTTTTCTAATGTTTTTGAATTAAGTAATTGTGCCTGAAATTGTTGCACTGCCAACTCGTTAGTTTTTCCTGTTTCTTTTTGAAATTTTACAACATCTAATGCCTCTTTTTGTTTATGAATAGTTTGCTCTAATATTTCCAATTCGTTATCTAAAGCAAGTAACTCGTAATAAGTTATAGCAATATCTGCAACTAAATTTCCTGTTACAAAATTTTTACCTTCATTACTTGCCAAATAATTTGATACTGCTGCTTTTTGTTGGTTGCGAAGTTTTTTCCAAATATCAATTTCCCATGAGCCTGTTAGGCCTACATAAAAATCATTTATTGGTGTAGCAAAAGCTTTACCGGGTTCATATTCGGTAGTTGAACCTGCTGAAATATTCCCATCTAATTTAGGAAGTAATTTGCTTGTTGAAAAGCGAACTCCGGAACGTGCAATTTCTATGCGTTGTAAAGCTACTTGTAAATCGGGATTGTTATAAAGAGCCGTATCAATTAATTTTATAAGTATAGAATCGGCGAAATATTCTTTCCAATTTATAGTAGCAATACTTGCAGTATCAGTAGTTGAAGTATTAAAATTTTCAGGAAGTTTTTGTTCTGCAATACTTAATTGTGTGTTTAATGTTTTGCAACTGCTAACCACAAACAAAAACAGTATGCAAGTTATTATATTATTTTTTTTCATTTTATTAAATTGTTTCGGTAAAAGGTTTTTCTTCTTTCTTTTTTCGTTTGAATTTATCGCTTAATAATGCAAAAAATACATAAAGGCCTGGCACAACAATTACTCCTAAAACAGTTCCTAACAACATTCCTCCAATGGTTGCTGCTCCAATTGTACGATTGCCAATTTCGCCTGCACCGCTTGCAAAAACCAAAGGCAATAAACCTGCAATAAATGCAAAAGATGTCATTAAAATTGGGCGTAACCGGGCGGTTGCTCCTTCAATAGCGGCAGCTATAACAGATTTCCCTTCCCGATGTTTCATTGCTGCAAACTCAATAATTAAAATAGCATTTTTACCTAAAATACCAATTAGCATTACCATAGCAATTTGTGCATATATATTGTTTTCTAAATTCATCATAAACAAAAAAAGTAATGCTCCAAAAATGCCTACGGGTAATGATAAAATAACGGGTAATGGAAGAAGAAAACTTTCGTATTGTGCTGCAAGTAATAAATACACAAATAACAAGCAAACTATAAAAATGTAAATGGCTTGGTTGCCCGAATTTGCTTGGTCGCGGGAAGAACCTGCCCAATCGTATCCATAACCTTTTGGTAATTTTTGTGCTGCTGTTTCTTTAATAGCTGCAATTGCTTGGCCACTACTGTAACCTGTAGCAGGCTGCCCGTTTAGCATTGCAGAAGTGTACATATTATATCGGGTAACTTGTTCGGGGCCATATACTTTTTCAACACTTAAAAATGAAGAATAAGGAACCATTTCACCTGCATCATTTTTAATATAAAATTTTAATAAATCTTCAGGATGTGCTCGGTATGCTGGCAGAGATTGCACCATAACACGGTATAGTTGTCCAAACCGAATAAAATTGGTAGCATATTCACTTCCAATAAATGTTTGTAATGTACTCATAGCATTATCGGCAGTAATACCTTTTTGTGCTGCTTTATCTTCATCTATTTTTAAAAGAAACTGCGGGAAACGTGCATTGAAGGTGGTAAATGCTCCTGCTATTTCAGGCCTTTTATTTAATTCTTTCACAAAATCATCAGACACTTTTTGCAATTTAGAAAGATCGTTAGAACCACTTTTATCTAACAATCGCATTTCAAAACCACTTGAATTTCCGTAGCCCGGAACAGGTGGAGGCGTAAAAAATTCAATAGTTGCATCTTTAATATGCTTTGTTTTTTCTTTTAATATTTCAATAATTTCTTTGTCGGAATTTTTTCGTTCTTTCCAATTTTTAAGACTAATCAAATTCATGCCATAAACAGCTCCTGAGCCTTCTGATAAAATACTGTAACCGGCAAGGCTTGATACAGATTTTACTTCATTAAGTGAACTTGCAATTTTTTGAATTTCATCGGCAACTTTTTCTGTACGTTCAAGAGTTGCACCAGAAGGTGTAGTAATATTTGCATAAAATGCACCTTGATCTTCTTCTGGTATAAAACCAGATGGCACAAATTTTCCTACCAAACCTGAAGCAATACTAAATATGATTAATGCACCAAACGTAATTACGGTTCGGTTGGCTATTAATGAAATAAGTGATTGATATTTATTAGAAAGATTATTATAACCAATATTAAATTTATTGAATGCAACACTTAGCAAAGATTTTTTTGTATGTGCATTGGCATGAGTATTTTTTAAAAGAAGTACACATAAAGCCGGAGTAAGTGTTAATGCTGTAACACCAGAAAGAACAATAGATACAGCCATTGTAAGAGAAAACTGTCTGTAAAAAATTCCTGTAGGCCCTTCCATAAAAGAAACAGGAATAAACACTGCCGACATTACTAATGTGATTGCAATAATTGCTCCCGAAATTTCATGCATGGCTTGCTCGGTAGCTTTTCTTGCACCAATACCAGATTGTTCCATTTTTGCATGAACTGCTTCTATTACAACAATGGCATTATCTACCACAATACCAATTGCCAATACCAATGCAAATAATGTAATAAGGTTAAGAGAAAAACCCATGAGTTGCATAAACATAAATGTGCCAATAAGTGAAACCGGTACAGTAATAATTGGAATTATAGTAGAACGAAAATCTTGTAAGAAAATAAATACTACAAGTGCTACTAATAAAAATGCTTCAATTAATGTTTTTATAACTTCATGTATTGATGCGTCTAAGAATTGAGATACATCATAACTTACTGTATAGTCCATTCCGCTTGGAAAAGAAGTTGCTTTTATTTCAGCCATTCTTTTCTTTATATTATCAATAACTTGTTGTGCATTGGTGCCGGGGCGTTGCTTTAACATTATAGCAGCAGATGGTTGCCCATTTTCTTTTGAGAGAACATCATAATCTTGCGAATCAAAATCAACATCGGCAATATCTTTTAACCTAATAGCTTCTCCGTCTTCTTTACTTTTAAGTACAATATTTTCATAAGATTCTTTAGTGTTTCGTTTTCCTGTGTATTTTAAAACGTATTGTAATGCTTGTGCTTCTCTGCCAGAGCTTTCTCCAATTTTACCCGGTGCTGCTTCTACATTTTGAGTGCGTAACATTTGTATTACTTCTGTTGCAGAAATATTATACATCTGCATAACATCTGGCTTTAGCCAAACACGCATGGCATATTCTCTTTGCCCCATAATATCGGCAAACCCTACACCTTCAATACGCTTTAATTCTGGAAGGATATTAATATCAACAAAATTGTATAGAAATTTTTCGTCTAATAAAGAATCGGTGCTTAAAACGTTTAAGTATAATAACATACTGTTTTGCACTTTTTCAACTACAACACCTGCTTTAATAGCTTCTTCAGGAAGTTCATCTAATGTAGAAGAAACACGGTTTTGCACGTTTACGGCCGCCACATCAGGATCAATACCTGCTTTAAAAATAATTTGAATTACACTTGTTCCATCATTACCTGAAACGGAAGTCATATATGCCATTCCGGGAACGCCGTTAATAGCACGCTCAAGTGGTGTAACTACTGCTTTTACACATGTTTCAGCATTTGCACCTGTGTATTTGGTGGTTACATTTACTTCGGGTGGTGCAATGTCTGGATATTGTGTAACGGGTAATTGTGTTAAAGCAATTAACCCTAATAATACAATAAAAACCGATATTACTATAGATAAAACCGGCCGATGAATAAATTTTGATGTCATTGTTTTACGGTTTTATTTAGAAGTGTTATTGTGTTGTTGAAATGATATTAATACCGGCGAAATTTTATCGCCTTCTTTTACACTTTGTACTCCTTCGTAAAGAATGCGTTCATCTTTTTTTAAGCCTGATTCTACAATATATAATTGCGGCAATCGGATATTTGAAATAATATTTCTTTGTTGCAGTGTATTGTTTTGTGTTAATACATACACATATAATTTATCTTGAATTTCGAAGGTTGATTTTTGTGGAATGATCATAGCGTTGTGAATAGATTTTTCAATTACTATTTTTCCGTTTCCACCATGTTTTAATAAATTTTCCGGGTTAGGAAATTTTGCACGAAATGCAATGTTTCCGGTACTTTGGTCAAATTCACTTTCAGTTGTTTCTATAACGCCTTTATACTTATAAATATCTCCGTTTGCCAATATAAGCGATACAATTTCTTTTTTATTGGTGTTATTATTTTTGTTGTTTACTTCTGTAGTTAAATCAAGATATTCTTTTTCTGAAACATTAAAATATGCGAATACTTCTTTGTTGTTTGAAATGGTGGTAAGTAATGTACCTTCTTCTACCAAACTGCCAATTTTATTTGGAATACGATTAATAATACCATCAAACGGAGCTTTAATTTCTGCATAAGAAAGTTTATGAATAGCTTGTTCTTCGTTAGATAAAGCTTCTTCTACTTTTGCTTTTAATGCTTCTACTTTTACTTTAGCTAAATCATATTCGGGCTTACCAATTATTTTTTTATTAAAAAGTTTCTCGGCATTTTCTAATTCTATTTCTGCCGATTTTAAATCGGCCATTGCTATTTTAGTTGTTGCTTTTGTTTTCTGAACTTCTTGCTGATAGCTTTTGCTGCTAATAGAAAATAATGTTTGTCCTTTATGCACAGCATGACCTTCATCAACAAAAACAGATTCTATATATCCTTTAATTCTTGTTCTTATTTCTACGTTTTGAACTGCGTTTATTGCAGCTACATATTCTTTTGTATAAACAGTATCGGTAACTAAAGGGCTAATTACTTGATAGGTTTCTATTGTTTGATTTTGTTTTTTTGATGAGCATGATGCTAATAATATAATAGCTGCAATGCTTAAAAGCAATGTATTATTCTTCATTGATTTGTGTAATTAAAATTTAAAAAGCATTAAACCATATACATGGTTTAGTAATAACAAATGTTGCCGTAGTTAACTAAAATAAAATGTACAATTAAGCTTTGGGAGGCGGGGGAGTAATATCTGGCTGAAAGTTTTTAAAATACTTTTTATTGTATTGAAAAGAATTACTACAATAAAAAAATGATGTATTGTAATTAAATAAAAATGGATTGTATGGAATATGCCAGTCAGCATCTTCATCAAGTGCAAAACCAAATGTATTTGTATCATCGTTACTGCTATATTTTGCAATAACATTTTTAATGGTAAACTTTTCTGTTAAAGAAGTTGTTTTTGTATTTTTTTGTTGAAAACTTTCTGTTGTAACAACATTAGCTTGTGTATCTGAAATGTTTACACTATAGTTAAGAAGGTGTATAGCCATTATTAACCAAAGCATTTTAAAAATAATATGTTCTCTAACAAATTTCATGAAAGCCGCAAATATAGTAGTTCTAAAGGTTATTGATTGTTACGAAATGTAATAAAAGTGTAAATTATTTGCAATAATGGTAATACATAAACTTGCATTACAATTCTATCAACTGAAACTGTACTTTTAAATTGTTTAAATGTTCTTCTAATCTTTGTTTGTGTGTATCGGTAATAAAAACCTGACAATTATTTTCAACACAAACTTTTTGTAATAAATAATGCATTCTTTCAGCATCTAACTTTTCAAAAATATCATCTAACAATAAAATGGGAGAGAAACCTTTATGTTTTTTAAGTGTTTCAAACTCGGCCAACTTTAATGCAAATAATAAACTTTTTCTTTGCCCTTGTGATGCAGTTATTTTAAAAGATTGATTGTTGATGGTTATGCTTAAATCATCTTTATGAATACCAAAACCCGTGCGTTGTAAAAACAAATCTCTTTGTTTATTTTCTGTTAAAAGATGTTGCAAATTATTTTGTAAAAGTTGGCTTTCATAAGTTAATGCTATGTTTTCGTTTTTGCCTGCAATGGCGTTGTATAATTCAATAACAGTTAATGTAAATGTTTGAAAGAAAAGTTTTCGTTCTTCAAAAATTAATGCCGCTTTTGTTGATAGTTGATTATCTAATGCAGCTAATAAAGTTTCATCAAAATAAGTTTGAGTTGAAGCATGTTTTAAAAAGCTATTGCGTTGTTGTAAAATTCTATTATAATCAATTAACCATTGCAAATAATTGCTGTTAAGCTGAGAAAGAATTGCATCAATAAACTTTCTTCTTTCATCACTTGTTCCGGTAATAATTTCAACATCATCGGGTGCAATCATTACACAAGGAAGCTTGCCAATATGGTGTGATAGTTTTTTGTATGCTTCATCATTCACTAAAAATTCTTTCTTATTATTTTCACGCAAAATGCCAACTGCATTAAATGGTGTTTCATCTTTTAAAAAATTCCCTTCAACACGCATCCCTTCTTCATTATGCTTTATAATTAAATTATCTTGTTTTAAAAAATAACTTTTAGTAAAACACAAATAATAAATTGCATCTAACAAATTGGTTTTTCCGCTACCATTAGCACCGCAAATAGCCACAATAGGTTTATTAAAACTACATTGGTAGGTTTCATAATTTTTAAAATGATATAGCTTTAAAGTAGTTGCAGTAAGCATGGCTTGCAATATAACTTTGTAATTAATGTTTAAAAAATAATGTTCATTTTTTTATTAAACAAATGCAGTGTGAACGATACCTTGTAATTTTAGCAAAATTTTTTTAAGTGAAGACAATTCTTTCGCAACCGCAAATGGCATTAACAGTAAAAAGGTTGGCACATCAAATTATGGAAACACATGTGCCTTTTAGCGATACTGTTATTATTGGCATTCAGCCCAGAGGCGTTTTGTTTAGCGATAAAATTGTAGATGAATTAAACACATTAATTGCTCCTTCAAAATTATTATACGGCAAATTAGATATTACTTTTTATAGAGATGATATTAGAAAAGAATTACATGTTGCCAATAAAACCGATATTCTTTTTAGTATTGAAAATAAAAACGTAATTATTGTAGATGATGTGTTATATACCGGAAGAACCATTCGTGCAGCATTAGATGCTTTGCTTGATTTTGGCAGGCCAAAAAAAGTTGAACTCTGTGTTTTAATTGATAGAAGATTTAGCAGAGAATTACCCATACAACCCAATTACACAGGCCGTGCCATTGATACATTTGTTTCAGAAAAAGTAAAAGTAAATTGGGGCAGCAATGAAGAAGTTGTGTTAGTGTAAATGTTGCAAACAAAGTATTATGTTTTAAACCTTTTTTATTGAATTCATAAATCTTTTATCTTCGCTTTTTAATGAAACTATCTACCAAACATTTACTTGGTATTAAAAACCTTAGTAAAGAAGATATTGAATTAATTCTTTCTACAGCAGCCAATTTTAAAGATGTTTTACAAAGGCCAGTAAAAAAAGTTCCCTCGTTGAGAGATGTAACCATTGTAAACCTATTTTACGAGAACTCAACACGCACAAGAATTTCATTTGAATTAGCAGAAAAAAGATTAAGTGCCGATACGGTTAATTTTGCAGTAAGCGGCTCAAGTGCAGCCAAAGGAGAAACCTTGTTAGATACTGTAAACAATATTCTTAGCATGAAGGTTGATATGGTTGTAATGAGGCACAGTGCCAGCGGGGCACCACATTTTCTTGCTAAACATATTCCCGTACCTATTGTAAATGCAGGAGATGGAATTAACGAACATCCTACGCAAGCTTTGTTAGATGCTTTTTCAATGAAAGAAAAATTTGGCGAACTGAAAGGGTTAAAGGTTGCTATTATTGGCGATATTTTACACAGCCGTGTAGCCATGAGTAATATGTATTTATTGAAAAAAATGGGAGCAGAAATTTTAATTGCAGGTCCCCCAACATTAATTCCAAAATATATTGAAGAAACATTTAATGTAAAAGTTGAATATAATTTAAAGAAAGCTTTGCAGTGGTGCGATGTTGCCAATGTATTACGCATACAATTAGAAAGGCAAAACCAACCTTTATTCTCATCGCTTCGCGAATACAATATTGCATACGGCATTAACAAAAAATTATTAGAAAACTTAGGAAAAGAAATTACCATAATGCATCCCGGTCCTATTAACAGAGGTGTTGAATTAGACAGCGATGTTGCCGATGGACCTTTTAGTATTATTTTAAATCAGGTTGAAAATGGTGTTGCAGTAAGAATGGCTGTTTTATATTTGTTGGCAAATAGAGAAAACTAATTTTAATTACGAAGCAATAATATTAATTTCTCTACTGTTAATTTCGTACTTTGTACTTCAAATTTTGTAGTTATCATGCGTATATGTTTATTTCCCGGAACCTTTGATCCTGTTACACTTGGGCATACCGATATTATTGATAGAGCCTTGCCTTTGTTTGATAAAATTTTTGTGGGAATTGGTGTAAACGCTGCAAAAAATCCAATGTTTAGTGCAGAGCAACGCATGCAATGGTTTAATGAAATTTATGCAAATGAACCAAAAGTAGAAAGTGTAACATTTGATGGATTAACTGTTAATTATTGCAAAACAATTGGAGCTAAATTTATTTTAAGAGGAATACGTTATGTAAGCGATTTTGAATACGAAAAAACTATTGCAGATGCCAATAGAACTTTAGATAAAACTATTGAAACCATTTTTTTAACCGGAGAACCTAAATACACTTCAGTTGCATCAACCATTGTAAGAGATATTTTACGCAATGGAGGAGATGCATCTCCATTTTTACCCGAAGCTGTTATTCATTCTTTAAAAAAATAATTACTGCATTTTATACTTTGCAATTATTTCATTAATACTTGGGTAACTATTGTTTAGCTTAGTTGATAAATTAATTTCATTTACCCATTCAATTGTTTCAATTCCCTCTTCTGTTTGCGGAATAATTTTTTCGGTTGAATTGGCTTTCATTTCATACCACCAACTTTCTTTTTGTACATCTTCATTCAACCAAATATCAAAATAACTATGATATGTTTTTCCTATAAATTTTATTACCGCTATTTCTAATAATCCGGTTTCTTCTTTTACTTCTCTTACTGCACACATTTCAATTGTTTCGCCTTCATCTAATTTTCCTTTTGGTAAATCCCATTTACCTCTTCTATAAATCATTAATAATTCGCCTTGTTCATTATAAACCAAACCGCCGGCTGCAATAATTGTTTTCATTCTTTGTTTCTTGTGTAACAAATATAGAATGTAAAATAAATTTTCTAAAGCCGCCTATCCAATTAATTCATTAATGTTCTATTATCTTAGCAGCATGACAAACGAAAAAGCAGTTGCAGAAAAATTATTACAAATTCAAGCAATTAAATTAAGTCCAACTAAACCTTTTACTTGGGCAAGTGGTTGGAAAAGCCCAATTTATTGCGATAATAGAAAAGTGCTTTCTTTCCCTTTTCAAAGAGAATTTATAAAAAGTGAATTATGCAATGTAATATTCGAAAAGTTTCCTGAAGCCGAAATGCTTGCAGGTGTTGCAACAGCCGGCATTGCTTGGGGGGCAATGGCTGCAGACCAATTAAAACTTCCTTATATATATGTTAGACCTAAACCAAAAGATCATGGCTTAACCAATCAAATTGAAGGTTTTTATGAAAAAGGAAAAAAAGTATTGGTTGTAGAAGACTTAATTTCTACCGGAAAAAGTAGTTTACAAGTTGTTGATGTTTTGCGTAATGAAGGTTTAGAAGTAGTTGGCATGGTTTCTATTTTTAATTACGGTTTTTCTGTTGCAACAGAATCTTTTGAAAAAGCGAATGTTAAATTTCAATCACTTACTAATTATGCAACACTTATTCAATTAGCTTTAGAAAAAAATATAGTAAGTGCAGATACGGAAAGTTTATTAAATAGTTGGAGAGAAAACCCATCTGAATGGATGCAATAAAATTATAACGATGAAAAAAATATTATTTATTATTTGTTTTGCTTTTGCTGCTGTGTTTGTAAATGCACAAGTAATGAGTGCTAAAATGGAATGGCTTACCATTAAAAGCAATAACCTTAAATGTTGGGTGTGTAAAGAAAAATTAATGGATTATTTGAAAACTGAAAATGCCATGAATATGCAAAATGGTATGACAGATTACAGATTTAATTTATTACAAGGCGAAATAAAAATTTTTTATCACCCTGATAGAGTTTCGGCAGATGAAATAAGAACAGCCATGAATAATGCAGGTTTTGATGCAGACAGCACCAAAGCCGAACCAGATGCTTATAAAAAATTACCGCCAATTTGTAAACGTGCAGAAGATGGTGGCGGCCCAACAAAAGGGAAGCCTTGCCATATTCAGCCAATAAATTAAAACAAATTGACGTTGTAAATAATAGTTGCTCAATTTTATATGAAAGTATATAACATACAAAAAGCTTCAATTTCTTGAAGCTTTTTGTTTTAGTGGTGACCGCGTTAGGATTCAAACCTAAAACCTTCTGATCCGTAGTCAGATGCTCTATTCAGTTGAGCTACGCAGCCATTTTTTTAATGGGCTGCAAATATAATTGCAAAATTGTAAAGTATGAAACAGATTTTAAGTTTCTTTGCAATTATGCAAAAATGCAAAACGTTGTTAGTATTTATTTGTTTGTGTAATACATTGGTATTAAATAGTCAGGTTTCGGCAAATGCTTCTCTCAAAAAAAACGCCGATACGGTAAATAAAAAAAGCTTACTTATTTTTCCAATAATAGCCAATTCTATTGAAACAAGGTTAATGTTAGGTGTGGCAGGTTCTTTTACTTTTCATCTTTCAAAAACAGATAGTAATACAAGAACTTCCAACTTACAATCTTTGGTTGCTTATACTTTAAACAAACAATTTATTGCAGCCATTAACGGAGCAGAATATTTTAATAAAGAAAAATACATTTTAAATCATCAATTTTCTTACAGTGCTTTTCCAGATAAGTTTTGGGGAATAGGAAATAATACACCCGATAGTGCAGTAGAAAATTATAATTATCATCAATATTATATTTACCTGCATTTAATGAGGCATTTGGGAGATAATTTGTATTTAGGTGCATTATACGAACTGCAAAATGTATACAATGTTGAATACATTCATGGCGGAATTTTTGATACAGAAAATATTGCAGGAAGAAATGGCTACCTTGCCTCAGGACTTGGTTTAAGTTTTACTTACGATACAAGAAACGATGCGTTTGCACCAGATAAAGGTTGGTTTGCACAAACTTATTTTAATCATTTTGATAAAGTATTTGGTTCTAATTATAACTACACAAATTATGTGGTTGATATAAGAACATTTCTTAAAATTTATAAAAGACAAGTGTTGGCATTACAAGCTTACTGGTTTATAACAGATGGCAAAGAAATACCTTTTAGAAGTTTAGCAACATTTGGCGGATACAATAGTATGCGTGGTTATTATGATGGAAGATATAGAGATAAAAATCAATATGTTTTTCAGGCAGAATATCGTTTCCCTATTTATAAAAGATTTGGTGCCGTAGTTTTTGCAGATTGTGGAGATGTAAGCCATACTACAAGCAGCTTTGCTTTAAACACTTTAAAATATTCTTACGGTGCAGGGCTTCGTTTTCAATTAAGTAAAAAAGAAAAATTAAACCTTCGTATTGATTATGGAATTGGTGCCAATAACAATAGCGGGTTTTATTTGCAATTAGCTGAGGCTTTTTAAAACTATTTTAATTCCCATACTAATGCACTTGCTCCTAAAACAGCAGCATCATCTTCTTTCAATTCACTAAATAATAATTTTACTTTGTTTTGAAAAATAGGAAGCAGGTTAGCCTCCATGTGTTGGCGTGTTGGCTGCAATAGTAAATCTCCTGCTTTGCATAAGCCTCCAAATAAAATAATTGCTTCGGGAGATGAAAACATTATAAAATTTGCTAATGCCATTCCTAAAATTTTTCCGGTATATGCATACACTTCATTAGCTAATTTATCTCCAGCAACAGCACATTCATACACTATTTTGCTATCAATTTCTTCTTTATTATATTTTGTTAAAAGGGAATTTGTTTTCGGATTTTTTTCTAACAATTCTAATGCAGTTAATTTAACGCCTGTTGCAGAGCAATACACTTCTACACTTCCTTTGGCACCTGTGCCTTTGTGTAATCTTCCATCGGGTATAATTATGGTGTGGCCTAATTCTCCTGCAAAACCATCGTGGCCATATATTAACTGGCCGTTGGCTACAATACCACTGCCAACGCCTGTGCCTAAAGTAATCATTATAAAATCTTTCATTCCTTTAGCAGCACCATACATCATTTCTCCAACTGCGGCTGCGTTTGCATCGTTGGTTAATGCACAGGGTAGCTGAAATTTTTTGGTTATTAATTCTGCCATAGGCACAACGCCTTTCCATTTTAAATTAGGTGCATATTCAATAGTGCCGGTGTAATAATTTCCGTTGGGTGCCCCAATACCAATACCTCGTATATATTCAATTCCACCAATGCTTTCTATAGATGGAATAATTAAATCATATAACTCATCAATATATGGTTCAATAGTATCATGATTTCTACTACTCATTGCTCCACGATATAAGATAGAACCTCTATGATCTACTATTCCAAAAACAGTATTTGTGCCACCAATATCAACGCCAATGGCGTATTGTTGAGAAACAGGAATATTCATACAATAGAATTTGTTGTTAAATATAAAAGCAGTTTATTATTTTGTTTAAAAAAACTTTCTTATGTTGGGCAAATTTTTATATTATGCTTACAAATACAGCCGTTGAAAAAAAGAGTTACGCCTTGCCTTTATTAATTATTGGTACCCTATTTTTTATTTTTGGATTTGTTACTTGGTCTAACAGTACATTAATTCCTTATTTAAGTATAGCTTGTCAGCTTACACCAGAAGAGGCTGTATTAGTAACCTTTGCATTTTATATTTCGTATGCAGTAATGGCTTTTCCATCATCGTGGGTTTTAAAATTAACAGGGTTTAAATATGGAATGATGGTAGGATTAATAATAATGGCAATTGGTGCTTTATTATTTATTCCTGCAGCCAATACACGTTCTTTCGGATTTTTTTTATTTGCATTATTTGTAATTGGAACAGGGCTTGCTCTTTTGCAAACGGCTTCTAATCCTTATATCACTATTCTTGGCCCAATTGAAAGTGCTGCCAAACGTATTAGTATAATGGGTATATGTAATAAAACTGCAGGTGCATTAGCCCCATTAATTTTAGGAGCTATTGTATTAAAAGATGCTGATGCATTTAAAACAAAATTATTAACAATGGATGCTGCTCAAAAAGCGGCAGAGCTTAATGTATTGGCATCTCGTGTAATAATGCCTTATGTTGTTATTGCTGCTGTTTTAATATTATTAAGTTGCTTTATTTATTTTTCTCATCTTCCAGAAGTAAAAGCAGAAGGAGAAGATGATACCGAAACTAAAAATGTACAAGCCAACAAAAGTATTTTTAGTTACACTTATTTATGGTTAGGATTTATTGCTTTGTTTTTATATGTAGGGGTTGAAGTAATGGCCGGAGATATTATTCAACTCTATGGCAATTCAATTGGTATTAGTCTTGATGTTGCTAAACATTTTACAACTTATACAATGATAAGTATGTTAGTAGGTTATGTTTTAGGAATAATTGCAATACCAAAATTTATTTCGCAAGCAACGGCTCTTAAACTTTCTGCAATATTGGGTGTGCTATTTACTATTGGTGCCATTTTTACTAATGGTTATACTTCAGTTTTATTTATTGCATTATTAGGTTTAGCAAATGCATTGGTATGGCCTGCTATTTGGCCATTGGCTATAGATGGTTTAGGAAAACATACCAAAACAGGTTCTGCATTATTAATTATAGGCATTGCAGGCGGAGCTATTTTACCAAGAATATGGGCAAGTGTTGGACAACAAGTTGGTTTACAAAATGCTTTTTGGATTATGGTACCTTGTTATCTTTTCATTTTATACTTTGCAATTTCAGGGCATAAAGCAGGTAAAACAGTAAAATACCCTTAATATCTATATAAACATTTAGTAAAGGTCAGAGGTAAAACATTTTTTATCTTTGACCTTTCTTATTAATTGAACAAGATTTTATTCGATTAATAAATTATGTACAATTATAATTTATGGAAATAATTCATATAAGTGCAGAATGTTACCCAGTGGCAAAAGCAGGTGGTTTAGGAGATGTAGTTGGAGCATTGCCAAAATATCAAACCAAAGCAGGGCATTATGCCAAAGTAGTAATGCCTATGTACAAAACAAAATTTTTAGTAGAAAATGAGTGGGATGTAGATTTTAAAGGCAATACCAATATGGGTAATTGGTTTTTTGATTATACCGTAATTAAAGAACGCAACAATAAATTAGGGTTTGATTTATACTTAATTGATATAAACGGATTATTAGGCAGAGAAAAAATTTATGGTTATGATGATGATACTGAAAGGTTCACCGCATTTCAAATTGCATTAGTAAACTGGATGAGCCATTGGGAACATACTCCCGATGTTGTGCATTGCCACGATCATCATTCAGCTTTAATACCTTTTATGATGAAAAATTGTTATGCGTATAAAACCAAACTTCAAAATATTCCTACTATATTAACCATTCATAATGCACAATACCAAGGTTGGATGAGTTGGGATAAAAGTATATACATACCCGAATGGGATGCATGGAAATGGGGCGAATTAGATTGGGGAAACACAATTAACCCTTTAGCTTCTGCCGTAAAATGTACATGGAAAGTAACCACAGTAAGCCACAGTTATATGAATGAATTAAAATATAACAGCAATGGTTTAGAAAAATTATTTGAATACGAACAAGGCAAATGCTCCGGAATTTTAAATGGTATAGATAATGAAGTATGGAATCCGCAAACCGATACATTAATTAAACATCATTACAAAACAACAAGTGTAAAAACAGGAAAGAAAAAAAATAAAAAAATTTTATGCGAGCAATTCAACTTAAATGAAAATGTTCCTTTAATTGTTTTTATAGGAAGATTAGTGGGAGAGAAGGCAGCAGATATTTTACCTAATGCATTATTAACTATACTTCATTCAATGAAAAATGAAGTAAGTTTTTTAATATTAGGAAGTGGTGATCCTCATGTAGAATGGCAGTTAGCAGAAATTAACGGAAAATTCCCTAATCATTATCATTTTGAAAACGGTTTTAAAGAAGCACTATCGCATCAAATGTATGCAGGAGCAGATTTTATATTAATGCCAAGCCGTGTAGAACCATGTGGTTTAAATCAAATGTATGCCTTACGTTACGGCACTATTCCAATGGTAAGAAGTACAGGAGGTTTGCAAGATACGGTAACAGATATGGGAGAGTGGGAAGGTTTTGGAATAAGATTTAATAATGCAAATGTTGAAGATATTCACTACTCAGTAAGCCGTGCAGTTAGTGTGTATAAAGATGAAATACATATGAAATGGATGCGGCAACATATTATGAAAATTAATCATAGTTGGGAAGATACAGTACAGCAATACATCAATTTATATCAGTCTTTAAAATAAATTGTGTTTAATCAATACAATTATAAATTAATAACAGTAGCTTTAACGGTAAATAAAAATTATCAATTAAATATAAATATTGGTTATGACTCCCATGCATAGTAGTGTAATAGCAGTAATACTTGGCGGCGGTGCAGGTTCAAGATTATATCCATTAACAGTAGCTCGTTCAAAGCCTGCAGTACCTATTGCAGGAAAATATCGGTTAGTAGATATTCCTATTAGCAATTGTATGAACAGTTCTATAAACAGAATGTTTGTATTAACACAATTTAATTCGGCTTCTTTAAATAAACATATCAAAAACACTTATCATTTTAGTGCATTCAGTACAGGCTTTGTAGATATTTTAGCAGCCGAACAAACACCCGATAATTCAGGTTGGTTTCAAGGTACAGCCGATGCAGTTCGCCAATCTTTAAGGCATATTTCTAATTTAGAATATGATTATATTTTAATACTTAGTGGCGACCAATTGTATCAAATGGATTTTACAAAAATGATTCAAGAACATAAAGAAAAAGGAGCAGACATATCTATTGCAACCATACCAGTTGCTGCAAGAGAAGCATCAGAATTTGGTATAATGAAAACCAATGAAGAAAATAGAATAACTTCTTTTATAGAAAAACCAAAAAACGATGTGTTGAATGAGTGGGTTAGCGATACCGGAAATAAAATGCTTAACGAGGGAAGAATTTATTTAGCATCAATGGGTATTTACGTTTTCAATAAAAATATTTTATTTAATTTATTGCAAGATGAACATCCTACTGCAACAGATTTTGGTAAAGAAATAATTCCAAACTCTATTGCAAAATATAATGTTTCAAGCTATCAATACGATGGTTATTGGACAGATATAGGAAACATATATTCTTTTTATGAAGCCAACTTAGCATTAACTTACGAGCTACCTCCATTTAATTTATTTGATAACAGCAACACTGTTTATACACGTGCAAGAATGTTGCCTCCTGCAAAAATTAGCGGAACAACATTAGAAAAAACTTTAATAGCCGAAGGGTCTATTATTTTAGCCAGCAGGTTAGAAAATTCTGTTGTTGGTATTAGAGCCAGAATTGGGCACGGAACAACTATTGTAAGCAGTTATATTATGGGTAACGATTATTACGAAACCTTAGAATTAATGCAAGAAAATTTAAACAAAGGCATTCCTAAAATTGGTATTGGAGATAGATGTTATATTAAAGATGCTATTATTGATAAAAATTGCCGAATAGGAAATGATATAAGAATTAACGGCGGAAAACATTTAGAAAATATCGATCATCCTTTATACACCGTTAAAGATGGAATAGTTGTAGTAAAAAAAGGTGCTATACTACCTGATGGCTTTGTTATATAAAAAAATTACATCCTTTTTAGATTAGGATGTTTTTTTACACTATTTTCACAACCGTGTAAATAATACACATTAACGATTTTCAAAACGATTGCTATGTCAACAGCTTACACGGGTATTAAGCCTAAACTTTCTTTTTGGCAAATTTTAAACATGTGTTTTGGCTTTTTCGGAATTCAGTTTGGTTGGAGTTTGCAAATGGGCAACATGAGTGCTATTTATGAATTTCTTGGAGCCAAACCCGAAGAAATTCCAGGCCTTTGGTTAGCTGCACCAATGACGGGTTTAATTATTCAACCCATTATTGGGTATTTAAGTGATAGAACTTGGAATAAATATTTAGGAAGAAGAAGACCTTATTTTTTAATAGGTGCATTATTAAGTTCTGCTGCATTATTTTTCTTACCAAACTCATCTGCCGTATGGATGGCTGCCGGCACATTATGGATTTTAGATTCTTGCATAAATATAAGCATGGAGCCTTTTAGAGCATTTGTAGCAGATAATTTAAATGAAAAGCAACGCTCGTTTGGTTTTGCAATGCAAAGCATGTTTATTGGATTAGCTTCATTTATTGCAGGTTACCTACCACAAAAATTGGTAGAGTGGTTTCATATTTCAAGAGATAAAGTAAATGGTTCTATTCCTCAAAATATATTAATTTCTTTTTATATAGGAGGTGCTGTTTTTTTTATTGCAGTAATGTACACAATTGTTACCAGCAAAGAATATCCACCAAGCGATTTAAACTGGAGAAATAAAGTACAAGAAAGCAACAAAGGTTTTGGTGGTGGTGTAAAAGAAATTTTTAATTCAATTGCAGCAATGCCAAAACAAATGCAACGCTTGGCATTGGTTAATTTTCTTACATGGCCCGGTTTATTCTTAATGTGGTTTTATTACAGCACCGGAGTAGCTTCAGATATTTTTAAAGGAGATGCCGTATTAAACAGTAATTTATATACACAAGGTTTAGAGTATGCAAATACAACTTCGGCAATACTTAATTTAGTTACTTTTTTATTTGCATTTACCTTACCGTTTTGGGTAAGCAAAATTGGTAAAAAATATACGCATACACTTTGTTTACTAATTGGCGGTATAGGTTTAATTAGTGTTAAGTTTATTCAAGAACCTTCTTTATTATATGTTGCTATGAGCATGGTTGGCATTGCTTGGGCATCAATTCTATCAATGCCTTATTCAATGTTAGCAGGCGTAATACCTGAAGATAAAATGGGTATTTATATGGGTATTTTTAATTTCTTTATTGTACTTCCCGAAATTATTGCATCATTATTTTTTGGAAAAATAATGACAAATTTTTTACATAACGATAGATTAATGGCTGTATTAATTGGCGGTTGTTTATTAATTATTGCAGGTATTGTATGTGCATTAATTATAAAAGAAAATAAAACTGAAAACACAATACAAGTTGCAGAAAACTAATAGCTATCTGCAAATAAATGTATCATCAATTTAACTGTTTGAAATACAAACAATACTTTATGAAAAAAATATTTATTCTAACCTTATTAATGGTTGCACAATTTTCTTTGTTAGCACAAACTGTAGAAGTTTATCCAACTAATTGGTGGGTAGGTATGAAGCATCATCAAATTCAACTACTTATTAAAAACAATACAAACTTAGTAAACGCAAAAATAAACATTAACTACCCTGGAATTATAGTTAAAAATATTTATGTATTTAAAAATACAAAATATGTATCGGTTGATATAAATATTGCAGCAACTGCAAAACCCGGAAACGTACCTATTGTTTTAAATTGGGGTAATAAAAAAACAGAAACTATTTTATGGGAATTAAAAGCAAGAAGAAATGGTTTAGGAACACAATATGCACAAGGTGTAAACTCAAATGATTTTGTATATTTTTTAATGCCGGATAGATTTAGTAATGGAGATGAAAGCAACGATAGAGTAGCAGGATATAAAGATCAAAGCTTAAACAGAGATTCAATTTATTTAAGACACGGTGGAGACTTGCAAGGCATTATTAATCATTTAGATTATATTCAAAACTTAGGTGCAACAACGGTTTGGCTAACTCCGGTTATAGAAAATGACATGCCAAACAGAACAGAACATGGTTATGCATTTACTAATCATTACAAAATAGATAAACGTTTGGGTGGAGAAGAAGCATATTTAAAATTAAGTGATGAATTGCACAAACGTGGAATGAAATTAATGCAAGATGCAGTGTATAATCATGTTGGTTTATGGCATTGGATGCAACAAGATCCGCCAAGTAAAGATTGGATTCATCAATGGCCAACTTTTACGCAACCTAATTATAAAGAGCAAGTTTTTTTTGACCCGTATGCTTCTGAAAAAGATAAAAAACAAATGGCAGATGGTTGGTTTACTAAAGAAATGCCCGATGTAAATCAATCAAACCCTTATGTAGCCAACTTCTTAATTCAACATGCCATTTGGTGTGTTGAAAAATTTGGTGTTGATGGGTGGAGAATTGATACTTACAAGTATGTTGATTTAGATTTTATGAATAGATGCAATAAAGCATTAACAGACGAATATCCCAACATTACAATGGTAGGAGAGAATTGGTGTGAAGGCATACCCAACCAAGCATATTTTACAGTTAATAAACTTAATACAAAATATAAAAGCAACTTAACCGGTGCTATTGATTTTGAAATTTTATTTAAAGGTATTCAGCCTGCATTAACGCAACAAAATGGTGTAAACAGTTTATATAATACAATGAGTTTAGATTTTTTATATGAACATCCTTTAACCAATTTAGTTTTTTTAGATAACCACGATATGTCTCGTTTTTATTCTGTTGTTGATAGTAGCGTTGCCAAACAAAAAATGGGTTTGGCTTGGTTGTTTACCACACGTGGAATTCCGCAACTGTATTACGGTACAGAAATTTTAATGGGTGGAAAAAGTTACCCTCACGATGGTGATGTTCGTTTAGATTTTCCGGGTGGATGGAAAGGAGATAAGAAAAATGCTTTTACAGGAAATGGCTTAACTGCAGATGAAAAAAATGTGCAACAATACACTAAAATTTTAGCTGATTACCGCAAACAAACAAGTGCATTGCGTACAGGAAAATTAATGCAATATATACCAAGCAATGGGTTGTATGTTTATTTTAGATATGATGAAAAAAATACAATTATGTGTGTAATGAATACAGATAAAGATGCAAAAAATATTTCTTTTAGTAATTATACAGAAAGAACAAAAAATTTTAGTTCTGCAATAGAAATAACAACAGGCAATAAATTATTGCAAACGTTTTCTATTCCTGCACAAACCATGTGGGTGCTTCAGTTAAAATAATTACAACATAAAGTTTATTACTCTTTTTCTTCCATAATTACCCCAATCTTTAATACTATTTTGTAGTGTAGTTAATAAGGTTGGATAATTTACTTTTTTCATTTTACTTTTTGCAGGTGGCGGCACAAGCTTATCTGGCTTGGGTTCTACCAATTCTACTTTAGTTGCAAAAATGGTTAGGTTGCATCTTGGTATGGCAACGCCTAAAACCATTCCGGGTAAATTGCAATAAGATAAAGGCCCACCACTTGTTGTAATTTGATCTGTATAAAAAGCAATAATATAAACCGAATCTAAAATTTTACCAACTGCTTTATGGCATTCAAAACCTGCAATATCTCTGGTATCATTGGTAATTTTCCATTCAACTTTTCTAATACTATCGCTTAGTAAATAAGTTTCTTCAAACACCGATTGTTTTTTTACAAAAGTTTGTTGATTAAGGTCGGTATAAATAATATCATCATTACCACTGTCATCATTTCCAAAAAAAGAATTTTTTACATCGCTATCTTTTCCTTTTTCATATAATGTTTTTCCATCTTTAAAATACAGGTTAAAATAAGTAGTGGCATATTGTGGTATTTTATCTTTCATATTATCTAACCAACTATCGCCTTCCATTTCTTTATGTACATTTAATTTTCTTTCAAATTCAATTTTTCCATAATTTAAAAATATTTGTTGTGCCTTTGTTGGGGCAATGCTTATTAAAAAGAAAAATATTATTAATAGTTTTTTCATGATAAATGTTTTAAGGAATTAATCTTCAAAATCTTCGTTTACTTTTTTATTTTTTGCAAATTTCCATCTTATAGAAAATAAGAAATATCGTTGTACAGTAGTATAGGTATTTTCTGAAATAAAGTTGCTGCTTATGTTTCTATTAAAGCCAATGTTTTGATTTAAAATATCGTTTACAGAAATAATTAATGCAATATCTTTTTTCTTTAAAATTCTTTTTTCAACCGATGCATTCCAAACAATGCTATTGTTTTTATTATCTGCTACATTTAGTTTTTGGCGAAAGTTGGCATTAATATCAGAATTTAATATAAAGCCTTTAAGAAATTTATAATTTATATCGCTTGAAATGGTATGTGTCCAATATTCTGTAATGGCAGTGGTATTAACCGATGAGGTTGAATGATTGAAATTAGGATTGTAACTTACTGAAACATCGTACTTTTTTTCTTCACTTTTACTTAGTCTAAACTGTAAACCTGCATTATAACTTTTTGTAATATTTTCTAATCCGTTTATAAAATTAATATTTCTGTTAATGTTTAAATTTGGTCTTAAGTTTATTTCTAAACCTATTTTTTCAATTGTTCTGCCATAACTAATACCAAAATAGCCATTATAGTTTCCGTTTACATTTACGGTTTGTGTGGTAGTTCTTCCCAAACTATCTACAATACTTTTATTGGCAAAAGCATTTTGTGTTAAATTAAAACCGCCGTAACCATAAATATTTCTTTTAGTAATTACCTTAAAATCTCCAAAATTAAAATTAATATTATGTGTGAAAGATGGCTTTAAATAAGGGTTTCCTATTATAATATTTAAAGGGTCGCTATTGTTGGCAATGGGTTGTAATTGATAAAGAGAAGGTTGGTTGGTTCTTCCATCATAATTAATTGAAAAATTGCCCGATGAAGAATATTTATAACGAAAGCTGGCAGTAGGGAAAAAGTTGGTAAAATTTCTTTGCATAGAAGAATCTTTATAAATATTAGTTTGTTTTAAAACTAAATCTTGCACGGCTAAACCAATTCTTCCATTAATTTTTTTAGTATTATAATTTAATGTAAAACCGCCTCGGTTAGATGTATTAATAAATTTGTAATGATTGCTGTATAAAAGGTTTAACGAATCGTATTTGCCATTTCTTTTTTCATAAGTTCTAACATCTTGCTCGCTTGTATTTCCGTTAATTGTATAATTTAAATTAAGTGAAACTTTTTTTGATATGGGTTCTGTATAACTTACTAAACCTTGTAAATTACTTCCGGTAGATGTGTTTGTTTTTCTTTGATCTACAATTTGTGTTGAATTAATTATTCCGTTTTTATAAAAATCTGTTTCACTATATAAAAAGCCTTCGCTGTTGTTGTTATTGTTAGTATAAGTTGCATTTAAAGTTAAAACTCTTGTGCCTGCTTTATTAAATTTATGTGTATAAAAAATATCTGCTTTCTGATCGTTTTTATTTCCTGAAGAAGTATTGGTTCTGTTTGAAGTATTTACTTTTTGTAAACTGCTTGATAAATAAGCACTGTTGAAAAGAGAATAACTATTGCTTTGCCCCCATGCACCTTTTGCATTTACAGTAATGGTGTTTGAAGAATCTATATTAAACTCGTTTTTTGTATTAAAACTTTGCATCCATTTTGAATTGTTGAAATGGTTTGATTGATTGTTGTAATAAACCGTATCGGGTAAAATATATTGTGTATTGGTTGTGCTTTCTCCTGCAAGGTTTTGATGTTTGTAGGTATAGTTGTTGGTTGTATTGTTTTTATATTTTCCAAACTTTTTATTATACATAAAAGCAGCAACTAAATTTTCAGGAACACCTTGTTGGTTATAATTATTAAAATCATCTCCTTCAGAAAATATCATAATTCCACCCCCATCCATAATAGTTGTATTAAGACTTCCAAAATCTTGCATTTCATTCCAACTCATATTATTTCTTCCGGTTCTGTCTGCAGTTATATAACCACCCATTTTTGAAGTGCTGGTAAATTTGTTGGCAGTTATTTTTCCTTGATAATATTTATCAAAATCGGTACCTGCTTCGGCTTTACCAAAATATCCTTTTTTGGCATCATCTTTTAAAACAAGATTTAATGTTTTTTGTTTTTGTCCGTCATCAATTCCCGTTAATGTTGCTTGATCACTTTTTTTATCAAACACTTGCACTTTTGCAACATCTCTGGCATTAATATTTTGTGTGGCTAAGGTTGGGTCGTCTCCAAAAAATTCATCTCCATCAACCAAAACTTTTTGTACTTGCTGGCCTTGTGCCGTTATTTCTCCTTTACTGTTTACTGTAAAACCCGGGAATTTTTTTAATAAATCTTCTACATTGGCACCTTCTTTTACTTTAAAACTATCTGCTAAAAATTCTAAAGTATCACCCTTCATTCGTATAGGCGAAATTTTTTGTTTTACAATTACTTCTTCTAATAATTTGGCTTTTGTAATTAAAGGAAGTTGATTAAAAGTTAGGTTTGAAGTATCAGATAAACTTAACGCATCCATAAACACCACATAATTCGGATACGAAACTCTTATAATATAATTTCCTGCAGCAAGATTATTTAATTCAAACTTACCCGCTTCGTTGGTGCGAGCATATTTATATAAAACAGAATCTTTACTGCGTAATAAACTTATTACAGCATTTTTAAGGTTTTGATTGTTTAAAGTATCTGTTACAGTGCCTTTAATGGTAGCTTTTTGTGCCGTTGAAAATAAATACAGCAAAACAAAAGCATTTAGCAGCAGTAGTTTTTTCATGTATGTTGGTTAATTTTTTGGTGAGATGCAATGGAGTGCAAATTCCATAAACAAACTTTATAAAACTAATTAAACAGTTTAAAAATTAGTTAAAAGAACAATAACTAATAATATTTCTTTCTTCTGATTTTGTTGTTTATATAAATAATTTATCCAATTTCTTTAATTGTATTAGTTTTAAAACCCATATTAAACACATTAACACATATTGCTTATGAAAAAAATTTATTTATTTTTTGCTATTGGAATAATAGTAAATAGTGCTTTTGCACAACAAAGGCAGGGTAGGCCACCCGAAGCAGCAAATGCTACTCCATCTACAACTGCTGCACCCGCCAGAGTAAACATGAAAACAGATTCTACGGTTACTGTAAAAAATGAAGTAACCATAAAAGGAGAAAGAGTTTCATACACTGCCATTGCAGGCACATCACCGGTTTTAGATGCAGACAACCAAGCAATTGCAAATGTTTTTTATACTTATTATGAAAGAAATGATATTAAAGACAAAGAAAGTAGGCCATTAGTTATATCATTTAACGGCGGCCCGGGCACACCTTCTGTTTGGATGGAAATTGGTTATACAGGCCCACGTATTTTAAAGGTTGATGATGAAGGTTATCCTGTGCAACCTTACGGAATGAAAGATAACCCCAACTCAATTTTAGATATTGCAGATATTGTATATATAGATCCTGTAAATACAGGTTTCTCTCGCCCTTTAATTAAAGAAGGTGTTGCTCAAAAATTTTATGGAGTGTATCCTGATATTAAATATTTAGCAGCATGGATAAATTCTTTTGTAAGCAAACACAAACGTTGGGCATCTCCTAAATTTTTAATAGGAGAAAGTTATGGAACTACAAGAGTATCAGGGCTTGCATTAGAATTACAAGATGCACAATGGATGTATATTAATGGTGTTATTTTAGTTTCTCCAACAGATTTAGGAATTGATAGAAACGGGCCTGTTGCATCAGCATTAATTGTTCCTTATTATGCTGCAACAGCATGGTATCACAAAGCTTTAAGTAGCGATTTTCAAAAAAGAGATTTAACCGAATATTTGCACGAAGTAGAAAAATTTGCGGTAGATGAATTACTTCCTGCCATTACAAAAGGCGGTTCTTTACCTGCCGAAAAAAGAAAAGAAATGGTTGCCAAATATGCCAAATACACAGGCTTATCTGAAAAAGTAGTTTCAGAAAACAATATGGTTATTTCTACAAATTATTTTTGGAAAGAATTACTACGCGATAGAGGTTATACAGTGGGCAGATTAGATTCTCGCTATTTAGGTATTGATAGAAAAGATGCGGGTGAAGGGCCTGATTATAATGCTGAACTTTCATCATGGGAACATTCATTCATGCCTGCCATGAATATTTATTTAAGAGATGAATTAGGATATAAAACAGATTTAAGTTATAATTTATTTGGTTCTGTTTATCCTTGGGATAGAACAAATGATAGAACAGGATACAATCTTGGAAAAGCAATGGCAGAAAACCCTTACATGCATTTGTTAGTACAATCCGGATATTTTGATGGAGCTTGTGATTACTTTAATGCACAATATAATATGTGGCAAATAGATCCAACAGGAAAATTAAAAAACAGAATGAGTTGGGAAGGTTACAAAAGCGGCCACATGATGTATTTGCGTAAAGAAGATTTAGTAAAAGCTAATGACAACTTAAGAAAATTTATTAAAAACGCAATTCCTAAACCCGGAACTCCGGCAAAATATTAAAAATTAAGTATATTTATATTTCGGCTTTATTTAATTAAGAATAAAAAAAACTAAAACTCAAGAGCAAATGTTTCCTAACATAAGTTCTTGAGTTTTTTATTGCTTTTTCTTGCAAAAGAAAAAATGCAGTATAAAATTGCTAACTTCATTCAGTAGAATATTTAAACAAATGCCATCAAAAAAAATACAAAAAAAGATACCTCTAAAAAAATATGAGGATATTCATTTTGTTGAAACAAAACAACCTGTTTGGAATTATAGTTTATTTACAGATGAAGACATACAAAATTTTCAGAACGGAACACATTACAATTTATACAAATTATTTGGCAATAAACAAATTGAAGTATTAAACACTTGGGGAACTTATTTTGCCGTATGGGCACCAAATGCAACACAGGTAAGTGTTACAGGGCATTTTAATAAATGGAATAAAACTGCACATAAATTAAAAGTACGTTTAGATAATTCAGGCATTTGGGAAGGTTTTATTCCCAATGTTCATGCAGGCGAAGCATATAAATATCATATTCACGGATACAAAAAATCAAAATTAGATAAAGGAGACCCTTTTGCACATTATTGGGAAAAACGCCCTCACACAGCATCTATTACATGGCAAACAAATTACAATTGGAATGATAAAGATTGGATGAAGAACAGAAAAAAATTCAACTCCTTATCATCTCCGTTTTCTGTGTATGAAGTTCATTTAGCAAGTTGGATGCGGCCAGATAAAAACGATGAAGAATCATACAACACATACCAACAAATAACAGAACGTTTAGTTGCTTATGTAAAACAAATGGGCTTTACACATGTAGAATTTATGCCCGTAATGGAGCATCCATTTGATGGAAGCTGGGGCTATCAAGGTACCGGTTTTTTTGCACCTACTTCACGCTTCGGCAATCCGCAAGCATTTGCTGCAATGGTAGATGCATTTCACCAAAATAATATTGGCGTTATTCTTGATTGGGTGCCTTCACATTTCCCTTACGATGCACACGGTTTATATATGTTTGATGGAACACATACTTATGAGTATGCAGATATGCGTAAAGGCTTTCATCCAGATTGGAATTCTTATATATTTAATTATAAACGCGGTGAAGTAAAAAGTTTTTTAATAAGCAGTGCAAGATTTTGGTGTGAACAATTTCATGCAGATGGATTAAGAGTTGATGCAGTTTCATCTATGCTACGATTAGATTATAGCCGGAAAGAAGGAGAGTGGGAACCGAATGAATTTGGTGGCAACGGAAACTTAGAAGCCATTGCTTTTATAAAAGATTTGAACGAAACTTTATATAGAGATTTTCCGGATATACAAACCATTGCCGAAGAAGCAACAGACTGGCCTAAAATAAGCAGGCCAACTTTTGAAGATGGTTTAGGTTTTGGAATGAAATGGATGATGGGTTGGATGCACGATACACTGCGGTATTTTAAAAAAGATAATTATTTCCGTCAATTTCATCAAGATGAATTTACGTTTAGCATGATGTATTTTTACGATGAAAATTTTATGTTGCCTTTAAGCCATGATGAAGTAGTACATGGCAAAAGCCCAATGTTATATAAAATGCCCGGAGATGAATGGCAGAAATTTGCTAATCTTAGGTTATTGTATAGTTATATGTTTACGCATCCCGGAGCAAAATTGTTGTTCATGGGAAATGAATTTGCTGCAACAAACGAGTGGAATTATAAAAGTGAATTACAATGGAATTTATTAGATTTTGTTAGTCATGGCGGAATGAAATACTGTGTACAAAAATTAAATGAATTATATAAAAGCGAACCTGCATTATATCAAAACCAATTTAATACCGAAGGTTTTGAATGGATTGATTTAAACCATAGAAGTGAAAGTATAATAGTTTATAAACGCAAAGGCAAAAAGTCAAAAGATGATGTGTTGATTATTTTAAATATGACAATTGTTGTACATAATAATTGGGAAATTTATGTTCACGGAAAAAATAAATGGAAAGAAATTTTTAATAGCGATAGTAAAAATTTTTGGGGAACAGGAGATGTGTATAATCCCGATATTAAAACAGAATTAATGGATAAATCTTCTAAAAAATACAAAATAAAAGTTCATCTGCCTGCATTGAGTGCTGTGGTGTTGAAGTGAGTTATAATAAATGTTTTTATTCAGATACAACACTTATAGCTGTACTGAGCAGACCATATTTAAAATCTTCTTCTTTTATACCCAATATTTCCTATTTATTTTTCTGAAAAATAAACCCGCTCTTTTGTATTTATATACAATTGCTTTAATGGGTCGGCATTTATCCCTTTATCAAAAATCCAGAATCCTTTGCCTCTTACGGTTCTTATTAAAATACTGTTACCTGTACTTGCCAATGTTACAGGTTGCTCCGTATTAGGTTTAGTTGTATTATAATCTTGCAATAATACATAAGCATCCAAGCCATAAATGTAAGCTAAAACATTGCCGTTTTCAAGGCTAATTGTTTCAAAATCGCTATTCTTAAAAAGGTAATGTGTTGGCTTATAATAAAACCAAAAACTGCTTTCTTCGGCTTTCATCCATTTAATATCATCTATTGAAATTTTTGAAATATCTGGGCGAGCGGTAGTATCTTTTTGGGCATAAACTACTATTGGAAATATAAATAAGAATAAGAATATCTTCATAAGAATATTATTTTATTAAATGAACTTGCAGACCAACACCAACGAAAAAAGCGTTGGTTGCCGGCTTTAGTTTAGCTTCACTCATATATTGATAATTTAAAGTAAATTCTATGCCTACGCTACTATTAAAATAAATAACGGGACCGGCAGAAATAAGAATTCCGGATTGCGAGTCGCTTGTTGTAAAACTATGCGAATATTGATAATCAGTTTCTGCAAAAAGATTAACTCTTTCGTTTTTAGCAGGTAAGAAATAATAGCGTGCAAAAGGCGATATTCCATACGCAGAGGCTCTGTTGG
This sequence comes from Bacteroidota bacterium, assembly GCA_018267725.1. Lineage (GTDB taxonomy): Bacteria > Bacteroidota > Bacteroidia > Chitinophagales > Chitinophagaceae > CW01. The sequence goes on from JAFDXY010000010.1 coordinate 67,125, forward strand.
TGCTGGGGCTGCCATTTACTGTATATGTTGTTCTGGAAGAGTTAATATTCATTTTTAATCCTGCTGCAAATTTATCGGCAAAAAAATAACCTATATCCGGAGATGCTTGGATGATTAATGTTTTATTATCGAGATTAAGAGACTGGCTGGTTTCATGCTCTGTAATAAAACCTGCATTACCCCCAACCATCCAGTTGCCTTTGGTTATTTGGCTTTTAGCCGTGTAAATTGATTGAAAGGCAAGAAATATTAAACATGTTTTTATGAGCATATAATATTTTTTGAATAAGAAATGGTATAAGTTTCATTAATGCTGCACCAATATTTTCTTTTGTACTGTTTTTTCTCCGTTGCTTATTTTCAGTACATACATACCGGTGGCTAAATTGCTTACATCTACCGCAGCTTGTTGGCTATTGTTGTACTGCAAT
>JAFDXY010000011.1 GCA_018267725.1 Bacteroidota bacterium
ACCAGATTTCAGAATATCGACTATTTACGAGCCATGTTGCTAAAATTTTATTCTGTTCTGCAAGAGTTCCTTGATTACGTTTCTTGTAAAAAAAAGTTATTTCGTTTTCATGATTAATTGGCTTACCTATATTTTTATGGGCTATATGTTTATTCCCCATTGAATCATAGTATTCACTAAATATTTTATTTATGTCATTAAATAATTCAACTTTATAGTAACTCATATCTATCCAATTGGATTTATTTTTTTCAAATAGGGTTAAAAAATTGAAAGCTTCATACCCAAACTTTGGTATGAAAATATTTTTGCTTGAATGATTTATAAATGAAATTCCTACATCTATTAATTTATTTTTATCAAATAAATTGTCGGATTTCTCTAACAAACTAATTCTTACTTCTAATGTTGAATCATTTATTTGCGAATACAAAATGTTATTTACAAATAACCCTAAAAATGTAATGAAGAAAAATTTCATTGTTTTTTATCATTTTCACGCCAATGTTGGTGTTCTTCACCAACATTACAACTCGTTTTATAAAAATATGTATAAATTTAAATTTAATTGTCTGTACTGTAATCATTGTTGGCGAAGACCAAGACCAAGAACAAGGAGAGTAATTAGCTTATTAACGATTCGTTATTTACCTTTTCAAATTGTTTTCATAAATATTTATCCATTGTTTAACGCTCATTTTTTTCATTAATTCTCCAATTAAATCAAAAGGAATTTCGTCCATTTTTTTGAAGCGAATACAACTCTTGCCCATATCTAATTTTTGTTTACTATACTTAGGATATTCAGACACAAACCAATTAAACAACTTAGGGTCAGAATATATTCCCATGTGATAAAAGTTTACAGAATTTTTTTGAGAAGATATTCCGGCAAAAGGCAATGGCTCACTTGGCTTGCAATGATATCCCGAAGGGTAAATTGAGTGCGGAACTACATAACCAAGCCCGCCATAACTTATGGCTGCTTCAAAACCTTTTGGTAAGTTTTTTACTATTACATTATGTAAATTATTAAATGCCTCTTTTCTATCTTCAGGAACATTATTAAGGATTTCTTGAACTGTGTTTCCGTTTGGTTTCATATTTTATTTTTTTTGCAAAACAGTATTCAGATAAAAATTATTTTCACGCCAATGTTGGTGTTCTTCACCAACATTACAACTCGTTTTACAAAAGTATGTATAAAATAAAATTACTTGAAGTTATAATGGTTGTTGGCGGGTTTGCTAAACACTAACAACGGCTAAAAAATTTTTAAACATAAAATATTTTGTTTCATTTTTTTCTGTTTGTGTAAACCCTAAGTTTAAATATAGCCTTTGTGCATTAACATTTAATTTCAATACTTCCAAGCAAATTATTTTCTTTTCTTTTTCTGCTTTGTGCATATATATTTTGCAAATTGTACTTCCTATTTTTTTGTTTTGATATAGCGGTAAAATATATAAACTGCAAAGAAAAATTCTTTCATCATCTTCTTTTACCTCAACAGTTCCAATGGGTTGATGGTTTAGTTCAATAATTTTTGTTTCATTAACATGAAAATTTTCTTCATGAAATTTTATTTGAAATGTTTCATTCCATCCCCAAATTTCTTCAATGTATTTTTTTAATACTGTTTTCTTAACATCGTAAAAAAATGCAGAATCGTTTATTGTTGCATTTCGTAAAGTAAATTGTTGTTCCATTAAATATCTAATACTTTCATGTAGGTTGCTAAATCTTTATCTCCTCTCCCACTTAAACAAACTATTACAGTATCGTTCATTTTAAATTTTATTTGATGCAATGCTGCCAATGCATGAGCACTTTCTAATGCAGGAATAATGCCTTCTAATTTTGCTAATTCAAACGCAGCATTTAAAGCTTCATCATCAGTTGCACTTAAAAATTTTGCTCTACCGCTTTCAAACAAATGTGCATGCAGCGGACCAATACCCGGATAATCTAACCCTGCTGAAACACTGTGTGGCTCTATAACCTGGCCATCTTCTGTTTGCATAACAATACTTTTACTTCCGTGCAAAATACCCGGCTTACCTAATTGAGTAGTAGCTGCACTTTGCCCGCTATTAATACCGCAGCCTGCTGCTTCAACTGCAATTAATTGAACAGACATATTATCTAAAAAATGATAGAATGCACCTGCTGCATTACTACCTCCGCCAACACAAGCAATTACATGTGTAGGTATTTCTATATTATTTTTTTCTTTTAATTGTTTTTTAATTTCTTCGCTGATGATACTTTGAAAACGTGCAACCATATCGGGATAAGGATGCGGGCCAACAACACTTCCTATAATATAATGCGTATCGTTAGGATTATTTATCCAATCTCTTATAGCTTCATTAGTTGCATCTTTTAATGTTTTGCTTCCGCTTTTAGCAGGAATAACTTTTGCACCTAACATTTTCATACGTGCAACATTGGGTGCTTGCCTTTCAATATCTTTTTCGCCCATATACACAATACATTCTATACCTTTTAATGCACAAACCGTTGCAGTTGCAACACCATGCTGCCCCGCTCCTGTTTCTGCAATAATTCTTTTCTTTCCTAAACGTTGTGCCAATAAAATTTGCCCAATAGTGTTATTTATTTTGTGGGCACCAGTATGACACAAATCTTCTCTTTTAAGATAAATATTTGTATTGTGTAATTTACTTAAACGTTGTGCAAAATATAAAGGTGTTGGTCTTCCTACATAATCTTTCAACAACTGCTGAAACTCTTTCTGAAAGCTGCTTTCGTAAATAATATTCAGGTAATTATTTTGTAATTCTTCAACATTTTTATGCAGCATTTCCGGAATGTATGCTCCACCAAATTTTCCATAATATCCAAAAATATCGGGTTGTTGATATGTGCCTTTGTTTGCGGGCATCATCACATTAATCATAACGCACGGTAATTTAAATCTGTTAAAAATTTATTTATTAAAAATTATCAATCCTCTGTTTTCATCAACACCTAATACTTTGCCATAACTATCATAAATAATTCCAAATGGGCCAAAACGATATACAGAAAAATTGCTGTTGTATGTAATATTTACACTGCCTACTTTTTCCATTACGCCTTCGTAATTATAATTTATGTAAGTGTTACCAACTTTATTTATTCGTCCGTCAAATGCATAAGAAATATCAACACCAGCAATATTATTAATCAAATTATTATTGCTATAACCAACATACAAATTACCTGCATGTATTGGTTTGCCATCGGGTATTCCTTTAGTAATATATCCGTTATTAATTAATCCGTAATCTTTTACTACACCCCGTTCATCTACATTTAAATAAAAATAATTATTTGAAAAACTTACACTGTAACGGCCTGTTTGTGTAAGATAAAAATGAAACGCAATATTTTGTGAAGCATCTCCATTATTTGCATAATTATAATTAGAAGATTGCTGATACGTGTTTGTATAATTTGATTGATAAGAATTTTGTTGTGCAGTATTATTTATTTGTTGCTGTTGATCGTTTGCATTTTTAATTGAATCGTAAACACGCAAATGATTTAGACTGTCTTCAATAAATTTATTTCTAATAGAATCTGGCGAAAGTGGCTCTATTACTGTTTTTGGTAAAGTTGCACCTTGCACTAAATATTGAGATTTATAATTAGTTTTTGCATTGGGTATTGTATAGTTTGCAAACGGATCTACATAATTGCTGTTGTTATTATCTGTAATTGTGTTATTATTTTTTTCTTGTGCAGGAGGTAAAGAATATGTATTAAAATAATCTCCGCTTACTTGTTTTAAATCAACATTTACAGGTGTTGCAGGTGTTTGTGTTTTAATTTGATTATTATTATTTGTTTGATTTGGTGTTGCAGTAATTGTTTTTTCAACGGGCTTTGCAGGAATAATTAAATTGTTTTTATCATCAGGCAATAAGGTTCCTGTAATTTGTTTTGACAATAAATCAGTTCCAATTATTTCAGCATCCATGCCTGTTTTAATTTGCGTTGTATCTACAAAGGCACTCGGATTTTTTACAACAGGCTGTTCTTTAAATTCAAATTTTTTAAACGGAATATTTGCAGAAGTTGTTACTTGTTGTTGTACTGTATTATTTATTTGCTCAACATGTTTTGCAGGAATAATTAAATTGTTTTTATCATCAGGTAATAATGTTCCTTTAATTTGTTTCGATTCTAAATCGGTGCTAATTATTTCAACATCCATACCTGTTTTAATTTGTGTTGTATCTACAAAGGCACTCGGGTTTTTTGCAACAGGTTGTTCTTTAAATTCAAATTTTTTAAATGGAATATTGGCGGAAGTTGTTGTTGGTTGTATTGTTTCAGAAATTTCTTTTTGTTGAAGATTATCAAGTTTTACAGGTAATAATGTATCTACTTTTTTTTGAGGTTTGCCCGGAAGTATTTCATACGATTTTTTATAACCCGATTTTACAGTACCTGTAATTTCTTCGGCAGGTAAATTAGTTTTTATTGTTGGTGAAATTTTTTGTTGTGTTTTAGGAAGATAAACAGAACTATCAACCGTAATTTTAGCAACACTTGTTTTAGTTGAATCGAAAATAAATTTTACTTGTTTAGGAACCGTTGTTTGGTTTTCTTTTACCTCTTGAACAATTGAAGGTTTTATTTCTTCATGCTGAACAATAGCAACTTCTTTTTTTATTTTTTGAGGTTTGCCCGGAGCAATTTCAACTGATTTTTTATAACCTGATTGTACAGTGCCTGTAATTTCTTCAGAAGGGAAATTTGATTTTACCGTTGGTTGAACAACCTGTTTTATTTGCGGAAAATAAACAGAACTATCAATAGAATTTTTAGGTTTATTGCCTTTAGTTTTTATTAAATATTCGCTGTAGTTCTTATAAAATTCAATTTTTTCTTTACTAACAGGCAAAGAATCTTTAGGCTGTTGTGCAACAGCATAAATAGACATTAGAGCCATGCCTGATAACAAAAAAAACTTCATTTTATATGTTCTTAACACTATTAACGAATTTTTCTATCAAATTAATATCTTTTACCCCATAAGAAATTTCAAATTTGCTGTTAATATCTACAGCCAACAAGTTTTTTGCTGCCGGCTTTTTCGAAAATTCTTTCAAATTCTCAATATCATTGGGGCCAATTCCTCCACTTAAAAAAAATGGTTTATCAATATTTAAATCGTTTAAAATATTCCAGTTAAATTGTTTTCCTGTTCCACCATAATCTGCTCCTTTTGTATCAAACAAAAACATATCGCACACATCTATGTAATCTTTTATCTTCCATAAAATATTTTCATTTTCACTAAGCCTAAATGCTTTAATGGTAGTAATATAGCTTGAAATTTTTTCGCATTGCTTGGGCGTTTCATCTCCATGCAATTGCACTAAATATAATCCGCAATCATCAACTGTTTTTAAAATATCATCTTCATTAGCATTTACAAAAACACCTACTTTATTAATTTTTCCTTTTATTTTTTTTATGGAAGATGCAGATAAATGATTTAATACATAACGTTTGCTTTTTGCATAAAAAATAAATCCGCAGAACTCAACATTTAGTTTATTAAGTTGCTGTACTTGCTCAACATTAGTCATTCCACACACTTTAACTCTCATGCCAACTTGGTTTTAAGTTGTTGAACAAAATTTTCAAATGCAATAGCAGGATTATTTTCTTTCATAAAATTTTCGCCAATTAAAAAGCCTTTAAACCCTGCATTTCGTAAAGTTACAATGGAATCTACATTATTAATGCCGCTTTCTGTAATTGCTATTTTATTGGTAGGAATTTTTTGAATAAGTTGTAATGATGTTTGAATATTTACTTCAAAAGTTTTAAGATTTCTGTTGTTTACGCCTACAAAATCAACCTCATCGCAAATATGATTCAATTCTTCTTCGTTATGAATTTCTAATAAAACTTCTAACCCAATTGCTTTAGCTAACACAGAAAAATTTTTTATTTGTTTTGCAGAAAGGCAAGCAGCTATAAGTAATATAACATCTGCACCATTTGCTTTTGCTTCTATAATTTGATATTCATCAATCATAAAATCTTTTCTAAGCAAAGGCAGTTCATTAATAGTTGCTGCCAGTAGATCATTTAAACTACCTCCAAAAAATTCTTCATCAGTTAAAACAGAAATTCCCGAAGCATATTTTGCATAAGCAGTAGTAACTACTTGAACTGATGAATGATTATTAATAATGCCTTTACTTGGCGATTTACGTTTGTATTCTGCAATAATTCCTGTTCGGTTTTCATCTAACAGAAATTGTTTTAAAGAAAGCGTTTTGTTTGTAAAGAATTTCCCTTTTTCTAACTGTTGAATAGAAGTTTGTTTTTTTCGTTCAGCAACTTCTATTCTTTTTTTTGCAATAATGGTATCAAGAATATTCATGTAATTCAATTTTTAAAGCCAGATTCTTCGCTACGCTCAGAATGACATTTATTTTCTGTCATGTTGAGCGTAGCGAAACATCTGCTCTGTTTACTCTAACTCGTAATTTAAAAAATTCATTTCAGGGTTAATTGATTTTATTAATTCAATCTTCTTAGCCCTTGTCCAGCCTTTTATTTGTTTTTCTCTTTCAATTGCATGTTGTATGTATTGATACCTTTCCCAATACAATAAATAAATACAATTATATTTTCCTGCAAATGTTTTCTTATTATTTTTAGAATTTTCAGTATGCTGATATACTCTTCTTTGCAAGTCATTTGTAACACCTGCATATAATACAGATTTGTGTATGTTAGTCATAATATAAACAAAGAAGTTATAATTCATAAAATCAGATTCTTAATAATAAAATAATTATTGCAATTCAATTAATTTTTTCAAACAGTTATAAGCTTTACCACTTTCTAAACTTTCAACAGCCACGTTGTAAGCATCGTTATATGTTTTATAATTTCCTGTGCAAAACAACGCCATTGCTGCATTTGCCAGTGCCACTGCATTTTGTGCCCAACTGCCTTTACCTTGTATAATGGTTGAAAATAATTTTGCTGCTTCTTCAATAGTGCTTCCACCGTAAATATCTTTTGCTTCAACTATTCTTTTTCCCAATTGTTGCGGGGTCATTATTTTTTCTCCCTCATTCGTAATTACTTTAGTATCGTTGGTTAAAGAAATTTCATCATATCCATCTAACGAATGAATAATAGTAAACGAACGATTTGTTTGCTGTAACAGATAATTATAAATTCTTGCCATTTCTAAATTATATACACCAACCAATTGATAATTAGGGGAAGCAGGATTTATCATTGGCCCTAACATATTAAAAAATGTTCTTATACCTAAATTTTTTCTTATAGTGCCTACCGTTTTTAATGCAGGATGAAATAATGGTGCATGTAAGAAACAAATATTTGCTTCTTCAATTTCTTTTTTTAATTGTGTAGCATCATTCTTAAACTTATAACCTAATTGCTCCATTACATTACTTGCACCACTTACACTTGATGCACCGTAATTACCATGCTTTGCAACTTTTTGCCCTGCACCCGCAACTATAAAACAACTAAGTGTAGAAATATTAAAAGTATCTTTTCCATCTCCACCAGTTCCAACAATATCCATTGTTTGATAATCTGATAAATCAATCTTTACACACAATTCCAACAATGCATTACAAAAACCTTGCAGTTCTTCAATTGTAATGGTACGCATTAAGTAAACCGTCATAAATGAAGTAACTTCATATTCGTTATACAAGCCTTTGCTTATGTTTATTAATGTTTCGTAAGCTTGTTGTTTGCTTAAAGTTTTATGTTCAAATAAATGTTGCAATATTTTTTTCATAGCCCTGTTTTCTTTTGTAATGGAGAGCAAAGTGAAATATCTTTATACATAAGAGATTCCTCACTTTATTCGGAATGATATTATTTTTATTTCTTTAACCAATTTCTCATAATTGTTTCACCATTGGGCGTTAACACACTTTCCGGATGAAATTGTACACCTTGCACATCAAACGTTTTATGTTGCAATGCCATAATAAAACCATTATCATCTTCAGCTGTAATTTCTAATTCATCAGGAAAATTATTTTTATCAACTACCCAACTATGATAACGACCAACTTCAATCTCACACGGTAAATTATTAAACAAACCCAATCGTGAATGGTGAATGGAGAATTGTGAATTATTATTTTTTTCAACTTCCGATTTTCGATTTCCGATTTGTATTTTTGTTGCTACTCCATGAAATACGGTTGATAAATTTGTTAGCGTTCCACCAAATGCTTCGCCAATTGCCTGATGCCCCAAACACACGCCCAGTATAGGTTTTGTTGAAGCATATTCTTTTATTAACGGCAATAACAAACCCGCTTCGCTTGGAATACCTGGTCCGGGAGATAAAATAATTTTATCATATTTTTTTGCTTCTTCTAATGCAATTTCATTGTTTCTAAATACTTCAACTTTTTCATTTAAAATTTTTTCAACTAAATGAACAAGGTTGTAAGTAAATGAATCATAATTATCGAATATTAAAATTTTCATTCTTTTATCATTTATAGTTTATCATTTATAATTCAATTGCAAGGCTGATAGCTTTTTTCAATGCTCCTAATTTATTGTTCACTTCTTCCAATTCATTTTCGGGTTTGCTTGCTGCTACAACACCCGCACCAGCTTGATAAAACAAAGTATTATTCTTGCTTAAAAAAGTTCTTATCATAATGGCATGATTACAACTTCCATCAAAACCAACAAAACCTAAAGCACCACCATAATAACTTCTGTTAGTTGGTTCAAACTCATCAATCAACTGCATGGCTTTAAATTTAGGAGCACCGCTTAAAGTGCCTGCAGGAAAGGTTTTTGCCAATAATAAAAACGGATTACTGTTTTCTTTAACTTTTGCAACAACCTCACTTACTAAATGAATTACATGACTATAATAATGCACTTGTTTATAATAATTTACTTTCACTTCATCACAAATTCTACTTAAATCATTTCTTGCTAAATCAACCAACATTACATGCTCTGCATTTTCTTTTGCATCTTCCAATAAACGTTTGGTTTCTTGCTTATCAATCTCATCGTTACCTGTACGTTTATACGTTCCAGCAATTGGGTGCACTATTGCATTATTATTTTTTATAATTAATTGACTTTCGGGAGATGAACCCATTAACTTATAATCACCATAATCAAAAAAGAACAAATAAGGTGATGGATTAATACTTCGTAATGCTCTGTACACATTAAATTCATCTCCCGTAAAATTTTGCTGAAACCTACGACTGATAACGATTTGAAACACATCTCCCCTATAACAACTTTGTATTCCTTTCTTAACCATTTGCATATATGCTTCATCATTCATGTTGCTTGTTTCTTCACCTTTAATTGTAAACGGAAACAAAGGAACATTTTTACTTTTAATTAAACTTTCAACTTTCAACACATCACTTTCTAAACCATTTATTGTATTCTCACACAAAAACAATTCATCTTTAAAATGATTGATAATAATTACATATTGATATAATCTATAACGCATTAATGGAATAGTTGTAGCTTGTGTATTATACGTTGTAAGTTTAACTGTATCAAAAAATTGAACTGCATCATAAGTTGTATAACCAAATAAACCTTGAGCTTGTTGTGCAGTTTTTTCTTCGCATGGCATAGTTTGAAAACGATTCATAAAATTCCACAACAACTGCGGCACTTCATTCACATTTTTTATTTCTATTTTTTCTGGATTATCATTAGGCAATTTAAATTCAATACTTTGCATATTTGTAATTTCAATACCTGCAATAGCATTAATACAAATAAAACTGAAACTGTTTTCTGCTGCGTGGTTATCGGTACTTTCCAACAAAATAGTATCTCTATATTTATCACGCAAACGCAAGTAAATACCAACAGGCGTAAACATATCTGCCAGCATTTTTTTTGTTTTAGTTTCTATTATTATTTTTTTCATTTATATAAATTTATTTTTGTTATCAACTTTAAAATTTTATTCAACTTTGTTGCGTCGCACACTTGTACGCTTTGTTGTTTAATTATCAAGGCTTCAACAAGCTTAGCCTGACAAAAACAAAAACCCCGATAAAATTTATCGGGGTTTAATATATAAACAATAGTATTGGCAATGCCTTTACAATCCCCGATTGAGGTTTGTATGCCACCACCAAATATTGTTTATTATTTTTTTCATTGCAGCACAAATATAAAGGGGCAAACTATTTATTGCCAAATATTTTTTACAATATTCCTTTTGTACTTGGTAAATAATTACTTAGCGGATCTCGTTTTACAGCCATTTTAATTGCCTTAGCAAAAGCCTTAAATATGGCTTCAATTTTATGATGTTCATTATCTCCTTTACATTCAATATTCAAATTGCATTTAGCTGCATCACTAAACGATTTAAAGAAGTGAAAAAACATTTCGGTTGGCATATCTCCTACTTTTTCTCTTTTAAATTCTGCGTTCCATACTAACCAATTTCTTCCACCAAAATCTATTAATACTTTAGCTTCAGCTTCATCCATTGGCAATGCAAAACCATAACGTTCCATTCCTCGTTTATCTATTAAAGCTTTTGCAAATGCTTCGCCTAAAGCAATGCCTGTATCTTCAATAGTATGATGTTCATCAATATGCAAATCGCCTTTTGTTTCTATACTTAAATCTATTTTACCATGCCTTGCAATTTGTTCTAACATGTGATTAAAGAAGCCCAAACCCGTATGAATATTGGCTTTACCGCTTCCATCTATATTCAATTCAATTTTTATTTTTGTTTCGTTGGTGTTACGTTCATGTTTTACCTTTCGCAAATTCAATTTTAAAAAAGTATAAACATCATTCCAGTTATCAGCTTCAAAAGCAATTATATTTTTATAATTTTCTTCTTGTTCTTTTGTTAATTGATGTAAAGATTTTAAATAGATTGCTTTGCATCCTAAGTTTTTTGCTAATTCAATATCGCTCCATCTATCTCCAATTACAAATGAATTTTCAATATCAAAATTTTTATTGTTTATTAAATGATTTAACAAAGCAGTGCCAGGTTTGCGTGTAGGCTTATTTTCTTTTGCAAAAGTTCTATCAACATGAATTTCATTAAACACAAAGCCTTCGCTTTCTAAAATTCTAAGCATTAAATTCTGATACGGATAATAAGTTTCTTCAGGATAAGATGCAGTACCTAAGCCATCTTGATTAGTTATTAATATTTTATAATAGTCAAACTCAGTTGCAATTTTTGATAAAGTTGTAATAGCATTTTTTACAAAAGAAGTTTTTTCTAAACTATCAATCTGAAAATCTGTTGGTGGTTCATTTAGTATTACGCCGTCTCTGTCTATAAATAAAATTGGTTTCATATTTAAGTATTTAGGAGCTATGAAAAAAAGTAAACTATTTTTTGTAGCCCTAATTTCAAACTTTTATTTTCTTTGTTCTTTCTTCTTTATTCTATTTTTTATTTCTTACAGCTTGTACTTCTGCAACAGTTACTGCACCTGCATTGTTGCCAAAACTATTACGCACGTAAGTTAATACATCTGCTATTTGCTGATTAGTCAAATCGTTATGCGGAGCCATATTATTACTATACTTTTCATCGTCAATAGCAATACGGTCAGTCATTCCTTTCAGCACAATTTGTATCATTTTATTTTTATCATTAATATATTCTTCAGCAGTTAATGGTGGGTTTAATTTAGGAACACCACCGCCATCTGCCTGATGGCAACTTAAACAATATTTTGTATAAACTATTTTGCCTCGCATTACAGATTGTTGTATTGAATTGGGTTGTTGTGCCAATACAAAAACAAATGTTGTAACTATAAGTAGGGTTACAATAAATATTTTTTTCATAGCAATAATATATTAATTATTTATTGTATGTTATTTTATAAATGGTTCCTTTAGCATCATCACTCACATATAATGAACCATCAGCACCTTGTGCTAAACCACATGGGCGGTGGGCTGCATCTCTACTTGAAGTAATAACAGTTTTGCCTGCAAAACCATTTGCAAAAACTTCCCATTTACCTGTTGGTTTTCCATTTTTAAATGGAACAAAAACAACATAAAAACCTTCTTGTGGTTCTGGAGCTCTGTTCCAACTTCCATGAAATGCAATGAATGCACCGTTTTTATATTTTTCAGGAAATTGATTGCCTGTATAAAACAACAAGCCATTGGGAGCTAAATGTGCAGGAAAAGCAATAGCAGGGTTTATATAATTGGTAGTAGATTTTTTTCCATCACCACCATATTCAGGTGCAATTATTTTTTTGTTTACAAAATTATCGTAATAAATATAAGGCCAACCTGCATTATCGCCTTTACGAATTTCATACATACATTCTGCCGGCAACTCTGCACTTTGTTTGGTTGTAAACATTTCAGGAAAAATATCATGTAATTGATCTCTTCCGTGTTGCATTACAAATAAAGTATTGGTTTGCGTATTCCAATCTAAACCAACTACGTTTCTTAATCCGGTAGCATAACGTGTTCCATCTTTATACGTTTGGTTTTGTTTATCAACTTTAAACATCCAAATGCCACCAGCAGAATCTAAAATAGGGCAAGGCTTCATACCCATTGAGCCCGTTTGCCTATCTTTTTCTTGACATGAATTTGAGTATGCACCAATATTTACATATATATTTCCATTATTATCTAAAGTTATTGATTTTGATTCATGCTCGCCTCTGTTTAATAATCCTGTAATTATTTTTTCGGGATTGTTGGGATGAATAATTTGATTTTTTTCATTCAACTTATAACGAAATACTTCTTCATCTGACGAAGCATATAAATAACCATTTTTTATGGCAATGCCTGTACCAACATAGTTACCAATTGGTTGTATTGAATCCATTATACCATCTCCATTTGTATCAATTAAATGAAGTATTGCATTTTTATACTTACTTCTTTTATTAAAATTAAGTTTTACATAAACTTCTCCTTGAGGTGTAACTACAATATGCCTTGCAACACCTAAACCATCTGCAATTTTTATTGCAGAAAAATTTGAAGGAAGCGTTAGCCCTGCATTATCATCAGTTATATTTTTTTTTGTTGAATCGGTTTTTGGTAACCCTGCCAAAACATTTATGCTAATAAGCAAGAGCGGTGCAAAAAAATATTTTTTCATTTTGAAGGAGGTTTAATGCGTAAAGTTATAAACTATTTATTTGTAAATAATCACTTAAAGCATCTATCAACAATGTGTTTTCGCTTTCTGTTCCAATAGTAATACGCAAACAATCATCACACAATTTTACATTACTTCTATCTCTAACCACAATTGCTTTTGTTAATAAAAATTCATACACTTTTCTTGCATCTTTTATTTTAACCAATAAAAAATTAGCATCACTTTGATATACTTTTTCTATAATTGAAATTTGTTGAAACACCTTTATTAATGCCACTTTCATAGCAACCAATTCTCTAACCATATCATTCACCTGACCAATTTCTTCTAATGCTTTTATTGCCAACTCTTGTGTAGCCTGGTTAATATTATACGGAGGTTTTACTTTATTTAAAACTTCAATAATTTCTGTGGATGCAAATGCCATTCCTAAACGTAAAGCCGCTAAACCCCATGCTTTACTTAGTGTTTGCAGAATAACCAAATTAGGATAATCTTTTAAACTGCTAATAAAAGAATGTTGTTTTGAAAAATTTATATAGGCTTCATCAATAACAACTATCCCATTAAAATTATTTAATATAAATTCAATATCTTCTCTATTAATTGAATTTCCGGTTGGATTATTAGGAGAACAAATCCAAATTATTTTAGTATTGGCATCAACTAAATTTTCTAAATGAATTAAGTTAAGTTGAAAATCATCTAACAACAATGCTTTTCTTACTTCAATATCATTAATATTTCCGCTTACTTCATACATACCATAAGTTGGCGGAAAAATAATTACATTATCTTTTTTGGGTTCACAAAAGCAACGATACAATAAATCAATGCACTCATCGCTTCCATTTCCTAAAAAAATATTTTTAGTTACAACATTTTTTACTGTACTTATTTTTTCTTTTACTTGAAGTTGATGAGGATCGGGATAACGATTATACCATTTAGTTAATGGAGAACCTAAACTATTTTCGTTAGCATCTAAAAACACTTTTGCTTCTCCACTAAATTCATCTCGTGCAGATGAATAAGGAGTTAATTTTTTAATATTTTCTCGTACGAGTTTTTCTAATTGAAAGCTCATTTAACTCTTAATTTTTAATTAATAATTATTAATTCTCACACTCACCGCATTTTTATGTGCATGCAATCCTTCTGCTTCTGCCATTAGTTCAACAGTATTGGCAATTTGTTGTAAACCTTGCTGTGTAAGCTTTTGATAAGTTATTTTTTTTACAAAACTATCAACACTAACGCCACTGTATGCTTTTGCAAAACCATTGGTTGGCAATGTATGATTAGTTCCGCTTGCATAATCTCCTGCACTTTCGGGCGAATAATTTCCTATAAAAACAGATCCTGCATTTATAATTTCTTCGGCAACTGTATCTGCATTTTCGCATGCAATAATTAAATGCTCGGCTGCATATTCATTAACTAAATCAATTGCTTCATTTATATTTTTTACAATAATTGCTTTACTGTTTTCTAATGCCTTTATTGCAATATTTTTTCTTGGTAAATTTTCAAGTTGACTATTAATTTCATTATTTACTTCATCAACTAAATTTTTATTGGTGCTTACCAATAATACTTGACTATCTACACCATGTTCTGCTTGACTTAATAAATCAGCTGCTACAAATTTTGCATTGGCTGTTTCATCTGCCATTACACAAACTTCACTTGGGCCTGCAGGCATATCAATTGCAATTCCATCTTGTTGAATTAATTGCTTAGCACAAGTTACATACTGATTTCCCGGTCCGAAAATTTTATAGACTGATGGAATAGTTTCTGTTCCATAAGCCATTGCAGCAATAGCTTGCACGCCGCCAACTTTATAAATTTTTGTAATACCTACTAAGTTTGCAGCAAATAAAATTACCGGATGAAGTGTACCATTTTTATTGGGAGGAGAACATAAAATAATTTCTTTACAATTAGCAATTTTTGCAGGGATGCCTAACATTAAAATAGTTGAAAATAACGGAGCAGTTCCACCGGGAATGTATAAACCAACTTTTTCTATACCAACACTTTTACGCCAACAACTAATACCGGACATAGTTTCAACAACTTCAACATTCGTAATTTGTTTTTTATGAAAAGTTGAAATATTATTTGCTGCAGTTTGAATAGCTTGCTTTAATTGCGTTGATAATAAAGTTTCTGCATCTGCAATTTCTTTTCCAGTTACTAAAAAACTTTCTAACTCAACACCATCAAATTGTTGTGTGTATTTTTTTAAAGCTGCATCGCCATTTTGCTTCACATCATTTAAAATGTTTTTTACTTTTTCTGTTAAAAAAGAAATACTGTAAGTTGGACGTTGCAATAAAATTTGCCAATCTTTTTTATCAGGGTATAAATATATTTTCATAATTAAATTATCATTTTTTCTATAGGTACTACTAAAATACCTTCAGCACCCTGTGCTTTTAATTGTTCAATAATATCCCAAAATTCATTTTCGTTTAATACGCTGTGTACACTGCTCCAGCCTTCTGTTGCTAAAGGCAACACCGTTGGGCTTTTCATACCAGGTAAGAGTGCAATAATTTCTTTTAGTTTATTATTGGGAGCATTTAATAAAATGTATTTATTGTTTTTTGCTTTTTTTACAGATTGAATACGGAATAATAATTTGTTTAACAATTGTTGCTTTGAAGTATCTAAATTTTTATTTTTTACCAATACTGCTTGTGATTGTAAAATGGTTTCTACTTCTTTTAAACCATTCATAAATAAAGTAGAACCACTGCTAACCAAATCGCAAATAGCATTTGCCAAACCTATGCCCGGAGCTATTTCTACGCTGCCACTAATTTCATGTATTTCGGCAGTTATATTATTTTCTTTCAAAAATTTCTCAACAATAACAGGATAAGATGTTGCTATTTTTTTATTGTTTAAATAAGAAGCATTAGTATAATTTTCATTTCTTGAAATGCCAATACTTAAACGGCATTTTCCAAAACCTAATTTTTCAACTACTTCAATTTTTTTATTTTTTTCGTACACAACATTTTCTCCTACAAAACCAATATCGGCAACACCATCTTCAACATATTGTGGAATATCATCATCTCTCAAGAAAAAAATTTCTAAAGGGAAATTATCGGCATCTGTTTTTAAACGATCTTTCACATTATGCAAATCAATTCCACAATCTTTTAAAAGTTTTATAGAATCGTCAGATAATCTTCCGCTTTTTTGAATAGCCAGTTTAAGTTTCATAATTTATTTTTTCTTATTGCAATAAAAAAAGGCTTACTCTTTTTTGAGCAAGCCTTTAATATGTTTAAGTACATACATACACCAATAGCTTACCCAATGAGCAAGTAATGATGATGTGTATGAACTATTGTAATCATGTAGCAAAAATAATAGCATTAATATTAACTGCAAATTTTATTTAAACCTTGAAAAAAGATTTTCTTCAATTAAAAAAAGTTTTATTTAAAAATATTTTAGAACCTTACCATTTTAGGGCATTTAATAGATTTATCTCCTCCTTTCCAAATTCCACTTTTAATAATTGAAATTTCATAAGCCCCTTGTGTTGCATTATAAGTATTGAAAGAAGAAATAGTGGCATCGTAATTAAAGGTTAATTTATAATTATTTAATTCATAACCAATTACAGGAATAATTGCATCGTTATTACGATAGTATAAACCTAATATTAATTGGCTTGATCCATCTCCGCTTAAATTTCTATTTGCATTTAAACCAATAACGGTTTCAGTAGCAGTGCCCATTTTACTTACATAAATATTGGGGTTAATAATCCATACATTTTGAATTTTAATTTGAGCGTTTAAAAAGAAATTTAATCTTGGATTTAATTGAGTATTAGCAATTGATGATGCTGCAAAAAAACTTTCGGAAGGTTGGTTTAAATGAAATGCACTTATGCCTGCATTTAGGTATAAATTATCTGAAATAAAAGCAGCATAATTTAAACCAACTTGTAAATCTGTATAATAAACAGAAGTGTAAAAAAAGGGTTCATTGTTTGGTAACGTAATATCAAAAAATTGCCCGTTCCATTGATTATTAAAAGTTAGTTTTGAAACATCTACACGTTTATTAATTAAGCCAAAACCTGCTCCAATACTTAACAAACCGTTGTCATTAATAACCTGATGATAAGCTGCTGAAACAAAACCTCTTGTTGCAGTTAATGTTCCGCCACCGGCTTCATCTTTTAATAATGCACCGCCTAAACCTATCCACCCGTTTTCAAATTTGTTATAAAACAATTGCCCATCTGCCCAAACACTCATTGTTTTATAGGCATTGCCAAAATTAGCCCATTGGTTACGGTAATTGCCTCCTATTCTATAATCATAATCTGTTATAAAACCTGTATTGGCGGGGTTTACCAATAATGGTGCATTAAAGTATTGAGAGAAATGTAAATCTTGTGCATTTACATTAAAACAATTAAATACAAAAAATAAAATACTTATATGTTTTATAATTTGCTTCATTAACGTAGTAAAGTTATATTTCCTTTTTTTGTATATTTTGTTCCGTTACTTAATTCTATTTCTAATATATAGCTATATACATCTTGTGGTTGTATTACACCTTTATAAGTCCCATCCCAACCGCCGGCTTTAGTATTGCTTACA
Source organism: Bacteroidota bacterium (assembly GCA_018267725.1). Taxonomy (GTDB): domain Bacteria; phylum Bacteroidota; class Bacteroidia; order Chitinophagales; family Chitinophagaceae; genus CW01. Next base: position 17,830 of record JAFDXY010000011.1, read on the forward strand.
AATAGAAGTTCTCCCCATCTATTATAAATTTTCCAGTTCATTGTTAAAATTCCGTATCCGTTTACAAAAATTTTATCATTAATTCCATCTCCATTCGGTGTAAAAGCATTTGGTACATCAAACAACGGATTAACTAATGTTTGAACGGGGTTGCATATTACATCTGTACAACCCGAAGCATTTTTAGCCGTTAAACAAACAGTATATGTATTAGTTAAATTATAAATATGACTTACAGGAGTTAATGTAGAAGTTGTAATAACAGAATCTCCATCTCCAAAAGTGTATTTAAACCAATTAGCACCGGTTGATGTATTGGTAAAGTTTATGGGTGTATTAGCAATTGGTGGTTGTGGTGAAGCAGAAAAAGCTGCCGTTGGTTTATCTGCTACAGTAATAGTAAAACTTGTTACATCGGTTTGATTGCAAGTTGATGGATCGTTAGCTGTTAATGTAATAGTATAGATGCCTACTTGTGCATATAAATGTGTGGGGTTTGTTTGCGTAGAAGTTGTACCATCTCCAAAATTCCATAAAAAAGATAAACCACCAGAGCTTGTATTAGTAAAAGATGCATTGTAAGGGTTGCAACCTAAAGCAGGAGTTTGAAAACTTGCTTTTACATTACTTGCAATACGCAAGGTATCAATCATGTAATCGGAATAATTACAGAAATTGGTATCTAATAAAGTTAATGTAATAAAATAAGTTCCTTCAGCAGGAAAAGTATGTGTAAATATTGTTTCATTTTTTAATAAATATTTTTTTGCAGAACCATCTCCAAAATCTATCACAAAACTTGAATCTTTAAATTGTTTTAAAGAAGAAACTAAATAAGAGTTATTGGTAAATTGATAAGTGAATGAAGTACAAGGTGGCAACTTTTGTTGTGCAAGAGAAAGTTTTACAGAATCGTTTCCTATTCTAATATTTAAGTGAGAGGTATCGGCTATATTACAACTATTTGAATCTATTGAAACCAAACTAACTTTAAAAGTCCCTACCAAATTAAAAGTATGGCTGCTTGCTGCAATTGTGGTTGTTAGTTTTGGTGTTCCGTCTCCATAATCCCAAACATAACTTTTTCCTTGTGCAATAGAATCTGAAAAATTTACAGTTAAAGGCAAACAACCCGAAGTATCTCTGGTAGAACCCTGTACTTTAGATTTTATTGCAGATTCTATTCCCGCCAAATTAAAAGCAATTTTAATGGCAGCCATATTACATTCTCCTCCGCCTGTGCCTAATGATTGGTTTGTTGGCGACCATACACCCGGTGTTGTTGGAAAAATTGCACCACCACCACAATTAGCACAAATTGCTTGATAAATAATTCCGTTTCTATCAAACCTACTGGTACCGCCATCTACATGGTCTGGATAATTACCACCGTTTTGCCCAAAAAAACTTCCGTATAATTGAGACTGTGCGTTTTTTGCTAATACAAAAAAATAAAAGTCGCTTCCGTCTGTTGTTTTTTGAATAGCATCTGCAGTTACACTCATTCCGTTTGTACTACCTGCTTGATAACCTGTACCTGTATTGCCTAAACCGCCCCAACCTGAAACATAAGCTTGATCACATCTATCAATTAAAAATGCAGTGGGAGAAAGATTAGGATCGTTTGAATTAGTACCGAATATGGTAGAATAAACCCAATTAGATAAATCGGGTTGTAATTTGGCTATGAATTGTTTACCGCCTGCTTGACTAAACGGTGCATTTACAACAGGCCAATTACCGGTTGTAGTGCCCATAATATATGGATAACTAAACTTATCGAATTGAATGCCGTAAATTAAATCTATACCACTTGTTCCAAAATAAGCTGTTTGTATTAATTGAGATCCATCGTTACTAAAAATGCTTACAAAACCATCTACATTTCCTTGAGATGTTTGATACAAACTATTGCCTTTGTTTCCCGGAAAATCTGCACTGGCTGTTCCTCCAGCAATATAAACATTACCGTTACTTGGGTTTAATGAAAGAACAAAAGCAGCGTCATCATCACTTCCTCCTAAAAAAGTAGCATATAATAAATTTGATAAATCTGAATTTAATTTAATGAATACAGCATCTTGAGCTCTACCACTTCCGTTTTTTGCTCCTATTGTTTTTTGAAATGCATTTGCAGTTGTAGGAAAGTCTGCCGATTGTGTGCATGAGGCTACATACACATTATTACCGGCATCTACAATTACTTCACTTCTTCCATCATCTCCATAATATCTTCTGGTTGTAATTGAATGAGATGGGCCACTAACCGAAGTTTCTTTATCGGCAATATTTACACCATCATCTCCGCTTCCGCCAATTGCTACCGAGCCAATTAAAGCTGTTCCGTTTGCATTTAATTTTGTTACCACAATATCCCAACCGCCGCCACTTCCAATTCTTCCATTTGTTGTAGGATAATCTGACGAGGCACTTCTTCCTGCAATTGTTAAATTTCCTAAACCATCTACTACCATACTTTGTGGTTGGTCTCCTCCGGTTGCACCACCAATATAAGTTGCATAAATTCTGTTAGTGCCACTTGGGTTTAATTTCATTATACCCATATCCATATTATAAATTCCTGAGCCTCCTTTAAAATTAGTTTGAAATGCTCCGTTACTTACAGGAAAATTACTTCCAAAAACAATTCCTCCTAAGTAAAAATTCCCGCTGTTATCGTAAGTAGCGGTGTAGCCCCAATTATCTGATTTGCTTCCACTAAAAGTTGAAAAAACAAATTGTGGATCTATCACTAAAATTCCATTATTGTTTACGTGGTTTTTAAATTTAAACTTTACAATATTGCCTTTAATTTCAAAATTGCAATTGGCATCTTGCTTTCCTTTATTATTTATTAAATAAGAAATGGGAGGTTTTTCTTTTACTTCACTAACACTAGTTTTAATTGTTAAAGCACCTTTGTTTAAAGTAATTGCATCGGCTCCATCAAAATACAATGCAATATTGTTAGGATCTCCGCCGGGGTTTACTATTAAATCGTATTTTAATGAACCGTTGTTGGTGTAATATCTTACATCAATATTCGGGTAAATATTTTTATAGGTAATTGCCTGATATATTTTACAATTGGTTGCCCATTTTGTTTTATCGTTTCCAATAAAATAATTGTTGTAAGATGTAGATGCTTTTTCGGGTACTGCAATAGGGTTGGGATTGGCGTTTAAAAATTTTACTTCATATACATGACCTTTTAAAGAAGTATTATTATTTGTTTTTGAGAGATTGGCTTGTTGTGTTGCAGAAAGAAATTTTGTTGAATGTGAATTAATAAATGCGGTTGAATTGGTATCGTATAACAACATTCTGTAACCGCCATCTGGTTTTAAGGAAAAGGCTCCGGTTGTCATTTCACCTTTAAAACTAATATTCTTATCCCACTGCCCTTTGTTTTCAACAAACTCTAAATAAGATTGTGCAAACAAAGATGATGTTGGCAGTATGCATAAAAATAATTGTACAAAAAAACTAATTCCTTTCATTATGGGGTATTCAATTAAAACTTTAGAAAAAGATACAATAATTTTTTCAACTTTGTTTTTCAATTACGAAATTTTACTCCAATTTGTTTTTCCTTTTTGTTGTTGTAAAAAAAGTTTTAGTTGCAAATTTTTAGCCATATTTAAATCTGCATCTTCTTGCAATAATTTTTCTGCTTCATGTTTTGCTAATTCAAGCAATGGCTTATCGTTTATAATACTTGCCAACTTAAAATTTAATGCACCGCTTTGTCTTGTTCCTTCAATATCTCCGGGCCCACGCAGTTCTAAATCTTTTTCTGCTATTTTAAAACCATCGTTGGTAGCACACATTACAGAGATACGTTCTTTAGCATCAACACTTACTTTGCTTGATGTTAAAAGAATACAAAAACTTTTTTCGCTTCCTCGCCCTACTCTTCCGCGTAGTTGATGCAATTGCGATAATCCGAATTTTTCTGCACTTTCTATTACCATTACGCTTGCATTGGGCACATTAACGCCAACCTCAATAACAGTTGTGCTAACCATTATTTGTGTTTTGCCATTTACAAAACGTTGCATATTGGTTTCTTTTTGTTCGGCAGGCATTTTACCATGTACCATGCTTATTAAATATTGTGGTTCAGGAAAATAGCTTTTTACTTGTTCGTACCCTTGCATTAAATCTTCGTAATTTAATTTTTCACTTTCTTCAATTAGCGGATAAATAATATATGCTTGCCTGCCTTTAGTAATTTCTGTTTTTATAAATTCCATTACTTTATGCCGTTGCATTTCATTACGATGAACAGTTGTTATAGGTTGCCTGCCGGGTGGCAATTCATCCATAATACTATAATCTAAATCTCCGTAAGCAGTCATTGCTAATGTGCGTGGAATGGGCGTTGCCGTCATTACTAAAATATGTGGAGGAATATTTGCTTTTTTCCATAATGCTGCACGTTGTGCAACACCAAACCGATGTTGTTCATCTACAATTACTAATCCTAAATTTTTAAATTGAACAACTTCTTCTATTACTGCATGTGTGCCTACTACAAAATGAATAGTATCGTTTAACAAGCCTTGCAAAATTTCTTTTCGTTCTTTAGTTTTTGTGCTTCCAGTTAATAAACGAATTTCAATATTCATTTCTTTAACTAAACTGCTTAGGCTCTGAAAGTGTTGCTGTGCAAGTATTTCGGTAGGTGCCATTAAACAACTTTGATAATTATTATCGGCAGCCAACAGCATACATAACAACGCAACAATTGTTTTTCCGCTACCAACATCGCCTTGTAACAACCGATTCATTTGATGCCCTTTTGCTGTATCTGTTCTTATTTCTTTCAATACACGTTTTTGTGCATTGGTTAGTTGAAACGGTAAATGATTGTTATAAAATGAATTGAAAAATTCTCCAACTTTTTCAAACACAACACCTTTGCTGCTTGAGTGGCGTTGTAGTTTTATTAAATTTAACCGTACTTGTGCAATAAATAATTCTTCAAACTTTAAACGTTTTATTGCTGCTTCGTACTCATTATTATTAGATGGGAAATGAACAGTTTTATAAGCTGCGTAACGAGGCATTAGTTGCAAGTGTTTAAGAATTTCATCGGGTAAATTCTCTTCAATATCTTTTGCTTGTAATTGAGATAATAATGCATAAGTTAATTTTGCTATTTGTCTTCCGCTTAAACCTTTTGCTTTTAATTTTTCTGTTGTAGGGTAAATAGGTTCTAAAAATGCTTTGCCTTCGCTTTTTTCATTTGTAAAAACTTCTATTTCAGGATGCACCATTTGAGGCTTTCCGTTAAAGAAACTTGTTTTGCCAAATAACAAATAAGTGTTTCCTTCTACCAAATATTTTTTTATCCAATTAATTCCTTGAAACCACACTAATTCTAATATTCCTGTTTTATCTTGAACGTAGGCTACCAAACGTTTTGCATGCTTTTCTCCTAATACTTCAACACTTGTTAATTTGCCTGCAACTTGTATATAATCTGTTTGAAAATTAATTTCGTTAATAAATGAAACTTTTGTTTTATCTACATGCCTATTAGGGAAATGATTTAATAAATTGTTGAAAGTAAAAATGTTTAATTCTTTTTTCAACATATCTCCACGCAAAGGTCCAACACCTTTTAAGTATTCAATAGGAGAAGATAATATGTTGGAGTTATGAGTTATGAGTTATGAGTTATGAGTTACAAATATCGTTTGCAGAAGTTAAATAACTTTCAATTTATCATTTATAACTCATAACTGTTTCCCTATCTTCGCCGCATGGCAAAAGAAGTTGTTTTAAGCGGAATAAGACCTACCGGTTTTTTGCATTTAGGAAATTATTTTGGTGCTATGCGAAACTATGTTCGCATGCAAGATGAATATAACTGTTATTTTTTTGTTGCCAATTGGCATTCGCTCACAACTCATCCTAATACGGCAGAATTACAATTAAGTGTTCATAGAGTTATTGCAGAAAATATTGCTTGCGGCTTAAATCCCGAAAAAGTAGCCTTATATGTACAAAGTGATGTACCCGAAATAGCAGAATTATATTTGTATTTGAATATGCTTGCGTATAAAGGCGAGTTGGAAAAAACTGCATCGTTTAAAGAAAAAGTTCGTTTAAATCCTGAAAATGTAAATGCAGGTTTATTAACTTATCCGGTATTAATGGCTTCAGATATTTTAATTCATCGTGCAGTAAAAGTGCCTGTGGGTAAAGATCAAGAACAACATTTAGAAATGGCAAGAAATTTTGCACAACGTTTTAATTACAGGTATGGCAACGTTTTTCCTGAACCTTATGCATTTAATTATGGTGGAGAATTAATTAAAATTTTAAGTCTTGATGGAAATGGTAAAATGAGCAAAAGCGAAAACCAAATGGCTACTTTGTATTTGGCAGATGATGATGACACGATTAAGAAAAAAATAATGAAAGCCAAAACAGATGGAGGTCCTACAGAACCCAATTCTGATATGCCTGATTATATTAAAAATATTTTTACTTTAATGAAGCAGGTTAGCACCGCAGATACAGTAAAAAAGTTTGAAGATGATTTTAACAACAGCTCAACAGGTAATGTTATAATTAGATACGGCGATATGAAAAAACAATTGGCAGAAGATATGATTAGTTTTATAAAACCAATAAGAGAAAAAGCTGCCGATATTCAAAATAATAAAGAGCTTCTTTTTAAAATTATTACACAAGGTGCAGATAAAGCAAGAGCAAGTGCCACAAACACTTTGCAAGAAGTAAGAAAAGCAATGAGAATGATTTATTAACAAAACAAAAAATAAGTTACACCATACAAGTATTAAGTTCTGTTTTTTTATATCTTGTACCCTTGTAACCTGAATTTTGAAATTTTTTATAGCGATGGCAAAACCAAAAAAACCAAAACACGTAGCAATAGCAGGCAATATAGGTGCCGGAAAAACTACATTAACCGAAATGCTAAGCAAGCATTATAAATGGATTCCACAATTTGAAGATGTTGACCACAATCCGTATTTAATGGATTTTTATGAAGATATGCCTCGCTGGAGTTTTAACTTACAAATTTATTTTTTAAATAATCGTTTAAATCAATTACTCGATATTCAAAGAGGTACAGAAACAGTTATACAAGACAGAACCATTTATGAAGATGCCAACATATTTGCACCCAATTTGCATGATATGGGTTTAATGGGGAAAAGAGATTTTGAAAATTATTTCAGTTTTTTTCAAACATTAAAAACAATGGTGCAACCGCCAGATTTATTAATTTATTTAAAAGCATCGGTGCCTACATTGGTTGCACAAATTCAAAAACGCGGAAGAGAATATGAAGAAAATATTCGTTTAGATTATTTAAAAAAATTAAATGAATATTATAACAAATGGATTGATAGTTACAAAGAAGGCCCACTTTTAATAATAGATTGCGATAAAAATAAGTTTGGCGATAACGAAGAACACTTAGGAGAAATTATTAATAAAGTTGATGGTATGTTGTTTGGTTTGTTTTAATTATTATTTTACAAACAACTCATTGGGTTCATTAAGTATTGTTATTTTTTCACGCCAATTATCATACAAAAATCCATCGGTTTGCATAGCATCAAAATGTGCCAATAAATTATTGTAATAACCTGCTGTGTTTAAAATATATATTTTCTTTTCATGAATTTTTAAAGTATTCCAAGTTATCATTTCATATAATTCATCTAAGGTTCCGTTGCCGCCGGGCAATACAATTGCAGCATCGCCTAACTCATACAGCAACTTTTTTCTAATGTGCATATCTGCCACAACTTTTAGTTCGGTAATACCTGTATGTTGTTGTTCCCATTCAATTAATAATTCAGGTATTACACCAATTACTTTCCCTCCATTATCCATACAAGCATTAGCAATTGCACCCATTATACCAACTTTACCTCCACCATATACCAATGTTATAGAATGCATTGCCAGTAAGCATCCTAACTCTGTAGCTTGTTGTATAAATAATGGATTATTTCCTGTTTTACTTCCGCAAAAAACGGTTATGCTTGAATACATTAAAAATATTTTCAAGCAAAATAATAGAGAGTTATGAATTTATTGTAATGAAATTATCACCAAACTATTAATGTACTATTAATTCTAATTCAGCTCTTCTGTTTTCGGCTCTTCCAATAGATGTTTGGTTAGAAGAAACAGGTTTGTTTTTTCCGTAAGCTCCGGTTTTTATTCGCAAAGCATTCACTCCTTTATCAATAAAATAGTTTCTTACATTTTCTGCTCTACTTTTTGATAAACGATTATTATAAACATCTGAACCTTTATTATCGGTATATCCACTTATTCTTAAATCATATTCAGAAAATTGATTTAATAAAACAACTACATCATCTAAAACAGGATAAGATGTTTTTAAAATTGTTGCACTATTGGTTTCAAAATTTATATTGTGTGTAGCATATTCTAATCGTTTATTTATTTCATCTTTATTTACAGGGCAACCATAATTATAAATAGGTCCGGGTATGGTTGGGCATTTATCATCATGATCTGGCAAGCCATCACCATCTGTATCAATAACAGCAGGGTTTTGAGGTTGGGGCTGCGGTGGATTATATGTTTGCGGTTGTGGTGGAGTTTGCGGTTGCTGCCTTGTTTCAACAGTTGTAGTTGTTGGTGGGTTATATGTTGTTGTATTGGTATTATAATTTTTTGTAATGGTTGCAGGGCACCCAAAATAATCTACTAATGTACCTTTGGGAGTGTTAGGGCATTTATCTCTGCTATCGGGCACACCATCTCCATCACTATCTCTATCTGCAACAGGGCAACCTCTTCTATCAACTTTAGTTCCTATGGGTGTGTTGGGGCAATCATCTTTATTATCATAAACACCATCATGATCACTATCTATTCTTGTTGCTTTCTTAAACGTAAAAACCAATGCTGCACTGTGTTGTAAGTAAATATCATAATTATTTCCTGCAACCAAACCATCCCAACTATCATCTAAAGGCATGTTTAAAATATTTGATAATTGAAAACTAATGGTGTTATTAATTTTAAAATTAATGCCAATGCCTGCTTGCAAATTTGGTCGCCATGCAGTTAAAAAAGAAGGATTGGAAATAGCACCCGGATTGCCTGTAAACGGATAAGAATTTATATAAGAAGCACTTGCACCAACTATTACAAAAGGTTGAACAATTGATTGCTCTTTTAAAATATAATTATTATTGAATTTGTATTTTAGTTGTAAACTTAAATTATATATATCTGCATCAAAGCCTTTTAAATAATTAGGTGTTTGATATTTTACTCTATCATAAGAAAAAGATTGTAATAAATTAAAAGAAGGACTTAATCTTTCTTGAAAAAAAATGCCACCACCTGCCTGCGGAAATAAGAATTTATAGAAATTAAATTGGTTAGGGTTTAAATCTCCCCAATATTCATTCACATTTCCTTGAATGCCAATAGAAAAATTTTGAGCATTTATACGAAATGAAAGCATTGTAAAAACTATACAAGCTACTATTATATTTTGCTTTGCTTTCATTAAATAACTAAAATTAAGCGTGAAATTATGAATATTAAAAATGAAAAAAATCCCCTTAAAAAAGGGATAATTTATTTGTTAGTATATTTATTTTATTATGCCCCTAAATTTGTTATATGAGTTCATTACTACTTTTCAGTTTTGTAATTGCCTACTTTTTAATATTGCTAGCAGTTGCATGGTACACAGGTAAAAACGCCAACAACGATTCTTTTTTTATTGGAAATAAAAACAGTAATTGGATGTTGGTTGCATTTGGCATGATTGGTACTTCATTAAGTGGAGTAACTTTTGTAAGTGTACCCGGAGGTGTAGGAGATTTTGCCGGTAATAGTTTTAAAGGTTTTGCTTATTTACAAATTGCTATTGGTTATTTAATTGGTTATGCCATTATTGCATTTGTATTGCTGCCTTTGTATTACAGGCTTAACTTAACTTCTATTTACCATTATTTACAACAACGTTTTGGTGTAGTAGCATATAAAACGGGTGCATTGTTTTTTATTATTAGCCGTGTGGTAGGTGCAACTGCAAGATTGTATTTAGTAATAAACGTATTACAATTTTTTATTTTAGATAAAATGGGTATTCCGTTTGTTGTTACGGCTGCCGTTATTTTATTAATGATATTGTTATACACTTTTGAAGGTGGCGTAAAAACAATTGTTTATACCGATACTTTACAAACATCTTTAATGATATTGGGTTTAATTGTTTGTGTTATTTATATTCTTAACCACTTGCATTTAGGCACTGGCGAGGCTTTACATAAAATGAAAGAAGTTGGGTATTTGAATATTTTTAATACAGATGTAAATAGTAAAAGTTTTTTCTTAAAACAAATTATTGGCGGAGCTTTTATAACTATTGCTATGACCGGCTTAGACCAAGAAATGATGCAAAAAAATATAAGCGTAAAACGTTTAGGCGATTCTCAAAAAAATGTAATTACACTTTCAATTATTTTATTTGTTGTATTATTTTTATTTTTAATGTTAGGTGGGTTGTTGTATTTATACGCTACCAACAGCGGAGCAGTTTATTCTTTAGATGCTATTACCAACAAACATGAATTAACTAATGCAGGTGTAAATATAATTGGCGATAAAATTTTTCCATCGGTTGCATTAAATTATTTACCAACTGCCATTGGTGTTATTTTTATTATTGCATTAATATCTGCTTTATTTCCCAGTGCAGATGGGGCTTTAACTGCATTAACATCATCTTTTTGTATAGATATGTTAAGCATGAAAGAGAGGAATGATTGGGATGAAAAAAAGAAAAAAAGAATAAGGCTTACTGTACATTTAATTTTTGCAGTTATTTTTCTTATTTGTATTATGGTGTTTTATAAATTAAATGATAACAGTATTATTGATAAAATTTTAGACCTTGCCGGATATACTTACGGACCCCTATTAGGTTTATTTGCGTTTGGTATTTTTACTAAAAGAAAATTACCCAACTCAATTACCATTACTTTAATAAGCATTATTGCACCGGTACTTTCATACATAATAAGTAATAATACAAAAACGTGGTTCAACGGTTATCAAATAGGTATTGAATTATTGCCCATTAATGGTTTACTAACCTTTATAGGTTTACTTATCATTTCAAAAAAAACTTTAGCAACAACATAATTTTATAATGGAATTAATTAATGCTTTAGTAGAAGAATATGCAAGCAAAATCACATCACCCGATGATGATTTATTACAACAAATTCAGCAACAAACTTTAGCAAATCATCCGCACGCTCACATGCTAAGCAGCCCCGTGCAAGGAAAAATTTTAACATTTTTAAGTACTATACTTCAACCAAAATACGTTTTAGAAATAGGAACATTTACAGGTTATAGTGCTTTGTGTTTAGCAAAAGGACTTACTGCCAACGGAGAATTGCACACTATTGAATTAAGAAATGAAGATGCCCAAACTGCAGAAAAAAATTTTAGCTTTTCGGCATACCGTAACCAATTAATTTTGCACACCGGAAATGCTTTAGAAATAATACCTGCATTGAATTATAAATGGGATTTAGTTTTTATTGACGCAGATAAAACAGGCTATATTGATTATTATGAAATGATATTGCCAAGATTAAGTGAAAGAGGAATTATTATTGCAGACAATGTTTTATTTCATGGGCAAATTTTTGAAGAGCCTATTAAAAACAAAAATGCCAAAGCCATTGTTGCATTTAATAACCATGTAAAAGAAGATGCAAGAACCGAGCAGGTTTTATTAACAGCAAGAGATGGTTTATTATTGATTAAAAAGAAGCTATGAAAAAAATTATTATACCTTTTATTTTTTGCATCTTATGCTCTTTTGTATTTGCACAAAAAGAAAAAGGTTACGCATACGTTGCAACTTATAAAGATATTGCCATTGCCGAAATGCAAAGAACAGGTGTACCTGCTTCAATAACTTTAGCACAAGGTATTTTAGAATCTAAATACGGAGAAAGTGATTTATGCAAAAAAAGCAATAACCATTTTGGAATAAAATGTAAAACAGAATGGACGGGAGAAAAAGTTTATCACGATGATGATTTAAAACAAGAATGTTTTAGAGTGTATCCTAATGCAGAAGCTTCTTTTAAAGACCATTCAGATTTTTTAAAAAACAGACCTTATTATACTTCGTTATTTAACCTATCTCCTACCGATGTTGAAGGTTGGTGTTTTGGTTTAAAAAAAGCAGGATATGCTACCGAAAAAAATTATCCGCAAATGCTTTTAAAAATTATTAATGATTATAATTTAAATCAATACACATTAATTGCATTGCAACAACAAAACAGTAACACTACCGCTGCTGTTGTTGTTAATAATAATATTCAGCAAAACTCAATACCTGCAAGTGTTTCAGCTAATCATCAGCAACAAGAAACAGTTGTTGCAACAAACAATAATGCTTCTTCAACAAATACAATAAATACAACTAACACAATATATCCCGATGGTGTTTTTACTATTAACCACACCAAAGTAATTTATGCAAAAGCAGGAACATCATTATTACTAATTGCCAACCAATACGATTTAGATTTAAATAAAATTTTTGCATATAATGATATGCAAGAAACATCTGTTTTAGAAAACGATAAATTAATTTTTTTAGAAAAGAAAATGAAAAAAGGTGCAACAGATTTTCATGTAGTTGCAGCCAACGAAACTTTGCATGATATTGCCCAAAAAGAAGGTGTACAATTAGAAAGCATTTTACAATTCAATAATTTTCAAAAAAATATTCAACTTGTTGCAGGAGAAAAAATATATTTAAGAAGCGTTATTCCTTCAAATTCTAAAATATCAAAATAAAAATCATTATGCAATCAATTCAAGTATTAGACAAAACTTTTGTACCCTTTATTTCAGAAGCAACTATTCTAAATAAAATTAAAGAATTGGCTGCCACACTTAATAAAGAATATGAAGGGAAAGACCCAATATTTGTAGCCATATTAAATGGTTCGTTCATGTTTGCATCAGATCTTTTTAAAGAACTTACTATTAATGCAGAAATTTGTTTTATAAAATTAGCTTCGTACAAAGGCACACAATCAACAGGCCATGTAATTACTTCTATTGGTTTAGATGCTAATTTAACCGGAAGGCATATTGTTGTATTAGAAGATATTATTGATACCGGAAATACATTGCATCAATTTCTACCGCAGCTTATTAATCAACAACCAGCCAGCTTAAAAGTTGCAACACTTTTACATAAGCCAGATGCTACTATTTATAAATTTCCTATTGATTATTGTTGCTTTTCAATTCCCAACAAATTTGTATTAGGTTATGGTTTAGATTATGATGGATTTGGAAGAAACATTAAAGAAATTTATCAACTACACCAATAATTACATACTCAGTTTAAAATTTTGGCGTTATAACAAAAGAAACCCTTGCAAGTGAAAAGCAGCTTGCTTTTAATATTATTGCTCTTTTGTTTTTCTGCTATACAAAGCCAATATTATTTACGTGGCGAAGTACAAAATGAAAGAGGCAAACCTTTAGAAGGTGCTAAAATTTATTTAGCCTCGCAGGGTACTTATGTTTTTTATTCTGAAATGAATGGTTTATTCGGAATACCGTCTCCAAATCCTTTCGATTCTATTACAATTTATTTTGATGGTTACGAAGTTTTAAGAAAAAAAGTTGATACACACCTTTATCAAACACTTATTTTAAAAATGCTACCGGCTACTGCCAGAAAAACAAGAAACAAATTATCCTCACTCACAAAAAATTTAATAACTGAAAATAATTCGTTGTTTGCAGCATTAGGCGAGAGTTATAGTAGTTTGGTAGAAAATAAATTTATTGCTACCAGTAATTATCCTGAAACAGGTTTTTCATTAAATGTAGATAGAGCTTCTTACGCCAATATTCGCAGGTTTATAAACAACAAACTTAAAGTTCCAACCGATGCTGTTAGAATTGAAGAAATGTTAAACTACTTTAATTTACATGCTTCCAAAAAAAATACAGATAGTACCATATTTCATTGCACCACAACTATTGGAGATTGCCCTTGGAATAATAGAAATAAATTATTTTATATTAACATAACAGCTCCTAAAATAAATTTAGATAGTATTCCGCCAAGCAATCTTGTTTTTTTAATTGATATCTCAGGCTCAATGGATAGGCCCAACCGTTTACCATTATTGCAAGTAGCATTTAACTTGTTAATTCAAAATTTAAGACCTGTTGATAAAATAAGTATTGTTACTTATGGCGGCGGCGTACACGTAGCATTAGCACCAACCACTGGAGATAATAAAGATAAAATAAAAAATATTATAGATTCTTTATATGCAGATGGAGATACACCCGGAGAAGGTGCTATTAGAACCGCTTACGATATTGCCAAATACAGTTTTATTAAAAATGGAAACAATAGAATAATATTAGCTACCGACGGAGATTTTAATGTTGGGCAAAGCAGCGAAAAAGATTTAGAAGATTTAATTACATTTCAAAAACAAAGCAATATTTATTTAACCTGCTTAGGTGTTGGAATGGGCAATTATAAAGATAGTAAATTAGAAATATTAGCTAAAAAAGGTAACGGAAATTTTGCTTATTTAGATAATATACAAGAAGCAGAAAAAGTATTAATAACAGAATTTACAAAAACGCTTTTTTCTGTTGCTAACGATGCTTATTTAAATGTAAATTTTAATACTGAAGTTGTAAAACAATATCGCTTAATTGGTTTTGATAATAAAAAAGAAGCCGTTAATGATAGTACAAGTGAATTAGAAGGCGGAGAAGTAGGAAGCGGCCACAGCACAATAGCCATTTTTGAAATTGAGTTAATGAAAGAAAACATTGATACGCTGCAACCCTTAGCCCAACTGAATTTGCAATACAAACAGCATATTACCAATGAGCCCGTTAATTTAAATTGGAATAGTATTTCTACACAAATTACAAATACCGAAAATGATAATTATTTACGTTTTGCTAATGCAGTAATTATGTTTGGAGAATTATTAAAACAATCCAGATTTGTTAAAAATTATTCTTTTGAAAATGTAATTACTATTGCACAACAAAATGCAGATTATACAAATAGATCGCAAACAGAATTTATTTCACTTGTGCAAAACGCAGCATACATATACAACCCTTTGCACAAAAAAAGAAGAAGAGAAAAAAATTAATTAAATACCTCTTTCACTTTATCAAAAAAACTTTTATTGTTTTTATCGGGTTGTGGTTTAAAGTTTGTGCTATTGGCTAATTTTTCTAACATTTCTTTTTCTTCTGAAGAAATATGTTGCGGTGTCCAAACATTTACATGAATTAATTGGTCGCCTCTGTTATAACCTTGCACTTCAGGAAAACCTTTTCCTTTTAATCTAAAAATTTTACCGCTTTGTGTTCCTGCAGGAATTTTAATTTTTGCTCTTCCATCAATAGTAGGAACTTCTGCATTAGTGCCAAATACAGCATCAGAAAAATTTATATATAATTCGTATGCTACATTTAAACCATCGCGTTGTAATTCAGGATGTTTTTCTTCTTCAATTTGAATAATTAAATCCCCCGGCATTCCGCCTCTTTCTCCTGCATTGCCTTTTCCGCTCATACTTAATTGCATTCCTTCTTGCACACCGGCAGGTATATCAATAGAAATTGTTTCTTCTCCAAACATTCTTCCTTCACCTTTACAACTTGTACATTTTGCAGTTACGGTTGTACCTTCTCCATTACAAGTTGGGCAGGTTGTTACGGTTTGCATTTGGCCCAAAAAAGTACTTTGTACTTTTCTAACTTGTCCGCTACCGCCGCAAGTATTACAGGTTTGCACACTACCTTTATCTTTTGCACCACTGCCACCACAAGTATTACAAATAATTTGTTTTTTAACCTTCACGCTTTTAGTTACGCCTTTTGCAATTTCTTCGTAATTTAATTTTAGTTTAATACGAAGGTTGCTACCACGTTGGCCGCCTGCTCTGGCTCTTCCAGCACCGCCACCTCTTCTTCCACCACCAAAAAAACTACCAAACATATCATCACCAAAAATATCTCCAAAATTGCTGAAAATATCTTCCATGTTGGTTGCATGAAATCCGCCACCACCACCCATTCCGGGTGCAAATGCCTGATGCCCAAATCTATCGTATTTAGCTTTTTTATCTGCATCACTTAATACTTCGTAAGCTTCTGCTGCTTCTTTAAATTTTTCTTCTGCTGCTTTATCTCCGGGATTGCGGTCGGGGTGATATTGCATAGCCACTTTTCGGTATGCTTTTTTTATTTCATCGGCAGATGAACTTTTGCTTACGCCTAATATTTCGTAGTAATCTCTTTTACTCATAATGTGTAAATATCAAATATGAAAATGTGCAGATATTATAACAAAATCAATTTGCACACCTGCACATTTGCAAATCAATAAATTTATTTTCCTACTACCACTTTAGCAAAGCGAATAATTTTATCATTTAAATAATATCCTTTTTGTATTTCATCTATTACTTTACCTTTTAAATCTTCGGTTGGTGCAGTTATTTCTGTAATAGCTTCATGTTTTTCGTAATCAAAATTGGTATTAACACTTTCCATTGCTTTAACACCTTTGCTTTGCATTACCGAACGAATTTTATTAAACACTAATTGAATACCTTCTTTTTGTGAAGCAATATCTGATGTTGCATTAACTTGTTTTTCAGCTCTATCAACATCATCTAAAACATCTAACAAAGCTATAAGAGCATCTTTACTTGCAGTTTGAATTAATTCTAAACGTTCTTTAGCAGTTCTTCTTTTAAAATTATCAAACTCTGCTGCTAAACGTAAATATTTATCTTTTTGTTCTGCCAATGCAGCTTCAAGTTTTTCGGTTTCGTTTTCTTCTGCCACAGGTTCATTTAAACCAGTGGTGCCGGCTGCATTTTCGTCAGTATTAATTAATGTTTCTGCCGTTACAGATTCGTTTTGCTGTAATTCTTTCTCTTCCATAATTATTTATAATAGTTGCATTAAATGCTCAATTTTTTTGCCACGCAAAGAAAAGGGAAAAATTGGCAGGAAATACGAAGTACGATTTGTGAATTATAATCCCTACTCACGATTCACTAATTAAATATTTTGCTTCTTCAACTTGTAACCTGAAAACTATCTTTGCCCGCTATGATTAAAGTTTATTTGAAACGAAAAATTGCTAACCGAATTTTTAACGGGCATCCTTGGGTTTTTGGAAATGAAGCAGAACGAATTGATGGTAATGCAAACCCCGGAGATATTGTTGATGTTTTTTATAATGATGGAAGATTTTGTGGAAGAGGTTTTATTAATCCTAAATCTCAAATATTGGTTCGTTTACTAACAAGGCATAAAGAAGAAATAAATGAACAATTTTTTTATAACAGAATAAATAAAGCATGGAATTACAGAAAGAAAATTGGTTATACCGAAAACTGTCGTTTAATTTTTGGAGAAGCCGATGAAATGCCTGCTTTAATTATTGATAAGTTTAATGATTATTTTGTAATACAAACATTGGCATACGGAATGGATGTTTGGAAAACCGCAATAGTAAAGACTTTACAGGAGATTTTTAACCCAAAAGGTATTTACGAACGTAACGATGTACCTGTAAGAGAGTTAGAAGGTTTACCACAACAAAAAGGTTTTTTATCTGCAAATTTTGATACCAATATTATTATTAATGAAAATGGTTTGAAGTTTTATGTAGATATAGAAAACGGACAAAAAACAGGATATTTCTTAGACCAACAAGATAATAGAAAATCCATAAAACATATTGTAAAAAATGCAGATGTGTTAGGCGTGTTTACTTATACCGGAACATTTGAAATTCATGCAGCCTATTATGGTGCAAAATCTGTTTTAGGATTAGATATTAGTGAGCATGCAGTTGCACAAGCTAATAAAAATGCAGCCTTAAACGGGCTTGAAAATATTGTACGCTTTGAAGCAATGAATGCTTTTGATGTATTAAAGAAATGGAGTAAAGAAGAAAAAAAGTATGATGTTGTAATGCTTGACCCGCCTGCATTTACAAAAAGTAGAGAAAATATTCAGAAAGCTATTGCTGGTTATAAAGAAATTAATTTACGCGGTATGCAATTAATTAAAAACGGTGGCTTTTTGGTTACCAGCAGTTGTACCAATTTAGTACCTCCCGAAATGTTTTTACATACAATTGAATTAGCTGCAAAAGATGCCAGAAAAAAAATTAGGCAAGTAGTATTTAATGCACAAGCAAGTGATCATCCAATTATTTGGGGAATGGAAAATACAAATTATTTAAAATTTTTAATTGTTGAAGTATGTGATAAGTAGTGAGTAGTTAGTAGTTAGTAGTTAGTGTGTTCATTACCTACTATCCATTTTTCATTTTCTATTTACTCATTTTAATTCTTGGGTCAACAATTCCATATAAAATATCGGCAGCAATATTTACTATAATAAAAAATGTAGCTGTTATTAAAACACTTCCCATTACTACCGGAAAATCTAATTTCTCTAACGCATCAACCGTAATTTTTCCTATTCCATTCCAACCAAAAATATATTCTACAAAAAAAGCTCCTGCCAATAATTCTGCAAACCAACCTGTAATTGCTGTTATTACAGGGTTTAATGCATTGCGAAGTGCATGTTTAAAAACAACTTGTGTTTTACTTAAACCTTTTGCATAAGCAGTTCGTATATAATCCATATTTAATACGTCTAACATGGCACTGCGTGTTAGTTGTGTAATAATAGCTAATGGCCTTATGCCAAGTGTTAGTGCAGGTAGTATTAAATTTTTTAATTGAAGTTGTTTGCCGTTAATAGGGTCAATATCAAATAAACTTCCCGTCATTTGCAAGCCTGTGTATTTACTTAAAACAAATCCAAACAAATAAGCTAAAATAATTCCCATAAAAAATGATGGTGCCGAAATGCCCAATACACTTGCAAATACCGAAGATGTGTCCATCCAAGTATTTTGTTTTACGGCTGCCAATACGCCTAACAAAATACCTATAATAGTTGCCAACAACATAGCAGCAAATGCCAATACAATTGTGTTAGGCAAAGCATCTAACAACACTTCGCTTACATTTTTTTTTGTTTGATACGAACGGCGTAAGTACGGAACTTTAATAGCCAATTTATTTTCGTTGCCAATAAAAATTCCTTTCAATTGTTTGCTTTGTATTTCTTCTTTTGAGTGAATGGCAATAGGGCTTACATCGTTCACATAATTTAAAAATTGTTTCCATTTGGGTTGGTCTAATGCTAATTCTTTACGAATATTTTTAATAGTTGCAGCATCACCTGTTTGTCCTAAAACCAAACGTGCAGGATCTCCAAAACCTTGAAATAAAAAAAACACTAATGCTATTACTCCTGCTAAAACTAACAGTCCGTATAATATTTTTTTTATAATAATGTTTAGCAAGAATTATGGTTTTGAAATTGAATTAATTGCTTGCAGAATTTTATCTTCATCTGCATAACTTATTTTATCAATAATTTTATCTTGTCTCATAAAAACGTATGTAGGATTCACTCTGGCTGCGGTTTTTATAACAGTAACATCGCATTTTAAAACAGTAAAATAATTGCTGTGTAAGTTATCTGCTGCACCATCTGCCGTAACTACAAATAAAGGAATTTGTTTTGCTTTAATAGTTTCAAAAATTTTATCATTAAAAGCATTTTTGTTTTTTGGTAATTCTTTAGCAAACAATAAAATATATGGTTGTGTTTGTGCAAATATTTCTTTTGTGGTATCGGTATCTGTAATTGTTTTCAAAGCAAAATCAACAATTTTAGGTGTTGCATTTCCTTTTCTAATTAATTTATTTATTCTGTTTATATAAACATAAGTGCTGTCAAAATCATCAGGAAAATGATTGGCATCAAACTCAATTGTTTTATTATTTTTTTTGTATTGATAAGTAATTTGAAAACTATCAGGCACCGCACCTTCGGGTATTTTCATTTGTTCTAAAATACTATTCCCTTTTTTGTACGGAAGACAGTCTACAAAAGGCAAATGCTTTAATACAAATAATTGTATGCCAACTGTTGCAGCAATAGTAATAATAACAAATACGCTTGCAATAGATTTTGCTAAAACAGGTTTTAGTTTGTTTGTTTTAAAAACCAATAAAACAATCATTACCAACAAAGCAACATCTTTAACAAATGTTTGCATAGGTGTTAGCGGAATACAATCTCCAAAGCAACCACAATTGGTAATTTTTCCGCTAAACAAAACATAACTGGTTAAAAATGTAAAAAATATAATTAACAACAATAAAAACCAATTAGTAAATTTTCTTTGCCAACCTATTAGCAAAGCCACGCCGGCTGCAACTTCCAACACATTCATTATTATACTCATTGGCAATGCATAATCATTAAAAGCCAACCAATGCCATGCTTCAAAAAATTCTTGCATTTTATAAGCAAGCCCTAAAGGATCGTTAGCCTTAACCAAGCCCGAGAAAATAAACAACACACCAACCAAAATGCGAATAATATTTACAACTATTTTCATATTATTTTTTTTCGCTAATTAATATTAATGCAAATACGGCATAATTAATAATATCAACATAATTGGCATCAATACCCTCGCTAATTAATGTTTTACCATCGTTAGCCAATATTTGTTTAATACGCAACAGTTTAACTAAAATTAAATCTGCAAAACTTTCCTGACTCATTTCACGCCAAGCTTCGCCGTAATCATGGTTTTTATCAAGCATTGTTGTTTTAGCAAATAAAATTTGTTTTTTATACAACTCTTCAACAACATCAACAGTTAAATCTTCTACCTGCGGGTTATTTATTTGCAATTGTATTAAACCAATTACACCATAATTTATAATTCCCATAAACTCACTTGCAATATCATCTCCCACTTTTTGCACTTGCTTATCCTGAATAGTTCTTATTCGCAAAGCCTTAATAAAAATTTGATCCACCACACTAATCGTTCTCAACACCCTCCACGATGTACCATAATCTTTTGTCTTCTTCAAAAAAATATCAATACAACTTTTTATAACTTCTTCGTATTGTAAATTTGTGTTATTCATTTTTTTTGTACTTAGCTGCAACACAACTATTAAACTTTTGTTGCGTCGCACACTTCAACTTTAGGTTATTTAATTAGCTTATTTTTACCGCATATTTTTGATACTGTTGCAATATAAAATAAAACCATGTTCACGCTTAATTGTAAAGGTAAATTGTTAATAATTGATAAACCCATTGTAATGGGAATTATTAATGCAACGCCCGATTCATTTTACGAAAACAGCAGGAAACTGAATGTAGATAAGGCTTTGCAGAAAGCAGAGCAAATGTTAAATGAAGGAGCTGCCATTTTAGATATTGGTGGACAAAGCACAAAACCCGGAAGCCAAACCATTAACGCAACAGAAGAATTAGAAAGAATATTGCCCATTATAGAAAGTATTCATAACACATTTCCTGAAGCATTTATTTCTGTTGATACTTATTATAGTAAAGTAGCTGAAGAAGCTGTAAATGCAGGAGCATGTATAGTAAATGATGTTAGCGGTGGTTTGCAAGATGAAGCAATGCTTTCAACAGTTGCTGCATTAAAAGTTCCATACATCTGCATGCACATGAAAGGTACACCGCAAAACATGCAACTAAACCCTATGTACAAAAATGTAACCAAAGAAGTATTAGATTTTTTTATTATACAAACTGCTAAATGTAAAGCAGCAGGCATACACGATGTAATTATTGATATTGGTTTTGGTTTTGGAAAAACTGCTACACATAATTTTCAATTATTAAAAGAATTGCAAATATTTAAAACGCTTGAAAAGCCTGTATTAATTGGTGTTTCAAGAAAAAATACTATTTACAAAACATTAAACATAACTGCTAACGAAGCCTTAAATGGAACAACTGTTTTAAATACTGTTGCTTTATTAAATGGTGCAAATATTTTAAGAGTGCATGATGTAAAAGAAGCAGTAGAAGCTGTAAAGTTGGTTGAAGCAATGCAATAAATATTACTTCAATTTTTCTTTTATTTCGTTTAGTTTAAGCAAAGCTTCTACTGGTGTTAATCTGTTAATATCAATTTCAGATAATAGTTTTCTTATTTCATCAAAGGTTTCAGAATGTGCATCAAAAATAGAAAGTTGCATTTTGGTGGCTCCTCCTAACCTTACTGAAGGAGACGGATTAGAAGGAATATTTTTTATTTTTTCATTTTCTTTTATTTCCTCATTTCTATCTTCTCTGCTTTCTTCTAATTGTTTTAAAATTTCATTGGCTCTTTCAATTAATGCCGGTGGCATTCCTGCCATTTTAGCTACATGAATGCCAAAACTATGTGTGCTTCCACCCGGTGCTAATTTTCTTAAAAAAATAATTTTATTCCCAACTTCTTTATTTGTTATATGATAATTTTTTACACTATGTAATCTTTCCTCCAACTCATTCAACTCATGATAATGTGTAGCAAATAATATTTTAGGTTTATGTGGCGATGCATGTAAAAATTCAACAATACTCCATGCAATTGAAATACCATCGTAAGTTGAAGTGCCTCTTCCTATTTCATCTAACAATATCAAACTTCTTTCAGAAATATTATTAATAATAGAAGCTGTTTCATTCATTTCAACCATAAACGTACTTTCTCCTCCACTTAAATTATCGCTTGCACCAACTCTTGTAAAAATTTTATCTGTTAATGGAATTTTAGCAAACGCAGCAGGAACAAAGCTTCCCATGTGTGCCAATAAAGTTATTAAAGCTGTTTGCCTAAGTATAGCACTTTTACCGCTCATGTTAGGACCGGTAAGAATTATAATTTGTTGTTCGTTATTTAATACAATATCATTAGCAATATAACTTTCGCCAATAGGTAAATTTCTTTCAATAACAGGATGCCGACTTTCTTTTAATTCTAATTGTAAATCATTATGCAACTCAGGTTTTTTATAATTAAAACGTAATGCATTTTCTGCAAAGCAACACAAGCAATCAAGTATGGCAATTATGTTTCCGTTGGTTTGTAGTGCAGCAATATAATCTTGCAAAGCAATTAATAAATTATTATAGAGTTCTAATTCTATTGCTAAAATTTTTTCTTCGGAGCCGGTAATTTTTTCTTCGTATTCTTTTAATTCAGGTGTAATATATCTTTCAGCATTGGTTAATGTTTGTTTGCGAATCCATTGCGTTGGAACTTTATCTTTATGCACATTGGTTACTTCTAAATAATAACCAAATACATTATTAAAACTTATTTTAAGTGATGGAATTCCGGTTGCTTCAATTTCTCTTTGTTGAATATTGATAAGATATTCTTTACCACCACTTGCAATGCTTCTAAGATTATCTAATTCGATATTAATATTTTGTTTAATAAAATTTCCTTTGTTAGCAGCAACAGGCGGCGTTTCAATAATTTCATTAAGAATTTTATCGAGCATAAAACTGCAATTATTTAAACCATCGCTTAAACGTTTTAAATAATTATTAGAAACAGCAGAACCTAATTTTTTTATAATTGCAATTTGTTGTAAGCCTTTTGCTAACTGCATTACTTCGCGTGGGTTAATTTTTTTCATTGGTATTTTACTTACCAATCTTTCAACATCTCCACATTGTTTAATACAATTAATTATAGTGTGTCTTGCATCTGTTTCTTTTATTAAAAATTCAACTGCATTTAATCGTTCGTTAATTTTTGTAATATCTTTTAAAGGCAATACTGTCCAACGTTTCAGCAACCTTGCACCCATTGGTGTGGTGGTATTATCAATTGTTTTTAATAAGCTGCTACCATCTCCATAACCCGAATTTAATATTTCTAAATTGCGAATAGTAAATCTATCCATCCACAAAAAATCATCTTTCTCAATTCTTTGAACGGTAGCAATATGTTGCAGGTTAGGATGTTCTGTTTCTTTTAAATAATACAACACAACACTTGCAGCAACAATAGCAGCTTGCATATTTTCTATACCAAAACCTTTAAGAGAATGTGTTTGAAAATGTTTTAATAAACTTTCGGTTGCAAATGCTTCTTCAAACAACCAACTATCTAATGTATAAGTATAAAATTTTGTTCCGAATAATTCTTTGAATTGTTTTTGATTGCTTCGCTGAAAAATAATTTCAGCAGGTTTTAAACTTTGCAAAAGTTTATCAATATATTCTGCATTGCCTTCTGCTACAAAAAATTCTCCTGTACTAATATCTAAAAATGCAATACCAAAATTATTTTCTGTAAAATGAATGGCTGCTAAAAAATTATTACTGTTATGTTCTAACAATTTATCGTTGGTGGCAATACCGGGCGTAACCAATTCTGTAACACCGCGTTTTACAACACCTTTGGCTTCTTTAGGATTTTCTAATTGATCGCAAATGGCAACACGATGCCCTGCTTTAACTAATTTATGTAAATAAGTATCTAACGCATGGTGCGGAAAGCCCGCTAACTCCATACTTGCAGCATCTCCGCTATTTCTTTTGGTTAATGTAATACCTAATATTGAAGAAGCTTTAATGGCATCTTCTCCAAAAGTTTCATAAAAATCTCCTACCCTAAACAATAAAATGGCATCAGGATATTTTTGTTTAATAGCCTTGTGTTGCTGCATCATTGGAGAAGCCGAACCTGCTTTTGCCATAGCAACAAATATAGTGGTTGATAAAGTATTTGTATGTATTAGTTGAAGTGTTTTTATAACACGAAAACAACCTAATAAAAAAAGCTCGACCAATGTTGGTGTTTTCGACCAATATCAATCTTGCTAACAATTATTTACAAAATATCCTATTGCTTCTTCTGTAATATTCAACAATGCCGAAGTGTACAATAGTTTTATGCAACTTATTTATTCTTGTTCTTATTTTGTTGTTGGTGAGGAGCATCAAGAATGGCTAGAATGTCAAACCACGCTATTCGCAATACCTATGTTGTACGCTGTTTACCAGTTCAAGAATTCCACAAGTCTATTCATTAATGCAACTCTTTTATTCGTAAATGAATGATCTGTTTGCCATACCAAATACTCGAAACTCAACGGATTCGACTTTTTGATAGCTTCAGCTAATGGGCTGTTGAACTTGTGTTCATCAATCATAAAAAGCCGTTTCCCTTTAAATGATTCAAAATTGTCGTTGATTAAGTTATAATAAGCTTTATTTTGGTCGACAGAATTATACAAACCTTCAAGAGCGGTATTTAACATGAAGAGATTACGACCTGTTTTAGGCGAAATGGAATTATAATGTGTCCCAATATTCCATGTTGACAACGCAAACCCTTTCTTAACTGTTGGCAATTGTTCAAGGGCTTTAATGCATACCCAAGCACCCATACTATGTCCGAACAACACAATCCGTGAGGTATCAATTTTTAAAGAGTCTTGATACTTTTTGCAAAATTTTACTGCATTAATTACATCATCAACACAGTTCTTGAAGCTAAATGTTCCTTGACTGCCCCATGAACCACGATAGTCAAAGTAAAGAACATTCCAACCCTTGCTCCTAACAAACTGTGCAATGTCAAGATTGCGTTCGTTCCCCGGAAAACCATGCAAAAGCAGCATTGTAGGATGCTTTTGTGAACCATTAGCTCTGTACATGAACCCAGCTAGTAATGAGGTCTCTGATGGAATAATCAATTCTGTCATGCCAGCAGGTGCAGTGTTATCGAGTGTTAAATCTCTCAAAACAAGGCTGTCTGATTGGGCGAATATTTTTGCCTGCAAGAACAGCAACATGAAAAATAAAACTTGTCTTTGCATAGTTATCTTTTTTATTGAAGAGGTATCTTATGAGTAGTATATGACTCTCAAATATACATAGGTCTATGAATGTTTTTTCTTTATAATTTCTCCGGAGTGTATCAGTTTGAAATTTTTGAACTATCATTCATTATAAACGTTACTTCAACATAAAGGAATCGTCTTTTCGAAGAAGCTCCGAATATCGGAGCGACTGAGAAATCTGTTGCAACTTATTTTAAGATGTCTCACTTTGTTCGACATGACGATTTTATTTATCATAATTTCAAACTGATACACTACTATTTGTTTTGTTGTTGGTAGCAGTTTTTTTATTCGTTTAATTTGTTTTTCAAGTCCATTCGTTCGTGTAAAATTCTTATTATTTCAATTTCTTGTTCATTAATAACTTGATAGAAAATTATGTGTTTACCTGTTCTCAGTCCTAGTAAGTTACTGTTTATATTTTCATATACTTTCCCAAGTTCTGGATTTTTCCCAATTTGGGTACAAGCAAATTTCAAAGTTGCATAATATTTGTCTGCCTGTTTTTCCGACCATTCTTTAAAAGTGTAAGTCCAAATATCATTCAAGTCGTTAATGGCTTCTTGTCGTAAAATAACTTTAGCCATTTTTTACTTTTTCTTCTTTTAGTTTTTTCAAATTTTCTTTAAAGTCGAAATTTTCAACTCTTGGGCTATCTAATCCTTCTTGAATAGCATTTCTCAAAGCAATAAGTTTGCTTTCTTCATCTTCTAAAAGTCGAAGCCCTGCACGAACAACTTCGCTTACATTTTTGTAGCGTCCTGCTGATACTTGGCTACTTACAAAATTGTCAAAATAATTCCCAAGCGATATTGATGTATTTTTCATTGTTTTAAACTTTCTTCAAAGTTACCAAAAATTGGTAAATACACAAGTGTATCGTTTATATTTTTCGAGTTTAACTTTAGTCTAAATGCAGTTCTGTGAAATTGCTGCTAACTCTAAAATATGAATAAATTTATGAATATTTTTTTCTTTGTAATTTCTAATGTTATGTTGTTGCTGAGGAAAACTAACAACGGCTAAAAGTATAGCAATTATTAATATGGGTTTGGGGTTATTAAATCCATTAAACACTCTTTTCATTGTGTTACTTTTTTAAAGTGGTTAATAATTCATTTAGTTCATTTAAGGTAGCAGTAAATCCTTCTTTGAAGCCCATCTCAATCATTTTTTCCATTCTTTCAAGTGAATCATTGTAAATAGTAATGCTCAGTTTTGTCTTTTCATTTTGCTCTGTGAAAGTTAAATCCCAATCAGAGCCGGGTAACATTGGGTTTTCATCTTTGTCTGCAAAAGCATTTAGATATTTGATATTGCTTTTGGGAGTAATAGCAGTGTATTTATGTATTGCCCACATTTCATTTCCTTCGGGGCTTACCATGGCATAAAATCTTCGTCCGCCTACTTTAAAGTCCATAACTTTTGTTCTTGATTCAAAAGGTTTTGGTGCCCACCATTGGTCAAGAATTTCTTGTTTTGTAAAGGCATCCCAAACCAATGATAGGTCGGCTGCAAATTCTCTGGTTATAAAAACTGTTTTTGTTGTTTTGTCAACTGTGAAGTCAAATAATAGATTATTCATTTTTTTTGTTTTTTTATTGTTGATAATAATTTGTCTAATTGGTTGAATTTAGTTTCCCAAATTTTGCGGAACTGCTCAAGCCACTTGTCTATTTCTTTCATTTTGTCAATTTCAAGAGAGTAATAAATTTCTCTTCCTTTTTGTTCTTGTTTTACGATTTCACATTCTGTTAAAATGCGTAAATGTTTTGACACAGCCTGTCGTGTTGTATTAAAATTGTTGGCAATGGCATTTGGTGTCATTGCTTGTAATGCAATTAAGACGATGATGGCTCGTCTTGTTGGGTCTGCAACTGCTTGAAAAATATCTCGTCTCATTTATCTGTTTATTTATTTGTGAAACTAATCGGTTGCAAATATATGTGCAACTTTTCGGTTTCACAAATTTATTTTAAAAATTATTTTTTAAGAGGAGATATGAGGAAGTTTGAAGTTGTAGGGTGTTGCCGAAGGCGGGGTTTTTAGCACTATTGTTGATACGATGTTAGCGGTTCGGCTTTCTTTTCTGTCGTGTTTTTTCTGTCATTATAAGTTCTTTAAAAAGTCGTCTTCAGATAAAATTTCGAGTGTCGAACCTTTCTCTATTTGCTTAATTGCCTTTTCTTGTTTACTACTCATTCCGTCATCTCCAACAACTCTGTAATCTTGTTGTCCAACAATTAAAAAATCTGTGTCTTTGGTAACGCTATTTCCAATTATCCCACCAATGTCAGCAATAGTTTGTTGGGCTTCTGCACGAACCATTGAAGATAACGCACCTGTAAAAACAACTGTCCTGCCGTAAAAGATACTGTCAGGATTATGCTTCGTTGGGTCTCCAACAATTTTTGTTAGGTCTTTTGCTTTATAAATTCTTTTCGTTTCGGAAGGTCTGTAACCACCGTCAAAAAGTTGTCCGATAGTTGTTTTTAGTTTTTCAGGAAAATCGTCAAGCGATGAAACTCCGGCAATTTCAAAAGCCTTTAAAGTCAGTTCAGCCGTTGCTTTACTGTCTGCACCTGCTCTGTGGTGATTAAGGTCAATGTTGTTTACTTTACAAAGTGTTTTTAAATCATATGCTGGAAGTCCTTGCCAAACTTTTTTAGAAAAAATGTAACTGCAAGAATAATTTAAGGTTGGAAATGGTAAGTGATACGCTTCAAGTGTTCTGCGTAAAACACTAATATCAAATCCTGCATTATGAGCAATTAAAAATTTGTTCTCAACAAGAGGTTTTATTTCAGTCCATAATTCATTAAACTCGGGTTTGTCCGCAACGTGTTCGGGTCTAATTCCGTGGATTAAAATATTGAAATAGTCAAATTCGTCATACATTGGTTTGATTAACCAAGATTTAGTATCAACTATTTGTCCGCCTTCAACAAACGTCAAACCAATTTCACAAGGGCTGTCTCGTTGTGCAGTTGCTGTTTCAAAATCTATTGTTATAAATTCCATCTTTGTCTGTCGTTAATTTTTAGCACGATCTTTTAAGCTGACCGCTAACCCTCAAATATACGTGAGTTTATGAATATTTTTTTCTTTATAATATCTAATATTTTGTTGTTGATGAGGGACACCAACAATGGCTAAAAACATATCAACAAAAAAGGTCATGCAAATAACATGACCTTTTAATTTTAGTTTAAGAAATGTTTAGAACATTCTAAAACCCTGAACTGGTTTTTCTAATTTTTTTCTGGGAAGTTTTGCATCGCGTTGTGCAGCATCATAAACAAAAGCTGCTACAATAGTTGCAATTTGTTTAAGATCGCTTTCACTTAAATGATCATATACATCCATATTACTATGGTGTGTTCTGTTATCATATTCCATTTCATCTTGAATAAATTGAAAACCGGGCAATCCAACTCCGTCAAAAGATTGATGGTCTGTACCGCCCGTATTGCTTATAGTTACAGTTCCTTCGGTTAAATCTTTTAAAGGTGCAAACCATTGTTTAAAAATATCTCTGCATGCTTCGTTTCCTTGTAAATAAATACCACGAATTTTTCCTGTACCATTATCTATATTAAAATAAGTAGAAAATTTTTCGTGTGCAGGAAATAATTTGTATCCGTTTGCTTGGGTAGTATCGGCGTAACCAAATGTTTTCTTTACATATCCGCGAGACCCTAATAAACCTTCTTCTTCGCCACTCCATAAACCAATGCGTATAGTTCTTTTAGGTTGAATGCCTAAGGTTTTTATAATACGTAAAGCTTCTATCATTACTGCACTGCCTGCTGCATTATCGGTAGCTCCGGTTCCGGTATGCCAGCTATCTAAATGTCCGCCAATCATTACCACTTCATCTTTTAGTGTTGGGTCTGTTCCGGGAATTTCTCCAACAACATTATAGCCTTGTAAATCTTTGGTTTGAAATTTTGTTTTTACATCAATATCAAATTTTACGGGTGTACCTGCTTTTGCTAAACGAAGTATGGTGTTGTAATCTTCCAATCCTACAACCATATCTAAAAAGTTTTCAGGGTCTTTTGCTTTATAACCACCGCCACCTTGTGCAAACAAAGTACCATCGTGGTTTTTAGGACCTGTACTTAAAATAGCAATGGCACCTTCTTCAACTGCCATCTTTTTTAATAAATTTGCCATACGTGCACCACCACCACGGCGTTGCATATTTTCTCTAAACTTTCTCATAGCTGCAGTATCATTAGGATTTGGTGGTTGAAAGCCACCGCGACCAGCAGCAGGTTTTGCGGCTTCCATTTCATTTAATTCGGCATCAGTATATCTTGAAGCATCTGGTTTAAAACTTAATTTGTATGCAACAGGGGCATCAAGAATTAAAATTTTTCCTTTCAATTGACCTTTGTATTTTTCTAAATCGGCAGAATCTTTTGCATCAATAACCAATACATCGGCTGTTTTTAAACCTTTTGTTCCGCCGCACCAAGCTTTGGGATAAGCAGTTAATGGTTTATAATATGGTGCTGTAATAGCCAAATAAGTTTTTTCTAAATCCCATCCTTTTCCAAATTCTCCCCAAGGGTCAATAGCTACATTTTTTAATCCCCATCCATCTAAAGTTTGTTTAACGTAATTGGCTGCACGAAAAAATCCGGCAGAGTTGGTAAGCCTGTTACCGTTAGCATCTGTTAAGTGATAAGCAATATCCATTACTTTAGAATGGTTCATTCCTTCATCTTTTATTTTTTGCATCATAGCAACATCAACCTTTTCAGTTTGTGCCTGCAATAAAAACGGAATGGCAATTACTGAACTTAAAATAAATTTTCTCATATGTGTTAATTTTATTTGAGTATTTGGAAAGGTAAAAAAAGAATAATTGAAATAAAATAAAATCGGTTAAATGGTTTTTGTATAAGTTGAATAGCCATCTAAATTTGCAACATGCATAAACTAAGCATGGATGAATTAGGCCGAAAAACGGTTGATGAATTTAAAGAAGCATTTAAAACTCCTGTTGTTGTTGTATTAGATAATATTCGCAGCATGCACAACGTAGGCAGCGTATTTAGAACAAGCGATGCTTTTTTAATAGAAGCTATTTGCCTTTGTGGCTTTACACCACAACCACCACATAGAGATATTCATAAAACTGCTTTAGGTGCAACAGAAACAGTTGATTGGTTTTATTTTGAAAATACAAAAGAGGCAGTTTTTGCATTAAAAGAAAAAGGTTATTGTTTATTTGCAGTTGAACAAACCACTACAAGCATTTCATTAGAAAAATTTAATGCCTCTAATTACAAAAAATTAGCAGTTGTTTTTGGTAACGAAGTAGAAGGTGTAGATAGTGAAGTGATTAAATTGTGTGAAGGCTGTATAGAAATACCACAAGAAGGTATGAAACATTCTTTAAACATTTCGGTAGCTGCGGGTATTGTATTATGGAAATTATTTGAATCAAAATTGTAATGAGTACTGTAAAAAATTATTTATCCTTAGTAAAATTTTCTCATACCATTTTTGCAATGCCCTTTGCATTAATTGGTTTTTGTTTAGGCATCATTAATATAACAACAATTAATAATCAACAAATAATTATTAAATTTATTTTAGTTATCATTTGCATGATTTCGGCACGCAGTGCAGCCATGGCTTTCAACAGATATTTAGATAGAAGTTTTGACGAAAAAAATCCTCGTACTGCCATTCGTGAAATTCCCAAAGGAATTATTTCTGCAAACAATGCATTACGTTTTGTAATTCTATCATCAAGCATTTTTGTTCTTGCAACTTATTTTATTAATACTATTTGTTTTTATTTATCGCCCATTGCATTGTTTGTTATTTTGTTTTATAGTTATACCAAAAGGTTTACAGCTTTATGTCATTTAGTTTTAGGTATTGGTTTATCGTTAGCACCAATTGGTGCGTACTTAGCCGTTACAGATAATTTTAATTTATTACCATTACTATTTTCTTTTACAGTAATTTTTTGGGTAAGTGGTTTTGATATTATTTATGCTTTGCAAGATGAAGTTTTTGATAAAGAAAATAAATTGCATTCTATACCCGCCACATTAGGAAAAGCAAGAGCATTAAGGGTTTCAGAAGTATTACACATTGCAAGTGCAGCCTGTGTTATTTATGCAGGTTACTACGGAAATTTTCATTGGTTGTATTGGATTGGAATTGCTGTGTTTGCAGGTATGTTATTATATCAACATTCTATTGTAAAGCCAAATGATTTAAGTAAAGTAAATATTGCATTTATGACAGCTAACGGCATTGCAAGTGTTGTATTTGCAGTGTTAGTTATTGCCGATTTATTTATTGTAAAATAGATAATACTAAAATTTAGAAATAGCATTTAACTATAAAGTATGAGTAGAATAATTTGTATTGATTATGGCGGAAAAAGAACAGGGCTGGCAGTTACAGACCCTATGCAAATTATTGCTACTGCATTAACTACTATTGAAACAAAAGAATTAATTCCATTTTTAAAAAAATATTTTGTTGCCGAAGAAGTTGAATTAATATTAATTGGAGAGCCTTTAAATTTAGATGATACACCAACACATGCCACTGCTTTGGTGCAACAAGCCATTAAACAATTACAAAAAAATTTCCCCAACATTCCATTAAAAAAAATTGATGAAAGATTTACCTCTAAAATGGCAAGCAAAGCCATGGTAGAAATGGGCATGAAGAAAAAGCAAAGGCAACAAAAAGGTAATATAGATCAAATAGCAGCCACCATTATGTTGCAAGAATATTTGCAAAATAATTCGTAATGCATCTTTATGATTCTTTTAATTTTCAACAATTAAATTTGCAGTTTAATAACATATAAATGATTTATCCAATAGTAGCGTACGGCACAGAAGTTTTAAGAAAAAAAGCTGAAGATATTACGGCAGGTTATACTAATCTTAAAGATATAATTGAAAGTATGTGGGAAACCATGTATTCCAGCAATGGCGTAGGTTTAGCAGCACCACAAATAAACAAAAGTGTTAGATTATTTATAATAGATAGTGCTCAAATTTTTGAAAATATTGATGAAGAAGAGATAGGTAAATACCCTGATGAACCCGGAACAAAAAAAGTTTTTATTAATCCACAAATAATTGAATTAACAGGAGAAGAATGGAGTTATAACGAAGGTTGTTTAAGTATTCCGAAAATTAGAGAAGATGTGTTTAGACCACAAAATGTAACAATAGAATATTTGAATGAAAACTTTGAAAAACAAAAAGAAACTTTTAACGGAATTACCGGAAGAATTATTCAGCACGAATACGACCATATTGAAGGAAAACTTTTTATTGATTATTTAAAACCATTAAAAAAGAAAATGTTGCAAGGCAAGCTAACAGATATTTCAAAAGGAAAAACTAAGGTTGATTATAAAATGTCATTCCCAAAATAATGAAGCAAACAATATTTTTTTTATGTGTACTTATTTTATTTCCTGTAATTATTTTTTCGCAGGATACTTCTTCATATAATAAAAAAAAAGATACTATTGTTAATGATGGCAATGCCAAACTAACATTGCCTACTGTATTGGTAAGAAACAATTTTGATTATAAAAAAGTTTTACATCAAATTCAAGAAGATACCAGCTTTTATAAGGCTTTCCGTAATCTTAGAATATTAAATTATACTTCATACAACGATATTAAAATGCTAAATAAAGATGCAAGCATTAAAGCATCTTTACACAGCAAAATTCAGCAGCAACGTAAAAATGGATGTAGAACTATGCAAGTATTAGAAGAACAAACTACCGGAGATTTTTACGATAGCAAACACAACTATAATTATTTAACTGCCCAATTATACGCTTCACTTTTTTTTACTAAAGGAAGTATTTGTGGCGAAACAAATATTATAAAAGGTGCTAATATCTCAACCGCTAATACAAGCGGAATTGATAAACATAAAGAGCAATTAAAAATGTTATTCTTCAATCCGGGCAAAAAAATTCCGGGCATACCTTTTATTGGAGATAAATTAGATTTATATGATGAGCATGCCAAAAAATTATACAATTATAATTTAGATATTGAAGAATATAACGGGATAATGTGTTATGTTTTTTCCATTACCCCGAAAGATGATTTAAGTTCTTGGAAAAAAAACGATGTAATTGTAGATGCAATGGTTACAAAGTTTGACATGCAAACAATGAATGTATTGTATAGAAATTACTCTTTAAGTTACAAAGCAGGCATATATAATTTTAATGTAAGCATGGAAGTTGAAATGCAACATTTTGATGACTTAATTGTACCCAAAATTTTACGCTACAAAGGCAATTGGAATGTAATTTTTAAGAAAACCGAAAGAGCCCTATTTACTGCTACTATATTCAATTTTAAAAAAGAAGATTAAAAAATATTAGTAAATATGTTTCAATTATATTTTCAAAAACTCACAATTAATATAATCAACCACATCAATTAAATTATTTTTTTCTTCATACACTTTTAATTGTCTGTCTGCTCCTGTTCCTCCTTCCAAAATTGTTTTTACATAATTAATTGCATGGCGGCTTCCTAATTCATCTACTACATCATCAACAAAGTCTAACAATTCATTTATTAAATATTTGGTAGATACTTCCGTTTCTTTTCCAAAATCTATTAAAGTGCCATCAATACCATAACGGCTGGCTCTCCATTTATTTTCATTTAGCAATGCACGTTGGTACATTATGAAGTTCATATTTTGGCTGCGTAGTTTATACAACTTAGCACATATTGCTTGAAATAATGCAGCAATAGCAATGGTTTCCTGAATTTTCATGGGCACATCGCAAATACGAAATTCTACCGTATTAAAAAACGGATGCACTCTTAAATCCCACCAAATTTTCTTGGCATTATCAATACAATTTGTTTTAATTAAAAGGTTTACATAGCTTTCATAAGCTTCAATACTTTCAAAAAAATCGGGAATGCCTGTTCGTGGAAATTTATCAAAAACTTTTGTTCTGAAAGATTTGTAGCCCGTTGTTCTTCCTTCCCAAAAAGGAGAATTGGTGCTTAATGCATACACATGCGGTAAAAAATATCGGGCACTATTAGCAATATGAATGGCCATTTTCCGGTCTTCCATTCCTACATGCACGTGCAAGCCAAAAATTAAATTACTGCGTGCTGCCTCTTGCAACTCATTTACTATTTGGTGATAGCGAACATGGTCTGTAATTAATTGATTATCCCAATGGCTAAAAGGGTGTGTGCCGCTTGCACCAACCCACAAACCTAAATCTCCGGCCACTTGTGTAATATTTCCTCTAAGCCCTGCCACATCATTAAATGCTTCATCAACATCTTTACAAATATCTGTACCTACTTCAACAACGGCTTGGTGCATTTCGGCTTTTACCTTATCTCCTATTAGTTTTTGCCCTTGTGTAACAATTTTTTGTTCATGGCTTTTTAACTCGCGTGTAGTAGGGTCTATAACCATGTATTCTTCTTCAACACCTATAGTAAAATGTTTGTAATTTATCATGAAATTTTAATTGATTGTTATAAATGATAAATTATTTTTTTAATATAATTTTTTCTTCGCACTACTTCTTTTAATGTATTCTCCCCATGTTAAATTATCTTTTTTAGCATCGTGTGCCAATGCTTTTTCAATAGCAAAATTGGCTGCTGTTTCCACTACCCATGCAAAGTTTTCTTCTCCTACACTTTTTACTTCGGCATCGGGTGCTGGGTTGCAAAAGTCAATGGCATAAGGCACCCCATCTCGTACTGCTAATTCAACCGTATTAAAATCGTATCCGAGATATTGGTTTATTCTCAATACAATTTCTTCCATTTGTTTTAATCTTTCTTTTGTTGGTGCAAAGTCTGCTACATAACGTAAATGGTGCGGGTTGCGTGGTTCGTATGGCATAATGCGAACATGTTTTCCGCCAATACAATAGCATCTGTAATATTCTTCAAAAATTATTTCTTCTTGTAAAAGCATTACTAATTGTTCTGTTTCTTTATGCTTTTCAAAAAAATCTTCCATATTTTCTAATCTATACACACTCTTCCAACCGCCGCCGGCAAAGGGTTTCATATAAGCAGGAAAGCCAACATATTTAAAAATGTTATCCCAATCTAACGGATAAGCCAAATTAGCAAATGAGTCTGCAGAAGTATCATCGGGCAAATCATGCGATGGAAGTATAACTGTTTTAGGAACAGGTACATTAATTTTTGTTGCCAAACAATTATTGAAAAATTTTTCATCGGCACTCCACCAAAACGGATTATTAATTACGGCTGTACCACACAAGGCTGCATTTTTTAAGTATGCTCTGTAAAACGGAACATCTTGACTAATTCTATCAATAATTACTGCATAATCACTTGCCTCGCCTTGCATTACCTTATCAATTTTTACAGGCTCAGCAATAATTCCATCAATTTTTTTACTGTTTACTCTTTCTACAAATGCTTCAGGAAAACTTCTTTCTTTTCCGTGTAAAATTCCTATTTTCTTCATAACAAATTTTTTTAAATTAAAAAATATCAACTCCTCAATTTAGCAATATACTTTCTAACAAAAAAATTTATCGTACCTTAAAATATTATACACATTGCTTAAAAAACTGTAAGGCATATTTAATTTTTATTCTTTTATTTTGATGTTATGGTTCAAGAAAAAATAACAAACAGTATTACAATACAACAGCAAACTATTGTTTCTAAATATTTAGAAAGAGAAGTAATATTTGATGCATACGTTCCTAAAAATATTAATAGCTCAGAGCAACTAAGTTTATTACTTATTAATGATGGCCAAGATTTACCTAAAATGCCTTTTGATGAAATACTAAATACACTTATTTCAACTAATGAAATTGAACCTGTTTTTTGTATTGGCATTTATTGTGGTGAAGAAAGAAAAAGAGAATACGGAACTGCTTACAGTGCCGATTTTAAAGGCAGAGGCGATAAAGCCGGACTTTACACGAAATTTATTTTTGATGAGTTGTTGCCATATATTAGAAAAAAATACAATGCACCATCTTTTAAAGAAAAAGCATTTGCAGGTTTTTCTTTAGGCGGATTAAGTGCATTAGATATTGTTTGGAATAATGCAAGCGAATTTACAAAATCGGGTATTTTTAGTGGAAGTTTATGGTGGAGAAGAAAAGGTTATGAAGAAGATTATAGCGATGAAACCGACCGTTTAATGCATTTGCAAATTAGATACGGAACTTTTGCTCCTTGGTTACAATTTTTTATTGAATGTGGTGTTTTAGACGAAAAAGCCGATAGAAATAAAAACGGCGTAATTGATAGTATTGATGATGCATTAGATTTAATTGTAGAATTAAAAGCCAAAGGTTATACCGATAACCATATAAAATATTTTGAATTAGAAAACGGCAAACATGATGTGCCCACTTGGGCAAAAGCTTTTCCTGAATTTTTGAGGTGGGGATGGGGAATTAAAATAAAAAGCCAGTAGTTATTCTACCGGCTTTTTTCTTCTTGATGTTGTTTTAACATGTTTTATTAAAACCTCTTCAACCACTACGGTGGTTACAAGGCTTTTCTCAAAATTATCTTTTTTGTTTTCGACTTTTTTCTCGGTTTGTTTTTTTTCTACAGAAACATTTTCTGTTTCATTTTTCTTAAACCGCATAGCACTCCATACATGGTCTAAAGCAACCATATCAATACTTTCATAAAACTTTTCGGTAAGTATATCCCAACTGCAATCGCGGTTTAAATCGCTTACTATTTTACTTGTTTCTTTAGGATAAGCCACCCAAAGTTTACTGTTGTTGTGTAATGCAGGTAAAACCTCCTTCATTACATTCATTAACTGATTTTGATTTACAGCAAAAACAAGTGCAAAATCTACCTTTTTGGTTTTAAGTAATGGCGTTACGTTTTTTGCATAAGAAAGCTTTGCAAATTGTTTTTCTATTGAAGATGGAAGACCTTGTATTAAAAGGTTTCTTTCGTCTTGTAAATTCAATTTCTCCAACAAACTCAAATTAGACATGCCTTAAATGAAATTTAGTTGACGTATAAATAAGTGAGGTGCAAAGTTAAAGTAATATAAGTAAATGAACAAAGTTTTATGCTTATTTGTAGAGTATCAGTTTGAAATTATGATAAATAAATAAAATCGTCATGTCGAACGAAGTGAGACATCTTAAAATAAGTTGCAACAGATTTTTCAGTTGCTCCGATATTCGGAGCTTCTTCGAAAAGACGATTCCATTATGTTGAAATGGCGTTCATAATGAATGATAGTTCAAAAATTTTAAACTGAGGCACTACCTACTTATTTTGGCTTTGTGCCGGCATTGTTATAATATTTCATTGCCTCCGGCATTATTTCTTGAAGCTTTATAATACGGTTTTCGTCAGACGGATGATCACTTAAAAACTCAGGTGGTTTTTGATTGTTGTTTGATAAAGCTGCCATTCTTTGCCAAAATGAAATTGCTTCTTGTGGATTATAGCCAGCCATTGCGGCGAATATTAATCCAAATTTATCGGCTTCATACTCTTGTGTTCTTGAATTGGGTAATACACCAATTGTTTGTGAACCAATGGGGTATAATTGATTGAACACATTTACCACTTCGGGATTGGTGTTTAAGGCAGCATTGCCAACTATTTGTATTCCTTGTAAAGCCATTAACCTGCTCATTCTTTCTGCACCGTGCCCCGCTACGGCATGTGTAATTTCGTGCCCTAAAACAATAGCTAAAGCAGTTTCGTTTTGCGTTACTTTTAATAAACCTGTGTAAACAACTACTTTTCCGCCGGGCATACACCAAGCATTTACTTCATTATTTTCTACCAAATTAAATTCCCATTTATAATTGCTTAAAGCGTTTGCATTGTTTTGAGAAGCATAGTATTGTTGAATGGCTGCAGCAATTTTACTGCCTACTCTTTTTACCATTAAAGCATTTGCATTATTAGCAGCCACCACCTTATTGGTACTTAAAAAGCTTTTGTATTGGCTAAGAGCCATTGTTTGCATTTCGCTTTCGGGCACTAAATTAAGTTGCTTTCTACCTGTTATTTTATTGGTTGTACAATTTATAAATGTGCTAATAATAATAAAGCCAACAATAATTTGTTTTGCCTGCATAAGTTTTTTGTGAATTAGAATTTAATAAAATAGAAAGAATAGAGAAGTGATTAAGGTAAATGTTTTCTACGTTGCTTTCTTCTATCGCGATATTTTAAAATAGGTATTTTACTTTCCGTTCCGCGAAGAATTCTTCCAATATTTTTTTGATGTGTAAACACAATCATAATAGCAACTACAACAGCAAATATTCTATATAATGTTTCTTTTTCATTAAAAATAAAAAGAATAAATACCATAAAAGCAAGGCCTGCCAAAATAGAACTTAATGAAACAAACCTAGTTAAATACAAAACCAATAAAAATACACCAACGCAACTAACTGCCACAACAGGTTGCATAGCTAATGCCATTCCAAATAAGGTAGCAACACCTTTTCCGCCTTTAAAATTTGCCCAAATAGGAAAGATATGCCCCAATACGGCTGCCAATCCAAGCGTAATCATAAAGTTTGTTCTGTGCAATTCGTTAGTAGCATAATGTGGAATTAATATATATAATGAAGTAGCAATTACACCTTTAAGCATATCTGCAACCATTACAAAAGTGCCCCATTTACTGCCCAGCACACGGTAAGTATTGGTAGCTCCGGCATTACCACTACCATAATCGCGAATGTCTATTTCGAAAAAATAACGGCTAACCCAAACAGATGTAGGAATTGAACCGATTAAATATGCCAGAACTAAAAGTATAGCCTCTTCCATTGGAGTTATAGTTGAAGTTGAGTGGGCAAAGATAAGCTTACAAGGCTAATTTCATAATCATTTTATTAACCTATGGTTTTACAAAGCCAAATTGCCAACCAGCCATTTTTTTCTTTGGTAAGTTTGTGGCTTAGTTTTAATGCCGATGCTTTTGAAAGAATATCGGTTTCATCTGTTTTTAACAAACCGCTTAGTAATAATATTCCGTTGGGTAATAAACTATTAGATAAGGCTTGAAAATTGTCGAGGATAATATGCTTATTAATGTTTGCTAAAATTATATTGAATTTTTTATTCGAATTAAAGCTACTAACTTTTTGAGTATCAATATTTTGAGTTGAATTATTTTTAAAATTTTCTACAGCATTTTCAATACACCAATCGTCATTATCGGTAGCCCAAATTGTAATTGCTCCTAATTTTTCAGCTAAAATTGCTAATACACCCGTGCCTGTTCCAAAATCGGCAACTTCTTTGTTTTTAAAATCTATTTGTTCCATTAACTCCATCATCATAAAAGTGGTGGCATGATGCCCTGTTCCAAAACTCATTTTAGGTGTAATAACAATTTCATGCTTAGTATTACTCATTGGCTTGTGAAAAGAAGCCCGAACTGCCACAAAATTACCAACCGTTACAGGTTTAAAGTTAGATTCCCATAGTTCATTCCAATTTTGTTGTTTAATTATTGATTTTGAATAAGTTAAACTATACTTATTACTAATAATATTTAGATTATTTTCATCAAACAAATCTTGCTTAATAAATGCTTTTAAGTTCTCATCATCTTGTTCAAAAGATTCAAAATCAATATTTTCTAATTCTGCAATTAATATTTCTTGTAATTGAGTATCGGCTTTAATGGTTACTTCAATATAATTCATACTGCAAATATAAAACCCCCGATAAAATCGAGGGTTATGGTTTATAGTTTAATTCTTAATTAGTAGAATCATCTTTGGGTTGTTGTGGTTTAGCATGTTCAGGTTTTGGCATTAAAGCTTTTCGGCTTAATTTGAATTTACCTGTTCTTGGGTCTAAGCCTACTAATTTTACTTTTACCTTATCTCCTTCTTTAAAAATTCCATCCATAGTCTCTAAACGTTTCCAGCTTATTTCGCTAATATGTAATAATCCTTCTTTTTTAGGTAAAAATTCTACAAAAGCTCCAAATTCTTTAATTCCTTTTACAGTGCCTTCATAAGTTTCTCCTACCTGAGGTACAGCCACTAAACCTTTTACCCAATTTAAAGCTTTATCTAAATTTTCTTTATTGGCAGAGAAGATAGTTACCTCTCCATAATTTCCAACTTCTTCTATATTAATTGTTGTGCCTGTTTCGCGTTGAATTTCTTGAATTACTTTACCACCTGGTCCAATTACAGCACCAATAAATTCTTTATCAATAATCAATTTTTCCATTCTTGGCGTGTGTGGTTTTACTTCTGGTCTTGCTTCTGCAATACAATTATACATAGCATCTAAAATATGCAAGCGACCTTTTTTTGCCTGATTTAATGCTTCACGCATTACTTCCATACTTAAACCATCTACTTTAATATCCATTTGTACACCGCAAATACCATCGCGAGTTCCGGTAACTTTAAAATCCATATCACCTAAATGGTCTTCATCTCCCAAAATATCGGTTAAAATAGCATATTTACCATCGTTAGATCTGGTAATTAAACCCATGGCAACGCCACTAACGTGTTTAGGAAAAGGCACACCTGCATCCATTAAAGCCAATGAACCTGCACAAACAGTTGCCATTGATGATGAACCGTTACTTTCTAAAATATCGCTTACTATTCGTGTTGTATAAGCATAATCTTTACCGGGCATCATTTGTTTTAAAGAACGCATGGCTAAATTTCCATGACCAACTTCTCTTCTACCAGGGCCACGCATCATTTTAATTTCTCCTGTTGAATATGGAGGGAAATTATAGTGTAAGAAGAATTTTGAAAACTCAGATTTTGCAGCACTTTCAATTAACAATTCATCTAATTTAGTTCCTAAAGTAACTGTTGTAAGTGATTGAGTTTCACCACGAGTGAACAATGCTGAACCATGTGGAGATGGTAACGGTTCTACTTCCATTGCCAATGGACGAATTTCATCTAATTTTCTTCCATCTAAACGGGTGCGATCGTCTAAAATCATATTCCTAACTACTTCCCATTTCAAATCTTCATAATATTTTTTAGCTAACTTTTTATCTCGGTCTGTTACTTCTTCACCCAAACTTGCAATTAATTCATCTTTTAATTTACTGTAAGCTTCTGTTCTTTCATGTTTTGCAGAGGCACTTTTAGAAATGGCATATACTTTTTCTTTAGCAAAAGCATATACTTTTTCTTGAATAGCATCGTCTGCATCGGGTTTTTTATAGTCTCTTTTGTTGGTAATACCTTTTTTATTTCTTAAATCTTGTTGAACTTTAATTTGTACTCTAATTGCATCGTGAGCTAATTGTAAAGCATTTACCAAATCTTCTTCGCTACACTCTTTAGCTTCACCTTCTACCATCATTAAATTTTTATCGGTAGCGGCAATTATAAATTCCATTTCAGCTTTTTCTAATTGACTGCGAGTAGGATTAATAACCATTTCGCCATCAATTTTTGCAATTCTTACTTCACTTATAATTTCTTTAATAGGAATATCTGAAACAGCTAATGCGGCAGAAGCAGCTAAACAAGCCAATGCATCTGGCATTACTTCAGCATCGCTTGAAACAAGGTTAATTAATACTTGAACATCGCACAAATAATCTTCAGGAAAAAGTGGACGTAAAGCTCTATCAATTAAACGGCTGGTTAAAACTTCATAATCATTTAATTTGGCTTCTCTCTTAAAAAAAGAACCGGGAATACGTCCGGCAGAAGCAAATTTTTCTTGATAATCTACACTTAAAGGGAAGAAATCTTGCCCTTCTTTAGGATCTTTATTAGCAACAACGGTAGCTAATATAATACAGTTGCCTTGGCGAACTGTAACGGCACCATCGGCCTGACGGGCTAATTTGCCGGTTTCTATAATTACTTCGGCACCATTGGGTAGCTGAAAGCTTGATTGAATTGGTTGTGATAACATAATTCGATGTACGATTTGTGATTTTGTTTTCGGTTTATGTTCCGAAAATGAAAATCTTTGTAATAAAATTTTGCAGAAAAACTGTATGAATACAAAAAATTCCCAACCGAGCTAATAAAACCAGTTGGGAATATTTATATCATTAGTTTATTATTATTTTCTGATACCTAATTTTTCTATTAATGCACGGTAACCAGTAAGGTTATGTTTTTGCAAATAGGTTAATAAGCGTTTACGCTGACCCACTAATTGCATTAAACCGCGGTGTGTAGAAAAATCTTTTTTGTTTTGTTGAAGGTGGCCACTAATGTGTGCAATGCGTTCTGTAAGCAAAGCAATTTGTCCTTCAATAGAACCAGTGTTAGCAGCATTACCGGCAAATTCTGCGAAAATTGATGATTTTTTTTCTTTTGTAATTGGCATCTCAGTTTCT
The DNA here is from genome assembly GCA_018267725.1 of Bacteroidota bacterium. GTDB lineage: Bacteria > Bacteroidota > Bacteroidia > Chitinophagales > Chitinophagaceae > CW01. Next base: position 61,104 of record JAFDXY010000011.1, read on the forward strand.
TTTAAGAGCGTCTTTTAAATTATTTACTTCTTTTTATTATGGCGGCAAAAGTAGGGTTTTTATATGAAATGAAAGGAATTAATTAAAAGAATTTTACAGCTAATATATTTGTTGCTACTAATTTATTCAATTGAAAAGTATTGTTTTTGCAGTTACCAACGATTTGAATTACGACCAAAGAATGCATCGTATTTGTAATTCATTAGAAAAAAATGGTTACAAGATATTATTGATTGGAAGGAAAATGCCTAATTCTTTACCACTTCAAAACAAACTTTATCAGCAAAAAAGAATTAAATGCATATTTAACAACTCGGCATTTTTTTATGTAGAATACAATTTGAAATTATTTTTCTTTTTACTGTTTTTAAAAACAGATTGTTATTGTGCAATTGATTTAGACACTATACTGCCGGTTTGGATAGTTTCAATTATTAAAAGAAAAAAAAGAGTTTATGATGCACACGAATTATTTACCGAACAAAAAGAAATTATAACAAGACCTTTTATTAAAAAAATTTGGGATGCAATAGAAAAAGTTATGGTTCCAAAATTTAAATACGGTTATACGGTTAATGATTTTATTAAAGATGAATTACAAAAAAAATACGGAGTGAACTATGAAATAATTAGAAATTTACCATTAAAAAATCCTCCAAATTCAATAAGTAAAATTCAAAATTCAAATTTTATTATTTATCAAGGGGCAGTAAATGAAGGTAGATGTTTTGAAACACTTATACCTGCTATGCAATTTGTTAATACATCATTATTAATTTGTGGCGAAGGAAATTTTTTAAACCAAACAAAGCAACTTATTCAAACATATAATTTACAAAATAAAATTATTTTAAAAGGTTGGGTAATGCCAGAAGCATTAACACAACTAACACCCAACGCAATTGTTGGAATAACTTTATTTGAGACAACAGGGTTAAATCAATATCAATCATTGGCCAATCGTTTTTTTGATTATACAATGGCGGGCATTCCGCAAGTGTGCGTTAATTTCCCGCAATACAAAAAAATAAATGATGAATTTAATATTGCATTAATGATTGATGCAACAGATATACAAACAATTAGTAATGCAATAAATAAATTACTAACCGATAAAAATTTATACAACCATTTAAAAAATAATTGTATTAAAGCCAAAGAAATTTTAAACTGGCAAATAGAAGAAATAAAACTAATTAACTATTGGAAAAACATTTGCATATAATTTGTTTTACAGTGCCCTACCCTGTTACTTATGGCGGTGTGTTTGATTTGTTTTACAAATTAGAAACTCTTTATAAACAAGGCATTCAAATACATTTACATTGTTTTGTGTATAATAAAATGCAAGAGCAAAATGAGCTTGCTAAATATTGTGCAACAGTTAATTATTACAAACGAAACAAAAGCTTTTCAGCATTATTAAACAACCTACCATTTATAGTTTTCACCAGAAAAAATAAAACGTTATTAAATAATTTATTGCAAGATGAGTATCCTATTTTAATGGAAGGAATACATTGCAGTTATTTAGTAACCGATAACCAATTTGCAAAAAGAAAAAAGTTTATTCGCTTACACAATATAGAATCAACTTATTACGCCGAATTGGCAAAAGCAGAAAAAAATTTATTTAAGAAATGGTATTATAAAAGAGAAAGCAGGTTATTAAAAAAATACGAGCCATTCATAAAAAACAAGGTAGATAGTTTTATTTGCGTATCGCAAAAAGATGAAGAAACATTATTAGAATTAGGTTTTACAAATACAAATTATGTTCCTGTATTTCTTCCTAATTGGCAAATAAATTATTCAACTGAAAGTGAAGTTTATTGTTTGTATCATGGAGATTTAAGTGTAGTAACTAACCAACAAACTGTGTTATGGTTATACGAAAATATTTTCAAAAAAATAAATACGCAGTTTATAATTGCAGGAAAAAATCCAACCCAGAAAATAAAAAGTATTTCAAATAATTCACCTAATATAAAAGTAATTGCCAACCCAAGTGAAGTTGAAATGCAAAAGCTAATAGCCAATGCACATATAAATATTATTTATGCTGAAAGTATAACTGGTATTAAATTAAAACTGTTAAATGCTTTATTTAACGGCAAACATTGTGTTACCAACGCACTAACAATAGCTAAAACAAATTTAGATGCGTTGTGTAAAATAGCAGATACTGCCGAAGAAATGAGAAACATGATTGAAACATTATTAACTCAACCATTTACCAATGAAGAAAGAAAATTAAGAAAGGAAATTTTACAAGAAATATTTAATAACGAAAAATCTGCACAAAAATTAAGCAGTATAATTTGGAGATAAGAATATTAAACTAATGTTTCGTTTAAGAAAGATTTGCTTTTTAAAAGCGTGTACATTTTAGAATCTTTTGCAAATTGTGTTGCAGTATTTAAGTGATTGTTATGATGAATATCTGTTCCAATAAAATCAATTAAATCTTCTTCAATTAATTTCTTTGCAATTTTTTTTACATCATTTCCATAATATTCCGTAAGCGATAAAAGATTTAATTGCAACAAACAACCTCTATCTTTTATATCAATTATTTTATTAAAGTTTGAATGATAATAAGAATACCTTTCAGGATGTGCCAATACAGGTTGCAAGCCTTTCATTTTTAAATTAAAAATTACTTGCTCTAAATACGGAGAGGCAGCCATATAACTCATTTCAATTAAAATATAATTATTGCCAAACGTAAGCAAGGGTTGATTTTTATCTATTAACGCTTCTAACTCATGGTCAATCATATACTCGGCCGCTGCTTCTATTTCAACATTTATATTTTTTTCTTTTACTAAAGTTTTAATTCTATTTAAAGCAGGTAAAATAGTTGTTGTATTATTAGAATGTACGCCACTTAAAATATGTGGTGTGCAAATTATTTTTTTGTATCCTAAGGTTTTAAATTTTTCTATAAACTGAATTGTTTCATTTTCGGTTTGCAAACCATCATCTAAATTAGGAAGCAAATGGTTGTGCATATCTGCACCCAAAAAAGATAAATCGGTAAGTATATTTTTTTTAGAAAAGAAGAACATGAAATTATCTGCTGCTTAATGCTGAATACAAAGTGCCTGTACGCCTTTGTTCATCAATAGATTCGTAAATAGAATTATTACTAATATATTCTGGAACAATACGTTTCATTTGTTTTACAACTTCTTCATCTTCATTTTTTAATGCCAATACAATAAGATTATCTATGTTGTTTGATACAGTATCAAAATCGTACTCAATTACTTTTGCAACTAATATTTTTTTGTTATGTGTAGGAATTACTTCTTCTTCTTTATTTAATAATTCTTCAAACAATTTTTCTCCGGGTCTTAATCCTGTAAACTTCAACTCAATATCTTTTCCCGGAATTAAACCTGTTAGTTGAATCATTTTTTTTGCAAGGTCTAAAATTTTAACAGGCTCGCCCATATCAAATAAAAATATTTCTCCGCCATTTCCCATTGTCATTGCTTCTAATACTAAAGAGCATGCTTCGGGAATGGTCATAAAAAAACGAATAATATCAGGATGTGTAATGGTTACCGGACCACCATTTGCAATTTGTTCTTTAAACCTTGGAATTACCGAACCGTTTGAGCCTAACACATTACCAAACCTTGTTGTAATAAATTTTGTACGTTTTGGTTTTCCTACCATTTGTATAATTCCTTCATCTGCAACTGGCGATGTTTCTTTGTTGTAAAAAGATTGACAATAAATTTCTGCAATGCGTTTTGATGCACCCATTACATTAGTTGGGTTAATGGCTTTATCTGTTGATACAAATAAAAATCTTTCAACACCATATTTTTCAGAAATGTTGGCTAATGTTTTTGTGCCCAATACATTGTTTCTTATAGCTTCTGAAGGATGGTTTTCCATCATTGGCACATGCTTATATGCTGCTGCATGAAATACAACTTGCGGTTGATATTTAGAAAATAAAGTTTCAATACTTACTTCATCTTTAATATCTCCTAAATAAACACGTAAAGCATTTCCTAATTTATATTGTTGTTGAACTTCATATTCAACTTGGTATAAACCACTTTCGGTTTGGTCGCAAATAATTAATAATGCAGGATATACTGCTGCTAATTGCCTTACCAACTCACTACCAATAGAACCTGCAGCACCAGTAACTAAAATTCTTTTATCTCTTAAATGATCTATAACGGCTTGATTGTGTAAATTAATTGGTGGTCTTCCTAATAATTCTTCAATCTTAACTTCTCTAAGTTGTTTTATGTTTAAATGCCCATGAATCCAATCTTTCATAGGCGGAATATTCATTACTTTAATTTGATTGTTTATACAAAAATCAACTACTTTATTTTTTTCATCTAACTCAAAATCTGTTTTAGCAAAGAATAAAGTTTTAATATTCCATGCTGCAAATAATATTTTTGCGTCTGCAAACGGATACACCGGTGTGCCATCAACAGTTTTACCAACTACCGAAGGCTCATCATCAATAAATGCAACCACTTTATATTCGTTATCAGATGCTTGTTCAATAGTTTTTTTTAAAGTTGTTCCGTTTGCTCGTGCACCGTAAATTATTACATGAATAATTTTTTTACTTTCATCTTCCGATTTTTTGTAAACGTATTTAACCAATATTCTGTAACTGTATAAACAGAATGCAGCTACAAAAAAATAAACAAACAAAACCGATATAGGTGTTATTTGTTCTAACCTAAGTAATAATAAAAAACAATTAATTAGTAAGAGAATGAAAAAAGAATAGAATGCTGCCGTTACACTTCTGAAAGATTCTTGAAAACCTGAATAACGTATAATGCCTTGGTAAGTTAAAAAAACATGAAAAAGAGTTGCATTAATAATAAGAATTAATAAAATATTTCTTGCAATATCATAACCCGAAATATCAGTAAAATCAAAATTAAAACGCAAACCAAAAGCAAAAACAATTGCAAATACAGAAATAAATAAATCAAGCAAAAAAACCGCCCATTTAGGTGCAATGCTTTTATTAAGAAGATATGTTCTAATTTTCTTCACTATAATTTTTACAATTAAATTTAAGTATTAAACTGTGTAAAAATAATTATTTAAAAGGAAACTTGCCGTTTTAGTATGAAAACAGCGGAAATGCTTAATAAACAAAGCTATTTTTTAATAATACGAATAAAAGTAGCCCAAAGAATTTGAAAATAAATTTTAAGAGAAGGATTATTTATAAAGAGAAGGTTAAGCCTTATTTTTTCGGGTAGAATATGATTAATATAAAACTCTTCCGGGTTCTCGGTTTTTTCTAATAATTCATTTTCGTTTCGGTATTTAATAGAAGCATAATCTGTAATGCCAGGTAAAACATTTAATACTTTTAGTTGTTCTGTTGTATAATAATTTACAAAATATCTTACTTCGGGGCGTGGCCCAACCAAACTCATATCTCCTTTTATTACATTTATTAATTGGGGTAATTCATCTAACTTAAATCTTCTTAAAAAAACTCCCACTTTAGTTATTCGTTTATCTTTTTCACCAACCGTTAATAACCTTTGAACATCTGAACTAATATTCATTGTTCTAAACTTGTACAAATTAAAATCAATATTATTTTTGCCAACCCGTTTTTGCACAAATACTGCTGTGCCTTTTGAAGTTAGTTTTACTAAAATGAATATTAGTAATAATAGAGGAGATAATATTATTGCTGCAATTATTGAAAACAATAAATCGAAAAAGCGAATCATACTAAGGGGTTACAAAGTTTACAGATGCAATAATACTATCTGTTATGTAATTACACTGCACCAAAGATAATTGTGGATATATTGGTAAAGATATTTCGCAAGAATAATTTTTATATGCCTGCGGAAAATTTTGAATATTGTATCCTTTATTTTTAAAAACACTAAGCATGGGCATAGGAATAAAATGCACATTTACCGAAACGCCTGTTGCCGAAATTGCATTAATTATTGCATCTCTTTGTTGCTCTGAAATATTTTTTATTCTTAACGGATATAAGTGATAACTGCTTGCACAATTATTTTTTGAATATGGCGGAAGCCAAGCCCAGCTTTGTTTTGCAAATACTTCTCCGTAATAATCAAATACTCTTTTTCTTTCAGCCAACAATGTATTGTATTCTTTTATTTGTGCTAAACCAATGGCAGCACACACATCGGGCATATTCATTTTAAAACCCGGGTAAACAATATCGTACTTCCAACCACCTGCTTGACTTTTGGAAAGTGCATCTTTATTTTGTCCGTTCAAACTCCACAAACGCAAAGTTTTATATACTTCATTATTATCAAACGGTGCAGGAAGGTTTATACAAATTGCTCCGCCCTCGGCAGTAGTTAAATTTTTTACTGCATGAAAAGAAAATACGGTTATATCTGTTAAACAACCTGTTGGTTTATTATTATAAACAGCTCCAAAAGAATGAGCAGCATCACTCATTACTAAAATTCTTCCAAGTTTTTGTTGCTGCTCTCCTTTTGCAATAAATTTATTTTTAATATTTGGTTCATTCACTAAATTATTTATAGCATTATAATTACATGGCCATCCTGCAAAATCTACCGGAACAATTGCTTTTGTTTTTGATGTAATGGCATTTTCAATATTTTTAATATTAATATTAAAATCTTCTTCAACATCAACCATTACTACTGTTGCACCAACATGCATGGCAGCCAATGCTGTTGCACAATAAGTATAAGCAGGCACAATAACTTCATCTCCTTTTGTAATACCATACCAATGTAAAACCAACATCATGGCACTGGTTGCAGAGTTAATACATAATACATTATTTACATTGCTGTATGCTGCAACTGCTTCTTCTAATGCTTTTGTTTTAGGTCCGGTGGTAATCCATCCACTGCGTAAAGATGATAGTACTTCTTGCTCTACTGCTTCATTAATAAAAGGTGGCGAAAAAGGTATTTTCATTTATTAAAATTATTTATTATGTTTTAATAATCCGTTTAATGTGCCCCAGCCATAACTAAAATGAAATCCAAAAAATATAAAAGGCAAAATTATTTTCTTAAAATTATTTTCTTGTTTTAAAGATTGAATAGTTGCAAAACAACCTGCTACCAAGTGTAAGGCAATTATTAAAGCAAAGCCTTTAAAACAAAAAGTTGTAGCAAATAATAAATATTCTGCAATGCCTAAAAATGGTAAAGCAATTAATGTTAATACAAAAAAGAATGGAATAAAATGATGCAACCGCATACTGCGATAATGCAAGTATAAACTCTTGGCATTCCAAAAGCCTCCTTTAAAAGCATATCGCATTAATTTGTGCAAATTAGCAGGTGGGCGATAGTAACATTTTGTTTTCCATGTACAATATAATTTGTGGCCTGCATCAATTAAACGTTGGTTCATATCGTTATCCTGATTGCGTTCCATAGTTTCATTATATCCACCTAAATCTATTAAAGCTTGTTTTTTAAACACCGGAAAATTTACAGAATGTGTAAAGCCTTCTTTCATCATTCTAAACGAATTACCCGAAACACCAAAATTGCTAAGCATTACCCACTCGCCAATTTTTGCTTGTAAATTATTAAAAGCTGCTTGCGTAATTACTCTTCCTGAAACACCTGTAACATTATGTTTTTGCAAATCATCAAAACAAGCTTGCAAATAATTGTCATCGTATTTTGTATGTGCACCTAAAATAGCAATGTACTCACCTTGTGCTTTACGCAAACCAACATTAAAAGCAAAAGGAGTTTTACGATTAATGTTATCAACCAATTTTATATTATTATATTTTTCTGCAAATTGTTTTACAATAGTTCTTGTTGCATCGGTACTCATTCCATCACAAATTAAAATTTCTAATTCAAAGGAATGATGTTGTTGATGAAGAAAACTTTCAAGTGTTGTAGCAATATATTTTTCTTCGTTATAAGTAGGGCAAATAATGCTCAGAATCATTTTGAGTAGAATGCTTTTATTTGTTGAGCAACATAGTTTATTTGTTGCGTTGTTATTTCGGGAAAGATAGGCAGCGAAAGTATTTCATCTTTATACTGATTGGTTACAGGAAAATCTTTGCTGTTGTAATTTAAGTATTGATAGGCTTCCATAAAAGGCAATGGTGTTGGATAATGAATAGCCGTTTCAATGCCATTATCTTTTAAATGTTTTGCCAACTCATTTCTTTGTTTTGCACGTATTACATATAAATGATAAGTGTGTTTTGAATTAAGGCGAACAGGTGGTGTAACAATTTCATTAATATTTTTTAATGCATTATTATACGCTGCTGCGGCTGCAATGCGTTGCTCTGTCCATTTAATTAAATAAGGAAGTTTAGCAGAAAGAATAGCAGCTTGCAAACCATCTAACCTTGAGTTTATGCCTTCCATTTTATGTTGATGCTTTATTAATGCACCATGCCTTGCATACATTTTACATTTTTCTGCCAATGCATCATCATTAGTAATTATGCAGCCTGCATCTCCATAAGCACCTAAATTTTTTCCGGGATAAAAACTAAACGAGCCTGCAATGCCTGTTAAACCTGCTCTTACACCATTGTATTCACTTAAATGCGATTGAGCACAATCTTCTATTAAAAACAAATTATGTTTTTTGCAAATATTATCAATCACATCAATAGCACACATTTGCCCTTGCAAATGCACGGGCATAATTGCTTTTGTTTTAAATGTAATTTTTTGTTCTATTAATTGTTCGTTAATAGAATAATAATTCTCGTCAATATCAATAAACACTGGTGTTGCACCGGTTTGAGAAATAGTTTCGCTGCTACTAATCCAACTATTGGCAACAGTAATTACTTCATCGTTTTTACCAATACCTAACATTTTCATTATAATGTATAAACTATCTGTTCCGTTGGCACAACTAATGCAATGTTTTACGCCATATAAATTTTGAAAATCTTTTTCAAATTGATTAACATATTTACCACCAATAAAAGCAGTTTCTGTAATTACATTTTCAATTGCAGCATCAATTTGTGGTTTGATGTTTTGATATTGTAATTTTAAATCTACAAAAGGAACGTTCATATTATTTACTATAAAATTTTATTTTTCAAGTTTTATTTCCCGAATAAATTTTGCAGGATTGCCTACATAAATTCCAGGTTTGTTTATGTTTTTTGTTACCACTGCACCGGCTCCTATTACAACACCATCGCATATTTTAACAGGTAATATGGTTGCATTGCTACCAATAGAAACATGGTTGCCAATTGTAGTTGCTTTCCATAAATCTTTATTTCCGCTGGCAGGTTTTCCTTCACTAAATAAATCATTAATAAACATTACACCATGACCAATAAAACAATTGTTGCCAATAGTTACTAATTCACAAATAAAACTGTGCGATTGAATTTTGCAGTTCTCTCCTATTGTAACATTTTTTTGTATTTCGGTAAATGGGCCAATAAAACAATTGTTACCAATTTCACATTCGTACAAATTGCATGGTTCAACAATTTTTACATCTTCTCCAAAAACAACATTGCGAATAGTTGATGAAAATATTTTAGGTTGATTAGGCATTATTTATTTTTTACCGACTGATAAATTTTATTAATTATTTCAACCGTTTTTAATCCTTCGAAAGCATTAGTTGTAATAGATGCATTGTTTTGCAACACATCTATTAAATTTTGATATACTTTATCATGATTACTCATGCTGCCTACATAAGTGCCGTAATTGTTGGCTGTATTGCCTTTGGGTAAATCTTTAAACTCAAAATTTTCTATGCTTTGATATTCTAATTCATTCAAATATTGTCCACCAATTTTTACAGTTCCTTTTTCTGCAAATATGGTTAATGAGCCTTCCATATTTTTTTTGTAACTATTAACCGTATAATTAATTGTGCCAATTGCTCCATTATAAAATTCTAATGCAACTACGCCTGTATCTTCAAACTCAATAATATTGTTGTGTGCAAAGTTTCCAATAATTGCATAAGCATCTTTTACATCTCCAATCATCCAATATAATAAATCAATAAAATGACTGAATTGTGTAAACAATGTACCACCATCTAAATCTTTTGTTCCTTTCCAAGAGTTTTCATAATAATCTTTATTTCTATTCCAAAAACAACTTAACTGTATGCTGTAAATTTTTCCTAATATGTTTTTATCAATTGCATCTTTAACGGCTGCAACCGGTGGATTGAAACGATTTTGTTTAATGGCAAATAATCTTTTATTGGCTTGCTCTGCAGCTTTAATCATTTCGCCACAATCGTAAACACTTAGTGCCATTGGTTTTTCAACCAAAGCATGAAAGCCTGCTTTTAATGTAGCAATTGCATGTTGTGCATGTAAACCGTTGGGCGTGCAAATAGAAACAACATCAACTAATTTTTCATTCGTCAATAAATCATTCACCAACAAATAATGTTTAGTATTATATTTTTCTGCCAATGCTTTTGCTTTTTCTTCAACTATATCGCAAACAGCAATTAATTCTCCAAATTTATTTATATGTTCTGCATGACGTTGTGCAATTCTTCCGCAACCAATTATTGCAAATTTTATTTTTGACATTTATAAGTATTATAATTTGTAAAGTTTAAAAAAAAGTTTTTATTCAGATTGCTGCAACAAAGTTTTTATTTTATTAAAGTTATCGTTATACACATAATACCTGCCTAACTGTAATGGTTTTGATTGAATAGTTATTGCTTGCTTTGCTGTTGTAAAAGCAAATTTTAATCCTGAGTTTTTTATTTGAGGTAATGTTTCTGTTTCATAATTACCATCAGGATATGCGAAAGCAATAATTTTTTCCCCTGTAATTTTTTCAAGTGTTTGTTTGCATGAACGAATTTCATTAACCTGTTCATCAGAAGACAAAACAGGTAGTAACGGATGCGAAACCATATGCACACCAACATTAATTAAATTTTGTTGTTGCAATTGTTGAACAATATTTTTATCGGCAATTTCGGGGAGAAGCAAATTTTGAACTGTTTGATTGGCTTGTTTAAGTAATTGCTGAATTACATTATTAATATCGTTTGGTTTTAGGTTGCCAATAAAAAGTGATAGTTTAAAAAACTCATTTGTACGGCTGTTAAATGGCATTTTATTTTTTACTTTCCAACTTATTGTTTCTTCGCTTGGTTGAGCTTTTTCATTTTCATTTATAGGAATAGAAAGCGTTCCATTAAATAATTTAATAGTTAATATAGATGGTAAGTTTTTTGCTTCAAGAAATATTTTTTGCAAAACATCCCAATAATGATAATTATTATGGCTTTCTTCTTCCATGTTTTGAGTAGTTAAGAAAAAAATAGCAGGTAAATTATATTTCTCTAACAAAGGTTTTGCTATTTTAAAACAATCGGCATAACCATCATCAAACGTAAGTAGTGCTTTGTTTTGAAGCAATAACCCATTTTGCATTATTGCTTCAAATTCATTTAAAGAAATTACTTTTTTATTTTCTTTTAACCATTTTAATTGCTCTTCAAAATTTTCGGGAGATACACATAAACTCCATGGGTCGCATTTTTCTGTAGCAATTCTATGATATAATAAAGTATATACCGCAGCAGGAGTTTGTGTAGTTAATTTTTTGTTTTGATTTTTTATTTTAAAGAAAGAAGATAAAATTTTTCTTATCGCTATTTTAATTCTTCTTTTTCTATAACTACCGTATAAATAGCTTTTTACTAATTTATTATTGTATTGATGTATAAATTTTAAAGCTTTTATTTTAGTGCCCAATTCAAACAAACCGGTATTTAATAATATTTTCCATTCTTTGCTTACATAATAATTTTTCCAGTTTTCAATTCCGGCTTTTGCTATTGCAATTAATTCTTGTTCTGAAATTTTTTCTGCGTGTTTATGTAATATATTCAGTACTGTATTAATCATGTAACCAGAATTGCTGCTCATATTGGTATCGTGTCTTCTGTAAGCAGCCAACAACTGTGTGTGGTGCATAACGGGATAATGTGCAGCTACACCTAAATATGAATCATAATCATCGCACCCACTTAAATTACCATCAAAAGGATAAAATTCTAATGCCCACTTTCTGTACATAACAGTTGCGTGCATTCCTATATAATTAAATTCAAGTAATTTTTTAAAATGATTTTCGGGAACTTTTACTTTATAAATACTTTTAATATTATTTTGTTCATCAACACTTATATGCCCGCCCGAAACAAAAGCAAGTTTTGTATTTTCATTTAAGAATTGAGCATTTATTCTAATGGCACCGGGCAATAACCAATCGTCTGCATCTAAAAATAAAACGTAATCTCCTTTGCATAAATTAATTCCGGTATTTCTTCCTTTTGCCAACCCTTCGTTTTGTTTGTAATGATATTTTACATCCGGAAATTGTTTTATTACCTCGGCAGTATTATCTGTAGAACCATCATCTACAACAACAATTTCTATTGAAGGATAATCTTGATATAAAATGCTATTAATAGTTTCAGGTAAATATTTTGCATGATTATAGGTGCAAATAATTACACTTACCAATGGGCATTTGCTATTTATGTTCATCTATACTAAAATTATTGAATTCTTTTTTTAAAACACTTTTTACAATTTTTTGAACCTGCCAATAAGCCGAAATTCGTAAATAAGAACTGCGTATTTGTTTAAGTGTGTATTTTATTTTTAATTTTAAATTAGTAGAATAGCTTCTGCCGTTATTTTTTGTAAACAATATATGTGCTGCTTCTTCCATTGCTCTTTTACTAATTAACTGTTGCCTTGTCATAGCTTTGTTATACTGATAAAATAAAGGGATATTTATTTTTAAACTATAACCTGTTTTTAATACTTGATACGACCATACTTTATCTTCTGAATAAAAAAGTTTTTCATTAAAAGAAATTTCTTGCCACATTGTTTTTCTTATTGCTGAACAATTATTTACAATTCCATGCAACCAAATATTATTGATACTACCACGTTCGGTTTGCCAGTTTACCAAAGTTTCTCCTTTTACAAAAGCTTTGTGTGTAATATTGCTGTTAGCAACATTTGCAAATTTTAAGCCTACTATTTTTTCGTTTGAAAATAATTTTGGTATTTGTTGCAAAAAGTTTTGGCTAAGTAAGGTTACATGAGAACTAAGGTTTAAAACAAATTCTCCCAAACAATTTGCTATGCCAATATTTAATGCTTTACCGTAAGTAAATTCTTTTCTTGGAAGGTTTATAACCTTGCATCCATACTGTTTTGCTATAGCTACCGAGTTATCGTTACTTTCATTATCTACTACAACTATTTCATAATTAAAATCTGTTACTTGATGTTTTAACGATTTTAAACAAATTTCTAATTCGTTTGCTTGATTAAGATTTCGTATTAAAATAGATAACTGCATTATATTTTTTTTACAGAGTAAGCAATATTACCATTTACTAAATAATTTGAAAGAAGATTTAAAGCCTACAATATTGTTAAGCATATTTAATTTTTGCAGAGCTACATTTTTTGTTTTTTCATAAGTAATAAACCAAACTAAATTACATGCTGCAAAAAATTTTATTTCATTTATATCAACTTCTTTAGCATATCCTTTCAAAATATAATTAAACGCTTTTTTGTTGTAATGATGAATGTATATCCATGCAAAATCTAATGCAGAACAGCCTGCTGCTAAATCTCCAAAATCTATAATACCCGAAACAGAGTTGTTATTTATTCTGATATTAGAATCTATAAAATCATAATGCAATAAAACAGAAGTTGTGTTATTAAAATAATGTTCGTTTTTTTCAAAAAAAATTTGCAACTGTTTTGTTTCACCAGAAGACAAGTATGCCTTTCTTAATTTATTTAAAGTATGTTCATTATACAAAGAAAAGTTTTTAAGGTTTGAATGTTTTCCTTTACCATTGGGCATTATAGCTCCGTAAGCTTCTGTTTTATGTGAGTGAATAATAGCAAGTATTTCGCCCAACTGAGTATAAATTTTTTCTTCTTCTGTTTCGGTTAATGTAATTTCATTCAAATCATTTCCGTTAATATAACTTTCAATAACATACTCATTGGTTGAATGAATAATTTCTGGAACAGGTATTTTATTTTTTAGCATATTACAAGCAAACACTTCTCTAAAAATCATTTCATTTTTTTGCGGATGCTTAATAACATATTTTTTATTAGTTGTTGTTGTGGCAATAAATACTTTTTGCTCTACTCCTTTTGAGCAATCTTTTATATGATTAACTTGTTCGTTTAGTTGTTGTACAATTATTTCTTTAATGTTATTTTCCGTCATACTTTATTAACTATTCAATTCAAATAAATGCTCCCATTTTTTTATAATAATTTCTTCATCATAATTACGCGACGTTGCAAATGCGTTAGTTATTAATTTGTTTGCTTCGTTTTTATTTTGAATAAGCCATTCAATTTTTTCAGTCATTGCTTCTACATCATTATAGTTTACCAACAAAGCATTTTCTCCATCATTCACCAAAAAAGGAATACCACCAACATTAACAGATACAACAGGCAAACCCAAACAAAACATTTCAATAAAAGTTACCGGTGCATTATCAATTTTATTGGTGCATATATATACATCGCATTGTTCTGCTAATTCATTTTTTTGTTTGTTGGTTATATAACCCGGATAAGTAATGGTGTTGTTTACATTTAATTCTTTTGCTAAAGTTTGTGTTGCATGCAATAAACCATCATCTCTACCTGCCATTACCATTGTTGCGTTAGCATATTTTTTTTTTAGTGTTGAAAGAACATGCACAGCCATTAAAGGATTGTAGGCATCTTCAAAAGTTCGCATCCAGAATAGTTTTGGATGAATTTCATTTTTTTGATGGAATTGATAATCAGATAAATTCAATACATTTTCGATCAACAAAGCATTAACGTCGTATTGTTTTAAATGATGAATAATAAAGTTAGAAGGGCAAACTACTTTATCTGATTTTTTAATTACACGCAAGTAACCATTTGGTTTTGTTTTCATTCTTTCAGGAATAGAACCACCATGAATAATTAAAACAGTTTGTTTGTTTATTAATTTTAATAAATATACTGAAACCGTTGCCCACAAAAGACTTGCAGTACCACCGTACAAAGGCACAATAGCAATTTTGTATTTATTTTTTTTTGAGAGAATAGTAAAAAATGTATCTAAAAACCTTTTTATTTTATTGGGATAATAAGAAGTTTTTATAATGCTGTATTGGTGTTTCTGAAAAAGTTCTGCCAACTGATCGGCAGCAGTACGCATAATAATTTGCTTATTTTTTTCATTTAAAAATAAACCAACAATAAGCAAATTAGGTTTACTCATTACAAATAATCTTTTTGCATTACATAAGTGTTTCCTAATTCTTCAACTATATACCAATTAAATTTTTTGTATGCATTAATAGCTCTTATGTTATTTTGTTTAACACTAAGTTTTGCAGCATTGCATTTGTATTGTATTGCTTTCTCATCAAAATGTTGCATTAAAAGTTCAAATATTTTTTTACCTCTGTAAGCAGTGTGAACACCAATTACTACCAGCCCTATATTAGGTTGAAAATTTACAGGTGTAGATTTATTAATAACAGTTGTTGCATTAACATTTCTAAAAAATTTTCTTTTAATATTTCTCCATAAAAAGGGATACATTCTTCTTACTTCTTCATTAAACACAAGCCAAGGTTTTTTTATAATTCCTTTTACAGCTTCATTAAATGCAAACTGAAACATTCCGCTTGCACTACCATCGCCAATGCGTTGTGGCACAAAGCCTCCGCAATATCCAACTACTTTATTATCTACTTCAATATGAAATAAAAAACGTTTATCGTTTGCCAAAAACCATTGTAAAGTTTTTTTAATATATGCTTTGCCCAATTTTACGGTTAATGAATTGGGAAAACAATTAATGTAACAATCAACAACAGCATTAAGCTGTTCTGAGTTTGTTTTTGTTATTATTGTTTGCAATGCGATTGGTTGAAAATATTTTTTGAGTTGCCGTATTTAAAGTAGGATTGGCTATTGCCAGAATAATTAATAAAGGTTGTATAGAAATTTTTAACCCGTTGTGCACTATTATTAAACAAAATAGTAAAAGAAAATAAGTTGAAAACTCTTTGGGCGGACCTCTTCGTTTAAAAATATCTATAAATAAAGCAATAAAAAATCCCCAATAAGTAATCATTCCAAATATTCCATGTTCTGCAATGGCTCTGACAAATTCGTTGTGTGCAGTAGATATTTGAGAAAAATATTTACGCTTTACAATTTCTGTATCAAAGTTGCTGGTACCTACACCGGTTATGGGCTCATCTAAAAATAATTTAAAAGCAATTTCAACCAGTACATCTCTATTGGAAGATCCTTTCTTCTCATATCTTTTTACAATTGCACCGCCTGTTTGTCCAACAACAATGTAATAAACCATTACGCCTATTGGAATTAAAAAAATAATTCTTGCATAACTTTTTAAGTTAGCTCTGTTAAAATAAATATATGCAGCCATTACAATGCCTACAAAATATAAGCCTCCACGAGAGAAAGTAAGAATCATTACAGATGATACTAAAATAAATAAACTAATATTTAATGTTTTGTATTTTGCTTCTTGCGGGTTTAAAAAAGAAAAAATAAATAATAAAGATGCAAAACCTAAGTAGCCACTTAATTGCACAGGGGCTAAACCATTACTGCTTCCAAAATTGCTTTCTGTATTATATTCTATACCACCTTGTATATGTGCTACTAACACAATTCCGGTTAAATAAACACCCGCAATTTTTATATAAGTAAGCATTCTATGAATTAGTATAGGAGATAATTTATTGAAGGATGCCCAAATAACTACAACTACCAAACAAAGACTTTGCGTTAAAATAGGTTTAAGTAAAATAGGATCGTTGGGTGATAAGCCGTTTAATATTTCAATAACACCAAATATCAACATAAAAATAAACGACTTAGTATGTGGTTTTCTCACTCCAATATGTTTTAGAATAAGAAAACCGAATATGATCATGAAACAATACTGTAAAGCGAGATAAGGGAAGGTTCTTACAAAGCCTCGCATATAAGCTTCATGATAGCAAGCAATGGGTAATATTGCAAACAATTTATCAAACTGTTCACGCAAGCCTACAAATATGCAATATGCTAATATGGCTCCGGTTATTACTGTTTGTGCACTAGCAGGAATTAATTTATAACCTGTTACAATGCCAATTATTAATGCAACAGCATACTTAATGTATAACCATTTATAAGCCGGAATTTTAAATTTTTGTTTTATGAAAGCCATTCAATTTTACTTCCTTGTTTAAGCATTGCATTTGCTTTGTTTAAACTTTTTCTAAATTGTATTGCAAGTAAAGGAAGTTTTATAATAGTTATTGCAACACTTTTTAATAGCATTTTTCCGCTGCGTTTATTTTTATAAGAAGTGTTAGAAAGAAGAATTCCTAAATAAACTGCATTACGATAATATTCTTTTGAATGATATTTTTTATACAAATAAATAACACTTGGCAAAGGTTTAGGTGCAAATAATTTTTTAGGTCTGAAACCATCCCAATGCCCTATTTCTCGCAGCCCGCCTGCATTTGCTTTAAGATGCAACCTTTTAGCATAAGGATTTGAAATACTTTTAAACCCATTTATATAGGCACGCATTCCAAACTCACTATCGCCCATGCTTTGTTTATTAAATTGTAAATCAAACAAACCAATTTGTTCAAACACAGAACGTTTTACCATTGCATTACCACTATCAAACTGATCTGCCCAACGAAAATGATTATAACTTTTTGAAACTTTCCCTCCAATGGTTGAAATAGAAACACCGGCAGAAATATCACATTCAAAAAAATCTATACATTTTAAATGATGTTCAATCCAATGTTCATCAATTCTTGAATCATCATCATAAAACAATAAGTACGTTGCTTTGCTTTCTTTAACTGCTCTGTTTCTTGCTGTCCATAATTCTTTTGCTTCTTGATATATTACATTTAATTTTAAATTATATCCTTCGTAAAATTTCGGATTAAAATTTTCACTTTGATCTACAATTGTTACTTCAAAATTTTTGTAAGATTGTTTTTCTAAATCTTCCAACACATCTTTTAAATATTCATATCTGTTTAATGTTGGAATAATAACTGTAACAAAAGGTTGTGTTTGAATTAAGTTTGATTGAAAATTATTATATACACTCCAATCATACAATTCATTATACAAATCTGCTTGCTTTATTTTTTTGCTTTTATTAAATGCAGCAATTTCTTTAACAGGATTTTTAAATGAAAACAAACGAATAATTAATGCAAACAATGCCCATTTATTTCCCCAATATTTATTTAAAAATTTATACTCATCTGCCAAAGAAATTTTTGATGTAGTATCAATTTCTTCCACAATATTTTTATTTCCTTGTAACAAAAAACCATTATGCCATGCTCTGAAACCAATATCTGCATATTGAGCTTCCAATGTTTCAAAAACCTTATCAGCACTCAATTGTAGGTTATTAGGCAATGGTAATTTTTGAGGATGATATATTGCTGTAGGAATAATTCCGTTAGCTTTTGGTAAAATATTAAAGTACCATGCAGGTTGTGTGTATTTAATAAATTGAAAAGGCACTATACAACAGATGAATAAAATTTATAAAATGTTTTTGCTTGATTTTCTATTGAAAATTTTTCTATTATTTTTTGCCTTGCAGCTTTACCTATTTGTTTTGCTAAAATTTCATTTTGCATAAGTATTGCAATTTTTTCGGCCATTGCTTCATGTGCATACAAATCAACAATAAAACCATCTTTACCATTTTCAATTACTTCACTAACACCTCCACAATTAGTTGTTACCACCGGAATTTCTTTACTCATAGCTTCTAAAACAACATTGGGTATGCCTTCGGAATAACTTGTAAGTATAAGTGCATTGGCACTGTTTAATGTTTCGTTCACTTCATCGTGTGTGCGTTTGCCTAATAACTGAACATTTTTTTCTATACCTAATGTATGAATATGAAATTGTATTTGTTCTAATTCTGGCCCATCACCAACTACCTTCCAAACCACATTAAAGCCTTGTTGCACCAAGTGTTTTATTGCAAGCAAGCCAATTAAATGCCCTTTTACAAAAGATAATCTCCCTACAGAAACAATAGTAAAAATTTGATTTTCATTTTTATTTGTTGTTGGTTTAAAAATGCTTGTATCAACTGCAGGAGTGTTTACAAAAAGTTTATTTTTATCTCTACAAAAAGGTTCAACAGTTTCTTTCATTTTTTCAGATACACAATGTATTAAATCAACTTTCTTAAATAATTTTGATAAAGATTTTTGCCTTTCAGTATCATCTAACAACTTTACGTTTTCTGCCGTTCCTCTACAACTCACTGTCTTAGCACCTTTCAGCCTATCAATTACTGGTAAAAAGAAAATTCCCAATCCGGAAAATTCAAAGTGAATAACATCGTACTTTATTTTATTAATAAACCATGTAAGATAATTGTACTTGTATTTTCTTTTAAAAGTTTCATACGAAAATGAAATTGATTTAAAAAAAAGAGAAGGGCTTATTGCAAAGTTTCTTAAAATAGAAAGCAGATTGGTTGAAAAATTTATCTTATTAATAGTGATATTGTTTTTAGATAAATTATGTGTGCTAAATATTACCGATGCTTCATTTGTTTTTTTAAAACATACAACCTGCACTTTATGCCCTAATGCAATTAAAGAAAGTACTTTGTTAATAATAAATGTTTCACTAACTGCCGGAAATGTTTCTACAACTATACAAATACGCATTAATTAATTTTTAAATTTATTTCTATGTGCTGCATCCCATTTTATTAACGAATAAACAGCCCATAAAATCCAACTGTTATCTTGTTGATTGTTTAAATGTTTTTGCCACATTTCTTCAATAGTTTTTTTATTAAAGAATATTGCTAAATGTGCAGGCATGTTTAAAATAGTTTGTGCTATTTCATTTTTTAATTCGTTCCGCATCCATTTTGCTAACGGAATTGTAAAACCTTTTTTTGGCTTGAAAACCAATTCTGTATTGGTTTTTGCAGCAAGCAACTGTTTTAAATTATATTTTCCTGTTCCATCTTTTATACATTCTGTGTAATTGCAACAGGCACTATAATCTAACATATCATTATCTAATAAAGGCACTCTAACTTCTAAACTATGGTGCATACTTGCTCTATCTACTTTCAATAAAATTCTTTGCAAATGCAAATCTGTTTCTAATTTTCTGGTTTTATTCATTATTGTAGAAACATTAGTTAAATCGGTTTTATTTGCTTGAATAGTTTGCAAAAAATACGGAGTTGCAGCATTAACATTCATCATATTATTCAACCACAATTCTGCTCCGTTAATAAATAAAGATTTATAATAATATTCTAAATAATCGGCAGACAATAAATGTCTTTTAAAAACAGTTCTTTGTTTGGGTTTTAAAATTTTTTCTTTTAAAAAAGAAAGATTACGCCATAATAAATTTTGTTCAAAAGGTTTGGCTGCATTAATTATTTTTTGATTACGAGGATAGCCCCAAAACAACTCATCACCACCATCTCCGCTTAAAGCAACCGTTACATGCTTGCGTGTTACTTCACTTAACAATAAAGTTGGTAAAGAAGAATAATCTGCAAAAGGTTCTGAATAAGCTTTAAAATTTGCATCAAGCATATTCAACACATCTTTTTCTTCAATAAACGTGCATTGATGTTTAGTTTGAAAAATATTCGCAAATGCTTGTGCTGCTTCGCTTTCATCCATTGTTTTATCATTCACACCAATAGTAAACGATTGTATATTTTGCTGTTGCTTTACTGCATAAGAAGTAACCAAAGTACTATCTGTTCCTCCACTCATAAAAGTACCAATTGGCACATCGCTCACCAATTGTTGCGTTACACTTTTTTCTAATATCTTATTTAAAGAAGGTTTATTTGTATTTGTTACAGTTGCCGGATATTGATAATATTCATGTATTATTAATTCGCTTCCTTGTTGTATTTCGGCATAATGACCATGTGGAAATAACATGGTATTTTGAATAATTCCATTTTTTTCAGGAACGTAACCCAAGTTTAAATACGTTGCAATAACCGATGCATCTAAACTATTATTACTGCAATATGAATGATTAATAATATGATTGTATTGAGAGCTGTAAACAATACCATCATTACTCCAACCAATATATAAAGGTTTAATACCTACTCTATCTCTTGCCAATAATAATTTTTTTGTTTGCTTATCATAAAATGCAAATGCAAACATTCCATTTAGTTTAGGAAGAAAATCTTTTGCACTCCATTTTATTAAACTATACAATAATATTTCTGTATCGGAAGTTGATTGAAATTGAATTCCATCTTTCTTTAATGCTTCTTCAAAAATTTGCTGATTATAAATTTCTCCGTTAAACGATAATACATATCTTCCACAACTTGAATGCATTGGCTGGCTTGCATGTGTTGTTAAATCTCTTATAGACAAACGCACAAACCCTTGATGGCAAACATCATCGCACCAATTACCATTTGAATCTGGTCCACGCCTTTCCATATCTTTTAAAGCCCAATTAATAAAAGATTGATTGCTTATTTTATTAGATTGATGTTGAAATACGCCAACAATACCACACATATTACGCTACTTTACTTTTAAATTTTTTAATGGCTTGCAAGTATGTGTTTCTATATTTTTCGGTTATTACATTCCATGTATAATTTGCCAACATTTTTTCATAACCGTTGCTGCCTAATTTATTTCTTAACTGATTATTGTTTGCCAATAACAAAATATTTTCTGCAAAATTTTTTGCATTAAACGGAATGGAAAGCAATCCGTTTTGTTCATCATCAACCACACAACGTATAGAACCTACATTGCTTGCTACCACTGGTTTTTTAGAAGCCCATGCTTCAATAAAAACAATGCCAAACGATTCGCTTGCGGAAGCAGATGCAAACACATCAATAGCATGATAAAGATTTATTTTTTCTGCTTCAGAAATATTTGATATTAACTGCACCGAATTACCATTTGCATTAGCTTGCTGAATAATTTGTTTTAATTGCGGTGTGTACCACGAGTTTGCACCTGCAATAATTAATTTTATTTTGTTATTTGTTTTTCTTGCAATAGTTACGGCATCAATCAAAACATCAATACTTTTTAGTGGTTCTTGTCTGCCTACAAAACCAACTAATATTTCATTATCATTTACGTTTAATTGTTTTCGTGTAATTGCTCTGTTATTATTTATAAAATCGTTAGGTTCTACACCACAACCTGCAATTACAATATTGTTTTCATGAATACCTAACTCAATTAATTTTTCTTTTTCAAATAAAGTATTGGCAATATAAAATTCAGATGCTGCAATTGCTTTTAAAGTTTTTGCACGAATAATTTTTTCGTTTTTATTTTCAGTAAAATGAATAGCACCCATAAAAACAAAAGGCTTTTTATTTATGCCATTTCTTTCTAAAGGGTAATACATATAGTTATATGCGGAAGATGAACCGCAAACAACATCTGCTTCAATATTTTGTAATCTGTTGTGTAATGATGCTGAAATAGGCCCGTATAATTTTTCTTGCCAACACTCAGGATGTGTTTTAAATAATCTGTTACTTAGTTTTACTAAAGTTCTTAAAAAAGGTAAATGTTTTCTTTGAAAAGAAAATCTTTCAATTTTAACGCCATTATGAATTTCAATAGCAGGTTCAATTTTTTTGTAATTCTTTTTTTCTGGACCGTAATAAGAATCAACTGTAAGTATTGTTACTTCATCATTAAAATTTTTCACCAACCGTTCAGAAATATTTTGAAAAAGCCATTGTGTGCCGCCTTTTGATGGATAATAGTTTAATACTATATGTACAATTTTCATTTAGTTAGTTCTTCCTTTAAAACATTCAACACTCTTTCTTTATTCATTCCATCATCATAAGTTGTTATAGCCAACACAATATCTCTACACTTTTGAATATAATTTTCAGGATGTTTCAATGCATCATTCACATAATTAATTAATTCTTTTCTATTCATTGCCACACTTAAGCCATTGGTTTGCATAATGGGCAAATAATATTCTTGATAATAATATGTAAGAATTGGGTAACGGCTATGCGGATAAACTTCATCATAACCCGGACCTATTTGTGGTTTTTTATAAGCACTCCCATCAACCGTCATTGTAGAGCTTGTGTTTACATGCACATCGGTATAATATAATGTTGAACAAAGTTTTGCAATATCTGTATCTGTAACATTTGCATAAGTTAGTTTAGTTGTTCCGTTCCATGATGAATCGAAATAAATGTTTTTTGGATTTTTAATTGCTTGCTTCCATCTCTCTACTCTATCTATTGGATGACAGCGAAATAAAATAATTGGATTTCCTTCAATTAAACCTTCACTAATTGCATCATCAATATGTTGTAAAAACTGAGGCTCTTGCGGAAATAAAGAAACAGGGCCTCCGGCAAATAAAATTATTTTTCTATCAACATTATCCGGCAAACCTACCAACTGCAACCACTCTTTACGAGGCATAATGTATTGAGGTTTGTGATAAAAATCGAATTGAGGAGCACCCACAATATGTACGTTATTATTGTTCAACACCATTGCTTCAGTATAAATTCTTCTCACTTCATTGGCATTGTACTTATTCCAAACCATGTAACAACTGTAATTAACAGTAAGCCAACCTCTTTTAATTACATTATCAAAAGAAAGAATGGAAGTTATCATTTGTTTACCTAAAGCATTGGCTGCACGTAAAAAAACTTCTTCTTGTGCATGAAAAGGTGTTACAGTAAATACAGTATCAATATTCAATTCTTTAACCAAACTAATCATTTCATTATAATTGGTATCTGAAATTAAATACTGTTCATCTTTTTTTAATAATTTATTTTTATAATTTGTAATAGTGAAAAGGAAGTTGTTATAGTATTCTCTCAACCTACCAATAATAACTTTTTTTAATGGTTTGAATTTTTCTATATAACGAGGTTCAACTTTATAGGTTGGACTTTTTAGTTTATACAATCTAAACCAATAATCTAATTTTAAACGTGTATCGGTATATAATAATCCACGTTTAGATTCAGGAATAACATGTACTTCAAAGCCTTTGTTATTAAGCTCTTCAATTAAATCGGGTTGTTGCCAAAAAATGCAAATTACGGGTTCGCAAAATTCACGCATTGCATCAATCATTCCTGTACGAACCAAATAACGAATTGAAAAACTAAAACTAATAGTAACAGCTACTCTTTTTTTCATTAAATATCAACAACAAATTTTTATAAATAATTAATCAACATGCCAAGTATGATAAACCAATAAACCATTTCGCATAGAATCAATAATTTTCCCTGTGCCAAAAAAATCTCCTTTTTCAACATCAATACTTACAGCATCTTCAATTTTGTCTGTCATTTCAAAATCGTATTTCAATAAAACATCAATACTATATCTGCCTGGCATTAAAGGCAATTTAGGAATATGACAAGTTACTGATCCTTCACTATTCAATTTCATTACGCCGTAATATGCAATACGTGTAAGCAAATTCATTACCTCGTGCTGCAAACTATTTCTAACAATAATATTAATGACGGGGTTAATTGGTTTTTCAAAGCATTTATAAAATATTTTAATATATAAATCCATTCCACTTTCAAGAATAGTGAGTTCTTCTTTTTTATTATTTAGAAAATCTATTCCTTGCAAAATAAATTTTCCACTACCAGTTCTTAAAGATGTATTGATTGTATTGTCGGAAGCATTTAAAGTGTTGGCATTGGTTAAATAATAATCAACCACATCAGCAGGTTTTCCTTCTTTTACAATAGTTCCTTTTTGCAAAAGCAATGCTCTTGTACATAAATTTTTAATAGCAGCCATATCATGACTTACAAATAAAACTGTTCGACCTTCTTTGCTGGCTACCGATTGCATTTTACCTAAACATTTACTTTGAAACTCTGCATCTCCCACAGCTAAAACTTCATCTATAATTAAAATTTCAGGATCTAAATGTGCAGCAACTGCAAATGCTAATCTTACTTTCATTCCGCTGCTGTAACGCTTTACAGGTGTTTCAATAAATTGTTCAATACCTGAAAATTCAACTATTTCATTATAACGCTCATCAATTTCTTTTTTGGTTAATCCAAGTATTGTTCCATTTAAATATATGTTTTCTTTTCCACTTAATTCAGGGTTAAAACCTGTACCTACTTCTAATAAACTTGCAACTTTTCCTATAATTTCTATTCTACCTTCTGTTGGTTGTGTAATGCGTGATAAAAGTTTTAAGAGTGTACTTTTTCCTGCACCGTTTTTGCCAATTATACCTAACACTTCACCCTCATTTACATGAAAAGAAATATTTCGGTTAGCCCAAAAAACATCTTCGGCATATATGTTTTTAAATTTTCTTAAGTTGGTAATATTTTTAAAATTGGTAAAAGGCTTTTTAATTGTATCAGCAATGGCTCCAAATAAAGTTTCACTTTTTTGTTCTTTTAAACCAATGCGGTATGCTTTGCCTAATCCTTCAACTTTTATAACGGTGTTGTTCATTGAAGTTATTAGTGTTTTATTTTTGTAGGAATAATAATTGAAGAATTAAAACAAACCAGTTTAGTCCAATCTATCATCCCATTATTACAAAATTTATTTGCAAACTCAATTGTAAATTTATTTATCATTTGAGCGTAAGATTGCATGAAGTCATCATTTTTTTCTTTTGCATTATGACCTAATGGTTCAATAATTTTTGTATAAAAGTCTGCATCACCAGAAATAAATTCCCAAAATTTCTGTCCGCAAAATTTAAAATAATCTCCTTTATCTGATTTACTGTTTCTACCATAACAGCAGCCATTAACAGCTACAATATTTAGTTTTGAATTACTTGTGCGAAGTGTTTTTTGAGCTGTTTTAAAATCTAATCGCATTTTTGCAAGTTGAGACCCATTAGCCCAATTTGGACCAGATTTTATTGTTATAATATAACGTATATCATCTTTATCAAATTCCAAATCAATCCCTTGTATTCCTGATTTCCTTCCTCCATATACTTTTGAATTAATAAAAATTGCCAGCCCTTCAAGCCAATCTCCGAAAATTGTTTCCTCACTTGAAGATATATGAGCATCTGTTATACTTTTAATTATTTCTTCAACTGTAAGAGTGTATTTCGCTTTAAATAAATAAGGGTTTTTCTTTTTAAGAATTTCTTCAAGTTTTAACCCATTTAAACTTGCAATTCTTTTTAAATGAAAAGTTTCAATATTATCTTCAACGTACTGTGTTACGTCTTTTAGACTTAGGTTTTGCATATTTTACTTTTGGTTCTAATAAATACAGCTCAATTGGTTGAACTTGATCTTTCACCATCTCATAATATTCAGGAACAATTTCTATTCCGATAGAGTTTCTTTTCATTCTGTTAGCAACTAATATTGTTGTTCCCGATCCCATAAAAGGATCTAAAACCATATCAGTTTCTTTCGTAAATAATTTGATAAACCATTCTGGCAATTCTTCAGGAAAAGCAGCACTATGATTTTTATTATTACATTCAGTAGCCAAATGCAAAACATTTGTAGGATAAGCTTTATCTCTTGTTAACCAATTAGAAATATTTTTACCAAATCCACTACCAACCTTTGAGTTATCTCTTATTTTATCTGTTTCACTTAAATTCTTAAGTCTTGCTTTTGCCCAATCTCCCATTGGCACCATTACTTCATCTTGATACATATTAAATTTCTTGTCCTTATTAAATTGCAATAGCCTCTCCCATGCATCACGAAATCTATTTGGCCATTTACCGGGATAAGAATTTTTTTTATGCCAGATAAACTCTTCCGTCCATAACCAACCTTGTTTACGCATTTCAATAATTAATTCCATTACATAAGTACTTCTTTCTCCTTCAACAACTTTTTCTTTAATATTTAAAATGAAAGTTCCTGTTGGTTTTAAAACACGTAATAATTCTTTAGTGATAGGTAAAATCCAATCAACATATTTATCATGAGCTATTCCCCCATAAGTTGATTTTCGTTGGTCAGCATAAGGTGGTGATGTAACAATTAAATCAACAGAATTATCAGGAATAGTTTTAAGCATTTTTCTACAATCACCTAAAAATAAATCTGTATTAATCTCCATATTTTTTTACACTAAATTCTTTTCAATAATCATATCAATAAATTCTCTTACGGCACCATCGCCACCTTTTTTTTCTAAGTGAATAATTCCTTTTATAGCTTTTACTTTGGGTAAAGCATTAGCAGGGCAAGCCGCCAAACCAACAGCCTGTAAGAGTTCTATACAATTTATATCGTCTCCAATATAGGCTACTTCTTTTATGTTTATATTTTCTTTTTCGCAAATTTCTAATGCTGCATTTAATTTCCCTCCATCTCTTTTGCCTTGATATAAATAATCCATTTTTAATTTAGCGGCTCTTCGTTCTACAATTTTTGTATTTTCTGTTGTAATAATTCCGCGTTTAATGCCACGTTCTTTTAATAGCATTAAGCCCATTCCATCGTGTGTATTAAATTTTTTAAACTCGTCACCGCTTTCTGTATAATACATTCCGGCATCTGTTAATACACCATCTACATCTGTTAAGAATAATTTTATTTTTACCATGCTGTCCATCCTCCATCAACCATTAAAACAGAACCTGTCATGTAACTGCTTCCGTCAGATGCAAGAAATAAAAACGGAGCATCTAATTCTTCACGATTACACATTCTGCCCAATGGGCTCATTTTAGAAAAGTTATGTAAAAAAGATTCATCGTGATCATTCAAAATTCCATGTGGTACAATTGCGTTGCAACGAATATTATTTTTTGAATAAAATGTAGCAATGTATCTTGTAAAATTTGGAATGAATGATTTTGAAGCGATATAATCTATTGGTTTAAAATTTTTAATGCCTTCACCAAAGTCGTATAAATTTTGATTGGGCGAAACAATTGAATAAGTAGAAGCTACATTTATAATGTTTCCAAAACCTTGTTGCAACATTTGTTTACAAGCAGCTTGCGTCATTATTACAGTGCCGGTTAAATTTACATCAACAGATTTTCTAAGTAAATCAATCGGATAATTTTCAAACCTGCTTTGGTTTACTTTACTCATTCCACTTTTATCAAATTTAGCATCAATAGCTGCATTGTTTATTAATACATCTAACTTACCAAACGCTGTAACTGTTGTTGTTACTGCATTTGCAGCACTTTCTTCATTAGTAATATCTAATTCAATTGCAATAAAGTTTTCTTTTCCGTAATGTTCAAATTCTTTTTGAATAGCAGGAATTGCAGCAGTATTTACATCGGCCAAAACAACTTTAGCACCTTGTTGTAAAAATGCTTTACTTATTTGTTTACCAATTAAACCAAAAGCTCCGGTAAGTAGTATTACTTTATTTTTTACCGAAACAGGGTGATTATTCATGAGTACAAATTTTTGTAATATTATATGCGTTTATAAGTTGTTGTTTAGAAAATAAATAATGTTCATTTACGCTAATTCTATCAAAAAAATCATTTTGCTGTGCAATAAACAAATTGTTTCTATCAAACCCTTCAACTGTTTCTTTTTTTGTATGTGTTCCATCACTTATGGTTAAAGTGTTTGCATAATAATCAATATCAATAACAGCATCACTCGTAATTATTTTATACCAACGTTGTGCTTTGCGTTGACAAAAATTTACATGTATATGAGCTGTTGTATTATTTTCATAAGCAATATTCAAATCAAATAAACTTTCGGTTTCTACTTCTAACAATGAAGCATAATTTTTAAGTGGTTGCACCAATTTAATATTTGCACCGCTTAACCAATTAGCAATATCAATATCATGACTTAAAGTTAATGCAGGCCCGCCACCTAATTCAACTTTTGCTGCATACGAGTTTCTGTAATCTTCCCACGGATGCCAATCGGGTAAATATTCTCCCCAATAAGTTTGAATATTTATAAGCTTGCCATAAGTTTCGTTTTCAATTATTTCTTTTGCAAGTTGTAATAACGGATGATAACGCAACATATAACCTACTTGCAACAAAGTATTTTTTTCTTTAATAAGTGAAAGGAAAGGCTCTACATTAAATAGTTGATGCGATAAAGGTTTTTCAACCAAAACATGCCAACCGTTTTCAATACAACTATATGTTTGCGATAAGTGTTGTGATGTTGGCGTACATATAATTGCTGCAAAAATATCTAATTGTAATAAAGTATTCCATTCTGTAACTATCGTAACTTTTGCATCGGTAATATCTCTAAAAGGAATATTACGTTGCCTATAAACTATTATATTATGAAAACCTTGCTGCCAAAGGTTTCTAATATGCCTCTCGCCTATTGAGCCTGCACCAATTACTAAAATATTTTTTTCTTTCACTATTAAAATTTTATGCAATTGTATTGTTGAATTGCTGCTGCTGCTTTTTCAAAACCAATTATATCATCAATATCTACTGCAAGATAATTGGGTACAATATGAGGTAGAATATTTTTACCGCTCATTTTTTTTTCATCGGTAATTACAGATGTCTTAATAACATCTAACGTGCCTATTTGCCAATATACTTTGGGTAATTGTTGGCGTGGCATATTATAAGGTTCGTCCATACCTTCTACAGTTAGCAAGGGTTTCATTGGTTGATGTTCATTGTTTACTTGCCACATTTTATAAGGTGTAACCGGTGCTTCTGTTACTATGCGTAATGAATGTGCATTAGGATAGTTTAATACTTTAGTAATACATTCATCAATCATTCCGTTTAAACGAACAGGAGATGTTGGTCTTAACTGTACCAAATAATCGGGAGTATAATTTTCATTTTCTTTCAACCAATTTAATGCATGTGTAAAGGTTTCAAAATCTGTGCTTAAATCTTGTGCATATTCGGCAGGGCGTATAAATGGAATTTCAGCTCCGTATTGTTTTGCAACACTTGCAATTTTTTCATCATCTGTTGTAACAATGGTTCTTGTTATTAACTTAGATTGTTTTGCAGCCAATACACTGTATGCAATTAAAGGATGATTGAGTAATGGTCTGATATTCTTACCTGGTAAGCCTTTGCTGCCGCCACGTGCAGGTATGATTGCTAAGATTTCCAAAATTATTTTACTTTTTCTAAAAAATTTATTCTGCTGATAATTCCTTCATTCACATTAACATTTGTCTTAAGAATATCTAAAATTACTTTAGCTTGCTTTTGTAGCTCCTCCAAACGTTCATCAAAATTCTTTAAAACACTATTTGTAGAATTTGTATTTTCTGATTGTTTGGTAATTATTAATTTTTGAGCAACTACTAATTCTTCAATCATTACTAACGAGTCTTTGAGATTTTTTTCCAATATATTAACTCTTTGACTTAATATATCCAACTCTTGATTTTCCATAACGAAAAAGTGTTTTTAAATTAATATATTAAACTTTTCTGTACTTTAATTTATTACGTTGTTCTGCTTCAATAGTTAAAATTTCACTACTCTTATAATGTAATGCATCAAAACTGTGTTGCAAATCTCTCACCATTTTTTGCAAACCCGGCATTTCTAAAGATGCAGCATGATCTGTTCCTTTCCATGTTCTATCTTTTGTAAAATGTCTTTCAATCCAAGTAGCACCTAAAGTATAAGCCACTAAATCTATTGCTATACCTAAGTGATGACCGGAGAAGCCAACTTCTTTTACACGATTATCAAATTTTTCTTTTAACCGAACAATTTCCATTAAACAAACATCTTTAAACGGAACAGGATAACCCGATGTGCAACTATAAATAACTAAACGATTTTTTGCAGTATTTGTTTGTTCAAAAAAATCAACAACAGTATCTTCTTCTGCTTGTGTAGTCATTCCGAAAGAAACATGCACATCTCCTTTATAATCATCTCGTAATAATTTCAATAACTCAAAATTATTATTACATGCAGAGGGAACTTTTATAAAGTGTGGATTTAGTTCAATAATTTCTTTTGCGGAAATAACATCCCAAACAGATGTTGTGTATTGAATATTGATAGACTCTGCATAAGCTTTTAATTCGGCATGTTGTTCTTTAGTAAATTCTAAAAATTCTCTGTGTGCCCCGTAAGTAGCTCCGTAAGCATTATAAGGTACAGGGTGTGGTGCATTATATTGTTCTTCAGTTAATAACGCTTTGTTGTTTCTTTTTTGAAATTTAGCATAATCTGCTCCGCAACCTTTTGCAAGAAAAATAAGTTCTTTAGCAATTTCAAAATCGCCCATGTGGTTGCAACCAATTTCTGCTATTACTTTTGGTTTTGTGTATTGAGTTTTCATGAAGAAAAATTATTATATTTATTATGTTTAAGCAATATCTGCAAAATATTTTTCCATTTTTTTAAAATACCATAATCCTGTTAAACAAATTATGGAAGCACTTACAAAACTTATTCCAACGGCATCAAAAGGAAATGATTTATTAACGGCAAAGCTTGCTCTAAAACCTTCTATTACGCCAACCATTGGGTAAGCACAATAAGCATGGTAAATATTTATACCAAATTTATTTAATATAATTGAAGCAGGAAATGCTACCGGTGCCACATACATTAATAATGGCAACATGAATGTGAGTGCAAATTTAAAATCTCTGTATTGAATGCTTAATGCAGAAAACCAAAATCCAAAACCCATTGCAGTTATCATTAACAATATTAACGGAACTATTATAAATACAAGGTTTGAGCCCGGTTCATATTTAAAATAAAAAAGTAAACCTACTACAATAATTAAGGATATTGATAAATCTACCAACTTAGAAAATACAGGTACCAACGGAAAAATTATTCTTGGAAAATATACTTTGGTAAGTATTGCATTGGCATTAATTAAACTGCTGCCTGCTGCATTTAATGAGTTTGAAAAATACGTCCACGGAATAACAGCCAAACAAGAAAACACTGCATAAGGCATTCCACCAATATCTGGTTTTACGCCAACTAAACTTCCAAAAATTATACTAAATACAACAATTTGAAATAAGGGACTAATAATTGCCCAAGTAAAACCTAATACAGTTTGTTTATACAAAACAGTAACATCTCTTAACACCATAAAGTATAACAAATCTTTATAACGTATTAGTTCTTTAAAATCAAACACATTAATTCTGGTGCTTGCTTCTATAATAGTTTTTTGTTTAGTATGCATTTAATTATGTAACTGTTTCTTTAATAAAGCTATTATTTTTTCTGTTCTTTGGTTTTGCAAATTAAATAACAAATGATTAGGAGAATCGAATAATTGGTTTGCATCATACAAACAATCGTTAGGATTATTGGTAAACCAATTCATTTCTTTTAATTCATTATGAATTTTAAAAGCATATTCTTCGGGAACTAATTTTTTTGCATATACACCATATCCAATAAAACATTTTATATTTTTTTGTTTACAATAAATAGAGAAATTTTTTACTAACTGAATAAAATCTTCATTAATAATTTGATTCTCTTTTAAATTGTAATCATCTTCTTTATTGTTCATAAACTTACCACTTTGCGATGGTAAGTTTTTATGACCTTCATAATCTCCCCAAGCATTGTAATCGTAACGGCCATTTGAAATTTTAGAGTTTTTATCTGCTACCAAAATATTATAATTATCTTTTAAAATATTTCCAATATACAACGGCAATCTTAACCATTGTTTGGCAGAAAGTATTGAAATAAATTTTGGATGAATAATATTAAGCTCGTACATACTTTCATCTCCTAAAAAATTTATTTTACTGTATGCATCATACTCGGGCGTAAGTATTACAATATCTCCGCTTTTTAAGTAAGGTTTTACAGATTCAAAATAAAATTGCATGCCAACATTAGCGTTAATGCTCATATCTGCAACAGGCATGTGTAAAGAGTCTTCAATCAATTTAGAATTAGTGTTATAACAAATATTTGAACCGCCAACCAATACAATTTTGGGTTGTTGAATATTTTGTATTCTGTTTAGTTTATCTAATACACAACCTCTTCCTCGTTTACTTAACTTAGGTGCAACTATTGCAGAGCTCGCAACTAAAACAATAATTGCAAACAAGAAAAATACAAATGAAAAAAGAATAAGTTTTTGTAAGAATTTTTTCATTAAAACTGAAAGTAAATAAAGCTTTGTTGCTGATAAAAATTTGCCAAAATAAATACTGCAAGTATTAAATACATTGCATAACGCACCGAAGGAAATTTGTTTACAAAGCCTGTTAATGCATTTTCATTATTTCTGCCTACCCAATCTATCATTAATAAAAATAGAATTAAAAAGAAGGCACTTGTTTTTCCGGGAAATTGTATGCCATTCCAATGAAACATTCTGTTTATATAATGAAATGCATCGGTTATTGTGTTGGCTCTAAAAAATATCCATGCAAAAGTTACCAATGCAAATGTTATAAAAATATTTAATGTATTTATTAGGCGAGAATAAGTTTGCTCTTTTCTTTTAATATAAACAGAAGGTAAATAATACAAAGCATGCAATAAACCCCAACAAATAAATGTAGCATTTGCACCATGCCATAAACCGCTTACTAAAAAAACTATTAAAATGTTTATTGCTGTTTTATTAATTGTTTTTTTTGAACCACCTAACGGAACAAATAAATAATCTCTAAACCAAGTTGAAAGTGAAATATGCCAACGATGCCAAAACTCTCTTATGTTTTTTGCGAAATACGGGTAATTAAAATTCAACATTAATTCAAAGCCTAACAATTTTGCCAAACCTCTTGCTATATCTGTATATCCGCTAAAATCGCAATAAATTTGAAAGGCAAAATAAACTGCACCAATTATTAAAATAAAGCCTTTGTAGTGTGTATAATTATTAAAAATATCGTTTACATAAGCAGCACAAGTATCGGCAATTACAACTTTTTTAAAATAGCCCCATAAAATTAATTTTACTCCGCTGGTTGCTTGTGTATAATTGAA
Source organism: Bacteroidota bacterium (assembly GCA_018267725.1). Lineage (GTDB taxonomy): Bacteria > Bacteroidota > Bacteroidia > Chitinophagales > Chitinophagaceae > CW01. The sequence continues at coordinate 95,191 of JAFDXY010000011.1, forward strand.
TATTCTTTTCTCAAAAAATTTTGGTAAAAATTGTGTTGCTTTTTCAATAGGGCCTGCAATTAATTGAGGGAAAAAACTAATATATGCAGCATAAGCAATAAAGTCTTTTGTGGCTTCCATTTTTTTTCTATACACCTGAATAGTGTAGCTTAAAGATTGAAATGTATAGAAAGAAATACCAACAGGTAATATAATATTAACGGTTACAAAATCTACCTTCAACCCAAAAACCGAAAAAATATTTTGTAATGATTGTGCAAAAAAATTATAATATTTAAAAACAACTAAAAGCCCAATATTAAATGCTAATGAAAAAATTATGAGCAGTTTTCTTTTAGCAGTATTAATAGTTGTTTGAAGAAAATAACCAACAGCAAAATCTGTAATAAGGCTAAGTAAAAGTAATAATAGAAATCTCCAATCCCACCAACCGTAAAATACAAAACCTGTAATTGCTAAAAAAGCATTTTGCATTTTAATTGATTTGTTTACCACAAACCAATACAGTATAAATACAATGGGAAAGAAAATTAAAAATGTCCAAGAATTAAAAAGCATTTATTTAATAGGCATTAAATATTCTGCAGGAAATTCTACAACCATAACTTGCCCAAGCGATTGTAATTGAACATATACTTTTTTCTTTCCACCTCTTAATACAGTACCATCATTATCCATAAACACACCGTGTGTTATTCTTACTTTAGTATTTTCTTTGAAACCTTCGGTTGAAATAATTTCAATTTTTGCATCTTCTTCCGATAAATATTTTTTTATCATTTCAACTTCTTCATTTCTTATAACTGCAGGCTTACCAAGATAATGCACAAAGTTTAAAACACCATCTGTTGTTAAAACTTTCAACCGTTCTTCTTCATTATTAATATACACAAACACATAAGATTTGAATAGTGGCTCTTCAATAATTTTTTTTCTATCACTCCATTGTCTTTGTACTTTTTGTAAAGGGCACCAACTATTAATTCCTTTTCTTATTAAAACACTATCTACCTTTTTTTCCCAACGTGGTTTTGTATAAATAGCAAACCATTTCCTTTCTTTTATTTCTTCGGCCATTGTATATTTTTTTCAATTATTTAAAAGTACAGCTCCGCCATGTTACTCACAAACAAGGTAAATAGTAACTCTAAAATTCTACATTAGTTCATCAACCACTACGCTTTAAACAGCGATGTAAACCTTGCCAATAAGTTTTTCTTTTTCTCAGATATATATTTACTGTAACTATATCCAAAACCAAAACTAAAACCATAGCTTCCATCTTTCTTAATTCCATTTACCACCAAACCCATTTGCCTGAATTTTTTATCGAGGCTCATTTTTTCTATGTATGGAAGTATAGCTTTTAAAGTGAATTTATGCCTTACCACAAACAAGGTAAGGTCGGTATATTTTTCAAGTAATAAAGCATCTGTAACTAAGCCAACAGGTGCTGTATCAATTATAATATAATCGTAATTTGTTTTTAAATTATTAAACAAATCGGTTGTTCTATTATTTAATAGTAATTCTGCGGGATTAGGAGGAATAGTGCCTGAGGTAATGATGGCAGTGTTATTCATTTCTTCAACATTTTGCAGTACATCTTGCAAGCTTACTTCGTAAGATGATAAGTAGTTTGAAAGGCCTGCATCATTATTAACATGAATTGCTTTACTAAAGTTTGGGTTGCGTAAATCGAATTCTAAAATAATTGTTTTTGCTCCGGTAACAGATAATGCATTGGCTAAGTTTAGCGATACAAAACTTTTCCCCTCTCCACTCATAAAAGATGAAACCATAATGGTTTTTACTTGTTTGTTGGGTGCTGCAAAATATAAGTTGGTGCGTAATAGTCTAAATTGTTCTGCAATTGGATTTTTGCTTTTTATATCAACCAAATAAGATTTTTTTCTTTTTAAAGAAGATAACTCGCCAACAATAGGTACGGGTATTGTTTCTATTTCGTTTTTGGCTACTATTTTATTATTTAAAAAATCTTTTAATATAAAAATACCTGCGGGTATAACTATGCCAATAAGATATGCCAACAATTTTATTTGACCTTTGTTGGGTTTTACCGGACCTAAATCTGTTGCATAATCTATAACTCTTGTATTATTTATGCTTGATGCCAATAACAATTGTGTTTCTTCTTTTTTCTTTAAAAGATATACATACAGTTCTTCTTTAACACTTGCTAATCTTTTTAAACTAAGTAATATTCTTTCTTTTTCGGGCAAGCTGCCAATTCTTGATTCGAGAGAATTATAATTTGTTTCTAAATCTGCAACTGTTTGTGCAAATGCTTTTTTTAATATTCTAATATTTCGTAAAATATTTTCTCTTATATCAAATATTTGTTTTGTTTTATCTAACAAATGTGGGTCTGATGATGCACTAATTTTTTCAAGATTTTGTTTTTCGGCTACAAGGTTGTTATGTTGTAGTATTAATGAAATCAGGGCCTGCTCAGAAATACCCATTGAAGATGGAATAATTTCATTTGTGCCTTTAAAATTACTCATGTAGCTTTCTAAAGCTTCTAATACTTTGTATTGTGTGTATTCTTTTACTCGTTGCCCATCAATATTCATTGCTTGGTTTTGAAAAATACCACCCTGAATACTAATATCTGTTATACGATTGTTTTTCTTAAACTCTTCTGCAGCAGATTCAATTTTTTGTAACTCTTTATTTACAGAATCTATTCTTGCACTTAAAAATTCTACAGTTTTAAAAGTAACTACATTTTTATCAGCAAGGTCTGCATTATTAAAAGTTGTTATAAGTGTGTTTAATATTTCAATAGCTCTATCTACCAACTGATCTTGCATAGATATTTCTACAATGCCGCCGCCTTTATCGTTTGTTAATTCAACTTTTAAAGAGCCTCTTAAATCTCCGGCTTCGTTGTGTTTGGTATTAAAATCTAATAAATATGGTTCTGAACTTATTTTAACTTGAGGGTTTCTTTCTAATACTAATTTTCCGTATTCAATATCTAAAGTATCTCCCCATTTAAATGTTTTATTAACATCGAAGCCATTAATAGAATATCCATCTCTTGATAAATGTAATTGATAAGAATGTGGAGAAAATTTTTCGTTTGCTTGTGTTATTTTAAATGTGAAGGGAACATCATCTCCATACAACTGGCTTTTGGTTACACGACCTTGTTGCCTTATGTGAATATTTAGTTTTAAAGAATCTACCACTCTTTCTAATAAAGTATAAGATTTTAATATATCAATTTGATTAAGAATGTCGTTTACAGATTGTACAACGCCTAATTCTTTTAATACTTTATAATCAACATTGGCTTCGTCTTCTTTTTTAATTAATAAATAAGCAGCAATTTTATTTTCGGTTGGTGTGTAACGTAAATATAATTTTACGGCAATGGTGGCCAAGAATAATCCAATAATAATCCAAGGCAAAACACCCACAACTTTGTAAGCAATTTTTTTAATATCGAAAGTATTGCCTGAAGAAATGGGTTGTTGTATTGAGGTTTCTTGTTCTTGTATGCCTAAAGGATAACTCATTAAAACAAATTAATTTTATCGTCTTATTAATATTGCCAAAGCTGCTATTCCGCTACTTAATATGCCTACCAATAAACCTGCTCTGTTATAAGCATCGCCGGTTTGCCTGTATCGTGTGTTTGTTTCTACATAAAGCACATCGTTTCTTTGCAAATAATAAAAAGGCGAATTGAGAACGTTTTTTGATGAAAAATCTAAAAAGCCAACTTGCCTTATTCCGCTGCTGTCTCTTATAATTTTTACATTTTTTCTATTAGAAAAATAATTCATATCTCCTGCATAACCTATTGCTTGCAATACCGAAATTTTTTCGTTGGCTACGGCAAATGTGCCTGGTGCTTTTACTTCTCCTAATACTGTAAACCTAAAATTTAATATTCTTAAATTAACAATGGGTTCTATTAAATAGGGTGTTAGTAGTTTGGTTACTTTATCGGCAACTTGATCTATTGTTAAACCTTCTACTTTTATTTTTCCTATTAAATACACATTTATTTCTCCGTTAGCATCAACTAAATATTGCGGTATAGCTCCTTGCCCTAAAGCAAAGCCGCCGCTTTTTAAATTAAAATCATTAGCGGTTGCATCACTTTTGCCAGCTATTTTCATTTCAATAATATCATCTTTTTGTATGGCATAAGTTTTCATTTGCAAAGTATCTAACTGTATGGTTGGACCTGTTGATGGTAAATCATTAAAATAGGTGAAGTTTTTTGTACTTGCACACGAAGAAATTAGTATAACTATAAACAGGTATAGTTGTACGGTAATAACGGAATTCCGTTTTATAAGTATTTGCATAATGGGTAAGTAATTAAAACACTTGCATCAAAATTATATTAAAACAAGTGCCTTAATGCTAATAATGCAACTATTAAGTTGTTGAAAAACAAATATGTAGAAAACTTGTGGAAAAGCTTATGTGGCAAGAATTCTATTTAGCAACCGTTTGTATTTGTGCATGTGCCATTTCGGTAACAATTCTTGCTGCCTGATTTAAATATAAATCTGTTTTTTTATCTTTTAACCAAGCCAAGTAACGGTCTCCTTTAACTTTATCGGGGTTATTATAAAATTTATCTTTGTCTTCATTCATTACTTGCACATCCATTTCATTTTTTAGTTTTAATAAACTATTTAAACGCTCTGCAGTTGCTTTTAATTCTTTTTGTTGTTGTTGATATTTTTCAAGATTTAGATTAACAGGTGTTTCTGAATTTTTGCTAATCCATAATGCATCTTTATCTATTGCTTTGAATGTGTTATCTGCACTTAGTTTTTCATTTTCTTGTTTTGTAATTGTTTCAAGGTTTACATTTCCGTTCCATTTTGCGTAAGAAACTTTTGCAATTTCATCCCAAGGCAAAGAAGACGAATTATCTTTTTCACGAAACTTTTGATATTCATAAATATCCGGAATAATAACATCTGATTTTACACCTCTTAATTGTGTTGAGCCTCCATTAACTCTATAAAATTTTTGGAAGGTTAATTTAACGGCTCCAAACTCTGTACGGCCTGAATAAAAATCTATAGGCTTACCTAATGAAACATTTTTTTGAACAGTTCCTTTTCCGTAAGTAGAAGTGCTGCCAATAATTAAACCTCTTTTATAATCTTGTATGGCTGCCGCAAAAATTTCGCTGGCACTTGCACTTCCTTCATTAACCATAACTGCTAATGGCCCATCATATATAATTTTATTATCTCTTGCTTCTAATATTTGTACTCTGCCATCTTTATCTCTTACTTGCACAACGGGGCCTTTGCCTACAAACATTCCTACCATTTGTACTACTTCATATAAGCCACCACCGCCATTAAAACGAAGGTCTAATACAATGCCTTTTACATTTTCTGCTTTCAATTTTTCTACTTCTTTTGCCACATCTTCAGAGCATCTGTGTCCGTTTACGTTTTCGTAATTAAAATAAAAATCGGGTAAGTATATGTAGCCAATTTTATCGTTACCATTATTTACAATTACACTTCTTGCAAAACCTTCGTCTTGTACTATTTCATCTCTTTTTAATGAAATAATTTTTATTGTTCCATCTTGTTTTTTTACAGTTAATCTTACTTCTGTTCCTTTATCTCCACGAATTAATTTTACGGCATCTGTAATATCATATCCTGCAATATCAACAGCAGGTTCATTGGCTTGAGCTACTTTTAAAATAATATCATTTACCATTAATTGCCCATCTTTCCATGCAGGGCCGCCGGTAATTATTGCAGCTATTTTAATGGTACCATCTTGCTCTAGTAATTGTGCACCAATGCCAAAAAAGCTACCGTTTAAACTTTCATCAAAAGCACGTTTTTCAACAGGAGGAAGATAATCTGTATGCGGATCCATTAAATTAGTAATAACATTAATATATGTATTAAAGCGTTCATCATCTGTAAACTTTACTTTTATTCTTCCGTATAATTTGTTATTGCCTTTTAATACTAATTCTCTGGCTTCTTTTTCTAATTGTGTATTGGTTTTAGATTTAATACTATCTACAGTGCTTTTGCTTCTTTGGTCAAGCAAATCTGCATATCTTTCTAAAACTATATATTTTAATTTTTTTCTCCATCTATCTTTACGCTCTGCATCGGTAGCAGGGTAATTTATTTTGGTTTTATCTGTAATAAAAGTTTCATCGGTTGTAAAATCAAAAGGTTTAGCTAAAATATTTTTATAAATAGCTATAGCTTCATCAACACGTTTATCGTATATAACATTTACGGCAGGAGTAAATTTTATATCTGCACCATGAATTTCATCATCTAAATATGTTTCATATTTTTTAAGAGATTCTATGTCAGATTTTAAGAAGAGTGTTTTATCTCCATCTAATTCTTCAAAATATTTTTTAAATACTTCTCTCGAAAAATTATCATCTATTTTTTTAGGGCTATAATGTTGTTTTTCTAAAACATTACCAATTTCTGATAATAGTTTTTGTTTTTGTGTAATAGTTATATTATTGTTTTTACTATTAGTAAAAGCAAAGAATAAACTACCAAATAAAATAATGGCTACAACTAATATTCCTTTAGGACTCTTCATAAATTTTACAATTTTTTGCATAACAAGTTTTCAAAAATAAAGGAAACAATTGTTCTTTAAATGTACACAATGTATCTTAACATGGTTTTTGATAAACGGTTGAAGAAGATTTTTATATTTTGCATTGCCCCGAATACTCTTTTACCTTATTTTTGCAGCCCATTAAATATGGAGGGCATAGCTCAGTTGGTTAGAGCGACAGTTTGTGGCACTGTAGGTCGTGGGTTCGAAACCCATTGCTCTCCCCCCAAACCTTCTCTACTTATTAAATAGAGAAGGTTTTTTATTAATAAATATTTGAAGGATTTTATGGAAGGTTTTATTCATAAAATAAAATTAACGAATAAATACTTTGCAGATTAATTAGATGTATTAACCGAAAAGCTGATGGAGTTGCCCAAACCTGAGCGACATTTGCCCACTTAAAACAACAAACCACCGTTTATACATTTATTAAGCCTTACAATAAAAACCGGTAAATAAAATTTGCACTATCAAATTAACTCATACAAATGAAAAAAGTTTTAACAGCAATTATTTTTTTAGCAGCTACTATTAATTACACAAATGCACAAATGCCCGGCGGTGGAAGCAGAGGTAATGGTGCAGGAAGAAACGGTGCCAATGCATCAATTGGTCATTTTTACGGTAAAGTAGTTGATTCTAAAACAAATAAAGGAATACCCGGTGCCAGCGTTATTTTAACAGGAAACAAATACGATACGGTAACCAAACAAACAAAACAAGCTACTATAAAAACCGTTATAACCGAAAATAACGGAGATTTTAGTTTGGAAAATTTACCCGTAGCCGGAAACTTTAAACTAAAAATTTCTGCTGTTAGTTATAAAGCCATAGAAAAACAAGTTCGTTTTGATTTTAAGATGCCCAGTGGCGGAAACAATTCTCAAAACAATAATAACGGCGGTGGCGGTATGGATATGGGTGCAATGGGGCAAGCTATAGGTGCATTAGATAAAGATTTAGGAAATATTAAATTAGAACCCGATGCAACAGATTTAGGCACAGTAACCGTAACTGCATCTAAACCACAATTAGAATTAGGTATTGATAGAAAAGTTTTTAATGTAGATAAAAACTTAACAAGCACCGGACAAACAGCAACAGAAGTAATGAAAAGTATTCCATCTGTTAGTGTTGATATTGACGGAAACGTAACCCTAAGAAATGCAACACCAACTATTTTTATTGATGGTCGCCCAACAACAATGACACTTGACCAAATACCCGCAGATATAATTGATAAAGTTGAAATTATTACCAACCCTTCTGCTAAATACGATGCAAGCGGTGGTAATGCAGGTATTTTAAACATTGTATTGAAAAAGAATAAAAAAGTAGGTTATAACGGTGGCATACGTGCAGGTTTAGATGCCAGAGGAAAAATGAATTTTGGTGGCGATATTAATTTAAGACAAGAAAAAGTAAACTTTTTTGCAAGCGGAAACTTCAATCAACGCAAATCAATAACAACAGGTTATACAGACAGAAACACTACTTCATTTCCAACAAGTTTTATTCATAACAATAATGATGGAACAAATAACGGTTCTTTCAGATTTGTACGTGGCGGATTAGATTATTTTGTTGATAACAGAAATACAGTTTCACTTACAGCCAACTATGTAAGAGGTAATTTTGATAACACCCAAACACAAACAATAGATTCAACTATAAACAGTATTTACAAATCAAAAAGTTTCGTAAATACCAATAGTTCTTTTATGTTTGAAAACTTTGGCGGACAATTAAGTTACAAACATAATTTCCAAAAAAACGGACATGATTTATCTGCCGATTTTAATTATAACAGCAGTAATAATGATAACAATGCAAATATTGGCACATACACTTATTTGCCTTATTCATACATTTTATCACAAAATCCATTCTTACAACAAACAATAGGAAATGGTAATAGCCACAACTTTACAGCACAATCAGATTATACAAATCCTATAAACGATAATACAAAATTTGAAGCCGGTGTAAGAGCAGCTTTACGAGATAATAAAAACCTTAACGATCAGTTTATTTACAATAATAGTACAGGTAAATACGATAAATCATCAGTAGCAAGTAGTAAGTATAGATTTAACGATGCTGTTTATGCTGCATACAGTACCTATAGTTTTAAAGTAAATAAATTTAGTTTTCAATTAGGTTTAAGAGCAGAAAGTTCTAATTACACAGGTACATTATTAAACAGTGCCGGTGCCGATTCGGTTAATTTTAAAGTAAGTTATCCGCTAAGTTTATTCCCAAGTATTTTTGCTACTTATAAAGTAGATGATAAACAAGACCTTCAATTAAATTATTCAAGAAGAATTAACAGACCAAACTTCTTCCAATTAATGCCTTTTCCTGATTATACAGACCCTCAAAATATAAGCATTGGTAATGCAGCGTTAAGACCAGAGTTTACTTATTCATTTGAAATAAATTATAACTACGCTTATGCACGTAATGCCAATTTTTTAGTTAGCTCTTATTTTAAATATAATACAGATTTAATTACACGTTACACATACAGAGATGTAAATAAAATTACTGGAGATAGTGCATACTTTTTCTCATACATTAATGCAAACAGCGGTTATAGCTATGGTTTAGAATTAACTAATAAAATGCCTATAACTAAATGGTGGGATTTAACAGCCAATATAAACCTTTTCAATTCTCAAATTAATGCAAATATTCCTGGCCAAACCATTAGCAACTCTTTAGTAAGTATGTATGCTAAAATGAATAATAATATAAAATTAGGAAAAGGATTTAGTTTCCAAGTATCAGGAGATTGGCGTACAAAAACTTTATTACCACAAGGCGGTGGTGGTGGTGGCCGTGGTGGTGGTGGTATGTTTGGTGGAACACAAACATTGGCACAAGGTTATACATTGCCTCGTTATTTTGATGTAGACCTTGCATTGCGTAAAGATTGGACATGGAAAAACGGACAAAGTGGTTCATTAACCTTAAGTATGAACGATATTTTCCGCACCAATTCAAGAACTTATTCTGAAGCTCTTTACTTCAATCAATACACAGAAAGATATAGAGACCCACAATTATTAAGATTAAATTTCACTTACCGATTTGGAAAATTTGACCCGAATTTATTTAAACGTAAAAACAATAAAGCAGACCAAGGTGGTGGCATGGATATGGGCGGCGGAATGGGACAACAACAATAATACTTTCAACAAAAAATAAAAGCCTCGTTTAATACGGGGTTTTTATTTTAAATTACATTTGCCGTATGCAATTAAGAAAATATTTAATTAGTTGTTTGCTATTAATAAGTATTGGTTGTAGCAATAAAAAAACATACACACCCGCCGAAAATGCTTTAGATGCAGGCAGAGAATTTATTGATGGTTGCTTGAAAGGAGATTTTAATAAAGCAGATTTTTATTTGCAACACAACAACACCAACGATTCTATTTTTACAAAACTTAAAGAAGCCTATCAACAAAAAAGTAATGCAGAAAAAAAACAATTACAAACAGCATCTATAACTATTTTAAAAGTTGAAGAAGTTAGTGCAAATATTACTATTATTACATACAGCAATTCATTCAGCAATACAACAAGTGTTTTAAAAGTTATAAAAAATAATAACAGTTGGTTAATTGATGCAAACTATACCATAAAAGGAAATTTATGATTGCAAAAAATATTTTATTAGTTGCATTTGGCGGAATGTTGGGAAGTGTTGGCAGATATTTATGTGCAGTAATAATTAAACACGAATCTTTTCCTTATGCAACTTTAACAGTAAATATTGTAGGCAGTTTTTTAATTGGCTGCACAATGGCATTAGCAACAAAACACGATAATTGGGGCGATTGGCGATTATTCTTAGCAACAGGTATTTGCGGCGGTTTTACTACTTTTTCATCTTTTTCTTGGGAGTGTATTAATATGTTGCAACATCAAAAATATTTACAAGCAATTATGTATGTACTCGTAAGTTTGCTAATAGGTTTTACTGCAACAATTATGGGTTATTGGTTATTAAAACAATCATAAAAAATATAAATGCAAACAACAGTTTTACATCCGTGGCACGGCGTTGAGTATGGAAAAAATGCACCAAGAATTGTAAATGCAGTTATTGAAATACCACAAGGCAGCAGATGCAAATATGAAATTGATAAACCAAGTGGTTTATTAAAATTAGATAGAATTATTTACTCTTCATTTCACTATCCTGTTAATTATGGTTTTATACCACAAACTTATGGCGATGATAAAGACCCATTAGATATTTTAGTAATAAGTTCTTTATCAATTGTGCCACTTACTTTAGTAGAAGCCAAAGTAATTGGTGTAATGCAAATGATTGATGGTGGAGATGCAGACGATAAAATTATTGCAGTTGCTACCAATGACCCCGGCGTTAATCACTACAACAATATTGAAGAATTACCTAAACATTTTTTTGATGAACTTCGTCATTTCTTTCAAGAATATAAACGTTTAGAAAATAAAACAGTTGTAGTTGAAGATTTTGGAGATAAAACCAAAGCATTAAAAATTGTAGAACAAGCTATTGATTTGTATAAACAAACATTTTTAAACAAGTAACAATTGAAAAAAGATATGACACTTACCGTTGCACTTATTATTATTCTTATTCTTATAGGAGTTGCCTCCGGCGTATTAAGTGGTTTGGTAGGCGTTGGCGGCGGTATTATTATTGTTCCGGCATTAATTTATTTTGCACAGTTTTCTCAAAGAGAAGCACAAGGCACATCGTTAGGAATTTTATTATTACCAATAGGAATTTTAGCCGTATGGCAATATTATAAACAAGGGCAAATAGATTTAAGAGTAGTAGCCATAGTTTCATTAGGTTTTGTTGTAGGCAGCTATTTTGGAAGTAAATTAGCCGTTTCAATTTCAGATAATGCACTAAAAAAAATATTTGCCATAATGTTATTAGTAGTAGCTGCTAAATTTCTTTTTTTTGATAAGCCTTCAAAAACAACAACCAAAGAAAATATTAATATCAACAAATCTGCAACAGATAAAAAATAACAATGAATATTTTAGGTTGCACGCTTATATTTGCATTATAAATAAATAACCAATGGAAACAAAAAAATCGAGAGCAAAATACTGGTTGTACTTTACTTTTTGGTTAGCATTAATGGTGTATGCATTGTTTGACCCCAATTGGAGACAATGGTTTTGGGTAGCATTACCGGGAGTTGCTACGCAATTTAGTTTAGGAATGGATATTATATAATTGTATAATGTTTTATATCTGAAAGTCCTGCATTTTAAAAAAGAAGTGCAGGATTTTTTATTTAATATTTATACCGTTTAATAATTCTTAATTTATGTGTTCGTTCTCCTGTTTCTGTATTAATAATTCCTGCATTATCAATATTATCAATTCTTACTCTTCCGGCAGAATGAATAATTGTTTGATTATTTAATAAAATACCAACATGCGTTATTCTTCCTTCATCATTATCAAAAAAAGCTAAATCTCCACACTTGGCTTGTTGTAAAAAACCAACCACCTCTCCTTGCTCTGCTTGCTGATAAGCATCTCGCATTAAAAAAATATTAAACATTTTAAATACTTGTTGTGCAAAGCCGCTACAATCAATTCCAAAAACAGATTTCCCTCCCCACAAATACGGCGTGTTTAAATATTTAAAACTTAGGTTCTTAATATTTTCTTCATTAAAAACCATTTCTGTTGCATTAATAATATTTTGAGAAGAGTATTGAAGCGTAAAATTTTTTGTTATAATATCTTCTTTAAAATAAGGCGTAGCAAGGCTTACACGGCAAGGCTTTTTATTAACAGTAACTACTTCAATAGCTTCATTAATATAAAAATTTGTTGTACGAATATTATTTATAATTTCTGTTACTTGACTTTTTTGGCACCAACCTTCATAGCCGTCATACAAACATTTAAGTTTCAAAAAATCTTTTGTTTCTTCTAATAATTCTGCTGTTTCTCCCAACAATAATTGAGAAACAATTTCTGCTTTGTGTGTAGCTTCTCTTCTCACGTGGCAAACGGCAGTAATGCAAATAAATTTATTCATTAAAAAAAATTTAAAGCAAATTATGTATTTATCTTGTTGCCGCATCTAACTATAAAATTTATTTACTAACTGTGCAGCCAAACCAGTATAAAAATATAAGTGATAAAGAATTACTTGATCGTTTTTATGCCGATGATAACAGCGAGTGGTTAGGTATTTTATTGCAACGATATACTTTATTGTTATTAGGTACTTGCATGAAATATTTAAAAAATCAGGAAGAAGCTAAAGATGCAGTACAACATATTTTTTTAAAAGCATTGGGCGAATTAAAAAAATATAGAGTTAATTATTTTAAAAGTTGGTTGTACATGATTGCAAGAAATTATTGCTTAATGAAGCTACGCGATAAAAATATTTTTATTGAACCTGAAGATAAAAGTATTGACAATAGTATTATTGAAAAAGAACAGTTACATATAAAAGATAATACACTAAGCATTTTAGAAGCTTCTTTATCCGAATTAAATACCGAACAAAAAACCTGTGTAACTTTATTTTATTTGCAAAAAAAATCTTATCATGAAATTGCAGCTATTACAGGCTATAATTTACTGCAAGTAAAAAGTCATATTCAAAACGGGAAAAGAAATTTAAAAATAATTGTTGAGCGAAAATTAAAAACATTTAATGAGTGATTTAAAAAACATATTGAATGATAATAATGAATTAAATGAAGAAAAATTAATGCAATATTTAGCGGGCAATTTATCTTCTGAAGAACAAAATGCCATTGAACAACAAATGGCTAATTCTTCTTTTTCAACCGATGCATTAGAAGGGCTTCAACAATTTAAAAATAATAAAGATATCAATGCTTATGTAGTTGAATTAAATAAGCAACTGCAACAACAAACTGCAAATAAGAAAAAAAGAAAAGCAAAACATAAAATACAAAACTTACAAAATATTGAAGCAATAGTAATTATTGTAATACTACTATGTTTATTGGGTTATTTTGTAGTTAGAAAATATATTGAAAAGAAACAACCTGTAAAACCTGTTATTGAGCAAACACAATAATTTATTGCCTGCACATTCTTTTAATAATTTCTTTATGCTGCGGATACAATGCAATTAATTCAGTTGCTTTAGCTAATTCAAAATCTAAAAAATCAAAACCGGGAGAAACCGTGCAACCTACAAAACTATATTCGGTATTTAATGCAGGTTCACTTGCAAACCAACAGTTAGCAGGCACAACAAATTGAAAAGTTTCATTGTCTAAAATATTATTACCTAATTTAATTGTTTGTAAAATTCCTGCTTCGTTTATTATGTGTACTAACAATGTTTGCCCCGCATAAAAATGCCAACATTCATCGCTTTTAATTTTATGAAAAGCCGAAAAATTTCCTTTCTCTAATAAAAAATAAATAGCAGTTGAAAAATTTCTGTTTCCTGAAAAACTTGATGGTAACGCAGTTTGAGCAATCTCTCCATTAGAACGATAAGTTTCTTTATAATAACCACCTTCAGGATGTGGTAGTAATTGAAATTGTTGTATTAATGTTTTTACTTCTTGCATTATTATTTTACTTAAAAATAGTGCATAAAAAAAGAAACTCTATATAAGTTTCTTTTTTGTGGAGATTAGCGGGGTCGAACCGCTGACCTTCACGCTGCCAGCGTGACGCTCTACCAACTGAGCTAAACCCCCAATAATTTATATGCATTGCAAATCTATTTGGTAGCGTATCTCTTTCCAAAAAAATTACACTTTATTTTTGCAACACACTATTATATATAAATATTTTTTACTTTGTTAAGCTTTGAATAACATCGTACTTTGTTACAATTTGATAATCACCTTTTTCATCTTTTGCCAACACGGCTCCGTTTTCTTTGGTTATTAAATTACTTAATTTCTCAACGGGTGTTGTAAAATCTACCACCGGAAATGCATGCTCCATAACGTTTTCAAGCGGTGCAGTTTTTATTTCTGGATTACTGAATATTTTTTGAAATAAACCGCCTTCACTTATAGAACCTAATAACTCATTATCTTTTAAAACAGGTATTTGTTCAATATCATACTTCTTCATTAACTCAACAGCATCTGCTACTGTTTGTGTTGGAGCAACGGTTACTAATTTTTTTCCAACTCTTCCGTTTACAATGTCTTTAAATGTTTTTACATCTAAAAATCCGCGTTCCATCATCCACTGATCATTGTAAACTTTACCAACATAACGGCTGCCATGATCATGAAAAATACAAACTACAACATCATCTTTCTTCAAACTATTTTTTAATTGCATTAAACCTTGCAAACAACTGCCTGCACTATATCCACAAAACAAACCTTCTTCTTTTGCAATTCTTCTTGTCATTACTGCTCCATCTTTATCGGTAACTTGTTCAAAATGGTCTATTACACTCATATCATAATTCTTCGGTACAAAATCTTCTCCAAAACCTTCACTTATGTAAGGGTGTACATAACTCATATCAATATCACCTGTTTTAAAATAATGTGTAAGTAAACTTCCATACACATCAATTGCCCAAATTTTTATATTAGAATTTTTTTGTTTAAGAAATTGAGCTGTTCCGGTTATAGTTCCGCCGGTGCCTGCCGTACAAACCAAATGTGTAATTTTCCCATCGGTTTGTTGCCAAATTTCAGGTCCTGTACTTTCAAAATGTGCTAACCTATTGGCAAGATTATCGTATTGATTAAAGTGATAAGAATTAGGTATTTCTTGTGCCAAACGTTTTGCCACACTATAATAACTTTTAGGATCTTCGGGCATTACATTGGTTGGGCAAACAATTACTTCTGCACCAACAGCTTTTAAAATATCGGCTTTTTCTTTACTCTGCTTATCGGTTGTTACAAAAATGCATTTATAACCTTTTACACAAGCTGCTAAAGCTAAACCCATTCCGGTGTTTCCGCTGGTACATTCTATAATAGTTCCGCCTGGTTTTAGTTTGCCTTCTGCTTCTGCTACTTCAACCATTTTTAATGCCATTCTATCTTTTATTGAATTGCCGGGATTGAAATAATCTACTTTAGCTAAAACAGTGCAGGGAAAATCTTTTGTAATTTTATTTAGTTTAATTAACGGTGTATTGCCAATAGTTTCAAGTATGTTGTTCTTAATATTCATGCAGAAAATAATTTCCGTAAAGTTACATTTTTAAAATATGCACTTATTGTTTAGTTTAGAAAATTGTGTGAATGAAATTTTTGTTATGAACTAAATCACAATAGCATTTCTTGGATTAAGATATTTTAAGTTCGCAACTTTTAAAAAATCTTTATCATTATCGGCAATTAAAGTAAATGAGTTTGTTAATGCTGTTGCAGCAATAATTGCATCGGCAATTTTTATTTTGTATTTCTTTCTTATTTCAATAGTTGTTGCAGTAATATTTTTATCAATGCTGAAAATAGTTGAAACAGTAATAAATTGTTTGTAAACGTTTAAGTCATCTTCATTAGGAGGTTGCCACGATTGTAACTCAATTTCAGAAATAAAGGAAATATTGCAATCTTCATCAATTATTTTATCAATAAACCGAATTGCTTTTGATGAAAATGTTTGATTTAAGTATTTAATCACTGCACTTGTATCCATTAAATATCTCTCTGCCATTCTTTTCTTATTGATTTGAGTTGCTTATCAATTTCTTTTTCACTCATTTTATGTGAAATAAGATTTTTAAGATGAGAAGGAGTAATGCGTAATTTAGAAACAGTATTTTTCGTGTTTTTAATTTCAATTAAATCAAGTTCGGCGAGGTCATTTAAAAGTTGCTTCGCTTTCTTGTTTTTTAATTTAATTGTTACCAACTCCATAACCTTTAATTTAATTTAAAGTTAGCGTTTTTATAATTGAGAATTGATTATACAGTTTTAAAACTTTCTTTCATTTTTCCGCAAACATCTGTTTCAATCATTTTTCCGGCAAGCAATAACATATTTTTAAATGCAGTTGCATTGCTTATTCCATGACCAATAATAACAGGTTTGGCTACACCAAGTACAGGTGTTCCGCCATAATTTTCGTAATGAAAACGGCTTATATAACTGTCTTTATGCAATTGGCGTTGGTGTGCAATATCAAAAAAACTTTCTGCCATTTTTAAAACAATGTTTCCGGTAAAACCATCGCAAACAATTACATCGGTTTTGTTGTTAAAGAAATCTCTTCCTTCAACATTGCCATAAAAATTAATTTGATTATTTTCTTTTAGAAGTGGATAGGTAGCTTGTGCAAGTATGTTTCCTTTGCCTTCTTCTTCTCCTACATTTAATAAACCTATTTTAGGATTTTGAATATTTAAAATATGTTGTGCATATAAACTACCCAACACTGCAAATTGATTTAATTGTTCGGGTTTACAATCTGCATTTAAACCAACATCTAACAGCAAACCCTCTCCACCACTAAGTTTGGGAAGAATGGTTGCAATAGTTGGCCTTAACACACCTTCAATAGTTTTTATGCTAAACATAGCACCCACAAGCATTGCACCTGTGTTGCCTGCACTAATAAATGCATCAATTTTTCCGGTAGATAATAAGTGAAAACCAATGGCAATAGAGCTGCGTTGTTTTTCTTTTAATGCTTTGGTGGGATGTTCGTGATAACCAATTACTTCGGGGGCGTGAATTAGTTGTACTGAAGAAGGAATTTTGTATTCTTCAAATAAAGGTTTTAATTTTTCTTCATCGCCAATACAAAATACAGTTGCCGTACCTGTATGTTGGCTTAAATAAAGTTGCAAACCTTTTACTGCTTCAAGCGGTGCAAAGTCGCCACCCATCATGTCAAGTCCAATATTCATGTACGGCAAGATAGTAAGTTATAAGATAGTAAATTATAAGTTGAGCGTTTAAATTTTAAAAAACTTTATCGCCCACCATTCATAACTTATAACTTCTTATGCTTTTAAAGGAGCTTTTTCAGCTACTAATTTTCCTTTGTAATATAATTTACCTTCACTAACATGTGCACGGTGACGAACGTGTGTTTCGCCAGTTGTTGTGTCTTTAGTTAAAGTAACTTCTTCAGCTTTGTAATGTGTTCTTCTTTTAGCACTGCGTTGCTGAGAATGTCTGCGTTTTGGATTAGGCATAACTCAAAATTTATACTGTAAAAAATTAAAATCTATAATTAGTTTTCTTCGTTTTTATCAAACCCTTTTAGTTTTTCTAATCCTTTCCATAAAGGGTTATTTTCTTTCTTCACTTCGTTTTCCATTTGTTCTAATTTCTTAATTACCTCTTCATTGCAAAGTGATTTTCCTTTTGCATCTTCTCCACAAACATTTTGCATTGGAATACTCAAATTTACAAATTCATAAATCCAATCGGCAATATGCAAATGGCTTTCATTTTTTCCAATGTAATATACATCGGGGTCTGCTTCTTGTTCATTCATCAATTCTGGTTCTTCAACTATTTTAACTACAATGTTAAATTCGTCCCACAATTGTTTTTGTAATGAATTTCCGCAGCGGTCGCAAGTTACATCTACCATTCCATCTATATCAAAATGCAGTTGCATAAACCCGTTTTTTCTATCTAAACTTAGTTTTATGTTGGCAGTGCAGTTGCTAAAATCTTGCTCTCCGTAATTAATAAAGAACTTATCATCAACCCTATATTCAAAAACATGTAAACCGGGTTTTAAACCTACAAATGCTATTTCAAACTCTCTTCGGTTACCCATGCTCTTATTTTTAGGGTGGGCAAAGGTAAGGCAATGAAGCGAAAAGGCAAAAGGAAACTTGATTTTTATGCCATTTTGTGTTTTATTTACAGAAATGGAGTTACAAAGAACACAAATATTGCTGAAAAAATTATTAAAATGGTTTATTCCGTTGTTACTTATTTTATTAATTGAAAGTTTAAAACTTTTTCCTGCCATAATTGAAAAATATTATAGTAATGGATGTTACGTTTATATTTCTCGGTTTTTACGAATTATTACAGGTTATATTCCTTTTAGTGTTGGAGATATATTTTATTGTATTGTTTTAGTTAGCGTAATTTATAGAGTTATAAAATTTATTGTAAAAATTATTCGTAAAGAAGCCCAATGGAAATACGTTAAGCTTAGGTTTTTAAAGTTTATACGAAAATTGCTTTGGGTGTATATATGGTTTAATTTAATTTGGGGGTTGAATTATTATAGAGAAGGAATTACTACACAATTGCATTTAAAAGTTGAAAATTATTCTACCGAAGATTTATGCAACCTTACCAGTTTATTAATAACTAAAACCAATGAAAGTAGATTAGCAATAAGCAAAGATTCTGTTTTACCTGAGCAAGCATTAAAAAATATTTATTTGCAAGCATCTGCTAATTATAATTTTACTGAAAATAATTTTGCATTTCTTCAATACAAAAACAAGTCTGTTAAAAAAAGTTTATATACATTTTTAGCCCCTTACTTCGGGTTTACCGGATATTACAATCCATTTTCAGGTGAAGCACAGTTAAGAGATGATGTTCCAAGAATTTTAATTCCATATACTACCAGCCACGAAATTGCACACCAATTAGGTTATGCCAGCGAAACCGAAGCAAACTTTGTTGGTTATTTAGCGGCAGCAAATTCTAACAACAATTATTTTAAATATTCTGTTTATTTAGATTTGTACAGGTATGCAAGAATTGAATTGATGATGAGAAATACCTTACCCGATAATAACAATAAATTAGATAGTTTGGTGAAAATGGATTTAAGAAATATTAATCGCTTTTTTTTGAAAGAAAAAAACAAAGTTTCAGGTAAAGTAATGAATTTATACGGAATGTATTTGCAAGCCAATAACCAACAAAAAGGTATTAATAGTTATGATGATGTGATAAGCTTATTAATTGCTTATTATAAACAATACGGTAAAATTTAATTGCCTTGTTTGCTTACATGCAGTACATATTTTTCTTTAAAAAATTCTTCAGGGAAAATATCATAAACACGCATCATGTTAGGCTTTGTATTGCTTTCTGAAATTTCATTATGCAAGTCTCCGCCTTTTAAACAAATTAATCCGTTGGCAATATTTTGATTTGCAGAAACTTTAATTAATGGCTTACTCCATTGCCATAATTCTTTTAAAGGTGCAACAGCCCGGCTTACAGCAAAATCAAATTTTCTATTTTTAATTTGTTCTGTTCTAATATGTTGTGTGGTTATGTTTTTAATACCTGCACCTTCGCAAACAGCTTCTACAACTTTTAATTTTTTGGCAATACTATCAACCAAATAAAATTTTACTTCAGGAAAAAAAATTGCTAAAGGCACGCCCGGAAAACCGCCACCACAGCCAATATCAATTACATGTGAACCTTTAGGGAAATCTGCAATAGCAGCAATGGTTAATGAGTGTAATACATGATGCAAGTAAATGCCATCAATATCTTTTCTTGAAACTACATTTATTTTTTCATTCCATTCTTTATATAAATGTTCTAATGCTGCAAATTGTTTTAATTGCTGCTCATTAAAATCAGAAAAATATTTAAGAATAATTTCCATATATATTACAAATTTTTAACTCCAACTTTTAAGTGGTTTTTTCCATAATGCCGGAACAAAAATTAAGTAATAAATAAACATCCAAATATCTAAAAACAAAAACCAAGGCCATAAATCTTTTTCATTTAATTTTTTCATACTAAAAAACCAAACAACAGCTTGTATTAAAAAGCGTAAACCATAAACCGCCAATGCCAACCACCAACAATAAAAAATAATACTTACCGCCAACAACGGATATATAAAGAAAAAGCTAAATGTATATAATCCTAATAAAAATTTGTGTTTGCCTTTATAATATTTTGATGTAGTATAATGCCTGTATTTCTGGTTCATCCAACTTTTCCAAGTGCGTTTAGGTTCGCTTAATGTGTGTGCTGCTGCATCTACAACAATAGTTGTGTTTTGTTTGTTGGCAACTTGATTAATAAACAAATCATCATCTCCACTGGGTATATGATTTATTGAAGAAAAGCCTTTGTTCTTAATAAATACTTCTCTTTTATAACTTAAATTTCTGCCAACACCCATATAAGGCAAGCCTGCTAAAGCATACGATAAATATTGTAATGCAGTATGAAAGGTTTCAAAACGTATTAATTTATTTAGTAATCCGTTTTTTTTATGATAGGCACCATAGCCTAAAACTATTTCAATACCGGGTTTATAACCATCTTGCATTTTTTGCACCCATAATTCGCTTGCCGGAACACAATCGGCATCGGTTAATAAAAGCGTTTCATATTTTGCACTTTTAATACCCATTGATAAAGGAAATTTTTTTCCCGAAATCATTTTAGCTTCCTGCGTTAATTCAATATGTGTAAGGTTTTTAAAACTTTTCTTAAACTCATCAATAAGATATTTGCTTTCATCAATAGAGTTATCATTTACTAAAATAATTTCATGCGTTGTTTTATAATCTTGCACTAAAACACCGGGTAAATTTTTTACAATATTTTCTGCTTCATCTCTTGCACAAATAATAATGCTTACAGGTTGCTCTTGATTTTGTTGTTTAAGAGAAACTTTAAACGCAGCCAATCTGCTAAAAAAGAAAAGATAATAAAAAACCTGAATGGCTATTACAACACAAAACGCTATAAAAACAATTTCCCAAGTAATCTTCGGTATCATCATAACGGCAAAAGTATAGGCAGCAATTTGTTTTATGGGCTTTACGGTAAATATGTGGAAAAGAAATTTTTAACTACTGATATTGAATAAAATAAACAGAACAACACAAAGGCTAATTATTTTTGCAGTTATGCCACAATTAAGTTTTGAATTAATTTGTACAGATACTAACAGTAAAGCAAGAGCAGGAAAAATTACTACCGACCACGGAGAAATTGAAACGCCCATATTTATGCCTGTTGGTACAGTGGGCAGTGTAAAAGCTGTAACACAACAACAATTAAATAATGAAATAAATGCTCAAATAATTTTAGGCAATACTTATCATTTATACTTACGCCCCGGAGTTGATGTATTACAAGCTGCGGGCGGTTTACATAAATTTAACGGATGGCATAAACCTATATTAACAGATAGTGGAGGGTACCAAGTATTTTCATTAGCAGCCAACAGAAAAATTACAGAAGAAGGTGTATTATTTCAAAGCCATATTGATGGGAGTAAACATTTATTTTCTCCCGAATCGGTAATGGATATTGAAAGAAATATTGGTGCAGATATTATGATGGCTTTTGATGAATGTCCGCCTGCCGATAGTGAATATAAATACGTACAAAAAAGTATGCAGCTAACACATAGATGGTTAGATAGATGCATTAAACGATTTAATGAAACACCCGATAAATATGGTTATACACAAAATTTATTTCCAATTGTACAAGGCGGAACGTTTAAAGATTTAAGAACTGCATCAGCACAATTCATTGCTTCTAAAAATGCAGTAGGCAATGCAATTGGGGGTTTAAGTGTTGGCGAGCCTGAAGATAAAATGTATGAGTTTACAGAACTGTGTTGCAATATTCTTCCAACCAATAAACCACGTTATTTAATGGGCGTTGGCACACCTTGGAATATTTTAGAAGGAATTGCTTTAGGTGTTGATATGTTTGATTGTGTAATGCCAACACGCAACGGCAGAAACGGAATGTTATTTACAACAAAAGGTATTATAAATATTCGTAATAAAAAATGGGCAACCAATTTTTCTGTTATTGATGATGGTTTTGAATGTGCAACAAGCAACTATTACAGCAAAGCATATTTAAGGCATTTATTTGTTGCTAACGAAATTTTAGCATTACAAATTGCAAGTATTCATAATTTATCGTTCTATTTATGGTTAGTTAAAACAGCCCGCAAACACATACTGCAAGGCAGTTTTAATAGTTTTAAAAATGAAATGATCCCCATATTAAAACAACGACTTTAATAAATTGTTCAATTAAACTTCAATTCATTTGGTTGTGGATAACTGAAAATAATATCTTTTATTTATACACTAACACAATTAAAAACATATTGTTTAAATTCTTCTTTATAGTTTCACGTTACTTACTAATCTGTTACCTATGAAGTCCGGTATTTATACATCCATTTCTATGGATGTTTTTTTTGATATCAACTTTTGTAAATAACTCATCACCTGTTGCGTCGCACTCTTGTACTTTCTGTTTATAGGGCAACAATACTTCATTGCAATTCATTCACACATACAATTATCTTTGCAAATATTTATAACGAATGAAAAAGTTAGATTGGTATATTCTTAAAAATTTCTTAACCACTTTTTTCTTCGCAATTTTTTTATTTACCATTGTAGCAGTTGTAATAGATGTAAGTGAAAAAGCCGATGATTTTGTAAAATCTCATCTTTCTTTAAAAATAATTATTACACAATATTATTTTGGTTTTGTACCACATATTATTGCATTACTTTTTCCGCTATTTGTTTTTATTGCTGTTATTTTTTTTACATCAAAAATGGCAGGCAGAACAGAAATAGTTGCCATACTTGCAAGCGGCACATCATACAACCGTTGGTTAAGACCCTATTATATTGGCGGAATACTTTTAGGAGTAATGTTATGGTATGCCAACCACTATGTTGTACCCAACGCCAATAAAATTCGTGGTAATTTTGAAGCAAAATATTTCGACCCCAATTCATCTTACGAAAATTTAATTAAAAGCAGATTTGGTAGTGGTAGCGATTTTTACATGAAAACAGATTCATTTACTTATACCGGCGTTTATAATTATGATACAACTTATAAACAAGGTGGCCCTATTTTTATGAACACCATTAAAAATAATATTGTTACAGAAAATACAAGGGCAGAAACAATACGTTGGGATACTACCAAGAAAAAATGGTTATTACAAAATATAGTTGTTAGAAAAATAAATGCCTTAGGAGAGAATATTAAATTCATAGCCGAGCAAGCTTATAATTTAAACTTCACTCCATCAGAAATAAAAAAAGATAAATACACAAAAGATAAATTATCATCTCCCGAATTAGCAAAATTTATTAAATTAGAAGAATTACGCGGCAGCGAAGGTTTAAGTGAATTAAAAGTAGAAGAAGGCCGAAGAAATGCAACGCCCGTAACCGTTGCATTGCTTACCGTAATTGGTGCAGTTATTGCCGGCAGAAAAGTACGCGGCGGCAGCGGAATACATTTGGCATTAGGATTTATTATTGCTGCTCTTTTTATTTTAGCCGATAAATTTTCTACTATTTTTTCTACCAAAGGCAACCTGCCCCCTTCAATTGCAGTGTGGATTCCCAACTTTGTTTTTCTTTTTGTTGTTATTTATTTGTACCGCAAAGCACCCAAATAATTTTCTGCATTTAGCAAGCCATTAATATATATTTCATTTGGCATAATATACTTGTTGTTTTACCTTAGCCACGTTGCAATTTTTTTTCCTCGCAAAATATCAACCACATAAAAAATAATAATTATTTTAATATAAAAAATTACAAACATGGGCGTTATTAAAGAAAGTTTTAAAGCAAAAGCAGATGCAGCCAATGCAGAAATTAAAGAAATTCTAAAAGAACACAGTTCAAAAAAAATTGGAGAAGTAACTTTAGGTCAAGTATATCAAGGTATGCGTGGCATAACAGGTTTGGTTACAGAAACAAGTTTATTAGATGCACAAGAAGGTATTCGTTTTCGTGGTTATTCTATTCCCGAATTACAACAAAAACTACCTAAAGCAGAAGGAGGAAATGAACCCTTACCCGAAGGTTTATTTTATTTAATGTTACTTAACGAATTGCCTACGGCAGAAGATGTAAACCACTTAACCAGTGTGTGGCAACGCCGCAGCCACGTACCATCTCACGTATTTGCAACTATAGATAAATTGCCATTAAACGCACATCCTATGACCATGTTTGTGGTAGGTGTAATGGCATTACAAACAGAAAGTAATTTTGCACGCGAATATGCAAAAGGCATTAATAAAAAAGATTATTGGAATCCGATGTATGATGATGTGATGGATTTAATTGCACGTTTGCCACGCATTGCAGCATATATATACAGAAGGAAATATAGAAATAATGAACATATACAACCCAACGGATTATTAGATTGGGCAGGAAACCTTGCACACATGATGGGTTATGAACAAGAAAGCTTTAAAGAGTTGATGCGTTTGTATATGACAATACATGCAGACCATGAAGGCGGAAACGTTTCTGCACACACCACACATTTAGTAGGCAGTGCATTAAGTGATCCTTATTTAAGTTACGCCGCAGGCATGAACGGGTTAGCAGGTCCTTTACACGGCTTGGCAAATCAAGAAGTAATTAAATGGATTTTTGAAATGCAAGAAAAATTGCAAACCGAAGACCCTACTAAAGAGCAAATTGCACAATATGTAAAAGATACTTTAGCATCCGGAAAAGTAGTACCGGGTTATGGTCATGCAGTATTGCGTAAAACAGACCCTCGTTATACTGCACAAATGGAATTTGGTAAAAAACACATGGCCGATGATAAATTGGTAAATACTGTTTGGAAAATTTATGAAGTAGTACCTCCAATTTTACAATCGTTAGGAAAAATTAAAAACCCTTGGCCAAATGTTGATGCACATAGTGGTGCTTTATTAGTGCATTACGGTTTAGTTGAATATGAATTTTATACAGTTTTATTTGCAGTAAGCCGTGCATTAGGAGTTTTAGCAAGCCTTTGCTGGGACAGAGCTTTAGGTTTCCCGTTAGAAAGACCAAAGAGCATAACAACAGATTCTGTAAAACTTTGGTTAGAAGGAAAAGCAGAAATTTGGGAATAAAATAATAATAAAAAATGCTTCAAAATTTTGAAGCGTTTTTTATTTAATTCAGTTATAAAATAGTTTATAAATTACTCAATTAGCTTAATACCTGTTTTAGTAAATTCTATTTTTTGTTGTTTAAATAAATTGCCTGTTGTCATTTTAAATGTTTTTTTACTCATTCCAAAAAAAGCATATATATCTTCTGGTGCAGATTTATCATTATAAGGTAAATAACCGTTATTATCTTTTAAAAGTCTAAGTATTTTATCTGTTTCTCCTTCAACTTTTGCATAACCACGTTTGCCCGCTACAACATCAATTTTATTATCGGTTCTTATTGTTTTAATAAACCCTTTTAATTTATCGCCGGGCTGTAAATCTTCAAACACTTCATTAAAATATAACATACCTGTATGCAATCCGTTTATAATAACAACATAACCTAAATCACTTCTTCTATAAACAGTTAAATCAACTTCCTCTTTTTCTTTTACGGTTAATTCATCATTATTTAAAGTGTTATCAATTTTTTCGGTAGCTGCAACTCTGCCTGTTTGTTTATCAATAAAAATTTTCACTAAATACAATCCTCCAACACGCATTCCTGTTAGTTGTTGAGATTTGGGTACAAATAAATCTTTCATTAAACCCCAATCTAAAAATGCACCTTGATGTGTTACCGAAACAGCTTTTAATTTCACAATATCTCCTACAATGCCCAGTGGTTGTTGAGTTGTAGCAATTAATCTGTTATCAGAATCATGATACACAAAAACTTTTAGTTCATCTCCTACCTGCACATTGTTAGGCACAAAACGTTTAGGCAATAAAATTCCGTCTGCACCATCATCTAAATAAACACCAATGGTTATTTTACGCAATACTTTTAGGTTATTATATACTCCTACATTTATCATCATCTATTAAATATACTTTATCAAATGTAGTTTAGTTACAACGTTTATAAATATTATTTTGCAGAACAATTTATTATGCCAATTTATATTGATCAGTTAAACAATGAAATTAATCTGCCAACAACTCCTAAAAGAATTGTTTCGCTTGTACCATCTCAAACAAAATTATTGTTTGATTTAGGGTTGAATGAAGAAGTAATTGGTATTACTAAATTTTGTGTACATCCACAAAAATGGTTTCAGCAAAAAACAAAAATTGGTGGAACAAAAAATATAAATATTCAAAAAATAAAAGAGCTGCAACCCGATTTAATTATTGCTAATAAAGAAGAAAACATAAAAGAACAAATTGAAGCCCTGCAAGCATTTTGCCCCGTTTGGATAAGTGATGTAAATAATTTGCACGATGCTTTAGCAATGATTAAAAGTATTGGTGAAATAATAAATAGAAAGCAAGAAGCAGAAAGTTTGGTAAATAATATTCGCAATAAATTTTTACAACTTAATGCTTATAACATACAACACAAAACTTGTTACCTTATTTGGCGTGAACCTTATATGACTATTGGTGGTGATACTTTTATTAATGATATGATGAAACATTGCGGATTAATAAATGTGTATGAAAATGAAATGCGTTATCCCACTATTACATTAGAAGATTTAGTAAATAAAAAATGTGAATTGGTTTTATTATCAAGCGAGCCCTATCCTTTTAAACAAAAACATATTAAAGAAATAAAATCTCAAATAAAAAATTTTGAATTGCAATTTTTATTAGTTGATGGAGAAATGTTTAGTTGGTACGGAAGCAGATTATTAAAAACTGCAGATTATTTTATTGAGTTAAGAAAAATTATATTCAGTTGAGAAGCAAATTCTTACACAGTGTGCAATTTATGAATGCTTTTATATTTTAAACCAATAACCTAAAACTCATAGTTATAAATAATTAATTTTAAAAATTTTCTCTCTAAATACTCCTTAGTGGGTATTTCTTCTTTTTTAAAAAATGGATATTTTGCTTTATTTAATAAAGCGGAAAGTTTATGAATATTATACTTCGTTTCTTTTTAATATTAATTTGTTCGACATTATTAATGCAAAAGAATTTTGCACAACAAATAAATAAACAAGATTCAATTGCATGTGTACAATTAGGTGAAAAAGTATTGCATTATTTCAAAAGCCAAAAAATAGATTCAGCAATAATGTATGCTAAACAAAATGTAGCTTGTATTGAAAAAACTTATGGAAAAAAAAGTTTATTATATGCAGACGGATTATTTGCTTTAGCATTTATTTATGACAATAAAAAAAACTATGCTGATGCAGAATTATTACTCAAAGAAGCAATGCTGATTGTGAAGAATGCAAAAGGAACTGAACATGCTAATTATATACAATACTTAGAAAAATTAATTGATGTTTGTTATAACCAAAAGAAATTTAATGATGCTATTTCTTTAGCTAAAGAATTAATAGAAATATATAAAAAATTAAACGGAACTGATAACATTAATTACATTGGTGCAATTCATAGATTAGCGTTTTTGTACGATAAGTCTAATAATTTCGAAAAAGCAGAAGAATTTTATAATGAGGAGTTGACAATTGTAAGAAGAATAAAATTTACTTCAGACCCTATTTACATTTTAAGATTATATGAACTCACGTTATTTTATTTAGACTTTAATAAATATGTCAAAGCTCTTCCTTTGTTTAATGAAATAATTACCATTATATCAAATGCAAAAAATTCAACTGACCGAACTATTATTAAATTAAGTAATGAATATTTTAAAATTATTAAATCTGCTGAATGGTACAATAAACGAGCCGATTATTATGCTGCAGAACTTTTGTACAAAATTGCTTTAGCTTTTCAAAAGAAAGAAGAAAAAATAACTGTAAATTATAGTTATGTTTTAAACAAATTAGCAGGTGTTTATTATGAAATGGGCAAATACAATATTGCCGAACAAACCTATAAAGAAATATTGGCTGTTGTAAAACAAACGGAAGGTGTTGGTTTAAACTATGCTATCAACTTAAATAATTTAGCAGAAATGTACAGATTGATAGGACGTTATTCAGAAGCTGAACCATTAATTATTGAAGCAATTAATATTATTCAAACAAAAGAAGGAAAAGATAATTCTGAATACGGTACTTTCATCAACAATTTAGCTTTACTCTATAGAGATATGGGTAATTACAAAGAAGCAGAAACATTGTTTAAAGAAGCAATACAAATAGCTAAAAAGAAAAAAGGAGCAGAACATGAATATTATGCTTCAAGTTTAAACAATTTGGGTACACTATATTTTTTAATGGGTAATTATGCAGGTGCAGAAACTTTGTATATAGAATCTTATAACATTCGTAAAAAGAAAATAAATATTGATGCTGTTTCTTATACTTTTAGTTTAATGAGTTTAGGTAATTTATACAGAAGCATGAGCAATTATACTGATGCTGAAAAATATTTGAATGAAGCAGTAACTATTCGTAAAAAAGTTTTAGGAGAAGAACATCCAGATTATGCAGAAAGCCTGAATGATTTGGCAGGTTTATATGAAGATATGAGCCTTTATGCTGATGCAGAAAATTTGTATAAGCAATCATTATCTATTCGTGAAAAAATTTTGGGGAACGAAAGTAAATCTTATGCTATTGCATTAAATAATTTGGCTCACTTATATGAACGTACAAAAAATTATGCTGCTGCCGAACCTTTGTATAAACAATCAATGGCAACTCGTAAAAAATTGTATGGAAGTGAAAGTAAATCTTATGCTATTGCTTTAAATAATTTGGCTGCCTTATATAGTAGCATAAATAATTATACTGCTGCTGAACCTTTGTATAAAGAATCACTATCTATTCGTAAAAAATTATTTGGAAGTGAAAGCATGGATTATTCTAATACGCTAAATAATCTGTCTATTTTGTATTACCACTCTAATCAATTTTCCAAATGGAAAGATATAATACAAACTACCATTCAATCAGAAAACAATAATAAACAAACTTTACTACAAAATTTTAGTGAAACAGAAAAAGAGACTTATTTAAATGATAACGATTATATGTACAAGATTTATTTATCTATGTTACATCATTTTCAATATAATAAAACTAATAGCTTTTATCAAACTACAACAGCAAAACAAGGTTGGTTATTACAAGGCAAACAGTTATTAAATAGTTATGCAATAAACTCTTCTAATACTTCTGTAAAAACAATATTAACTAAATGGCAAAATACTAATAAGCTTTATGCAAGAGCTATTCAGATAAGAAAAGATATGCAGGAAGAATATGGTTTAAATGAAGACAGTTTATTCAAGCAAACCCAAACTTTGGAAAAACAATTAATTGCAGCATTACCAGAATTGCAGAATGTAATAAAAAGTACAGGTTATACTGCTAAAGATGTTTCAACAAAATTAAAAACAAATGAAGCCGTAATTCAATGGGTTTCTTTTAAATATTATTCTCAAAAACAATGGACAGATACTGTTTTTTATGCAGCATTTATTATAACAAAAAATGACACAACACCTACATTTATTACAGTTTTTAATGAAAAACAATTACAAGTTTTATTAAAAAATTATCATGGCACAACAGGAAGAAGTTCTATAAAAAAACAAGAAAATAAAAATGCAATAAACACAGATGTTGCTTTGTACAATTTAATATGGAAACCATTATTGCCTTATTTAAAAAATACAAACACTATTTACAATTTGCCTGCTGGCTTATTACACAAAGTAAGTTTTGCTGCCATTACAGACAGCAGTACTCAAAAGCAATTAATAGATATGTATGAGTTGCATCAACTGTTAAGCATTAATGAATTAATAAATCCTTTAAAAGGTTCTACAAAAAATAATTCTATTATTTTAATGGGTGGTGCAGATTATGATGCAAAAATAAATTCTGTATCAAACAATAATTCTACATCAACACAACCCATGTATCGCAATGCTATTAGTGAAAATAAAAATATTCATTTTTCTTATTTGCAAGGAACAAAAAATGAAATAGAAATTGTAAGTCAACAAATAAAAAATTCTATTTGGCAGTTTAAAAACTTTGAAGGCATTACAGCTACCGAAGATAATTTTAAACAATTAAATGGCAGCCAAGCTCCACGAATATTACATATAGCAACACATGGTTTTTATTTTCCTCCAAAAAAGGAAAAGCTAATGACAAATGTTAATGATGAAGAGGATAATAATGCAAAAGATTTTCCATTATTGCGTAGTGGTATTGTATTGAGTGGAGCAAATAATTATTGGGGAAAAGATACTTTGTTAGAAGGCAAAGAAGATGGCATTTTAACTGCACAAGAAATAAGCAATATGAATTTGCTAAATACAGAATTAGTGGTTTTAAGTGCATGTCAAACAGCATTAGGAGATATTAATGCAAGTGAAGGTGTGTATGGTTTACAACGTGCATTTAAAATGGCAGGAGTAAAAAAATTAATCATCAGTTTATGGGAAGTGCCAGATGCAGAAACAGCAGAATTAATGCAATTATTTTACAGCAATGTTTTTAAAGGAGAAAGTTATTATACAGCATTTAGAAAAGCACAAAAAGCCTTAAAAGAAAAATACAAAGACCCAACAAAATGGGCTGGGTTTGTGTTGTACGGCGAGTAATAGTATTGATACTTTGTATCGTGAAGACACACACCAAAGCAAAGGAGTTTGAAATAGCATCGTCATTGCAAGGAGCTGTAGCGACGTGGCAATCTATTGAAATTATTGTGAGGGATTTCTCACTCCGTTCGAAATGACGTAAGAAAGTTGGAAATGAGGAGTTATTTACCATTTTATAATTTCATCCCACAAATCTTTCCTTTCTGGATTTAGCGAATGAATTAATTCATCTTTCTTTTTTCTACTCCACTTCTTAACCTGCTTTTCTCTTGCAATTGCTTCCTCTATGCTACAATGAAATTCATAAAACACTAAAAACACCAAATTATATTTTGCAGTAAAACTGGTTGTATACTTTTTCATTCTATGCTCATATACACGATTCAATAAATTTGAAGTTACACCAAGATATAAAGTAGTTTTATTCTTGTTTGTCATAAAATATATGCAGCCTCCTCTTTCCATATTCTATAAAAATAACGAATTCGTCTTTTCGAGTTGAGCGGAGCGAAACGAGAAATCTATTTGCAAATTATTCATAAGATTTCTCACTTCGTTCGAAATGACGAGCAGAAAGTTTAAAATAACGGAACATTTTTCAATCTCTACTTATCATTTTCCATTGCTTGTATTTGCCAAATATTGAATAAAGTGTTGAAGTTAATATTTAGCTACAATGATATTTTCCTCTGCTTTTTTCTTTAATCTATTTAAACGACTTACATCTTCTGAGCTTATATATTTTCCATATTTTTTTAAAAACCTTTCAATTGCTGATTTAATTATCTCGTTATAATTAACCAGAGCTCTACAAGCAGTGCTTTTCCCGTAAGGAAAAGTATATTTCATCTTTTTATCTTTTTCACAATCTTTAATATACATCTTCATTGATTCGTTATATTCAATTATTTCTTTGTCTAATTTTCTTAATTCATCAGCAGCCTCCTCTACAATACTTATTTGTTTTTTTTCTTCAGACTTTGATTCTGTATTGTTCACTACTTTGTACTCTCTTACTTTCTTTTCTTTGATAAGTTGTATCTTAATTTTTTTTACACTTACTTTATAATTGTTTGGTAAAACAATATTACCTCTATAAGTTTCTAAATCGTTATTCAGATATAAATAGGAGGCATAAATTTCTTGATTTTTATATTTTGATAATTGTTTTTTATCAGATTCATCTTTATCAAAATCTATTAGTAAAACATTATCTTCTTTAATTCCTTTATATAATTGAGTAAGTTCTGCATTTGTATATTTTGTTGCTGAGTTAATTCCTGTTAAGTCAAACCAAAAATTAGAGAATAATTCAAATAATTTATCCATTTCTATTTCAGAGTTACATGTAAAGGATATACTGTAATATCCATAATTATTAATGGGGAATACTGATTTTCTTTCATTATTAGCCATGTAGAAGCCATTAATACAATCTTTATCATTATTACATGGTAGAGATACATTAAATTCATTAGGGAATTTTATTACCTTACCCAAATCCTTAATTTTCCCTTCATACCAAACTTTGCTTTTTTCATTTGATATTTTTTTGTTATCAATTAAATATATCTTTTTACCATTAATTTCAATTGTTTCATCAAATTTTACTTTAATGAAAGCATTTAATGAATCTAATGAGGATTGTATTTTTTCTGTATGATTTGATTCGTTTTTCTGTGAAACACTGAACAAGCAATTTAGTGTTAAACAAATGGACATAATAGCTTTTATATGCATAACTTATTTTTAAATAATATTTACTTTATCATACAAAAATAAATCAACTTTAAACCTTTATGAAAAAGTATAATTAAAAATTGAGACTATTTTCTATAAACCCAATAAAATTAAAATTCCCTCCTTTAGAGAAATTAGGTTAGGCTTAAACTTTATAGCATAAAAATGGTTTGTGAAGACACACACCAAAGCAAAGGAGTTTGAAATAGCATCGTCATTGCAAGGAGCAGTAGTGTCGTGGCAATCTGGTTATTTTAAAAGCGGGTAGATTTCTCACTTCGTTCGAAATGACTTAAGAAAGTTTAAAATAACGGTACACTTTTTCAATCTCTGCTTATAATTTTCCGTTCCTTATATTTGCCAAATATTGAATAAGGCGTTGAAGTGTGCGACGCAACAAAGTATAATATTTGTACCGTTGCTTAGTTCATAAAAAACCTATTCTTCATTTAACTAAATATTATTCAAGTTAGTTTATGGCAAATCAAACCACTTTGCAGCTTTTAGGAGATAAAGCAGAATATCTTCTTAACCACACCAGTAAAACAATTGATAAAAGTTTATTGCATTTACCCGGTGCCGATTTTGTTGACCGTATTTGGACACAAAGCGACCGTAATGTAAATGTGCTTCGTAATTTACAATTAATGTACAACACAGGTAGGTTGGCAAATACAGGTTATTTATCTATTCTTCCGGTTGACCAAGGCATAGAACACAGTGGTGGTGCAAGTTTTGCAAAAAATCCAATTTATTTTGATCCTGAAAATATTATAAAATTAGCTATTGAAGGCGGTTGTAATGCAGTAGCTACCACATTTGGCGGATTAGGTTTTTTATCTCGCAAGTATGCACATAAAATTCCTTTTATTGTAAAGGTTAATCATAATGAGTTTTTAACTTATCCAAATAAGTTTGACCAAATAATGTTTGCTTCTATTAAAGCATCGCAAAACTTAGGTGCTGCTGCTATTGGTGCAACTATTTATTTTGGAAGTGATGAATCTACACGCCAAATTCAAGAAGTTGCTAAAGCTTTTGAAATGGCACACGAGTTAGGAATGGCAACTATTTTATGGTGCTATTTACGCAACCCTTCATTTAAAAAAGATGGCGTTGATTACCATGTTTCTGCCGATTTAACCGGACAAGCAAACCATTTAGGTGTTACTATTGAAGCAGATATTATTAAACAAAAATTACCTGAAAATAACGGAGGTTACAAAGCATTAAACACTAAAGAATCTGCATACGGAAAAAATGATGAAAGAATTTATACACAATTAACTTCAGAGCATCCTATTGATTTGTGTCGTTATCAAGTTGCCAATTGTTATATGGGCAGAGCAGGTTTAATAAATTCAGGCGGTGCATCATCTGGTGCAAGCGATAAAGCAGAAGCTGTTACAACTGCCGTAATTAATAAACGTGCAGGAGGAATGGGTTTAATTTCGGGACGTAAAGCTTTTCAACGCCCAATGAAAGAAGGTGTTGAAATTTTAAACGCCATTCAAGATGTATATGCCGATACAAGCATTACCATAGCATAAAAAACTAAAACCTGTTACAAAAAATAACAGGTTTTTCTTAATACCACAACCGAAGAAATTATAATTGAATTTTGCATAACACAATTAGCAAAAAGCAAATACTGTTTTATCAATTCAAATTTAATTATCTTCAACACCCTTAATTTAGAAAACGCGTGTATGAAAAAAGAACGTGAAGAAGATTTAGACCAAAATTTAACAGGCGAAGAAACTGCCAACCCCGCAGGAGAAATAAAACCTAAATGGTATAGCCGTATAAGGCAAGGTATTACTACTTCTACGGCAGATAAAAAAGAAACTCCCGAAGGTTTATGGAGTAAATGCCCACAATGCAATTTTATTTGTACTACATCTGAACTAAGAGAAAATTTATTTGTTTGCTCAAAATGCAATTACCACCACAGAATTGGAAGCGAAGAATATTTTGAAATAATTTTTGATAACAATACTTACACCGAACTTTTTGATAATATTCAAAGCAAAGATTTTTTAAACTTTACCGATTTGAAAAATTATCAAAAACGTTTAGATGAAATTCATTCTAAAACAGATTTAAAAGATTCTATGCGTGTTGCCGTTGGAAAAATTAACGGCGAAGAAATGGTAATTGCCTGCATGGATTTTGAATTTATTGGCGGAAGTTTAGGAAGTGTTATGGGAGAAAAATTTAGCCGTGCCGTTGATTATTGTATTGAACACAAATTACCTTATTTAGTAATAAGTAAAAGTGGCGGTGCAAGAATGATGGAAAGTGCTTTCAGCCTAATGCAATTAGCAAAAACAAGCGGTAAACTTTCTCAGTTAAGCGATGCACAATTACCTTATATATCACTCTTAACCGACCCTACATTTGGCGGTATTTCTGCCAGCTTTGGCATGTTGGGCGATTTAAATATTGCAGAACCCGGAGCCTTAATTGGTTTTGCAGGCCCGCGTGTAATAAAAGAAACCATTAAAAAAGATTTACCCGAAGGTTTTCAACGAAGTGAATTTTTATTAGAACATGGTTTTTTAGATTTTATTGTTGATAGAAAACAATTGAAAGAAAAATTACATAAATTAATTGTTTTGTTTAAAGGATAACAACTTACCAGTTATACACTTCTTTTAATTCAGTAATTAACAAATTTTTAGATTACTAAAGTGCCTTTTATTTCATTTTTATTGTCTTTCGTTATAATCAAAATATTTTTATGAAAAAACATTACTTCGCAATAATACTGCTACTGCTTTCTTTTACTGTAAATGGACAAATTAAAAAGCAATCAATTGTGTTGGGAGGACAATTATATTATTACAATTCAAAAAACAAAGTCGATACTTTTAAGAGTGCATATAATGCCAGTAACATTAGTATTTCTGCGGGTAAAGCATATAAAGAAAATAAAATTATTGGCATCACCATTGGGTTCACTCCAATAAATCAATCAAATTTTTTTAATTATGGCGATACTACTAATCTAACTTATAATCGGTTTACTATTGGTGCATTTTATAGAGAATATAAAAAACTTGCAAAAGATTTTTACTTTTTTACACAAGTTGATGCAGGGTTTAGTACTGTAAATCAAACTGAAAACCTTAGAAGCACATCGGGCAATATAAAAGCCACCCAAAGAGGTGGCTCTATTTCATTAACTCCCGGAGTTTCCTATAATATATTAAAAAAAATGCAATTAGAAATTACAATTCCAAACATTATCAACTTCCAATATCTCGTAACCAAATTTAACAGTCAAGTACCGCAAGTAAAGAGTTCTACTCAAGAAGAATTTCTATTTTATTCAAACTTCACTAATAATACAGGTTTAGGGTTTTTGGGTGTAGGATTCCGATTTATACTCTAATTAGAGATACATTATTTTTGTTCTTTACAAATAATTAATTCTTTTGGCAAAAGAAATGAACAACAGGCAGGCTTATTTTAATTACTACATTGAAGATAAATATGTAGCGGGTATTGTATTATTAGGAACCGAAGTTAAAAGCATACGAGAAGGTAAAGTAAGTTTTAACGATGCCTTTTGTTTGTTTGATGATGGTGAACTTTGGGTGCGTGGTTTATATATTGCAGAATATAAATTAGGCACAACCAATAATCATATTGCCGTACACGATAGAAAATTATTGCTTACCAAAAGAGAATTAAAAAAATTACAAGCTGCCTTAAAAGAAAAAGGTTTAACTATTGTGCCTTTACGCGTTTTTATAAACGATAAAAATTTAGTTAAGTTAGAAATTGGTTTAGCCAAAGGAAAGAAAACACACGATAAACGTGAAACCATAAAAAAACGAGATATTGAAAGAGAAATAAAACAATATCGTTAAGCTGCCTATATCTTCTTTCAAAAAAAATATTTTACTTTTTGTAACCTTTCATTTTTGTATATACTCTAATCTCATTGTATAAAATTTTACAACATTTAAAATTAAAACACAATGAAACGTATAATTATTACAGCAGCTTTTATTATTGCTGCCACTGCAATTAATGCACAACAAATGAACCATTCTGAAGGTGCAGGAACTACTACTAAAGAAATGTCTAAACTTATGAAAAGCCACAAATATCATGAGTTAAACAAAGCCATGAGAGAATTATGGTCTGCACACATGTATTGGACTTTAATTACAGTAGATGCATTTTATAACGACCCTAAAGGTTTAAATGCTAAACTTACACGTTTATTACAAAATCAAAAAGATATTGGTGCTGCCATTGTACCTTATTATGGTCAAGCTGCCGGCGATAAATTAGCAAAACTATTATCAGAGCATATACAAGGTGCAGTGCCCGTGCTAACAGCAGCTAAATCTGGCGATAAAGCTGCTTTAGATAAAGCAGTTAAAGACTGGTATGCTAATGCAAAAGAAATTGCAGACTTCCTTGCATCTGCCAACCCAAATTGGCCTGCAAAAGTAACCGAAGGTGCTTTAGAAATGCATATTACACACACTATTGCTTATTCTGTTGCAATTCTTAAAGGAAATTACTCTCAATCTTTCGGAGGTTTTGAAGAAGCTTTACACCACATGCTTTCTCTTGCCGATATATTAACAGATGGAATAGCCAAACAATTTCCTGATAAGTTTTAATAATCATCATCACACTTCTCTTATTTCAAAATTTTATAAGCCACTGTTTTAAATAGTGGCTTTTCTTTTCCTACAAAAAAATAATTTGTAACCTTATTAATGCTCATTTACTCTAATTATATAAACACAATAAATAAAATGGAAACAACAAACACAAACCAAACAATAAAGCAAGTATTTAATTTAATGAAATACGCTTTTGTAATTGTACCAATAGTTGCAGGTGCAGATAAATTTACCAACATACTTACTCATTGGGATCAATACATTAATCCCACATTGGCAAAAGTATTACCTTTTTCTACATCGGTATTTATGATGATTGTAGGTGTTATTGAAATTATTGCCGGAATTATTGTATTTAAAAAACCCGAAATTGGCGGCTACATTGTAGCGGCATGGCTAACCGCTATTGCATTATCTTTATTAGTAAATTTTAATTATGTTGATGTTGCAGTACGCGATTTGGTAATGGCACTTTCTGCCTTCTCAATGGCAAGATTATCTAAAGTAGTAGCATAAAAAATTATAATAAACTATGAACAACATTTTTGAAACATTATCTGAAACAGAAATTACACAAAGAATACTTGATGGCGAAAAACCGCTTTATGAAATCATTGTAAGAAGATTTAATCCTTACTTATACAAAATAGGTAGAACTTATAATTACAACCACGAGGATACACAAGATTTAATGCAAGACACATTTATTGATGCGTATAAAAACCTATCGCAATTTGAAGGAAGGTCAAATTTTAAAACATGGATTATTCGCATAATGATGAATAACTGTTACAGAAAAAAACAAAAATTAAGTTTTAAAAACGAAATTATGCAAGACGCCAATGATGCCTCTACGCCTTTATTTGTAAGCTCAAACAACAACACAGATAAAGTTGTTCATAACAAAGAATTGGGAAACGTAATAGAAAAAGCTCTTGAAAAAATTCCTTTCGATTATCGTGTAGTATTTTCATTAAGAGAAATAAGTGGTTTAAACGTTGCAGAAACTTCAGAGCTGCTTAATATTAGCGAAACCAATGTAAAAGTTAGATTGAACAGAGCAAAAACCATGTTAAGAGAACAATTAGAAAAAATATATTCTGCAAACGAATTGTATGAATTTAATTTAATTTATTGCAATGCAATTGTAGAAAACGTAATGAAAAAAATAAACGAATTATAAATAGTTATGAAATACCCATAAACGTTTCGCATACCAAACGAGATGATTATTTCAGGTATTCCATCTGACAACTAAAAATCGTTCACCGGAGGTGAACAAATTAAAAAATAAACAGATGAAAGAACCAATAAACATAGATTTAAACGAAATTATAACCGCAACTCCTTTACGCAATAATGCTTTTGAACTTAGTGACGCAGAAAAAATAAATAAAATAGAATATTATTTTGCCGAAATAATGGATACGTTAGGTTTAGATTTAACAGACGATAGTTTAAAAGATACACCAAAACGTGTAGCAAAAATGTTTGTAAAAGAAATATTCAGTGGTTTAAATCCTAAAAATAAACCGGCAATAAGTTTGTTTGAAAATAAATACGGTTATAACAGAATGTTGGTAGAAAAAGATATTACACTATATTCAAATTGCGAACATCATTTTGTACCAATCATCGGGAAAGCACATGTAGCCTACATTCCACACAATCACGTTATTGGCTTATCAAAAATAAATAGGTTGGTTCAGTATTATGCTAAACGCCCGCAAGTGCAAGAAAGATTAACAGTACAAATTGCAGAAGCATTAAAAGAAATTTTAGAACATGAAGATGTTGCAGTAGTCATAGAAGCCGATCATCTTTGTGTAGCATCAAGAGGCATACATGATACCAACAGTAAAACCATTACAGATTATTTTTCAGGAAAATTTGAGAATGATATAATAAGGCAAGAATTTTTATCTTATATAAAAAATAAATAAAATGGCAACCGTAGTTAAAATAAAATCTATTGAACATCTTACACACGATGTTTTAAAAATTATTGCAGAAAAACCTGCCAATTTAATTTATATGCCCGGGCAAGCAGCAGATATTTCTATTAACAAAACAGGGTGGGAAAAAGAGTTAAGAGCTTTTACATTTACCTCTTTACCCGAAGATAATTTTATAGAATTTACTATTAAAACTTATCCTTCACACAACGGTGTAACCAACCAATTACTTTCTTTAAAAGCAAACGATGAATTAATTGTAGGTGATGTTTTTGGCGATATTCATTATAAAGGTGAAGGTGTTTTTATTGCAGGTGGTGCAGGCATTACGCCATTTATTGCTATTTTAAAACATCTTGAAAAAGAAAATAAAATTGGCAACAACAAATTAATTTTTGCCAATAAAACCAAGGCAGATATTATTCACGAAAAAAAATTAAGCAGCCTGTTAGGTAAAAATTTCATCAATATTCTTTCGCATGAAAATATTGGTGGTTACGAGCATGGTTTTATTTCTGCCGAATTAATTAGAAAATATACAAGCAATACTTCAAAATATTTTTATCTCTGTGGCCCTCCTCCTATGATGGATGCAGTAGAAAAACATTTAGCAGTGTTAGGCGTTGCACAAGAATTTATAGTTAAAGAAGCATTTTAAAAAACAAAAAATAACAAGATAAATTTGTTACTCCATCCAATTGTTTTGTTTATACCAATCAATTGTTTCTTGCATTCCGTTTTGTAAAAAATATTGTGGTTGTGTTTGTAAATCATCCCAAATTTCGGTTGAGTTGCAAAGCCAATTAGCTGCACTTATTTCATTAATTTTTTCAAGATTTAAAAAAGGAATAGTGCCAAATAATTTATAAATACCATCAATAACCGCAACAATAGTTTTAATAATAAACAAAGGAATTTTTATTTTAATTGTTTTTTTATGAAGAATTGATTTAACTGTTTCTCCTAATTGTAATTTATTATAATCATTTGTATCTGAAACAATATATGATTTGTTGGTGATTGAAGATATAGTTGATTGAACAATAACGTTTGCCAAATCTTTCACATAAACCATTGATACCATTTGTTTATGCAAACCAATATAGGGTTCAAAACCTTTGTTTATTAATTTTACAAATTCAAAAAAATCTTTATCTCTTGGTCCATAAACAGCAGTGGGGTTAATAATTATAAAAGGGAAATTTTCTAAGTTTTTAATGTATTCCTCTCCCATTAATTTACTTTTTCCGTAAGTACTTATCGGGTTTTGAACATTGGTAGTTTCAATTTTTTTAAAAGTAGTTGCATTACCCGGACCATAAGCAGCCAAAGAACTTATTAAAGTAAATTTTTTAATTTTCATTGCACAGGCAATTACGGCATCTGCTAAATTTTTAGCACATTCATAATTTGTTTTAAAGAAATCGTTTTTGGTTTTTGCTTGTGTTAAACCTGCATTGTGAATGATATAATGAAAGCCGCCAAATTGCAAAATGCAATTATTTAATTGCTGTGTAAGTATTTCTGTAGAAGAAAGATTTAATTCAATAAAATGAATTTCATTTTGTGGAAGATATTGTGTGTTGCTTGTTTTGCGGATATTGGCATATACTTCTAAACCCGCTGCTAATGCTTGCTCTACAATAAAACTGCCAATAAAACCCGTAGCTCCGGTAATAAGAATTTTTTCTTTCATTACATTATTAACTCAAATGTTTAATATAACATCTGCGTCTTTTATGTTGTACATGATCAAAATCTTTCCAAATAGTTTGTACTTTGGTATTTAACTCCAATTCATGATTGGTTTCAATACTTTCTATTCCTCTTTTAATATAAGCATTTCCTATTTCACGCATTAAAACGGCATTAATACCTTTGCCTTGTAAATCTTTTTTTATAGCAATCATTAAAAAATCTGCTTTCTTTGGTTTACTCATTGCTTTTAATATATGAATAAATCCAAATGGAAAAAGTGAACCACCCGATTTTTGTAATGCTTCAGATAAAGACGGCATGGTAATTCCAAAAGCAACCAATTGATTATTTTTATCAACTATTAACGATACAAAATCAACCTTCATAAAACCAAAATAAGCTTTGGTGTAATATTCAATTTGTTTTTCGGTTAATTCTGTTACACCAAATAAATCTGAATAAGCATCGTTAATTAAATTGAAAACATCTTTTGCATACGGAAGAATGTCTTTTGGTTTTTTAGCTTTTACAACTTGCAAACCATATCTTCTTTCAACTATCGAAGCAATTTTGGTAAGGTTTTCAGGTAATGTTTTGGGCATTTTAATATTGTATTCTACCCAATCTGCATCTTTTGTATAACCGTTGTTTTCAATAAAAGTTTTGTAATAAGGATGAGTGTAAAGTGTTGCTAAAGTTGCAACTTGGTCAAATCCATCAACCAACAATCCTTCATGGTCAAGGTCTGTAAAACCAAGCGGGCCTTGAATGGCAGTCATTCCGTTTTGTTTTGCCCAATCTTCTGCAGTGTTTAGTAAAGCTTTTGCAATGGCTTCATCTTCTTCAAAATCTATCCAACCAAAACGGGCATATTTGTTTTTCCATTTTGATATATAATTATTATTTATAATGCCTGCAATTCTACCAACTACTCTTCCATCTTTTAATGCAATCCAAAACTTTGCATCGCAGTGTTCAAATGCGGGATTTTTTTTCTTATCTAAAGTATGTGCTTCATCAAACCTAAGTGGTGGTACAAAATAAGGGTTGCCTTTGTATAAACGATAAGGCAAATCAAGAAAGGCATTCATCTCTTTCTTGTTGCTTACTTCTTTAATGGTAATAGACATTTACTTAAATTGAAATTATAATATATTAAGTTTTTTTGCAGCAGAATATATTTTTTCAATAGCCATTTCAATTTGTTCTTTGGTATGTGTAGCCATTAAACTAAAACGAATTAATGTATCGTCTTTTGAAACAGCGGGAGAAGTAACGGGGTTTACAAACACACCTTCATCTAACAATATTTTAGATAGTTGAAATGTTTTTAAATCGTCTCTCACATAAATAGGAATAATTGGTGTGCATGCTGCACCGGTATCAAAACCTAAACGTTTTAATTCTGCTAATGCAAAATGTGTATTATTCCATAATTGTTCAATTCTTTCGGGTTCGCGTTTCATTACATTTAACGCAGCTAAGGCACTTGCAGTAGCGGCAGGAGAAATACTTGCACTAAACATTAACGAACGTGCATGATGTTTTAAATATTCGATAGTTGATTTATCGGCTGCAATAAATCCGCCTATAGAAGCTAATGATTTGCTGAAAGTGCCCATTACCAAATGGGTTTTATCAGAAACA
Source organism: Bacteroidota bacterium (assembly GCA_018267725.1). Taxonomy (GTDB): domain Bacteria; phylum Bacteroidota; class Bacteroidia; order Chitinophagales; family Chitinophagaceae; genus CW01. The sequence continues at coordinate 137,965 of JAFDXY010000011.1, forward strand.
TTATAATGTGCAGAAGCACCTTTACCAAATTCCCCTAAAACGCCTAAAGAATGGGCATCATCAACCATTACACAAGCAGCATATTTATTAGCAAGATGAACAATTTCATCTAATTTGGCAATATCTCCATCCATGCTAAATACACCTTCGGTAACAATTAATTTAAATTTATCGGGATTGCAAGATTGTAAGGCTTTTTCTAATGAAGCCATATCATTATGCAAGTATTTAATAGATTTTCCGAAAGATAATCTTGCCCCTTCAATAATAGATGCGTGGTTTAATTCATCTAAAATTAAATAATCATTTCTGCCTACCAACGCAGGAATTACACCAAAATTTACCTGAAAGCCCGTGCTAAAAACCAATGCTGCTTCTTTACCTACAAAATCTGCCAGAGCTTCTTCTAATTCAATATGAATATCTAATGTGCCGTTTAAAAAGCGAGACCCAGCACAACCACAGCCATATTTATTAATAGCTTCTATTGAGGCCTTCTTTATTTCGGGGTGGTTGGTTAATCCTAAATAACTGTTAGAACCAAACATTAAAACACGCTTCCCGTTAATTGTAACAACAGAATCTTGGTCAGATTCTATCACTCTAAAATAAGGGTATAATCCTAAACGTTTTACATGCTCTGCTCTTTTATCGTGCGTTACTTTTTTGTGTAATAAATCCGAAGCACACGGAGGGGGAACCTGAGATAATATCTCCATCGTTGGTTTTATTTTTTAAATTATCAAAGTAAAATTAAGTTATAATTAAATTATTGTTACCATTTCTTACATTAACTTTTTATGCTAACATGCACAACAAAGTATATTGCAATTTAATTGTATTGCCGCCAAAAGTATTGAAAATTATCTTTTATCTAACTATTATACTGTAACTTAGGCTTTTTTCAAAAACAAAACTAAAATTCATTATGAAAAAGTTGTTTCTCTCTTGTTCAGTTCTCTTCCTAATTATAACGGTTAATAAGGCTCAATTTAACGGCAGACCGCCCACACAGCGAAAGCTTAACCCTATTGTACAAAAAATGTTTGACGAGGAAATGAATAATTCTCAACTCAAACAAATTGCTCACGAATTATTTGATAAAATAGGACCAAGATTAGTAGGCACACCTAAAATGCAACAAGCAAACGATTGGGCAGTTGCCAAATATCAATCGTGGGGTATAGATGCACGTAACGAAAAATGGGGTGAATGGCGTGGTTGGGAACGAGGTGTTTCTCATATTGATATGATTTCTCCTTGGGTTAAAACACTTGCAGGCACACAGTTAGCTTGGTGCCCTTCAACAAAAGGTAAAACCATAACAGCAGATGTAATTATTCTTCCTGAACTTGCCGATAGTGCAGCTTATGCAACATGGTTTACCAATGCTAAAGGAAAATATGTAATGATTAGTATGCAACAACCTACAGGCCGACCAGATGCAGATTGGAAACAATACGGTACTGAAGAATCTATTAAGAAAATGAATCATGAACGCGATTCTCTTACCAGAGCTTGGGCAAAAAGAATGTCGAAAACAGGATATAATACACGCACATTACCAGTTGCACTTGAAAAAGCAGGAGCAGCAGGTATTATTACCAATTATTGGAGTAAAGAATATGGTGCCGATAAAATTTTTGCTGCCTACACTAAAACAATTCCAACTGTTGATATATCACTTGAAGATTATGGTTTAATATATCGTTTAGTAGAAAGTGGCTCTCCTGTTAAATTAAATATTCGTACAGATAGCCGCGAAACAGGCGTGCAACCTACATTTAATACTGTTGGAGAAATTAAAGGAACAGAAAAACCTAATGAATATATTTTATTATCTGCACACTTCGATTCGTGGGATGGTGGAACCGGTGCTACCGATAATGGCACAGGAACTTTGGTAATGATGGAAGCAATGAGGTTATTAAAACAATTTTACCCTAATCCTAAAAGAACAATATTAGTAGGCCATTGGGGAAGTGAAGAAGAAGGCCTTAACGGCTCAAAAGCTTTTGCAGAAGACCATCCTGAAATTATGAAAGGATTGCAAGCATCTTTTAATCAAGATAATGGCACAGGTCGTATTGAAAGCATTTCAGGACAAGGTTTTTTACATGCTTATGAGTATTTACAAAGATGGCTTGATGCCGTACCTTACGATGCTAAGAAAGATATAAAAACTACATTTCCGGGCAGCCCAGCCAGCGGCGGTACAGATAATGCATCTTTTGTAGCAGCAGGTGCACCAGCTTTTGGCTTAGGAAGTTTAAGTTGGGGCTATTTTAATAACACATGGCATACCAATTTAGATACCTACGATAAAGTTGTTTTTGATGATGTACAAAAAAATGCAATACTTACTGCAGTTCTTGTATATATGGCAAGTGAAGATCCTTTATTCTTTAACCGTGAAAAAGCTGTACTTCCGGTAAGTCCGTTTACAGGGCAACCTGGCAAATGGCCACCGGTTACATCTCCTACACGTAAAGGCGGATTAGATTAAAAAATAATCTTAATAAAAAGCCCTCTCACAAAAAATGAGAGGGCTTTTATTTTTCATACTACATTATTAATTAATCGTATTTCCTTTTTTTAACAGGCTTATATTCCATTTGCTCCATTAATGCTTCGGGAGTTGGATTTCTATTTATTGCTTTTGCAATTTCTATAAAAGCAACCAATAAAAGTATAGATGCAATTAATTCTCCCCAAGTAATCCAATACCCAAAAAAGCTATACACAGCAGCCTTTTCAGGGTTTGCAGTTTCATAAATTATTTGTACTTGTTTTCCTTCGGGCAAATTTCGTAAAACATATCTTGCATCAACTGCATATTGTTTTTTATTAATAGTAAATACTGCCTTAGGAATTGTTTTTTGTGTGCTGTCTTTTTCCCAATGTATAGTTGCGGGCATTGTTTCTCCATCAAAATAATCTGGTTGGCGTGAGAATAAAATATACGTTACAAAAACAACTATATATATAAGTGTTATTGATTTATACATGATATTTATATGCTAACATTATTGTGCATATTTAATTTATGCAGCTCTAAAATTGTGGTTGTGCCCGTTTCGTTTTCACGATACATTGGAATAAATTTTCTATTAAATAAAATTTCATTGTATGTGTAAGATGTTCTTCTGTGAACGTAGTTAGAAAACACATCATCAAACCCTCTTAGCATTACATACAATTCTACATCTGCCTGTTTCATATCTTCTTCTTTAAAACCAAAAAAGGGGCTGTCTTCATTTATAGGATGCACAACCGTCCAACTCATCGGCATGCTTTCTGCTCTGCTTCTTTCAAGGTCTAATGCAAAATATTTGTATGTTTCTGTTTCTCCGTCTAACACTTTCATTCCAACATTTATTTTTACATCAACATCTGTTAATGTGTGCATGTCTTTATAAGATGCAAACCTAAACATTAAACCCGTTGTATTTTTATACGGACTAACTAATGCATGTTCACTAAATATTAAATAACTTCTTGGCATAGAGAATCTTCCGTAAATTAAACCTGTTGCAATTGCTAATGATGATAAGCCTGCTAATGATTCTATCCCTGAAATAATATTTGCAGCATCGTTTGCAGGATTTACTCTGCCGTAACCAACGGTGGTAAAGGTTTCGGTGCTGAAATAATATAACTCTTTAAACAATTGCCAATTATTGGCTGATTGAATTCCTTGAAAACCGCTTATACCTATTATAAAATAAATTGAAGTGAATATTAAATTAATTAGTACAAAAAAAATTAATATAACTGCAATAAACTTCCAAAGTTTTAAATGCAACATATCATGAAAAATGCTTATTCGTTTCCAAAATGGTATTCCTTCTTTTACTAAATTGTAACTACCATCTTTATTTACAAATCTTCCACCTAAGGTTTCTGTTGCATTACTGCTAAAACCTGTATTGTTGTTTTGTTTCCAGAAATGTTTTATTTTTTTGATTGACATAACTGTTGTTTATTATACATAAAATTTCTGAAGCATAAACTTTAGAAATAGTGTTGAATGTTTTTTGCTGCTATAAAAATATATAGTATAAGTGTGCGACGCAAGGAACGATGCTATGAAAAACAAAAGTCTGTTACATTTATGTTATTACTACTTAAAAAAATATCTGCCTTTGAGCAGATATTGAATTACTAAATTATATTTTTATTTAATTTGATAAACTTCTAAAATCTACCGGAACTAATTTGCTTACGCCAGGTTCTTGCATAGTTACACCGTAAATAACATCAACCGCACCCATTGTTTGTTTGTTGTGTGTTACGATAATGAATTGAGAGTTATCGCTAAACTTTTTAATCATTTGCGTAAACTTGCCAACGTTGGCATCATCTAAAGGTGCATCTACTTCATCTAAAATACAAAATGGTGCAGGTTTAATTAAATAAATGGCAAACAATAAAGCTGTTGCTGTTAATGTTTTTTCTCCTCCGCTTAATTGTGTAATTGATGATGGGCGTTTGCCTTTTGGTTTGGCAACAATATCAATGCCAGTCTCAGCAAGGTTTTCAGGGTTTTCTAAAACCATATCAGCAGTATCTTCTTCTGTAAACAATGCTTTAAATACTTTTTGAAAATTATCTCTTACTTGATTGAATGTATCTAAAAATTGCTGGTTGGCTGTTGCTTCTACTTCTTGAATGGTTTGTAATAAACTATCTTTTGCAGTAACCAAATCGTTCTTTTGTTCTAAAATAAATTCATAGCGTTTTTTCATTTCCATAAATGCTTCAATGGCTGTTGGGTTTACTTCTCCCATATTTTCTAAACGCTTTTTCATTCTATCTACACTTGCTTGTAAATCTTCAACTGCTTCTTCTGTTTGTCTTGCCTGACCAATAATTTCATCTAATTCAATTTTAAATTCTACACTTAATCTTTCTTTCATTCCTGCCAACTGCAATTTCAATTCATTTAGTTTATCTTTTATTTCACTAACTAAATGTTCTAACATTTCTTTACTCTTCACTTTTAAACGAAGTATACTTTCTTTCTCTTGCATTTCATTTCGAAGGTTGTGATAAGTTTGGTCTGCTTCATTCAATTTTAATTCTTCGTTTTCTTTATTTCTTAATAATTCAATTAATGCTTCTTCAGCAGCAGTTAAAGTTATTGCACCTGTTTCAATTGCAGTAGCAGCTTCGGTTAGTTGTTGTGTGTTTGAGTTTATTTGATTGCTTAAATCGTTTAATTGATTTTGTTTAAACTCTAATTCTTGTTGCAATGCAGTTATTTTACTTTGTTGTTTTGTAAGCTGCAAATTAGTTTCGTTGTATTGTGTGTTGGCGGTTGAATATTCTTCTTCTGCTTGCTGATAATCTTGCTCTGCCAATTGCATTTGTTGTTTTGTTTGTTGCAATTGATCGTTTAACTGATTGAATGATTCACGCGTTTCGGCAATAGCGTCATGTTCATCTTGCAAACGAATTTCAATATCATTTAATCTTGCATTGGCTTGCTCTTGTGCTGCATGTAAATTTTCTATTTTATTTTTGGCAGCAAAAACATTGTTGGTTAATTGATTAATTTCTGTTTCAGTTTGTTTAATAGTATTTTCTTTTAACTGCTCGTTATAACCAATTACTTCATTATGTTTTGTTTGAATATTTGTTTTTAATTCATTAACAATTATTTCTTGTGCAGCAATTTCTTCTTGAAGTTTTTCTAAGTTTTTAGCACGACCAATTTTCTTTCCTTCAAACAAACCAACACTACCACCGGTTAAAGTGTATTTACCTTTTACATATTTTCCGGTTTTCTCTAAAACTATTGCTCCGTTTGAGTTTTCAATAGCTTCATCATTTTCTGCAATAAAAACATTTGCTAATAAATACGCTGCTAATTTTTTGTATTGAGCATCTACTTCAATAACATTTAATGCAGCAATTGTGTTTGCAGGTTGATGATAATTATTTTCTGCTTCACTTAGTTTATCTAAAATAAAAAAATTGGCTTTACCTTTTTTGTTATTGTCTAATAAATGAATGGCTTGCAAACCTTGTTGCAAATTATTTACAACATAATAATTTAAGTAAGGCTCTAATACATTTTCAACAGCAGCACGATATTCTTCTTTAACATAAATAATATCTGAAAGAATAGGTGCCTTATAATTCCACTCGGTATTGTTGTGTAAAAATTTTACGCTTTCAGGATAACCTTCCATGCTATCAATTAAACTTTTCAGCAAATCATGTTCATTGCGTTTAGCATCTAACTTTCTGTTTTCTTCTGCTAATTGATTGCGTAAAACTTCTAACTGTTGTTGTGTTTCTAAAATTTGTTCTTTTGTTTTTTCGTGATGTTCTTGTAATTGTTGTAAATCTATTCTTCTGGTTTCTAATAAAATTTCTTTTTCGTTTAACTCATTTTCTAATTGAGTTATTTGTGCACTGCGATTATTGTTTTCTTCATTCAATTGCAGCTGAGCTCTTTGCAAATTTTGAATGGAAGTATCGGCAACTGCTACTTTTTTTTCTGCATCAAATTGGTTGCGTTGTATTTGTTGGTGTTGATTTCGAAAAACATCGGTAGCACTACGTTTTTCATCAAACACTCTGCGTTTATCTTCTACCAAAAATCTTGCATTGGTTAATTGTGTTTGTAGTTGTTGCAAATTATTATCTTCATCAACCACTTGTTGTTTTGTAAAAACAATGCTGTCTTCAGTTCCTTTTAATTGTCCTTCTGCTTTTTGTAAAAAATTACTAAGGCTTGTTTCTTTTTCTTTTAAGAAATGAAGGCTTTGTTGTGCTAAGTTTTTTTCGTTTTCTTTTGTACGAAGTTTTTGCAATAAATCGTTAAACTCGTATTGCATACTTTGTAATGCTCTTTCTTTTTCTATGAAAGAAACTTTTTCTGCTTCTACTTTTGCTTCTTCAATAGCTATTTCTGCTTCTAATTGAACTTTTTTGTTGGTTTCTGTTTCTTGTTGTTCTGTAAGGTTTTGATAGGTTAAATTAAACCCTTCTAATGCTGCTTTTGCCAATTCAACCGAAACTTCTTTATATTCTTTTTTTATTTCATAATACTTCTCAGCTTTTTTAGCTTGGTTTTCTAAAGCTTTTAATTGATTGTTTATTTCAAACAATAAATCTTCAATACGTGCTAAATCTTGCTCAGTAGCATCTAATTTATTTTTGGCTTCTTTTTTTCTTGTTTTGTAAATGGTAATGCCGGCTGCTTGTTCTAACATTTTGCGGCGGCTATTATCTTTATCTTTTATAATATCATCTACCATTCCTAATTCAATAATGGCATAGCTATCATTACTTACGCCAGTATCTAAAAACAAATTATGAATATCTTTTAAACGGCATTGCACATCGTTTAACCTGTATTCACTATCGCCATTTTTAAAAAAGCGGCGTGTAACCGTAACCGTTGTAAATTCTGTTGGTAATAAATTTCTTGTATTTTCAAAAGTAAGACTAACTTCTGCTAACCCGCTTGGGCTGCGGGTTTTAGAGCCATTAAAAACTAATGCTTCTAAATTTTCGCTTCTTAATGCAGATATTTTTTGCTCGCCAATAACCCAACGAATACTATCAATAATATTACTTTTACCGCAACCGTTTGGTCCAATAATTCCTGTTATTCCTTCATCAAAACTCACTACAGTTTTATCGGCAAAACTTTTAAAGCCTTTTATTTCTAATGATTTCAATCGCATACGAACCCATTTTAGTACCTGCGAACATAGCCTATTTAAAGTGTGAAAGGAAATGCAATAAAATAAATGTGAATAAGTAGTGAGGAAATACAACTATAATGCCCCAATATATAGCGTTGAGGCATTAAAATTTTAAAGAAGATTTTTAATATTAATATGCACGTCCCAATGTATCGCAAACTGCTTTCATTAATGAATTTGCATCGTTAGTATCTTGCCCCATTTCCCACATCATTATTCCGCCAGCAGTGTTTTTTGCTAACATAGCTTTTTTCTTTGCAGTTGGTTGTCCGTTATAATAAACTGTGTAATTAGTAAAACCTCCGGCAGTTACAATTGCAGAATCAGACAAAGGGCTTCCGCCTTGCGATAAAATTCCTGAATAAGTAAGTATAGTACCGCTTTGTGTAATGCCCGATGGCCTACCGTATGCCGGAAAACCTAATACGGTTTTAGAGCTTGAAAGCCCTCTTGTATTAATCCAATAATTTAAACATACTTGTGCCAATGTATAATCGCTATGTTGTTTGTATGGAACAGATGTACTAAAATCATCGTAAGCCATAATATTATAAAAATCTATATAATTACTTTTTAGTAATTCATCTCTTATAGCATTTGTATAAGAACCTACATATTTACCTGAAGTTAAAGCTGTTGATAAATAGTATTTTGAATTAGTGTGGCAACTATCACTCAATTCTTTCATTAAACTTGTATAAGTTGCATCGGTACCATCGGAAGTAGAAGGAAATTCCCAATCAATATCAACTCCATCTAAACTATAACTTCTTACCAAATTCATTATTTGAATAATAAAATTTGTTCTTCCACTTGCAGTAGCTGCCATATTTCTCCAATCGGTTGTACTTCCATTTATAGATATAAAAGTTTTGCAATTATATGTTTTTGCTTTTGCTTGTACAGCAACTAAATTAGTAGGAACGGCTAAAGATAAACCACCCGTTGCCGTAACAGAAGCAAACGCATAATTAATAACATTGCACATTTTATATTTATTATCTGCTAAAGCAGAAGGGCTTCTGTAACTTGGCATATAACCAACAACATAAAAACTTAAAGGTGTAGGTGGTGCAATAGTGGCAGGCGTAGGTGGCGTTGGAGTTGGAGGTGTGCCTCCGCCGCCAGATGTACCGGCATCTTTACTACAAGAAATTAACAAAAAAAGCAAAAAGCAGCAAGTGATTACAAGTTTATTATTCATTTAAGATGTTTCTTGCAATATAAAACAATTATTGCTGAAAAAATCCGCAAAAAATTAACATTCACTCAAATTAACAGGAATATGAATAGCTAAACCACCATCAGAGGTTTCTTTGTATTTGCTATTCATGTCTAAAGCCGTATCCCACATGGTTTTTATACATTTATCTAAACTAACTTTAGCATAATCGGGAGAACTTTGTAATGCCAATTGAGAAGCAGTTATAGCTTTTATAGCACCCATTGTATTTCTTTCTATGCAAGGAATTTGTACCAATCCGCCAATAGGATCGCAGGTTAAACCCAAATGATGTTCCATTGCAATTTCTGCTGCCATTAATGCTTGGCGTTGTGTGCCTCCTAAACTTTCGGTTAGTGCAGCAGCAGCCATTGCAGATGATACGCCAATTTCTGCCTGACAGCCACCCATTGCCGCAGAAATAGTTGCACCTTTTTTAAAAATGCTTCCTACCTCTGAAGCGGTTAATAAAAACTTTATAATCTTATCTTCATTATTACCGTTACAAAAAGCAATAAAATACATAAGCACCGCTGGAATAACGCCGGCTGCACCATTGGTTGGAGCAGTAACCACTCTACCAAAGCTTGCATTTTCTTCATTTACGGCTAATGCAAAACAACTTACCCAATCTAAAATATTTTTAAAGTCTTGCTTTTGCTGAATAATTTTTAACCAATCTTCATAACCATTATACTTTAAACCGTTAATTAATTTATTATTCAAATCGTAAGCCCTTCTTCTTACATGTAAACCTCCGGGCAATTCTCCTTTTGCATGGCAACCTCTGTAAATACAATCTCGCATAGTGTACCAAATATTTAAAATGCCTTTTTTGGTTTCGTTTTCATTTCTCCATGCATTTTCATTTTCCATTACAACTTCATTAATTGTTAATCCGGTTTTCATGCACCAATGCAATAAATCGTCTGAAGTATTAATAGGAAAAGGTAAATCAACAATATTTTTCTTTGTATTATTTTCTCCTTCTTTTACTACAAAGCCACCGCCAATTGAATAATAAGTTTCACTGAAATTATTATCGTCTTTTGTTTCAATTAAAAACGTTAATCCGTTAGGATGAAAGGGTAAACTTTCATTATATAAAAATTGAATATTTTCTTTAATATCAAAATCAATATTAATTTCTCCGCCCAAATGCAATACATTATTGTATTGAATATGATTGATTTTTGGAGTGATGGAATTTACATCAATTGTTACAGGGTCTTCATTTTCTAAACCTAATAAAACAGCAATATCTGTTCCGTGCCCCTTACCTGTTTTGGCTAAAGAACCATACAATAAAACAGTTATTTTTTTTATGTTTTGAAGAGAAGTGTGTGTTTTAATGGCTTCAACACATTGCAATGCAGCCCGCCAAGGACCAAGTGTATGAGAACTTGAAGGACCAACACCAATTTTAAACATATCAAAAACGGAAATACTTTCATGTGGCATAATGCAAAAGTAAGCTAACTGATATTTTTATTTCTAATTATTCAATTATCGTTTGTTTATTTAGCAAGAGCTATGAGGTTTTATATACTTAATTTAAGATATTAGCTTATTCCACGGTTTTACTTTTATACCATTACTCCATTGTTGTTCTTGTTTACCACCATATATCAATTCTTGTATAATAGGTTTTTTGTTTAATGCAGCAAAATATTCTAACCCTTTAAAAAACGATGAAGCTATGGTTTCGCCTGCCTTTAATTCAATTGCTGTTAGCTTGCCTGCATCATCTAATAGAACATCAATTTCATTACCAGTTTTATCTCGCCAATAAAATAAATTGTCTGTTTTTCCTGCATTAAATCTTTGTTTCAATAATTCGTTTACTACCATGTTCTCAAACAAAAAACCTTTTGTTGCATGTGTTGTAATTTGTTTAGCATCAGTTATCCCAAGCAACGCACAAGCAACACCTGTATCATAAAAATAAAGCTTAGGCGATTTTATTATTCTTTTATTAAAATTTTGATGGTACGGTTTAAGCAAATAAATAATATAACTGCTTTGTAAAATGCTTAACCAAGCTGAAACCGTTTTAGGGTCTAATCCACAATCGTTTGCCAAAGAAGCTAAGTTTAAAATTTGCCCCGTTCTGCCTGCACATAATTTTAGCAACTTCATAAATAAAGAAAGGTTGCTAATGTTTTTAAGTTGCCTCACATCTCTTTCAATGTATGTACTAACATAAGCATTATACCAGTCGTTAGCATTTATTTTATGGACAATTTGTTCTGGATATCCGCCATTAAAAATATGCCATGTATAGTTTGCTTTTAATTTTTTGCTCTGCTGTAATTCTTGCAACGATAAAGGTAATAATTGTATGTATGCAATTCTGCCCGAAAGTGTTTGTGTTATATTTTCTTGCAATAAAAAATTGTTAGACCCTGTTAAGATAAACAACCCTTTTTTCTTTGTTGCATCTAATATTTCTTGCAAATACGAAAACAAATGTGGTGCTTTTTGAACCTCATCTAAAATAGCTCCGTTAGCAAATTGATTTAAAAAAGCTCTTGGGTCTTTTGTAGCAAATTCAAGTATATCAGGGTTTTCTAAGGAAATGTATGGTTTAGTTGGAAATGATTTTCTGCACAAAGTTGTTTTACCGCTTTGTCTTGGTCCAACTACTGCTACACTACGAAATGAGTTAGCCAATTTCAATAATCGTTCTGCTGCTGTACGTTGTATCATATACCAAATATAATAACAAAAATGGACAAATAAGGAATCGAATTCCCTATTTGTCTAAAAATAGTTACTCAAACAAATTCACTTCCTACCTATTTTTCTCTTCCAACTCTTCAATTGTTTTTTTTGCTTTTGCTAACCGTATGGCTTTGTTTTTTTCTACTAATTTATTGGTAGACCAATGTTCTATTTTATGATGTAATGGAACAATTAATGCTGCAATACAAACCAATGCCAACAACATTAATATTGGTGAATGATGTGTAATATTTTCAAGAAAAAGATGTATGAGTAAATTAATAAATTCAAACACAACCAATAAAATAATTACACTTAAAAATGCAACTATTTTATGATGCACAATAAAACTTCTGCTTAATAATAAAAACAAAATAATAGCAGTTAAAATAGCAATGGCTGTAATGGCTAATTGAATATTGTGGTGGCAGTTTTCTTTTATAAGCTTTATATGCTTAAAGTTTACAAAGCCTATTTATGTTGAACTAAGCTAACCTATCTTTGTTATGTGCAATTGTTTGGTATAATTTGTTTTGATTTAGTAACAACCGCTTCAATGCAATAAAAATGCTCAAAAAACGTTGAATGTTAAGTTAGGCAAAGGCTATATTTAAGAATAGGATATTGATTTAAAAATACAAATTAAAACGAAAAAAAATATAACCCCTGATTTGAGGGATTTCATAATTAATAATAATAAAAGATAATTGCATTGTAAATGCAGTTACCCAACATGAAAATAACTTGGAAATATATTACTGCGTTTGCATGTTTTGCTATGGTAATAGCCTGCTCAAAATATGTAGATACCAGAACCACTTCTACCTCCGGAAACGGAACCACTACGCCTATTACAGGTGGTGGCAGTGGCACAGGTAGCGGAGGAGGCAGTACAGGCACACCCGGGGCAACTCCTGGTTCAGGCAGCGGCAGCGGTTCTGGATCAGGGTCAGGTTCGGGAGGAGGAAACACAGGAAATCCCGGAGCAACTCCATTACCTCCTGGCACTACTCCTGGTTCGGGTGGCACTACAACTAAAGATTCTGTTTATAATTTAGGAATAGATACTTTAAGAACAGGTGTTTGCACAACCGGCGAAATTTTTACTTTTACAAGTACTGCAAAAGGTGTTCCCGCAGGTGCAACATACGAGTGGTATTTTGCAGATGGTACGCAAGATTTAGGTACTAAAACAGCCATAACTCACCAATACCAATACAACGGCACTTTTACAGTATTATTAAAAATTAAAGCCAACGGAGTTTATTATAATGCTTCAATTAATGTAAAAGCATACGGGCAAAATTTAGTGCCTTCGGCAAATTTTAATGCACAACAAACAAACCCTAATAGCGGCGGTAATGTTTATTTCTTTAATGCAAGTGGTTCTCAACCTCCACAAGGCGGTTCAATAAATTATTATGAATGGGATTTTGGTGATGGAACAAGTAGTGCAGGTTCTTCACAATCTACCAGAACAAAAAGTTATACGCCAATACCTAAAGATCAAACTTTATATGTTAAGCTAACTGTTACCGGAAACCCTGGTGGTTGCAAAAGTAGTATAACGCAAGATATTAGTGTTCCTGCAAAATATACGGTTACAGGCTCTTTCAGTATTTCTTCAACAAGTGCATGTTTACCAAGTCATGAGGTATTTACTTTCACTCCAAATTATTCAGGTGTTCCTTCAGGTGCAGATTATAAATGGGAATATAGCGATGGAAGCCCTGCAGACTACGGTTATATAATGAGCCATACTTTTTTATATAAAAATTTTTATACGGTTAAACTAACTATTTCTTATAACGGATTAGTAATTTATACCGAACAACAATCTATAAGTTCTAAAGGGCAAGATACCAACCCAACGGTTTCTATTTATTCACAATACACAAACCCTACAACATATAGTTATAATGCTAATACAAGTATTGGAGGAGGTTGGGCAATTATTAAAAGTGAATGGGATTTTGGTGATGGAACAACTGCCACAACACCAAATGTTGTAAACCATGTTTTCCCTAAAAGTCCCGTAGCAAAAACTTATACTATTACTATGAAAGTTACCAGCAATTCGGGTTGTGTTGCACAAGATGCTACACAAACAACCATTCCTGCTAATTAATATTATTAAATATTTGAATGAAAAGAATTGCTCTACATATTATTATATTTTTTAACGCATTAATTATTATTTCTTGTACTAAAACCGTAAGTAGTTCTGGTACAGGAAATGGTGGTGGAACAACAACAAGCAGAACTTATTTAAACGTTACACAAATAAGCAATGGTTCAAAAACAAATGTTATTGTTTCTCCGGCAGATGGGAATATGTTTATTACATTAGGGAACTTATATACATCTGGCTATACAAATATTGCAAGTGGTGCAACCAATATAAAAGTGCAATCTCAAACAACAGGTAAAATTTTTCACGATACAACCTATACATTAACAGATAATGCAAAAAGCACAGCTTTTATATATCCGGTAACATCAATATATAAAGTTTCTGTTGTGCAAGAAGATTATTCATCTCCCGCAACAGGCTATGCTAAAATTAGGCTGTTCGATTTTTCTGAAACAGCACCCGGCAATACAGCCGATTTCAGTATTTCAAACGGAAACAATACTTTTAATTTTACGGGAAGAAAATTTCTTGACCATGAATTAGATAACACTTTAACTAATTTTACAACTGTTAATGCAGGTAATTATACATTGTATGCAGTTTCAGGTTCATCGGTTATAATTAATCCATACAATTTTAATTTAGTAAGCGGAAAAATATACAGCATAGTAGTAACATCAATTACACCAACCAACTTATTAAGTTTTACTATGCCTCATAATTAAAAAATAATATTATTCAACCAACAAAAAAAATATCAAACTTTTTAAATAGCAGCATAGTAATTATGCTTGTTGCTATGTTGTTTCCAAGTTGCACCAAAACGGTTGATAGCAATGTTGTTACCGTATATGATAAATGTTATTTAAAAGTTTTTGATTTTACTAATACCGCAACAACTTATTCAACCATATTAATTAGCCCCGATAAAAAAAGTTATGTATTTACACCCGGTTTTGATACGTTGTATAACGAAATACCCAGTGGCATTTCTATTGCAAAAGTTGAAGCATTTGGAACAGGTTATTTATACTCTCCTACATCGGTTAATTTAACAACAGGAAATTATTTTACTTCTTTCATATATAATCAATCTAATAATATACCGGGTATTGGTTTTATTGCAGATGATTTAACTGTTCCACCACCTAATTATGCCAAGTTAAGAGTATTATATTTTTTAAGTCCGGGTGCAACAAATTACCCTACCAATGTTGGTGTTGCAAACGCAACAGATACATTAATGACATATAACAGAACAGATGTAGATTTTGTAAGAATTGCACCACTAACAAGTTTTAGCAATATAAAATCAAGCATATACAGTGTGTTTGCTAACAATAGTATAATTGGCGTAATAAGTTTAACCGGCGGAAGAATTTATACTTTAGTTATAAACAAAACAGCTAATACAATTTTTGCTTATAACCTATACATTAACAAGTAACTAAAAATAAATTAAATTAAAAAACGTTTAAGTTAATAATGAAGAACATATCAACATACTTTTTAGTAATAGCAGTTTGTTTAGTAACTGCCTGCTCAAGGTATATTGATGATAGAACAGGTTCTTCATCATCAGGCAGCGGTGGTACAACCACACCAACCACGCCTGTAATTCCCCCGGGAGGCGGCTCCGGTTCTGGCTCAGGAACAGGTAGTGGAGGAAGTGGATCAGGTGGAACAGGCAGCGGTGGCACAACCACAGCAACCACTCCTTTCATAAAATTTTTTAATGTAGTAGATTACGGCAATGTTGGTGTTTCTTTAAACGGAAGCAATGTTGGAGCTATTGCACAATATTACCCATCTGCTTATTCAACAGGAGTAAATGGAACAAATACTATTTTATTAACATATAATAATACCACCATTTTAAATACAGGAGTTGATTTGGTTGCAGGTACTTATTATTCTTGTTTTATTTATCGTGTGGGATACGATTGGAAAATTAATGTAGTAAAAGATAATTTAACAAGCCCAGCAACAGGTTATGCTAACATAAGATTATTAGATTTTAGAACACAAGCTTATTTTGACTATGTAAATGCAAGAATATATGCATTAGGTGTTGATGAAATAACCTATAAGAAAAGAAATTTTTTAGACCATACCACTTACAGTACTTACACAGCTTTTAATACACTATCGGCAAGTTCTTCTTATAACTGTATTGTTTATAATGATACTGCTAACCTTGCCAGTAAAAAAGGTTTTCCGTTAAGTTCGGGTAAAATTTATTCTATTATTTTAATGACGCCTACAAGCCTTTCTGCTGCCAATGCAATTTATAATATTGCTATTGATGTAGAGCAACATAATTAATTAACAACTTTTTCTTTTCATTCAAAAAATTATAAGCACTATTTTGTTCTATAACATTTATTGCTATTCAGTTACATTTGCTCAATCTTTAAAAGCAATAAAAAAATGAGCAACCAACTTTCTTCTTTATTACAACGTTTTAATGAACCCGAAACTTTAAAAATGGCAAAATTGGGGCGTGAATTACGTGCCCAAGGAATTGATGTAATTGATTTAAGTTTGGGCGAACCAGACTTTGATACACCGCAACATGTAAAAGATGCTGCTATCAAAGCCATTCATGATAACTGGAGCCACTACACTCCCGTTCCCGGATTTTTAGATTTGCGTGAAGCAGTTTGTACCAAATTAAAACGCGATAATAATTTAGATTATAAACCCGAAAATATTGTTGTATCAACAGGTGCCAAACAAAGTTTAGCCAATGCTGTTTTAGCTTTGGTTGATGCAGGCGATGAAGTAATTATTCCAACACCATATTGGGTTACTTATAGTGAATTGGTAAAAATTGCAGGCGGTAAAGTTGTTGAAATAAGAAGTAAAACAGAAGATAAATTTAAAATTACTGCAGCTCAGTTAGAAGCAGCCATCACTTCAAAAACAAAAGTGTTTTTATTTTCTTCTCCTTGCAACCCAAGCGGTTCTGTATATAGTAAAGAAGAATTAGCAGCATTAGCAAATGTGTTTCGCAAGCATCCAAACATTTATATATTATCTGATGAAATTTATGAATATATAAATTTTGTTGGAACACATGAAAGTATTGCACAGTTTAACGATTTAAAAAACAGAGTAATAATTGTAAACGGGTTAAGCAAAGGTTTTGCTATGACGGGTTGGCGTTTAGGATATATAGCTGCCAATACAGAAATAGCCAAAGCCTGCGAAAAATTACAAGGTCAGTTTACAAGTGGCACTTGCTCTATTACACAAAAAGCAGCAATAGCAGCACTTACAGGAGATTTAAAACCATCTCAAGAAATGACGGAAGAGTTTAGCAGAAGAAGAACAAAAACAATGGAATTAGTAAAAAATATTTCGGGAATGAAATGTTTTGAACCCGAAGGTGCTTTTTATATTTTTCCTGATGTAAGTTCTTTTTACGGAAAATCTGATGGCGAAACAACTATTAACAACTCAGCAGATTTTTCTATGTATATATTAAATACTGCACATGTTAGTTGTGTAATGGGCGATGCTTTTGGAGAGCCTAATTGTGTGCGTTTTTCTTTTGCCAACAGCACCACCAATATTGAAAGAGCTTGGGCAAGAATTAAAGATGCATTGGCTAAGTTGAAATAAAATATTTTTCTTAAGAGTTTTATTCCCGTTATTGTATAACGGGATTTTTTATAGTAAAATAATTTATATGTTTAGGCATCAAGGAAAAACAAGAACATTAAGTCACAATTTAAAAATAGCCTCTTTACTTTCGTTTATTGCAGGTATGGTAAATGTTGCAGGTTTTTTTTCTGTGCAAAAATTAACTACAAACGTAACCGGCCATTTTGCTTTTTTTATTGATGAAGTTTTTAAATTAAATATTTCTCAGTCAATTGTATATTTCTTATACATTCTTTTCTTTTTTGCGGGTTCATTTGTTTCTAATTTCATTGCTGAAATAGTTGCAAAGAAAAACGAGCGATACATTTATTCAGTACCCGCTTCTATTGAATGTATTTTATTACTTGTATTAGGAATTTTCGGAATGTATTTTACTACTAAAAGTCCAAACGTAATTGCATTTTCCTTATTATTTGCAATGGGTTTACAAAATTCTTTAGTTACAACTATTTCAAATGCAGAAGTTCGCACAACACACTTAACTGGGCTGTTTACAGATTTGGGTATTGAATTATCGCAATTGTTTTTTTATAAAGAAATTTCTCAAAAAGAAAAACTAACAGCTTCTATAAAGCTCAGGTTTACTATTATTAGTTTCTTTTTTTTCGGAGGGATTTTTGGCGGAATTTGTTATAGCTATTTTCAATTAGAAAGCCTAATTATTGCAGCAATATTATTAATTGCAGGTTTAATTTATGATACATTAAAATTTAAAGTAATTTTATTAAAAAGGAAATTGAAAAATAATTAAACAACAAACTTTATTTTGTTTTTTAACAATGAATAATCAATTACAAAATAATCTGCCTTTACAACAAAAAGAGTTAATGTTTCAAAACCGTTTGCTTAAAGTATATAAACATAAAAGCAAACAAGCTAAACGTTTAAACATAGAATGTTGGCGAATATATGATCATGATTTACCCGAATTTCCTTTTTGTATTGAATTATACGGCAATAAAGTTTATGTAGCCGAATATCTTAGAAGGCATGGTATGACTGATGAAGAGCATGAACAATGGTTAGAAAATTGCATTACAATTATTTGCAATATTTTAAATCTACCAAATGAAAATGCTTTTATTAAGCAACGAAAAAGAATGCACCATCGCAGCCAGCAATACGAAAAATTAGCAACCGAAAAAGAATATTTTACTGTTACAGAAAACGGTTTAAAATTTTTAGTAAACCTTACAGATTATTTAGATACCGGTTTATTTTTAGACCACCGTACCACCAGACAAATGGTTAAAGAACAATGCAACAATAAACATGTATTAAATTTATTTGCATACACAGGTTCATTTTCTGTATATGCCGCTGCAGGCAATGCAGCAAGTGTAACAACGGTTGATTTAAGCAAAACTTATTTACAATGGGCAGAAGATAATTTTAAGTTGAATGAATTTAAAGGCGATAAAAAATATCAATTCATTCATGCAGATGTAAAACAATATTTAAAAACATTAAACCCAAACAGCTTTGATTTGGTTGTAATGGACCCTCCTACTTTTAGCAACAGCAAACGCATGAAAGATATTTTAGATATTCAACAAGATCATGTTGAATTAATTAATGATGTAATGAATATTTTATCGCCAAACGGAGTTTTATATTTTAGTACCAACTATACAAAATTTGTTTTAGATGTTGATAATATTAAAGCAACCTCAATAAAAGATATTACCAAAGCCACTACCTCATTTGATTTTGAAGGGAAACTAAAACGTTGGTGTTTTAAAATAAACAAGTAATTAATTTATAGGTTGTGTCGGCTCGTGTGGACACCGTGGCTTTAAAGCTTATAAAAGTTTATCTTCTTCTAACAATTCAAATAATTTAATGACGCCCGGTGCAAGATTTTTTTGCAATAAATATTCGGCTTTAGAAAACCATTCTGTTTTTTCAATTTCAGCAGATGGAACAATGTTTAATTCTTCATCATAAAAAAAGCAATCTTGCTCCATTATAACATTTGCATCCTCGCCAAATGCAGGTGCAGTAATATGTTTATAGAATTTAAGTTTATCATTTTTTAAAATACAACTCAATTCTTCTTCAATTTCTCTTATTAAAGCTTGCTTAGCGTTTTCGTTTTTATTAACCTTTCCGCCGGGTAAATAAAAAGCATTTTTATTTTTACTTAATGCAAGTAGTACTTTGTTCTTGTTTATTAAAACTAAGCCTGAGGTATGTAATGCTGGCATGTAATAGTTTATTTTTCAAACGCATAATCTCTTTCAACCAAACAAATTCTTGTTTTATATTTTTCGTACCATTTTTCTTTTCCTAATTGTTGTGCAATAATATGTTCGACATGTTGTTTCCATTGTTTTATGGCTTCTAAACTTTCCCAATAAGAAACGGTAATACTTATGTTTTTACTTGCAGATTCTATTCCCAAATAACCGGGTTGCTGTTTTGCTAATGCTTCCATTTTATCGGCCATTTCAGTATATCCTTCTAAATCATTTTCTTTTATTGATGTAAAAATTACTGCATAGTAAGGAGGTTTTGGTGTTTGAGCAATCATATACAGGTATTTTTATTTATAATGTTTCAATCATTTCAATACATTCTTCTTCAATCATTAATTTGGATTCTTTATGTTCAATTATTTTAACTCCGCTTAACAACATAATTAATGCACAGCTTGCACATAAAGCCATAATGCCCGTCATAGGTATTGCAGTATTATTTTGCAAGATGCTTACTAATGCAGACATAATTGAACCTATTGCCATTTGTACTGCACCCATTACTGCAGATGCACTGCCTGCATTTTTTGTAAACGGAGCCATTGCCAATGCAGATGTATTGGGAAACACAAACCCTTGGCAACATAAGAATAAAAATATTAATGCAATGGCTACATACAAATTAAGTAAGTGCAACATTGTAACAGTAAAAAAAGTAATTGCTATTAGAGTTTGAAAAATTAAAGCAACCGTAACAATTTTTTTTAGTGAATATTTTTTAACAATAAAACTGTTTATCTGGCTTGTTGTAATTAACCCTGCAGCATTAAAAGCAAAAATCCATCCATAATGTTTTTCGTTTACTTTAAATAATTCCATAAACACAAACGGAGAGCCTGCAATGTATGCATACAAACCTGCTGCTGCAATAGAACCTGTTAATGTATAAGTATAAAACTGAGGTACTTTAGATACTTCAATAAATTTTTTTGTAATGCTTTTAGGAAGAAGAGAAAGTTCTTTATCGCCTTTTCTGCTTTCGGGTAAATAAAAATGTATTAAAGTTAAAATGCAAATACCTATAACCGTTAATACAATAAAAATAGAATGCCAACCTAATGTTGCCGTTAAATAACCACCTACTGTTGGTGCAATAATGGGTGATACACCAACCACCAACATCAACATTGAAAATACTTTGGCATTTTCTTCAACAGAAAATAAATCTCTTACCATTGCTCTTGCTGCTACCATGCCTACACAACCACCTAATGCTTGAAATAATCTTAATACTATTAGTGTATTGCCTGTTAATGCAACAGCACAACCCAACGATGCAACAATATATAAAATAAATCCATAATATAAAGGTTTCTTTCTTCCGTATTTATCTAACAAAGGGCCATACAATAATTGCCCGAATGAAATACCAATAAAAAAACTTGATAGTGATAAAGAAACATGTGCTACGGTTGTAGAAAAATCTTTTGCAATTGCCGGAAACGAAGGCAAATACATATCAATAGAAAAAGGGCCAATGGCAGTTAAAAGTCCTAAAATAAAAATTACTAAGTTTAATTTTTTCTTTTGCATTAAAACACTCTTGCTTGCTGTTAAATAAAATATTATTGAATTTGTTTATTGTTTGCTATTGCTAAAAATTGTTGGTGCAATTGTAATACTTGCAGAATAACCATTTGTTGTTCATCATTCACAATAACAAAATCGCACAATTTCATTTTAATAGTTTCATCAATTTGTTTATTCATTCTTGCTAAAACTTCTTCTCGCAAAATATTATCGCGTTGCATGGCCCTTTGAATGCGTAAATGTTGCGGAGCACTTACGCCAATAACATAATTTAAATTAAAAGCAGAACCTGCTTCAAACATTAAGGCTGCTTCTTTTATAATGTATGGAGCATTTTGTTGTGCAGCCCATTTTATACCTTTTGCAATAGCAGCAGGATGCACTAAAGCATTTAATTTTTCTAATTCAAATGCATTATTAAAAACAATATGGGCTAAATACTTTCTGTTTAAAATTCCGTTTGTATAAGTTGCTGCACCAAAAGTTTGTATAATTTTTTCTTTAAGTTCTTTATCTTCATTCATAATTGTTTTGGCAGCATCATCGGCATTAAATACAGGAATACCCAGTGTTTGAAACATTTTTGCAACAGTACTTTTGCCACTGCCAATGCCACCTGTTATTCCTATTTTAAGCATGAGTAAAAAAGTTGTTTTTTAACGAATAGATATGCTGCACAAAAGTGTACAATGCAAAACAAGGTTATGAAAAACAAAAGTTGGTAACATAAAAAATCCGAAACTTATTTCAAATTTCGGATTTTAGTTAATGCTTTTAATTAATTTTATTTAGCAGGTGCAGCTACTTTATTAATAGCGGCTGTCCACTCTTGGCTGATAGCACTTTTTTCAATTTTTAAATAACTGCCAGGGTTTACTTCAATTTGTAAAGTGCCGTCTTCATTAATTTTATTTACAGTTGCATGTATGCCGGCAATGGTTACAATTTTATCTCCTTTCTGTAAATTTTCTATAAACTTTTTTTGCTCTTTTGCTTTTTTAGCTTGTGGGCGAATCATAAAGAAATAGAACACGGCAATAATGCCTACCATCATTATTAAAGAAAAACTTGGGTTGCCGCCTTGTTGGCCGTTTCCTGCCATTAAAAAAATAGAATTCAACATGTTGTTTTGTTTGATTGAGTGTATAAAAATTTAATTTTTCTTTTTTTCATCAACGGGATGTGGTTGCACAACCTTATCGTTGCTTTGGCAATCGGTAATATTGCCTGTAAACTGTAAATTATAATCTGATCTTTCTTTTGTATTGGCAGTAGCAATAACAGTTTTATGTACTGTTCCGCAAAAATGTTCGCTGTTAAAACCTGCAATTACAGTGCCTTCTGCACCGGGTGCAATAGGTTCTTTAGTGTAGCTTGCCACAGTGCAGCCGCAAGTTGGTTTTACGTTTACTAATATTAAAGGTTTATTGCCTGTGTTTTTGCAATAAAATTTTATTTCTATTTTTTCGCCTTGTTTTATAGTTCCAAAATTTACAACACTATCTTTCCATGCAATGGTTGTATAATTGGTAGTATCTGCCAAAGCCTTTGCTACTGCACTGTTTGGCTGATTGCCATTAGTGCATGCAGTTAGTATTATAACTAAACATATAAAAACAAATACTTTTTTCATGTGTTTATTTTAATTGCAAATGTAATAGTTAAGCTTTTCGGTTTTTAAAATTGGTTTTATGAATTTTTCCGGCAGCAGTAAGTTCTTTATGAATATTATCTAAAATACCGTTTACAAATTGCCCGCTTTGTGGTGTGCTGTAATCTTTGGCTAAATCTATATACTCATTAATAGTAACTTTTGTAGGAATGGTTTCAAAATATAATAACTCGCAAATTCCCATTTCTAAAATAATCATATCTAATAAAGCCACACGGTCTGCATCCCAATTTTTTAATTTGGGTTTAATTAATTCTAACGTATAATTTTTTTTATCTGAAACGGTTGTAAGTAATGTTCTTGCATATTCCCATTTGTCTTTGGTCATCATTTGTGTAATATTGGTATTGGGTTTTTGCAAATATTGAATTATTAACTGACCAATCATTTCAATATCATCTTGCCAATTAGCAAATTTTTCTTCAAAATAACTTTCAACTATTTCATTAGCTGCAACTAATTGTGTAAATATAAATTCAAGAATTTCTTTTTCTTGTTTGGTTTCTCTGCTTTGCAAAGCAATATATTCTTTGTACTCTTTTGTTTCAACCAATTCATTATAAGACTTACGCACCCATTCTCTATCAATAAAATTTTCGGGTTTAAATTGTTCTATTAATTTTTGGTAAGAAGAAGATTCTAAAATCTTCCACATTAATTCGTTTCCCGCAATTTTTATATTAATGTTTAAATCTTGGTAAGTAGGAATATTTTTAGAGGCTCTTTGTTTGGCATCTATTTCTGCATAACGTGCTACTTCGGTAATATAATAAAGTAAGCTAATAAATAATTCACTGCTTTTATCAAACTGTTTGTGCAATTCATCAACAGGGTTTTTAATGGCAGTTTGTCCGCCTGCACTTTCAATAACGTATAATAACTGCATTACTTTAACCCTAATATTTCTCCTACTAATCATCTGCTAAAGATCTTTAATTTGGCTGCGAATGTAAAGCATTATGCAGATTATTGCCAATAATGAAAATTTGGCATTGTGTTTTCAAAAAAAAATGCATCTTCGCCGCCCGTTGCTGTCAATAGTTTTAAAGATTTTAGAAGAAAAACAATAAAACTGAAATTTTGACTTTTTTAATTTCAATGGCAAACAAATTGATACAATAGCAACGAAAAATTTTTCATCAATTAAAAACTATACAATTATGGCTACTCCAAAGCTGAAAGTAACTCCACTCCACGATAGAGTGATTGTAAAACCAGCCGCCGCCGAAGAAAAAACAGCAGGTGGCATTATTATTCCAGATACTGCTAAAGAAAAACCACAACGTGGCGTTGTAGTTGCAGCAGGTACAGGCAAAAAAGATGAACCCATAACAGTT
This sequence comes from Bacteroidota bacterium, assembly GCA_018267725.1. Classification (GTDB taxonomy): domain Bacteria; phylum Bacteroidota; class Bacteroidia; order Chitinophagales; family Chitinophagaceae; genus CW01. The sequence goes on from JAFDXY010000011.1 coordinate 162,235, forward strand.
AAAGCAGGCGATACAGTATTGTATGGCAAATACGCTGGTACTGAAATTCAAATTGAAGGCGCAGATTATTTAATAATGAGAGAAAGCGACATTTTAGCAATTGTATAATTGCCAAATACTCATTAAAAAAAATCTTAATTACAAATTATTAATTCTTAATTGAATAAAAATGGCAAAACAAATTTACTTCGAAATAGAAGCAAGAAATAAAATGAAAAAAGGCGTTGATACTTTAGCCAACGCTGTAAAAGTTACATTAGGACCAAAAGGACGTAATGTAGTGATTGAAAAAAAATTCGGTGCACCGCAAGTAACTAAAGATGGTGTTACTGTTGCTAAAGAAATTGAATTAGAAGATGCTATTGAAAACATGGGTGCACAAATGGTAAAAGAAGTTGCCTCTAAAACTGCTGATATTGCGGGAGATGGTACAACAACTGCAACCGTTTTAGCTCAAAGCATTATTAGTGAAGGGTTAAAAATGGTAGCAGCAGGTGCAAACCCAATGGATTTAAAACGTGGTATTGATAAAGCTGTTAGTTTAGTTGTTGAGAATTTAAAATCTCAATCTCAAACAGTTGGAAGCGATAGCAAAAAAATTCAACAAGTTGCAACTATTTCTGCTAATAATGATGAAACTATTGGTAAACTAATTGCAGAAGCATTTGGTAAAGTTGGTAAAGAAGGTGTTATTACTGTTGAAGAAGCAAAAGGTACAGATACAACTGTTGATGTTGTTGAAGGTATGCAGTTTGACAGAGGTTACATTTCTCCTTATTTTGTTACCAACAGCGAAAAAATGGAAGCAGAATTGCAAAATCCTTACATATTAATTTATGATAAGAAAATTTCTGCAATGAAAGATATTCTTCACATTTTAGAAAAAGTTGCACAAAGCGGTCGCCCATTATTAATTATTGCAGAAGATTTAGAAGGAGAAGCATTAGCAACATTAGTAGTAAACAAATTACGTGGCACAATTAAAGTTGCAGCAGTTAAAGCTCCTGGCTTTGGCGATAGAAGAAAAGAAATGCTTACCGATATTGCTATCTTAACAGCAGGTACAGTAATTAGCGAAGAATTAGGACACAAATTAGAAGGTGCTGATTTAAGTTCTCTTGGTCAAGCTGCTTCTGTAACTATTGATAAAGACAACACTACAATAGTTGGCGGTAAAGGCAAGAAAACAGATATTACAGCAAGAGTAAATCAAATAAAAGCACAAGTAGAAAATACAACATCTGATTACGATAAAGAAAAATTACAAGAACGTTTAGCTAAGTTAGCAGGTGGTGTTGCTGTATTATATGTTGGTGCTGCTACAGAAGTTGAAATGAAAGAAAAGAAAGATAGAGTAGATGATGCCTTACATGCAACAAGAGCAGCAGTAGAAGAAGGAATTGTACCTGGTGGTGGCGTTGCTTATATACGTGCAATTGAGAGCCTTGAAACAAAAGTAAAAGGTCAAATTGCAGACGAGCAAACAGGTATGGCTATAGTAAAACGTGCATTAGAAGAACCAATTCGTACCTTAACAATTAATGCAGGAATTGATGGTTCAATAGTTGTACAAAAAATTAAAGAAGGAAAAGGAGATTTTGGTTTTAATGCAAGAACAGAAGTTTTTGAAAACCTATTTAAAGCTGGTGTAATTGACCCAACTAAAGTAAGCCGTGTTGCATTAGAAAATGCTGCTTCAATAGCAGGTATGTTATTAACTACCGAAGCAGTAGTTGCAGATAAACCTAAACCAGAAGCGGCACACAGCCACGCTCCTGCTCCAGATATGGGCGGAATGGGTTATTAATATTAAACGGTTAAACCGAATACAATATCAAACAAAAAATCCTCGATAATATATTCGAGGATTTTTTATTTTCAATAATCTTTTAAACAGAATCAATTAAATATATAAATATTTTAACCTTTAAACATTTTGGTAAACCCTTGCCCCAATAATGCAAGTGCATAACCATAACTAAGCATTACCACTACATCTAAAAACGGAATATCATCAAACCTATATTTTGATACAACCAATATTCCATCTGAACCAATAAATAATGCAGCAGCAGGTAAGAAAAAAGAAAGTGTATTAATTCTTCTAAAACTATTACTCATTTGGTTAGCTACCATAATTAACATAAAAGCTAAACCTACCATATAAATAATTACAGGTACTTTCATTTCGTGCGGTAAACTATATTTTAAAAATTTTAAAAGTGCAATGGCCGCAACAATAAATACAATTAGTGCAAGAAAAGCTTCTTGGCATTTTTCTAAGTTTAACTTTTTTAATCTGTAAAAAACAATTCCTATTAAAACATGAAAAATAAAAAAGCAACCCATTCCTAAAAGAAAAGAAGTGCTTCCATTATTCAATAATAAAATATCTCCTATCCATGCAGCTATTAAAGCAAAAAACAATAAAGTTTTTGTAGTTGGATAAGCATTACGGCGAGCATTTAAAAAAATAAAAAATCCAATTAAAGGCACTAATAAAGTTTTTGTAAACAGTCGGTATTCATGGTTATTGCTGTAAATACAATAACAATCAAGTAATAGTACTGCCCAAAAAATTAAAATGCCACGCTGCTTTAATAATTGCATAAAAAATAAATAAACTTATTACTTGCGAAAATAAGGTGTTTCAATATTTACTTATTTCAATTTTATTAAGAATAAATAAGTTTAATACTTTTGCAATATGCTTAGCGAAAAAGAAGAACAATTTATAACCTATTGGGAAAAGGCAAGAGAACACGATAAAAAAAGTTTAATGCAATTTATAAAAGGCTTATCACGCGGGTTATTTATAGGTATAGGTATTGTATTATTACTTGCTATTGGTTGGTATCAGCGTGCCAATATGGTAGCCAATACACAGCTTAACCCTTTTCTTTTTCTATTTACTATTATAATAATTGCTGTGTTTATTGCTTATTTCTACAGGCAATACAGATGGGAGCAGTACGAACAACAGTATTTAGAATTATTGGCAAAAAAGAAGAAACAAAACCCTTCAGTATAACTTACCACTAATAATCTACACCAAATTTATTTCATAGAATTTCAACACATTTTTCAGGCTTGTATTTTCTGAATAAATATCATTCTCATTCCCCTATCTTTGCCCACTTAAAAAATTAAAACCCGTAGTATGCAACTGAAAGGTTTAGTGCGATTTTTTGCGATTGCCCTTATTTTAATTTGTGTTTATACCCTATCGTTTACATGGATTGTTCGTAGTTACGAAGGAACAATTAACCAAAAAGCCGATAAGCAAGTAAAAAATTTATTTGCCCTTACACCGGAACAAAAATATCCGGCAAGTGCAGAATTAAGAGCAGCTTATGCCGATACTTTAAAACAAGCAAAAGATAGTTTAGTTAGGCACATGCTTGATAGTAGTAATGATGTAAAAATTGGTCCGTTTGGATGGACTACCTACCGCAGTGCAAAAGATAAAGAACTTCAATTAGGTCTTGATTTACAAGGTGGTATTAGTGTAACCATGGAAGTTGGTTTAGATGGTTTAATAAAATCTTTAGCCAATTATCCTAAAGACGAAAAATTTAATGCTGCATTAAATAATGCTATTACACGCAAAGCCAATAGTGGTGCAGATTTAATTAGTTTATTTATTGAAGAATATAAAAAAGCAAATCCTTCGGGCAACTTAGCTCCGTTCTTTAGTGCACAAAGCAGTGGCAAAATAAAATTTACTTCATCTGAACGTGAGGTAGTGAATTATTTAAAAACACAAGCTGATGCTGCATTTAAAAATACAGTTAGAATTATTCGTACAAGGGTTGATAAATTCGGAGTATCATCTCCCAACATTAATCCAGATGAAAGCAAAGGAATTATAAATATTGAATTAGCAGGTGCTAATAACCCTGAAAGAGTAAAATCTTATTTACAATCAACTGCCAACCTTCAATTCTTTGAAGTATATACTGTTGAAACTCTAGAATTACGCTCAGGTTTAGAAGCAGCTAATAAAGCCGTAAAAGATTATTTAAGTGGAGTAAAACCAGTTGATTCTTCATCTCAGAAAAAAGATACAGCAAAAACAAAAACTGTTGTAGCAAAAACAGATACAACCAAAAGTGTAAACTTATCTGATGTTGCAAAAAATACAACAACAACTAACACAGCAGATACTTCTGCTAAAGCAAAGCCAACCGATAACCCATTAACAGGCTTGTTAGTAGCAGGCCCGCAACCATACCAATCAAACGGCAAAACAATTTATCCTGCAGCTATTGCATACATTCAAACAAAAGATACGGGAACTTTTAGTACATATATAAGAATGGAAGCCGTAAAAAGCAAATTCCCTTCTAACCTTGTTTTTATGTTTGGAAAAATGGAAAATAGTGATGACCCTTCTAAAACAAAAAACATATTAGCATTATATGCTATAAAAACTTTAGATAATGGGCAAGCAGAATTAGGCGGAGAAGGCATAACTGCATTTCCTGATTATGATGAACGTGGAAGACCCGCAATTTCTATGCAAATGGATAGCAAAGGAACAGCTATATGGGCTAAAATGACTGCAAAAAATGTAAACCATCCAATTGCAGTTGTGTTAGATAATGTAGTGTATTCTGCTCCTAATGTAAATGGTGCTATTACAGGTGGTAACTCACAAATAAGTGGAAACTTTACCGTGCAAGAAGCTCAAGATTTATCTGAAATATTAATGACGGGTAAATTACCTGCACCTGCTAAAATTGTACAAAGCCAAGAAATTGGTGCAACATTAGGCGAGGCTGCTATTAAAGGCGGAATTTTATCGTTCATTATTTCATTCATTATCATATTCGGTTTAATGTTATTGTATTATAACTCTGCCGGATGGGTTGCAAATATTGCATTAATTTTAAATTTGTTATTTACTATAGGTATTTTAACGGCAATGGGTTTTACACTAACTGCTGCAGGTATAGCAGGTTTAGTATTAACCATTGGTATGGCAGTAGATACCAACGTAATTATTTTTGAACGTATTAAAGAAGAACTTACCAAAGGAAAGGGTTATGCCACTGCGGTAAACGATGGTTACAAACGTTCATTAGCTCCGGTATTAGATGCACACGTTACCAGTTTATTAACTGCAATAATATTGGCCTACTTTGGTTTAGGCCCTGTATTAGGTTTTGCAACCACACAAATTATTGGTATTCTATTATCATTATTCTGCGGAATATTGGTATCAAGATTAATTACCGATATGTATGCAGGAAATAAAAACAGACACTTTGAATATTTCACTCCAATATCTAAAAAAATATTTAAACATGCTGCTTATAAGTTTATTGAATATAGAAAAGTTACCTATTCAATTTCGGCTGTAATATTTGTATTAGGTATAGCTTCATACTTTAATGGTTTTGATAAAGGTGTTGAATTTGAAGGCGGAAGAAGCTATACTGTTAAGTTTGATAAACCTGTTAAGCAAGAAGCTGTTTTAGACGACTTGAAAAAAGTATTTGAAGGTGAAGCTCCAATAATTAAAACAGTAGGCAATGCAAACCAATTAAATATTACTACTGCCTACAAAATTGAAGAAACAGGAAAAAATATTGATTCATTAGTTGAAAGAACTTTGTTTACCGGCTTAAAAAAATATTTACCTGAAAACCTTACCTATACCGAGTTTGATGGCAAATACAAACAAAGTACACAAACTGTTTTACCAACCATATCAGACGATTTAAAAAGCGGTGCAACCAAAGCAACCATATTTGCAATTATTATGATTTGTTTATATATCTTTATTCGATTCCGCGATTGGAGATATAGTTTAGGCACCATTTTCTCTTTATTGCACGATGTGTTGGTTACATTAATTGTATTCAGTTTTGCACGAAAAATTGTTCCTTTCCCGTTAGAAATAGATCAGCATTTTATTGCAGCTATACTTACAGTTATTGGTTTCTCTATGAATGATACTATTATTGTTTACGACCGTATTCGTGAAGACAGTAGATTGTTTAGAGGAGAAAGCAACGCACAAATTATTAATAAAGCTATTAACCAAACATTAAGCCGTACCATAATGACTTCATTAACGGTATTCTTAACCATTTTAATTTTATTTATTTTTGGAGGAGAAGTAACACGCGGCTTCTCATTTGCAATGCTAATAGGTGTTGTTACCGGAACTTATTCTTCAATATTTGTGGCAGCACCAATATTGGTAGATTTTGCAAAAAATAAACCATTAGGTAAACAAGAAAAGAAATAGAAATAGAAATAGAAAATAGAAATAAAAATAAAAACTAAATACAAAAGGCTTGTGCAAAATGTGCAAGCCTTTTTTAATGCCTATTAAAAAAGGCTTAGTTTATTACATTAACATACTATTAATACGTTTTTATAAATACCTTTACATAGCAAATGAATGGTAAATTAAAAAAGATAGGAATAAGAATAATAGTATTTGTAGTAGCAGTGCAATTACTTAATATTGGTTTATTTGCTCAAAACATTCCCATTACATTAACTGCCAATCATCAACCACTAAACGTTATTAATTCTGTAACAGAATATATTGCCGAAGTTGTATTGGGTAAAAAAGATGCAATTCCCGAAACCGGCAGTAATGGAGACCACGATAAAGGTGAAGTAACTTTTGTTTTAAAATTTCTTACATTCAATTTATTATACAATTCAAATTGTTCTGAATTAACTGTTTCAGATTTATTAAAAAATACTTTATACAATAATTACAGGCAACACAATTTTACAAATTGGTATGCCGAAATTATTCCTCATCCGCCTAAAGCAACTTGCTAAGCAAAATTATTTATGGTAACTTAACTGTGTATTAATATTTATTCTAATACACGTCATTGCTTTTTATTTAAGTAAAAGCAATAATAACTTATTAATTATTTTTTTAATTTTAGAACACTTCAATTAAACTTTTATGCAACAAATAAAGCGTATAGTCTTTATAACCTTAGTGGTAAAAATAATGTGTTCAACAGCATTATCACAATCGCCTTCATTAAACATAAAAACTACTGTAGATACAATAAGTTTAAAATTGGCAGATGCAGAAAGTATGTTTCTAAAAAATAACTTTCTCTTGTTATCTCAAAAGTATAATATAGATGCACAAAAGGCTTTGGTAATTCAAGCAAAGCTTTATCCTAATCCAAACATTTCAATGTACAACGGGCCAATATTACCCGTTCATGATGTTCAGGGTAGGTTTGACTCGGTAGGGTTTTTAAAACAAAATGATTATGGTGTAACTGTTTCGCAGTTAATTATTTTAGCAGGTAAAAGAAACAAATCGGTTAAAGTAGCAGAAGCAAATGCAAAGCTTGCAGAATATCAGTTTTATGATTTATTAAGAACTTTAAAATATACTTTACGATCAGATTTTTATAATATCTATTATTTACAAGAATCTGCAAAAGTATATGCCAAAGAAATTAGTGCACTGCAACAAATTGTAAAAGCATTTAATCAGCAAAAAGATAAAGGATATATTGCCGAGAAAGAAGTAGTTCGCATACAAGCACAATTATATAGTTTACAAAGTGAGTATAATGATTTAATTAATCAAATAAATGATACACAAAGTGAATTAAGATTAATACTTCAAATTAAACCTATATACATAAACCCTTTACCCGATTTAAAAGCAATTGAAAATTTAAACCCATTACAATATCCGTTAGCTACATTAATTGATACGGCTTATAAAAACAGAACCGATTTGCAAATTGCAAAACAAACAACTGATATTAGTAAACTAAATTTAAGTTATCAAAAATCTTTAGCTATTCCTGATTTAACTGCAGGATTATCTTACCAGAGATATGGCGGATATGTAGCAAGTTTTCAATCAGCAAACTTAGCTATCGATTTACCTTTTTTTAGTCGAAATCAAGGAAACATAAAATCTGCGAAATCTACCATTAATATGAACACTGCTTCACAAAAAAGTGTTGAGGCCTCTGTAGAAGAGCAGGTTTTTAGAGCCGTGCAAAAAAGTATTGATAATCAAAAAATGTATAAAACCATTGATACAAAATTTCCAAAAGATTTTGCACGGCTTTTAAACGAAGTATTAATAAATTATCAAAAAAGAAATATTGGTTTGTTAGATTTCTTAGATTTTTATGATTCTTACAAACAAAACACACTTCAATTAAACAATATACAATACAACAGGGTGCAGGCTTTTGAAGATATTAATTTCTATACAGGAGCAGCCATGTATTAATTTAAAAATAAATACAATTTTTAGTATGACTATTTTTTTAAAAAATATAACCAGTTTATTATTATTATCTACACTTTTTTTTAGTTGTAAAACAGAAAAAGAAAAAACAACTTCTTCTGATAGAATACAATATGTTATTCCAGATTCTTTACTAAAAAAAATGCAGTTTGATACTGTAAAAACTTGCCCCTTAGTAAATACTTTAACGCTTACAGGCAGTGTAGATTTTGACCAAGAACATCAAGTAAATATATATCCATTAGTAAGTGGTAATGTTGAAGATGTAAAAGTACAATTAGGAGATTATGTAACTACCGGACAAACACTGGCTACCGTAAAAAGCAGTGAGATGGCGGGTTACAGCAATAGCCTTATAGTTGCCGAAACAAATATTACCACAGCAAAAAAACAATTAGATGCACAAAAAGATTTGTTTGCAAGTGGTTTAGCATCTCAATTAGATGTTACCAATGCACAAGCCAATTACGACCAAGCATTAGCACAATTAGAATATATTAAAAGAGTTTTAAAAATAAATGGCAACAACACACAAGGCAATTATATTATAAAAGCACCGCTTAGTGGTTTTATTGTTCAAAAAAATGTTACCAATAACATGGCTATACGTAGCGATAATGGTAACAACCTTTTCACCATTTCAGATTTAAAAAATGTTTGGGTACAAGCAAATGTGTACGAATCAAATATTAACGCAATACATTTAGGCGATTCAGTAAACATTACCACACTCTCCTACCCTGATAGAATTTTTAGAGGAAGAATTGATAAAATAATTAATGTGTTAGACCCTACTAACAAAGTAATGAAAGTGCGTATTGTAATTGCAAATAACGATTATGCTTTAAAGCCTTTAATGTTTACCAGCGTTCAGGTTACAGATAAAAACAACAAACAATCTTTATGCGTTTCTAAAAAATCTTTAATATTCGATAACAGTCAATATTATGTTCTTAAATATCAAGGAAACGGAAATGCCGTAATTACACCCGTTAATGTGCAAAGCATTTATAACAATAAAGTGTATTTAGCTAACGGAATTAATGTAGGCGATAAAGTAATTGCTTCAGATGCCATTCTTATTTACGAAGCACTTAACAATTAATTGAATAGTTTAAAAATAATTTATGATTAAAGTATTAAAAAGCATTATTGCTTTCTCCTTAAAAAATAAATACTTTATACTTCTTTCTTCATTTGCTTTAATATTAATAGGAATAGTTACATTTAAAAATATGCCTATTGAGGCTTTTCCAGATGTAACCAACACCGAAATAAGTATTATTACACAATGGCCCGGCAGAAGTGCCGAAGAAGTAGAAAAGTTTGTTACCATTCCTATTGAAATTGCTTTAAACCCTGTTCAACAAAAAATAAGTTTACGCTCCACTTCTATTTTCGGATTATCTTATGTAAAATTAATTTTTGATGATGATGTAAAAGACCCACAAGCAAGGCAACAAGTAATGAACTTGTTACAAAATGCCACATTACCTACAGGTATTTTACCTTCAGTGCAACCACCAACAGGCCCAACCGGAGAAGTTTTCAGATACACATTAAGAAGCAGTGTTAGAGATGCAAGAGAATTAAAAACAATACAAGATTGGGTTATTGATAGAAGATTAAGGGCCGTGCCCGGCGTTGGCGATATTGTAAGTTTTGGAGGAAAAACAAAAACTTACGAAATAAAAGCAGACCCTGAAAAATTAACTTCACTCGGTATTACACCTTTAGATGTTTTTACTGCCGTTCAAAAAACAAATATCAATATTGGAGGAGATGTTATTATTCAAAACAATCAAGCTTATGTTGTACGCGGTATTGGGTTGTTAAATGATATTAATGAAATAAAAAATATTATTATTACTAACAATAACGGTGTTCCGGTTTTAGTAAAAGATGTTGCAGATGTTCAAATATCAAACGTACCAAGATTAGGTTGGGTTGCAAGAGCAGATGGTTTGTATGATAAAAACGGAAAAAGAAATATAACCGATGAAGATGATGTTGTAGAAGCAATTGTATTAATGCGTAAAGGAGAAAATCCTTCAAAAGTTATTAATGCAATAGACCAAAAAATTAATCAACTCAATTCAACCGTATTACCTGCCGATACCAAAATTATTCCTTATTACGAGCGTTCAGATTTAATTGAATATGCTACACATACGGTATTACACAATTTAGTTGAAGGCATTTTATTGGTTACCTTATTGGTATCGTTATTTATGTTTAATTGGCGTACAACATTAATTGTATCTATCATTATACCTATGTCTTTACTGTTTGCATTTATTTGTTTGAATTTAATGGGAATGAGTGCCAACTTGCTTTCTTTAGGTGCAGTAGATTTTGGAATTATTATAGATGGAGCCGTTGTAATGGTTGAAGGAATGTTTGTTGTACTCGATCATAAATCAAGAGATCTTGGTATGGCAAGGTTTAATAAAATTGCCAAACTGGGTTTAATAAAAAACAACGGAGCACAATTAGGTAAAGCAATCTTTTTTGCCAAAGTAATTATTATAACAGGCTTATTACCCATTTTCTCTTTTCAAAAAGTAGAAGGAAAAATGTTTTCGCCTTTAGCATATACTTTAGGTTTTGCTTTGTTAGGTGCATTAATTACTACGCTAACATTAGTTCCTGTTTTAATAAGTTTATTGTTAAAGAAAAATGTAAAAGAAAAACACAATCCGTTTGTGCATCATTTAACCAGCTTTATGCTAAACGGTTTTGTAAAATTTTTCAAACTCAGAAAAATTATTATACCACTTTCCTTTCTTGTAATGATAGTTGGATTTTATTCTTTCAAATATTTAGGCTCTGAATTTTTACCCGAATTAAATGAAGGTTCTATTTGGCTTCGTATTCAAACGCCGTATAGTATTTCGTTAGAAAAATCTGTCCAAGTAGCCAAACAAGCAAGAGATATTGTAATTCAATTTCCGCAAGTAAAATATTGTGTTTCACAAACAGGAAGACCCGATGATGGAACAGACGTTGCAGGTTTTTATAACAACGAATTTTCTGTAATGCTTTATCCGGAAGCAGATTGGAAACCAAAAATTTCTAAAGAAGAATTAATTGATGAGATGAATAAAAAATTATCAGTTATTCCCGGCGTAAACTTAAATTTCTCTCAACCAATTATGGATAATGTTGAAGAAGCCGTTTCTGGTGTAAAAGGTTCTATTTGCGTAAAAGTATATGGAGATTCTTTAAATTATATGGAAGGAAAAATTGGCGAAGTATTTAATGTTTTAAAAAATGTAAAAGGCATTGAAGATTTAGGCATTATATACAATATTGGCCAACCAGAATTAGATATTAGCTTAGACCAACAAAAAATGGCATTATACGGTGTATCAACGGCCGATGCTAATTCGGTTGTTGCCATGGCAATTGGTGGTTTAACTGCATCAACATTATATGAAGGAATAAAAACATTTGATATTAGAGTTAGGTTTCCTGAAGAGTTTAGAAAAAACCCTAACGATATTGGAAACATTCTTGTTCCCACACAAAGTGGTTCTAAAGTTCCTATTAAAGAAATTGCTATTATAACGCAAAAAACGGGGCCCTGCTTAATTTTTAGAGATGATAATGAACGTTATTCTGCTTTAAAATTTTCTGTTCGTGGAAGAGATATGGGAAGCACCATTGCAGAAGCTCGCGAAAAAGTTAGTAAAGTTGTTAGCTTAAAACGTGGTTACAATATGGCATGGCAAGGAGATTTTGAAAATCAAAAAAGAGCAGAAACAAGATTAGCACAAGTGGTGCCTATAAGTCTTGCATTAATTTTTTTATTACTATTTGCCATGTTTGGCAATTTAAAAGATGCAGCATTGGTTTTTTTAAACGTACCATTTGCAATTGTAGGAGGATTATTTGCATTACATATTACAGGCACTAATTTTAGTATTTCGGCAGGTATTGGTTTTATTGCATTGTTCGGAATTTGTATTCAAGATGGCGTTTTATTAATAACGGTATTTAAACAAAACCTCGATAAAATAAAAGGCAAATCTAACTCACTATACACTGCAATTAAGTTAGGTGTAAATTCAAGAATACGCCCAGTAATGATGACGGCAATGATGGCTGCTATTGGTTTATTGCCGGCTGCAACATCGCACGGTATTGGTTCAGAAAGTTCAAGACCTTTGGCAAGAGTTGTAATTGGCGGAATACTTTGTGCAATGCTATTTTCATTATGGGTATTTCCTTCCATTTTTGCGTGGAGTTATAAAAATATTAATGAAAAATACAAATCAAATTTTATGGATAATGAAGAATTAACCAAAGAATAATTGTAGCAATATTATTTCAGTTGCGGTAAATAAAAATATTAATAGCTAAATAATTTAAACCCCTGCATATACTTTTATAAAAGTTATGTTACTTAAAATACAGAAGAATGATTAAAAGAAAAATATACATACTAAGCAGTTTACTAATTTTAATAGTTACAGCTTGTAAAGAAAAAAAGCAACCTGAAACAGTAAAAGAAAAAGCATTTGAGCTAAGTGATACAATGGCAAAAATGATTACTATTGATACTGCCACTTTATGCAATATAGATAATACACTTACTTTAGGTGGAGAAGTAAGTTTTAATGAAAACACAGTAAACAAAGTATTTCCACGCAATAGCGGGCAAGTAATAGAAAGTAAAGTAACCATAGGCGATAAAGTAACTGCAGGGCAAGTTTTAGCAGTAATTAAAAGTGCAGATATTGCAGGTAATTATGCAGATATATCAAGTGCAGATGCAGATATTAAAATAGCAAAAAAACAATTAGATAAAGCAACATCATTATACAAAAGCGGGCTTGCAAGCGAAAGTGATTTAACAGAAGCCACACAGAATTACCAAAAAACTTTAGCCGTTAAAAGAAAATTAGAAGCTACTTTAAATATTAATGGCGGAAATCATACCAATGCAACAGGTACTTATGTTTTAACATCACCTATTAATGGTTATGTTGTAGAAAAAAAAGTAAATACAGGAAATTATATTAGGCAAGATATGAGCGATAATTTATATACAATTTCAGATTTAAAAGAAGTTTGGATAAATGCAAATGTATTTGAAGCAGATATTCCCAATGTTAAAGAAGGTTATAATGTTGAAGTAAGTACCTTAGCCTATCCCAACAAAATTTTTAAAGGAAAAATTGATAAGGTTAGCGAAGTATTAGACCCCACAAATAAAACATTAAGAGTTAGAATTAAACTACCCAATAACGAGTTATTATTAAAACCCGAAATGTTTGCCAAAGTAGTAGTAAACAATAAAGAAAATACACAAGTAACCTGTATTCCTACAACTGCATTAATAACACAAAACGGTAAAACTTTTGTTGTTGTGTATAATAATAAAAGCAATATGAAAATTGCCGAAGTAGTTGTTTTAAAAACAGTTGGTGGTATTACTTATTTAGCATCGGGTTTAACACCGGGGCAACAAATTATTACCAAAAACGAGTTACTAATATTTCAACAATTATTAAATTAATGCTGTTTGTTTTAAACGCATTACCTAAGGTTATTTCACATGAATAAATTTATAAAAAGCATTATACACTTTTCACTCAGGCACCGCTATTTCATTTTTTTTCTTACAGCAGTGTTAGCGGTAATTGGTTTTATTAGTTATAAAAATACACCCATAGAAACTTTTCCTGATGTAACCAATACACAAGTTATTATTATAACACAATGGGCAGGAAGAAGTGCTGAAGAGGTTGAAAAATTTGTTACCATTCCGTTAGAAACAGCTTTAGCATCTGTTCAAAAAAAATCAAACCTTCGCACAACATCATCATTCGGTTTATCTTATATAAGAATTATTTTTGATGATAATGTTGATGATGCATTTGCACGCCAACAAGTGTTTAGCCGTGTTGCCAATATAGATTTACCCGATGGTATTAAACCCGATATACAACCACCTTACGGCCCAACCGGAGAAATTTTTAGATACACATTAAAAAGTAATACCAGAAATATTAGAGAATTATACACCATTCAAGATTGGGTGTTAGACAGAGAATTTAAACGAGTGCCCGGCGTTGCAGACGTAAACAGTTTTGGCGGAGAAGAAAAAAGTTTTGAAATAAGTGTAAATCCCAACTACTTATTAAAATACGGTTTATCTTCTTTAGATGTATATAACGCAGTTGCCAAAAGTAATATAAATGTTGGAGGAGATGTTATTGAAAGAAACGGGCAAGCTTATGTAGTAAGAGGCATTGGTTTGCTTAACAGTATTTCAGAAATAGAAAATATTATTGTTACTAAAATAAATAGTGTTCCTATTCTTGTAAAAAATCTTGCACAAGTTAAAGAAGCCGGAAAGCCAAGACTGGGGCAGGTTTCAAAAGATACAATAGGTGATGTTTTAGAAGGAATTGTTGTAATGACCAAGGGGCAAAACCCAAGTGAAGTATTAGATAGAGTACATGAAAAAGTAAAAGACATTAACGATAATATATTACCAAAAGATGTAAAGCTTGTTCCTTTTTATGATAGAACAACACTAATGGATTTTGCAACACATACGGTAATTCACAATTTAATTGAAGGCATTATTTTAGTAACCTGCATTGTAATGCTTTTTATGGCAGATTGGAGAACAACTGTTATTGTAAGCATTATTATTCCGCTATCATTATTATTTGCATTTATGTGTATGCGTTTAAAAGGAATGCCTGCCAACTTACTTTCAATGGGTGCAATAGATTTTGGGATTATTATAGACGGAGCCGTTGTAATGGTTGAAGGATTATTTGTTGCATTAGACCATAGAGCAAGAGAAGTAGGCATGGATAGATTTAATAAGTTAGCTAAACTGGGTTTATTTAAACAAGTAGGTACAGAAATGGGCAAAGCCATCTTCTTTTCTAAAATAATTATTATTACTTGCTTAGTGCCCATTTTCGCATTTCAAAAAGTAGAAGGCAAAATGTTTTCGCCTTTAGCATACACACTAAGTTTTGCTTTATTAGGTGCATTAATTTTTACGCTAACATTAGTTCCTGCTCTATCAAGTATTTTATTAAAGAAAAATGTAAAAGAAAAACATAACCCTATTGTTACATTTTTTGAAAAAGGAATTAAATTTTTGTATGAAAAAATACATCGCGTTCCTAAACTAAGTTTATTAATTGCCACAATAATAATGGCCATTACATTTTATTCATTTAAATTTTTAGGAAGCGAATTTTTACCTGAGTTAGATGAAGGTGCATTATGGGTAAAAGCTCAATTGCCAATGAGTGCATCATTAAATCAATCAAAAGAAATTTCCGATAAAATGACGGCTATTATTAGAAAATTTCCTGAAGTAAAACATACATTAGCACAAATAGGAAGAACCAATGATGGTACAGACCCCAAAGGTTTTTTTAAT
Source organism: Bacteroidota bacterium (assembly GCA_018267725.1). Taxonomy (GTDB): domain Bacteria; phylum Bacteroidota; class Bacteroidia; order Chitinophagales; family Chitinophagaceae; genus CW01. Next base: position 177,927 of record JAFDXY010000011.1, read on the forward strand.
GTAGAAATTGCAGTTGATTTATATCCTAAAGATGAATGGCGTAAGGGTGTAACAACCGATAAGCTAATAGATAGTATGGATAAGCAACTTATAAAATTACCTGGTTTATTACTAAATTATTCGCAACCCATACGAGATAATGTAGAAGAAGCTGTAGCAGGTGTTCCGGCATCTTTAGCCGTTAAAATTTTTGGTAAAAATTTTAATACGTTAGATAGTTTGGCAAATCAAATTCAAGCAGTATTAGCAAAAATTCAAGGTATAGAAGATTTAGGAGTATTAAGAAATTTAGGCCAGCCCGAATTTAGAATTGAATTAGACCAACAAAAAATGGCATTATACGGCGTTAATACTGCCGATGCACAAGCTGTTATTGAAATGGCATTAGGTGGTAAAGCAGCCACACAATTATACGAAGAAGAAAAAAAGTTTGATATAAGAATTCGTTACCAAAAAGATTTTAGAGATACACAAGAAAAAATTGAACGATTAATGATTCCTACACAAGACAGTGCCAAAGTTCCTATTAAAGAAATTGCTAATATAAGAACATTAACAGGTCCTGCTTTTGTATACCGAGATAACAACAGCAGATACATACCCGTCAAATTTTCTATAAGAGGAAGAGATTTAGGAAGCACTATTAAAGAAGCACAAGAAAAAGTTAGCGAAACAGTAAAACTACCGGAAGGCTACAGATTAACTTGGAACGGAGAATTTGAAAACCAACAACGTGCTACTGCAACTTTAATGAATGTTGTACCACTTTGCTTATTAGCTATTTTCTTAATATTATTTATAACATTCGGTAATGTAAAAGATGCTCTATTAACCATATTAAATGTTCCTTTTGCATTAATTGGCGGAATATTGGCCTTGCACATTACAGGTATTAATTTTAGCATTAGTGCAGGTATTGGCTTTATTGCTTTATTTGGTGTATGTATTCAAAACGGTGTAATTCTTATAAGTGTATTTAGAAAAAATCTTGAAGCAAAAATGACTTTACACCAAGCCATATTACATGGTGTAGTATCAAGAGTAAGGCCCGTTGTAATGACAGCCTTAATGGCTGCTATTGGTTTATTGCCTGCTGCAATTAGTACAGGTATTGGAAGTGAAACACAAAAACCTTTAGCAATAGTTGTAATTGGTGGTTTAATTACATCAACTATACTTACATTATTAATATTACCAATTATTTACACATTAGTTTATGAATTTATGCACAAAAGAACTAATATGAAATTATTAAAGAAAATGGGAGCAGCTTAACCTATAATTATTAAAAAAAAAGAAACATTAAAACTATTCTTACACTAAAACGGCATTGAAAATTTCAATGCCGCTTTTATTTTACAACTTCAATTAATAATATTAATTCTCAGCTATTTTTTTAATGTTTCCGCTGCCTACAATTTCTTTGTTAATAGCTGGATTGCCTTTATAATTTACATCTCCACTTCCGGCAATATGTATAGATAGTTTATTAGCAGCAAATACATTGGCGTTACCACTTCCGGCAATATGCACATCGGCATTTTCTGATTTTAAATTAATGGCTTTATAATTACCATGCCCCGCAATATGTATTTCTTCATCTTTGGTTTCTCCGCTTAAAATAATATCTCCACTACCTGCAATGCTGCTTTTTACTTTTGGTGTATTTACTTCTAAAGTAGCATTACCACTTCCTGCAATAGCAATTTCTAACATATCTCCTCCGGTAAATTTTGTTGTGCCTGTTATGTTGCCGCTTCCTGCTAATTTAATTGCTTCTAACTTATCGGTTGAAATAATAATTTTTATTGGATTAGATGATGAAAGACGATAATGTTCTTTTGTTTTTATAACTAACCAACCATTTTCGTTATAAGTTTCTATGTAGGATAATAAATTTTCATCGGTATTTATTTTTAAAGAAGTGTTGCCTTGTGAAAGCTCAACATTATAATTACCTGCTAATTTTATTTTTTGTGCAGATGAAATATTTCTTGTTTCGGAAGATAAGTTGCCATTGCCGTTTATTGGTGTACTAAAAAAATTACAAGCCGTAAATAAGAAAGCAATTGAAATAAGAAGAAGAAGATAATTTTTTTTCATGATGAGGTTATTTGTTGCAAAATAATAAATTAAATAAATACGCCTCAGTGTCAGTTTATGTATGCAGCTTCGTCATAAAACACAATGGTGGAAAAGTCATTTAGGTAGTAAAACATGCTTATTTTTATATTTGGTATTATTATTGGCAATTAGTTGCACAATAAACAAAAAGTACAAGTGTGCGACGCAACAGCAGTTTAATTGAAATACTATTGCTAAGTACCAAAAATTATTATTATAAAAATTAAAACGTAAAAAAATGGCTTTAGAATTTACAGATGCTAACTTTCAGAAAGATGTAATTGAAAGTGATAAACTAACCGTAGTTGATTTTTGGGCAGAATGGTGCGGACCTTGCCGTGCTATTGGCCCTGTAGTGGAAGAATTAAGTAAAGAATATGCAGGTAAAGTAAATGTTGGGAAACTAAACGTAGATCATAACCCTAATGTTAGTATGAACTACGGCATTACTTCTATTCCGGCAATTTTATTTATTAAAGGTGGTAAAATTGTAGATAAACAAATTGGTGCAGTACCTAAAAGTGTGTTAGATAAAAAAATTCAGGCACATTTATAAATTATACATAAAAAGAAACAAAAAATCTCAACTGAATAATTTGGTTGAGATTTTTTTATTGCCCGAATTGTTTGATTGTTTGAATTACAATTTTATTATCTTCATCGCTTAACTGAAACAACTGCTATATGAATATTAAGTTTCGCTTAACCATAATGAGCTTTTTACAATTTTTTGTTTGGGGTGCATGGCTTATAACAATTGGGAATTATTGGTTTGGAACAAAACAATGGAGTGGTGCAGAATTTGGAGCTATATTTTCTACCTTAGGTATTTCATCAATCTTAATGCCTGCATTAACAGGAATTATTGCAGATAAATTTATTAATGCAGAAAAACTTTACGGCATACTGCATATACTTAGTGGATTGGCTTTGTTTTATTTACCGCAGGTTAGCAACTCTGTAGTATTTTATTGGGTAATATTTGCAGCCATGCTTTGTTATATGCCAACTATTGCATTATCAAACTCAGTTGCTTATACTATTTTAAAAAATAACGATTACGATGTTGTAAAAGTTTTTCCGCCAATACGTGTGTGGGGTACAATTGGTTTTATTGCTGCTATGTGGCTTACCAATTTATCTGGCAATAAAGCTTCTGCCAATATGTTTTATATAGCAGCAGTATCGGCAATTATATTGGGCATTTATTCTTTTAGTTTACCAAAGTGTCCACCACAAAATTTAATTTCTGAAAATGCAAAATTGAGTGAGAAGTTAGGGTTAAATGCATTTAAATTATTTGGTACCTATAAAATGGCTTTGTTCTTTATCTTCTCAATGTTTTTAGGAGGTGCATTACAACTTACTAATATGTATGGAGATGTTTTTTTATCGGAGTTTGCAAAAAATCCGCTGTACGAAAAATCATTCATGGTAAAATATTCAACCATTATTATGTCTATTTCTCAAATGAGTGAAACCTTATTCATATTAGCCATTCCGTTTTTCTTAAAAAGGTTTGGAATAAAAAATGTAATGCTAATATCAATGTTGGCTTGGGTTTTACGATTTGGTTTATTTGCTTACGGAAATCCGGCAGATGGTTTATGGATGATTGTACTTTCTTGTATTGTATATGGAATGGCATTTGATTTCTTTAATATTTCGGGTTCATTATTTGTTGAAACAAATACTAAAGCTTCTATACGCTCAAGTGCACAAGGTTTGTTTATGATGATGACAAACGGCTTTGGTGCTTTCTTTGGAGGTTTAGTAAGTGGAATTGTAATTGATAAATTTTTTACACATAACGGAGCCAGAGATTGGCACAACATCTGGCTTTCATTTTCTGCCTATGCTTTAGTAATTGCTATTTTGTTTGCTATTATGTTTAAACATAAACATAACCCAAATGAAGTGGCGGTTATAAATCATTAATGGTTCTATAAAATATAGTTGAAGATATTTCTCACTACACTCAAAATTGTAAAACCGAAATATTTAGCACACAAACCAAATTGAATGTACTTTTAATTTTATTTTTTAGAACGGATTTATTTATTCATAAAAAGAGAAACAAGGTCTGCTTTCTTGTTTTTTATTTTCACTTTTCTTTTTACAAAATATCGTTTAATACTTTGGTGCATTGAAACATATCTTTGCAGCCAAATTTGTTGAGCATGATGCAAGAGCATACACCTATACAATCTATTGTTTCTAATACTTCAAATAAAGAATTACAATTAATTGGAGAAAAAATAATTAACAACCAACGTATTAATTTTAATGACGGTGTGTTGTTGTTTGAAAAAGCTTCGCTACCTTATGTTGGTGCATTAGCCAATTTTGTTAGAGAACAAAAGCATGGAGATAAAACTTACTTCAACAGAAATTTTCATATAGAGCCTACTAATATTTGTGTGTTCAATTGCAAGTTTTGTTCCTATTCTCGTTTATATGCACACAAAGAAGAAGGTTGGGAACTAAGTATTGATGATATGTTGAACATTGTAAAAAAATACGATGACCAGCCCGTTACAGAAGTGCATATTGTGGGTGGCGTTCATCCAAAAATGAATTTACATTTTTTTGCAGATTTATTAAAAGCCATTCATGCACACAGACCCGATTTACATTTAAAAGGTTTTACGCCCGTTGAATTAGATTATATGTTTCGCAAAGCAAAAGTTTCGGTAGAAGAAGGAATGAAAATATTGAAAGATGCAGGCTTACAATCTTTACCAGGCGGTGGTGCAGAAATATTTCATCCTGAAATTCGTCAACAAATTTGTGAAGATAAAGTTGATGCAGAAGGTTGGTTAAATATTCATAAAACAGCACATACATTAGGTATGCATAGCAATGCAACTATGTTATTCGGGCATATTGAAAAATATTGGCATAGAGTAGATCACATGGAGAAGTTAAGGCAGTTACAAGATGAAACAAATGGCTTTAATACTTTTATTCCATTAAAGTTTCGTAATAAAGATAATGATATGAGCCATGTACCTGAAACATCTGTTGTAGAAGATATGCGTTTGTATGCAATAGCAAGGTTATATATGGATAATTTTAATCATATAAAAGCGTACTGGCCAATGTTGGGCAGACAAAATGCTCAATTAAGTTTAAGTTTTGGTGTGAATGATTTAGACGGAACGATTGATGATACAACAAAAATTTACAGCATGGCAGGCAGTGAAGAACAAACACCAAGCATGAATACAGAACAATTGGTTACTTTAATTAAACAAGCAAAACGTCAGCCTGTTGAGCGAGATACTTTGTATAATGTTATAAAAGATTATAGTAATGTTGCTTGGAATGAAACATTGAGTGCAGTAGCTAATTAAGAAACATAAGCACCTAACACTTCTGTTCCTTCCACTTCAACAACAATGTTATCTTGTAAAGTTGTTGCTACAGATAAGCCAACAAAATCGGGCTTTATAGGAAACAGTTTATGCATTCTTTCAACCAACACTAAAGTTTGTATTCTTTTAGGATAGAAGTTTAATAAAGGTTTTAACGCATACAATAAAGTTTTACCGCTATTAGCAACATCATCAACCAATAAAATATTTTTATTATCAAAATTTAATGGTTTGCTTAAAACAATATCGGTAGGTTTTGTTTTATTAAACGTTACACTTATTGTTTCAACAGAAACAGATAAATATTGTTTAAGCAATAAATTTATTTTATCGGCAATTACCATTCCGCTATCGCGAATACCAATAATTATTAAATCAGCATTATCTCCTTGCAAACATTCTGCAACTTCTAATGCAAGCCTTTGTAATTTATATGCTGCCTGTGTTTTATCTAACAAATAATTTTTCTGTTTCATACAATAAGTAAAAATAAAACTTTCGGTTATAATTAAACAATTTATAAATTAATGTGCTATAACTTACCTTAGCAACATAATAAAACATTATGCAATACCTGCCTCAATTAATTTTTATTTTATTAACTATAACTGCTGTTTATTTATTTAGCAAAAAGGCAAAACAAATAAAAAGAAATATTTTTTTAGGAAGAGATGAAGAAATAAACGATAACAAAAACCTTCGTTGGAAAAATGTTTTGTTATTAGCATTTGGGCAAAAGAAAATGTTTAAAAACCCATTAGTAGCCGTAATGCATTTTTTTGTGTATGCAGGTTTTATAATTATAAATATTGAAGTATTAGAAATTGTATTAGATGGCATTTTAGGCACACACAGGTTATTTGCAAAACCATTAGGCAACTTTTATACTTTATTAATTAATGCATTTGAAATATTAGCTGTATTGGTAATTATTTTTTGTGCAACATTTTTAATAAGAAGAAATATTATTAAGCTAAAACGCTTTGCCAGTAAAGATTTAAACGGATGGCCAAGAAGCGATGCCAACTATATTTTAATTACCGAAATTATTTTAATGTTTTTGTTTTTAAAAATGAATGCTTGCGATACTTTATTACAAAGCAGAGGTTACGGTCATTACGGAGAAACATTAACTGGTAATTTTATCATCTCATCAAACTATCATTTCATATTACAAAATTTTAGCAATCAAAGTTTAGTTTGGTTTGAAAGAACTTGTTGGTGGGTGCATATTACTGGCATATTTATTTTCTTAAACTATTTACCATACAGCAAACATTTACATATTTTACTTGCATTTCCTAATGCTTATTATGCAAGGCTAATACCACAAGGCAAAATGAAAAATATGCCTGATATACAGAATGAAGTTTTATATGCCATGCAGCCAGAATTAGCACCAACAGAACCATCTACAGAACATAAAAAATTTGGAGCAAAAGATGTGTTTGATTTAAGTTGGAAAAATTTATTAGATGCATATAGTTGCACAGAATGTGGAAGATGCACTGCTGCTTGCCCTGCAAATATCACAGGTAAATTATTAAGTCCGCGTACTATAATGATGAAAACAAGAGACCGATTAGAAGAAATTGGAAAAAATATTAATGTACATAAAATTTTTACAGACGATAATAAATCTTTACTACACAACTATATTTCTGTTGAAGAGTTAAGAGCCTGCACCACTTGCAATGCATGTGTAGAAGCTTGCCCTGTAAGCATTTCGCCATTAGATATTATTACACAACTACGCCGATATTTAATTATGGAAGAAAGCAATGCTCCGCAAGAATGGAACAGCATGTTCAGCAGTATTGAAAACAATTTTGCTCCATGGAAGTTTTCACCAGATGAAAGAGATAAATGGGTAAGTGAAAGTTAATGATGAGTTATGAATTATTGTGTAATTTATCATTCATCACTTATAATTCATAACTTCTAAACTACTTTTTCAAATAACATTCTCCATAATTGTGCAATGCCTGCAATAAAAAAAATAATACCCATTATTTTATTCATTCCCTCACTTTTATATCTGCTATTATTGCATTGTTATAAAATTATAGGCTGCTACATTCCATTGACCTCTATTATTATTAGTGGCACGAATAATATTAGACTGATTTGCATTTAAATATTGTTGCCAAGATATTCGCAGACTTGGGTATGTTAAATACATTTCATCTGCATTTTGTGGGAAATAAAAACTAAATTGAGTTGAAGTTTCTTTGGTTTTGTCATACGGTAAACTTGCAAAAGGGAAGAAAAACTTGACTTGAATTTGCAAACTATTTTTAAGAATAGAAAACGGCTGTCCTATATATTGAGCCTTGTTAGCTACAATGTTTTGTAAATACGCAAGTGTATCGGGTACACCTGTTTGTGCGTTTATATTTTTTGTATTAGCTAACATTATAATAAGTGATATAAAAAATATTTTTTTCATGGTTTCTTAATTTAAATGTTAATTACATGTTTGCGTATAAGTAGTAATTGTTTTTTTAAATATTCCCCTGCCGGTGGTTGTAATATTGGTTTGCACCACAATAGGCTTAAAATTGCCGTTGGCATCTTTTTTATTTAAGGTTACACCCACATCATACTGTTTAAGAACAGCAGCCATTGCCATTTCGTAGGCGTAATTTCTTTTGGTAGTATCTCCACTTTCAAAATGGTCATAAACCTTATCAAATGCTTTGCCAATATCCGAATCTTTGCTCCAATTGGTACCATTTAAGTATTGGCTTTTAGTGCCCCAAAAAGCCGCCGCTTGGGTAGGGTCTGTTATGGTAATGGCATATTGGCTTCCATCGGCTGCGGCAACAAAAGCACCTTTATAATAAGGGTTTTGTACAGCCTCTTCTATTAAGGCGTAAATATCATAAGCCGATTGAGTTGCATAACCCTTTGCAGGGTGCGTATGTATATAACCACGAACATCATTTACGAATTAGTTGCTACTATTGCGGAGAAGAAAAGGATGGAATATTACTGTATTGGTCTATACCCATATATAATAATTGGCTTAAGAAATATAATTTTTTTATAGCTTGGAAATTTATCGAAACTTCTGAGTTGCCAAGATGAATTATTCTCCCAGTTTAAATCGCTACTATTTTTAGTATCTTCATCAAGCATTATTTGAATTATTGGTAATATAAAGTTCCCTTTTTTAAGTTTGTTTACTTCAAAAAAAAATTCATGTTTTTCCATCATACTATCAACAATTTTTTTACTCAAACTATTTGAAGATGCCGATTTAAACCTACGAAATGAGTTTGGATTCAATTCAAAGTAAATTAGAGTAAAGCCACTCCCATTTTTAAACTGGCTTAATTCTTCAGTTATATTTTTTAAAAAAATATTATTAGCTATTGTATAAACAGTGTTTTGTTTGGATTGGCATAAGGCTATTAACGGGAAAGCCAATAATAATATCAGTAAAGTTGAAAGCCTTCTCATTTAATCACATTTAATAATTTTTAATGAATCTGCTGTTCCTATAGTAGGATTAGCTGCACGATAATTAATATCAAGTATTTTCTTTATTTCTGTTGAATCTTTTGCTTTCCATATTGCGGTTCGCTCTAAACCTCCCCACGCTAAAGCTTCTGCTACATTACTAGGTAAATTTGTATTTATATTTTGTAAAAAGTTTACCATGAAGTTAATATAGCTATTTGACATTTGGTTATGTTGGGCTTCATTTCCTCTATATTCCCAATAAATTGGAAATAATGTTTTAAAAGTATTTGAATCAAGTGAGCTTCTCATATATCCAATGTATGCATGAATGGATTCATGAATTAAAGTCGCTGCAATATAATCTTTAGAGCCCTTTAAATATTTAGGGTTTAAATCTATCACGGCAACGTAATTTGCTAAACTACCATTTTCTACTCTTGTTTGCCCAACTATAGAATCTGGAAGAGAATAATTAGGTTCAAGCTTAAGGTTGACTTCGGTAGTTACATTAAAAACATCAGCAATCATTTTTTTTATTTCCCAATTACAATTAGGCATCTCTAATGCAACTTGTTTCGCACATGGGAAACTGTCAAGTTTAATGATTATACTATCGTTAGGGCTTAGAGAATTTTGGTTGAAATTATCAACAGGCTCCCAGCCCGGGGTATCGCCGCCGCAAGGGGCTTTAAAAGTTACCATGGTTTCGGGGTTATTATGTACACTATTAGTGCCGTTGGGCTGCTCTACGCCGCAAGGGCTGGGCGGTGCAGAACCTCCTCCTCCGCTACCGCCTCCTTCATCTCCACCACTGCCACCTATTCCGCCGCCACCTTCGTCTCCGCCATCTTCCCATTCCTCCCAACAAACAGTGGTTCTATAAGACTCCCAACATCGCGGGCATTTATCACATACCGTTGGGTTGTAGCGGTCATTACAATAACCCCGGGTAGGGTCTGCCATATAGGAGCATATTTTGGGTAAATATGATATCGTTATATCCTGGCAACGTGTTACCAATTCCATAAGAGGTTGGATTCCGTTATTATTAGTTTGTGTTGTTAAAGTTATTTCAAATGGAGAGTGATTATTGGTTCTAAAAATACTGGTATCAATAATTTTAAATTTAGTATGTCCAAAAACATTGTTATCCAAAACCATAAAAAATACCGCAAAATTTTCGGCAGCATCATTTAAGCTATTTACATCATTTTGTTTTTGCTTATACTGCCAATCACATTTATAACTTAATGTAGTATCTGTCGTACTGGTTTTTATTACCATTGCTGCGTTTACATAGTTTTGAGAATCTCTTACAAAAGGAATATAATAAACATCATCTGCTGTGTTTCCGCTTGCTGTACCCATAACAGCAGCATCTCCAACAACTAATGTTTTTTTGTTGGGTTTCTTTAGCATTTTGTCCCAACGCGGGTAACCTATTTGGGCAGCTGTTTTTGCTACAAAATGTTCTTTACTGTTTTTGCGTTGTAAAAAACTTATTAGGGCATTTTCTTCGCTGTTACCGGTTCGGTGGCTATTAAAGAATTTGCTTTCAACAGACATTTCTGTTTCTTTCTGAAAACTAAAATCTGCCTTTTTACATGCATACATTATTAACACGGTAAATAAGGCAAAAGCCGAAAGTAGTTTTAGGGTTTTCATGGCAGCAGGTTTGGTTGTAATTAATAATTAAATTTACAACACAAATGCATAAGTTGTATATAAAAACAATTAATATTTATACGGTATTTTTTACCCGTAATTTTCCCCTTTTATCGGGGGAGTTTAACGGGGATATTTACCCCGTAATTTTACACCGGCTTTAAGCATTATACCTTTCCAACCTAATAAATAAACATATGTGTTTGCTTTATAATACCCATTACAAAAGCACTTTGCACATGCCCAATGTTTTCGCTTTGGCTTAATTTGTTTACATGAAAATCATAATAAGCATCCATATTTTCTGCAACTACTTTTAACATAAAATCAAATTCGCCAGAAATATTGTAACATTCAATCACTTCATTTAATTCATGAATTTTTTTAATGAATTTACTTCCTGCATTTTTATCGTGCTGCCTTAATGATACATAACATATTACCATTAACCCTTTTTTTACTTTAGTATTATCAACCAACGTAGCATATTGTTTAATAACTGCTGCTTGTTCCATTCTTTTAATTCTTTCATGCACCGGCGTAGTACTTAAATGCACTTTATCGGCAATTTCTTTTACAGTTGCTTTAGCATTGTGTTGTAATATTTTTAAAATATGCATATCGGTATCATCTAATAATAATTGATTGATAGCGTTTTGTTCTTTTTTAACTGCTTTTGCCATAATAAACTATTTATTTATTCCAAAAATAAGCTAATAATAAGTGTTTTATTCTAAATTATTTATATTATGCAGGTATTTTATTCTACCATTTATATTTGCATTTCAAATCACACATCTATGTCTACACTTACAAAAACTATTGATTTTACACTACCCTACAAAGTAGCCGATATGAGTTTGGCTGAATGGGGTAGAAAAGAAATTCGTTTAGCCGAAGCAGAAATGCCGGGCTTAATGTCGTTAAGAGCAGAATATGCAGCATCTCAACCATTAAAAGGTGCACGCATTGCAGGTTGCTTACACATGACCATTCAAACTGCTGTTTTAATTGAAACATTAATTGCATTAGGAGCAGAAGTTAAATGGAGTTCTTGCAATATTTTCTCTACACAAAACCAAGCCGCTGCTGCTATTGCTGCTGCAGGTATTGGTGTATTTGCATGGAAAGGGCAAACTTTAGAAGAAGCAGATTGGTGTATTGAACAAACATTATTTTTTGGTAGTGCAGACAAACCACTAAATATGATTTTAGATGATGGTGGAGATTTAACTAATATAGTTTTTGATAAATATCCTGAGTTAATTGCTGGTATTAAAGGTTTAAGTGAAGAAACTACAACAGGTGTTCATCGTTTATATGAAAGAATGGCAAAAGGTACTTTACCAATTCCTGCTATTAACGTAAATGATTCTGTAACAAAATCAAAATTCGATAATAAATACGGATGTAAAGAAAGTTTAGTAGATGCTATTAGAAGAGCAACAGATGTTATGTTAGCAGGTAAAGTTGCAGTAGTTGCAGGTTATGGAGATGTTGGTAAAGGAAGTGCTGCAAGTTTAGCAGGTGCAGGTTGCCGTGTAATAGTTACAGAAATAGATCCTATTTGTGCTTTGCAAGCAGCAATGGATGGTTTTGAAGTTAAGAAAATGATTGATGCAGCTAAAGAAGTTGATATTGTTGTTACCACTACAGGTTGTAGAGATATTATTCGTGGTGAACATTTCAAATCAATGAAAGATAAAACTATTGTTTGTAATATTGGCCACTTTGATATTGAAATTGATATGGCTTGGTTGAACGAAAATTATGGTCATACAAAAGATACCGTAAAACCACAAGTAGATATTTATAATGTAGATGGTAAAGACATTATTATTTTGGCAGAAGGAAGATTAGTAAACTTAGGTTGTGCAACAGGTCATCCAAGTTTTGTAATGAGTAATTCATTTACTAACCAAACACTTGCCCAGCTTGAGTTGTGGACAAACAGCGATAAGTACGAAAATAAAGTTTACGTGTTACCAAAACATTTAGATGAAAAAGTTGCTCGCCTTCACCTTGCAAAAATTGGTGTTGAATTAGATGTTTTAACTACCGAACAAGCCGGTTATTTGGGCATTCCACAATTTGGACCATTTAAAGCAGAGCATTACAGATATTAATATTTTTTGTTTGTTGAAATAAAACATTCAATAAGCTAAAATAAAAATAGCCCCGTTTCAATTAATTAGTTGAGGCGGGGTTTTTGTTTAGCTTTTTTAAAACACTAAACTACTTATCTTACAAAAAAAATAATTGCTTCGGTTTATAAAACATATTATCTATTTCACCATCATTTGTAATATTCTAATTGTTACGCAATGCCATGCACAAGATAGTCAAGACAGTTTTTTTTTAGCAAAGAAAAAAGGATGGTTAGGCAAATTAGGCAAAGCTATTTCTACCAATCCAGATAATAACAATAGTGCAGATAGTAGCATATTTTCTGCAACTAAAAACTCTTCTCCCTATATACTTTACAATGGTGCATTTATAAAAAATATTTATATAAAAGAAATTGATTTTGGAGAATCTATAAATGATACAAGTTTTCACAATAAAAATTTTCTTACCAAAGCAGCCGAAGCATTACATGTAGTAACGCGAAAAAAAACAATTCGGAATAACCTTTTTTTTAAAGAAAGCAGCATATTATCTCCAACTTTATTAGCCGATAATGTTAGGTATTTACGCAATCTTCCCTTTTTACAAGATGCCAAAATTTTGATAAGAGATTTATCGGAAAATCATGATACTATTGATTTAATTGTTTTGTATAAAGATGTTTTTTCTATAAGTGCATCGGGGCAGGTTATGGGCACAGCTTTGTTTTTACAAGCACAAGATGATAACTTATCGGGCAGTGGAGATAGATTGCAATTTTCAACTTTTATGGACCCTGTGCGTGTGCCTGTTTTTGGTTATGGAGCAGAATATTTAAAAAGAAATATAAAAGGCACATTTGTAAATATTACCGCAGGATATCAAAATTTAAACAATGCTTTTAATAACGGATTAAGGTATGAAACCGATTTATATGTAAAAGCAGAATTACCCTTACCAACTCCTTATTATTTATGGACGGGAGCTGTTGAAGCATATCAAAAATTCAGTAATCATTATTATTTACCAGATTCTTTATATAACTCAGATTTTAAATATAGTAACTATTCTTACGATGCATGGATTGGTTACAATGTAACCGGGAAAAAATTATTGCACGAAACATCTTACAGAAAAGCAAAAGAATTTATTGCATTTAGAGCCAGTAAAATAAAATTTACCGATGTACCCAATATTTATAAAAATATTTACAATTATCAATATGCCAATGTAACCAGCCTTTTAGCATCGTTCACCTTGTTTAAACAAGAGTATTACAAAACAAATTATATATATGGTTTTGGAAGAAATGAAGACGTACCCGAAGGTTATAACGCATCTATAATAAGTGGTTGGAGTAATAATGAAAACAATAGCAGACCATACGTTGGTTTAAGTTTACAAAAAAATTACTTCACTAAAAAGCAAGGCTACTTTAACTATACAGCCAAAGCAGGAGGATATTTCTATCAAGGTTCATTACAAGATATTGGCATACTATTAGGCCTTGAATCGTTTGACAGATTAAGAATTTTTAATAAGCGTTGGTTTCAAAGAAATTTTTTTAGTGCAAGTTATACACAACAAATAAATACTGCATTAAATGAACCTTTAAGAATAAACAGCACCTACGGAATTCCATCTTATAATAATATTCTTAATTTATATGCAACGGTAAGAGCTACTTTAAATTATGAATTTGTTTTATATAGCAGATGGAAAGTTTTAGGATTTGGTTTTGCACCTTTTACCGGCACCAGCCTTAGTTATATTAAACCTAAGGGAGAAAATTTTTTTAATGGAAATGTGTACAGTTCAATTAGTGCAGGTTTTAGAACAAGAAATGAAGCTTTAATTTTTGGTACTATAGAATTTCGTTGTACTTATTTCCCTATTACCATAAATAATATGATGCCTTGGAATTTTACTATATCAACCGACTTGCGTTTTAAATATAATAGTCAGTTTATTAATCGCCCCGATTTTGTTTCATTGAATTAATACTTCCTTCAAAATTCAACAATTCAAATATTCTTTTTTATTATGACCCTAATCATAAACGAGGGCTGTATAAGCTTTTACTTTACATAAAATATTTTATATCAAAACATATTTTATTTATGAAAAAAATTTATCTGCCATTGGTGGCATGTATAACCTTAGTTACAGTTTCGTGTAACAGTAACGACAATGCTGCTAACACAACTTCTTCATCATCTACTACAACAGAAACAAAAGCCAGTGGCCAATCTGGTGTAAAAGATGATCAATCTGCAAAAAATGTTGTGCAAGTTGCTATTGAAAGTAAAGACCACAGTACTTTAATTACAGCAGTTAAAACTGCAGAATTGGTTGATGCATTAAGCAACGCAGGACCATTTACTGTATTTGCACCTACTAATGAAGCTTTTAAAAAATTACCGGCTGGTACAGTAGAAGGTTTATTAAAACCTGAAAAGAAAAATGATTTAACAGACATTCTTCAATACCATGTTGCAGTTGGTGTGTATAAACCAGATGCTTTACAAGACGGGCAAACAATTGGTGAAGCTAACGGTGGTAACATTACTATTTCAAAGAAAGATGGGAAGATTGTAATTAATGGTACTGCTAATGTTGTTGCAACAGTGCCTGCATCAAACGGAATTGTTTATGTAATTGATGGTGTATTACTTCCTCCTAAAAATTAGTGCTTTGTGTTTGTTTTAAATTGGAAAGCATAAACCACTTTGGTTTATGCTTTTTTGTTGGCAGCTATAAATTTATTTTGCATAACACCTGCAATACTTATGGCTCTGTTTTTTGCCAACTCCGCATTATTCCCCTCAAACAATTCGTTGGTAGCGTTTACAAATAGTTTAAGCCATCTTTTAAAATCATTTTTATTTAGTTGCATTTTTCCCATAACCTTTTCATGAATATTCATTGGGTTACCTGCGTATGAACCTGTTTGAAAAATTATATTCTCCCAAAAATCATACATTATACTTAAATGCCTATCCCATTTTACTTTTTCAAAAAAATGACTCAGCAAATTATCTTTCTTTACTTTTTCGTAAAATGTATTTATCAGTAATTCTATATCTGCTCTACAAGTGATGTCTTTTTTCATAAACAAATTATTACATTTTATATAATAAAATATGATTTGAGTTTATAAATCTTTTTTATTAAACTTTTTAACTGCTATCCACACCGGAACTATAATCCACAAAAACATTACGGTAAATGATGCAACAAGTCCAATATTAGTTCCAAAAAAATCTTTAAAAACAGCTCCGGTATATCCCATTAATGCAGATACATCCATTTTCAACAAAATTAAAATTCTCCCTAAATCTATTGGGTTTAATGCAGCTAAGCCTACCATTATTTTTTCTAACGGATAATCTGAAAATTGAAAAAGAAAAAATAAAACCAACCCATCAAATAATAAAGAGAAATATAACCACAACAAAATGCTTACTCCAATTCCTTTAGCTTTATCTCGTGCAAATAATGTTGCCAACATAGCTATAGCAATAAAAATTATGGTTAGAAATAAGCCAACTATAATCATAATTATACCTGTTGCAGAAAGTGCATAAAGTAAAATAGGTAATGCGGTTCCTATTATAAAAGCAATGGATAAAGATGCTGCTAAACCAATAAATAAACTTAGCCAAATTGTTTTACGTTTAAGTGGTTGGCTTAATAAAAGTTCTATAAACTCTGCACTATTATAGATATATATTGCAGAAAAAATAATGCTAATAAGTGGAACAATTATTAAAATAATATTCAATAAACTTAAAAGCCCTTTTGTAATATTATCTTCTAAACATAATACGCTAAATGAAAGTGCCAGCAAACAAAGCATGTAAGCCAGTACAATTTTATTGCGTAATATATCGGTAATAACGTATTTAATTATTTTGTTCATAATTCATAACTCTTGCTATTGCTTTAGATAATTTTACTTCGCCTGTATCGGTGTGTACTTGTTGTATTGATTTATGAAAAATTAGTTTGCCATCTTGCATGTATATTACTTGCGATACCAAATCATCTAACTCACTTAACACATGCGAGGTAATAAGAATTAATTTGCCTTTCTTTTTTTCTTCAATAATTTTTTCTTTTAAAATTTCAGATGATACCGGATCTAAGCCTGCTGTTGGCTCATCTAATATTAATACTTGCGGATTAAATAAAAATGCCAACGTTGCACTTACTTTTTGTCTTGTTCCGCCAGATAAAGTTCGCATACGTTTGTTATACATTTCTTTCAACTCAAACTTATTAATTAATGTTTCATCAAGTTCGCTTTTTTGATTTCGTATATCTTTCATCATATCAACAACTTGTCCAATAGTCATGTTATCGGGGTAGCGACCAATTTGAGGCATATAACCAATATGCTCACGATAATTCCATTGATGAGCAATTGTTTTTTTGTTGAAGAAAATTTCTCCTGAATTAGGAACCACCATTCCTAAAATAGATTTTATTAAAGTTGTTTTACCACTTCCGTTGGGGCCAATAAGAGCAATACATTCAGATGTATTACAAGTGGCACTTACATTATTTAATGCATTTAACTTGCTAAATTTTTTTGATATATTTTTTATTTCAATCATAATGATAATGGCTTCATTAACGGATGCTCATCTTTTAAATTTTCGGGCGTTAAACTTGGAACAACTTTTTCTGTTTTATCCATCAATGATGTTATAAAACTTCTAAACAACATCATTGCCGTAGGATATTTTTCTACAATCATAGAATACATACTAACCGGTCTGTATGGCACATCTCCAATTTTATCTTTATTTAAATCATATCCATCATATTTATCCCAATAATTTCTATCAAATTTATTCAATACTAAATTTCCGTTAGTGCCTACATCAAAAGTATTACCAATAAAATTATTTTCATGCAAATCAATATCCATGCAACTTGCCTGAATTTTTAATGCCCATCCGTTATTTTTAAAACTATTTTTAGTTACAATTATTCTGGTTGCACCTTCCATATAAATGCCACTGGTATTTTTTATAAAATAATTGCCTTGAATATAACTGTCTGAAATTTCTTTTAATAAAATTCCGTAAGCAGCATCTCCCCAATTATCTTTAAAATAATTATTAAACATACGCACGTTGTGCGAGTACATTACAGATACACCTGAGCCATTGTTTTCAAATCTGTTAGTAACATACGAATCATTATTTGAAAACATAAAATGCAAACCGTAACGAAGATTTTTGTACGAATAATTTTTCCAGATAATACTGTGTGTAACAAACTCAAAATAAATTCCATCTCTATGGCCAGAAATAGTATTACCAATAATTTGCATACTATCACTCTTCCAACAATGAATGCCATTTCCGCTTTGTTGTTCTTGTTTTTGGTATGCCGTTAAAATATTATTTTTAATAATGCAGTTAATGCCGTATTGAGAATAAATTCCGAAAAAAGT
>JAFDXY010000012.1 GCA_018267725.1 Bacteroidota bacterium
TATATAATTGAATAAAAAAGCCCCGCATTTTGCGAGGCTGATATGTTTGTATTTTCTATTAAATACTTATTGCATCTACTTTAAATTTTAGTACACCGTTTGGTGCCTGCACTTCTGCCACTTCGCCTTTTGTTTTACCTAATAAACCTTTACCAATAGGAGAGGATGCAGATATTTTTCCTGCTTTTAAATCGGCTTCTTTTTCTCCCACAATTTGGTAAGTAACTGTTTTTTTAGTAGCCACATTAGTGATAGTTACTTTGGTTAAAATGGCAACTTTGCTTGTGTCAATAGTAGAAGGGTCTACAATTTTTGCATTAGCAATTACACCTTCTAATTGTTTAATTTTTGCTTCTAAAATGCCTTGTGCTTCTTTAGCTGCATCGTATTCGGCATTTTCTTTTAAATCGCCTTTTTCTCTTGCTTCTGCAATGGCTTTAGATGCTGCGGGGCGGTCAATACCTTTCATGCGTTGTAATTCATCACGCATTTTGTTAAAGGTTTCTTGTGTTACATATTCACTCATAATCTTTACGTTTAAAACAAAAAAAATACAACGCCACAGCGTACTGCGGCGTTGCAATATTGTAAAAGTATAATTTTTTCTTTTTATAAAGAAAAAAATAGGAGTCTTTTTTTAGAACTTAATTAAACCCTAATTTTTCTAATACCACTTTAGCCATTTTATAAAATGCTTCGTGGCTATAACCTGCAATATGTGGAGTGATGATAATATTGCTTTGCTTGCACAACCAATTTAATTGCTTTTGTTCTTCCTCAGAATAAGAAGAAAGGTTTTCATTTTCTAAAACATCTAAGCCTGCGGCTTTTATTTTTTTCTGTTCAATAGCTTTTATTAATGCATTGGTATTGGTTACTTTTCCTCTGCAACAATTTAAAAAATAAGGTTGTTTTTCTAAGCCATTAAAAAAATCATCATTGGCATAATGAAAAGTTTCGTTAGTTAATGGCACGTGAAAACTAACCACATCTGCATAACGTTGTATTTGTTGTAATGATGCTTCTTTAATATAATTTTTTGCAAAACCGAATTTATATTTATCGTAAGCTAAAACAGTAACATTAAATGCAGCAAGTAATTTTGCAAAAGCACTGCCTGTATTACCAAAGCCAATAATACCAACGGTTTTACCCGTTAGTTCATCTGCTCTGTTTGCTTCTCTAATCCATTTGCCATTTTTAATTTCGGTAAAGCTGCTATTTATTTTGTTCATTAAATTTAATAATAAACTCAAAGCATGTTCGGCTACTGCATTACAATTACCTTCGGGACTACTTACACATTTAATGTTTTTACTTTCGGCATAAGCAACATCAATATGCTCCATGCCGCTGCCTAATCTACCAATCCATTGCAATTGCTTTGCAGCGTCTATCATAGCAGCATCTATTTTTAATTTGGTAGTAATAATTAATCCAACAGAATTATGAATGATTGATTTTAATTCATCATATTCAATGCCCGGTTTGTCAATTACTTCAAACCCTTTCTGTGCAAGTGTTTCAGCTAATGCAGCATGGCACTTTGCAGTTATAATTACTTGTGGTTTCATTTCATTTTAAAAGTTAGTGCAGCAAAATCTTCAATGCTTAATTGTTCTGCTCGTTTATTAAAAATTACGTTTTGTAAAAACTCGGCATCAAATAAATTTCTTACTGCATTACGCAACATTTTTCTACGCTGATTAAATGCAGTTTTTACTAATATAAAAAAATCTTTCTCGCTTCGTACTTCGTACTTCGTATTTTTTCTTCTTAATTCAATTACTCCACTCATTACTTTAGGTGGCGGATTGAAACAATCTGGTGAAACATCAAACAAATATTCTACCTGATAAAATGCTTGAATTAATACACTTAAAATACCATACATTTTATTATTAGGTTTGGCTGCAACACGCTGTGCCACTTCTTTTTGAAACATTCCTATTACAACGGGTACTTGTTCTTTCCAATCTAAAATTTTAAATAATATTTGAGATGAAATATTATACGGAAAATTACCTATTACCGTAAACTCATTTTCAAAAGGTGCATTAATATCTAAAACACTTTTATGTATAATTTTATTTTGAATAGAAGGAAATGTTTCTTGCAAAAAAATTACTTTTTCATCATCTAACTCAACAGCTTTAAAATTTATATTGGGTAATTGCAACAAATATTTAGTTAAAGCTCCGCCACCGGGACCAACTTCAAGCAACTGATTGTGTGGTACAAGTTGCAATGCATCAACAATTTTTTTACAAATATTTTCATCTTTTAAAAAATGCTGACCCAAAGATTTTTTTAGTGTGTACTGCATGTAGCAAAAGTAAGCAGGTGCATATTTAAAACACTATCTTAGCAACTTAAAATGTACAAATGAATATAGAATTGCAAAAGCCTATTGTTGGTTTTAGTTGCGGAGACTTAAATGGCATTGGTATTGAGTTAATAATAAAATCTCTGGCAGACCAACGTATTCTTGAAATATGCACGCCTGTTGTGTTTGCAAGCAATAAGAGTATTAATTTTTACAGAAAAAGTTTACCCGAAATAAATTTTACTTATAACAGTACTAAAGATTTTACAAAGCTTAGTCTTAAACAAGTAAATGTTTTTAATTGCTGGGAAGAAGAAGTAGCCATTGCTCCCGGAAATTTAAACGAAATAGGTGGTAAGTATGCACTTTCATCATTACAACAAGCAGTAAGTGCATTAAAAGAAAATAAAATTCATGCATTGGTTACTGCACCTATTCATAAAAAAAATATTCAATCAGATAAATTTAAACATAGCGGGCACACACCTTATTTACAAGAGCAGTTTAATGCTAACGATGTTGTAATGCTAATGGTGGCAGATAATATGCGAGTTGGTTTGGTAACAGAGCATTTACCTTTACAAGATGTTGCCAAAAACATATCAAAAGATAAAATAATAAGTAAATTAAATATTATAAACGAAAGTTTGCAAAAAGATTTTGGTATTACTAAACCACGTATTGCCGTATTAGCATTAAACCCACACGCAGGCGACGAAGGTTTAATTGGAAATGAAGAAATAAATATTATTAAACCTGCTATAAAAGAAGCAAAACAAAACATGTTGGCATTTGGACCCTACAGTGCCGATGCTTTTTTTGCAAGAAACCAACATGAAAAATTTGATGCTGTATTAGCTATGTATCACGATCAAGGTTTAATTCCTTTTAAATCTTTGGCAATTGGCGAAGGCGTAAATTATACAGCAGGTTTAAATGTTATTAGAACCAGCCCCGACCACGGAACAGCATTTGATATTGCAGGCAAAGGCTCTGCCGATTATGCATCATTTTTAGCAGCTATTTATGAAGCTGTTGATATATATAGAAGAAGAAATGGTTTTGATGAAGCAAGACAAAATCCGTTAAAAAAATTAAGTGCTAAATTATTAGCCAATGCAGTTGATGAAAGAGTAGAACAAAGTGAGAATTAATTTGTTTAACATGAATACATTTACTTTATCTAATAGTTTTTTACAAATAATAATTGCATCTAAAGGTGCAGAATTACAAAGCGTTGTAAACAAACAAACAGGCTTAGAATATATGTGGAATGCAGACCCTGCATTTTGGGCAAAAAAAAGCCCAGTATTATTTCCTATAGTTGGTGGGTTAAAACAAAATACTTATTTCTTTAATAATAAAAATTATCAATTAAATAGGCATGGCTTTGCACGAGAGATGGAGTTTGCTATTGCTTATCAATCTTCCGAAAAAATAATTTTCAATATTCAATCTTCTGAAGAAACATTAAAAATATATCCTTTTCATTTTGTGTTTAGTGTTGTGTATGAATTGATTGATGATAAATTGAAAGTGAATTATATTGTTGAAAATACAGGAAACGAAACCATGTATTTTTCAGTTGGGGCACACCCTGCCTTTAAACTTCCTTTAATAGATAACACAGATTATACTGATTATTTTCTTCAATTTAATTGTATAGAAAATACAGGCAAATGGCCCTTAAGTAAAGATGGGTTAATTGAGTTACAATCAATTCCATTATTAAATAATTCAAATAAACTTTCATTAAATAAAGAATTATTTTATACCGATGCATTAGTGTTTAAACATTTATCATCAGATGAAGTTTCAATTCTTTCCAATAAAACAAAACATGGTGTAAGCATTAGTTACAAAGGGTTTCCTTATATGGGAATTTGGAGTGCAAAAAATGCCGATTTTATTTGTATAGAGCCTTGGTGTGGTATTGCAGATAGCGTAAACACAACGCAACAACTAACAGAAAAAGAAGGAATTAATATTTTAGCTTCTAAACAAAAATTTGAAGCAAGTTGGTTTGGAAAATTCTTTTAACCTATTTGTATATAAGAAATAGGTAGTTACTCATTCATCAATATTCATTTTTGGGTATTGTTAGTTCTACTTATCCCCTCTTAAAAAACCTTTCAATAAAAAATATTACCTTTTATATATTTCCAAGCTTGCATTTCTCAAAATCAATTTTTATTTTGTTGCTTCATCATCAACGCTAAACCATGAAAAAAGTATTCAAAATTTTAATGTATTTAATTGTTGTAGTTATTGTATTTGTTGCCGGAGCAATTGCATACATAACTATTTTTTTACCAAATGTTGGTAAACCGGAAGATATAAAAGTTGTTTCTACACCCGAAAGAATTGAGCATGGCAAATACTTAGCAACCAGTGTAATGGTTTGCATGGATTGCCATTCAACACGTGATTGGAGTAAATTTTCAGGGCCTCCTATTCCTAATACTTTAGGTAAAGGCGGCGATAGGTTTGACCAAACCGCAGGTTTTCCCGGAGTATTTTATGCCAGGAATATTACCCCTGCCGGAATTGGTAATTGGACAGACGGAGAAATTTTTAGAACCATAACAACCGGAGTAAATAAAAACAATAAAGCTTTATTTCCTATAATGCCTTACCATTATTACGGGCAATTAGATAAAGAAGATATATATGATGTTATTTCATATATTAAAACATTACCTTCTATTAAAAACGAAGTGCCTGCCCCCAAACCCGATTTTCCGTTTAATATTATTGAACATTTAATACCACATAAAGCCAACTTACAAACCAAACCAAAAGAATCGGATACGCTTGCCTACGGAAAATATATGACAACTGCTTCAGGTTGTGTAGAATGCCATACCAAAGCAGATAAAGGTCAAATTATTGCTGGGCTTGAGTTTGGTGGCGGAAGAGAATTTAATTTTCCGTTTGGAACACTTCGTACAGCAAACATTACTTCAGATGCAACAGGTATTGGTGGATGGACAGAAGAACAATTTGTAAAAGAATTTAAACAATATCAAGATACTTCTTTTCATTTACCATCAGTAAAGCCAACAGATTATAATACTATTATGCCTTGGACAATGTATGGCCAAATGAAAGAGAGTGATTTAAAAGCCATTTATGCTTATTTACGCACTGTAAAAAAACAACAAAACACAGTAGTTAAGTTTACTCCTAAAAAATAAATTAAAAAAATAACTAATAGCTCATCAAACAAAATGCCCCCGCAATGCGGGGGCATTTTTAATTACAAGAATTTATAATTAAGGAGCTACTAATCTAAATCCATTACCATGAATATTTACAATTTCAATACTGCTATCGTCTTTTAAATATTTACGCAACTTAGCAATATAAACATCCATACTTCTTCCGTTAAAATAAGTATCGCTACCCCAAATTTTCTTTAATGCACGTTCACGTGGCAACAAATCATTTTTATGTTCTGCCAGCATTTTAAGTAATTCATTTTCTTTAGGCGATAGTGTTTGTGTTTGCCCTTCGTGCATTAGCTCTCGTAACTTAGGATTAAAATGATAAGCACCTAAATCAAATTCAATATTTTCACTAATATTTCTTTCTTCTTCATTTCTTTTTAAAATAGCTTTTATTTTTAGTAACAAAACATCGCTATCAAAAGGTTTGGTTATATAATCATCGGCTCCCAATTTGTATCCTTGAATAATGTCTTCTTTCATGGTTTTGGCACTTAAAAAAAACAAAGGTATATCGGGGTCAACATCTCTTATTTCTTCTGCCAAAGTAAAACCATCTACATGAGGCATCATAACATCTAACAAACAAATATCAAACTTCTCGCGTTGAAAAGCAGCCAAACCAAGTCTGCCATCGCGTTCAAGCGTAACTTCATAATCACTTAATTCTAAATAGTTTTTTAAAACCATTCCAAGATTAGGATCGTCCTCGCAAAGAAGGATTTTATATTTTCTTTTTTCGTCCATACAAATTAATTTGATGTGAAATAAAGATAAAACATTTGCTGTTGTAACGTTTTGTGTGGCAATGTTTTGTTAAAAGAATGTGTTTTAAACTAAAAATACAATTTTACTAAAGTGAAAACTCTACCATTTTAATTGGTTTTGGAAATTATATGTACATACATTATTTTTGCATTTGAAATGTTGCAAACCTTAGACATATTAAAAGAAGCACATAAAAGTGGCATTGAACCAAGTATGGATGTTTTATACAATAAGCAACAAAACATTCCCGGCTCAATTCAATATAATATTACAAGGTATTATGCACAACATCCGTTGGTGGCAGAAGATACAGGTATGATGGTTTATCATTACAACGAAAATAAACCGAGAGAAAATTATTTAGAATTAAGATTTTGTGTAACAGGAAATAAATATTGTTACGAAAAAAGTTGTTCTTTCTGCGAAAGTCAACCTACAAATTGTAAAGGCCAACAAGAAACAGTTGATGTACTTTCTTTTCATTTTTCTGCAACATTTTTACATCAGTTTACACACAACGTAAAGCTAAGTAACAGAAAAGATGAAGTGTTGGCATTTAAACATCCGGCAGCATTTACAAAATTGTTCCCGCTCTGCAATAAAAAACGAAATATTTTAGATGCATTATTAAACCACAGTTATTCAGGTGCATTAGAAAATATTTTTATTAATGCAAAAATTCATGAACTATTGTTGTATAGTTTAGATTGTTTGATAGACGAAAAAGAAGAAGGTTTTGCTTGTAAATTTTTAGAAGATGAAAGAAGTAAAGAAGGAATTTATCAAGCAAGAGAAATTTTATTACAACGTATTGGCGACCCTATTACCATTAAAGAATTAAGCAGAAAGGTTGCCATGAATGAATGTTATTTAAAAAAAGGATTTAAAGAAATATTCGGCACCACCATTTTTGATTTTTACCAACAACAAAGAATGGAACATGCAAAATATTTATTATATGAAAAAGGGTTAAGCGTAACAGATGTTTCTGCATTATTAGGCTACTCATCCATCTCACATTTTTCGGCAGCATTTAAAAAACATACTGGCTTAAAACCCTGCGATTTGTTGAAATAAAAATTATTCTTTCATAGTTTTTTCAATTCGTTTATCGGGAATAAACCACACGCCGGCTACTAAAATATAACAAGCAATACCCAACCATGTAGATACAAATGTTAATGGTATTCCTACAACATAAAACACAATAGATATTTTTCCTTTAAAATCTTTTCCAATACTTTTTGCTAAAACAGAATTTTCGCCTTCAACTTTTAATAAAGCCTGTACTAAAAAATAATAAGCCAGTGCAGCCATTAATAGAATAAAGCCATACAATATAATTGGGTAAACACTTGTATAACTTTCGCCAATCCAACTTGTAACAAAAGGAAACAACGATAACCAAAACAATAAATGCAAATTGCACCATAACACTTTACCATCTACATGTTTAATAATATGAAATAAATGATGATGGTTATTCCAATAAATACCTACATAAATAAAACTTAATACATAACTAAAAAAAACAGGCAGTAATGGTTTTAATGCAGCAAGCGTATTTGTTTCGTGTGGCACTTTTAGTTCTAATACCATTATAGTTATAATAATGGCTAATACACCATCACTAAAAGCTTCTAATCTGTTTTTATTCATACTGTTTTAGTTTTTTGTAATAAAACATTTTGAAAATAAATGCAAAATAATGTACAAGTATAACACGGTTTTTCATAAAATTTTTCATATTGTTCAATTTACGCAGAACAATTTACTTTGCATAGCCAAAATAATATTTATGCGTTTACTTACTGTTGCTTTTTTAATAACATTGTTTACTTCTTGCATAAAAACAAAAGTTGATTTAATAGTTCATAATGCAGTTATATATACGGTTGATTCTTCTTTTACAACTGCTTCTGCAATGGCTATTAAAGATGGAAAAATTGTAGCCGTTGGAGATAATAATTCCATTTTTACAAAATACCAATCGGCTGAAAGTATTGATGCACAAGGCAAAGCAGTCTATCCGGGATTTATTGATGCACATGCACATTTTGTTGGTTATAGTCAATCTTTATTTACCGCTAATTTGTTTGATAGTAAAAGTTTTGATGAAGTAATTGAACGTTTAAAAAAATTTGAGCAAGAACATCCCGATGAAAAATGGATTTTAGGAAGAGGTTGGGATCAGAATAAATTTCCTGATAAGAAATTTCCTACCAACGAAAAATTAAATGCTGCATTTCCTGATAAACCTGTTTTTATTACAAGAATTGATGGGCATGCTGCTATTTGCAACCAAAAAGCATTTGCTATTGCAAACGTAACCCCGGCAACAACTTTAGTTGGCGGGGAAGTAGAAACAAAAAATGGAAAGCTTACAGGTGTTTTAATAGATAATGCTACATCATTAGTTCACAAATTCATTCCTGCATTAACAAAAAATGATTATATAAAACAATTAGCTGCCGCAGAAAAAAATTGTTTTGCTGTTGGTTTAACAACTATTACCGATTGTGGTTTAAGCTATCAAATTGCAGAAGCTATAGATACTTTACAACAAGAAGGGAAATTAAATATGCGTTTGTATGTAATGTTAAGTGATACAAAAGAAAATGGAGATCGTTATTTAGCAAAAGGTCCATACAAAACAGATAAACTTTTTATTAAAGGATTTAAATTTTATGCCGATGGTGCATTGGGCAGCAGAGGAGCTTGTTTATTACAACCTTATACCGATAAAAAAAATTGGTATGGCTTTTTATTAAGCAATCAATCTCATTTTGATTCTTTAGCTAAAATACTTGCTGGTACTGATTTTCAAATGTGTACACATGCTATTGGCGATAGTGGCAACAGAGTTATATTAAATATTTATAACAAGTATTTAAATGGAAAAAATGATAAACGTTGGAGAATAGAACATGCACAAATAATTGATAAAAATGATTTTAGTTTATTTTCAAAATCAAACATTATTCCTTCGGTGCAACCTACACATGCCACCAGCGATATGTATTGGGCAGAAGAACGTTTAGGAAAAGAAAGAATTAAAAATGCGTATGCATACAAACAACTTTTACAACAAAACGGATGGTTGCCTTTAGGTACAGATTTTCCGGTTGAAGATATTTCTCCATTCAAAACTTTTTTAGCAGCAGTTGTAAGAAAAGATGCAAAAGGTTTTCCTGCAAGTGGTTTTCAAATTGAAAATGCTTTAACAAGAAAAGAAGCTATTTGCGGAATGACTATTTGGGCAGCTAAAGCAGGTTTTTTAGATAAAGAAGTTGGTAGTTTAGAAGTTGGCAAAAAGGCTGATTTTATTATACTTGATAACGATTTAATGAAAGTTGATGAAACAAAAATTCTTGATACAAAAGTTATAGCAACTTATTTAGGCGGAAAGAAAGTGTATAGCAAATAACAACTTAAACTATTTTAATTGCTACAAAAGAGTTTCTTATTAAGAAGCTCTTTTTTTATGCATAATGATTGCTTGGTTCTTAAAAATTTTTTCATTACATAATTGTTTTACAATTCTATGATAATAAAAAAATAATTGTAGTTCACTTTTGCACCACCAAATAATAGCCCCCACTTATGTTTAAACATATAGTTACTATTGGATTTTGTTGTTTTACTATTACAACATTTGCCCAACAAAACAAAACAACTGCCGATACACTTCAGGCAAAAAATAATTTAGATGAAGTAGTAGTAACTGCCACACGCAGTGAAAGAAAGTTAAGTAATGTAGCAGTTCCGGTAACTATCATTAACAAAAAAACAATTCAGCAAAGTGGTTCATTAAGATTAAATGATATTTTGAATGAACAAGCAGGATTGTTTATTACCAACAGTTTTGGAAGTGGTTTGCAAATGCAAGGTTTAAGCCCGGATTATACTTTAATATTAATTGACGGAGAGCCTGTTGTAGGCAGAACAAGCGGTGTATTAGATTTATCGAGAATTGCAGTTGCAAATATTAAAAAAATTGAAATTGTAAAAGGTCCCTCTTCAAGTTTATATGGCAGCGATGCAATGGCGGGCGTTGTAAATATTATTACCGAAAACCCATATCAAAATACTTATGGAGCATCACTTAGGTATGGTAGTTTTGGTGTAACAGATATTAGTGCCAATACTACAGTTATTAAAAATAAATTTAATTTATCGGCACAAGGAAACTTTTATAACAACAATGGCTATAATTTAAATCCATCATCTTCTGCACAAACACTCGATCCATTTTATAATTATACTTTACAAGCAAAAGCCGGGTACAAATTTTCAGATAAAACCAAATGGACAGTAAATGCAAGATATTTTAATCAACTACAAACAACCAATCCTTATAAAGATGTAGATGCTTCTAACAACGCTTTTGTTTTTTCAGGAAATGAAACAACTAAAGATGTAAATATTAGCAATACACTTGAACATAAATTTTCTTCTGCCGTAAAAAGTTATTTAAGAATTTATTACACAGATTATCAGTCTGCAACTAATCAATCTTACATTTATAATAATCCATCTAACAATATTTACTACAACGATTATTTTGAACAAACATTTACAAGACTTGAAAACCAAACAGATATTGCTATTACCAGTAAAAGCAATTTAATTATTGGTGGTGGTTGGATTTTTGATAATGTAAAATCAAACAGATACGATGAAAGTATTGTAACCAAGAAAAACAATATTGGTTACTTGTTTTCTCAATACGATTGGCAAATTAATAATTGGTGGAATGTAATTGCAGGTATGCGTTACGATTATAATCAAAACTATGCTTCACATGTA
This sequence comes from Bacteroidota bacterium, assembly GCA_018267725.1. Classification (GTDB taxonomy): domain Bacteria; phylum Bacteroidota; class Bacteroidia; order Chitinophagales; family Chitinophagaceae; genus CW01. The sequence continues at coordinate 11,131 of JAFDXY010000012.1, forward strand.
AGTCCTAAATTGGCTATGCAATTTATTCCTGTTAAAAAATTAAAAATTAATGCTTCAATTGGTGGTGGTTTTAAAGCACCCGATTTCAGACAATTATATTTAAATTTTACTAATACATCTGCAGGCACTGGCTACACTGTATTAGGCAATAATGAAGTTGCAGCAGGTATGCAACTTTTACAAAGGCAAGGGCAAATTCAAAGTGTTAATCAGGTATTTTATAATGCTGCTTTACAACCATTACAACCCGAAACTTCAACAGGTATAAACCTTGGTTTCAATTATACTTTCACAAAAAAAATAAATTTAAATATTAATTTTTTCAGAAACGATGTTAATAATTTAATTACTACTTCGCCCATTGCTCAAAAAACCAATAATTCATTTGTGTATTCTTACTTTAATTTAAACAAAGTTTACACACAAGGTTTTGAAACAGAAATAATTTATAAACCTATTAAAGCTATTCAAATATCAGTTGGATATCAATTATTATACACAGCAGATAAACATGATATTGATTCTATAAAAAGCAGTGCAGGTGTGTATGGAAGAGATAATGGCGTTGTTTACAGATTAACTTTAAAAGATTATAAAGGGTTATTTGATAGAAGTAAACACAGTGCCAATATTAAAATTTATTATGAAAATAAAAATGGTTGGTTTGCCAACTTACGAGAAATATATAGAAGCGGTTGGGGCGTGCAAGATTTAGACGGAAACTTATTATTAAACCGCGGCGATTTATTTACAAAAGATTTTTTTCAAACCAATATAAGCATTGGTAAATTTTTTAATAACGGATTAAAAGTTCAGGCAGGTTGCGATAATGTTTTTAATTGGAAAGACATTATTAATTCTCCTAATATTCCCGGTGCTTTATTTTATGCAGGCATTAGTTATTCATTCACTCAACATAAAAAATAAAAATAATAATGATTATGAAAAACAGATTTCTTCAATTAGCATGTGCAGCAATTATTACAAGTATTGGTTTTATTTCTTGCAGCAAAGATTCAGGCACAGTAACTATCATTACTTCAACTTCGGTTAACAGTTTAAATTCGGCAGGTAGCGATGGGCATTTTAGTTTTTATTCATTAGAAACAGGGCAACAAATTGCAAGTTCAGATTCTGCTACAGCTAAGTGGGACATTGCTTTTCGCTCAACAACAATTTTAATAAATGGTGGTACAAGCGGCCCTGCCAACGGTGGTGCATTTGTGCAAAGAGGTGTAACTTTTGATACATACAATACCATATCAACCGATTCTACTTTTAAGATAGATGGCATAAATGGTGTGGTACGTGCTATTCCTACGGGTAGCGGCAACGGATGGTATAGTTATAATTTTTCAACTGATATTATTTCTCCTATTGCAGGTAATATTCTTATTGTTCGTACAGCAAGTGGTAAATATGCAAAAGTTGAAATTCAAAGTTATTATCAAAATGCACCAACAATGCCCGATGCAAATAGTGTATCACGTTATTACACATTTCGTTATGTGTTTCAAGCAAATGGCACAAAAACATTCAATTAAAAAATTTACAATAACTTATATAAATAAGCCCTGCAAAAAATTATGCAGGGTTTTATTTTAGCACAAGTTTTACTTTCAGTTTACTTCATTAATATAACTTTGCGTTGTTAATTACACATGCAAAACATTATCAGCGTAAAAGGCTTAAGCAAGCAATTTCATAATTTAACAGCAGTTAATCAATTATCATTTACTGTAAATAAAGGAGATGTGTATGGATTTCTTGGGCAAAATGGTGCAGGAAAAAGTACTACCATGCGTATGCTGCTTACTTTAATAAAACCCACCGAAGGCAGTATTGAAATTGCAGGAATGGATTTATTTAAACATAGAAAAGAAGTATTAAAAAATATTGGTGCAGTAATAGAAAAACCAGATGTTTATAAATATTTATCTAGTTACGAAAATCTTAGCCTTTTTGCAAAGCTAAGTGGCATAAGGCTTTCAAGGCAACAAATTATGCAACAATTAGCAACAGTTGGTTTAGAGCAAAGGGCTAATGATAAAGTAAGAACTTTCTCGCAAGGAATGAAACAACGTTTAGGAATTGCCGTTGCTTTGGTTCATAATCCGCAAATAATTATTCTTGATGAACCAACTAATGGGTTGGATCCACAAGGCATTGCAGATATTCGTAATATGATTTTACATTTAAGCAATGAACTGAAAAAAACAATAGTTGTATCATCACACTTATTAAGTGAAATAGAACAAATTGCTACAAGAGTTTTAATAATTGATAAAGGAAAAAAATTAATTGAAGGAGATGCAAACGAATTATTTGACGCTTCTCAAACAATAGTTGAAATAGAAACTACCAACAACAATTTTGCGTTTGAACAACTAAAACAAAGTAGTTGGAATAATTTTTTATTAAAAGAAAGAATAACAAAACCTGTTTTAAAAATGAATAAAAAAGATATTCCGCAATTGCATAAAGATTTAATTACAATGAATATTGAACTTATTGCTATGCAACCCAAACATAGTTTAGAAGATTATTTTTTAAGCATTACATCAAATAGTCAGTTATAAATAAAACATGTTTACACTTTTACAAATAGAGTTGTACAAAATATTTAAACGCCCACGTACCTACATTGCTTTTGCTGCCATTACTGCATTAATTATAATTATTCAGTTAGGTTTAAAAGTTGATGGAAAAGAATATGCAGATTTTGTTTTGGCAGATTTACAAAACACATTAGAAATAAACGGAAAAATTATTAATGGTTATTTTGTATGCTATGTTATTCTGCAATTATTATTAGTGCATGTACCGCTTTTAATTGCATTAATAGCTGCCGATATGATTAGTGGCGAAGCCAACATGGGAACTTTACGTGTATTACTTACCAAACCCATTAGCAGAACAGAATTTATTATAGCAAAATTTTTAGCCGCTGCTATTTACACTATATTATTATTAATATGGATTGCTGTTTTTGCATTACTTGCAAGTATTATAATTTTTGGAACAGATGATATGTTTTTAGTTAAAAACGCATACGCAGTACAAATAGAAAAAGTAGATATTTTTTGGAGATATATTGGTGCATTTTGTTTTGCAGCCTTAGCTATGCTAACAGTTGCAGCATTAGGTTTCTTCTTATCAAACTTTGCCGAAAACTCAATAGGGCCAATAGTTGCAACCATGAGTGTAATTATAGTTACTACCATTCTTAGTACTATGAGTATTCCTTTATTCAACAAAATAAAACCTTATCTTTTTACCACACATATGGTTGCTTGGAAAGAATTTTTTGATGTTAAAGTGAACGATGCAAATGAAACAATAAGAGGCACTGTACAGAATGCCGATAAAATAATTCGGTCGTCTATTGTTTTAATTGCACATATAATTTTATTTGTAGGAGCATCTGTTTGGGTATTTAAAAAGAAAAATGTACTTAGTTAAAGTAAAAGAAATTTATAATGAAAAATAATTTCGTTTTTTCAATAATAGTAATAGCAATTGTTTTTCCGTTAATAAAATTAAAGGCACAAGATGCAACAGTATTAGTGCAAAAAGTTAAAACTAAATTAGAACAAGTAACCGATTATGTTGCCGAAGGAAAAATGAAAACAGATGTTGCTTTTATAAAAGCACCGGTAGGTAAAGTAAAAGTGTATTTTAAAAAACCCGATAAGTTTAAGTTAAAAAAAGATGGAGGAATTTCTTTACTGCCTAAAGGAGGAATAAGTGTAAACATGCGTTCTATAATTGAAACAACCGATTATACAATTATTCCCGCAGGAGATATTGTTGTAAACGGAATTAAAACAAAAGTTGTGAAACTATTGCCCAATAACGATAACAGCGATATTGTTTTAAGTACTTTATATATTGATGAAACTAATTTAATTATTATAAAAGCTACCACCACCACAAAAGAAAACGGAACTTATAATATTGAAATGCAGTACGGAAAATATATTAATTATGCACTGCCCGATAAAGTTGTTTTTTCTTTTAATACTAAAGATTATAAAATGCCTAAAGGCATAACATTAGAATTTGATAGTGATTTAACGCCCGAAGACAGAATGAAAATGAAAAATAAAAAAGGAAGAATAGAACTAAACTACTCTTCCTATATAATTAACAAAGGTGTTGATGACAGTGTATTTAAATAGAAATTAATTACTGTAATATTTCCATTTATAAGTAAGATACAATTGGTTTTGTTCCATTGTTTTAGTTTCAGTATTTACAACCGTTCCTTTAGCAATAAAAAGAAGAGACCTTTCATCTTTTTTATTTCTGTAAACAGATTTTATTTTAAAACCGTTTCCATCTGACTTAGAATTTTTTATATAAAATTTATTGCTTTCTGCAAATATTTCTAAACAGTTTAACGATACAGCTTCAATATTAGGTTGTGCTTTTTCATTAAACTCAAAAAGCAAAGCAGCACTGGGTAAAACAACTTTTGCTTTAGTGTTCCATAAAGTTAATTGTTCAAAAAAAGGAACTATACTATCTTTTAAAAATTGAACATTGCCTTTATGTTGTTGCAAAACTTTATCAACCGAATCCATTTTATTCATTAAATTTTCTAATTCGGTACATTTAGTTTGTGCAGTTAAAGAAACGTTTGCAATGCACAACATTGTTAGTATTAGTATTGGTTTCATGCAGGTAAAATATTATACTTAAAAATTATACTACAACATTTATCATTTTATTTTTTACGAAAATTATTTTTTTAATTGGTTTATCTTCTACCCATTTTTTTACAACATCGTTTGCTAAAACAATTTGTTCTACTTGTTGTTGTGAAGCATCTAAAGCAATAACAATATTGGTTCTTAATTTACCATTAATACTTACCGGATATTCTTTAGAACTTTCTACTAAATATTGTGGATTGAATGTTGGATAGTTTGCATTTAATATTGAAGTTGTGTTACCCAATACATGCCACAATTCTTCTGTAATATGCGGTGCATAAGGCGTTAGCATAATTAACAATGGTTCTAAAATTTCTTTTTTATTACATTTTACATCGCTTAACTCATTTACGCAAACCATAAATGCACTAACAGCAGTATTGTATGAAAAACGTTCGGTATCTTCTTCAATTTTTTTAATGGCTTTGTGTAAAATTTTTAATTCAACCTCACCCCCCTGCCCCTCTCCACCAGTGGAGAGGGGAGTTGAAGAAGCAACTTTTAATTTGCCTGTAGTTTCATCAAAAAATAAACGCCATAATTTTTTAAGAAAACGATGCACGCCTTCAATACCTTTTGTATCCCAAGGTTTACTTTGTTCTACCGGACCTAAAAACATTTCATACATTCTAAAAGTATCTGCTCCATATTTATCAACTAAATCATTTGGATTAACTGTATTGAATTTTGATTTACTCATCTTCTCAACTTCAGCACCACAGATATATTTCCCATCTTCTAAAATAAATTCAGCATTAGCATATTCGCCGTTTCTCCATTTCTTGAATTCTTCAATATTCAATTCATAACCATCAACAAAATTTACATCGACATGTAATTCACTATATATATTAGGCGAATCTCGAACATGAATCTTTGTTATACGTTTATATTTTTCTCCATTAACCTTTTTATAAAAATCAATTAATTGATTTTTTATTTCATCAGGTGTTATTCTATCTAATAATGTTTTTGATATAAAAACATCAGGTCTGATTGGGTCATTTTCGGGATTCACCATATCAACTAAAAACTCAACAATAGTATTTATTCTATAAACAAACCTGCTACTTCCTTGTATCATTCCCTGATTCACCAATTTTTTAAATGGTTCATCAAAACTGATAAAACCTAAGTCGTACAAGGCTTTCGCCCACATACGGCTGTACAATAAATGTCCAACTGCATGTTCTGTTCCGCCAATATAAACATCTACCTGATTCCAATAATCTGTTGCTTGTTTGCTTGCAAATTCGGTTTCATTTTCGTTATCCATGTAACGCAAAAAATACCAAGACGAACCTGCATAACCAGGCATTGTATTTGTTTCTAGTTGTTGTGCAGTCCAGCTGTCAATATTTGCTAAAGGACCTTCACCTTCAGGCCCAGGAGAATAACTATCCACTTCAGGTAACAACAAGGGCAATTCATTTTCATTCAAAGCATAAGCAATTCCATTTTTCCAAACAATAGGAAAAGGTTCTCCCCAATAACGTTGTCTGCTAAATGCAGCATCACGCATTTTAAAATTTGTTTTTCTTTTTCCAATTCCTAATTCAACTAATTTATTTACCACTATTTCAATAGCATCTTTCATTACAATGCCATTTAAAAAATCGCTGTTTTCTAACACTGCATCTTTAGTTGCATTGGCTTCTTCTCCATTAAAATGTTTACCAATAATATTGGTTATGGGAATATTAAAATGTTTGGCAAATTTAAAATCACGTTCATCGCCGCAAGGCACAGCCATAATTGCACCGGTACCATAGCCTGCTAACACATATTCTGAAATATATATAGGAATATTTTTATTATTAAAAGGATTGATAGCGTAAGCACCTGTAAAGCATCCGGTAATTTTTTTCTCGGCTTGGCGTTCTCTATCGCTTCTGCTTTTTACATAAGTAATATATTCTTCAACAGCTTGTTTTTGTTGGGGCGTGGTAATATTTGTAATTAATTCATGCTCGGGAGCCAGCACCATAAAATCAACTCCAAAAATAGTATCGGGGCGGGTGGTGTAAACAACCACCTCTCCCAAACCCTCTCCGCCAGCGGAGAGAGCTTTTTTAATTTTATTCAACACCGCATCAGTAGAATGAATAACTTCTTCGTTAGTAAACCTGATAACTGTAAATCCAATATTTTCTAATTCAATTGTTCTTACTTCATCTAATTCTTTTTGTTCAGGAATATTATGATAGCCGCCATCAACTTCTATTATTAATCTTTTTTGTAAGCAAACAAAATCAACAATAAAATTTTCAATAGGATGTTGCCTTCTGAATTTTACATCTAATTGATTATTTCTTAAAGCTTGCCATAAAATATTTTCTGCTTCTGTTTGCTCTTTTCTATTACGTTTTGCATTTTCAAATTGAATAAAATCGGCAACTTTATATTTTGGTACTACAGCAGCTCCTCGCCCTTTAGGGAGAGGTTGGGTGAGGGTGAATTTTATTTCCGCTCCCGTACTTTTTCCAATCCAATTGGTTTGCATTTCTTTCATGGCTTCGCTAAAATCTACTGTTTGTAAGCCTTTCAGCAATCTATCTGCATATTCTGTTATTCTTAAATACCATTGCCTTAATTTCTTTTTTACTACAGGATGTCCGCCACGTTCACTCACTCCGTTTACAACTTCATCGTTTGCTAAAACAGTTCCTAATGCTTCACACCAATTTACTTCTCCGTAACCACAAAATGCCAAACGATATTGCATTAAAATTTCTTGTTGCGTTTTTTCATCGTAAGCATTCCAATCGTGAGAGGTGAAAAGTGAAACATCGGTAGAAGGGCATTCATGATTTATATTTCCTTCTTGCTTAAATGTTTCAACTAATTTTTCAATAGGCTCTGCTTTTTGTGCAGTACGATTAAAATAAGAATTAAAGAGTTGAAGAAAAATCCATTGTGTCCATTTATAATATTTTGCATCACAGGTTTTTACTTCTCTATCCCAATCAAAACAAAAACCAATTTTATTTAACTGAGAACGAAAATTTTTAATATTATTTTCTGTTGATATTGCAGGATGAATACCATGTTCAATTGCATATTGTTCGGCAGGTAAACCAAATGCATCGTAACCCATAGGATGCAGTACGTTAAAGCCTTTCAGCCTTTTATATCTTGCATAAATATCGCTTGCTATATAACCTAAAGGATGCCCCACATGCAAACCTGCACCGCTTGGATAAGGAAACATATCTAACACATAATATTTTGGTTTGGAAGAAATGTTAGATACCTTATATGCTTTAGTATCGTTCCAATTTTTTTGCCATTTCTGTTCTATCTCACTAAAATTATATTCCATTTTTATATGTACAATTTACAATATATGATGTTTGGTTTTGTTTTGAAAATTGAAGTTTATTTAGTTTAAAGCTTCTATTGTTTTTTCAATTTCAAATTTATCTTTCAGTTCTTTTATTTTATTCCATCCGCCAATAATATTGCGTAAATTATGTATGCCTTCTTTTTTCATTATTGATGCTGCAATTACACTTCTGTATCCGCCGGCACAATGCACATAAATATTGTAGTTATCTTCTAAATCTGCTAATACGGTTGTATCAGTCATATCTCCCAACGGAATATTAACGGCTTGTTTTAAATGTCCATCGGCATATTCTGTTTCTTTTCTAACATCTACTACTATTAAACTTTCATCAAAAGGAATATCCATTGCTAATTCATCTGCTTCTACATCAATAATCATATCAACGGTTTGTTTTGCATTTTTCCATGCTTCAAAACTTCCATCTAAATAACCTGCAAATTTTTCAAACCCAACACGGGCAAGGCGTACAACGGTTTCTTTTTCTTTTCCAATTTCTGTAACCAATAATAATGTTTTAGTAAATGGCAATATGCTTCCTGCCCATTCTGCAAATCTTCCTTCTAAACCAATTGAAATTGAATTGGGCACAAACCCTTGTGTAAAAACAGATGCAGGGCGTGTATCTAAAATAATTACATCGTTTGCTTCGCTTTTTTGTTTAAACATTTCAATGTTTAATGGTTGTAAACCTTTTTGCAAAACTGAATTTAAACTATCGTATCCTTCTTTATTAATTTTTGCATTGATAGGGAAGTATTGCGGCGGTGTTGCTAAACCTTCTGTTACAGCTTTTACAAATTCTTCTTTTGTTTGAGGTTGTAAAGCATAATTGGTTTTCTTTTGCTCGCCAATGGTGCTGTATGTTTCGGGGCCTAAATTTTTTCCGCAACTGCTGCCTGCACCGTGTGCAGGATACATAATAACATCATTTGCTAAAGGCATAATTTTTTGTTGAAGGCTATTGTATAGCATTCCTGCCAAATCGCTCATGGTTAAATCTTCGCCTTTTTGTGCAAGGTCCGGACGACCTACATCTCCTACAAATAAAGTATCACCGGTAAATACAGCATGTGCATTTTTATTTTCATCTTTTAATAAAAAGCAACTGCTTTCTAAAGTATGACCGGGTGTGTGTAATACTTCAATACTAATATTTCCAATTGAAAATGTTTCTCCATCTTTTGCAACATGTACGGGTAGTTTGGTAACAGTATCCGGACCATAAACAATAGTAGCACCTGTTGCAGTAGCAAGATCTAAATGCCCGCTAATAAAATCTGCATGAAAATGTGTTTCAAATATATATTTAATTGTTGCTTTACGTTTGTTGGCTATTTCAAGATATTCGTCAATATCTCTCATAGGGTCTATTATAGCTGCCTCGCCGTTACTTTCAATATAATATGCAGCTTCGCTTAAACATCCGGTATATAGTTGTTGTATGAACATAAACTTATTTTTGCAAAGATAGGTTATAGGCAGCTTGTGATTTTGTGCTATAGCTGCATAAATAAAAAAGCGGTGGGGTGCACCGCTTTTTTATTTATAGATATTTCTTTTAAAAATTGTGCTTATTTGCTCTTTTTAAAAATGGCATATACTTCAACTAATAAACCTAATACAATTAATATAGGAGCAACGGTAATTCTTATTTTGCTGTAAACTACATTATCATCAAAAACATTAGGGTCTATATTTTTTCCGCCACTCATTAAAAACATTCCTAATGCAATAATTGCAGCACCAATACCCATCCATACATAATTTTCTTTAGAGAATAATGCAGGCATACTATGTTGTTTTTTATCTGCCGGTTTCATGTTTTAAATTTTGAGAGCCGCAATATAGGTAAAGTAAGCAGTCTGTATGTTATAATCCACAGAAAAAAATCTTAAATTTTGATTTGAGGTTCTGTGTTAATACAAATCATCTAACTTCATTTTTAAATATTTTCTTACGCTTCTATGGGTGCTAAATACAGAAATACCTACTCCTATTGCTATCATTCCTCCAAATAATAATAAGGTTAAATTTAAATCTCTTATTAGTTTTAGTTGAGGCACTTGTGCTTCTAACCATTGAATCATTAAAAATAAAATGGCAATGGCTATGCCGGCACTTATTAGTCCGTTAATTACAGCTTTAATGTTCATAGGTTTGGTAATAAATCCACGTGTAGCACCTACCATTTGCATGGTTTTAATTAAAAATCGGTTACTAAACATAGCCAGCCTAATGGTATTATCTATACTAATAATTACAATTACACATAAAACAATGGCTACCACTAAAAAGCCTAATCCAAATTTTGATGCTTTTTCGTTTAAATTATTTACAAGGTCTTTAGGATATTTTAGTTCGGTAATTTGATTGCCGTAAACCTGCATTATTTGGTCATTAATTTTTTGCAGGCTGTCTTTATTTACATACTGAGATTTTGCATAAAAGTCAATGCTTTCGGGCAATGGGTTAGCATCTAAAATTTTAGCCCAATCATCTTTATTTTCTTTATTCCAAATTTCTTTAGCCGTTTCTTTATTAATGTATTGCACATTTCTGGCATAAGGTTGTGCAGTAATGTATTGTTGTATTAAGCTAATAGAATCTTTATTGGCTGTGCGTAAAAAAGCTTGCATTTGAATATCTTCTTTAAAAGCTTTTCCTGCTTTTTCAAAATTCAAAAAAACCCATCCCATAATACCCATAATTAACAATACCAAAGCCACGCCCACTATGCTATAAATATAATTGGGTTTACTTCTTTTTAAAGATGATTTTCCTGCTGCCATAATTTTTTGTTGTTTACAAATGTACTTTGTATAAACGTTTTTTAAAAGCCCATAGTATGTATAAAATGTGAAAATTTAAACGCTCCATTTCCATTTATAAAATAGTGGAAAAATAGGTTTACCATATACTATAATTGCAAGTGTTTTAACCTATATTCGCCAACCTTAAAATTTTCAACATAACACAAGCAGGATAAGTATTATGAGCGAAGAACAAAAGCCCAATTACGGTGCAGATAGTATTCAGGTATTAGAAGGTTTAGAAGCCGTTAGAAAAAGACCCGCCATGTATATTGGCGATATAAGTGTAAAAGGTTTGCATCACTTAGTTTATGAAGTAGTTGATAACAGTATTGATGAAGCCCTTGCCGGATATTGCAAAAACATTACCGTTACCATACATGAAGATAATTCCATATCTGTAGAAGATGATGGACGTGGTATTCCCACAGGTATTAACCAAAAACAAGGTGTTAGTGCATTACAAGTTGCCATGACTATTTTACACGCCGGTGGCAAGTTTGATAAAAACACCTATAAAGTTTCAGGTGGTTTGCACGGTGTGGGTGTAAGTTGCGTAAATGCACTTAGCACACACATGCATACAACCGTTTGTCGGGAAGGAAAGATTTTTGAACAAGAATATAAAATTGGTATTCCGTTATACGATGTACGCGAAATAGGAACAACCGATAAAACAGGAACCAAACAACATTTTTGGCCCGATGGTTCTATCTTTCAAACAACCACTTACAATAAAGATATTTTAGAAGGAAGATTAAGAGAACTATCTTATCTAAACAGAAAAATATCAATCACTTTAAATGATATGAGAGAGAAACATGAAGATGGCTCTCATTACACCAAAACATTTTATAGCGAAGGCGGTATTGTAGAATTTGTTGAAATGTTAGATAAAAACAGCAATCGCAATCCACTCATATCAAAAACCTTATATTTTGAAGGTCATGATGAAGCAAGCAATGTTGCCGTAGAAGTTGCCATGACTTACAATGACGATTTTAAAGAACATATTTTTTCTTACGTAAATAATATTAACACCATTGAAGGCGGTACCCACGTAAGTGGTTTTAGAACTGCATTAACACGTGTATTTAAAAGTTATGGAGATAAAGAAGGCTTATTTGAAAAAGCCAAAGTTGAAGTAGAAGGAGATGATTTTAGAGAAGGATTAAGTGCCATAGTTTCTGTAAAAGTTCCCGAACCGCAATTTGAAGGGCAAACCAAAACCAAATTAGGTAATAGCGATGTTAGCGGAACCGTTCAAACCGCCGTTGGGCGTGCATTACAAGCTTATTTAGAAGAAAATCCTAAAGAAGCTAAAAATGTAATTTCAAAAATTATTTTAGCAGCACAAGCACGTGTAGCAGCAAAAAAAGCAAGAGAATTAGTACAACGCAAAACCGTTTTAAGTGGAGGCGGACTACCCGGAAAATTAGCAGATTGCAGCGAGCGTAATGCCGAAAAATGCGAACTATATTTAGTTGAGGGAGATAGTGCCGGTGGTACAGCAAAACAAGGTAGAGATAGAAGTTACCAAGCCATACTTCCATTGCGTGGTAAAATTTTAAACGTAGAAAAAGCAATGGAACATAAAATTTATGAGAATAAAGAAATAAGAAATATGTACACGGCCTTAGGTGTAACAGTTGGCACACCCGAAGATCCTAAAGCATTAAACTTAACAAAACTTCGTTATCATAAATTAATTATAATGACCGATGCCGATGTGGATGGTTCTCATATTGCCACATTAATTCTAACATTTGTTTTTAGATATATGAAAGAATTGGTAGAACAAGGCTATGTATATTTAGCTCAGCCACCTTTGTATTTAGTAAAAAAAGGAAAAGAAGCCGAGTATGCTTATAACGAAGAACAAAGAAAAGCATTAATAGAAAAATTAGGTGCCGGAAAAGAAGATAGCGTAACCATACAACGCTACAAAGGTTTAGGTGAAATGAATGCCGAACAATTATGGGAAACAACTATGGACCCTGCAAGAAGAACATTAAAACAAGTAACTATTGAAAGTGCTGCCGAAGCCGATAGAGTTTTTAGTATGTTAATGGGCGATGAAGTTGCCCCACGCAGAGAGTTTATTGAAACACATGCAAAATACGCTAAGTTAGATGTATAATAAAAGAGATTAGTTTATGAAGCGAATTTATTTGATAATTATTTTCAGTTTTTTAATAATAATAGGTGCCTCTTTTACTTTAGCTCCTATCAACAAGTTATATGTAAAAGTATATTCAAGGCAAACAACTGCTGGTAAGTTGGTAGAAATCAAATCTGAAATATGTTACGAGCAAAATGGTAATATGGTTACACATTTTACAGAACCTGCCAATTATATTATACTTACAAACAAGCGAGGGGAAATAAAAATGCATGACCCCATAAAGAATACAGTAATGGCGGTGCAAAATAATATGTTTAGTACACAAAGTTCAGAGCTTGCATATTTCTTGTTAAATGGAACAGGAGACATGGGGTTACCAAAATTGGGCTTTACTCCTCAAAAGACATATACTGAAAAAGATTTAATTATATCGGAATGGCACTTAATTTATCCTAATCCTAAATTAAGTGTTCAACAAATAAAATTAGTACATCAAAATCATAATCCAATTTACATGGATTATAAAGGTATTGACGGAAAAATATTAAGAAAAGTATATTATTACGGGTATCAAAAAATTCAAAACGTACCTTTCCCTACTATTACTACAGAGATAATTTATACTACAAATAAAGACTCAACTGTTACAAAAACAGTGTATTCAGATTTTAAAATAAATGAAGATGCAACAAGTGTTTATTTTAATTATAAAATTCCTGCCAATGCTAAAAAAGCAGAATAAGTTAATAATATTTTTTTACCTATTTTTTATTACTATTTTAAAACTAAATGCACAAACAGATAGTTTAGATTTTTATTTAATAAAAAATAAACCATTAATTTCTTCAACCGAGTTTTTATATTATAAAACTGAAGGGAATGATCAAAAAGTAATGCAAGTTTCTAAACACTCAACTCTTCAGAAAATTAACCCTATAGCTTACCTTTTTAAAGGTGCAATGTTACTTTATCAAAATGTTATTTCACAACAATTATCAAAAATCTGCCCCTATGAAATAACTTGTTCAAACTATAGCAAACAAGCTATAAAAAAATATGGAATTGCCAAAGGTATTTTTTTAGGTGCAGATAGATTAATGCGTTGCAATCGGATTTCTATATTAGATGTTAATCTCTCAAATATTAATGAGCATTCGGGAAAAATAATTGATAACACATTAAACTTGTTTTAATAATGCTCAAATTAATTCAAGCAATAATTATTACAATTTTATTGTCCACTTCTACATCGGCACAAATTTTTAAATTTTCAAAAGAAATAAGTTTTGCCAAATACCTTCAAAACAAAGATCAAATAGCAGAAGCAGAATGGGTACTGCATAATGTTGATACTGCATTACTCAACAGTTCAGAAAAAGATAGTTTATTTTTTGAAATTGGATGGTTAGCATATAATAATAAAAAATTAGATACTGCTGCTCAATTCCTACAAAAGGTTTCAAGTAATGATGCAAGATATAATCAATCAATATTTTTTGCTTCATACAGTAACTCATTTAAAAGCCGATATAATAATGCATATTTAATATTAAATAAAATTAACGCTTCAGACAGTTTGCTTCAAGAACTAAAACAATTTGAGCTTGCTGGAATTTCTCTACTAAACAAAGACTATTCGGGATATCAAAAACACAAATCAAGCTTTTCTTATAATAGCTATATTTTAAACCAAGAAGAACAAAATTTTTCCACATACGAGAAAAGTATTTTTTATAGAAAAGATAAATCTCCATTTATTGCTGGTTTACTTAGTACTATTTTGCCTGGTGCAGGAAAATGGTACGCAGAGAAAAAGAAACAAGCAATTGGAGCTCTGCTTCCCATTTTATCGGCAGGCATTTTAATGTTGGAGGCATATAACAAATCTGGTATAGCCGATGCAAGGTTTTGGATTTATGGAACTGTTTTTACTACTTTTTATATTGGCAATATTTGGGGAAGTGCAATGGCTGTAAAAGTTAGAAACACAGAACTAAAAAAACTTTATGAAGGTAAAATTTTACTTGATATGCAAATTCCTTTGCGTAAGTTTTTTAATTAAAGCACAGCAAAATATTAATCTCGTATTAGCTATGCAAAAGGAAACAATGGGTAATTACATTGAAGCAAATGTATTGTACGAACGTGTATTGTTTGACGACAATAATGAAGAAAACTTAATGCAAGGTATTAAAGGGAAAGCAAGGTGTTTAAAAAAAATAAACGCATTTGCAAAAGCATCAGATTTTTTAAAGCAAAATATTAATCTCATATCGACAGATTCTAATAAATGTAAAATATTTGAAGATTTAATTGTATGTGCTTATTTATCTAATAACCTTAATGAAGCTATTTCTTTAATAAATCAAATTACTATTTCATATCCTCGCTACATAAATAAAAATAAACTTACACTATTGCATATTTTAAGTTTAAATGAAGAAATGAAATGGCAAGAAGCTATTGCTATTTATAAACAATGGTTATTAACTGAAAAAAAAGATATGACAACTGCTATTAATACTTATTCTAATATACCAAAGTTAAAAAGCAAAAACAAAGCAAGTTGGTTATCTACATTTATTCCCGGTGGTGGGGCGTTTTATGCTAAAAAACCTATGGAGGCGATAGCTTCCATAATTCTACAATCGGCTGGCGTAGCGTATGGTTTTTTCTGTTTTAATACTGGCTATTATATATCAACTTTTTTAGTTGGCGGGGGAATGGCAGGATCTTTTCATAATGGAGGTGTTAGAAGATCAGAGGAATTAATTAATGAATATAACAAAAAAGTAGCCGTTGTTTTTAACGAAAATCTTAAAAAAGAGATCTTACTTATATTTCAATAGTTATAAATAAATCGACCATCAAAATTTTGATAGTCGATTATATTATATATCACCCAATTACCACATAAAGAACTTAGGATTGTTTTCATACTTGCTAATATCACCAGCGTTAATACAAAGAACAATTAAGTCTACAAATGGTACAATTCCAAAAATACCTCCACATGTTAAAATGTATCCAATCCATGTAAAAGTTTCAGTACCTAAATAAGCTCTGTGAATACCTAATCCTCCAACAAAGAAATCAATTATAATAGCTGCTACAGCACTTTTGCTACTACTTTGTTTTTTATACATTACATTACCAAAAGCATTGTTAGTGGTACTTGAAATACTTTGCAAAAAGGCATCATTAGGCGTTGCATTTTCAGTTGAAAGAGCAACATCGGTAACAAACACTTGAGTACTGTTTGCAAAAAGGGTTTCAATTTTTGAATCATCAATTGTGTAATTGGATTCACTCTCTGCTGCCTTAACATTTACAAATATCAAGGTTAGCATTGAGAAAAGAAGGAATAAGGTTTTCTTCATAATTAAATAGTTTTTAGCAAGATAATACTCTGATTTCAGTTTTCAAAAAATATAATCTATCTAATTTTCCATTAAAAAATACCACACAATTTAAAAATGTGGATTAGTATTTCTCCTAATTTCATAAGAATAAGAAAAAATACTTTAATTTGTACCATTACTAACCGGTTTTTTATTCTTTAAACATTAAATTCAATTACAATGGACACAAGCAAAATGATTAAAGCATACTGCCTTAAAACAAAAGAAAAAAACGTTCCAATGCAAGATGCTGTAGTTAGCAAAACTGCCAAAGGCGGTTATATGGCTAGCGGCCATGATGGTAAAGGAAATAAAATGGCTGCTATTTTAAGCGAAGCAAAAGCTTTGCAAGCTATTAGTGATGGTGTTGCTAAAAAAGGATTTTAATTTTATTTAAAAGCCGCTACTTTTTAGCGGCTTTTTCTTTTTATTCCAATAATTTTTAATTCATCATTTCTTTGGCACTTGCTAATGCTGCTGCAGATGGTTTTTCTCCACTTAGCATTTTTGCAACAGCAATTATTCTTTCATCTTCATCTAATAATTTAATATTAGTTTTTACTGCGTTTTCTTTTATTTCTTTATAAACAAAATAATGTGCGTTGGCTTTCCCTGCAATTTGTGGTTGGTGTGTTATGCAAATTATTTGTCGGTTAATAGCCAACTGTTGTAAAATAATACCTACTTGTTTGGCTGCCTCGCCACTAATGCCTGTATCAATTTCATCAAAAATTAAGGTAGGTAAATCTATTTTTTCTGCAACTAAATATTTTATGCAAAGCATTAACCTGCTTAATTCTCCGCCGCTGGCAACTTTTTTAATAGATTCAAACTTGTTGTTTTTATTGGCATCAAACAAAAATTCAATTGCATTATTTCCAAACTCATTTAAAGTTGTTTTACCTAATTCCACTTTTAGTTGTGCATTAGGCATACCAACCTTATGTAACAAAGTATTTACATTATTAGCAAAAGGTATTACTTGTTTTTTTCTGGCAATATTTATTTTTTCTGCTACGTTTTCTAAATTTTGTTGTAGCTCAAAAAGTTCATTTTCTTTTAATTGAATAGTATCATCAATTTGTAAAACAGCTTCTAACTTTTTTCCTAATTCATTTTGTATTTGAAGTAAATTATTTGTTGTAGAAACGTTATGCTTTTTTAATAATTTATACCCTGCTGCAATTCTTTCATTAATTAAATTAATTCTTTGTTCATCATAATGTATAGTGTTGTTAATACTATCAATTTCATTACTTATATCTTGTAATTCTATTTGGGTTGATTGAAGCCTTTCAATAATATTTTTTACATCTTGATGATAATTAGCAACAGTTTGTAATTGATTAATTAGTTGTTTTAAATTAGTTACTAAAGGTTGTTCACTTTCTTTCAATTCAAAATATACTTTGCTTAAAGCATTTTTTATTCCTTCGCTATTGCTTAAAATTTTTAATTCATTATCTAAATTTTCTAACTCATTTTCTTTTAAATTCAAATCATTCAACTCATCAAATAAAAACTGATTATAATCTACTTCTTTTTGAAAATTATTTTTTTGTTGAATTAATTCTTGTAAATCTTTTTTTGCTTGAACCCATTGCCAGTATTGTGTTTTATAGTTTATTAGAATTGAATTATTATCTGCCAAAGCATCTATTACTTCTCTTTGAAAATCTGCTTCGCCTAATTCTAATGTATCAAATTGTTGATGCAAATCAACCAACAATAAAGCCAATTGTTTTAATTGTTGTAAAGTGGCAGGTGTATCATTTATAAATGCTCTCGATTTACCGTTAACAGCAATTTCTCTTCTCAACAATAAATCATTATCAGAATCCAATTCATACTCTTGTAAAAAATTTAATACTTGCTTTTTATTTTCAATAACAAAAGTTCCTTCAACAAAACATTTTTTGTTTTTATTTACCAACACACTGCTATCTGCTCTTTCTCCTAAAATTAAATTTAACGCACCCATTAAAATACTTTTACCTGCACCTGTTTCTCCGGTAATAATATTTAGTTTGTTTGAAAAATTAATTTCAACTTCATCTATAATTGCGTAGTTCTGTATGTATAATTTGGTAAGCATGATGTTTTGCGAATTTACGAATTGCCGAATTTGCTAATTATAAAATTCATAAATCATTTTATTCTCCTTTGCATCTTGCAATACCGCTTTTGGCTTTTTGGTCAATTGAGTTTTTGTAATCTTCTTCATTCATATTTAAACAGCGTTTGTAATAATTAATAGCTTCAGTTTTTTTACCGAGTTTTTCATAAATCATTCCTGTTTGTAAGGCAGCACGTGCTGCAAAATATTCAGTACGTTGTTCTCCTATTTCAATGGTTTTATTATACCAGTTTATTGCATCATTATATTTTCCTAAATCATCATTAATTCTTCCTAATCTGTAAGCATATTCTAATTGTTCTTCTTCATTATCAAAATTATTAATATGTTTTGAAGTTAATAATTGCAATGCTTCTTTATTATAACCGCCATCACTTAACAACCTTGCCTTTAATAACATAGTATTAGGCCATTGCATACTTTTGGCTTCTTTTAGTGCTTGTTTATCTGCATCTGCATCGGTTGCTCCTTTTTTTATAATATTGTTTCTTGCATTTTCGGCAGCAACCATATTACCTTGCAAATAATAACACCAACTTATTTTTTGATACACATCTTTCACATAAAATCTTCCTTTAAATGTGTTTAAATATTTTTCGAAATAAGTAATAGCTTCTTGTGTTTCTAATTTATAAAGTTTTACAAATCCCATTTCAAAATCCCACACATGTGTTTGAAAATATTCGGCAGATTTATTTCTGTTATTAATTACATCTTTTGCATAATCAATTTGTTTATTATTTATTGCCAAGTTGGCTGCCATGTATGCAAACAATAAATTATTTACAATATCTAATTTTTTTGTATGAATAAATTGTAATGCTTCTTCTTTTTTATTCAACACATAAAATTGTAAATAGCAATACATAAAATCTCCTTCGTTGCTCATTAATCTTGCCCAAGGGTCTGTGCTATAAACAAAATTGGTAAGTAGTTTATTTCCTTCTGCAACCGAACCTTTTAAACCTAAAATATTTGCCAACCATTTATATCCTTTAGGAATGGTGCCCACAACGGTTTGCAAGCCGCCATACAACATATCGTTAGGTAAAAATGTAGGAAAGTTTTTTTTGTTTTCTTTAATAAGTTGATAGGCTTTTCTAAAATTCCATGCAGCATTCCATGTTTCGCCAAACTTTATTTCAACAGTTCCTTTCTGCACATATAACATACTTAAACAATATAAATTAAACGGAGATGTTGTATTGCCTTGTTTAAAATTATTTATTCTATTTTCTATAATGGGTTTTAGTTTTTTATACTCAGCAATATCTTCATTTAAAAAAAGTGTAAAAAAATCAATATAGTTATCAATAAAATCCGGAATTAAATTTTCAGGGTTAGCCTGCCTTGCTTTGGCTGTTAAAATTTTTGTAGTGCTAAATTTAAGCTTCGTCATTTCTTGATAAGCTTGTTGGCAAGTACTGTTAAATTCATATACTTTTTGTGCAACAATTTTATGTTGCAATGCCATTATTAAAAACAATAAAATAACTATTTTTTTCATGCATTATAAAAATAAGAAAGGCAACCTATTAAGTTGCCTTTAAAAATATTAAACTAATTATAAATTATTTAACTTCAATGCTATCATTCAAATCAGCATCTACTAAAATTCTTCCGCAGTTTTCACAAACAATTACTTTTTTATGTAAACGAATTTCACTTTGGCGTTGAGGTGGAATTGAATTAAAGCAACCACCGCAAGCATCTCTTTCAACAGGTACAACTGCCAAGCCATTACGGTAACTTGTACGAATTCTATCGTAACTATACAACAAACGCTCATCAATAGCTTCACGTGCAGAACCACTTAATTTTTTAAAATGTTTTTCTTCTTTTTCGTTTTCTGCAATAATTTTTTCTAACTCGCTTTTTTTATGATTTAATACACCTTCTTTAGTAGCAATTTGAGTTTTGGCATTATTAAGATTTTTTACTTTCTCAGCCATTTCTTCGTTAGCATCTTTAATATGTTTTTCGGCCAACTTAATTTCTAACTGCTGCATTTCCATTTCTTTTTCAATGGCTTCAAACTCTCTGCTATTTTTTACATCGTGGCTTTGCTTTTCATATTTTTTTGCAAGCGTTTCACTTTCTTTTATTGCAGCACGTTTACTTTCAATAAATTCATTAATACCATTAATTTCTTCTTCAATTCTATTTTTACGGCTATGCAAACCTGCAATTTCATCTTCAAGGTCGTTCACTTCCATAGGTAACTCACCTTTTAAAATATCAATTTCATCAAGTTTACTATCAATTTTTTGAAGCTTAATAAGTCCAACTAATTTTTCTTCAACTGAATACTCTTTAACTGCTGCCATAATTATGTGCGATTTAAGATTTTAGATGTATGTTTTTATTTTTGTTTCCGGCTTTCAATTCTTTGTGTATCTTCTGTTGTGTCACTCACTTGTACTTTCTGTTTGCAATTCACCAATCTAAAAAAAATATCTTGCCGGATTAGTATAAACTTCACTTTTAAGGACGGCAAAAGTAGGGAATTTAGCTTGTAAAAATGCAAGTAATAAATTAGAAGTAAACTGTTCACTCTCCCAATGGCCAATATCTGCAAGCACCAAAGTATTGTCTGCCTCAAAAAATTCGTGATATTTTATATCAGAAGTAATAAAAAAATCTGCTTTTGCAGCTTTTGCTTTATTAATTAAAAAACTTCCCGAGCCACCGCAAACGGCTACTTTTTCTACTTTTTTATCTAATAATTGTGTGTGTTTAATAGTTTGTAATTCAAACGCAGCCTTAATTTCAGCTAAAAATAATTTTTCATCTTTTGGCTTAGGCAAATTGCCAATTATGCCGCTACCAACATCTTGATATTTGTTTTCTAACGCCACCAAATCGTATGCAATTTCTTCATAAGGATGAACTTTTCTTACAGCTTCCAAAATTTCATTTTGCAGCCACGCAGGAAAAACAACTTCTATTTTTAACTCTTTCTCAGAATGTCTTTCACCAATTTCTCCAACAAAAGGATTTGTTTTTTCACTTGCTTTAAAAGTTCCAACTCCTTCGGCACTAAAACTACATTCGCTATAATTACCAATATTTCCGCCACCAACATTAAAAATGGCATCTTTTAATTTATTAGCATATTCTATAGGTACAAATACAAACAACTTCATTAATTGTTTTGTTTTTGGAAATAAAATTTGCTGATTTTGTAAACCTAACTTATCGGCTATTATTTTATTTACGCCATGTTTAATATTATCTAAATTGGTATGAATAGCATAAATAGCAATATCGTTTTTTATAGCTTTAATAATAGTTCTCTCAACATAATGATTAGTGCTTAATTTTTTTAATCCTGAAAAAATAATAGGATGATGAGCCACAATAAGATTACATTTTTTTGTAATAGCTTCATCTATTATATTTTCTAAACAATCTAACGTGCATAGCACGCCCGTACATTGCCATTGATTATTTCCTGTTAGCAATCCGCAGTTATCATAAGTTTCTTGTAAAGAAGGGTTTGCTAATTTTTCAAGAGCATTTATAACATCTTGTATCTTCATAAAAAAAATTACTGTTTAAAATTATTACATTATAGCAATGCAGCAGAATAGTTTTTTTAATTACAACGGAACAATTTTTAAAGCTAACGAAAAAGTAATTGATGTAAACGACCGTTCTTACAGATACGGCGATGGTTGCTTTGAAACAATGAAATTGATAAACGGAAAAATTATTTTGCAAAATTATCATGTAGAAAGGCTTACAACATCTTTACAAAAACTTCAGTTTATTAAAATAGATTTTTTTTCAACACAAAAATTTATTGATTCTATTATTCAATTAGCAGAAAAAAATTATCATAATGAATTGGCAAGAATACGCATAACTGTATCAAGAGGAAATGCTGCATTATATGATGAAATAATGCAAATACCCAACTACCTAATTCAAACATTTGCTTTAAATAATTCTATAACCGAGTTGAATGAAAACGGTATGTGTATTGGTTTTTATGATGCTGCTGAGAAACCTTGCGACATGTTTTCAAACTTAAAAACTAATAATTATTTGCCTTATACATTAGCAGCTTTATGGGCTAAACAAAATAAATTAAATGATGTTTTGCTATGCAATTCAAAAGGGAATATTTGTGATGCAAGTATTGCTAATATTTTCATTATAAAAAATAAAATAATAAAAACGCCTGCCTTAACAGAAGGTTGTATTGCAGGTACCATGAGAAAATATTTGCTAAACTGTTTTAAAGAGAAAAATATTTTATATGAAGAAACCGTATTAACAAAAAATGATGTATTAACAGCCGATGAAGTTTTTTTAACCAATGCCATTCAAGGTATAAAATGGGTACAACAATGTGAAAATATTTCTTATAAAAATTTAGCAACAAAATTTTTATACAACAATTTTATTAAACCGCTTTTCTGTTAGTATTATATTATTTTTCGGCTCGTTGTATTTCATCTCCGGCTGCACCCGCAGAGCGTTTAGGTGTTTTATATTGTTTACCAAAACGATAAATAAAAGTTAGGTTTATTTTTCTTGAATCTTGCAAAAGTTTAAAATATTCACTTGCATTAGTAAAATCGGTAAGCCCTTCCATTGCCTGCGTATAAAAAATATCTTTAATACTTAATTTAATGGTTGCTTTCTTTTTCATAATAGGTATTGCAAAACCTGTTGAAATTTGCCCCGTAGGGTATAACAATTCTTGTAAATCGTTTCTCGATTTTGTTATATAATTACCAGAAAACTCTGCCGTAATTTTTTTACCAATTTTAAATTGATTATTTATATTAAAATATAACTGAGTTACTGAAGAATTATAATTGTTAGAAATATAACCATGAAATTCTTTATAATTAAAAAGTGCTTGCCCGATAAATGTCCACCATTTTGCAAGAGGCAATTGCACCGTTTCACTTAATGAAAAATTATACATCTTGCCAACATTGCCTTCGGTGTATATAAGAATATTATTACCACCATTTATAAATAGTTGAGAAAAATAATCTTTAATAACACTAAATGATACTGATGAGGTAAGCAATTGTTTGTATTGATGATCAATTCCAAAATTCCAAGTATCTTGAGGAGAGAAATAAGGATTACCTGTTTGATAAGTATATTTATTAATTAAAAACACAAAAGGATTAAGCTTCTGAAATGCAGGCCTGTCAATTCTTCTACCAAATGTTAATGTAAAAGTATTATTAGAATCTGCTTGATAAGAAATATAACCTGAAGGAAATAAACTTGAATAATTTTTATTAAAAGCCGAATCTTTTACAACTGTATTTCCTAATTGATGTGCATCATAATGTGTGTACTCGTATCGCAAACCCACTTGAAAAGAAAAGCGTTTAAGTTTTTGTTCATAGCTTGTATAAATTGCATTTATATTTTCATTATATAAAAAATGATTACTTTTTCCTAAATCATCTTTCCATATACTTCCATCAAAATATTGATAAGTTGCAATATTATCTGTTTTAACAAAAGCTGTTTTTATACCAGCTTCAAGTTTACCTTCTTTCCCAATTTTATTTGTATAATCTGCTTTTGCAGAAACAATATTAATGTTAGATGGAATATCTCCTTTATTGGCATCCGTATATCCGCCTAATCCAATTAGTTGGTTTATGAAGTTTTGTTTATTATTTATATTATATTTTGCTAAATCTAAATCAAATGAAAGTTCTTCCTTTTTATTAATTGTATGGCGTATATAAAAACTACTAATTGCGTTTTTAAAATTATAACTACTATTGCTTGTAGTATTAATGGTAGAATCAATTGTGCCTGAAGTTTGTTTCCATATTGCGTTGGCGTCACTTTCGCCCGTTCTATCTACAAAAGATCCGTTAAAACTTGCACCAATTATTGTTTTGCTACTAATGCTATAATCAATTCCTGTTCTAATTGTGTGGCTATATCCTTTACTAGTAAGATAAGATGGTTGTTCAAGTGTATATAATGCTGTACTACTTGCACTCAAGTAATTTCTTATTGCATAAATTTGATTGAAATCTTTATTACTATTATAGCCATAATTAAAAAATATATTAATCTTATTTCTTTTATAATTTAATACAACAGTTTCGTTATTTTTTGCATATTTACCTTGACTATAGTTTGCAGAAACAATTCCATTATATCCTTTAACAACATTTTTTTTCATTTTTATATTAATAATACCCGCATTTCCACTTGCATCATACTTTGCCGAAGGGTTACTAATTAATTCAATTTGTTCAACTAAAGAAGCATTCATACTACCTAATAAATTGTTTAATTGGCTTTCAGGTAAATAAGTTGGTTTATCATCTATCAAAACCAAAACACCTTGCTTACCTTTCAAGCTAATAATTCCATTTCTATCAACAATTACACCCGGTGATTTTGCTAAAACTTCCATTATCGTTAATCCTGTATTTGTAATAGCCGCATCAACATTTAAAATTGTTTTTCCATGAGCTTGCTGAATAAATGGTTTTTTGCTTGAAACAGATACGGTTCCCAAATTTTTAGTAGTAGGTACTAATTGAAAAACAATACTATCTTTCAAACTATTTTTATTGGAAGGGAAATTTAGATTACCCGATTTAAAATTAACATACCCAACAAGTTTGCAAAAAAAGTAATATGTTCCGTTATTCAATTTGGATATTTCGGCAACTCCTTTATTATTGGTAAAAATATTTTTAATTAAAGTCGAATCTTTTGTACGTCTTACTTCAACAATAACATTTGACAAAGGTTTTTTTATTTCATTTTGAATAAAAATTTTTAAATTAAATTCAAAAGAAGCCTCTTGAGATTTTCCAATAAAAAAGAAAAGAAAGAAGATGAAAAATATTAGCAGTTTAGTTCTCATTAGAATATTTAAAAGCTAATATAATATTAAAAGAAATAGAATAATTTATTTTAAAAGAAATATTAAATAAGTTTTTGAATATTAAAAATTCAATCTATCACACGCAATAAAAAACCCTATCAATTTAAAACTGATAGGGTTAAAATAAATATGGCAGCTACCTACTCTCCCAGAAATTAATCAAGTACCATCGGCCATAAGGGGCTTAACTTCTCTGTTCGGAATGGGAAGAGGTGAACACCCTTGGCAAAACCACCATAAAAACTTAAATAAGGTACATATTGGAAAAGCTATCATCAAGATTTAAATTACCATAAAGTAATTTAATAAAAAATAAAGCATACGGGCAATTAGTACTACTTGGCTTTACTGTTACCAGTTTTATACCTATAGCCTATCAACGTCATAGTCTTTGACAGCCCTTAAAAGTAAACTCATCTTGTGGAAGGTTTCACGCTTAGATGCTTTCAGCGTTTATCCTGGCCGTGCATAGCTACTCTGCATTACACCTGGCGGCATAACAGATACACCAGCGGCACGTACAACCCGGTCCTCTCGTACTAAGGTCATGTCCACTCAATTTACTTGCGCCCACCACAGATAGGGACCGAACTGTCTTGCGACGTTCTGAACCCAGTTCACGTGCCACTTTAATCGGCGAACAGCCGAACCCTTGGGACCTTCTCCAGCCCCAGGATGTGACGA
>JAFDXY010000013.1 GCA_018267725.1 Bacteroidota bacterium
ACAAACCGATTCCCTTTTTTGATTAAAAACTAATTTTTAAACATCTTCTTAAAATTTTAAAACATATTATAAAATGACTCTTAAAAATTTATACCAAACCCTTGCCTTTGTGTTGCTCATGGCAAGTTGCAAAAGTGAAAACAAACAGCAAACACAAGTACTTGCCAACAAACCAATTCCTGTTTTAACAGAGCAAATTCTGTCTGTGCCATCGAATGGCGAGATTTCTATTTCTGGAAATATTGAAGGCAATAAAACCGTCAGACTAGGTTTTATGGTGGCTGGAAAAATTAATAATATCACCGCTAGAGAAGGACAAGCCGTAAAACAAGGACAATTATTGGCAAGCCTTGACCCCGAAAGTTATCAAATTGCCAAAGAATTGGTTGATATTCAAGTAAACCAAACGCAAGAAGAATATAATCGTTTGAAAATTATTCACGACCGCAAAAGTTTGAGCGACGGTGATTTTTCAAAAATAAATTACGGCTTACAAACTGCCACTACACAACAAAAATTACACAGAAAAAACCTCGCTGATACTCGATTATATAGTCCGATTTCGGGTGTTTTATTGAAAAAAATGGCAGAAGTAGGCGAAATTACAGGTGTAGGTACACCACTTTTTGTGGTTTCGGATATTGGCACGGTAAAGGTAAATGCCTATATTCCTGAAACTGAATTGCACAACATTAAAATTGGACAAGTTGCCAATGTTACCGTTTCATCGTTGAATGAAGTTTTTCAAGGAAAAGTTATCGAAGTAGGTTCGGCAGCCGATGTTACGACAAGAGCTTTTACTGTAAAAATTCAATTACAAAATCCTCATTACCTTATTCGCCCAGGAATGATCGCTGAAGTAAAATTAGCATCAAGCCTTAGAAAAGACATTTTGGCATTGCCTGCCGAAGCTGTTTTACATGATTCTGATAACCAGAGCTATGTCTATGTGGTTGATAATCAACAAAATAAAGCCTTTAAACGCAAAGTAAGTTTAGGGCAAATTGTGAATAATAAAATTGAAATCACCTCAGGTATTACTGCCAACGAAATAGTAGTTACGGGCGGTCAGCAAAAATTAACCGATGGTAGTTCAATTACACTTTCAAAATAAAAAGGCATGAATATTATAGAATCATCTTTAAAATATAAGCACGTTACGTTATCGGTGCTATTATTATTGTTTGTGGTTGGGGTTAATTCTTTATTAAATATGCCTCGTCGAGAAGACCCTAAAATTACTATTCGACAAGGCTTAGTTTTAGCTTATTATCCAGGAGCAAATTCTTCACAAGTAGAAGACCAAGTAACCAAAAAATTAGAACAATATCTTTTTCAGTACGAAGAAGTTAGAAAAGATAAAACATTTTCTACTACCCGTGATGGCATGGTAGTGGTAAATGTAGAATTGGTAGAAACTGTAAGCAATCCAGATGTGTTTTGGTCAAAATTACGTCATCAACTCTTGGTTTCTAAGCAGTTAGATTTACCTGCGGGCGTTAGAGGACCTATTGTAAACTCAGATTTTGGCGATACAGAAGCCGTTGTCATTGGCATCGAAAGCGACCATGCGAGCTATGCTCAACTAAAAGAATATGCTCAAAAATTAGAAGATAATCTACGAACTATTCCTTCTGTTTCAAAAATTAAACGCATTGGCGAGCAAAAAGAGCAAATTGTTTTATCAACAAGTTCTGAAAAAGTATCGCAATATGGCGTAAATTTAAAACAAGTAGTAAGCGTATTACAAAGTCAAAATTCGATTAATCCAACAGGCGAAATAAAGTCGGATAATAACAAAACACCTTTATATACCAGTGGTTATTATAATACTGAAAATGAAATTACGAACCAAATTGTAGGCACATCTACGCAAACAGGTTCGGTGGTTCGCTTGGGCGATGTGGCTACCTCGAAAAGAATGTATGCTGAACCAAGTAGCAAAATCACAGTGAATGGGCACAAAGCCATGATTTTGAGTATTCAGATGCACGAAGGAAATAATATCGTAAAATTTGGCGAAGAAGTAAGCCTTAAAACCCAAGAAGTTGCCAAATTTTTGCCTGCCGATGTAAAACTTTCGACCATCGTAAACCAACCCAAATTGGTAGATGAAAGTATTTCACATTTTATTCATGAATTTTTCTTGGCTATTTTATCAGTCGTCATTGTGGTATTATTGCTGTTGCCTTTCCGCATTGCAGCCGTAGCCGCTATGGCTATTCCGATGACGGTAGCCGTAACCTTTGCCCTTTTGCAAGCCTTAGGCATTGAGTTGCATCAGGTATCGTTGGCGGCTTTGATTATTGTGTTAGGCATGGTAGTAGATGATGCCATTGTGATTGCTGATAATTATGTAGAATTGTTAGATGAAGGCATCGACCGTTGGACGGCTGCTTGGCGAAGTGCCAGCGATATAGTTGTACCTGTTTTGGCAGCAACCATCACCATTGTTGCATCGTTTCTGCCCATGATTTTGATTAAAGGTACAACAGGCGAATTTATTTTTGCTTTGCCCATTACGGTTGCCATTGCATTGTTTGTCTCGTTTGTGGTTGCCTTGTTTTTTACGCCTTTGTTGTGTTATGCATTTATTAAAAAAGGCTTGCACGACCATAGTGAAAATGCTAAGAAAAAAAGAAAATCATTGCTCGATTATATGCAAATGGGCTACAATAGTTTATTAGAATGGTGTGTAAATCACCCAAAAACAACTATTATTAGCAGTTTATTAACGATTATTTTAGCAGGATTAATTTATTCAAAAGGAATTAAACAAAAATTCTTTCCTGCTGCCGAACGTAATCAGTTTGTAGTAGAATTGTGGATGCCCACAGGTACAAAATTAGAGAAAACCGAACAAGCTATTTTGAAAGTAGAAAATTTGGTTAAACAAGATAAAAGAGTAACATCATTTGCAACCTTTATTGGCATGAGTGCCCCTCGTTTTTATTATAATTTCTCGCCCGAAATTCCTGTTACTAATTATGCCCAAATTCTGATAAATACTTCAACAGAAAAAACAACCGAAGAATTATCGCATGAATTAACCGAAAAAGTGGCTACGCTTATACCCGAAGGCACACCACAAGTAAAAATAATGCAACAAGGAGCAAGTCTAAAAGCACCTGTGGAGGTGCGAGTAATTGGCGAAGATATTACTCGTTTGAAGCAAATTGGCGGACAAATTGCCGAAATTATCAAAAAAACACAAGGAAGTGCTTTTGTAAGAAACGATTTTGCCGAAGATTATTACGGCTTTGATATTAAATTAAAAGAAGAAGCCAGTAGATTAGGTTTTACCACATCGAGCATTTCTCAATTAGTTTATACAGGATTTACAGGAGCAGCCATTTCTTCGATGTATGAAGGCAATAATCCCGTAGATATTGTTTTACGATTAGATGATAACAGTCGTCAAAACACAACAAATTTAGAAAATATGTATGTTTCTTCTCCTGCCACAGGAGCAAATGTACCGCTTCGACAAATTGCCACTATTTCGCCAGAATGGCAAACAGGTAAAATTATGCACCGCAACGGTGTACGTACGTTAACCGTCCAAAGTGAAACAGTATCGGGCGTGTTACCCTCGCAATTATTGGCAGCTATTCAGCCAGAAATTGAGAAATTGTCTTTACCAGAAGGATACCGCATTAGCTATGGTGGCGAATATGAAAATAAAAAAGAAACATTTAGCCAAATGATACAAGCCTTAGTGATTAGTTTAGTCTTGATTTTCTTTATTTTAATATTCCAATTTAGAAATATAAAAGAAGCCTTAATCATCATGACGACTATTCCATTAAGTTTATTTGGAGCATTGTTTGGTTTATTTATTACAGGAAATAATTTTAGTTTCACTGCCTTTATTGGACTAATTGCACTATCAGGAATTGTCGTTCGGAATGCTATTATTTTGGTAGATTATACCAATTTATTATTGAAACATGGCATGGATATAAAAACGGCTGCCATCGAATCGGGTAAAAGACGTTTGCGTCCGATTTTCTTAACCGCTATGGCAGCTGCCATTGGTGTTTTACCGATGATTATGTCGGGTTCTCCTATGTGGAGTCCTTTGGCAAGTGTGATTGCCGTAGGCGTAGTTTGGAGTATGATTATGGCACTTTTAACCGTACCTGTGTTGTATATTGGCATCATAAAACCAAGCGATAAAAAAGATGTAATGCCCATAAAAGCCGTAGAAACAAGCGAAAGCGAAGAAAATAATGAGCCTGATGGCGGAAATTTAGCACCAATTATTGCTACGATTGCTTTTTTTATTATTTCAACAACTGCTTTTGCCCAAACACCTTTATCGCTGCCACAAGCACAGCAGGCGGCATTGAGTAATAATCATTTATTAAAAATAAAAGATTTGCAGATAGCCGAGAAAAAAGCAAAAATTGAAGAAGATAAAATAAAGAAATATCCAGCGGCCACCGTAAATTCTACTTATCAATATAATTTTAATTTGGGGCAATTGGTTATTCCTGCTGGTTCGTTTGGAGCATTACCTGTTAATGCTACTACTTCTGTGCCTTTGCCCAAAACTGATGAAACATTTGTTTTAGGTAATCATCATACTTTTAATGCGGGAGCTACTGTTTATCAGCCAATTACGCAATTACGCAAAATAAAAACAGGTCTTGAAGTTGATAAAAATGAAGTAGAAACAACCGAACTTGAAAAATCAAAAGCTGCCACGCAAATTAAGCAAGCCGTTGAAAAATTGTATTACGGTTTGCTCATTACGCAACAACAAAAAGAGGAAGCACAAGCTAAATTAGCTTTAGCAAATTTAAAATTATATGACGTAGAAAGTGCTTTATTGGCAGGCAAAACCATTGACGTAAACAAAGCAGGTTTACAAGCAAATATTGCCGACGAAGAGCAAAATATCTTAAAATTAAGCATTTTACAAGAAGATTATGCCACCGATTTACGCCAGCTAACAGGCATTGAAGTAGAAAAATATGTATTGCAAGAGATTCCTTTTGAAAAAATATCAACTGAAAGCATCGGGCAATATAAAGCCACCGCAAGCACCGAAAATGTAGATATAAAATTGGCAAATCTGAAAAAAGATAAAGCAAATTTAGCTATAAAAGCAGCTCAACAAAGTTATCGACCAGATATTGGGGCATTTGTGGGTTATACTTACCAAACAGGAAATACGCTTTATCCGATGAATAATCCAGTAGCGGGCATTAGTTTAAAATGGAATGTGCAAGATTTTTTTGCTAATAAAAATATATTAGCACAACGAAATTTTATTTTACAACAAGCCCAAGAAAATATCAAACAAACAAGCGAACAAATAGATAACGACCTAGAAAAAGCTGTTCGTAAAATAAAGCAATCGGAAGCCTTAATTGGCGTAGCTCAAAAAGTGGTAAATTATCGCACCGAAGAATTAAAAGTACAAGAAGATAAACAAGCCGCAGGTTTGAATGTTGAACAAGATATTTTGGCAACAAAAGCCAGTTTAGCCAAAGCAAAATCAGATTTATATGCCGCTCAATTAGGCTACCGATTAGCACAATCGGAGTTGGGGTATTTGAGTGGGCGGTAGGTTTTACTGATGGCATGAAATTAGAAATTTTTCTTTAATTCATGCCATCAGTTTTACTTGGAAGGTACTGTAAAAATCTTAAAATGTTTTTTTAAGCATAAATAAATGTGGCACACATCGAAGTTATGCCACATTTTACTACCGAATAATAAATAATATTCAGAAAATCAAGTTTTCGTAGGACACTCAATTCTTTGTATTGTTTATGCTCTAACAATTTATGGACTGAATTATAAGTATCAAGTTTTACCAAGACATACAATGATTTGGCTTGTCTTTTTGACATTTCCATTTATATTAAAACTTATTGAACTGACAAATAAAAAAAACTACAGCTAACATGGGTTTGCCAAAATGGGGGCAGAAGTGCTAAAATGAGCATTTTGAATTCTAATTAACTTTTGTGCTAAATTTGAAGATTAGGTTTTCAAAATCCCCCACTTCGGCAAGCCCCAAACGTTAGTGGCAAGCATAAGCGACAGACACGTAAATAGAAACTAAACAGGAAAAATGACAATTGACATAACATTTAACGTATACACAGACGCAAACGGTGGCGACCCGGACAGCACAAGCCCAACACTTCGCTCTTATCATAAAATGCTATGGAGTAAAAAGTTGCCAAACGGAGAACACCTTGAACTGACAGACAAGAAAAGCGGAACGTATTTATATCATAAATCGGGACTTGGAGAATATTTATTAGGAAGCGATGCAATTACGCATTCATACAGAAATCATAAACGTAAAACTTGGCTGACAGAACAAATCAAAGAAGAAGTTCAAGAACTGTTTGACACAGGTTCGACAATTGGGGCTTACACACTTTTCCCAAACAATCGAATTGACAAACAACACACAATAAATCAAGCTCGTGGAGTAAATAGTTTAATTGACGACAGGTTCGACTTGACTTTGGAATGTATCAGACTTTTTTACACAGGACAACAAAGCCCACTTTACGACACTTTTAAGCGTTACAAAAACTTCTTCGACTTATTTGACAACTTCAAAGGCTACATTGACTATTTTTTATTTAACGACCTTATTGACGAGAATGAGAATATTAAGTTTTACTTACCGTTTGACAATTTCAAAACAAAACCAACATTTGCGGACGTTGGAGAATATTTGACTTACAAAAAAGGAGTAATGGACTTCATAAAAGCACGTAACAAGCGAATTGACAATTATGCTAACAAACAGGCGACAGAACAGAATGCCAGCCACTAACATCGTATTGGCAATAGGCGGGTTGAACGGCTTCGTATTAACGGAAGTGCTAAACTCAACCTTCGTTCTTCGTATCAACAGTAGTGCTAAAAATCCCGCCCATCGCCAATACGCGTCCCGTTAGCGGTAATAATATGACGACAGAATACATTAAATATTACGACCTTGAAAATTACGTTTTGACAGACGTTCGGGACAACTTTGAACGTGACGGACATTTGACAGCGTTTGACTTTTTCTGTATTGTTATTTGGAAAGCAAACAGAGCTAAAACTAAAATTGCTCAACGTCT
The DNA here is from genome assembly GCA_018267725.1 of Bacteroidota bacterium. Taxonomy (GTDB): domain Bacteria; phylum Bacteroidota; class Bacteroidia; order Chitinophagales; family Chitinophagaceae; genus CW01. The sequence goes on from JAFDXY010000013.1 coordinate 7,104, forward strand.
TATAAAATATAATCCTGACATCGAGCAAAGCGTTAAGGAATTAACAGGCAAAATTTTTTCTGCATCGGGCGACAAACAGAAACTAAAAGTTCTGATTGACGACTATAAGTTTCGACTGCCCATGAGTTCAGCAATTTTATCATTGTTGTATCCAGACAACTTTACAATTTATGACATTAGAGTCTGCGACACATTGACAAACTTCAAAGGACTTGACACTGTGAGCAACTTTGAAAAATTGTGGTTAGGTTACACAAACTACATTGACAGTGTGAAAAAATATGAGCCGCAAAATCTTTCACTAAGGGACAAAGACCGATTTCTTTGGGGTAAATCATTTTACGAACAACTAAACAGCGACTTAAAAAACAAATTTCAAAAGTAAAATATGGGAGAAGACAACTTTTACGAAGCACGACTTGACAAAATATTTGGTAATGGTTCAATGTGGAAGCATAGAACATTCAGGACAATTCTTGACCCGTTTTCAAGTGAGTGGAACGGAACTGACTACGACAAGAAAATTGAAATACTTCAAAAAGTTGTAGCAGCAGGTGAAGACTTAGAAATATTAATCAGCGACTACAAAGAGAGATATGATGACCAAAATCGTAAGGACATTTCTTCAAGCGTAGAAACTGCATTGACAAAATTACTTCAATACCGACTGACGAAATGAGAATTACTACCGCTAACAGCCGTTTTGCAAAAGCGGGGGTTTCGTGCTTCTATGACAGTGAAGTGCTAAATTCAAGCGTTGTGCATTTAATGAAGTTTAGTGCTAAAAAACCCCGCCTTCGCAAAGCGGCAAAACGTTAGCAGCAATAATATTACGACAGTTGTAAATGAAAATACCTGACGATATAGAAGCAAATTTCATACTACGGAACAACAAACCGGTGGATGACTTTTTAAGACTTTCACCCACAGAAATTCATCATTTGCTTTACGACACATTCGGCGACAAATCTCCTGTTCAACTTCATGACGACATTGACGAGAAAACACTTGACCAAATTCCGCTTTTTAGAATAGTAGAAGATTATCTAAAAATTATTCAACGAGACAAACACATCAAGTTGACACCACACGGAGCATTACCGAAAAAAGTAATGGTTGAACTTTATGACAAAAGATTTTTACTTGACGAGCATATTGAAATTGGAATTACTAAACTTTGGAAAGAAGATGACTGCATTGCCATAAGAAGTGCTAGACTGACAGCGGAGATTGCTGGACTCGTAAAAAAAGTGTCAGGCAAACTTACATTGACAAAGACCGCAACCAAGCTTCTTGAGACTAACAACCGCTTACAGTTATTCAGACAGTTTTTTCAAGCGTTTACAAACAAATTTCTTTGGAGTTTTAATGACGGCTATCCTGAGCAACCAATCGGACAACTCGGTTGGGCATTTTCAGTAATTATGCTTGACAAATTTGGAGACCAAACACAAACGGTTGACTTTTATGCAGACAAGTATTTAAAAGCATTTCCAAAATTCATTTCATTTTTCCAACCTGACTATTCAACTCCTGAACGACAGTTTTTTAGATGTTATGGTGTTCGGACTTTTGAGAGATTTTTTCTTTGGTTCGGTTTTGTGACAGTTGACAAACAAAAAATATATTTAGATTTAGACACTGATAAGTTTAAACGAACTGACTTGGTAAAAAGCATTTTCAAAATTTACAACCAATAACAAAAGACAGAGAAAATTACTGCTGCTAACAACAGTTTTACGCAATGCAGGCAGACGGAAGTAAATGAGCATTTGTAATTCTAATGCCGCCTTAGCCGTTTGATGTTGCGGAAAACATTAAATTAGCAAATCAAACGGCTAAGGCTTGCAGTGGTGCTGAGATGAAGTTCGGTTTTCCTAACACCTGCACTGCGTAAAGCTGTCCACCGTTATG
>JAFDXY010000014.1 GCA_018267725.1 Bacteroidota bacterium
CTTTTCCTACTTTTAAATCTTGCAAATTAGTAATATCACTATCTTCAAAATGCAGGCTACCATTGGTTTGCAAGGCAATAGTTATATAATCTATATGTGTACCTAATGTTCCGCCACAAATAATAATTTTTACAGGCTTATTAATTTGTTTAACCAATGCAATATCTCTTACCGGTGCCCAATTATCTGCCATTAAAACTACTTCGTTACAATTATTATACATGGCTAAAGATTTTATAATTGCTTCACAAACATTTTCGGGCGTATCTCCACCACTACCTTTTTCCATAGTAGTTTCAACCAAATTACTTATGTCTTTTATGTTAGTAAACATTGCACCATAAACGCCACCTGTTTGTCCTAAAACTTTTTTTTCTGTTGGCATATCATTTCCATCATTAAAACAAGTAAAGTATTGAATTACATTTTTTTGTTGCGGTAATGATAACCAATTTAATAATTGTAAAGTAAATGGTGACATACTTAGTGTTACGTCTGCCACTACCAAAGGCTTATTCCATTTGTTTCTTAATAACACTTTTATTAGTGATGAATCTTTTAAAGATTCTTTAACCGGCACTGTTCCTTCTGTTTCTTTAGGTATTGTTTTTGTTTCAGAAGTTTTGGCAACCAATAAATAAACTGAATCTGTATTCTTAAAACGTTGCTGTTCTTCATTAGTAAATATGCCAATATTTTTTATGGTTTTTGTTGAAATATGAATTAATTCTTCATCTGTATTTATATTAATTTTAGTATTATAAATATCTTTAATGGGTTTATTCATGTAATATCTTGGTTGAATTATTTTGCTTTCGTGAATAATAGACCAATAATTAATTTTCTTTTTTGGTGTTGCTACAATAGGTGTTACGGGTTTTGGTGTTGTTACAATTGGAATTGTTTTTTCGAATTGTTTAATTAAAATTATTTCTTGTTGATGAAATATTTCAGATGGTTTATCTCTATAATTAACAACAATACCGTGTAATAATTTTTCGGCACTTACTTTATCTTTTCCATCCATCTGCCTAATAATTTGCCATTGTGTTTGTTTTTGTAAAATAATATTGGAAGAAAGTTGAATAAGATTTTGAAAACGTTTTTTATTTAATGGTTTTAATGTTTGTGAAGATGGATAATCTGTAAACACCAAATCAACCGATAATATTTCTGCGTTGTATAATGCTGCAACACCAGTGGTATCAAGTATTTCAGGTCTTCCAAAATTCATTCTAAAAAAAATACTTTTGTTGCCTGTTACAGACTGTTTGTAATATGGTAATTGAATTATTTTATTATCTAATACAGAATCTAAAAACTTATCGTGTTGTGCAAACAATAATAAAGGCTGTAATAAAAATTGAAGTATAATAATTTTATGTAACATTTATTGCTGCCTATTTAAAACTAAAGTTAAAGTAAAGTTTATTGTTGCACACACTAAAAAAAAGCCCCACAAATTTGTGAGGCTTTTTTTGATATAGTTTATTTTTATTATGGAAAAATTCCTAATTCACTATAACTTGTTGCTACTTTATTAATAGCATTTACATAAGCAGCAGTACGCATATCCGGTATTTCAGGATTGCTGTGCCATATATCCATAATTTCTCTTGTGGCAGTAATCATAGATTCTTCTAAACCGCTATGCACCAAATCAACTTCTTCTGGGCCATGTAAAATAAACAGCTTTTCTTTTTCACTTACTTTTTTACCACTTAGCTCTTCAATTTGGCTAAGTATATGTGTGTTCATGTTTTCGGTAAAACGTTTTTCCATTCTTCCGTAACGCACGTGGCTTAAGTTTTTCAGCCATTCAAAATAACTTACGGTAACACCGCCTGCATTTAAATACATATCGGGCACTACTAAAATTCCTTTGGCTGCAAATACATCATCTGCTTCAGGAGTTAAAGGGCCGTTGGCAGCTTCGCCAATTATTTTTGCTTTTATTCTTGGTGCATTTTCTCCGTTAATAACGTTTTCTAATGCAGCAGGAATTAAAATATCACATTCTAATTCTAATGCTTCTTTGCTATTTGTAATATTGGTTGCTCCCGGAAAATTTAAAATTGAACCTGTTTTTTTTCTGTGTTGAAAAACTTCTTCTTCATTTAATCCTTTCGCATTATAAACAGCACCTTCATATTCTGCAATGGCAACTACAACAGAGCCATGTTCTCTGAAAAATTTTGCTGTATGATAGCCTACATTTCCTAAACCTTGTACCACAACTGTTTTTCCTACCACACCTGTTGTTAAACCAACTTTCTTCATAACATCGGGCATATTGCAAACTTCACGTACACCAAAGAAAACGCCTAAACCTGTTGCTTCTTTTCTTCCTCTTACACCGCCTTGCGAAATTGGTTTTCCTGTTACACAACCTGCTGCATCTATCTCTCCGGGTTTTAGTGATGCGTAGGTATCTACTATCCAAGCCATTTCTCTTTCACCTGTTCCGTAATCGGGTGCAGGTACATCAATACCTGGGCCTATAAAATTTTTCTTTACTAATTCACTTGTATAACGTCTGGTAATTTTTTCTAATTCGTAAGCACTATAATTACGCGGATTAATTTTTATACCGCCCTTACCACCGCCAAACGGAACATTTACAATAGCACATTTATATGTCATTAAACTTGCCAATGCCATTACTTCATCTTGGTTTACGGCATCACTAAATCTAATACCGCCCTTACATGGGCTTTTGTGTTGGCTGTGTTGTACGCGGTAAGCTTCTATTACTTCAATTCTGCCATCGTCCATTTTTACGGGAAAACGCATGCTGTAAATACTGTTACAAGCTTTAATTTGTTCAAGCAAGCCTTTATCCCATTTGGTAAATTTGGCAGCTTTATCAAAACTTTTTTCTACACTTTTAAAAAAACTGTAATTCGTGTTAGACATAAAATTTAATTTTTGTTTTTTATATGAGGCAATCGTTTTTGCTACTATTACACTTTAGTTGCGTCGCACTCTTGTGCGTTCTTAGCGTTATTCAACATCGTAAACCGTGAATTGTAAATTGCAAGAAGAAATTTATAATACTAAACTTGCAATACACGACCCTCGATTTACGAATGCTTCTCTTTCTCCAACTTAGTTACTTTTCTATCAAGATTAAATAAATATATAAACAATCCTAAAACTATTACTATTACCACTACCATTACAACATAAATTTTTCCATTGCTTTTTAATACATCGGTTGAGTTGCTGGTGCCTTGGGCAAAAGAAATTGTGTTGATGAACACTAAACACAAAAACGTAATTATTTTTTTTATACTAAGCATTGGCTAAACGTTTTTCTTTTTCTAATTGAATACGAATTCTTAAAGTTGTTATCCAAACTCCTAATAAAGTCCAACCAATTACGGCAGGCCAAAAAACGGCTTTCATTATAGGAGAAGAATCTTCAGGGTTTAATCCCGGGTTACCTTCACTACCTTCTCCACCAGGGTGTAAACTTTCAACCAATCTGGGCAATATCCATAATGTAGGAAATAACATGAAGAATGCAAACACATTATATACGGCACCAATTCTTGCTTTTTTTTCATCTTCGTTTAAACTTCCTCTTAAAACAAAATAAGCCAAATAAATAAGTAAGGCAATGGCTGCACCGTTTTGTTTAGCATCTCCGCTCCAAAATGCACCCCATTGATAGTTTGCCCAAATGGCTCCGGTTGTTATTCCTAATAAACCAAATATTACTCCTGTTCTTACATATTCTAATGAATAAAAATCGTATTTAAGTTGTGGGTTGCGTAAATATTTAATGGCATATACTAATGATACGCCAAACAATACCATCATTCCAAACCACATAGGCACATGAAAAAATAAATTTCTAATACTTTGTTGCATGGGCACCCCGCGTGGTTCGGGTACTTTTATTAAAAAACCCACTGAGCAAGTGTACATTAGTAGTACAAAACATAATATCTTCCACCAAGTCTTACGGAGCATAAAGTATATTTACAAACTAACAGTTGTTTGTGGTGGCAAAATTAGGGTAAACGGCTTCAATAAACTATTTAGATTGATAAAATTTGCAACACAATAAACAATTATACAAGCTTATATTGCAGTATGAGTAATGCTTTGCTTTCAATAAATAATTTAAGAGTAAGTTTTTCTAATGGCAATGAAAAAAATACGGCTTTACATAATATTACTATTGAAGTAAAAAAGGGCGAAACCGTTGCTGTGGTAGGAGAGAGTGGTTCAGGAAAATCAATAACCTCATTAGCTGTATTGCAATTACTTCCTTCTCCGCCGGCTAATTTTGAAAGTGGTGAAATTATTTTAAATAATGATAATGAAAGTATTGACTTACTTCATGCAAATAATAAAATTATTAGAACTATTAGGGGAAAGAAAATTGCTATGATTTTTCAAGAACCTATGAGTTCACTTAACCCTGTTATAACTTGTGGCAAACAAGTAATGGAAGCCATTACTACGCATCAAACCATTTCTGCACAAGCAGCCAAAATAAAAACTATAGAATTATTTAAACAAGTACAACTTCCTAATCCGGAATTAATTTTTAATCGTTACCCGCATGAGATAAGTGGTGGACAAAAACAACGGGTAATGATTGCAATGGCAATGAGTTGCGAACCCGAATTATTAATTTGTGATGAACCCACAACTGCATTAGATGTTACAGTACAAAAAAATATTTTAGAACTAATAAATAATTTAAAGCAGCAAAACAATATGAGTGTGATTTTTATATCGCACGATTTAAGTGTGGTTGCAGAAATTGCTGATAGAATTATTGTAATGTATAAAGGAAAAATTGTGGAAGAAAATATTACCAAAGAAATATTTATTAATCCACAGCATGCTTATACACAAGCATTGTTACAATGCAGGCCAAGCAAGCATTTAAAAGGAGAAAGATTACCTGTTGTAAGTGATTTTTTAGGAGAAAAAAATACAGAAAATAAATTGCCGATTGTAAATTATAAGAAATCGGAAATTGGGAATGAACCCATTCTTTCTGTAAAAAATTTAAAAGTTTATTTTCCTGCAAAGAAAAATTTTTTAGGGAAAACTCAATCTTTTATAAAAGCGGTTGATGATGTAAGTTTTGAAGTTAAAGAAGGAGAAACAATTGGTTTGGTTGGCGAAAGTGGTTGCGGTAAAAGTACTTTAGGCAGAACTATTTTAAGATTAATTGATGCAACCGAAGGAAGTATAATATATAAAAAAAATGATTTAATTAAAGCTGATAACGTAACGCTTAAAGCTTTAAGAAAAGATATGCAATTAATTTTTCAGGATCCTTATTCTTCTCTTAACCCACGAATGAAAATTGGAGAAGCAATTGAAGAACCTTTATTGGTGCATAATATTTTTTCTTCTGCAAAAACAAGAAAAGAAAAAGTTATTGAGTGGTTAGAAAAAGTAAACTTGAGTGCAAATTTTTATAATCGTTATCCGCATGAATTTAGTGGAGGGCAACGCCAACGTATTGTAATTGCAAGAGCATTAATTATGCAACCATCTTTTGTTATTTGCGATGAAAGCGTTGCTGCATTGGATGTAAGTATGCAGGCACAAATTTTAAATTTGCTAAACGACTTAAAAAATGAAATAGGTTTTACTAATATTTTTATATCGCATGATTTAAGTGTGGTACGTTATATAAGCGATAGAATTATTGTAATGCATAAAGGTAAAATTGAAGAAGAAGGCAATGCAGAAACTGTTTATAATAATCCTCAAAAAGCATATACACAAAAATTAATTGAATCTATTCCGCAAATAAAATTTTAGTTGTAAAATAAAAACCGCCCTATAAATTTTATAAGGCGGCTTCTTTAAATAAAATATCTTTTTAAAATTACTTAGTATCAACTTTTGCCATTAATACTTTTCTTATGGCAAACGGAACATTGGGCATAAATGAATAACCTGTTGCAGCCTGAATAGCATTAACACTTGTACGATAAGTTTTCCAACTGCTGTTTACAGTATTAATGTTTGGAATAATTACAGCAATAACTCTTGCACTGGTATCAATTCTATTTAAATCATTATTTCCGTTTGGAATAATTACAGCTAATTTCCATATAAAAGCTGGTACAGTTACGTTTCCTCCTGCTACAGTATTGGCACTTCCGTTACTGCCAACACCACCAACACCGTAAGAACCCATTTGTATAAATGCTTCGTTACCTTGATTGGTAACATATGACCTTATAGAATCTTCCATTCTGCCCCAAGTAATTTGGTTATTGTTGGGTGCTTGCGGAATCATATTACTCATTAAAAAAGTAGCAGAGTTTGCTTCAACAGAACTTGTTCTATCGGCAGAGGGGCAGTTATGACCTCTATCAAAACCACTGCCTGAGTAATCATTTTGAGTAACCCAATAAAAACTTGGCGGTAGTGTACTATCTGGTCTAAAATTGTTAGATCTACTTGCTGTTCCTAAATCTCCTGTAAATAAATGCCAACTAACCCAATTAGGTGTACCTCTTGAGCTGTTGTATGAAAGTTTGTAGTAGCTTTTAATCATTAAAAAATTATTACCGCTTTCAAGCGAGGTTTTAGCATCGCTGGGGTTTCCTAATAATAAATGATCATTATCGGGAACAGAAATAGCAGCATAATAATTAATTGTAATATTATCTATATTTATTTGATTGGCTCCGCCAGATAATTTTTGTATTTGAAATCTTACTTTTCCCGAAATATTTACAGTAAAATTTACAGGGGTTAATACAGTTGATGCTGAAGTAATAGTGCCACCTACTTGAGTAAAAGTTGTTCCTCCATCAATAGAAGCAAACAAGCCCCAAGTGCTTGCACCATCTGTACCATACACTGCATGATAAACGGTAATAGTACTTGCTTCGCTATCTACATCAAAATTCATGGTAACCGTTCCTGTATTTACAATACGTGCAGATTGGCTGCCTATTTTAGCATCGCTGCTGCTGGTGCCAATTAATGCATCGGTTAAGTTCCACGAACCTGTGTTTAACGTAACGTTGGCAGAAGGGTAGGTTGTTTTTGTTCCTTTTTCAAAATCTTCAATAATAGAAGTTGTTGAGGTAGGACTTGTAGGCGGTGTTGGTGTTGGCGTAGGATTTGGCTGAACTGTGTTATCTTTTTTACAAGAAGCAAATAGAATAACAATTAAAGAAGCAGCTATCAACCCTGCTTTCATTTTTCTCATGTTAGTTAGTTGGTTTAAAATATGCGTTTAAGTAAACTTCAAATATAGTACTATCTGTTTTATAAAATGCAATGTGTATAAGTTACTGATTGGTGGATGGGATTGCCAATAGCGTTAAATAATAAACCTCCTCAAAATAATGAGGAGGTTTGTGTGTAGTTATTCTTGTCTATTTTTATAATCAGTATTTCTTCAGTATAAAATCTATTATTTGTTTTTTACTTTATCTACTATGTAGTTAAACCTACCTGCATGTACTTCTGCCATATTGGGTATTTCGGTAGCTTTATAAGCACCTGCATCTAATTTTTGTTTTGTTGCAGAGAATGCTTTTAAAGTTTGTTCAATGTCTTCATCTGTATGTGCTGCACTTGGTATTAAGCGGTAAATAATATGCCCTTTAGGTATTACAGGATACACAACAATACTTGCAAATACGCCATAATTTTCTCTTAAATCCATTACCATTGCCGTGGCTTCTTCTACACCGCCTTTCATGTAAACAGGAGTAACCGGTGTATCTGTTGCTCCAATATCAAAACCGCGTTCTTTTAATCCGGCTTGAAGTTTAAGAGCATTATGCCATAATTTTTCTTTAAGTTCTGGCATGGTGCGTAGCATTTGCAAACGTTTTAAATTACCAATTACAATGGGCATTGGTAAACTTTTTGCAAAAATTTGTGAACGAATATTGTATCTTATAAAATCTATAATAATTCTTGGGCCTGCTAAAAATGCACCAATGCTTGCCATGCTTTTGGCAAATGTGCTAAAGTATAAATCAATACCATCTTGGCAGTTTTGTTCTTCACCAGCACCGGCACCTGTTTTGCCTAATGTGCCAAAGCCATGGGCATCATCAACCAATAATCTGAAATTGTATTTAGATTTTAAATCAACTATTTCTTTTAGTTTACCTTGGTCTCCTGCCATTCCAAAAACACCTTCTGTAATAACTAATATACCGCCATCTTTTTGTTTTTCAATTAAAGCAGTTGCACGGTCTAATTGTTTTTTTAGGTCTTCAATATCATTGTGTTTGTAAACATATCTGTGCCCTGTATGTAATCTTAATCCATCAATAATGCAGGCATGGCTTTCAGCATCGTACACAATAATATCGTGTCTTCCGCAAATAGCATCTATGGTACTCATAATGCCTTGGTAACCATAGTTTAATAAAATAACATCTTCCTTATTTTCAAAGGCAGCTAATTCTGCTTCTAACTGCTCGTGTTGGTTACTGTTGCCACTCATCATTCTGGCACCCATTGGGTAAGCTAAACCAAATTGTTGGCTTGCTTCTGCATCTATTTTTCTTATTTCGGGGTGGTTGGCTAAACCTAAATAATTATTTAAACTCCAAACAATTACATCTTTTCCGCGAAACTTCATTCTACTGCTAATAGGGCCTTCTAATTTTGGAAATGCAAAATATCCGTGAGCTCTTTCTCTGTGCTGACCAATAGGGCCGTAGTTTTTTACTAACCTCTCAAAAATGTCTGCCATTGATTTTTGGTTTTAAAGTTTAAAGATTAAGAAGTAAAAGGTTTAAGAAGCGGCGTAACGCTGTATTTAATTAACTACAATAAACCTATATGCTTCTCTGTTTAGAATACTTGCCTACATTTAAGCAAAACTATTAATACTGTTATGCACAGTAAAAATTGTTGCAAAAGTAATTGTTTGATAAGAATAAGCCAACCTAAATAATGTTTCTTTCTAAATTAATGAGTTGTTTTTAATGTATCAATTCACAACCATTACATTTGTTTTCTAACTTAAAAATTATGAAGCAATTGTTATTAGTTTTTACAATCGTTATTGCATTTAGTGTTTCGGCACAAACTACACATACCGTTAATCATCAAAATAATAATAAACCCAAATTGGTTGTTGGTATTGTAATAGACCAAATGCGTTGGGATTATTTGTATAGATTTTATGATTTATATAAAACTAATGGAGGTTTTAAACGTTTATTGAATGAAGGATTTAGTTGCGACAATACTTTTGTGCCTTACTTACCAACTGTTACAGCTTGCGGGCATACTTGTGTTTATACAGGAAGCGTACCTGCTATACATGGTATTACCGGAAATACTTGGTGGGACAATAATTTAAATAAAAGCGTTTATTGTGCCGAAGATAAAACCGTTAGCACCGTTGGTTCAAATACAGTTGATGTAGGCCAAATGAGCCCCAGAAATGTTTGGGTAACTACTATAACAGATGAATTAAGATTAGCAACCAATTTTAGAAGTAAAGTAATTGGGTTATCTATGAAAGATAGAGGGTCTATCATTCCGGCGGGGCATTCGGCTAATGCAGCTTATTGGTACGATGGTAAAAGCGGAAATTTTATTACCAGTACATATTATATGAACACTTTGCCTGAATGGGTTCAACAATTTAACAACAGGAAATTAACCGATAGTTTATATGATAAAAATTGGAATTTATTGTTTGATAATAATGTTTATTTAAAGTATTGCGATACAAATTATGAAACCTATACCGGTAAACCATTTGGCAAAAAAGCATCTTTCTCGTATGATTTAAAACAATATAAAAACAAAGATTTTTCGAAAATATTAAGCACACCTTACGGTAATGTTTTGTTAGAAGAAATGGCAAAAAATACAATTGCCAATGAAGCCTTAGGCAAACATGATGTTACCGATTTTTTAACTGTTAGTTTTTCATCAACCGATTATGTGGGTCATGCTTTTGGCCCTAATTCTTGGGAATTATTAGAAACTTATGTAAGGTTAGATGAAACATTAGCCAACTTATTTACTTATTTAGATAATACTGTTGGAAAAAATGAATACACCGTTTTTTTAACTGCCGACCATGCCGGAGCTCATGTTCCTGAATTTTTAAACAAACATGGTATTGATGGTGGAAGATGGGAAGACAAAGAAATAAAAAAAGAATTAATAAATTTTACCAAAAATACTTTTGGTACATCTTTAATTAATGCCGTGTACGAACATGATATTTATATTAATCATGCGTTAGTTGATTCATTAAAGCTCAATCTTCAAAACGTAAAACAAACTATTACTGCTTATTTATTAAAAGATAATAAAGTGTTACAAGTGGTAGATAAACCTAATGCAGCTCAAGCAACCATTCCGCAAAAAATAAAAGATATGATTGTGAATGGATATAATGCCACCCGAAGCGGAGATTTACAAATGATTACCAAAACAGGTATTATGGATGCAGGCAAAACAGGAATGAGCCACGGTGCATGGAACGCTTATGATAGCCATATTCCTTTGTTATGGTATGGTGCAGGTATAAAACACGGCAGCACCCACCGCGAAGTTTATATGACGGATATTGCTGCTACTTTAGCCGCCTTTTTAAACATACAAATGCCAAGTGGTTGCATTGGAAAAGTAATTACAGAAATTGTTCCATAGGTTTGGGTAATGGTTATAAACCTATTTTATTATTATTTTTTGTTTCAAAAAACAATTTGATACAGAAATTATATAAACTGTGTGGGCAAAATTTTTATTTCAAGGTCATAATTATGTATTTTTACAACAACGTGTAAGCGTTATTCCTCTCTTTAAAATTATCATCCAATACCTATTGATATTCCGATTAAATTGAACACTTAATTTATTATTAGGAAATAATTTATGAGGCAGTTATCAACTTGGTTATTGGTTTCGGTTGCTTTTGTTCCGTTAAGCATATCAAATTCATTTTCTCTTATAAAAGAAGAGAACACCTCTTCATTTAAAAATACCGTTACTTATTTTAATTACGATAATACACCTGATTTTTTAAACGTAACTATGGCACAGGTTGATGCCGAGGCAGATTTATATATTCCACCCAATACAGTTTATACGGCAGATGAAGCAAAAAGTTTGCGTAGCAGGTTAGAAAATTTGGTTAAAAGCAACAAAAAATCAATTGGTTTATATTGGGCTTTGTTGCGTTATTATAGTGGTGCTCCCGATTTTATTGGTGGCACAGCTGGTTCTGCTATTCAATACGCCAATTATATTTATTCAATGAACCCGTACATTGGTTGTTTGGCTTATGAATTTGCTTTTACAAAATTGAAAGATTTGAATAAAGCTTACGATTGGTATCAACGTTCTTTAAGCATTGCCTTGCCTAATAGTATGATTTGGGAAGAAATAAAATATAATAATACCGTACTTACCGGAATAAAAGTTTCGGGCAATTTTAATAATTGGAAATTGCAAAATATGTACGAAACTAAAGATGGAACCTACAGCAGAAAAGTATTAATGCCTAAATGCGAAACTTGCGTTTATAAAATTTTAGTTGATTATCGTACTACACACTCTCCAAATTCTTTAAGGCAATCTTTAATATTTAATAATTAAGTTTTTGCTTAATGTAATACGCAAATTTCTCCTACAACTTGGTTTAAGAAATTAGGAAGAATATGATTATAAGTACACATAATTTTATCGGGGTCTTGTAATTGTTCTAACATACTTTTCCATTTGGCTTCTCCGTGTTGTTCTGTTACTACTTTCTTTTTATCTTCTCTTTGTAAATACATACTCATACCAACAGCATCTGCCTCTGGGTGAAATTGTGTTCCAAAAAAATATTCGCTAAAACGCACAGCCATTATGGCTCTTGGTAAATTAATATGAGGCCTTTCTTTTTCAATTGCTAAAATATTGGCTCCCATTTTTTCAATTACATCATCGTTAGGTTCAATTACTTGGTAATCTCTACTATCTACTGCGTAAAAAGGATTTTTCATTCCTTCAAAAATAACTTCATGTAAATGTGTATTTATTTGATGAATAGGAAACACACCAAACGAAGTTGATTTTCTTTTACAAACATTACCAATATTGTAATGCCTGCAAACTAATTGAAAGCTGTGGCAAATAAAGAATACTAATTTTTTATTATTGTGTAAAATATTATTGTTGTAATCTTCAACAGTTTGTAGCCAATTAAAATATTTATTATCCCACTCTATACCTTTACTGTCTATAGGAGAACCAGGTCCGCCGGTTGATATGTATGCATCATAACTTAAATCGGGAAATTGTAGTTTTAAACGAACTTCAAACTCATCATAAATTATTTGCAATTGATTATTGCTTGCCCATTGTTCAAGAATTTCTTTTATACAACGCATACCTTGATTGGCTTGCCCTTCGTACAAATCTAAAATAGCAATACGGATGTTTTTATCTTCCCTGTTCATATAAATGCAAACATAAGTATTTTGATTTTTTTGTTTTTAAACATACTTACATGTGTTAATAAATTTAGTTTTAGTTTGAAGTGAAATTCTTTTTTATGTAGCATAATAAAAAAAGAGCTACTAAGTAAAAACTTAATAACTCTCTTTCATTCATTCAAATTTATTCAACTATAAATAACTCAAATTTGTTTTGGGTGTTAATGCCAACAATGTTTCATACATTAATTGAATGGTATTTTCAATATCACTTTTATGCAACATTTCAACTGTTGTGTGCATATAGCGTAGCGGTATAGAAATTAAAACACTTGGGCAACCATCATTAGCATAAGCAAAACTATCGGTATCTGTTCCGGTGCTTCTGCTTACAGTACGCATTTGTAAAGCAATTTTTTTCTTCTCTGCAACATCTTGTACAAATTGCAATAATTTATTATGTACTGCAGGTCCGTATGTTGGCGATGGACCTTTACCGCAAACTACATCTCCTTCTATCATTTTATTAATCATAGGAGTTTGTGTATCGTGTGTAACATCGGTAATAATAGCAATATTGGGTTTAATTCTGCGGGCAATCATTTCGGCACCACGCAAACCAATTTCTTCTTGCACTGCATTTACAACATATAATGCGTAAGGTAATTGCTTTTTATTTTCTTTTAATAAACGTGCAACTTCTGCAATCATAAAACCACCAATTCTATTATCAAATGCACGAGCTATATAATAACCATTGGCTAATTCATCAAAACCTTCTTCATAAGTAATTACACTTCCTATATGTATGCCTAATGCTTCTACTTCTTTTTTATTTCTTGCACCACAATCTAACCACAAGTTTTCAACTTTTGGTTGCGTTTCTTTTTCGCTGCCGCCAATACGTGTATGAATTGCAGGCCAACCAAATACAGCTTTTACTGCACCTTTTTTACCATGAATTAATACGCGTTTTGATGGAGCAATTTGATGATCTACACCACCATTTCTTTTTACATAAATTAACCCTTCGTTAGTTATATAATTTACAAACCAACTTATTTCATCGGCATGTGCTTCTATTACAACTTTAAACGGAGCAGTAGGGTTTATAATGCCAACAGCAGTTCCGTAAGGGTCAACCATTTGTGTATCGGTATATTGTTTTATATAGTTTAACCAAACTTTTTGGCCGTTGCTTTCAAACCCAACAGGTGATGGTGTATTAATATAATTTTTTAAGAATTGAAAAGAAGCATCGGTTATTATTGATTTACTTGTTTTTGCTTTTACTTTTTTCTCTTTTGCCATAGTATAAA
>JAFDXY010000015.1 GCA_018267725.1 Bacteroidota bacterium
ATAATCGCTTAAACGGTTTAAATATTTAATTACCAAAGGTTCTATTTCCATTTCATGCTCTTGCATATTTACGCAAATACGTTCTGCTCTTCGGCAAACGCAGCGTGCTACATGTGCAGTTGATACAGCAATATGCCCACCGGGTAAAATAAAGTTTTTCATTACAGGCAACACTTCATTCATTGCATCTATTTGATGTTCTAAAAAACTAATATCTGTTTCTTTTAAATCGGGCGTTTTAAGTTTAATTTCTTTATCGGGGTCGCAGGCTAAAGATGAGCCAATGGTAAATAATCTATCTTGAATTTCTTTAAGTGTTTCTTTGCTTTGTTTATCTGAAAAATTATCGCTTACTAAACCTATAAAAGAATTTAATTCATCAACCGTTCCATAAGCTTCAATACGAATATTGCTTTTAGATACTCTGGTTCCACCAATTAAACTGGTTTTACCTGCATCGCCTGTTTTGGTATAAATTTTAAACGACATATTTTTTTAAAACTGAAATATTATGAATTGAAAATGGCAAGGTACTGTTTATTAAAATTGTGTGTTATAATTTTTAATAAAAGTTTTGCTTAACAGCGAACAGAAAAAGTATAAGCGTATTTCTTGGTATCGCTTAGGGAATAAATTGCAAAAAATATTTAATAATTTACAAAAGCCGGTTACTTAAATTGTTACCAATTCTTTTGTTTTATCTGTTTCTACCAAACCATCTCTTAAACGCACTACACGTTTGGCATAAGTTGCAATATCTTCTTCATGTGTAACCAATACTACGGTATTTCCTGCTTCTTGAATTTTGCTGAATATTTCCATTACTTCTACAGAAGTTTTGGTATCTAAATTTCCGGTGGGCTCATCTGCCAATAATAATGATGGGTTGTTTACAATGGCTCTGGCTATGGCTACACGTTGAATTTGCCCGCCACTTAGCTCATTGCTTTTATGATGACTTCTATCTGCCAAGCCAACTTTTTTAAGAGCCTCCATAGCACGTTCTATTCTTTCTTTTTTATTGATGCCGGCATATATTAAAGGTAGTGCTACATTTTCGGCTGCACTTAATCTGGGTAATAAATTAAATTGTTGAAACACAAAACCAATTTCGTTGTTGCGAACATCTGCCAATGCATCGTCAGACATTTTGCTTACATCTTGTCCGTTTAAAATATATTGACCACCTGTAGGAGAATCTAAACAGCCTAAAATATTCATTAAAGTACTTTTTCCGCTACCGCTTGGTCCCATTAATGCAACATATTCGTTTTTAAAAATATCTAATGAAATTCCTTTTAAAACAGATATAGATTGTTTGCCCATGATATAGGCTTTTTCAATATCTTTTAAACTTATAACTGCTTGCATATTTTATTTATTGGGTTGAAAACTTATTGGTTTTCTATAATTATTTCTTAATTACTTTAGGTACTTTAAAAAATACGCCATCGGTATCGGATGCGTTTAGTAAAGCTTCGTTACGGTTAATACTTCCTTTAATTTCATCTTCACGCAACACATTAACTGCATCTCCCATGTGCAGCAAAGGCTCTACACCCGTAGTATTTACTTCATTTAATTGTTCAACAAAAGCAATCATTTTTTCTAAATCGGCTTTAATAGATTGCGTTTGTTCTTCATTAAAATTTAACCTGCTTAAATGAGCTAAGTTGTTTATCATTTCATTGGTAACCTGCATAAAACAAAAATAATTGAATTGGCGGCAACTACAAGATTGTATTTTATGAGTGGCTTATTACTTGCCTTTGTGCTTTGCTCCAATTTACAGATTGCCCCACAACAATATATTTGATAATACCTGCCAACATACACATATTCATAAACACAAAATAAAAAGGTATGGCCAACAGTTTTATATTAATACCTAATAGTTGCAACAAAAAATCTGTAACAGCATTAGCGTAAAAAATAATTTGTATATATAAAAAATATTGAAATAAAAGTGATTGTGTTTGAATGAAAATAAAATAATTTAAAACTAATAATACAGGCAAAGCAATTGGGCCCACAAGCCACCTTATTACCCTTCTTGTTTGATATTGAAAATTTAATATGGCATTTTTATATGGAAAGAAACCCAGCATTTTCATAGCTTGTGCTGCACCTGCACCAATACGTACTTTACGGTTAGCTTCTTGTAAAAGATTGGTTGATGGTGCTTCTGTTGTAATAGCTTTTTCTTCGTAAACAATTTTATAACCTTGCTGAAGTATTGATGCCGATAACATAAAATCATCTATCAATAAATTTTCTTGCAATGGTTTGTATAATTCTTTTCTAAAAGCAAACAATTCTCCTGCACCTGCAATAACGCTATGTATATTGCTTTCTGTTTTTTTCATAAACGATTCGTATTGCCAATATAAACTTTCAGAAATACCTACAACACCTTTTGCTGTAATTCTTTTTTCACCGGAAACACCGCCAATTTTTTCATTATTAAAATGTGGTAACAAATACATTAATGCTTCTTTATTAATAATTGTATTGGCATCTGTAATAATAATAATTGAATGTGTTGCATTTTGTACTGCTCTATTAATAGCAACCGCTTTGCCTTGCCTTATGGGTTGATGCAGTAATTTTATTTGAGGATAATTGTTTATAATATTTATTGAATTATCTGTTGAACCATCTGTTATAAATATTATCTCAACTTGCAATTCATTACTACTAAGTGATAAAAGGTTTTTAATTTTTTGTTCTATAACCAAAGCTTCGTTATAAGCAGGTACTATAATTGAAATTTTATTATAATTAATACTTGCAATAATATTTACATGTTTATTTTTAAACAATCCAACAATAAACATAAGCAACGCATATCCAATGTATGAATGAAAAAGCAGCAGCAACATTACCCAGAAAATAAACTGCATTAATTATTTTTTTGATTGTTTTTTAATAGCAGCTTGTGCAAAAGCCATTAACTCTTTTGGCTTCATAAAACCTACGGTATATAAAACTACTTCTCCGTTTGCATTTGCAAAAATTAATGTTGGATAGGCAGATACTTGAAAACTTTCGGATAGTTTAGTGCCTATTCCTTTTTCGGCATCAATAGATACATTAATAAAATTATCATTAAAAAATGTTGCCACTTCTTTATTAGTAAATGTTTGGTTTTTAAGCATTTTGCAAGGCCCACACCAAACGGCATACATATCTAAAAAAATAAGTTTATTGTTTTGTTTGGCTTTTGTTAATGCAGCATTCCAATCTTGTTCTATAAATTGAATAGATTGTTTTGGTGATTTTTGTTTTGTGAACGAAAAAAAGCTAAATACGCTAACTGCAACAATTGCTATGAGTAAAAAAATAAACTTTTGTTTTAATTTCATAATACACTTGTTAGTTGCAAATGTAACATTTGAGAGGTTTATTTTTAAAAGCTACTTTCCGATACAAAATTTACTGAAAATAAAACCTAACTGATCTTCATTAGTTATTTCTCCGGTAATTAAACCTAAGTAGTGCAAGCATTGCCTAATATCTAATGCCAACAAATCTCCTGAAACATTTTGCTGTAAAGCATTCCAAACATCTTGTAATGATACTGATAATTTTTGCAATGCTTCATAATGCCGAGCATTGGTAACAACAGTATCTTCTGTCTTTAAATCTCCATGAATAGTTGCAACAATTAATTCTTTTTTCAATTCTTCAATATGCAAGTTTGATTTTGCAGAAATATTAATACTATTTTTTATTGTATTTAATTTTGCAGATGCAACATTTATTTGTTCGTCAATTTTGTTAGCTACCAATAAATATTGAATATTTTGTTTAATAAAATTTTGTTCAATAGCAATTAATTCATTTTCGGTAATTGTATTTATATCAAACAAATAAACAACCACATCTGCATTATTCATTTTATTAATACTTCTTTCAACACCAATACTTTCAATAATATCTGTAGTATGTTCTCTTATACCTGCGGTATCTATTAATCTAAACAAAACGCCATCAATATTTAATACTTCTTCAATTGTATCTCTTGTTGTACCTGCAATTTCACTAACAATGGCTCTTTCTTCATTTAACAACGCATTTAGTAAAGTAGATTTTCCTGCATTGGGCTTGCCTATTATTGCCACCTGAACACCGTTTTTAATTACATTTCCTAATGCAAAAGATTGCATTAAATTATTTACGTTTTTTATTAATACATTAATTAAGTTATCTAACTGTTTTCTGTCGGCAAAAGTTACATCTTCTTGAGAGAAATCTAATTCCAACTCAATTAATGCAGAAAATTTAATAAGCTCATCTCGTAATTCTTTTAATTGATTAGAAAATTTTCCTCGCATATTTTTTATTGCCGTATTACGGCTTGCCTCGGTATTGCTGGCAATTAAATCTGCCACTGCTTCTGCTTGTGTTAAATCTAATTTCCCGTTTAAAAATGCACGTTGTGTAAACTCTCCTGCTTTTGCTAATCTTGCTCCTTTGCTAATAATTGTATTAATTATTTTTTCTTGAATGAATGGTGAGCCATGTGTGCTTATTTCAATAACATCTTCTCCCGTATAAGATTTTGGATTTTTAAATAATGAAAGCACCACTTCATCTAACACTTCATTATTATATTTTAATAATCCAACATGTAATGTATGCGAAAGTTGGTTGTGTAAATTTTTTGAAGGAAACAATTCATCAATTATATTAAAAGTATTTTTTCCGCTAATGCGAATTACGCCAATTGCACCAATGCCCGGCGGTGTTGCCAACGCCACAATGGTTTCATTCCAATCACTCAATTTTCCTAACATATTTTATTTTTTGTAAAAATAGTTGATAGGCAAGTAAAACAAAAAGCCTCGCTTGGGGCGAGGCTTTAAAATATTAAAAACTATTTTAAATTATTCATCAGAAACTTGGAAAGTAATGCCTTGTTTGTGGCGGTAAATTACTTTACGTCCGTTTTGAACAGCGGGAGTCCAATTTGGACCTTTTTTAATTACACGAATTGCTTCGTCTTTTGTTCCGTAACCGGGATCGTTTTCGGCATGTACATCGCTTATTTTCCCTTCTTTATCTACAATAAAAGTTACATATACGGTGTATTTTCCCGGAGGGGCTCCATTATCTACAGGTATATTACTATTTAAGTTACGTTGTAAATATTTTTGCCATGCAGTAATACCACCAGGAAATTCAGCAGCTATTTGAACCACAGTAAATACTTTATCATAATCTTCTTCTTGTTTAGGTGCTTCTACAATTCCTGAACCTTTGCTTTCAACTACAGGAGCTACTACACCTAAATCTTTTGCACCTTCTTGGTTAATGGTACCAATTTTAGTGTCTTCTAATTTTTCTACATCTTTAATTTCATCTTCTTTTTTTACTTCTTCATCCTTCACAATTTTAGGAGGCGTGAATTTAGTAATTTCCACTTTAGGAGGCTCTTGTTTTGGCGGTGGTGGTGGAGGTGGTGGCTCCGGTTTTTTCTCGTCTTGTTTTACATTTTCTAAATTAACATCTTGTACAAAAATTTTAGCTTCTTTCTTTTTTCCGGAATTGGCTAAAATACTGCTAACAAGTAAAAGTAAACAAAGAGCTATAGTACCTATAATAGCGTAAGTAATACGTTTGTTGTATGTTTTACGTAACTCATAAGCACCATAATTTTTATTGCGACCCTCGAAAAGTATATCGAGAATGTCTGCTGTTAAAATTTTATTTGTTTCCATAAATAGTTTTTTAATAAGATGCAGAGAAAGTAATTATTCCATAAAATTATTTGCCTGCTGCTTCTGTTACTTTTACTAACTGGTTTTCTACTTCAGATATATCAACCAACGCATATTTTTTTACTACGTTAATAGACATTTCATCTAAAATATCAACTACGTTTTTATAGGTGCATTCGTTATTTGGTTTAATAACTACCACAAAATCATCGGGTGGTGTGTTTGCTTTTTTTCTCATGATAATAGTTCTAATGCCATCTTCTCCGTTACCAAAATTTGCTGATTTAAATTTTGATGAAGCATTGCTATTATCAAGCATTCCTTCGTAATAAAATACGTGATTATCTTTTCCGAGAAGAATGGTTAGTACACCAGATTCTTTTGCTTTGTTTTGGTCTTCAGGTTTATCTGCATCTTTGGGTAGGTTTAGCTTGAAAGCCGTAGCCTGACTCATTGTTGTAGTAAAAATGAAGAATGTTATAAGCAGGAATCCTAAATCTACCATTGGTGTTAAATCTACACGGGTAGATAGTTTTTTACCTTTTTTTACGCCCGGACCTTTCTTGTGGCCGCCACCGGACGAGGTATCCATTTCTGCCATGGTACAATATTTTTGGTTTAATAATTCTGTTTACTTTTTGCCTTCGTCTTCTCTTGGTTGTTTATATAAATCACTTCCAACAGGTACTGCTTCTGGGTTTGTTACCATTTGAAACTTTAAGAAATCATTTTTCTTAAGAGCTTTTATTACGGCATCAAATGAGGGGTATTTAGAATCGTTATCTCCTTTCAATAAAATATTAATTTTTTTACCTCCCGAATTTTCGTATGCAGTATGTATAACGCCCATCCATTCTATTAATTCATTAGGGCCTTTTGTGCTATCAACCGGAATGCCCGGTAAAGCATCTCCTTTTAAATCTTCTTTAGGTATTTTTAAGAATTGAGGAAGTTGACTAAAGGGTGTTCCATAAAACTCGGCTTTTTTAAATGCGTTTGCATCTAATGATAAGTTTTTTTGTTTGTTGATGATATCAACCATTGCTCCTTTAATATCTTCATCATCTAAGCCTAAAAATACTTTCCCGTTTTTATCAATTGTAATTAAAACAATATCCTTATCTGGAGCCACTTTAGATGCAACAGAACTTGGCGTTGTAACAGTAATGGCTTCGGCAGGCTTAAATTTTGTTGTTAAAATAAAGAACGACAACAAAAGAAAAGCCACATCGCACATTGCAGTCATGTCAATGTTCGTACTCTTACGTGGCAATTTGGCTCTTGACATTTTTTTATAATTTTTATTTCACTAATTAAGATTCAAAACTTATTTGTTTCCACACAACTATTATAATTAATTATTTATAGTTAGCTGCAAAGCTTTGAGTTAAAGTGAAACCAGATTCATCAATACCAAAAGTAATTCCATCAATACGTGTAGTAAAAATATTATACATGATAATGGCAATTGCAGAAGTACCAATACCTAATGCGGTATTATACAATGCTTCAGAAATACCTTGAGATAATTTTTGAGCAGCTTCGCCACCACCGCTATCGCCTAATGCAGCAAATGAACGAATCATACCTAATACGGTTCCTAACAAACCTAATAAGGTTGCTACAGATGCAATGGTTGATAAGAATACTAAATTCTTTTCTAACATAGGTAATTCTAATGCTGTTGCTTCTTCTACTTCTTTTTGAATGTTTAATACTTTTTGGTCAGTAGTTAATTCGGTATTAGAAATCATTTCTTTGTATTTGCGTAAACCGGCTTTCATTACATTACCTACAGAGCCTTTTTGTTTATCGCATTCGGCAATAGCTTTATCAACATCCTTGTTAGCTAAGTTAAATTGCACTTTACGCACAAATTCTGCAATATTGCCTGTGCCAGATGCTTTAGTTACAGTTAATAATCTTTCAATTACAAAAACAACTACTGTTAAAAAACATCCGATTAAGATTGGTACAATAATACCTCCAAGATACATACGTGCAAATCCGCCTTTTGCACCTTCATGGTCTGGCCAAAAACCGCCATTTGCATCTGGTTTAGTAAAATTACTTGCCGATCCAATTACGAAACGCCAAATTACATAACCTAAAACGATACATACTACTGGGGCAAGCCATGAAATAGAGTTACCTGATTTTTTTGGTTGAACTGAAGTTGCTTTTGCAACAGGTGCTGCAGTTGGTTTAATGTCAGCCATGATTCAATTGGTTTTTGTTTTTAAAAATTTTGTTATAAATAACTTCGCAATGCTAATAAAAAAACTTTTGAAAAAGTAAAACTACTATTTAAAAAATTTTTTAACGGGGTACAAAATAGGAATTTTATTTAAAGTAAAAAATTGATTTTGATAAGTTAATGAAATTTTAAAGTAATTTTTTTATACTTTAAAAGTTTGCAGTGTTACAATATTATTTCACCGATTTTATTTGTTCTATTAAAACCATTCGTCAAAAGAATAGGTTAAAAATTTTTATACTATACGCAGATACTTATCTTCACAACCTATTCAATATTAAAACTAAAAATATGAAGAAAATTATCTCTGCATTTGTGTTGCTAACTATAGCAGGCACTACAATTGCACAACCTCCAACCCCAAGACCTCAAACACCTACTACAACCGGTGTAACGCCAGGTGGTGGTGGTATGAATTTTGGTGCAACACCACCACGCCAAAGCCCTAAGCCTTACAAAGAAGTAATTACCGAAAAAGCAATTACCAAAAAAGGTTTATTTACCGTACACAAAGTAGAAGATAAATATTACTTTGAAATTCCTGATTCTATTTTAGGAAGAGAAATGTTAGCCGTAACCCGCTTTGTAAAAGTTGCAGGTGGTGGCAGAAATTATGGTGGCGAGTTGGTAAATAACCAATCTATTGCTTTTGAAAAAGGCCCCAACAATACAGTTTTTTTAAGAGTTATAACACTTATTAGCTATGCAGATAGTACTAATGTTATTTCTAAAGCAGTTAAAAATTCTAACTTAAACCCAATTGCCAATGCCTTTGCAGTTGCTGCTTACGGCAAAGATTCTGTAACTAATACAGCAAGCACTGTAATTGATGTTACAGATTTTTTTAAAGGAGATAATCAAGTAGTAAGTTTAAGTTCAGGTGTAAAACGCAGCTACAACTTAGCAATGTTGGCAGCAGACAGATCTTTTATAGAAAGTATTCACACCTACCCAATTAATACAGAAATAAGAACCGTAAAAACTTTTACTGCTACACCAAGTGTTGGCGGCAGCGGTAATAGCAGTAGCAATTTGCCTGCAGCACAAGCAGCTGGTGCAGTAACATTAGAGTTAAATACTTCTTTATTACTATTACCTAAAGTACCCATGAACCGTAGATTGTTTGATCCACGCGTTGGTTATTTTGCTGATGATTTTACTGTATATAGTGATAACCAACAAAAAGTAGATAATCAAACATTTGCAGTACGCTACAGATTAGAACCTAAAGACGAAGATTTAGAAAAATATAAAAGAGGCGAATTAGTAGAGCCTAAAAAACAAATTGTTTATTACATAGACCCTGCAACACCAAAACAATGGAGACCTTATTTAATTGCCGGAATTAACGATTGGCAAAAAGCTTTTGAAAAAGCAGGTTTTAAAAATGCTATTGTAGGAAAAGAATGGCCAGAAAATGATCCTAACATGAGTTTAGAAGATGCACGTTTTAGTGTTATAAGATATTTTGCATCTGATATTGAAAACGCTTACGGTCCACAAATACACGACCCACGCAGCGGCGAAATTTTAGAAAGCCATATTGGTTGGTATCATAATGTAATGAAACTTGTGCACGATTGGTATATGGTACAAACTGCAGCCGTTGATCCTAAAGCAAGAAAAATGAAATTTGATGACGAATTAATGGGGCAATTAATACGCTTTGTTTCTTCTCACGAATTAGGCCACACATTAGGTTTACGCCACAACATGGGCAGCAGTAGCAAAACACCTGTTGAATGGCTACGCAATAAAGCATGGGTTGAAGCCAACGGACACACAGCTTCTATTATGGATTATGCACGTTTTAATTATGTTGCACAACCCGAAGATAATATTACCGAAGTAGGTTTATTCCCTCGCATTGGCGATTATGATAAATGGGCTATTCAATGGGGTTATACATATACTGGTATAAACGATGTTGATGTAGATAAAAAAATTACCAATAAATGGGTGGTAGATAGTTTAACTAAAAACCAACGTTTATGGTTTGGAGGAGAAGGCGGTAATGCCGACCCACGTGCACAAACAGAAGATTTAGGTGATAATGCAGCTAAAGCAAGCGAATATGGTATTAAAAACTTAAAAAGAATATTAGCAGCTTTACCCGAATGGACTAAAGAAGAAGCTGATAAATATGAAAATTTATCTAATATGTACGACCAAATAGTTGGTCAATTCCGCCGCTACATGGGGCATGTAACAAAATATGTTGGTGGCATTCAGCAAACCTATAAAAGTGTAGAACAAACCGGTGATGTTTACGAAGCAACTCCTAAAGCAGCACAAAAAGAAGCCGTTGCATTTTTAAACAAACAATTATTTGAAACGCCAATGTGGTTATTAGATAAAAACATATTAAATAAAATTTCATATCCAACTAACAGCGAAGCCATTCAAAATGCACAAACAGGTACCTTAAACAGTTTATTAGATGGTGCAAGATTGTACAGATTGGTTTTAAGTGAAAACCGTTTTGGTAGCAATGTTTATACATTAGAAGAAATGATGAGTGATGTAAAAAAAGGTGTTTGGAGTGAATTAACTACTCATAAACCAGTTGATGCTTACAGAAGAAATTTGCAAAAAGTATATATTGATAAATTGATAGATTTACTAAACCCGCAAGCACCTGTTGTTCAAGGTTTACCTGCAGGTTTTACTATTGCATTTACCAATACAAAAAATACAGATGTAACTTCTACAGCACGTGCTTATTTAAGAACTTTACAATCTGAAACTGCTGCAGCTGCTGCAACAGCAACAGATAAAATGACTAAATATCATTTACAAGATTGTGCAGATAGAATTAAAAAAGCTTTAGATCCTAAATAAATTTTGTTAAATCTTTCATTTAAAAAACCTCATACAATTTTGTGTGAGGTTTTTTATTGTATGTGCAGCTATCTTCACAAAAAAAATGCATGAAGCACTTTTTACTTTTATCATTTATTATACTAACGCTTTCAAGTAATGCTCAATTTATTAATGGAATTATTAAAGATAGTGCTACTAACCAACCAATAACTTTTGCATTTGTTACAAACATTAATACCAACAAAACAACACTTAGTAATAAAACAGGTTATTTTAGTGTAAATACTAAACCTACCGAAATTATTTCTATTGCAGCCGTTGGTTATGCTTTTGATACTATACATATAACAACAGAAATGCTTAACAAAAAAGAAATTGTTTTTTTATTAAACCCTTTATCACACACATTACCTTCTATTATTGTAAAAAGTAATATATATACAATTTACCAATTAGACAGTATGGAAAGAAGGAAAGCATTTTTTGGAACAAGAAACCAACACACACAACCCGTATTTTCTATTGCTAATTCAGGAGCAGGCATTGGTTTAAACTTAGATCATTTTTATAAAACCGATAGAGATAAACGAAAAGCAATAAATCTTTTCACACAAATTGAAAACGAACAATATATCAACTATCGTTTTACACCGCAATTAATTTTAAAATACACTTCATTATCTGCAGATTCTACTTTACTTTTTATGCAACAATACAGACCTGCTTATAAATGGTTAAGAAAATATACAACCGAAGAAGATATGCTATATTATATTAATGATAAGCTGAAATTATTTTTAAAAAAATAGTTTTATCAATTTCTGTTACACTTTCAACAATACACCTAAAATAATAACATAGTCAACAAACCCGTAAAACACAATGTAAAAAGGGTGTTTTCCCCGTTTATTAATAACATTTTTCAAAATACTTTTACTTCTTGTAAGGCAGTTCATTTTCTCATGTGCTGCATTTCATTTGAGGGTATAATATATGCGTACAACAGCGGTTTTCTAATCGCTGTTTTTAAAAAAAATAAAAACTTATTATAACTTTTACTGATGGGGGTGCTTTTTGAAAAGCACAACGGCGGCTTTTTAGTTGCCGTTGTTTTTTGTATCTATTCTGTATAATTAAAAATCAATACCAATCCACTTTTTTTTATTTTTTTCGTATTTCTCAAAATTAAATTTATACAACTTGCCGGGGCGGTGAGATACATCTCTTTCCATTTCTCCGGTATCTATTAATAAATTCATAGAAGCAAATTTTTTACGAAAATTTCTTTTATCTAAACTCACTCCTAATATAGCTTCATATAAATTTTGTAATTCACGTAAAGAAAATTTATCGGGTAATAAATTAAATCCTAACGGATGTTCTTGAATTCTTTTTTGCAACCATTTATAGCAAACATCTAAAATTTCTTTATGGTCAAATGCCATTTCTTTTAATGAAGAAACATTATGCCAATGCAATTCATGTGCATGAATTTTTAATTCGTGGTGTTGTATATTTATTAAAGAGCAATAGGCAACAGTTAAAACCCGCCCGCCCGGATGCCTTCCGGGTTTACCAAATGTTTTTACTTGTTCAAGATAAACATTATGCATGCCTGTTCTTTCTCTTAAAATACGATGTGCAGCTTCGTCTAAATCTTCATCATTATCAATAGCAAAATCTCCCAACAAACTCCATTTACCTTTGTACATAACCATATCACTTCTTATAAGCAATACTTTCAATTCATTTTCATCAAATCCAAAAATCACACAATCTACCGTAATAGGCACTCGCGGATAAGATTCAACTAATTTTTTTACATTAGAAATTAATCCGCCGTTTTGTTTTCTAAAATTAATTATAACCTCGGGTTCAACTTTCATGGCAATTCTTTAAAGTTGGAAAGATAAAAAATCTATGTGTACTTTTTACAAAGTGTATTATTCATTTATTTTACAAGTACATTTAATGGTTTAATAAAAAACATGGAACACAATAAACAATTAGCCAACCAAACTTTACATTGGTTACAACAATTAAATACCAATACTGTTGAACAAAAAGCAACTGAAAATATTAATGAATTAAAAAATGTTTTACGCTTTAACGAATACAGATATTATGTTTTAAATAATGCCATAATTAGCGATAATGAATACGATGCCTTATACAAATTATTAGAAAAAGTTGAAAAAAAACATCCTGAATTAATTACCAAAGATTCTCCCACACAACGCATAGGAAGCAGCCTGAATGAGGGTTTTGCCACTGTTCAACATTTAGTGCCAATGCTTAGTTTAGATAATAGTTATAATGCAGATGATTTAAAAGATTTTGATAGAAAAGCAAGAGAAGCAAGTAAATTAAATGAAATTGAATATTGTGTAGAACCTAAGTTTGATGGTGCAAGTATTAGTTTAATTTACGAAAACGATTTATTAGTGCGTGCCGCCACAAGAGGTGATGGTGTTGAAGGAGATGATATAACTACCAACATCAAACAAATTCGCTCTATTCCTTTATCTGCACCATTTAGCAAATACGCAATTGAACAAATTGAAATACGCGGAGAAGTAATTTTAACCAAACAAAATTTTAATAAATACAACAATTGGTTAGAAGAACAAGGTTTGGCAACAGTTGCTAACCCACGTAATACCGCAGCCGGAAGTTTAAGAATTAAAGACCCTAAAGAAGTTGCCAGAAGAAATTTAGATGCGTTCCTATATCATATCAGTTATATGAATAAGTACGAAGTACAAAGTACTAAGTACAAAAATGAATCAATCGTACCTCATGCTTCTAATCGCGTACATGAAAATACACATGCAGCACAACTGCAAATGCTGTGGGATTGCGGCTTTCGTTCACCCGAAAAAGAAAAAAAAGTTATTAAAGGAATTGATGGTGTTATAAATTATGTATTAGATTTTGAACAAAAAAGAGATGAGTTGCCTTACGAAATTGATGGCATGGTTGTAAAAGTAAACAGCATTGAACTGCAAGAAAAATTAGGAATGACAAGCCACCACCCGCGTTGGGCAATTGCATTTAAATTTAAAGCAAGGCAAGCAACAACCAAATTATTAAATGTAGAATATCAAGTAGGCAGAACCGGTGCTGTAACGCCCGTTGCCAAGTTGCAACCCGTTGCCATTGGTGGTGTAACCGTATCAAGTATTTCTATACATAACGAAGATTATATAAAAGAAAAAGATTTAAAAATTGGCGATACTGTTTTAATAGAACGTGCAGGAGATGTTATTCCTCAAATTGTAAAATCGTTAGCCGAATTAAGAACAGGAAAAGAAGAAGATATTATTTTTTTAAAAGAATGTCCCGTTTGTAAAAGCAAATTATTTAAAGAAGAAGGCGAAGCCGTTTGGCGTTGCATAAATATTGAATGTGAAGCACAAGTAGTTGAAAAAATAATTCACTTTGTTAGTAAAGATGCAATGGATATTAAAAGTTTTGGAGAAGCCAATGTTAGGAAATTTTATGAATTAGGTTTGTTAAAAGATATACCAAATATTTATAATTTGAATTTTGAAACAATAGGAAATTTAGAAGGCTTCGGAAAAAAATCTGTTGATAACTTAAAAGCTGCCATTGAAGCAAGCAAACAACAACCTTTAAACAGATTAATTTATGGTTTAGGTATTCGGTTTGTTGGAGAAACAACTGCAAAAACTTTAGCTAACAGCGTTGGGCATTTGTTAGATTTAAAAAATAAATCGGAAGAAGATTTACAACAGTTAGAAGATATTGGTGTAAAGGTTGCTAAAAGCATTCATCATTTTTTTAGTAACGATCAAAATATTTTAATGCTTCAACAATTAGAAAGTATTGGTCTTCAATTAAAAAATGAAAAGAAAAATATTGTTGTAAGCGGCGGTTTAGCTGGGCAAACATTTTTATTTACCGGAACTTTAAACAAGCTAAAACGCAGTGATGCTGAGGCTTTGGCAGAACAACAAGGCGGCATTATTGTAAGTGGTGTAAGTGCCAAATTAAATTATTTAGTAGTGGGCGAAGATGCAGGCAGTAAATTAGAAAAAGCAAAAAAAATAAATACCATTAAAATTATAAGCGAAGAAGAATTTTTAAAATTACTATCTGAACAATAATTGTTTGATATAAATAAAAATTACTAAATGAAAAAAACAACAACATTATTACTAACACTTTTTATGTTAGTTTTTGCAAATGCACAAAATACAGATGAGCAGCAAATTGCATCGGTTCTTAACAATCAAAAAAACGAATGGAATAAAGGCAATATTGAAAAATTTATGATTGGTTATTGGGAAAACGATAGTCTTGTTTTTATGAGTAAAAGCGGCCCTATATATGGCTATAAAAATGCATTAAATAATTATAAAAAAAATTATTCCGATACAGTAGCAATGGGCAAACTGCGTTTTGAAATTGTTTCCATAAAAAAATTATCAAACAACTATGCATTTGTTATTGGTAAATATTTTTTAACAAGAAGTATTGGCAATGCCAACGGTGCTTTTACTTTATTATTCAAAAAAATTAATGGAGCATGGAATATTGTGGTTGATCATTCAAGTTAATTAGTTTGGTTATCAATTGTAGAATCATCTAAATGATTATCATCTTCAAAATGAAATGGTTTCTTCCATAATTTAATTATATACCATGCACATGCAATAGTGCTTAGTAAAAACCAACTATAAAACAACACATTACCTAAAGAAATTTTATTGTTTATAAACGCATAATTATACATAATACCAAAAGTAGAATCTAATATCAGGCAAAGAAACCCTACCGATAAGCTTCGTACAATACGTATAAAATATGCTACAATTACCGGTTCCATTATAAATATTTTTAATCTAAACTTTGGTTAGCAGTTGCTGCTAATTTTAAAATTCTATCAAATTGTGCAGGCGTTAAATCGTTATAAAAATAATAAATCGGATCTACGGGAATGCCATTTTTATGTACTTCATAATGGCAATGTGGTCCCGTACTTTTTCCGCTACTACCAACATAACCAATTACTTCTCCGCGTTTTACAAACTGCCCAACATGTGCTTTGTTTCTATACATGTGCCCGTAAAGTGTTTGATAACCGTAACCATGATTAATTACAACTTTAGTTCCATAACCATCGGGGCTAAATCCGGCTGCACTAACTGTTCCATCTGCCGTTGCATAAATAGGCGTACCAATTGATGCTGTAAAATCTAATCCTGCATGAAATTTTCTTACTTTATATACCGGATCTATTCGGCTGCCAAAACCGCTGGCAATTCTATTCAAATCTTTATTACTTACGGGTTGTATAGCAGGAATGGCTAATAATAATTTTTCTTTATTCTTCACCATATTATCAATATCATCATAACTTTTTTTCTCATACGCAACACGTAAACTCAAATTATTTAATTGCTTAGCCATTGCCTTAACCAATTCAGTTTCGCCCATTGCTTCAACTAATGCAACTTCTTTTTTTGCTTCCATATCTTTTATTCTGGCACTATCGGGTATGGGGCTTGCTTCAAAAACAGATCTATACACATTATTATCTCTGTTTTCTAATTCATCCATCTGCAATTTTAATTGCTTAACACGTTCTTGCAATACGCTATAGTTTTCTTTCAAATCAAAATTTTGTTGCCTTAATAATTTTTCTTTGGGGCTATCTACATACTGAAAAATAATTGCAACAATAATTAATCCTGTAACAATTGAAGATGCAATAAAACCAAACACTTGCAGTAATCTTACACGTAATTTAGTTTCAATTTTTTCATACCTAAGTGTATGTGTGTTGTAATAATATTTTACTCTTCTTAAAGCCATTGAGAATATACAATATACGTTGTGTGATTTACAATTTATCTTTTCACTTTCTATTTGCAGTTTTCCATTTTCAACTCCCTTTACCCGCTTATCTTTGCTCGCTTCCTGCAAAGGAATGTATCAAAGATACTTTTTACTGAATTATTATTGGAATAAAAGCATTTTGTATGATGACATCAGGCGAAATAAGACAAACATTTTTAGATTTTTTTAAAAGCAAAGAGCATAGCATTGTTCCTTCTGCTCCTATTGTTGTAAAGAATGATCCTACTTTATTGTTTACCAATGCCGGCATGAATCAGTTTAAAGATTATTTTTTAGGAAACCAACAGCCAACACATACACGTATTGCCGATACACAAAAATGTTTACGCGTTAGCGGAAAACATAACGATTTAGAAGAAGTTGGTGTTGATACATACCACCATACCATGTTTGAAATGTTGGGGAATTGGAGTTTTGGAGATCCTGCCCAGCCAAAGGCAGGGTATTTTAAAAAAGAAGCCATTGCATGGAGTTGGGAATTACTAACCGAAAAATATAAATTAGATAAAGAAAGATTATATGTAACAATTTTTGAAGGAGATACAAAAGAAAATTTACCCAAAGATGAAGAAGCATTTAATGAATGGAAAAAAGTAATTAGTGAAGAAAAAATTTTATTAGGAAATAAGAAAGATAATTTTTGGGAAATGGGCGATACCGGTCCTTGCGGACCTTGCACCGAAATACATTACGATTGCAGAACCGATGAAGAAAGAAAACAAATTGATGGTAAAACATTAGTAAATAATGATCATCCGCAAGTAATAGAAATATGGAATAATGTATTCATGCAATTCAATCGTTTAAAAGATGGAACATTACAACCATTGCCTGCCAAGCATGTTGATACAGGTATGGGCTTTGAACGTTTGGTACGTGTAATTCAAAACAAACAAAGCAATTACGATACAGATGTTTTTACCAATACTATTAAAGTAATAAGTGAAATAGTAAATAAAATTTATACTGCAAAAGATGATAAAGAAAGTATTGCCTTTAGAGTTTTAGCAGATCATATACGTGCCATTTGTTTTACCATTGCAGATGGGCAACTTCCATCAAACACAGGTGCAGGTTATGTTATAAGAAGAATTTTACGCCGTGCAGTGCGTTATTATTATTCTTACTTAAATTATAAACAACCATTGTTGCATCAATTAATATCAACCATTGCAACACAATTTGAAAATGTTTTCCTCGAATTAAAACAACAACAAGAATTTGTAACAAAAGTTGTGAAAGAAGAAGAAGATGCATTTTTAAGAACTTTAGATAAAGGGTTAATAATGCTTGATGAAGCAACACAAAATATTTCAGGAGAACAAGCATTTAAACTCTATGATACATTTGGATTTCCATTAGACTTAACAAAATTAGTTGCATCAGAAAAAGGTTTAATTGTAGATGAAGAAGGTTTTGAAAAAGAAATGCAACAACAAAAAAATCGTTCACGTGCAGCAACAGCAATAGATACAGAAGATTGGGTTAATGTGCATGAAGATAAAGCTGTTGAATTTGTTGGTTATAATACATTAACTGCTTCAACAAATATTATAAAATATCGTAAAGTAAAAACAAAAGGAAAAGAAGCTTACCAAATAGTATTAGAGCAAACACCTTTTTATGCTGAAAGTGGCGGACAAGTTGGAGATACGGGAACTCTCACTATTCACGATTCACTACTCACGATTATTGATACTAAAAAAGAAAATAATTTAATTATTCATTTTACAGAAACATTACCTGCTATTGATTTAAGCAGCAATATTATTGCAACTGTTGATGCACAAAAAAGAAAAGCAACAGCAGCTAATCACTCTGCTACACATTTATTACATGCAGCTTTACGTAAAATATTAGGTACACATGTTGCACAAAAAGGAAGCTTGGTAAATGATGAACAATTGCGTTTCGATTTTTCTCATTTCAGTAAAATGACAGATGAAGAAATAACTGCGGTAGAAGAAATTGTGAATGAAAAAATAAGAGAAAACATTCCTGTTGTAATAAAAGAAATGAAAAAAGAAGAAGCATTACAATTAGGTGCAATGGCATTGTTTGGAGAGAAGTATGGCAATATTGTTCGTGTGGTAATTATTGATCCTAATTATTCTGTAGAGCTTTGTGGCGGAACACATATAGGGCATACAGGTGAATTAGGAATTTTTAAAATAAAGCATGAAACTGCAGTAGCAGCAGGTGTAAGAAGAATAGAAGCAGTAAGCGGAAAAGCAGCAGCAGACTATCTTTCACAACAATTACAATTATTGAGTGATGTAAAAACATTATTAAATAATCCGAAAGAATTATTAAAAACAATTGAAAACATTGTTGCAGATAATAAAGAATTAAAAAAGAAAATTGAAAGCTTTGAAGCCAAACAAATTATACAATTAAAAAACGAATTAGTACAAGCAGTTGAAACAATTAATAACTATAAATTTATTGGTGCAGTACTTGAAGTAAGCAATGCAGATAATTTAAAAAAATTAGCTAATGATTTAACTACGAATGCAGATGCAATTGCATTGGCATCAAGCATTGCAGGCAAAGCATCGGTAAGTATTGCATTAAGCGATGCTTTAATTAATAAAGGATTAGAAGCTCCAAAAATTATTAAAGAAAAAATTACACCACTTATTAAAGGCGGTGGCGGCGGCAATAAAAATTTAGCAACAGCAGGCGGACAAGATGCAAGTAATTTAGATAGGGTTATTGAAGCGGTAAAAGCAATACTGCGTATCTAACTGCTATTTTTTCAATATTAATTTGTCAATTATTTTTTTCATTTTATTAAACTCATCTGCATTAAACCCAATTGATTGATAAACAATTTTCCCATCTTCATCTAACAATACATTTCGTGGAATATACTGAGTAGCAAATAGTTTGTAAATGCTTTTGTCTTCATCGGGTAGCATTGGAAATGTAAAGCGGTTAGTTGTTTTAAAATCGATTACTTTTTGCCATCCTTCCTCCCTACCAAAAATCAACAATGCAAAATGTTCATTATCTTGATATTTTTCCCATATTTCTTTTTGCAATAATGGAAGCTCCATTCTACAGGGACCACACCAAGTGGCAAAAAAATTAATAAGTACCACTTTCCCTTTGTAATCAGAAATATTTATAGTTTTTCCTTTTTCAATTTCAAAATTAAATTTAGGAACAATTGTACCATTGCTAAGCAGTGTACCATTTTGCTGTCCAAATAAATTTATGCTCAATAAAAGCAGTATGCTCAAAAAAATATTTTTCATAATATGAATTTACATTAAAGATATCGAACAAATTATTACAAACAACAAGTTCTATTTAAATACAATCAGATACCTTTGCCCCTTTCAGTAACTTAAAAAAAATGAGTGGCAAATACGAAGCTGTAATTGGTTTAGAAGTTCATGCACAACTACAAACACTAAGTAAATTGTTTTGTGGAGATAGCACTACATTTGGTGCAGAACCCAACACACATGTAAGTGCTATTACTTTAGGGCATCCGGGTACATTGCCTAAAACAAATAAATTAGCTATTGAGTATGCCATAAAAATGGGTATTGCCTGTAATTGTGAAATTGAGTTGCATAACTATTTTGCAAGAAAAAATTATTTCTACCCCGATTTACCAAAAGGTTATCAAATATCTCAACACACAACACCAATATGCAAAAATGGTTATATAACTATTACTACAAGTGTTGAGGAGAAAAATATTTTACTCAATAGAATTCATTTAGAAGAAGATGCCGGCAAAAGCATACACGATATTTATGAAGATGCTACTTGCGTTGATTTAAACAGAGCAGGCACTCCTTTAATTGAAATTGTTACCGAGCCTTGTTTACAAAATAGCGATGAAGCCTATCAATATTTAACAGAATTAAGAAAGTTGGTAAGATGGATTGAAATATGCGATGGCAATATGGAAGAAGGAAGTTTACGTTGCGATGCTAATATTTCTATTCGTTTAAAAGGCGAAAAAAAATTAGGAACAAGAGTGGAAGTAAAAAACCTTAACTCTATTCGCAATGTAAAAAAAGCAATAGATTTTGAAATTGAAAGAATGATTAATGTAGTTGAAAGTGGCGGAACTATTACACAACAAACTAAAAGTTTTGATACTGCAACAGATACCACTTTTGCAATTAGAGATAAAGAAGAAGCGAATGATTATCGTTATTTTGCCGATCCAGATTTAGCTCCTTTTCATTTAACAGAAAACTTTATTCAGCAAATACAATCATCGTTACCTGCACTTCCACAACAATTAATAAAAAGTTTACAAGAAAAATATTTATTAAGTGAGTATGATGCTAAACAACTTTGCGATGATAAAGTAACAGTCAATTATTTTTTTGCAACAGCATCTGAAAATAAAAATTATAAAGCCATTGCCAATTGGCTTATTGGTCCAATAAAACAATATTTAAATGATGAGGGAACATCTTTCGAAAATATTTTTCTTCAACCCAAAATATTAGCTGCATTAATACAAATTATTGATGAAGGGAAAATAAATTTTTCAGTTGCTGCCACAAAATTATTACCGGTTTTAATGAAAGAAAATATTGAACCATTGGTATTGGCAGAATCTTTAAACTTAATACAGGTAAGCAATGTAGCCGATATAGATATTTGGGTAAATGAAGTAATTACAGCCATGCCCGATAAAGTTGCAGAATATAAAAAAGGTAAAAAAGGTTTAATTGGTTTATTTGTTGGCGAAGTAAAAAAACGAAGCAAAGGAAAAGCAGACCCTAAATTAGTTACCACATTATTAGAAGAAAAATTAAAATAACACACCAATCTATTGTATGAAAAAAATATTATTTATAGGCATTGCAATTACTGCCATAACAAGTTGTAGTCAAAAAGGGAGTGGTTCGTTTTCTGTTGATGGAACTATTCTTCACCCAAGTTCAAAAAAAATATTGTTAGAAGAATTAAGTTTTGGTACAGCACAGCCAACTGTTGTAGATTCAACAACATTGCAACCCAACGGAAGTTTTAAATTAAATGCTATTGCAAAAGAAGAAGGTTTATACTTGTTAGCAATTGAAAACGGACCAACCGTTTTGTTTATTAACGATGCTAAAAGCATTACCATTAATGTAGATGAAGAACATTATAAAGATTACACCACCAAAGGTTCTGCAGCAACAGAGCAATTACAGCAATTTTTAGAAAATTATTCAACACGTTACAATGCATTGATAAAAGCATTTACAAATGCCGATTCATTACAAAAA
The DNA here is from genome assembly GCA_018267725.1 of Bacteroidota bacterium. GTDB lineage: Bacteria > Bacteroidota > Bacteroidia > Chitinophagales > Chitinophagaceae > CW01. The sequence continues at coordinate 21,939 of JAFDXY010000015.1, forward strand.
ATTAAAGCAACCGATAGTGTTTTAACGGTAGCATCACTTCAAAAAAATAATGAATTAAAAAAAATTAATGAGTTTGTAAATAGTTCTATTACAAAAAGTAAAAGCCCTGCATTAAGTTATTTTATAATTGGCAAAGCCATACGCACCATGCAGCCTGATGAAGTACAAAAATTAGCCACAACATCGGCAGAAACATTTAAAGACCATCAAGGTTTAGCACAATTAAAAAAAGGAATTGATGAACAAATAGCATCAGACCCAAAATATGCATTGTTTAATAAGCCTGCACCCGAATTAAATTTTACAGACACTACAGGAAAATATTTTGCATTAAGTAATTTAAAAGGGAAATATGTGTTGGTAGATTTTTGGGCAAGTTGGTGTAAACCTTGCAGAGAAGAAAACCCGAATGTTGTAGCTGCCTATAAAAAATACAATACAAAAAATTTTACGGTATTAGGTGTTTCATTAGATAATGATAAAGCTGCTTGGGTTAATGCAATTAATCAAGATAGTTTAACATGGAATCATATAAGCGATTTAAAACAATGGGAAAGTAATGCAGTTAAATTATATCATATTAATGCTATTCCATTTAATGTTTTAGTAAATCCTGAGGGAAAAATTATTGCAACAGATTTAAGAGGAGCAGAATTACAAAACAAATTAAATGAGGTGTTGAAGTAAAAATAAAATCTCAATTAAATAAAAAGGAGCAACTATGTTGCTCCTTTTGTATTCTAAATTAAACAATCTAATTATTTATTTAAATTAGGGTTGTTTAATACTTCGGCTTGAGGTATTACCATAGTAAGTTTACTATCGGTGCTAGGGAAAGTTTGACCTGCATAGAATAAGTGATTAACACCACGTACTACAGGCTCTTGCAATCTCTTCATAGCTAAATACGTTTTACCTTCTCCCCATAATTCAACACGAGTTTGAAAATATATTTCATCTATTAAAGCTTGACCAGATAATCCTGAAATATAAGAAGTATTTGTAATACGATCACTTAAGAAATTTGTTAATGCTGTTTGAGCCGGACCTGTTTGTCCTAAACGAGCCTTAGCTTCAGCGTTAAGCAAATAAAATTCATCTGCTCTCATGTAAATTAATCCTGATGTAACATAACGTGCACCACCAGATACTCTATTTATATCAAAAAATTTATTAATAGGTTGTAATTTATATGTTGCAGCAGGTGCAGCAAACTGTCCTTTTCTAATATCATCAGGTCTAATAGCATCGTATAAACCTCTATCAATTGTTTTAGGATCTCCTGCCCATGCGTAGCTGTAAGTGAATTGATCTACTTGCCCCCACCATGAAATTAAGTTTATACCTTGTGCTAAAGTTAATTGTACACCCCACATCCAACTTGGAGCAGCAACATTATTAAAACCTGAAGTTGAAATATTACTACCTGTATAAACTAAGTATGCTGGTGAAGTTTTAGGATACGCAGTCATAATATCTTGCGTTAAGCTAATAACCTGAGTTAAATCTGCTGATGTACCTCTTGCTGCTAAAACATAAGCTAAGAAGCCTTTAGCAACATTAATATCAACTTGATCTTTAGTTGCACGCGTATAGCCTGTTAATAAAGTAATTGCCGTATTTAAATCTGAAACCATTAAATCAAATACGTCTTTAGTTGTAGATTTTGGAAGGTTTAATTGAGATGTTGATGTATATAATGGTAAAATTTTATCAGTTCCACTTCCATAGTTTTTAGCATAAATTTGAGATAGATAGAAGTATCCGTAGGCTCTCATAATTTTTGCTTGTGCCATTGTGTATTTATTAGCAGCAGATGTTGGTGTAGCAGTAGTTCCTCCCAACACATCAATTATGGTATTAGCACCAAAAATTTGTCTGTAATAATAACGCCATGGTATGTACACAGGGTTAGTTGTATAATCAACAGGTGCAGTATAATTTGCTACTGTTCTATACCAACCATAGTTTAGTGCAGCCAATACCATATCTGATTGTAGCATATCTAAATAGATATCTATTCCTTTTTGCCCAAAATCGTCATGGCCTGATGTTCCACCAACACCGGGTGTAAACATGGTTGTGTACAATCCAGTAATGTTACCGCCCAAAAGTTTAGGGTCTTGCAATGCAGCAGCTCCTAATTGTTCGGGGGTTGTAAAAGCAGTGGGTTGCGTTTCCAAAAAATCTTTCTTACAACCAACAAATCCTGTTATTAGTGTAGAAAGCAATAGTATTTTATTAATTTTCATAAAAAAGTTTTTTAGAAATTAAAATTTAATTTTTGTACCGAAAGTAATTGTTGATAAAGGAGAGTATCTGTATGTATCAGATTCTCCGTTTTCAGCAGTTGCCGGGTTAAATCCTTTTCTGGCTGAAGATAACCAAAGATTATCTCCTGCAACAAAGAATGAAACTTCTTCAAACAAACCTGTACGTTTTAATAAAGATTGTGGTAATGAATACCCAATTCTAATATTATTTAATGTTAAATAGTTTGCAGAAGTAAGAAATCTTGATGAAGCAGATGTAACGTTTTGATCTGTTGTTGCATTATTAGATAATCTTGGAACATCTGTAATATCTCCCGGTTTTTGCCATCTTCTTCTAATATCGGTACTCCAGTTATTGCTACCAATAATTTGGTTTTGCATTAACCCTGCATAAGCACCATCGTATGCATATCCTCCAATGCTATAAAGGAATTGAACAGATATATCGAATGATTTATAACCTGCTTTAAAGTTTAAAGCACCTCTTACTTTTGGAATTGCAGATTTTCCTACATAATACTGTGTAGCTTCAGAATAAGTTTTAGTTACTCCATTTAATAGTGTACCTTTTTTGCTTGGGTTATCAGAATAGAATTGTTCAAGATTTGCTACTCCTTCACCAACGTCATATCTACCATTACCATTTAAATCATCATAATAAACAGACCATGTAGTTCTTCCGTCTGCCGGATCTACTCCTGCAAAGTTTCTAATATAATAATCATATACTGAATGCCCTTTAGACCAAGCGAAGTTGCCTTGAACATCAATTACTTTTGGAGCTCCTGTTGAAGGGTCTATTGGCATTTTGGTAATTTGGTTAGTGTAATGGTTGCCATTAATTCCTAAATCAACATAAAAATCTTTTTTTCTTATAATATGGCCAGTTAATTCAAAATCAATTCCACTGTTTCTTAATTGTCCGTCATTAACAGTAATTAATGCATATCCGTTAGAAATACCTACTCTTCTTTGAAAAATTAAATTATCAGTATTTCTAATATAATATTCAATACTTGCTTCTAAGAAATTACCTACTCTAAATTCTAATCCAGTTTGGAAAGTTTTTGAGGTTTCCCATGTTAAGTTTGGATTACCTGGAACAGGCACACCAAATGAAGGATTATTATTTAAGTTACCAATTGAAATACTTGTCATTCCCGGATAGTAACTTAACCCGTCTTGGTCTCCAAGTATACCATAGCTTGCTTTTAATTTTAAATATGGTATAGATCTCCATTTTTTGAAATAATCTAATTTAGATAAAACCACACCTGCACCTACCGAGCCAAAAGTACCCCATGTGTTACCTTTTGTAAAACGAGAAGAACCATCTCTTCTTATTGTTCCAGACAAATAGTATGTATTTTGATAGTTATAGTTTGTTTGAGCAAAATAGCTTTCAATTTTATTTGTGTTGGTATAAGAAGTTGCTGTTGGATTTATTACAATTGCATTTGCAAGTTCTAAGCTGTAGTTATCTACCAAATTATAACCTGATGCACTTGAACTTGTAAATCTGTAATCTGTGGCTTCATGTGCTGCTAATACTTCTATATTATGTGCATTAAAACTATTAGTATAATGAAGCATATTTAAAAGATTTAAGTTGGCAGACTCATACTTAGTTTGTCCTATAAAACCGTTTTGAGATGCTGAAGAACCATAAAACTTATTATTTCTTGACCAGAAGTTTTGAGCATAATATTGAATTCCTAATCTGTTTTCTAAAATTAAGTGATTAGAAAATTTAACATTAACCGAAGTATTAGCTGTTAATTCGTTCTTAGTGTTTGTAACAGTATTATAAGTAGCGTCGGCTATGGCATTAGTTAAAGAACCGAATTTTCTTCCGGTAGAACCGTAATCAAATTGATAACCGCCAAAAATAGGGTCTGGTACTTTATTGCCACTGGCATCACGTAAGAATAAAGGATATATAGAAGGTATATTATCTACAAACCAAAATATGCTGTTTGAGTTTGAAGCCTGTCCGTTGTTATTTGTTTTTCCTTGAGAGAAATTAACATTAAATACTGTAGATAACCATGGTTTTACTTCGTGGTTAATACTAACTCTTCCGTTTAATCTTTTATAATCACTATTAATAATATATCCAATATCTTGAAGGTAACCGAATGAAGTAAAGTAGTTTGATTTTGCATCTCCACCACCCAACTGCACATTTACTTCAGAACGAGAAGCGGGTTGAAAAGCATAATCTTGCCATCTTTCAGGATCAAATTTTCTGGTTACACCAGGCTTTACGGTTTTGGTTGTAGGATCAATAAGATCTGCACCAGTAGCCACATTCCACATATTATTATTAGGAGAAATACCGCTTGCCGAAAATAAATTAGTATTTGCATAATTTACTGGATTAGGATTAGCAAGTATAACACCTTGGTTATACATTGCTTCCCAACTTAATGCAATATATTCTTCCGGTGATGTTAATATATCATATCTTGGCAAGGTTGCATTGTTTGTGCCAAATTTTGCATCTACAGTAACAAAAGATTTTTTACCACGACCAGTTTTGGTAGTAATAACAATTACACCATTTGCACCTCTTGAACCATAAATTGCAGTTGCAGCAGCATCTTTTAACACTACTATATTAGCAATTTCATCAGGGTTAATAGAGTTTAATGTTCCAAAATAAGGCACACCATCTACAACATATAAAGGATCTCTGTTACCATTAACAGAACCTAATCCGCGAATTCTAATAGTTGCAGATGAACCAGGTTGACCAGATGTATTAACAACTGTAACACCAGCTATCTCCCCGGCTAATGCCTGAGATACGTTTGATACACTTTTATTAGTAATTTGAGCTGCAGAAACAGTTTTAGCCGAACCGGTAAATGCTTCTTTTGTTGTTTTTGAATATCCAACTACAACAATTTCATCTAAATTTTTTGATGTTGAAGAAAGTTGTACAGTAATATTGCTTTTAGTTTCAACAGCAACCATTTGTTCTTCAAAGCCTACAAAAGAAAATTGAAGACCTTTAATTTTTTGAGGAACTTTAATTGAAAATGAACCTGAAGCATCTGTAACCGCAGTAGCCACAACTTTTTTATTTGTAGCAATTGCATTAATGGTAACTCCATTTAGTGGAGCTCCTTTATCGTCAGTAACCGTACCCGTTACTGTTCGTGTTTGTGCCAATAGTTGGCTTGTTGCCAATAAAAGCACATGAGAAGGGTAGTAAATTTTCTCATAAGTTTTAGTGTTTTAGTTTTATCGAAACAACAAACATAAGTGTAGATATCTTAACAACCAAACCATTAATGTAATTTCACCTAATTACCATTAATTAATAGGTAAATAACATATATACTGTAAAATGTATTACATAATTGCTTTCTTAGGCTTGTTATATTTATTGCAATTAGTATAATAAATAGAATATGGAAGTTTTATATTTTATAAGAAATTATTTGAGTGAATGCTTTTATATACTGGCTATAAAATATAATGACCCACAAAAGCAGGTCATTATTATTAGTGTGTAACTATTTTATTTAGTTATCAGTCATTAAACTATTTAATGCTAATTCATCGGATGAAATTGGCCAAATATAACCAACATCAGAAGCTGCTTTTGATGGTGCAGTTCCTTTAGCAGGAATAGTTTGTAACAATCGCATTAAATCATTAACACGTAATCCTTCTCCTAAAAACTCAATTCTTCTTTCATTTAAAATTGCACTTATTAAAACTGCTGGAGTAGCAAAACTTAGAACAGTATATGTTGTTGAAGCATCTGCTCTGTTTCTTACTGCATTTAATAATGCTACTGCTTGTGCATCAACAGTATTAAGATTTCTTACTCTGGCTTCAGCTAAGTTTAATAACACTTCAGAATATCTAATAACCGGAACATAATCTGTATAAGGGTTACCTGTTGGATATTTAATACACCAGTTTTTTAAAGTAGCACCGCTACCTGATTGTTTAACAAATGCTCTGCGTTTGTCGGTTGCTGTCCAACCCGGATCTGCAATAACACCTAAAGCATTTAAAGAAAACTCGCCATTACCTGTACCACCATTAGTAGCTGTTGGAGAAAAATAATATCCCAATTGATTTTGTGTACCAGGATAATCGCCTGCAGTTGTTGTCATTGGCATTGAAAAAATTGATTCTGTAGTAGTGTAAGGTGATACAAATACATTAGTAATATCCGCTTGCAATGCATGAGCAACACCGGTTGCAGCAGTAAATGGTGCAGCAGCAGAAACAATTTTATTAGCTTCTGTAATTACACTTGCGTAGTTCTGCATACTTAAATACACTCTTGTTTTTAAAGCAATAGCTGTATTGCGATGAGCACGAGTTGTATTGTTATAGGCTGAAGCACCATAAGTTAAAGGCAACCCTGCTTCTGCATCATTTAAATCTTGCAAAATTTGCGTATAAACTTGTGCAACTGTGCTTCTTGCCAAGTTTGAACTACCAGAACCTTTAATTCCTGTTAAACGTAAAGGTACGCCTGGCTTTGAGCCATTGCCATCTGCATAAGGGCGAGCATAATATTGCAGTAAAGAATAGTATGATAAAGCACGTATTAATTTGGCTTCTGCAATATAATTAGCTGCAAGAGTTGCTCCTGCAACTGTTGATCCTCCTGCATTCATTCCATCAATAAATACATTGCAAGAATTAATTACATAATATGCTTGTGCCCATAAACCTTTTACGGCTGTTGCACTGTTTGTACAGTTTTCTGCCCAAACATCAGAACCTGTTACCAAATTTGAAGTTTCATTAATGAAATCTTCTCCTTTTATATCTCCATAAATAACAAATCTGCCTCCATAAAAATTACCATTTTTCATTGATCCGTATAATGATAATACTTGAGATTGTATTCTGCCCAAAGTGCTAAAAGCAGAAGCATCGGATACTGAAGTTTGTGGCGAAGGATTTAATAAGTCGCGTTGGCATGCAGAGAAACCTAACATTCCCAACAATGCAACTGATGAATATTTTATAATCTTTTTCATTTTGTTCTTTTTTTTGATTCAAAAATTAAAATCCAACATTTAATCCAATTGTAAATGTTCTTGCACTGGCTGCTGTATTTCTATCTACACCTTGAGCCTGTGTTGAGTTTCCGTTAGATGATACTTCAGGATCTGGACCTGGATATTTTGTTATAATAGCCAAGTTGTTACCAGACACATAAAGTCTAACACTACTTAATTTAGATTTATCTAATAAGCTTTTAGGTAAATTGTAACTTAATGTTAATGATTTTAATTTAACGAAATCGCCTTTAAATACATTTATGTCTAACGGCATTGCAGAACCGTTAGATACGTTATCTCCGTAAACCGGTCTTGCATATTTTTTGCCTGCATTTCCACTTTGTGCCCAAGCATCTGTTAGCATATCTGTAGCATTATTCCACCAACGTTGGTCGTGCAAACCTGCATTAGATCCGTAATATATATAAAATCCTGTTTGGTAAGTAAGTAAAGCACTAAGTTCAAAATTTTTAAATCTAAAATCATTTTGCCAACCACCTACACTTTTAGGTACCGCATTTGCATACATTACCGCATCGGCAGCCTGAGTAATTGTGGTACCACCTGTTGAGCTTACATATTTTGTTTGCCCATCGGCCGTAGTTGAGTAGTTATATAACTTAGGTAATTGATTAGCTACTGTATAAGAATAATAAACTGGTGTACCTGCTGAATTTAAAAAAATTCTTTTTCCTGTTTGAGGATCTACGCCTGCAGTTTTTACTACCCAAATATAACCTATTGAATAGCCTGGCATAGTTTGGTTAGCTGTTTCTAATCCTGCGGTTGGTGTTTGAATATTTGATAAGCCCGGAGCTAAAGCAGTAACCATATTTGTATTATAGCTGTAGTTAAAAGTACTTCTCCATGTAAAATTTTTCTTATCTATTATGGTTGAACTTAATTGTAATTCAATACCTCGGTTATACATGGTACCAACATTTTGAAGAATATTACTTGGTAAACCCGCAGAAGGAGATTGTGGAACACTTAAAATTAAGTTATCTATATTATTATTATAATATGTTATTTCGCCTGTTACTTTATCACGTAATAATCCGAATGATAATCCAACGCTGGTTTGTTGGCTGGTTTCCCATTGTAATTTATTATTACCTACTGAGGCAAAACCTAAAGTAGCTGTTCCACCATATAATCCAGAACCAAATGTTGAAAACGGTGAGTAATCTCCAATACCATTAATATTACCAACTTTACCTACACCACCTTTTATTCTTGCACTGCTGAATAATTTATCAATTCCCATAGATTGCCAGAATTTCTCTTTAGAAAGTTCCCAAGCTATAGAAGCACCCCAGAAAGTTCCTTTTTTAACTCCTAAACCAGAGTACTCATCTTGACGAACATTGCCTGATAAGAAATATTTTCCTTTGTAATTATAATTTACTCTTCCAAAGCTTGACAATAAATAGTTTTCACCATAAGCTTGTCCGGTAGAGTTGTTAGTTGTCCAACCTGCTTGAATTAAATTATAAGCGGGGTCTGATAAAGTTTGACGGTTAATACCAAATCCAAGAGTTGTATTTCTTTGTTGTTCATTACCAACTAAAACGTTAACTGAGTGGTCTCCAAATTTTTGATCAAATGAAGCTGTATTAGTCCATAACCATCTTTTATAATTTGTTTGCCATGCAGATGCATAACCGTTGTAACTGTACCCATCACCAGCAACAGGAGACCAAAATAAATCATTAGATACAAATAAATAATCAATACCATATTGAGATTTTAGTGTTATTGATTTTATAGGTTTAAATTGTATATAAGCACTTGATTGAATATGGTTATTCTCACTATTTGAACGGTTTAAATCTAATGATACAACAGGGTTGAAATAAGAAATAGTTGAAAGCACTCCTATATTAGAGCTACCAATTGCAGAACCATTAGTATTGTATGAACCATCGTTTTTATAAGGAGAAATAATTGGAGGTAATACAACTGCTAAACGGCCTAAACCCGCAGTATTAAATGCTTCTCCACTTAATGAGCCTGATGAAGTTGCAGCATAGTTTTGTTCGTTTGAATAACTAAGTTTACCACCAATAGTAACTTTATTATTAATTCTGCTATCAACATTTAATAAAGCATTTAATCTGTTGAAATCATTCTTTTTAATAACACCTTGTTGTGCAGTATAACCAACAGATAAATAATATGTAGTGTTATCATTTCCGCCCGAAACATTAATATTATGGCTGTTAGACATGGCTTGGCGATACACATAATCAGACCATTTGGTATCAACCACTTTTCCGCTTGCATCTGTAACTGTTGCGTAAGTAATAGGTGTTGCTGCACCCGGAGTTGCTAACGCCAAATAATTATTTACTGCTGATGTTTTAAATGACATGTATTGAGATGTATTCATCATAGAAGGTAGCCCTGTAACTTGAGCCCAACCAAACCAACCATCGTAAGATACTTTGGTTTTGCCAGCTTTACCTTTTTTGGTAGTTATAAATACAACACCATTTGCAGCACGGCTACCATAAATAGCTGTAGCAGCAGCATCTTTAGCAATATCAATACTTTCAATATCATTAGGATTAATACTTGCTAAAGCATTGGCAGCAGCATTTGTACCGCTATAATCACCAGTAAAAGTAGGTACACCATCAACTACAATTAACGGATAAGAGCTTAATGAAATTGAATTAGTACCTCTAATTCTAAATACCGGAGGAGTATTTAATACACCTGATGGAGTAGTAATTTGTACACCAGTTGCTTTACCTGCTAATGCTTGTTCAAAGCTTTGAACAGGTTTTTCTGCAACTTCACTACCTTTTATGGTAGAAACACTACCGGTATTTTCTTTTTTCTTTTGCATTCCGTAACCAACCACTACTACTTCATCTAAGTTTTTTGAAGTTGAAGAAAGTTTTACGGTAATACTGTTTTTACCCTCAACAGAAATAATTTGCTCTTCAAATCCTACAAAAGAAAATTGAAGGCCTCTAATTTTTTGAGGAACTTTAATTAAGAATGAACCGGAAGCGTTAGTAACTGCAGTAGCTACAACTTTTCTGTCTGTAGCAATTGCATTAACGGTAACTCCATTTAGCGGAGCTCCTTTGTCATCAGTAACTGTACCCGTTACTGTTCGTGTTTGTGCATAGCTGCTGATAAGGCAAAATAGCATAGCACAAAAACTGAGTAGTTTTTTTCTCATAATGCATTTTTTGGTTGGTTAATATCTATTTCTATAAAGACACAAAATAGTTAAAAAAGTTGCACTAAATACACTGCACGCCGGGTTTTTTCATTAAAAAGTGCTTAAAACAAAGGACTCTTATCTTTTTTAGTACTCACAAAATTTATAAGTACTGGCAATAGCAATAAATTAGTAATGGTGCCTACAACTAAAGTTAAAGAAGTAAGCCAGCCCAACGCAAAAGTTCCGCCAAAACTGCTAAAGCAAAAAATTGCAAAGCCAGCTATTAAAACCAATGATGTATAAATAATACTAATACCTGTATGCTTTATGGTTTGAGATAAGTTGAATTGAACCGTATGTTTATTAGCATCTGTTTCTTGTTTATAGTTTACTAAAAATCTAATAGTTACATCAATTACAATACCCAGCGTTACGCTAAAAACCAATACAGTTGATGGTTTTAAGCTAATACCACACCAACCCATTATACCTGCTGTAATAATTAAAGGGATAATATTTGGAATTAAAGAACACAATAAAATTTTTACTGAACGGAATAAAAACAACATACATAAAGCAATTAATGAAAACGCCCATAGAATACTTTCTTTTAATCCGTTTATTATGAATGATGAGCCTTCTAAAAAAGTAACACTGCTTCCGGTAAAAGTTACTTTGTAGTTTGCGGTATCAAAAATTTCTCTTGCTTTTTGTTCAACATCATTTAAAAAAACAGGCAATTGTTTGCTGCCAATGTCTTTCATGTTTACACTTATTCTTGCCGTTTGGTATGTACTATCTATAAAACTGTTCATTAACCTTGCTAAAGCCGTTTTTTCTGACGGCTTTTTATTTTTATTTTTAAGATAACTACTCATCATAGCCATATCTAAATCTGTTGGTACAGCGTAGTTAGAGCTATCTCCATCAAAATAAGCTTGCTTTGCAAATTTTAGTGCCTCAACTAATGATAAGGGTTTTGCTGTTTCTGCTTTTGTAGATAAATAGGTTGATAGTTCATCTATTTTTTGCATGGGTGCAGTTGAGCGTTTTAATGCTCCTTTCTTTTTTGCTTCTACCATTATTTCTAATGGCATTATTCCTTTAAAATTTGTTTCAAACCATTTTAAATCTGTATAAGTTTTATCTTGTTTAGGTAAATCATCTACAATAAATCCTTCACTCTTTAATTTAAAAATACCTGTTATTGCAAATACAGTTACAGCTATAGTTACAGCCCAAACCCATTTTGAGTTTTGAAATACCCATTTTTCTATTTTTATTAAAATTTTATTTAATGTTTTATTTTCTAAATATTTTATATGCTTTGTTTTGGGTGCTGGCAAATAATATAATACAGCCGGAATAAAAATTAACGATATAAAAAATAAAGCCATAATATTTATACCACTAACCAAACCAAACTCTTTTAATAAATTACTATGTGTAAAAGCAAATACAATAAAACCTATGGCTGCAGCAATATTGCAAAACAATGTTACAATACCCATTTTGCCAATCATGTTTACAATAGCTTTTTCTTTATTATTAACTTCTTTAAAAGAAGTGTGGTATTTATTTAAGAAATAAATGCAATTAGGAATTCCTATTACAACAATTAAAATAGGAATTAAAGCAGTAAGTATAGTTATTTTATAATTGAACAAAACCATTGTACCCAAACACCACACAACACCAATGCCTACAACAAACAAACTCATTATGGTTGCACTAAACGAACGAAAGAAAATAAATAAAGTAATAGCACTTAATAAAAAAGAACCTATTAAAAATAAATTTAATTCGTTTTTAATACGGTTGGCAACCGTTGTTCTTATATAAGGTAATCCGCTAATATGTGTTTGTATTTTTGTTGAAGTTTCAAATGCCGTTACTTCTTTTAAAATTGAATTAATTAATCTTGTTCGTGATTTGCTGTTAATCGTATCTTTATTTACGGTAACGCCTATTAGGTAAGCATTTGTTGCAGGATTATACAATATGCCTTTATAAAAAGGAAGTGATTGAAAAACATATTTATCACTATCTAAAATTGTTTGAGATGCATACGGGTAATGAAATATTTTTTGAGGAACAAATTGTTGCAAAGCAGAATCTTTAACCAATGTAACTGCTTCGGGTATGCTTAACACATCTTGTACATCTTGTGTTTTTTTTAAGTTTTGATGTAATTTTCCAACAGCATTAAAAAAATCTACCGTAAAAAAACTATCTGTTTTAATACCAATTACCAATGTGTTACCATCTCCTCCAAATTTTTTTAGAAATTTTTGATAATCAATATACTTTACATTATCAATAGGAATAGCTCTTGTAAAATCATACCCCATTTGTACTTTACTTGCTTTATAACCCATAAAAGCAGTTACGACAAACAAAATAATTAATAATAAAATTCTATTTTTTACAATTGCTTTTCCTAAACTATACCACATAATAATATTTAAAGCGGCAAAGAAATGAATTAATACAACGTGTTGCTGCTATTGTTTTTATAAACTTTTGGGAAAGTTGTTATATTGTAATAATTTTTAATAAAGGCTATTAATGCTAACAAAAAATAAATAGCATTTTATTATTGTAGCTACAACAAATGCGGTCTGGCTTCGGTTTGGCCTGCATGTGTTACAATAACATATTCGGGTTTAAACTCTTTTAAGTTATTGGCTCCACCATAAGATAATGCAGATCTCACTCCATCTAACAAACCTTCGACTACAAATTTTACGCCGCCTTTAAATGGTATTACTGTGCTTTCTCCTTCAACGTTTCTTTGTTCTTGCCCGTGTACTGTTTTTGTTTCTAATGAAGCAGCACCTCTGTAACGTTTGTATAACCCATTAGGTTTTTCTATAATTTGTCCGGGTGCTTCTTTTGTTCCGGCAATTAATGAACCCAACATTACGCTACTTGCTCCTAATGCCAATGCTTTTGCAATATCTCCACTTGCTCTTATACCTCCATCTGCCATTACAGGAATAGATGTTATAGCTAAAATATTTTCTAAACAAGTTACATTAGGTACTCCAAAACCTGTTTTAATTCTTGTGGTACAAAGTGAGCCTCCTCCAACACCTACACGCAAGCCATCTGCTCCCCATGTTTCTAAATCTTTTGCTGCTGCTGCACTTGCAATGTTTCCTGCAATTATATCAACATGTGTAGGCAATAACTTTTTTAAATTATCAATAGCAATTTTTACATTTTCATGATGCCCATGTGCTACATCAATTAAAATAATATTTGCACCTGCTTTAACTAATTCAATAGCACGTTCTGCATAATCTCCATTAGCACCAACAGCAGCCATTACAGGAATTGTTGTATTACTATTATTTTTAATACATAAATCGGCAGCAACTTTAGCAACTATTGCTACTTCATGCAATTGATGCTGAACATTCATAAACCTATGAATACAACCTACACCACCAATTTCTGCTAATGCAACTGCCATTTCACTTTCGCAAACGGTATCCATACAAGAAGCTACTAACGGAATTTGAATACTGTAACGTTTGGTAACTTTTGTAGAGAGGTCAATATTTTTTCTTGAAGTAACGGTTGAATAAGAAGGTACTAATTGAATATCATCGTAAGTTAAAGCTTGTTTGTTCATAATTTATGTACTGCTTTTATGTTATACTATTTTTTTATTTATTGAAAATTATTTTCCAAATGCTGCCAAATTACTACTGAAAATTTTAACGGCAATGGCTAATAATATTACACCAAAAAATTTTCTAACAGCCGATAAACCAGATTTGCCGAGTGCATGCTCAATCCACTTTAAAGATTTTAAAACAATATAAATTACAATAAGGTTTATTAATATGCCAATTAAAATATACATATCATCATACACTGCTTTTAACGACATTACAGTAGTTAAAGTACCACTACCTGCAATTACAGGAAATGCAACAGGCACAACAGTTCCGGAGGGAGCATCTTTTTCGCTTTTAAAAATTTCATGGCCTAAAACCATTTCTAAACCTAATAAAAAAATTACAACAGAACCTCCTACAGCAAATGAATGAACATCTAATCCTAATATTTGTAAAAATGCTTTTCCAAAATATAAAAACAATATCATTAATGCACCCGAAACTAAAGTAGCTTGCATGCTGCGTATGCCGCCCATTTTGGTTTTTAAAGAAATAAGTAATGGAATAGAACCAACAATATCTATTACTGCAAATAAGGTAAACATTACCGTTAGCAGGTTATTAATGTTAAAATTCATAAACAGCGTTTAAGTAATAAAGTTAGTTGCTATTTAAAAAGAATTATTGATTTATTGCATTATAAATTACATCTTGAATTTTTCCTCTTACACCTAAACTACTTAATTTATTATTATCTCTTGTTGGATTAACACGGTTTGATAAGAAAATATAAACAATATTATATTTAGGATCTACCCAAACACAAGTGCCCGTAAACCCAGTGTGACCAAAGGTTTCAGGGGATGCTAATTTTGACGGGTAAGGAGATTTACTGGTAGTATTATCTTTTTCGGGTTTATCAAAACCTAAACCTCTTCTGCTAATGTTGCTGTTATATGCAGTAAATAAATCAATTGTTTCTTTCTTAAAAAATCTTTTTCCATTTAATTCTCCGCCATTTAAAAGCATTTGATAAAGTTGTGCCAAATCATACGCATTGCTAAATAAACCTGCATGACCTGCAACGCCACCAAACATAGCAGAACCTTCATCATGCACATCTCCCCAAATTAATTGCCTGCGAAAATGTTTTTCTAATTCGGTTGGTGCAATATCTTCTAACGGCATTTTATTGCGTGGATGAAAACCGGTTGTTATCATATTTAAAGGAGCATAAAAATTTTCGTATGCATATTCATCTAAACTTTTACCACTTACGGCTTCTACTATTTTTCCTAAAAAAATAAAATCGTTATCGCTATACACATATTTATCTTGTGCAGTTAGTTTGCTTTGTACTATACGTTTGTATAAAGTATCTTCCCAATTATTACTTACATATAAATTTTCTGCTACGCGAAATTGATGTTCATTATTTTTTATTGTTGAAAAAACATTCCAATTAGGCTCGCCTGTTTGTGCATTAATTACTTCTTTATAAAATGGAATAAACGGAACCAAACCAGCTTGATGTAGTAAAATTTTTCTTAATGTAAGTGGTGCTTTATCTGTTCCTTTTGTCCAAGACAAATAATCTCCTAAAGTTTTATCTAAATTTATTTTTCCTTCTTCATACAACTTCATAATGCTAACTGTGGTTGCAGAAATTTTAGTAACAGAAGCTAAATCGTAAACGGTATTTATAGAAACAGGTTGATTGCTTGTGGTAGATGTATTACCAAAAGCTTTATTATAAATTACTTTACCATCTTTAGCTGCAAATACAACACAGCCGGGAAATGCACCTTTTTCAATTGCATTGTTTACAATAGAATCTATGGTTTGTAATTTTTCTGCATTTACATTAACCAATTCTGGTTTTGTTACAGGAAAATAATTGTTGTATAAAATGCCATCTCCAAATTTTAAATTGTTGCAAACAGTAACAGGAAGTTTTCCTTTGGGTTGAATTTTTCCTTGCAAAATTTCTGCTGCAGTTGTTTGTGTTATATCATCATCTTCATAACAAGCATATAAATTATTTGCGTTGCATAAATTTTTTATTGCATACGGATTTCCAAAAAATAAAAACACAGACTGATTAAATTTATTTAACTCATTCAATAAAAAAACAGTTGGTTTATTTATGCCGTAATTATTGGCAGGCCTTCTGCTGTAATTATGAACGCCAATTATAATTGTGTTATAATTTTTTTGTTGTAATGTTTGAATTAATTGCAAAGCTGCTGCACTATCTGCTTTATCAACTGGAATAATTTTATTCAAATCATCCATTACTTCTTTACCAACAGAAGCTTTGCTTGCAAATAAATAAACATCGACATTGTTTTCTTTTCTAAGCTTTGCTGCTATTGCGTTTTCTTTTGGTGAACCAATAGAAATGTATGCAACTTTTGCCTCACCCCTAACCCCTCTACCTTGGGAGAGGGGAATATTAGGTGAGGAAGGTTGCCTTAATAATGTAATGGCATTTTTTGCTATTGCCTCATTAATTTTTTTTGTTTGAATATTTAAATCTCCAACAATATTTTCTGTTTCAATAGGCTTAAAATTGTTTAAACCTAAATTATATTTTGCCAATAAAACTTTTTTTACTCTTGCATTAATATCATCCCACGTTAATTTTTTATCTTTTATTGCTTGCAAAACTTTTTCAATACTGCCTTGTACATCTTCGGGTAAACAAAGCATATCATTACCTGCAATTAATGCTTGCACACTTGCTTCTCCCGAAGGGTAAAATTTACTAATACCTTGCATGCCTAAACCATCTGTAAAAGTTATTCCTTTAAAACCCAATTCTTCTTTTAATAAACTTGTTACATTTTTTTTAGATAATGAAGTGGCTTGATTAGCAGTTGTATCTATTGCAGGAATGTATAAATGTGCAATCATCATACTACCCACACCTGCTTTAATTAATTCTTTAAAAGGATAGAGTTCTAAATTATTTAACTGCTCTATTGTTTTATTAATAACAGGTAAATCTTTATGACTATCAACCGATACATCTCCATGTCCTGGAAAATGTTTGGCACATGCCATTACATTTACATCTTGCATACCACGCATATATTCTGTACCAAACAAAGCCACTTTATATTTATCTTCTCCAAAACTTCTATCGTTTATTACAGGATTATCAGGATTATTATTTATATCAACCACCGGAGCATAATTTACTTGCACACCAATACGTTTACATTGTTCTCCTACTGCTTTACCAAATTCATATATTAATTTAGCATTATTTGTTGCACCCATCATTAATTGTCGCGGAAAACTAATTACACTATCTAACCGCATACCTAAACCCCATTCGGCATCTATACAAACTAATAAAGGTGTTTTGGTTATGCTTTGATAAAAGTTAGTAAGCGTTGCCTGCCTTACCGGTCCACCTTGAAAAAAACACAAACCACCAACATTGTATTGCTTAATTAAATTAGTAACAGAATTAATATGTTCTTGCCCCAAATTACTGTGGGCACGTATAATTATAAGTTGTGCAATACGTTCTTTTTTACTTAGTTTTCTGAATTGTTTTTTAACCCATTTATCGGCAGCTTTGGTGTGGTTGTAAAATGGTTGTGCATTAATACTGCAAACAAAAAATAAAAGGCAAATAGCAATAAGCAACTTTTTCATAATTAAAAATTGGTTGCTCAAGTTAATAAAAAGTTGAGAGGTTTGCGTTTTTTTGCAGGAATTGAATTTTAAAAATAAAAAAGCCACCTAAAAAGATGGCTTTGCAAATGTTTTATATTGTTATGCTTCTGTTTCTTCAACAGATGCTTCTTCGGTTAATTTTAATTCAATGTTTTTATTTTTAAGAACATGAAACCATTTAATCATTTTTTTTCTATCACTATCATATACTCTTTCAAAATCCATATCGCCATAAACTTTTTCAAAATATTTTTTTACGGCTTTAGCATCTTTTTCATTTGGCAATGTTTCTGTGCTTGCATTCATTGCTTTAAATACTTCTAACAGATTTACATTTTCTCTAATAGTATAAACTTCAATACTTTCTAAATGAGAAAAATTATGAACTCTATTACTTACAAATTTAGTTGTATCATCATCTAACGAGCGAACAATTGCTCCATCGTTTTTGCTGTTAACCAATTCAAACAAACCCGAAAAACCAGACACTGAAATTAATTTACTGTATTCCATAAAAAATATTGAGGTTGCAAAATAAAGGGAAACTATGTAAAGTTTTGCATTACTATATTTTATTAGGGAATGAATAACATTGCAAGCATTATTTACAAATTGTTTAACTCTTTTAAAACATTTTCTATTCTTGTTTGTAATGTTTCAAAATCTGTAAACCCGCTGCTTAATAAATAAAATTTAGAATCTGTTGCTTGCAATAATACACAAGGAAAACCGGTAACTTTTAATTGCTTACACAATTGAAATTCATAGTATGCTTTTTCTTTATATATTTCGCTATGCAATTTTTTATAAAAATCTTCTTCGTTAATATTATACTTAATAAGTAAGTGGCGGTAAGCTTCATCATCTGTTAAATCTCTTCCTTCAAAATTTAAAGCATATTGCAAATCTGCTGCAAAAGCAACTTGTTTATCGGCATATATTTCTTTAAAAATACACATGGCAATAGCAGGTTTTTCTGAACTTAAAAACCAATCGCTTTTAGTGGGGTTAAAGGCATGCCATAAAAAATCTTCGCCAAATTTTATTCCTGTTAATTCTTCAACACGTTTGTAATGAGTTTGAATAACGGGTGCAATAGTCTCAATAGAAGCTGGCTTATCGGCAATAATCATTCCGCCGCTTAATACTTCAAAATCAATTTTATTTTTAAATGTTTCTGCAATTTTTTTTATAACGGGGCTAAAACCATAGCACCAACCACAATAAGCATCGTAACAATAAAATATGGTAAATTTCATTTTACAAAGAAAACACAGTATAAGTGTTAAAAGAGAAAATAATAAAAAAATTACGCAACTAATAAAAAGCCTTAAACAAAAATTATACAACTATATATTTGTTTTTTGAAAAGAATATCTTTAGAAAACTGTTTGAAAAAATTAGTAATGCAACTACCTTATTTTTATGAGCTAACTATAACACAAACATCTTCATTTATTTTAAGTGAAGAAACAAGCAAACATTGCATTCAAGTACTTAGAATTAAAGAAGGCGAATTAATAAATTTAACCGATGGCAAAGGCAATTTATATACAGCACAAATTAAGCAAGCAGATAAAAAACATTGCGTTGCAACTATTTTGTCAAATCAATATAATTCAATGCAGCAAAGGGTTGTATCGTTAGCAGTTTCATTAACAAAAAATAATTCAAGGTTTGAGTGGTTGTTAGAAAAAGCAACCGAAATTGGTGTAAGCGAAATAATTCCGCTACTGTGTAAAAGAACAGAAAAACAACATTTTCGTTTTGAAAGAATGAATAATATTCTTATTTCGGCAATGCTGCAAAGCAAACAAACATGGTTACCTGTTTTGCAAGAGCCAACAACATTTCAAGCAACTGTTCAATCATCGTCTTACAAACAAAAATTAATTGCACATTGTATAGAAAATGAAAAAACAAGTGTTACAGATTTATCTTTATTAAACAACATACAAATACTAATTGGCCCCGAAGGAGATTTTACTGAAGAAGAAATTTTATTAGCACAAAAACATAGTTATCTTCCTGTAACTTTAGGTTGCACCAGATTAAGAACCGAAACAGCAGGCATGGTTGCTGCAACACTTTTAATAAACTGCTAAACCCTATTTATCTAAAATATTTTTGAATGAAGAAATTTTTTTACGCAATTCTATTTTTAACAACGTTTGTTATTGCATGTAAAAATTTTAAGAGTAAAGAAGTTGATAGAGATACTACTATTAATAGCATAACAGCTTTTAATAATTTATTTTTAGATAGTATTAATGTAGAAAATTTTTTAGCAACACACGAAAATTTTAAACCATACGAGCAACAATATCTTAACTTTTATAAACAACGCAATTATCAATACGCTTGGTTTGATACAAGTGGCGTTACAGAACAATCTCGCAATTTTTTAAACCTTTTAAACAATACCATAAACACTTTACAAGACAGTAGTTTATACAACGCCACATTAATTGAAAGCTATAACAAAATAATTAACGCAGGCAAAAAAAACATATTAAAAAAAGAAATAGAACAAACAGAGTTAAATTTAACCGGACAGTTTTTTGCTTACGCTGCCAAAGTATATAAAGGAAGCGATATTAATACCGAAGAATTAGGTTGGTTTATACCAAGAAAAAAAGTTGATTTAACGGCACTGTTAGATTCTACTTTAAAAAACAACGCAAAAGAAACTTATGCATCACTAAATAATCAATACAATCAATTACAACAATACCTTATTAAATATTTTGAAATAGATAAATTTATTACCGATACAATATCTAAAGTTTTAAAACCTTTTAAAAAAGGTGCAGAATCAGATTTATTAATTGCCATAAAAAACAGATTATTTCTTTTTGGAGATTTAGAACAAAAAGATTCTACCAATATTTTTGATTCGGCATTATTAGTTGCCGTAAAAAAATTTCAGAAAAGAATGGGATTAGCTGTTGATGGAAGTATTGGTAATAAAATGATTGATGAAATAAACATTCCTATAAAACAACGCATAAAACAAATATTAATTAATATGGAACGCATGCGTTGGCTGCCTGTTGAAACAGATAGTAATTATATTATTGTAAATATTCCCGAATATAAAATGCATGTGTACGATAGCGGAAAATTACAATTTAATATGAATGTTATTGTAGGCAAAGCAAGCAACAGCACAGTAATATTTACAGGAAATTTAAAATATATAGTTTTTAGCCCCTATTGGAATGTGCCTCCAAGTATTGTACAAAAAGAAACATTGCCGGGCATAAAAAAAGACCCGAACTATTTAGCAAAAAATAATATGGAAATAACCGGTAAAAGCAATGGCTTACCAATAGTTAGACAAAAACCCGGACCGAACAACTCTCTCGGATTAGTAAAATTTTTATTTCCAAATAGTTACGATATTTATTTTCACGATACACCCAATCACGATTTATTTTCTGCAACCAGTAGAGATTTTAGTCATGGTTGTATAAGATTATCTGAACCTAAAAAATTTGCACAATATTTATTAAGAAAAGATACCGCCACTATTTGGAAGAATAAGGTTATAGATAGTTGCATGCATTTACCAACCGAAAAATGGGTTACGTTAAATAAAACAGTTCCCGTATCAATTGTATATTTTACTGCATGGGTTGATGGTAATGGTTTACTCAATTTCAGAAAAGATATTTACGGGCATGATGCTAAAATGAGTGAAAAATTATTTACAAAAAAGAAGTAAATATTTCAACATCAATATCATTTCAAAAACCAATAAAAATCATATTTTATAATTGCATTGCAAACTTACTTTGCAAAAATTAAGTAAGCTTTTATGATTCATCCTTTTAATTACATTTCGGCACAAGAAGCATTAAAAATTGTAGAAAGTGGTTACAGAATATTTGTTCACGGCAGTGCATGTACACCCACACATTTATTAACCGAATTAGCCAAACAAAAAGAAAGATTACAAAATGTTGAAGTCATTTCTATCACACTTCAAGGTCATATAGAAATTGCACAACCAGGTTACGAAAATTCATTTCATATAAATTCATTATTTGTTTCAGAACCAATAAGGCAAGCTGTTAAAGAAGGAAGAGCAGATTTTATTCCTGCTTTTTTAAGTGATATTCCTGATATAATTAAAACCGTATTACCTGTAGATGTTGCATTGGTGCAGGTTTCTCCACCCGATGTTCACGGATATTGCTCTTTAGGTTTAAGTGTTGATGTTGCCCGCACAGCAGTAAACCATGCCAAATATGTTATTGCACAAGTTAATCCGCAAATGCCCAGAACATTAGGAGACGGCATGATACATACCGATAAATTTACTGCTATGGTTTTTTGTGATGAAGCATTGCCGCAAGTTGATTATGGTGCTAAAGTTTCTGATATTGAATTAACGGTAGGAAAAAATGTTGCTTCTATAATTGAAAATGGAAGCACTATACAAGTTGGTATTGGTACAATACCCGATGCTGTTTTAAAATCTTTACACAATCATAAAAACTTAGGGCTACATACCGAAATGTTTAGCGATGGAATTATTTCTTTATTTGAAAAAGATATAATAAATAATTCTCAAAAGAAAATTCATCCTAATAAAATTGTTACCGCTTTTGCATTGGGCACTAATAAATTATACAATTACGTAAACGATAACCCGGCTATTGCTTTTTTAGATATTGATTATGTAAACAATCCACATGTTATTCGTCGCAATCCTAAAGTTGCTGCCATTAACAGTGCAATTGAAGTAGATATTACCGGACAAATTTGTGCCGATAGTATTGGAACTTATCAGTACAGCGGCATTGGTGGGCAAATGGATTTTATGCGAGGTGCCGCTTTAAGTGAAGGTGGCAAACCAATTATTGCTCTTACCAGCCGTACAGCCAAAGGTGTACCACGTATTGTGCCATACTTACAGCAAGGTGCAGGTGTTGTAACAACCAGAGGGCATATACATTATGTTATTTCTGAATATGGTATTGCTTATTTATATGGAAAAAATTTACGCCAACGTGCTAAAGCCTTAATAAATATTGCTCATCCAGATGATAGAGAAATGCTAACACAAAAATGCCACGAAAGATTTAAGTGTTTTATTTAATATGATATTTATTTAATTAGTGACGCAATATCAAGTTCCGTTTTAGGCAACACTTTTACTGTTTGTGCTGATTTTCTTTTGGGGAACTCGGTATTAATAAATAATTGAGGTTGTAATTTTAGAGGGTCAAGCCTTCTATTTGCAATATCTATGTATTCATGTGAGGTATCATAACCTATATATTTTCTGTTTGATTTTAATGCCGAAACTCCTGTAGTGCCGCTACCCATAAATGGATCAAGTATTATGTCGTTTGTAAATGAATATAGTTGAATAAGTCTATAAGGAAGCTCTTCTGGAAATGGTGCAGGATGCCCAATTCGCCTTGCACTTTCTGCATTCATTGTCCAAATAGATTTTGTCCATTCCATAAATTGCTCTTTAGAAATAGTGTTTTCTTTATCTCCTTTTTCTCTTTTGTAATCGCCTTTTGAAAAAATTAAAATGTATTCATGAACGTCTCTTAAAATTGGATTTGCTGCACTTTGCCAACTGCCCCAAGCCGTTGAAGGGCTTGCACTTGCAGCTTTGTTCCAAATAATTTCGCCACGCATATTAAAACCGATTTTTAACATCATTTGCGAAATATAGTCTGATAGTGGAATGTATGGTTTACGTCCTAAGTTAGCAACATTTATACAGGCTCTACCGCCATTTACTAAAACCCTGTAGGTTTCAGTAAAAGCATTTTTTAAAAGTTGCAGGTATTCTTTGAGCGATAAATCTTCATCGTATTCTTTTGAAACATTATAAGGTGGTGAAGTAATCATTAAATGAACAGAGTTGTCTGGCAACTCTTTCATATTTTCTGCTGACCCTAAAATAATTTTATTTTCTAAGTTATCAGGAAAGTTATTTTCGTTTTTGTCTAATAACTTCTTATCGCCAAGTTCTGTGTAAAGTTTAGAGTTATAAAACTTTGAACTGTCGTGATTGCTTCTTCCATTTGTTCCAAAAGCACTTGTCTTTGTTCCGTTTCTTTTTTTCATTAATTGCGAATTAAGGTTAAGAATTTTTCTGCTTTTGCAATGTCGTTAGTTTCTTTACTTGCAATAGTTATAAGTTCTCCCAATTTTGCTTTTGAAAGCATTGACGAAAAATAATTCATATCGTTTGAAACAAGTTCGTTGCAGTAATAAAAAACGTGTTTAAAGTTCAGTGCAGTTTGGAATCCTTTTTCCGGCGAGTACTTTAAAAATGATTTTTCTGTTGGATAAGAATTTAAAGAGAGAAAACCCTGAATAACACCTGATTTTTTTAAGAAATCAACTTTCTTTAAATAGCTGTCTGTAATTGGGCTATTACCTAAAACCACTATTGGAATTTTTGTTGAAGAAATACCCGAAACTCTTATGTTGATTGATTTTCCAATTGCTTTCAGCATACTGTCTGAACGCATTAAAGAAGGCTGCCCTTTGTGTGTTTTATAATCACCAATTAATTTTATTGAGTCAGGTTGTTCAAACTGATAATTTGATACAATGCTCATTTTGATTTCAAAAAGTAACTTTATGTTTTCAGCTTTTTGGTTAATGTCATTGGTTGTGCAAAATGCTAAATCTGCACTTGTTTGTCTTGAAAGTCCAAGTTCTTCACAAACAACACTAACTATTAACTGCAAACAACCCTAATTCTTTTGCAATTGGTTCAAAAAACGATCTACACCATTTTTCTGTAAATTGTCCAATAAGTGAATTTCTACTTTGCAGCGTTTGACCTTCTGCGTCTACTCCTTTAGGTATATATGCAAAATAGCCCGATTGTAATTTATAAAACAATTGTTCAGGCGAAGCAAAATTTTTTAAAGCTTCATTAAAAAATTGCAATTCTTTCTCGCTATTCCAAAGGTTCATTAATACGATTTTATTTGGTTTCAAATTTAGCAAGTTTATAGAATGTTCATTGCCACTATAGTCAATAGTTTTATAACATTCTATAAATATTTATTTAAAACAATCTCAAACTCTCACCGGGTCTTCTGAATTTAGTAGTATCTAATTCCCAACGCTCGGCATTTAAACCGTATAGTTTATTGTATTTAATATATTGTTGTCGTACTAATTCTGCAACAGGCCCTTCGCCACGCATACGTTTTCCAAAACGACTATCATTTACTTGTCCGCCATGTGCAGTTTCTATTAAATGCCAAACTTTATCTGCTCTATCTGCAAAATTTTTATACAACCAATCATGAAACATAATTTTTATGGCACCATTTAATCGTATAAAAGTATAAGCAGAAAATACAGCACCATTATCGCTGGCCGCTTTCATAATACGTTGCATTTCATGTTCATTTAAACCTGGTATCATTGGCCCAAGCATTACGCCCATTCTTACACCTGCTTCACTTAACTCTTTTATAATGCGTAAGCGTTGTAATGCAGTGGTAGTGCGTGGCTCCATTACTCTTCTTAAATCTTCATTAAAAGAAGTTATACTTACCAATATGCTTATTAGTTTTTTCTTTGCCATTTCTTGCAATAAATCTTTATCTCTTAACATGCCTGCATTTTTAGTAATCATGCCAACAGGTTGATTAAATTCATTACACACTTCTAACAAACTTCTTGTTATTCTAAATTTTTTTTCTGCGGGCTGATAACAATCTGTATTACCACTTAAACTTATAGGTACACATTCCCAATTTTTATTCATTAAAAATTTTCTTAATAATATAGCTGCATTTTTCTTTACAATAATTTTTCTTTCAAAATCTAACCCTGCACTGTAACCCCAGTATTCATGAGCATTTCGGGCATAGCAATATATACAACCATGCTCACAACCTTGGTAAGGGTTCATACTGTAAAACATACCTACATCGGGGCTTTCAACTTTATTTACAATAGTTTTTGCATTGTCTTCTAAATAAATAGTGGCATCATTAGTTTCCGACCAATCATCAATTGCTTCAATATGTTCTTTTACTTTTTGGTTGGTTAAAAATTTATTCTTTGTATTTATTTGTGCACCTCTTCCTTTTAAATAAGTATCAACAATTTCAGATGGTTTGGGTTTGGCGTTGGGGTTATCATTAATATTTTTCATGATATGATAATTATGCGTAAAAATTTGTTGTCGAAAATTGTGTTTCTATATTTATTTATAAAAACAACAAAGCGTTTTGCGTAACTGTTGGTGCAACTTTATTTAATAAAACAAATTGTGTAACAACCGAAAAATTTTTATTATTTATTTGCCTTTTTAATAATAGAATTTCATTAACCATAAAACTTGCTTTAAAATTTTCATGCATGTATTTATTCCATCCTTTTTCGTATTGAAAGGGTAATAATTTTTTGGCAATGGTTATATGTGGTTCGGTTATAAAATGCCCTTTGTTCCACTTATCTAATTTTACTAATGGCTGTAATGGTTTTAAAGATTTTACTAAATTGATGATATTGTTTTTTGTAATAATGTTTACGTAGATGGTATGTGATGGAAAGCTTCCAAAACCATCTATAACTATTTGAAATGAAGAAGCTGCTTCAATTAATAATTTCATTTTAGTAATAATTTTTCTTTCCATCATTTCCATTTGTAAAAATCTAAGCAAGGTTATTTGTGGTTTGCCATGTAAAGCAGCGGGGCAATCAACTTCAATCGAAAATTGTTTTTTTATTTCTGTTATTTTTTGTTGTACATCTTCAGAAGGGGAAATAATTAATAAATAATCATGCAAATTCAATTGTTTATTAGTGAAAGATTCTGTTACTAATTCGTTATCTAAAAAAGGTTGTTGCATGTTTTATTTATAACAATATTCTGTTGATCAATTTTTCTTCTCCGCCTGCATTAGTTTTGTATAAACACAAAGCATACAGTTGCTCTTTTATATAATGCTGATTAATATAGTTTAATACTTGCACAGCCGGAATGTTTAATGTTGATTGCCATTGTTGCATAGTGCTGCATATTAAAGTATGAGTGCTGCAAAGGCTTCCATCACTTTGTAAACAAAGGTTTTGCAAATGCCTATACAATATATTTTCGGCTTGCTCTTCTGCACAAAAACCTGCTAATGCCAATATTGTTTTAGTACTATTACACTCTGCAACAATTTTATATTGCTTATGGTTTTTACTACAGTTTAATAAAATTTTATTCATAAAATATATTTTAAAGGCTAACAATTATAGCATAAAAATACTAATTAATTTAGTATTATAGAAAATAAAATTATCTTTCTTAAAAGCTTTTATAAATGAATACTTGCTACTACAGCAAATTGCATTAATTTCACGCCCAATTTTAAAGAGCAAAAAATTATGGCTGAAGTAATTTTAATGCCCCGCTTAAGTGATACAATGACAGAAGGTGTTATTGCTGCATGGCACAAAAAAGTGGGTGATACAGTTAAAAAAGGAGATTTATTGGCAGAAATAGAAACCGATAAAGCCACTATGGAATTAGAAAGTTACCAAAACGGAACTTTATTACATATTGGTACTGCAAAAGGCGGAAAACTTCAGGTAAACGATTTATTGGCAATAATTGGTAATGCCGGTGAAGATATTAGTGGGTTAATTAATGCAAACCCAACTACAGCAACAGAAGTAAAAGATACTGCTACTAAAAAAGCAGATGAACCAAAAGCAACAACCAATCAACCATCTTCTTCAATTGATATTAGCAAAATGGAAGAAGTAGTTTTAATGCCTCGTTTAAGTGATACTATGACAGAAGGCGTTATTGCAAGTTGGCAAAAAAATATTGGTGATGCTGTTAAGAAAGGAGAAGTATTAGCAGATATTGAAACCGATAAAGCCACCATGGAATTAGAAAGTTATAAAGATGGAGTTTTATTATACCAAGGTGCAAAAGCAGGAGAGAAAATTTTAGTAAATGATTTGTTATGCATTATTGGTAAACAAGGCTTAGATGTAAATGCAATAGTAGCTGCCGTAAAATCTGGAAGCGGAAATACAGAAAGTGTAAAAAGTGAAAATGAAACATCCAATTCAAAAAGCGAAATCTCTTTAAAAGCGGAAGTTTCAAATCAAACAACAGAAATAGTTAATGAAGGAAGAATATTTGCTTCTCCTTTAGCAAAAAAATTAGCAGAAGAAAAAGGAATTGATTTAAAATATGTAAAAGGAAGTGGAGATAACGGCAGAATTACAAAAAACGATATTGATAATTACAAACAGACAACAGACAATAGACCGCAGACTACAGAAACTGCTGCACCAAAACCATCGACTGTTGACCGTAGACTATCGACTTCTTTTGATGAAGTTCCTGTTTCGCAAATGCGTAAAGTAATTGCCAAACGTTTAAGTGAAAGTTTATTTACTGCACCGCATTTTTATTTAACAATGAGTATTAATATGGATGCAGCCGTTGCAGCCCGTACTAAGCTAAACGAAAATGCCAAAGTAAAAATTAGCTTTAACGATTTAGTGTTGAAAGCAACAGCAGTTGCACTAAAACAACATCCAAAAATTAATAGTAGTTGGTTAGGAGATAAAATTAGATATAATCATAATATAAATATTGGCGTAGCTGTTGCAGTTGATGAAGGTTTATTAGTGCCCGTTGTTCGCAATGCAGATGCTTTAAGTTTAAGCCAAATAACTACACAAGTAAAAGATTTTGCACAAAAAGCAAAAGATAAAAAATTGCAACCCTCAGATTGGGAAGGAAGCACATTTACTATTTCTAATTTAGGAATGTTTGGAATAGATGAGTTTACCGCAATTATTAATCCACCCGATGCATGTATCTTAGCTGTAGGTGGTATTTCGCAAATACCTGTTGTAAAAAACAATCAAATTGTTGTAGGAAATATTATGAAAGTAACTTTAAGTTGCGATCACAGAGTAGTTGATGGTGCAACAGGAGCAGCCTTTTTACAAACACTTAAAAGTTTATTAGAAGAACCTTTAAGAATGATGATATAACATATTAATTAAAATAATAACGCAAAAGGAGCAACTAATAATTGCTCCTTTTATTTTTGATTTAACTTTCTTTCTTAAAAATTATTTAGCTAAGTTTAGCCAACGCAGTTTCTAATTGGTTAAACATTATTTCAATATCTGCTTCGTTACTTGTGCCAACACTTAATCTATACCAAGTACTGTTGGCTGCACCAAATGCAGTAAACGGAACAATTGCCAATTTAGCTTCACTTAAAATATAATCTGTAACGTTAGATTGTGTTTGCAATAATTTACCGTCTGCAGTGGTTTTACCAATTAAATTTATTTTAATAGTTAAGTAAATAGCAGCTTGTGGTGCAACAGCATCTACATTATATCCTTTGTTTTTTAACGCAATAAACCCTGTATAAAAAAGTTGCAAGCGTTTTTCAATTTCGCTTTTAAAATGTATAAAATATTTTTGTATATTTTCTTTTTGAAGAAGATAAGCAGCAACCGCTTTTTGTTCTGCCATAGGAGCCCATGCACCTAAATGACTAAGTATTGCTTTCATTTTTGAAATAATATATGCAGGCCCCATGCTCCAACCAACACGCACACCTGTTGCAGCAAATGCTTTTGATATTCCATCAACAAAAATGGTATATTCTCTCATAGCAGGGTTAATAGAAACAGGATTGTAATGCTCTGTTGTGCCATACGTTAATGTCCAATACATTTGATCGAACATTACATATAATTTTTTTTCATCCTCTTTTCTTTTTGCATTTTCTTCTAAAACCAAAGTGCAAATTTTTTCTAATTCATTTTTGTTAAGCGTTGTGCCTGTTGGGTTTTGCGGCGTACACAAACAAAGCAATACAGCAGCTTTTAAATGCGGTGCAATATCTTCAGCCGTAGGCATAAAATTATTTTCAAGCTTACAATCAATTAAACAATGTTCTCCATCGGTTAAATGCACGTAATGGTTATTATTCCATGAAGGAACACCGTAAATAACTTTATCTCCTTTATCTACAATTGTTCTAAAAATTGCATAAATCAAAGGCCTTCCGCCCGATGCAATTTGAATTTCAGATACATCATAACTTAAACCTTCCCATTCTTTTAAAAAACTACTTACTGCTTTTCTTAATTCTAAAACACCATCGCCCGGCGGATAATTGGTATGATGTTGTTGGTAAGATTGTATTATTAAATTTTCTAATTCATTAGGTATAGGGAAAATATTAGGATTAAAATCTCCAATAGTATAATTGTATATTTTTTCTCCGTTTCTAATTCTTTCACTAATGGCATTGCCTAATTTTACAATTTCGCTGCCTATTAATGTTTCAGCAAGGTGGCTAAGTTTTGGATGGTTCATAAAACAAAAATATCAATTTAGGTTTTATACAAGTAACCATTCAGAAAATAAAAATATTGCGATAAAGTATTTTGAAAAATTTATTACTAATAAAATGCAGGTTAATGCTTTTTATTATAATTATTTTCGGCTTCTTGTGCTTTTTTAAAATCTAATACTACACCATTAATACAATAACGCAAACCTGTTGGTGGCGGGCCATCATCAAACACATGCCCTAAATGGCTTTTGCACCTTCCACATTCAACTTCGGTTCTTTTCATTCCATGACTGTTATCGGGCAGATAAATAATAGAACTTTTACTTATTGGTTCATAAAAACTTGGCCAACCGCAACCACTTTCAAACTTTGTATTGCTTTTAAACAAAGGGTTTCCGCAAACGGCACAATAATAAGTTCCTATTTCTTTAAATTTTTCGTATTTGCTTGTCCATGGGCTTTCGGTTCCTTTTTGACGTGCTATATCATAAACTTCAGGACTTAAAATTTTCTGCCATTCTTCATTTTTTACTACAACTTTATTGGTATCTGAATTTGAGTAGTATGGATTGTTTTTATTCATGTCAGGTTTATTTTTTGTGCTGTTTTGTGCGTTGCAATTTATAAAAAATATAATGCTTGCAAAAAAGGTTATAATGCGTTTCATAACTTTTAATTTACCCTGTTTAATACAATTGTAAAAGGTACAAAATCAAGTTAAATGCAATTTGTTAAATTTTTTTAAACACACCACCTTATATTTGTTGCTCAAGTAAGGTTTGTAAGTAAATGTTCAATATTATACTCTTTGGCCCTCCCGGTAGTGGAAAAGGTACGCAAAGTAAACTTTTAATTGAAAAATATGGCTTAGTGCATTTAAGCACAGGCGATTTATTGCGTAGTGAAATAGCTGCCAAAACTGCTTTAGGTATTGAAGCAAAAGCTTTAATGGATAAAGGACAATTAGTGCCGGATGAAGTGGTGGTTGGAATGATTAGCTCTGTATTAGATGCAAAGCCTAACGCAAAAGGTTTTTTGTTTGATGGTTTTCCTAGAACAGAAGCACAAAGTGAAGCCTTAGATAATCTTTTAAAACTAAAGAAAAGTGAAATAGGTGTAGTGTTGGCTTTAGATGTAAATGAAGATGAATTAATTAAACGCCTTATTAACCGTGCATTAACCAGCGGCCGAAGTGATGATGCCAACCCCGAAGTACAAAAGAAAAGGCAAGAAGTATATAAAAAAGAAACTTTACCTGTTGCAGCTTACTACAATAAATTTAATAAAGTGGTTCATGTAAAAGGTGAAGGAACTGTTGAAGAAATTTTTTCTTCTTTGTGCAGCGAAATAGAGAAACGATTGTCTTAATTATCATAACTTATTTCCAAAACTAACTGCTAAAGCCGTCTCATATTCATTAATTGAGACGGTTTTTTATTTTCAGCCCTTTTTTTCTTGTTCTATTTTAATATATTGCTAAAGTTAAAATTATTTAGCAACTTATTTTTTTACCTGCAATCTAAAAATATGAATCAAGAAAAAATTTCATTCATACAACAACAGTTTGTACCCTTAGTTCAAACATTATCAATAAACACAAAACCAAAATGGGGTTTAATGAATGCACAACAAATGGTTGAACATGTAACTGCATTCTTCAACATATCTACCGAAAAAATAAAATTCCCTTTGGTTACACCCGAAGAACATTTGCCCAAACTAAAAGCATTTTTACATAGCAATAAACCCTTTCAAGAAAACACAAAAGCACCTGAAACTATTATTCCTGCTACACCTTTGCCTTTGCAATATGCAGATATGCCAACTGCCATAAACAAATTGCAACAAGCCATTGAAAATTTTTTCAATTATTTTAAAGATGATGCAAACAAAACCACTTTGCATCCGGTATTTGGATATTTAAATTTTGAAGACTGGATATTGTTACATTACAAACATTGCATGCACCATGCCCACCAATTTAATTTGGTGAATGAATAAATTTTAACTCTAACAATCGTTAGTTTTGGTGCTTTAACAATTGTTATGCAAAAACTGAATAATTACATTCTTGGTAAACAAATTACGGGAGATGGAGAAGGACAACTATTATACAATGCAGTAAGCGGAGAAGCCATTGCAACAGCCTCTACACAAGGGTTAGATTTTAATGAAGTTTTAAATTATGCAAGAAGTAACGGATATCTTTTACGAAAAAAAACTTTTCATGAACGCGGTTTAATGTTAAAAGCATTGGCTTTGCATCTTCGAAATTATTTGCAAAAATTTTATAATATATCTTATCAAACCGGTGCAACCAAAGCAGATAGTTGGGTAGATATTGAAGGAGGCATTGGTAATTTATTTTCTTACGCTTCGCTTAGAAGAAAATTTCAAGATGAATCTTTTTGTTTAGATGGAGAGCCACATAATTTAAGTAAACAAAATACTTTTATGGGGCACCATTTATTAGTACCTAAAGAAGGCGTTGCCATTCATATTAACGCATTTAATTTTCCTGTTTGGGGAATGTTAGAAAAAGTTGCAGTGAACTTATTAGCAGGCATGCCTTGCATTGTTAAACCCGCAACAGTAACATCTTTTTTAACCGAAGCAGTTGTGCAAGAAATTATAGCATCAAATATTTTACCAAAAGGTGCATTGCAACTGGTTTGTGGCAGTGCAGGCAATATGTTAAACTATGTAACCAATCAAGATGTTATTACTTTTACCGGAAGTGCATCAACAGGTTTAATGCTAAAATCTCAACAAAAAATTTTAGCAGAAAATGTTCCGTTTACAATGGAAGCAGATTCATTAAACTGCATTGTTTTAGGAAATGATGTTACACCCAATATGCCCGAATGGGATATTTTTATTAAAGAAGTTAGAAAAGAAATGACCACCAAAGCAGGGCAAAAATGTACCGCTATAAGAAGAATTTTTGTTCCTGAAAATAAAATAGAAGATGTGCAAACTGCATTAAGTAAAGCATTAGCACAAACAACTATTGGCAATCCTTTAAACGATAAAGTAAGAATGGGAAGCCTTGCAGGGCAAAGCCAACGTAAAGAAGTAAAAGAACAAGTTCAAAAATTATTAGCATCATCACAAATTATTTACGGAAGTTTAGATAGCGTAGAATTAATTGATGCAGATTTAAACAAAGGAGCATTCATTTCTCCATTATTATTAATAAATAAAAATCCTTTTAATAGCAATGAACCACACGAGGTAGAAGCATTTGGGCCCGTTAGTACTTTAATGCCTTATAAAAATTTAGAAGAAGCAATAGAATTATCTAAAAAAGGGAAAGGTTCTTTGGTTAGCAGCATTGTAACAGCCAACACAAAAGTTGCCAAACAATATGTGTTAGGTGCAGGAGCTTATCATGGTCGTATATTAATTTTAAATAATGAATGTGCCAAAGAAAGTACAGGGCATGGCAGCCCACTGCCATTGTTAGTGCATGGTGGCCCTGGCAGAGCCGGTGGCGGAGAAGAAATGGGCGGCATGCGTGGTGTAAAACATTATATGCAACGTGTGGCTATTCAAGGTTCTCCAACAATGCTAACTGCAGTAAGTAACGTTTATCAACCCAATGCAAAAGGTGTTCAATCAAACATTCATCCTTTTAAAAAGTATTTTGAAGAGTTACAAATTGGCGAGCAAATTATTACAGAAAAAAGAAATATAACTTCAGAAGATATTGAAAAATTTGCAGATTTAAGTGGAGATCATTTTTATGCTCATTTAAAAGAAACCAATTTTGAAGGAACTATGTTTACACACCAAGTTGCACATGGTTATTTTATTATGAGTGCTGCAGCAGGATTGTTTGTTGATAGCTACGAAAAAAATCCGGTGTTATTAAATTATGGTATTGATGAGTTAAGATTTACTAAACCAATTTATCCCGGAGCAGAAATGTATGTTCGGTTTACTTGTAAAGAAAAAACTGCACAAGAATTAAAAGATGAAAACGATATACCAAAAGGAATTGTAAAATGGTTTGTTGAAATTTTTGATGAAACCAACGAAATAACAGGTGTAGCAACTATTTTAACCATGGTAAAGAAAAAAGAAAATTAATATGCAAGAACCTTACGTTAATTATTCGGTTAACAACAACATTGCAACTATTGAGTTTTATACGCCACAACATAACTCATTACCAGCAACTGTTTTGCAACAACTTGCCAATACTATTACACATGCTGGCAACGATGATAATTGTAAAGTAATTATTTTAAAAAGTTTTGGTAATAAAACATTTTGTGCAGGAGCATCGTTTGATGAATTAATGAATATAAATAATGAAGAAGAAGGATTAATTTTTTTTAGCGGTTTTGCAAAAGTTATTAATGCCATGAGGCAATGCCCTAAGTTTATTATTGGAAGTGTGCAAGGAAAAGCAATTGGCGGCGGCGTTGGTTTAGCTTGCAGTTGCGATTATACATTAGCAACCATTCATGCTCAAATAAAATTATCTGAACTGGCTGTTGGTATTGGCCCTTTTGTTGTTGGCCCTGCGGTTGAAAGAAAAATTGGTAACGCTGCTGCTTATGAATTAGCAATTGATGCTGCCAATTTTAGAACTGCTGAATGGGCAATGCAAAAAGGATTATATGTTAATATTTTTACAACTATTGAGGCGTTAGAAGAAGCTACTAATACATTAGCTGTTACTTTAAGCAATTACAGCAACCAAGCAATGCACGAAATAAAAAAAGCATTTTGGGAAGGAACAGAAAACTGGAATGAGTTATTAATGCAGCGTGCAGCAGTAAGTGGTAAATTAATTTTAAGCGATTTTAGTAAAAAGTTTTTGGTAAACTTTAAAGCAAAAAAATAACCCGAACACAGATAAAACAAAATTATTTAAGCTGTATTCGGGTTTATTTTAAATTACAAATCATCATATTCATACAAGGAGTCAATATGTGTTCCGGCAGCCATTTCAAAAACCGGATTTATAATTCCATCTTTTAACCCGTAAACCCATCCGTGCAAATGTGGAATATTATTATATTTCCATGCACGTTGTATAACAGAAGTTTTAGCTAAATGCATTACTTGTTCTTTTACATTTAATTCTGCAAGCCTGTCTGCTCTTGTTTCTATATCTGTTATAGCATCCAATTCTTCTCGGTATAATCTATATACATCTTTTATATTGCGTAACCACATATTTAAAACGTATTTATAATCGTGGTCTGTCATTGCTGCTTTAATTCCGCCGCATCCGTAATGCCCGCAAACAATTACATGTTTTACTTTTAGTTGGTTTACTGCATAATCTAATACACTAAACAAATTAACATCGGTATGTATTACTAAATTGGCAACATTGCGATGCACAAAAATTTCACCGGG
This sequence comes from Bacteroidota bacterium, assembly GCA_018267725.1. Taxonomy (GTDB): domain Bacteria; phylum Bacteroidota; class Bacteroidia; order Chitinophagales; family Chitinophagaceae; genus CW01. The sequence goes on from JAFDXY010000015.1 coordinate 57,474, forward strand.
TTGTGTGCCTGTAATTTTATCTGCTGGCACACGGCTATCACTACAACCAATCCATAAAAATTGTGGTGTTTGTAAATGGGCAAGTCTTTCAAAATACTCAGGATCATCTTTCACCATTTTATCTGCCCACTGTTTATTAGCTCTTAAAAGCTTTTCGTATGCGTGCATAAATTACACATTAATTATAAATTAAATATTTAACCCGCCACAAACACTTATTACTTGCCCTGTAATATAGCTGCTTAATTCGCTGGCAAGAAATAATGTGGTATTAGCAATTTCTTCCCCTTTACTAAATCTTCCTAAAGGAATTTTCTTTAAAAACTCTTCTGCGGCAGCACCTTCTTTTAAATAATGTGTCATATCTGTTTCAACAAAGCCGGGTGCAATAGCATTACAACGAATATTGCGACTTCCTAATTCTAACGCTACACTTTTAGTAAAACCAATAATACCTGCTTTGCTGGCTGCATAACTGCTTTGGCCTGCATTTCCACGAATACCAATAATAGAGCTCATGTTAATAATGCTTCCTGCTTTGGCTTTCATCATTGGGCGAATGACTTGCTTAGTCATATTAAAAATACTTTTCAAGTTTGTATCAATTACTTCATCCCATTGTTGTTCTGTTAAACGCAGTAAAAGATTGTCTTTACTAATGCCTGCATTGTTTACACAAACATCAATTGCATTAAATTCTTTTAATACATCATTTACAAAAGTTTCGCATTGTGCAAAATCTGCAGCATTGGTTTTATAAGCTTTTGCTTTTACGCCTAATGCAACTAATTGTTGTTCTAATGTTGCGGCTTTTTCTGCACTACTATCACTTACATAAGTAAAGGCAATATTACTGCCTTGTTCTGCTAATTTTAAAGCAATAGCTGCACCAATACCACGAGCAGCACCTGTAACAATACTTGTTTTGTTTGCTAACAACTTCATAATTAATTTTTAAAGAAGTCAAATATATTAACTCTGTTTAGTTAAATACGAGATAAAAATATTTTTATGCCCCAACGTAAATTATTTGTTGTTTGAAATTGAAAGTATTTCTTCAACAAATTTTCTGTTATTACTTAAGCGTGGTACTTTATGTTGCCCGCCCAGCTTATGTTTGCTGTGAAGCCACTTTTTAAATGTTTGTTGTGGAAGCTTGTGTACAACAGGCATTCTTAATGCAATATCTTTATGGCGTTTGGCTTCATAATCGCTATTAATATTTTTTAAAACACAATCTAACTCGTAAGCAAATTCTTGAATATTATTCGGTTCTTTTTCAAACTCAATTAACCATTCGTGTGCTCCGTTATTGTGCTCACTAAAATAAATGGGTGCTGCTGTATAATCTGTTACAATGCTATTTGTTTTTTGGCTTGCAATAGCAATAGCTTTATCTGCATTGGCAACCATTAATTCTTCGCCAAAGGCATTTATAAAATGTTTTAACCTTCCGGTTACTTTTATTCTGAATGGATAAAGAGAAGTAAACTCAATTGTATCTCCAACTATATATCTCCATAAACCACCGTTAGTTGAAATTACGGGAGCATAATTTTTATTTAATTCTACTTTGTTTAAACCAATAGTTTTAGGGTTTTCTTTTCCGTATTCTTCAGCAGGCATGAACTCGTAAAAAATACCGTGATCTAAGAAAAGCAGCATTCCATCTGTATTTGGAGCATCTTGTGCAGCAAAAAAACCTTCGCTTGCATTGTACATTTCTAAATAATTAATATCTGCTCCAATTAATTTTTCAAACTGTTTTTTATATGGACTGAAAGAAACGCCGCCATGCAAATACATTTCAAGATTAGGCCAAACTTCTATTAATGTTTTTTTATTAGTAATTTCTAATATACGTTTTATAAGTACTAACGTCCATGTTGGAACACCGGAAATTGATGTTACATTTTCATAAATGGTTGAGGTCGCTAATTGTTCAATTTTATTTTCCCATTCATCTAACAAAGCAATAGATAATTCGGGCGTGCGAATCCAGTTTGCCCATATTGGTGTGTTTTGTAAAAGCACTGCACTTAAATCTCCGTATTGTGCTTCTTCATTTATTGGGCATATTTGGTGGCTGCCACCTATTACCAATCCTTTTCCTGTAAGCAAATCACTATCAGGATTATAATTGTAATACATAGTTAAAACATCTTTAGATGCTTTGTAATGGCAATCTTCTAAACTTTCTTTTGTTATGGGAATGAATTTGCTTTTATCGTTTGTTGTGCCGCTGCTTTTTGCAAACCAATTAACGGGTGTATTCCATAATAAATTTTCTTCGCCTTCCATTAATTTTTCTACATATGGTTTTAGTTGGTCGTATTCTTGAATGGGGATTGTTTTTTTAAAATCTTGAATTTTTGAAATTCCTGCCAATGAATGTTTCCTGCCAAATTCTGTGTATTGACCATGTGTAACTAAATCTTGCAAAACTTCGCGTTGGGTGGCAATAGGATCTTGTACCCATTGTTCTATTTTCCAATAACGCAGTCGTGCTAATCTTGATATGGTGGGGCTTAGCAATTTCATTGATGGCGGTTAGTGTAAGCAAAATACGCAATGAAATTGAAAGAAAGAAATGTTTTATTGTTCTACAGCGTGTGTTGGATTTTTCATTCCTAATTCAATAATCCAATCTTTACGTTTTAATTCAAAATTGGTACCTAAGTATAAACGTTTTACTTGTTCGTCATCTGCCAATTCTTCTGCTGTGCCATGTTTAAAAATTTTTCCTTCAATTAATAAATAAGCTCTATCGCAAATAGAAAGTGTTTCGTTTACGTTGTGGTCTGTAATTAAAATGCCAATATTTTTATATTTTAGTTTTGCAACAACTGTTTGAATGTCTTCAACAGCAATAGGATCAACACCTGCAAAAGGTTCATCTAACAAAATAAATTTAGGATCAACAGCTAAGGCACGTGCAATTTCTGTTCTTCTTCTTTCTCCTCCACTTAAACTATCTCCGTTATTTTTTCGTACATGGTGCAGGTTAAATTCGGTTAACAAATTTTCTAACTTTTCTAATCGTTCTTTTTTAGAAAGATTTGTCATTTCCAAAACAGCCATAATATTATCTTCAACACTTAATTTTCTAAACACACTTGCCTCTTGCGGTAAATAACCAATACCCATTTGTGCACGTTTGTACATTGGTAGCTTGGTTATATCTTCTTCATTTAAAAAAACAGTTCCTTCATCGGGTTTTATTAAACCTACTACCATATAAAAAGTTGTTGTTTTACCGGCACCATTGGGGCCAAGTAATCCAACAATTTCGCCTTGCTGCACATTAATACTTACATTATTTACAACTGTTCTGCTTTTATAAGTTTTTACTAAATTGTTGGTATGTATGGTAAGATTCAAAATAATTGTTTTTACAAAAATATGTTTTACTATTTGTTTTGAGTTTAATTTAGAGAAGCTATTCTGTTAAAACATGAAACCTTTGCTGCTTATATTATATAGCCTTGCTATTTATACAACTAATGCACAACTGCAATTTAGCAGAGTTGAAGGACTATCGCAAAACACAGTATATTCTATTACGAAAGATAAGCAGGGTTTTATATGGATAGCAACTGCCAACGGTATAAACAGATATGATGGTAAAGAAATGAAAATTTATAAACCTTCATTTACAAAATCTAAAAAACAAATTGAAGGAAGAATAGTACGCTCTACAATTTTAGTTGAAAACGATATTTTATTTTTTTCAACAGAAAACAGTATAAACCAATTTGATAAAAAATCAGAAAATTTTAAACAATACAAAGTATATATAGGAAACCATAAAGAAGACCCAATAGAGGAGAAAGAAGGGAATACTAATTTGTACAGCAATGCAGACCCTTTGTTATATAGTAATGAGCATTTATGGGTTGCACAAGCTGACAGAATTTTTAATATAAACACAAAAACCAATAAATCTATTTCGTACACAGTTCCATTTAAAACTAAAAACAATTATGCTGCTAATTTGTCTCTCAAAGGTTGCGTAATTAATAACTCATTTTGGTTTGCAACCCAAGGCAGCGGTATTATACAATTTGATTTTGTTAGCCATAAATGGCAACAATTTTTAAGTAACTATTCTTTTTCTTCCATTACAATTTGTAACGATACTTTGTATGCACACACTGCCAATAAAGTAATATGGTTTAACCCTGCTAATTATACCAACGGTATTATTTCATTTAACTCTTCAAATACATTAAGAACTATTTATACAGATTATAAAAAAAGTATATGGTTGGGAGATGATATTGGGAATGTGTTTTGCAAAACTTTTACAGAAAAATTTTTTTATTGGAAAGGAAATATTAATTACAACTACAGCCAAGCAACAACAAAATATCCGGTATATTGTTTTTATGCAGATACCGTTGGTAATTTATGGGTTGGAGCAGATGTGTTGGGATTATTAAAATCGAAAATAAATAACTACCCTTTTAAAAAATATCCTGATGAATACAAACAAGTAAATGAAAAGCACAATCTTTTTATTCATTCAATTTATGTAGATAACGAGAAAAAAATTTGGTTAGGTACTTATCAAAATGGTATTATAAAATTAGATAGAGATACTAAAAAATCTGAAAAACTTTTATTTAATATTCCTATCTCAAAAACAAATAATATTTCTGCTTCAACATCATTAATTAAAGAAGATGACGAAGGAAATATTTGGACAAACTATGCCGAACATTTATTAATAAAAGAAAAAGAGAGTAACAACTTTACAGCAATAAAACTCAGCCAAGCACAAAACTCAACACAAAGCCCGCAAGTTTGGTGTATTGAAAAATATAAAACCAATTGGTTAGTAGGTACTAATATTGGGGCATATATAGTAAAAAAAATTAATGGCAAATACACTGCACAACGAATAGAAAATTTTGGTGTAAGCAAAATATTTATTATTAAAGCTTTTCAAAAAAAACAATTATGGATAGTGCCAGAAGTAGGTGGTATTTATATAATTGATGATATTGCAGAATTTGAAGGCTCCAATACCATTAAAAGAATTTTTGAAAATGAAACAGTAAAAGCAATTGAATACGATGCTATACACAACTTGTATTGGATAAGTACTGCCAACGGTTTAATTGCCTATCATGCCATTACCAAAAAATTTAAAACATATAATGAGCAGCAAGGCATGCTTAACAATTTTGTGTATGGCTCAGTTCTTTGCGATAATGAAATTTGGCTAAGCACCAATAACGGATTATCTCAAGGGAAAATTCAATTTAATAATAACAACCTTTTTCCTGAAATAGTTTTTACCAACTATACAGTAGCAGAAGGCTTGCCCAGCAACGAGTTTAATACCAATGCTTTTTATAAAGATAAAAATGGTATCTTATATTTTGGAACAGATAAAGGTGTAGTTTGGTTTAATCCAAAAGAAATTACACATAGCAATGAAAAAGTAAACATTCAATTATTAAACGTATTAGCAAACGAAAAAAATACCGATAGTACACTTGCTGCCGAGTATATTTCAAACCTTTCATTGTTGCATAACAACAACAACTTATTTTTTAAATTCATTAATATTAATTTTCATAACCCGGATAAAATTAAGTACGCTTATTTTTTAGAAGGATGGGATAAAGATTGGATTAATAACGGCACTATACCCGAAGCAAGATACAGCAATTTAGAGCCCGGAAAATATACATTTAAAATAAAAGCAACCAACAACGCAGGTATTTGGAGTAATGAATTAAAAGAAATTAATATAACCATTCATCCTCCGTTTTGGCAAACAAATTGGTTTATTTTTCTTGTAGTTATAATATCTGTTACTACAATAATACTTATTGCAAAATTTTATGTGCAACAAAAATTAAAAATACAAATTGCAGAACTGCAAAAAGCTCAAGAAATTGCTGCAGAACGCCAACGTATAAGTCGAGAAATGCACGATGACATTGGCTCTGGGCTTACACAAATTGCTTTAATAAGCGATGCCGCCATAAGGAAAAATAAATTAATTGAATTGAATGATATTGCCCAAACCAGCAGAAAATTAATAAGTAATATGAGTGAAATTGTTTGGAGTTTACAAGCAGAAAACAAAACACTTGAACAATTATTTGCATATTTAAGAGAACAACTATTTAAACTACTTGAATATTCGGGTATTGATTATGAAATACAATTTCCAGAAAACACAAATCATATTATTATAGAAAACAAACAAAGCAGAAATATACTTTTAATAACAAAAGAAATTGTAACCAACACTGTTAAACACAGTAAAGCAAAACATATTACCATTAGCAGCATTTTAAAAAACAAACAATTGTATTTTGAGATAAAAGATGATGGCATTGGTTTTACTACATCTATTATAACAGAGGGCAATGGGTTAAAAAATATAAAATCAAGAATTAATGACATGAAAGGAACATTAAATATAAACAGCACTAAAGAGGGCGGAACAATATTTAATTATACTATACCACTATAATCACATTTTTTCACCCAAAAAAAATAGCAACTTTATTTTGTGGAAATACCATCTATTGCATTAATTGAAGATGATGACAAGATAAGGCATTACCTTACCGAGGAAATTCATCTTGCCATTAATGTAGCCGAGTTAAGAGCTTTTAAAACCGCCGAAACAGCATTAAAAGAACTAACAACAAAGCCATGCACTATTGCTTTGTTTGATATACAATTGCCCGGAATGAATGGTATTGAATGTATTAAACGATTAAAAATAATTCATCCAAAAATGCAAATGATGGTGCTTACCGTGCATGATAATAACGACCATATTTTTGATGCCTTAAAAGCAGGTGCAGTAAGCTATCTTTTAAAAACAACTCCTTCCGAAAAAATTATTGAAGCCATACAAGAAGTAAATAATGGCGGGAGCCCCATTAGCAGCCAAATTGCACGAAAAGTAATAGAAGCATTTTCTGTACAACAAAAAACAAACAATTCTTTTCAAGAACTAAGCAGAAGAGAACAAGAAATTTTAGAACTGTTAAGCAAAGGATTTCGATACAAAGAAATTGCCGATAAAATTTTTATAAGTATAGAAACCGTAAGAACGCATGTAAGAAATATTTACGAAAAACTACAAGTAAACAGCCGTATTGAAGCATTAAAAAAAACAGGTTTTCTATAATCACTTAATTACTACTTTTTTCACATCTTATTTTTTATAAATTAAATACAACTTGCAATTGTTATTTAAATAAAAAATAAAGTCATGAAAAAAATTCTTCTATTAATTGCTGTTGTATTCGGTTATTACACTAATGCACAAGTAGCCACAAATATTCGCCCCGCCGAAAATGCCAAACAAGGAGAGTTTTCTGAATGGGAAAAAGTAAATGTAAGTTTTGATGACAATACCTCTACTACTATTGAGTACAGAGTTGTTTTTGTAAAAAGATTTGTCATAGGGTGCCATTACAATATTGAAGTTAAAAACACAGGTAATGAAAAATTACATATAACACTGCAATCTGCTTATCATGATAAACTTGTAAAAAGAAATTTTAGTGATGTAATAAAAGAAACATTAAAACCTGGAAAAACAATTTCAGGAAGGTTTATTGCACAAGGCTGTAAAAAAGAAAAAGATGCAGGGAAAGACGATGCAGCCAATTGTTTTGCCTGCGAATTTGGTATTAGTATTTACGCAAAAAAATAAACTATCACTCTATTTTCTTATAATTTAAAATACAAATCATGAAAAAAAATTTACTATTTCTTACAATCTTTTTATGTGCATCAACTTTATTGAATGCACAATCAACTACCGAAACTTCTTCACAAAAATTTAAAGCTTTTAAGTTTGATATTGGTATTGGCTATGCTACACCAACCAATGGTGGTGGTGGTGCAGTTGGAGGTTTTACTTTCACATTAGAACCACATTATCGTTTATCAGATGCTCTTGCCATAGGTTTACGTTTTGAAGGAGCAGCATTAGGGTTTAAAGATGCATCGAACAACGTAACCATATCTGCCTTATCATCTTATTGTGCAACAGGAGAATATTATTTCTCAAGCAATGGCTTCAGGCCCTTTGCAGGTGCAGGTTTGGGAATGTTTACACAACAATCTGTTACGGTAGGCTCAGGTAGTTCGGCAACAGTAACTCCAGGTCAATCTAACTTCGGTTTCTTTCCAAGATTGGGTTTTGAAACAGGGCATTTTAGGATGAGTGGAGAATATAATAGTGTAAATAATGGTGGGTATATAGCTTTTAAATTAGGCTTCTTCTTTGGAGGAGGTAAAAAATAAACATCTTACAGCATACAATATATTATACCGTCATAAAAAATTAATTAATTATTTAAATAAATTATTATGAAAAAAACTCTTCTTTCACTTGCCGTTATTTCTTTAGTTATGGTGGGAATAATTGTATCATGCAAAAAATCTGATGACAGCACACCTTATACCTGCACAACTTGCAGCCAAACGCCCGATGCTGTAGCTGCTAATGATGCAAGCAGCAAAGGAATTTATAAAGGAACAATAATAGGTTCAAGCGGTACTATTAAGTTTGATATTGCCAATAATAATTCTACTATTACAGCTACACTAATAATAGATGGTACAACAGTTACTCTTACTTCTACGGTTGTTCCCACCTCCTCAGGTGTATATATAGCTCCGTTTACAGGTATTTTAAATGGGCAACCTATATCTATCACTTTCTCTGTAAACAGTAATGGCAGCAGCCCTTCTATTACAACAAGCAATATACCGGGACATCCCAATTCTGTATTTAGTATTGCAAAAGAAACTTCCTCTGCTTTAGTAAGATGTTTTGAGGGTACATATCATAACGCAGGAAATAATGAAGATGGAACATTCAATATTCTTGTATCTACTATAGTAAAAGGATGGGTGGGTAAATCTAGAGCAAAAGGAGGCTCTTCAGCTACCGATATCAATGGAACTTATGCAAATAACATTTTATATTGGGGGCAAGGTACAACTACACAAATTGCTACTGTAAACGGCGATACATTTGAAGGTACATTTAACGATGGAAGTGGCAACATTACCGTAAAAGGTAAAAGAACTTTATAAATATTTAAAAATAATTTATCTATCAAAAGCCTTTTAATAAAGGCTTTTGTTTTTTTATAAACTGATTATTTTATGTTTGCAATTCTATTTATAAATAATGAAAGTAACCGAACATATTGCACAAGCAAAAAATACTTTAATTTCTTTTGAAATTTTACCGCCATTAAAAGGTAAAAGTATTAATTCTATTTACGACCACTTAAACCCTTTAATGGAATTTAAACCCAGTTGGATTAATGTAACTTATCACAGAAGTGAAAGTATGTTTAAGAAAAAAACCGATGGTACTTTTGATAAAGTAGAAGTTCGTAAACGCCCCGGCACTGTTGGTATTTGTGCAGCTTTAATGAATCATTATAAAGTAGATACCGTACCTCATTTTATTTGTGGAGGTTTTACTAAACGTGAGTGTGAAGACGCTTTAATTGATTTGAATTTTTTAGGAATTGATAATGTATTGGTGTTACGTGGAGATGCAGAAAAAAATGAAGCAAGTTTTATTCCTTCGAAAGATGGACATGGCTATGCTATTGAATTACAAAAGCAAGTGGTTAGTTTAAATCATGGAATTTATTTAGATGAAGATATTCAAAACGGAGGTAAAACTAATTTTTGTATTGGCACTGCCGGCTATCCCGAAAAACATTTTGAAGCACCTAATTTAGAAATTGATTTGCAACGTTTAAAAAACAAAGTTGATGCAGGTGCAGATTATATTATGACGCAAATGTTTTTTGATAATGAAAAGTTTTTCAGTTTTGTAAAAGGTTGTAGAGATTTAGGAATTAATGTTCCAATTATTCCCGGATTAAAACCTATAACAAGCAAAAAGCAATTAAGCGTTTTACCAAGAATTTTTCATGTTGATATTCCTACCGAACTTTCTACAGAAGTAATGAAATGTAAAACCGATGCTGATGTTGAAGCCGTTGGCACACAATGGTTAATTAACCAAAGTAAAGAATTAAAACAATTTGGCGTACCTGTTTTGCACTACTATACTTTAGGTAAACCAAAAGTTGTTAGAGATGTTGTTAAAGAAATTGTGTAGTGTATAAAACTATTTATTACTGCTTAATAAACTTGCAGCAGCTTCATCTACAAACCAATACAGCAAACCTTTTTCGGGTTTAATTATTTGTGAAGGAAACATATCAATATTTTTTTCTCCTTCCAACACTTCTTTTAATGCAGTTGCTTTATCGCTACCGGTTACTAAAAAAGTAACACACTTTGCTTTGTTTACAATAAGAGCCGTTAATGTAATGCGATACATGTTTTGATTTTCTAACCAAAAACTACTAACCCATTTTTTATTTTCTTGAATAACAGGTTGATGCGGAAATAAAGAAAGTGTATGCCCATCATTTCCCATGCCTAATAATACCAAATCAAAACTAAAAGTAGTTTCTTGAAAGTATTGCTGTAGCACATTTTCATACTGTTTGGCAGATTGTTCGGGTGTAATATTTTCTGTTTGAATGATATGAATATTTTCTTTAATAACAGAAACGCAATTTAGCAAAGTATCAAAAGCCATTTTTGCATTATTGCGTTCATCATTTAACGGAACAAATCTTTCATCTCCCCAAAAAAAATGAAGCTTAGTCCAATCAATTTTATGCTTATATTTTTCTGAAGCCAACAATTCATTTAATTTTTTTGGTGTATTACCGCCAGATAATGCAATAGTAAATTTGTTTTGCGTTTGCAAGGTTGTGTTAATATAATTAATTAGCCAATTTGCAAATGCTTCATTTAATTCATCTGCATTTTTATAAATATGTAATTGCATAAAAATTATTTTTAAAGCATCAACTATTCATTTACCCAAATAATTTTTTCTTCTAAGGTTTTCTTTTAGCAACGGCCGATGCAACTGCTACATAACCAATATAAAAAAATCCTAATAACTTATCTTCTTCTTCTAAACCAAAAAAAGATTTTGTATTGTTCATATAAGTAACACCGCCTGTTGTCCAATATCCGCCCAAACCATAAGCACTAACACTTAAATAAATATTTTGCACTGCACAAGCTACTGCTTCTATTTCTTCAATTTCAGGAATATGCTTATCTGCATTGCGTTTCATGCCTATTGAAATAATATGAGATGCCAACAAAGGTTGTGTTTGTAATTTAAGATATTTATTTTCTTTAAATGATGTGCCACTTTCTTTTTTATATAACTCGCTTTGAAAGTTTGCAAAAGTTTGTAAACCTTTATTACAAAAAACTTTAAAAAACCAAGGCTCTGTATGTGCATGGTTGGGTGCCCATATAGCATTAATTAATATTTCTTTAATTATATCATCATCAATTTTTTTACCTGCCATAAATTGATTAGGAAATACCGAACGGCGATGGCGAATTAAATGATTTATTTCAGTTATATTATACTGCATACAAATGTTTGTGCCAAATAAAACATAATATTATTAAAAACATTTTCGTTATAAGAAGTTTTATGTTTTAAAGAAATTTCAATAAACTATTACCAAGCATCGGCATCATTATCAGGTTTATGATTATTAAATAATTTTTTAGTTGTTTGTTTTTGTTTTAATCGTTCAATAATCATATTAGCTATTAGTGCAGCAGCATCTGTATTTTTATTTTCGCTCAATACTTTTTTTAATTTTTTTTCATCAACATCAATTTTATATAATAATTGAACGAGTGCAGAAAAATTATTAGCAATTAAATTATTTATTGCTTTACACAAATCATCAAAACTCATTGATTGTATTTTTTCAATTTCTAACATCATACAATTTTATACAAGTTAATATTTCTCCATTACACCCAAACCAAACAAAGCAAAGTCATATTTAACAGGGTCTAAAGCATCAAAAGTTTTTAAAGTATTGGTTAATTCAACAGCAGCTTGCCAATCTATTTGTTGGCGTTGTAACAAATTAAAATATTTGGAAACTCTTGCCACATGCACATCAATAGGAATAATTAATTGAGATGGCGAAATGCTTTTCCATAAACCAAAATCAACACCTTTATCGTCATTCCTAACCATCCAACGCAAAAACATATTTAACCTTTTTGCATTTGATTTTTTTTGTGGCGTAGCAATATGTTTTTTTGTTCTTGCAGGAACATCATTTAAAGAAAAAAAATAGTTATGAAAACCCGTAAGCATTTCCTCAACCGTATTACCATGTTGTGTAAAAGCAGTTTCTAAACTTTTATGTTTTGAATAATGATGTTTTAAAAATTCTATAAAGTATAATAAATCTGTTGCATTAAATGTGCGATGCTTAAACTGTAATAATTTTTTTAAATCTTTTGGCGAATGTTGTGTAATGAACTGATACGGCTGCATTTCAAACAACTGCATTAACGCTTTAGATTTATTAATTATAATGGTTCTGTTGCCCCAAGCAAATATGCTTGCAAAGAATGCTGCAATTTCTATGTCTTGCTTTTTAGTAAATAAATGCGGAATACTTATAGGATCTTTTACAATAAAATTGGGTTGATTGTATTGTTCAACTTTTGTATCTAAAAAAATTTTGAGAGCATGTTGCATTATTCTGTAAATATCTAATATTATTCATTTACAGCCATACGTTTTGGGTCTTCAATATCTTCTGCTTCTAATTCTATCCGTTTGGTTATATCACTTAAAAAAGTAAGTCGTTGTACTGTATATGGTATAGTATCAAGCCCTGAAATAAATTTTAATATATAATTATAAATTCCAATAAGTTCACCGGCATAAACTCCTTCTATCAATACTTTTTTTTGTGTTACCATTAATGCAGCAGCAACTACAACAATTACCATTAATTCCATTATACCAAAGTTCCATGCTTCTTGATCGGATATTTTTATTTGCCATTTACGAAGTTTATCATAATGCCTGCGGATAGATAAATTATTTCCGCTACCAATAATATTTACTTGTTCTTCTAACTCATCGTTTTTGGCTTTGTTTAAACGCTTCATTCTTTTTCCGTAGAAATAGCTTATTAATGATACCGGAATTAATACAGCCATACAAATAAGCACAACATTTCTATCGTAAAAAAATAAAAGAATTAATGAGCCAAGTATGTTATACGCTGCTTCCATTACATACACAAAATCGAACTCTAAAAAATCTACAAACTCTCTTGCTAAGGTTGAGTGGGCACTTAGTTTTGAAACTTCTGAACTTGCATATTTTCTGCTTAAAAATTTTGTAACCAATGAAGTGTAAATAGCCGAATAGGTTCTGGTATCATAACGATGTCTGATAACGCCAATAATAACCCATAGTAATTGTATTACAGATAAAATTATTAACCCTTTATAATTTCCCTCAATTAAACCATCAACTGCTTTGCCTAAAAAAAACGGACGTAATAAAGAGCCTAACATTTCTAAAGAAAATAAGGTATAAGTAAGCAGCAGTTGTAACCTGTGTTTATGAAAAATAGTTTTTATAATTGCTAACTGCGGCATAAAAAATTTACTTCTAAATTCTATTAATTATTTTTAATAAGGTGGAATAAGACACGTAAATTAAGCACGTGTTTAATGTGTAAGTAAGTGGCGGTAAATTTAAAGTAGAATTTAATTGGCAGAAGATGCCCTTTTGTCAATTGAATTGTTAGTGCTACCTTTTATAAGGCCTCTACAGTTGTTACAACCACACTGGCAATCAAAGGGTTGTGCAGTTTCATCTAACAATGTAGCATAGTCTAAAGTAAGTTCTTGGCCTTTGTTAATGTTTTGCAAAGCTATTACGTTTAAGCCCAAATAGCCGGTATTGGCATTGCAACTGTGGTTTTGCGGAGCCCATTCTGCAGCGTTTTCATCCCACAAAATATATACATTTTTACTTATAGGATAGGCGTATCGTTTAAAATCTTCTTGTTGTTGTTGGTTCCAATTAGCATCAACATATTGTTTGGTTACTATGCGTTGTGCTTTTTCTTCTCCTTTAAAAATTATTTCTCCGGCATTAATATTTGTAGTTGCATAAATACCGTATCCTGCAATGGCATTACCTTTTATTATGTATTTTTTTTGTTTGCGTTGGTGGCGTGCTATGCCTTCGTTAATAATATGATTAAGAAAACCTTGCTGACCAATACCATCAAACTTTAAAATATAATCTGCACTGCCTTCGTATCCGTTAGTGTAAAAAACAGAGCATGTAAAATTTATTTCTAAAAAATATAATTCATTTTTATTATTCATTCTAAAATCTAATCTGGCATAACCAATGCCATTAAAAGCAGTAAAAATTTTTTGTGCTGCTTGTTTTAATTGATTAGAAAGAAGTTCATTTTTTACAGGAATATTTGCATCGGTATGTAATTCACTTGTTTTAAGTGCATAGGTTTTAAATTTATTTCCTTCAGGAAAAATAAATTCTACAGGTTGTAATGCTGTACAGGTTTTGCCATCATCATTTGCCATTACTAAAACAGTAAATTCTCTTCCTGCAATATATTCTTCAACTAAAATTTCATTGTATTCTTTACTTATTGAATTTATTTTTTGCTGAAGTTCTGTTTTATTATTTACTAAAGAATGTTCATCAATGCCTAAACTATCCCCAGCTTTTGCAGGTTTTATAAATAGCGGATAGTGCAGCAAAGCCAGTTCTTCATTATTTAAAATATTATTATTTACCGTAATATAATTGGGTGTTAAAATATTACTGCAATAAGCAATATATTTCATTAATTCTTTTGGCGGATCGTATAATTGAGTTGAAGGGCCTGTATGCGGGAGGTTTAAAATTTCTAAAGTATAAATAACATCAATGCTTGGTACTTCCCATTCTAAATAACCTTCGCATAAATTTACAAATACATCAAACCCTTGTATAGAAAGGGTTTTAAGTTGTTTGTAAGTGGTAAGTTTGTTTAAAAAAACAGTTACTACTTCATTATTAGGTAATAAGGTTGTTAAGTTTCTTGGTGGGTCGTAATATTGATAATCTACTTTGGAAGTTGAATAATCGGGTAGCAGTACACAAACTTTCATAAAACAGTTGCCGTTAATTTATTATGAAGCAGCGGCCACTGCTGTTTTACTTTTTCTTGTTTTTACCTGTACAATTTTTGCAGAAGTTTTTTTACGGTTAATAGCATCTTCTAAAATATGTACTATTAATTCTTTAAATGTATTGTTGCTTAAACGTAGTATGGCACCTATTGATGTATAATTTTCATCATCACTTAAACCGCATTGGGCATTAACTTCTAACACATAAATATTTTTTGTTTTTTTATCCATGCGTAAATCAATTCTGGTGTAACCTTTTCCTTTTACTGCCACATAAGCATTCCAGCTAATTTGTTTTATTTTTTCATGTAATGAAATATCGGGAGAAACGTATTCATAAAAATTTTCATTGTTGGGCATGGGCGTTTCATCTTCATAAATTTCCCAAAGTCTATCAAACGATAAAAATTTTTCATTATCGGGTAATGAATGATGAAATACTCTTTCTACCGGTGCATATATTATTGCTGTTTCTGGGTTGTTATAACTTCCTGCAATTAGTACGGTGTATTCGGGACCATCAATAAATTCTTCTGCAATAATACCATCGGTTGTTAATTGCCAACCTCGGTAACCATCAAACATTTTACAAATTTGTTCTTCTAACTCATTATAATTATTTACAATATTTTTTATTCCGACACCCATACTGCCACCACTTACCGCAGGTTTTACAATTACGGGACTTCCTAATTTTTCAAAAATTTTTTTATCAATATTTTTCCTATTTGAAATGGGCAACCAATTGGCAGTGGGTACTTTGTATTTATCAAATGCCTTTTTCATTGGCAGTTTTGATGTGGTAATATTATAAAAATAATCATCTGCTCCGGTGTATAATAATTGATGTTTTTCTAAACAATGAATTATAGAAATACCGGGTGTTCCGTTTACTTCATCTCCATCACACAAATTTAAAACAACAGGAAGTTTTTCTTTTTGCTCATTAATAGCAATGTTTTCAATAACAGTTGCATAGTTGTGTAAGGTTACCGGTTGCCAAACCCATTCAACATTTAATTCTGAAAAAATTTTTGTGTATTCTTCTATGCTTTGAGAAAAATCGTAATAATAATTAATATTAGCATCTTCTGTAATTAAAGAAGGAGCTAATACGAAAACTTTTATTTTTTGTAGAAAATTATGATGTTGTTTTAAATGCACAACTATTGGTTTAACATACGTTGTATAAAGTGTGTAAGCTTATATTTTGAAAGTGTTTGTAAGTTTATATGTGCTGCTCCGCCAATGGTTTGCAAGCAATTAGCAGTACCACATGTGCACGCAAAAGGTTGTACCATGTTCCACTCTGTTGAAGGATAAAAGAAAGTTAATTCATCTCCGGGCTGTATTGTTTTTAGTGCTACTAATTCAAACGAATGTGTATCAAAAAAAACATTGGGTGTGCAACTGTGATTAATATATTGTAAAAAAACAGGATTTAAAATAATATGTTCTGTTTCTGCAATTTGTACTGTTAAATATGTTGGTTGCGATAAAATTTTTTCGGGAGAAAAATTACAAATTATATCTCCTGCTTTAAATGATGCAATACTGTGTAAAGATTTCTCGCCATTAATTTCATTCTGCATTATTTCGGCAAAACCATGATTACTTATTATGCGGTAATTGGTTTTAGTGGCTGTGGTTATTGCTGCCATATATAAAAGGGTTAGTAATGTAGAGATTAAAGTAAGAACAAATAGTTTAATTAAAGAAATGCTAAAACATTGTTGTGGATAAACTTGAATTAATGTTAATTATTTATAGCGTTATTGTGTAAGTAGTTTTTGTTTCACAATCTATACCCTTTATTATTTTAACCGCATTATTTTTTGAGTATAAGTTTGGTTATCATTCGTTCGTAAAATAACAATATACATACCCGATATAAGGTTGTTTATGTTAATGATGTTTTTATTGCTATGAATTGAATTGGAATAAACCTTTCTTCCGGTTGCATCAAAAATAGAAACAGATGTATAAGTATTGCAATTACCTTGATCTATTGTTATGGATGAAGTAAACGGATTAGGATAAAAATAAACTTGCGGTAAAACAGTTCCGGGCGTAGTAATATTGGTGCAACTTGTTTGTAAATATTTAGTAAGCACCTGCATTTGTACTTTATCTCCATTAACATCTGGTTGAACGGATAAGGAATAATTATTCCACCATTCTCCGGCAGCCCAATAAGAACCATTTACACAATTGGCACTTATATAATTCATAAACGTATCTAAAACAGTAAGCCATCTTGAATCATTATTAGGAACTCCGTAAGAACTTATGAAGCCTTTTTTGTTATTTACCTTCAACCATTCAACAAAAGGCTTTGCACGTTTTACGCCGGTTAAAACATCGGCTTCTAAAGAATCATAAGATGTAGTAGTGTAATTACCTACACCATCTTTATCAAAAAAATTATGTGCAGAAAAAATAAGATTATTATAAGTATCAGATAACTTACCTAATAAGCTATTACAAATACTCCAACATTCTACTAAAGAGCGATTTTGTCCATCAATTAATATAGCCGTTTTTCTATCAGTTGTTCTTATAGAATCTATACACTCTTGTGCTGCTAAAACCCAAGTATAGTAAGGCATACTATCGGGTTGGTTCATTATTCCATAACCATAAATATTGCTACGAGTTTTAAAAACATCTGCTAATTTTCTCCATACATTTCCAAAATATGCTTTGGTAATGGTATCGCCTTGTTGCCCCAAACTAATTGGATAATCTGTATTACCTATTCTGTATTTACCATAGTTATGCATATCTAAAATAACCTGAATACCTCTGGTTGCACAAGTATCTGTAAATGCTGTTAGGCGGTTTAATTCTGCTGTATCTAATGCTGCACCCATTGCATGTTGTATTCTTTCCCACCTAAATGGCAGCCTTAATAATTTAAAACCTTTTGAAGCAAAATAATCTATAGTTGCAACTGTAGGATATGTATAATCTGTATTATAAACACCGGGCATATTGGTTTGGCCAAACTCTGCACCGGCAAGGTTTATACCAAAAGGTAAAGTATCTATAACAGGCTTGCTATATAAGAATTTTGTACAGATAAATAAAAGAAATGCTAAGTAAAATTTCATATAGGTACTGCACAAAATTAAAGGCAATACATATACACAAACGCAGCTTAACAATTTAATTTAAAGAAGAAATTATTATTTGTATGAGGCTACCATATAATTACGATTAGTAGCCGTATTTTTTGTTAAAATATTATTGCTTTTGTTTGAATTACTATTTGAAGTATTATTTTTTGCAAACATATATTTCTGTAATACAAACATTTGTGGTTTATCGGTTCCGTAAACGGGTTGAATAGATAATGAATAATTGTACCACCAAGAGCCTGCAGCCCAATAATTGCCGCTTATTTTTTCTTCGCTTAAATAAGCTAAAAATTTATCTAATACTTTAAGCCATCTATTATCATAACTGGGTACACCAAACTCTCCAACTATTCCTTTTTTATTATTTCTTTTTAACCAATCAACAAAAGGTTTAACTCTATCAATACCAATATTATCGTAAGCACCATCGTAAGTATAATCGTGGTGGTATCTACCCGATCTATCACTATCAAAATAACAGTGGGCATCGTAAACAATTTTATTGCTGGGGTCTTTTAAATATTTAAGATTATCACTATATTTTACCCAATCTATCGGGTTAGAATAATCATCTCCTCCTATAATAATGCTTTTTGTTTTTTCAACTTCTCTAATACCATCTATTGCCCATTGTGCAGATGCAGCCCAGCTATAACCCATCATGTCATGTGGTTCGCTCATTATATTAAAAGCGTATATGTTTCCGTAAGGTGCAAAAGTGGCTGCTAATTCTTTCCATATAGCTTTAAAATGTTCGCGTGTTACCTGCGGGCTGCCAATAATATATTCTTGTCCGTACATTTTAAATCTTCCAAAATTGTGCATGCTTAAAATAACCTTCATTCCGTTTTGAGAACAAGTAGTAACTATTCTTTTCAATTCATTAATCTCATCTCTTTCTATAGGCCCACCGGGAGCGTGTTGTATGCGTTCCCACCTAAACGGAACATTTACCATTTTAAAACCTTTTAAAGCAAAATATCCTATTTCTTTAGCATCGGGGTAAGTATAATCTACCCCACGTGTGCCTGGCATTTTATTCTCACCAAACTCGCCACCACAAAGGTGTACACCCAATGGCAAATAATTGCTTTGTGCTTTTGTATTAATAAATAGAATAGAAAATAAAATAAATGGTAGTACTCGGTTTTTCATAGCACTAATAGGATATTTAGTTTATTAATATTGGATAGCTGCCGTAGCTGGAAAACAAAAATAAGTACTTGCAGTAAAATAAACAAATTTTAATGCATGGCTTACTTTAATAGTACCAATTATTCATTTTAATTATTAAAGCAATATTGTAATTTCTTTTTTAAAATTTATCTTCATTCTCTATGTTTCAAAAAAGTCTTTCTTATTTAAAAAAATTTAACCTGCTTACTGCCGAACGCACTAAAGAAATATTAGCCGTAAACCCAACCATTATACCTGAAAGAGTAGAAAGTACTTCAACAAAAATTACAGTATATGAGTTTAATGCCGAATTGTTTACAGAATATACCTATAATGCAACAAATAATTACGAGCATTTTACAAATTCAAATATTATTAAATGGATAAATATTGAAGGAATTAATAAACAAGAAATTGAAAAAATATGTACACAATTTAATATTCACTATTTAGTAGCAGAAGATATTTTAAGTATTGGACAACGCCCTAAAATGGATGAAATTAATAACCATTTATTCTGCCTACTAAACATGTTATATTTTAATGAACAAAACGCATTGTTAGAAACAGAACAAATAAGTATTGTATTAGGAAGCCATTATGTTATTAGTTTTCAGGAAGATGCATTAAGAGATGTGTTTAACAGTTTACGCGAAAAAATGAAAACAGCAACTACTAAATTAAGACAAAGCGGTGCAGATTATTTATGCTATGCTTTAATTGATAGTATTGTTGATAATTACTTTATTGTAATGGAAAAGTTAGGCGATAAAATAGAACTTTTAGAAGAAGAAATTATACGAAGCCCAACAACCAAAAGCCTTGCAAGAATAAACCAACTACGCAAAGAATTAATTGTACTTAAAAGAAATATTGCCCCCGTAAGAGAATTGGTAAACGGATTTATAAAAAGTGAAAGCAATTTGCTAAATGATAATATTACCAAATATTTTAAAGATGTTTACGACCATGTAATTCAAGCAAATGATTTAGTTGAAAACTATCGGGATATGATGATTACCATGCAAGACCTTTATATAAACCAAGTTAATTTAAGAATGAATGAAGTAATGAAAGTAATGACGATAGTAACTTGTTTATTAGCACCCGCCACAGTTATTGGAGGCATATTTGGAATGAACTTTGAAATTATACCATACATACACAATCGTTACGGTTTTTTTATTGCCGTAAGTTTAATGTTACTAATACCCGTTTGGATGATTTATATTTTTAGAAAACGCGGATGGTTTTAAATAAAAATAGTTTTCAATTACATTTGTAACTTATTAATTTGTAAGAAGCAATGACTCCGTAGCTCAGTTGGTAGAGCTACTGACTCTTAATCAGTAGGTCCAGGGTTCGAGTCCCTGCGGGGTCACAGAGTAAAATTACAACCCTTTGGTAGCAGGGCTTTCAGAGGGTTTTGTATTAATAGTATTCAATCCAGTAGTCAAAAATAATATTTTTATTTATAATATTTACAGTTTAATTTTATCGGTTTTTTTCTACTATTTTTTATTTGCTTCTCTACCTTTAGGAAATTCATCAAATAGTTTAACTCACTCAATAAAAATTCATTGAGTATTTTATTACAAAAGAAATTAAAATTTAGTTTGCTATCAACCGGAGCGATATTCCGATAATATTTAATTGAATTTACTACATAGCGTTCGTAATTTATGGTTCTGCTGCTATTGATAAAGTAGTGTCATCATCTATACTTGGATATTATATATTTAAGGTGTTTTCAAAATCATCACACAATTGGGTTAAACTATCTTTGGTTTCTCGTTTAAAAAACTCTCCCAAATCTTTGTTGATGATGGTGTATTTTCTATAAATTTTTGAGAAGTCTCGGTAAATTTCTTCTTGACTAAATGTTGTGCCATCATCTTTGATTTTAGCTACTAACCTTTTACCTACATCATCTGTGTGTATGTATGTAAAAAACGTTTCTATTTTGGCTTCAAACTCTTTTATTAATTCTGCTATTGCTTCTTCTTCTTGATTTCTTTTTTCAATTACTTTTAAAATGTTGAATTTATATTTGCCACCTTCCGTTGGTGGAGTTGGCTTAGGGTTCTTAGGGGGGGTTGGTTTTTTTATTACCTCATCTTTAGGTGCTACAATGCCTATTCTATTATCAAAATATATTTCTACATCGTCTATAATATCTGTTGGTTTATTTAGGTGGTTATACTCATAATTGAACTTACGCCAAAACTCTAAAAAGATTGGGTCTGAATATTTTTTATCTAAGTCTAAAACAAACTCAATAAGGTTTAATATTTTATAGTAACTATTAATGCTATTTTTTAACTGTTTCGCTACTGCTTTATTTGCTGTAATATAATCAGCAAAGCTATTTACCATATTGAAAATTGCTTGAACTTGTTCTTTACCTTGTTTATAGTTACTAAAAGTTGTAAAATGATTTGTATAAATGGAATGTGTTTTAAGAGATTTAAAAAGGTCGTCTAATCTTTCTTCATCACCTAATGGGTCAAAGTCTGATACCACCACATTACTAAAGTGTTCAAAGGCTACTTTGATGTTTTTTACATTTACATTCTTATAAGAGAAGTCAATTATTTTACAATCGTTTTTATGCTTTGTAGTTCTATTAACTCTTGATATGGTTTGTATGGCATTGATACCTCTAATTTCTTTATCTAAAAACAATGTATGTAGTTTAGGTTCGTCATAACCAGTTTGTAATTTATCTACAACTATGATTATACCATTCTTTGCCAACTTGAAGGATTGTAAAACATTCTTTTCGTTTAAGCCGTCATTTATGCTATTGCTACTTGGTTGGTCTTGGCTATCAGAATACACAATGTAAACAGGTGCTTCCTTAAATCTTTCGTATTTTTTTTGCTGTACTATTTCGTTAAAGTATTTTTCAATTTTCTTTTTATAAATAATTGCATTTGGTATTGAAGAAACTGCCAACATTGCTTTTGCTGTACCTCTAATATTGTGGTAAACTGTTGTAATAAGCCTCTGTACAATAAATTTGGCAATAGCATCTATTCTATCATTATTAGCATAAATTTTCTTTTTACGAATAGCATATTTTTTACCGTATTCATCTATACCTGTATCTGTATTGTCTGGTATTTCTTCATAACCTGTATCACCCTCAAATCCTTCTAATTCATTGTCAGGTATTTCAAAAAACATTTTTGCAGAAACTGGTACTATGCCTTTGATTGGATTTAGTATGTAACCATCTTCAATAGCTTCTTTCATTGTGTAGCTGTCAAAGGGAATCCATATTTTTTCAGCTTCTGCATATTTATTAAACTCACCAAACCTTGCTAATGTATGGTCGCTTGGTGTGGCTGTGAAACCTACTATCAGATTCTTTTTTTGCCTTGATTTATTGTAGGCTGTATTATTATCAAAACTGCTTTGTAATTCATCAAAAACACTTATCATTTCTTCGTGCTGTACACCACTATTACTACGGTGTATTTCGTCTATTAAAAAAGCAATACGAAGTGTTGAAAGTTTTTTTACTATGGCAGGATCAATAATATT
Organism: Bacteroidota bacterium; assembly: GCA_018267725.1. Taxonomy (GTDB): domain Bacteria; phylum Bacteroidota; class Bacteroidia; order Chitinophagales; family Chitinophagaceae; genus CW01. The sequence goes on from JAFDXY010000015.1 coordinate 80,447, forward strand.
ATTAACACTTTCAAACTTTTGAAGGTTTACTACAACAACTCGTTTATCGCTGCTTAAAGCCAATTTAAACGACTTTGGGTCTGAGGCTTCTATAAACATTCCTTTTTGAATATTCATATTGTGCAACATTGTATCTAACTGGTCTCGTAATTGCAACCTATCTACAACCAACATTATTTTATCATATACATAAGCACCGTTTTTATGTAAATCTTTTAGCTGCAATGCTGTCCAACCAATAATATTAGATTTACCAAACCCTGCTGAATATTGCAATAATAAGGAATAGATATTTTTATTGTTTTGGTATTTCTGCCTTTTACTAATGAGTTCTTTTATTTGTTCTGCTCCTACGCCTTTGGCTTTTAGTTCTGCTTCTAACTTATTTATAAAATAATCAGGTTCGGTTTCGTGTTCTAAAAATTCATCTATCTTGCTTAATACTTTATCTGTACCAAATTTCTGTTTAGGTCTTGGGCTAATTAATCTACCATCATTGTGCTTGTATTCTTTGGTTTTACTACCTTCTTTTCTTATTAGTTCTCGTTCCAAAAAGTTGAAATACAGTATTTCTTTCTCTATCATTTTTTTATCATAGTGTGCCTTAAAAACTTCTTCAAATCTTTCTGTTTTAGTACCTGTTTTATTTCGTAATGGATAGGCTTTAAAATCTTTGGTAATATTCAAATTGTACTCGTTGAAATCAAAAGTATCTGCCTGGACTATGCTTTTAATTAAATCAAATTGATTGGCAATGTTTCGTATTACATAAGTTTCGTTAATGTCTGTAGAAGTAATATGTATTGCTTTTTCAAATATCTTCAAAAAGTCTTTACGGATAGTTTGACTAATGTCGTTATCCTCTGCAATTTTCAAATATTCTTCTACTGCTGTTTGATAATCTTTAGCTACTTTTTTTCTGCCGTTGGTTCTTGCATTTTGATTGTTGTAATTGCTTTTTAGTTCGCTATATCCTAAATAAATACCATTGACAAAAAATGAAAGGTCTGGTCTGAATGAAAAGCATTGTTTGCTATTATGCTTGAAAATGTAAGGCAACTCTTGTATAACAGTAAAAATATTTTCTTCAAACAATTTATCTTCGTGGGTAACACTGCCACTTGGATAAAATAGATAAATAGGTATGCCTTGAAAATCTACTTTTTTATTGTTATTAATAAACAACGCCATATTAGCAGAAGATTTAACCCTCTCATCTAAGAACTTGCAAAACTCATCTAACAATTCTTTTTCGCTACTAAATTTCTTCAATAGCTTTCGGTAATTGTCTTTATTGAGTGAAGTTTCTGAAATAAAATGTTTCAAATCTTCAACCAAAAAAAATAGGTTGGAAACCGTATTTGCTTTGGCTTCTTTATACTGCATACCGTCTTGTCTTTCACAAAGAAAGTTAATGAGGTATTTATCTTGTAAGTCTAATTCTTGCATATTGTCTGAACCTTGATATTGTTGATTAAACTGATTGCCCTGATTTTTTGAGTTGTTTCCAAAATGGAAATAACTTGATTTGAACTATTTCCAATTTGGAAAGAGTTAACGAGGAATACTCGGTAACAGATGTTGAAAAAATAATTGTATATTTGCCTTGCAATTTTACTTACATCATAATACACATCTGTGTAGGTTGTCAGTAATGATACAGGGTATGTAAGATTGCTTTTTAATATTAAATTAGCTCCCACACTTTGGATAGTATCCAATGTTTGACACCTCAAAATACTGGGTGTTTCTTTTTTATATAAATGCAGTCTTTTCATTTTATTTTTTAATTTTCTTACTCTCTTTTTTTGGTGGTAAAAAGTTATCGCCTGTAATTACACTTTTGCCTGTTTTGGCTTCTAATTCTTTTCGAGCATTTTTGGCAACTGCTCCACCTTTTTTACTGGCTTTGGCATTTTCTGCTACGCCTTTTGCCTTGTCGGTTTCGGCTATTTGCCTTGTAGATAATTCGGCTAAGGCTGTAAAAATGAGTTCGGCTTCACTCATATGGTCTCTAAGGTTTTGAGATTTTAAGCCTTTGAGTTCTTTATGTTTTTTTACGGTAAGTCCTGTCCATTCTTGGTGAATAATACTGGTAAGCATAGCAAATTCGTCTTTTTGGGTTACGCCACTTTCTTTCCAATAATCGGTGAGTTTGTTTCGGGTTTCTTGCCCTGTCATTCGTTGTTGTATCCATTTTTCACTCCTGCCCATTTTTTGCCAATTTTCTCTGGCTCTATCCATACTTAGGCTGGGGTCTTGTATTTCTTGTATTCTTTCGTAGCCTATTTTGGCTAACCATTGCTTAAATGGCTCTGCTTTGGGGCTGGGTATAGATTGGATTAGACGGAAAATATCTTCTACATTGCCTACATCTGTTAGTCGCATTTTGCCATCAGTCGCAACCATTTTCAAAGCGTTACAATTTGTAACGCTTTCATTTCCCTCTGCCTTTAATCGTTTTTTCAATACTCTCCAATAAACTTGTGGATTAGGGCTTTCGGTAAGTGCTTGTATTATATCTACTATGGCAAAAAACCATACTTCTGATTTATCATCAAAATGCCTTCTTATATGCTTTGCCTCAAAAATGGCAATTTCTTTATTGTTCATATTTATATTTTTAATCTGTTACTTTTATTTTACCTGTTACTACATCATTGATTAATGTTTTTCGCAGTTCGTAATAATTATTAATTGTTAATTGTAAATTATTAATTATGGCATCTATGGTGCTGGTTTTAGCATCTATATAGGTGGCTATTTCGGTTTGTTCTTGTTTGGGTGGGAACGGAATCAAAAAGTATTTTACATCTTCTTGATTTATACCACCTTGAGCACCACCTGTCATCAATGTTCTTAATTTTTCTCTTTGAGAAATAAGTAAGTAATAAATATATTTTTCAGATAAATTATTCCCTATTTTAGAAAGTGCAACTATAGATTGATTAATTGCTGTATCAAATGTTAAGTAGCCAATATTAGAACAAGTTGCACCTGTTAATGCGATTAAAATGGAATTTCTCTTTGCCATTTTTGTAGAACTTTTTAATAATGCATCTTTAGAAATGTAATCTTCTACAATTTCTGCAATAACTATATTATTTTGAACTTTCCCCGAAGGAATCCACGGAATATTACCAACCCAATACTCTTGAATATTTGTTTGAGGTGTACCACCTGCAATAGAATTACAAACATCTTTAATTCTTTTAATTGCCCAATGGCAAGGCACTAAACCCAACTCACTTTCTTTCAACTTTACTTTTTTATCTAAGCCTTTGGTAACTGCATTATTGATAATGGTTTTTCTTAACTCTTTGTAATATTCAATTTTGGTGGTGAGTAGGCTTATTTTTTTATCTATGGCTTGGGTTTTGGCATCAAGGTAGGTGGCTATTTGGGTTTGTTCTGTGAGGGGTGGAAGAACTACTTCATAATTCCCAATTTGTTCTTGTGAAATCATTGGTATTGCTGTAGTTGCTGTTTGTGCAGAAATATAACCTTGTATAAAAGGTGACATCAAATAATAAAGCAGATATTGATTATTAGTTTTAATTTTCTTTAAAATAACCAATGAGGGGTTTATTGTAGCGTTCACACTTTCTAAACCAATAATTGAAACTTTACCAACTGTACTACCTCTTTGTACTAAAACAATATCATTTAGTTTCAAAATTATTTCTGGCGATTCATAATATTTTTGCCAAGATAGAAACTGTGGATTTTTAATTTCTATATTTCCTCTATCAGTCATTTCTGTAGCACCAATTACTAATCCTCCTTGATTTTTTTCTACAAAATCACCTTTTGTATAACCTCTAAATCCAATTCTTCCTTTAACAGTAGAAATATCTTTAATTCTACCAATGTTCCAATGTTCAGGTATTACAGATAAACCTGTGAAGCCAATAAATTTTATTTCCTCATATTTTCTCATAAATCTAATTCACTTTCTAAATGTATTAATTGTGTTTCCAACTGCTCTAAATCGTTAGTAATAGCTTCAATAGGTCGTAATTGCTCTGGTGTGTAAAACACTTTATTAAAGTTGATTTCTACGCCTATTACATTGTCTATATACTCATAAGGTTTGGTAATGTACTTAGCCATAAAAGCATCTATATTTCGTTGGTTGGTGGCTTCGTGTGGATGGTACGGTATTATTTCATAATCTTTTTGTAGGTCTTTAGTAAGCTCTACAGTAATGGATATGCTTTTTGTTAGTTTGGTTTTGCTGTCTTTTTTGGCAGCGGCTTTTATTACTATTTTACCACAACCAAGTTTTTTTATGATTAATGGTGAATGATTAATTGTTAATGGTAGTTTGTCAACAATTACTAAACTTTCAATATTGCTATCGTAAGTAATTATGGCTTCTTTAGTTTGTATATATAGCTTGTTTTCTTTGTAGTCAAAATTGTCAATAATGGGTTTTACTTCTGTTTCAAAATATTCGGTAATGGTATTGTAATTGTTTGCTTTTGCAATTTCTTCTGTTATATCAAATTCGGTTATTTCCGTTTTTTCATTTTCGGCAAACTGTATAATTTTAATCGGCTCTAATTTGTAAGACTTTTTCTCTTTTTCTTCATTAATCATTAATAAATCATCATTAACCATTTTCTTCTCATTCATCATTAACAATTTATCATTAATCATTAACGCTTTACCCTCTTCATCAATATTGGTAAGCATTATGCTTTGTTTGTTGTAATAGAAGTGCCATTTATCAAATACTTTGGCAAAACTATTGTCCTTAAAATCGGCTAATGCTTTTACAATTTCTGCTCTATTGCTTGGGTTCATTTGCTTTCGCTTTTTACCTTTGCTTTTCTTTAGTTGTTCCCAAAGTTCACTGGCATTAATTAGTATTACTTTATCTTTTCTGTTGGCTGGTTTATTTTTATTGAATATCCACAAATAAGTATAGATACCTGTATTGAAAAATTCATCGGTAGGCATTTGAATAATGGCTTCTACCCAATCTTGCTCAAAAAAGTGTTTTCGGATATTGCTTTCGCCACTACCTGCATCGCCACTAAATAAAGTAGATCCATTATGAACTACAATACTTAAACCATCATCAGCTAACTTGTGTAGTATGTGTTGGGTGAATAAAAACTGCCCATCACTAATTGAAGGTAAAGCAACAAACCTTTCGGTAGTATCGTTTCTAATGTCTTTTTCAAAGCCTTTCCAATCAACACCGTAAGGTGGATTGGCTACTATAATACTAAAAGTTTTATCCCAAAATTTACCAATATCGGTTAAGGTGTTACCGTATTCTATTTGAGTATCTTTTCTAAAACGGCTTTCAATTTTTGCTAAGGCGTATAAAGTACCGTTCCACTCTTGCCCATAGGTTGCAGTAGGTCGGCTTGGGTATAGGTCTTGTATTTTATCTTCTACACCAAATAAAAGGTTGCCACCGCCACAAGTAGGGTCATAGATTGTTAGAAACTTGCCGTTGTTTTCAATTTTAGAAGCAATGATTTCAGAGATTAAAGAAATAATATCATCGGGTGTATATTGCTCTCCTGCTGTTTCTGCTGATATATCTGCCCATTTACGCTTTATGTGTTCTTCAAGGGTTGTTATTTCAGAATTGCTAAAAGGGGTAAGGTCTATTTCACTCCAAGCCTGTACCGTTTCAAATAAAATTCGTTTCTTTTTGAGTTGTCCTGTAACGCCTGAAATATCTAAAAACTTTTCTTCTTCAGTGCCTTTATCTACACCTAATAGGTAACGAGTTTCGGGGTCAAAGGCTTTTAGGTATGAATGAAAATCTACATCAAAGGTTTTATCGTTTTTACAAATGTCTTTCAATGTTTTGTTTTTACGAATTACAAAATCATTGTAGCCTAAGCCTTCCTCCTGGAATAGTTCTATAAAATCTTCAATATCTAAATCTGTATGTGTTTCTTTAAGTTTGTTACTTTCTCTAATCAACCTACTCTCTACCATAATTAAGGCAAAATAGGGCATCATAAATTTTGGAAAATCGCTTTGCTTGATACCTGCACCCAATAGTAAATCGGCTGTACGCCATACATCGCCTTCGTATTTTAGAATGTTAATGCTCATTTGTTGTTCTTGATTTGTTTTGTAACTGATTTTATGTATAACAATTTCCCATCAATATACCTCCAAAAATAAGAAACTGGATGCTGAAATAATCTATTAAAAAAAATTATAAATATTCATTATTCAACTTAAGCAGCCCATACAAAAGTTTAAAAAATTTCCAAAAGGAAACGGAATAAATGAAGGCAATTGTTTTTGAAAGTATTTTGTTGGCAAGCAAATTCTTTTAACGCAGGAAAAATGAATTTGCCAATTGTGTTAAGGTTAAAAGTCTTTCAAAAACAATGAAGATCAGATTTGTGTTTATGCCGTAGTCTTTTGGAAACCGCAGGCGTGTTTTTTAAGCTTTTGAAAATCTTTGCTGATGTTGAATAATTAATTAAATAATATGATACTAATTGTTGCCATGAAAAGCTATTGTACAAGAGTGCGACGCAAGGAACGGTGCAGGTAGTTCCTTAGCTTATATCACAAGTTAGCAATCATTCAGAATCAAAATGGCATATGTCTATAACATATGCCAACTGCCGCCCACTGCGGGCGGAACTTTTACGTTTCCTATTTGATTTTTTACATTAAATGTAAATGAATTTAAAAGCAAAGGGCAAGTTAGTTTCTTGCCCTTCTCTTATGGCGTATTATGTTTTTAAAAGGTTTCTGTTGCCCGAAGATTCACAAAACTCATTGTAAAATTTTTTCTCCTCTTCATTTAATAATCTATTATTATAGATTACAAAATTTAATTCATTATATCTGCGAACATCTTTTTTCCAATTAGGCGTTTCGAGTACACATTTATAGTTATAATCTTTTCCGTTTGAGAATACTTTGGAATTTTCTGCAATAACCTTTTTGAATTCATCTTCATCAAAAAAATATCTTGCTCCTCTTTTTTCAAAGACTGGTTTTAAAACTCCTTTTAGTGTAGGGTTTTTTAGCCAATTATCTAAGGTTGGTCTTGAAATATTAAGAGCAGAACATAACTCTGTTTTAGTTAAAAGTTTTTTACTTTTTTGAATTTTATTGGTAAATTCTGTTATAAAGGAATCCAACTTTTGGTTAATAATTTTTTCAATTGAATTTAACATATCTTGATATTCAACGTACATTAATCGCATATTTTACTTATTAAAATTATTTTCAATTTCATTTAATTTATAAAGTACCCTGCCGTTTAGTTTATATTTCCTTACTCTGCCTTGTTTTGCCCAGTTGTGTACTGTTTGTTTGGTTATTTTAAACCTTGCAATAACTCGGTCTATTGTACAGAAATCTTCATCTGTTGGTTTGGGTAAAAAAGAGAACTCATTTTTAAGTTCTAATACACTGTTTTTAATTGAATCTTTAATAAAAGCCGCTAATTCGCCTTTTGACATGTTAGCTACAAACATTGTTTTTATTTAAAAAAATTTTAAGAGAGATGCTGAGAAATTCAGCTTAAAAAAACGGGCTAAAATTTAGCCAAAAGGTCGGTTTTTGAAGAAGTTGTTTGATAACCGAAAGAACTCAAACAACATTGTGCTTTATTTTTAGCAATGTAAAATTAAGGTTTATCCAATAGAAACAAAAGATTTATTCCAAAATTCATTCATCACAATCAATTTTGATTTTTCAGATACTTTCAAATATTTTTTTAGTGTACCCCAACTTCTAATACCTGTTATTTTCATAATCATTTCAGCGGGCATTTTCTTTTCAAAAGAAAGAGAAATAAAAGTTTTTCTACCAGTATGTGTAGTAATTAAATCGCATTTAGGTTTCTTAATTACAATTCTTCTTGAGCCACTAAATTTTTCAATCATCATCATATCCGTTACGCCTGCTATTTCAGCAACATCTTTTATATATTCATTAGATTTTTGATTGGTTAGCGTTGGTGGAATGGGTCTGCCCAAAAATTTTCCTCTGTATTTTTCAATAATTTCTTTTGCAAATCTGTTTAGAGGAACGAATAAAGTATCTTTTGTTTTAAGTGTTCTAAATTCTAAAAAATCTCCTTTTACATTTTCATCTTGCATTCTTGCTATATCAGAAAATCTTAAGCCGGTAAAACATTCAAGGCAGAAATAATCTTTTACCTGTTCTAATGTTTCAGATAAATCTTTACAATAGTATATTTTAAAAAGTTCTTCTTCAGTTAATGCAATTACATCAACATCTTCTTTAAAAACTTTAAATCCAAAAAGGTTGTATTGCACAGTTGTCCAACCGTGATTTTTAACATAATTTAAAAATGCTTTTAAAGCTTTTATATGTTTACCTACCGTATTATTAAGGTAACCTCTATCAATAATAAAATAGCTTACTAATTGGTCATAAAGTTGTCTGTCAACAATATCAAAACTCAGTTTAATTTTTTTATCCTTTTCAAAATCTTTAAGCCTTGTTCTTGTGCAAGCTAAATTTCTTATTGTACTTGCGGTTTTTGTAATTTTTGATTCATTAAGAAATCTATCATAAAACTGAAAAAATTCGCTTTGATTTGAGAGAGCAGAATGTAACCGCATTTTAAATTTTGATTCAACCAATGAAGTAGTATAATATTTATTATTAATTAGTGCTTCTTTTTGTATATCAGCTATTATATCTAAGTAGCTTCTAAGCTTTTTATTATATTCAATAGCATCCAAAGATTTTCCTTTGATTTCAGTTCCATTCCAATTTTCTCTTTCAACAAAAATTTTTGTAGAGAAATTAAATTTTTGCCCTTTACTTTGATAAACCAAAACAATTAAGCAAAGATTTTTTTTGTTTGGTTGTTTTAAATAAAAGTTTACAGTAGCCATTTTATTAATTTTTAGTATTCAATCTAGTAGTCAAATTTGTTTGTTTTCTTTTGTTTTCTTTTGACTTCAATTGACCGCAAACTTTGACAAAATTCTCTAAAACTATTGAAAACATTGAACTTTCAGTCAATTAAGGTAAAATTGAATAAATATTAATAAAACGATATATCTCTCCCTGCGGGGTCACTTAAATTTTTTAAACTTCAATAATTGTTGTTCTTCTTTATTAAATTTTTATGTTTTGCAGTTTACATTTACTGAATAAAACAATATTAAAAATTGGGCATATTTAACACAAGGCAATTTTCAAAATCTACACAACTTCTTACAAGTATTACAATTGTATTATTTGTATCAATTGGTTGTTTTTTTACAACACATTTAATAGGTTATAAAGTTATAGCACTACTATTATTAATGACAGTTTCAATACTGGCAATGTTGTTTGATATTATGCCAGTATTAATTTCAGCACTGCTAAGTGCTTTAATATGGAACTTCTTTTTTATTCCACCTATTTACACATTTCATATTAATACAGCCGAAGACTTACTTATGTTTTGTTTATATTTTTCGGTAGCATTAATAAATGCCGTGCTTACATTTAAAATAAAACAAACCGAAAAACAAGCAAGAGATAGAGAAGAAAAAGAAAACACCATTAAACTTTATAACACTTTACTAAACTCACTTTCACACGAATTAAGAACACCAATTGCCACTATACTTGGTGCCGTTGATACAATAAAAGGAAACAATAATAAACTTTCATCAATACAACAAAACGAGTTGCTATCTCAAATAGATATTGCAAGTATTAGATTAAATGATCAAGTTGAAAATTTATTAAATATTAGTAGGCTTGAAACAGGTTTACTAAAACTACATTTGCAATGGTGCGATGTAAATGAATTAATAAACTTAGTTATTCAAAAAACAACTACCAATAAACAAATTATTTACACCACCAACGATGCCTTACCTATTTGCAAAATGGATAGTGGTTTAATAGAACAAGTTATAAAAAATATTATTGCCAATGCCATTCAATACACACCCAACCATACTATAATAAATATTGAAGCATTGGTTATTGATAATGTTTTAAGTATTATTATTACCGATAATGGCAATGGTATTCCTACAGAATTATTAAGTGAAGTGTTCAACAAATTTTACAGATTACCCAACACAAAAGCAGGTGGCACAGGTTTAGGATTATCTATAGCTAAAGGTTTTACAGAAGCACATAATGGAAAAATTAGTGCCATAAATAATTTACCAAAAGGCTTAAAAATAATTGTTGAATTGCCGGTTGAAACAACATACATCAACAGTTTAAAAAATGAATAAAATAGAAATATTAATTATAGATGATGAACCGCAAATACGCAAGTTGCTTGAAATAGCATTAGAAAGCAATGAGTATAAAGTATGGCAAGCCGAAACTGCAAAAGAAGGAATTGTATTGGCTGCCAATCATCCTCCGGAATTAATATTGCTTGACATTGGTTTGCCCGATAAAAACGGACACGAAGTATTAAAAGAATTAAGAAGTTGGTACAATAAATCAATCATTATTCTTTCAGTTATTAATAATGAAGAAGATATTGTAAAAGCATTAGATAATGGTGCAACAGATTACTTAACCAAACCCTTTCGCACTGCCGAATTATTAGCTCGTATTCGTTCTGCCATTCGTAGAAATCAGCAAGCAATTAATAACGACACAACACTTATTTTTAATGAACTTCAAATTGATTTAACCGCAAGAACTATTAAGAAAAACAATCAACTTTTAAAACTAACTTCAACCGAATTCAACTTGCTTGCTCTTTTTGCAAATAATGAAGGAAGAGTATTAACACATCAACATATTTTAAAAGAAATTTGGGGCGTAGGCTTTCAGACAGAAACACAATACTTGCGTGTGTTTGTAGGCACATTAAGAAAAAAGATTGAAGACAATCCCAATCAACCCAAACATATTATTACAGAAAGTGGCATCGGATATAGATTTCAATAAATCTTTATAAAATCTTTACACAACATTATTTCATTTTTACAACATACTTATTACCTGCATTTCACTTTTGCATACTTAACGCAGCAATAATAATGAACAAGGCAAAATTTGGTTTTAGTAATAAGGTTACAACAGCATCACTTTTAGTAGCTCTCGGAATTATTTATGGAGATATTGGTACAAGCCCTTTATATGTATTAAAAGCAATTGTTGGAGACAGGCAAATTACAGAAACACTTGTATTTGGTGGCGTTTCCTGTATTTTTTGGACATTAGTTTTTCAAACTTCCGTAAAATATATTTGGCTAACACTTAAAGCAGATAACGAAGGTGAGGGAGGTATTTTTTCTTTATATGCTTTAGTTCGCAGATATGGTAAAAAATTAGTAATACCTACCATTTTGGGTGCAACTACATTATTAGCAGATGGCATTATTACACCACCTATTTCTGTTGCATCGGCAGTAGAGGGTTTAAACATTGTAAAAGGTTTAGAAAATATTATTGTTCCCGGAAACATATTAACAGTAGGCATTGTAATAGCTATTATTTCTGCATTGTTCTTTTTTCAACGTTTTGGCACACAAACTATTGGTAAATTTTTCGGGCCTATAATGGCTATATGGTTTACAATGCTTTTAGTTGTAGGCATTTCACAAATTGCACATTATCCAAGTATTATAAAAGCATTAAATCCGCATTATGGTTATAACCTTTTAGTACATTATCCAAAAGGCTTTTGGTTATTGGGTGCTGTGTTTCTTTGCACTACCGGTGCCGAAGCTTTGTATAGCGATTTGGGGCATTGTGGTATTAAAAACATTCGTATTACTTGGGCATTTGTAAAAATTAGTTTAATAGCTTGTTACTTAGGGCAAGCAGCATGGTTAATGCATCAAGGGCAACCATTACTTAGTGGCAGAAATCCTTTCTTTCAAATTATGCCAACATGGTTTTTATTACCAAGTATTATTATTGCTACAGCGGCCACCATTATTGCATCGCAAGCTTTAATTAGTGGTTCGTTTACTTTAATTAGCGAAGCAATCAATTTAAATTTTTGGCCAAGAGTAACCGTAAGGCAACCAACAGAACTAAAAGGGCAAATTTATATTCCAAGTATTAATGCAATACTTTGGTTTGGTTGCATTTTAATGACTTTATATTTTAAAGAAAGCGGGCACATGGAAGCAGCTTATGGCTTTTCAATTACCATTGCCATGATGATGACAACTTATTTATTAGGTTTCTTTTTACTTTATAAACTTCGTTGGAATAAAATAATGGTATTTGCAATTCTTGGTGTTTTTGTTATTATAGAATCATCATTCTTTGTTGCCAATGTAGCTAAAATAAAAGAACGTTGGATGTTTTTGTTTTTTGAATTATTCATATTTATGACAATGTATGTTTGGTATTTTGCAAGAAAAGTTAGCAACCAATTTATTAAATTTATAGACCTTGGAAAGTATGCTGCAAAAATTAAAGAACTAAGTGAAGATGATGCTATACCAAAGTTTGCAACACATATAATTTATCTTACAAAAGCAAACATTAGACACAATATTGAAGAAAAAATTATCAAATCAATTTTTGCAAAACAACCCAAACGTGCCGATGTGTATTGGTTTGTGCATATTAATTATACCGAAAACCCTTACACACTTTCTTATGATGTATCGGAATTAATAGACGATAAAGTAATTAAAATAAATATTAATGTAGGTTTTAGAGTGCAACCCAAAACAGAATTATATTTTAAACAAATAGTAAAAGATTTAGTTACCAATAAAGAACTTAATTTACACATTCGCCCCAATGGTTCTACAAAGTATAATGATGAACCCGATTTTAAATTTATTGTAATAGAAAAATTTTTATCTGTAGAAAATGAGTTTGCATTAAAAGATGGCTTATTACTTAAATATTATTTCTTATTAAAAGGTTGGGGGCAAAGTGATGAAAAAGCTTTTGGCTTAAATAAGAATGATGTTGTGATAGAAAATATTCCGCTTGTATATCATCCAATTACTAATTTTAAATTAACCCGAATTAAAAGTTAATATAGCATACCATGTTTTGTAAATTATGCTGCAATAACAATTAGAAAATGTTTCAGTTTTTTAATGAATTTTTTTTTGAGATTCAATTAATTTCCGAAACTCACTCGGAATAATTTTTTTCTTTTTAAGAAATACTCTGTTGAAATAATTTAAAGATTCAAAACCCGAATCAAATGCAATTTGAGAAATAGGATAATCTGTTTCAATTAGTAGTTGGCAGGCATACGCAATTCTTATTTCATTTACATAATCGGAAAAAGTTTTTCCACTTGCTCTTTTAAAATATTTACAAAATGCACTTTTTGATAAATGAATTAATGCAGCAGCTTTTTTTAATGAAATGTTTTTTTTATAATCGTTCTGTACATACTGAAACACTTTATTTATGCGGTGTTGGTTAATGCTTCCTTTTAAAGGTTTTACAGAAGTTGTTAGCAATGTTTTTCCTTTTGAAGTAGAAAGCTGAAGTAGTAATTGTATGAACAATAAAAATCTTTCTGCATAATCTTTAGTAATCATTTCCTGCATTAGCAATAAATAATTATTTTTTTTTGTTGGTATAAACTGAAAACCTTTTTCTGCTTTTTGTAAAATTTTTTTTAGTGCTTTTAATTCATCAAACTGTAAAATAGATTCTACAAATTTTGTTGAGAATTGAATAACTATAGCTCTGCAATTTTGATTTTTTATTTTATCACTTATCCATGTATGTGGAATATCGGGGCCTAATAAAACAAAGTCTCCTGCAGAAAAAGGTTCATAAATATTTCCTACTAATCTTTTACCTTTTCCTTTTACAATATAGGTTAGTTCATATTCGGGATGATAATGCCAAAAAAAATCGAAAGAAGATTCTTTTACTTCATAACAACTAAAAGATTGGTTTTCTTTTCGAGATGATAATTTTTCTAACTGTGCTCTCATAACTACGCCGGCTAATTTAATTTTAGAATTATTGCCTGCCATGGTTGCAAACAAAGTTGCTTATCTGTAATATTAGGTTTGGTGTTATAATTATTTATTAGTGTTGTTGCATTGCTAATATTAAAAGAAGAAGAAGAAATAAACACATTGCTTTCATTACAAAAATTTAAAACTATTAATATTTTTTCATCATCAATACTTCGTGTAAAGGCAAATATTTTTTCATCATCTTCTGCCAACAATTCATAATCTCCGTAAACAAAAACGGGTAACAATTTTCTTAATGCAATCATTTTTCGTACATAATAAAGTATGCTATCAGCATCATCTTCTGCTAACGCAACGTTTATTTTATTATAATTATCATTTACTTTAAGCCAAGGAGTTGTATTTGTAAAACCTGCATTAATATTATTATTCCATTGAACGGGTGTACGGCTGTTTTCTCTTGAAACTTCTTTTTGTGCATCAATAAAAGCTTGAGTGTTTTTACCATTAGCCACAAGATGTTTGTAATAATTAATGGTATGAATATCTCTGTAATCTTCAATAGTATTAAAGCGAATATTAGTCATTCCAATTTCATCTCCTTGATATATATAAGGTGTGCCTCTCATGCTAAGTAAAAATGTAAACAACAATTTTGAAGATTCATTTCTAAAAACAGTATCGTTTCCAAAACGGCTTACCATACGGCTTTGATCGTGTGTGGTAAAATATGCTGTGCCCCATCCATCGGTTTTAAAAACATCATTCCATTTAGTAAAAATTTTTTTTAAGTCAGAAAGTTTTCGGTTGCTTGTATCGGGATAGTATAAATTATTTTTATCTCGTCCCCAATTAGCATGGTCAAAATGATAAAGTGTTTGCAATTCTTTTCGTTCTGTTGCAGTAAAAAGTAATGCTTGCTCAGGTGCTATTCCAGATGCTTCACCAACAGTCATTATATCATACTTGCTAAAAACTTCAACATTCATTTCTTGTATATAATTATGCAAGTGCGGACCAGATGCATAATAACTTAAACAATCATGTTCATATTCTTTAGGAATGTTTGGGTAGTTAATATCTTTTGAAATAAAAGTAAATGCATCTAATCTAAAACCATCAACACCTTTATCAAGCCAAAACCTCATCATGCTATACATTTCTTTTCTTACAACTATATTTTCCCAATTTAAATCGGGTTGTTTGCGGCTGAAATAATGTAAATAATAACTATTGGTTAATGCATCATAAGTCCACGCTCCTTCTTCATGAAAAAAACTAAAACGTTTTGGCGGAGTGCCTTTTTCTGCAGGCCACCAATGATAATAATTTCTATAAATATTATTACGGCTGCTTCTGCTTTGTTTAAACCATTCATGCTCATCACTAGTATGATTTAAAACCAAATCTGCAATAAGTTTAATACCACGTTTATGCAAACCTTTTAATAGTTCTTCAAAATCTTGCATACTTCCCATTTCGGGCATTATGTTTTTGTAATCACTTACATCATAACCCATATCATCATTTGGCGAACAAAAAATGGGGTTTAACCATACAACATTTATTCCTAATTTTTCTAAATAATCAAGTTTAGAAATAATTCCTTTTATATCTCCAATCCCATCGTTATTAGAATCTTTAAAACTTCTTGGATATATTTGATATACAATGGCTTCTTTCCACCATTGTTTGTTTTCTTTATTTATTGAATGCATACGTTTTGCTATAATTTCTTTTTATATAATTTGAGTTGTTAATGTTAAATAACGTGTAAAACAAAGATGAATAATTTTTTATTAGCTTACACTATATTATTTAAACATGCTGCCGTTTAAATAATAAATGGAAATATAGTATTATAAATTGAAAATAAAGTGCCAGCATTAACCAACCACCTATAGTAGTTTTATTTTCATTAAAATTTTTTATATGACTTTAATACCAGCTTCCGTTCTTGAGTTTTTAAAACAACCATATCTGCTAACACAAGAGCAAATTAATTTTTATGAAAAGAACCGTTACATTAAATTAAAAGGTGTTTTTAATGAAGAAACACTTCAGTTTTTTAACCCTGTAATTAGTGAGCAAGTAGCAAAAATGAATACAGTTAATACCTCTCTCGAAAACAGAACTACTTATGGCAAAGCCTTTCTTCAATTATTTAATTTATGGCGAGAAAATGAAACAATAAAAGAATTAGTGTTTAGTAAACGATTAGCAAAAATTGCAAGCGATTTAATGCAAACTTCAGGTACAAGACTTTATCATGATCAAGCATTATTTAAAGAAGGCGGAGGAGGCATTACACCTTGGCACGCCGACCAATATTATTGGCCATTGCAAACAGATAAAACCATTACAGCATGGATGCCTTTACAAGCCACACCTTTAGAGTTAGGCCCGCTTGAATTTAGTGCAGGCAGTCATCAAATTGTAGAAGGAAGAGATTTAGAAATTAGTGATGAAAGCGAAGTTTCAATACAACAAAAACTTAAAGTAACCAACTTTAAACATGTAATAGAACCATTTGAAGCAGGAGAAGTTAGCTTTCATTCAGGTTGGGTATTTCACAGAGCAGGAGCTAATACTACAAATACTATGAGAAAAGTAATGACGGCTATTTATATGGATAAAGAAATGAAACTAAAAAATCCTGAAAATAAAAATCAGGTTGATGATTGGAATGCGTGGTGCCCCGGTGCTAAACCCGGAGAAATAATTAATACGCCTCTTAATCCGGTTTTATACGTTTCAAATTAAATTTATTTTATGTTATTTGAAACAAACTCGCATAACAAATCAAGTATTAATAAAAAAATAAACATAAAATACATTTGCCCTTTTTGGGGGCAAGAACATTTAGAAGCAAATGTTTTTATTAATAAAGTAATAGAAAATAATTTTCAAGGTATTGAAATTCATTTACCCAAATCAAAATTATTTACAGCCAGTTTTATTGCAGAAATAAATAGTATATATAAAAAAAACCAAGCATTTGTTTTTATACCTCAACAATTAACAACTCCTGAAAATGAAACAGTAACAAAATACATTGCAAGAGTAAAAAAGAAATTACTTGAGCTAATATCTTATCAGCCAACTTTAATTAATTCGCACACAGGAAAAGATTATTATTCGTTTGATGATAATTGCCGAGTTATTGAAGCCTGTATGAATATTAGCAGCAAAACCGGAGTAAAAATTTTGCATGAAACACATCGTGGAAGGTTTTCTTTTCATGCAGCTTCTTTAATACCTTATCTTGAAAAATTTCCGGAAATTGAATTGACCGGCGACTTCTCACATTTTTGTACCGTATCAGAAAGTTTATTAAATGACCAACAAAGTTTTATAGAAAAAATAATTCCACACATATCTTATATTCATGCAAGAATAGGCCACGAGCAAGGCCCACAAGTAAATGATCCATTTGCACCCGAATGGAAAAATCATTTAACGCAATTTAAAAAATGGTGGAACAAAATATTAATACACAACATTAAGCAAGGCAAAAAAAAATATATTATTTGTACTGAATTTGGACCTGCCCCCTACATGCCTTGCTTACCTTTTACACAACAACCAATTGCCAACCAATGGCAAATTAATTTAAAAATGAAGGAATATTTACAAGAACATTTTAAAGAAATTGTTTTATGAAAAAAAGTATCTATTCAATCTTAATACATAAAATTATTTTTATTGCTGTTTTGTTTTCAACCAGCATTATAAATAGTAATGCACAAACCAATAAACACACTAAACAAAAAGGAGAAATTATTTATCATGTATTTCAACGAAGTTTTTTTGATAGCAATGGAGATTTGCATGGAGATTTAAATGGCTTACGCCAAAAATTAGATTATCTACAAAACTTAGGTGTTACTTCCATACTGCTACTCCCTTTGTACGAAGCAGATTGTTATCATAATTATTTTGCTAACAATTTTGAAAAGATTGATTCTAAATACGGAACAATGAACGATTATATTGCTTTAGTAAAAGAAATTCATAAAAGGGGTATGAAAATATATCTTGATATGGAAACACAATATGTTACCGAAAAACATTTGTGGTGGAAAGATGCGGTAGGCAATCTTAAATCTCCTTACAGCAATTATATTTTGTTTAAAGATGAAGCCCACACAATACCCGAAACAATGGTTTTTAATTTAACGGAATTAAACAGCTATGATGGAAGTAAAATAAAAGTTACCACCGTTAATTTAAAAAATAAAGATGTTTTAAATTATAATATAAAATTATTTTCATTTTTTACAGACCCTAATAATGATGGAAAATTTGATGATGGTGCAGATGGTTTTAGGCTTGACCATACCATGGATCATTTAGATAAAAAACCAACGCTCACTAATTTGTTTAACGATTTCTGGTTGCCATTAATTCAAAAAATAAAATCAATAAACGGAAATATAAAATTCATGGCAGAGCAGGCTGATTGGAGTGATTTTGGATTTGAATATTTTAAGAAAGCTGATATTGATAGAGTATTTGCATTTGGATTAACCTATGCTATCTTAACTTTTAATAAAGACAAAATAGTAAAGTTGGCAGATACTATTCTTCATTCAACACCTAAAGGAAAAGAGCAAATTATTTTTATTGAAAATCATGATATGGATCGTTCTGCTACTGTTTTAAAAAACGATTCAAGTAAACAAAGAGTAGCCGCTGCTCTTTTATTATTAATTGGTGGTGTGCCTTCAATATATTACGGACAAGAAATTGGAATGCGTGGCCATGGCGGTTTTGGTGTGTTTGGTAATACCGATGGAAATGATATTCCAATGCGTGAAGCATTTGAGTGGTATAAATCCGGAGCGGTAGGAAAAGGTATGGCAATATGGTATAAAAATACCGGCCCTTGGTGGGATCATACAAACATAAAACCCAACGATGGTATTTCTTTAGAAGAAGAACAAAACAATAAAAATTCATTATTTAATTTCTATAAAAAAATAATTAACCTTCGTCAAAACAATATTGCATTATCTACAGGTAATTATCAAAATACAGAAAACGATAATAACAATGTATTTAGTTTTACAAGAGAAGCAGAAAAAAATAAAGTTTTGGTAGCAGTAAATCTTTCTAACCAAAATCAAACAGTAAATCTTAAATCTTCAAATACAAAATATATTCCGTTATACGGTAAAACAAAAATTAATAACAACAACTTCCAATTAAATCCATACGAAATTATGGTGTGGGCAATTCAATAATGTATTTGTAAGAACAATTTAAAACATCTAACGCATTGTATGTTTTCATTTCAAAAAAAATTAACCAATGGTTTTTATGCTGTTCTTAGTTTACCCGTAACTGCTGTTGGTTTTTCATTATCAACTCAGGTTGCTGTTTTAAGTTGGATACTTAATACAAAATATAATTTGCATATTGAAGATGTTGCATTGGTTTGGTTAGCAGGCCCGGTATCGGGTATTATTATGCAACCAATTGTAGGAATGATAAGTGATAAAAGTTGGTTTTGGGGTGGGCGAAGAAAACCTTTTATTGCTTTAGGTGGAATATTAGGTACGTTAATGTTAATTGGATTGGTGAAGATTGATGCTATTAGTAAAATGTTTGGTGGAGCACATTCTGTTTTTATAATTGCAGTTATTGTTGCGTTGCTGCTTGATATGTCTATTAATGTTACTTTCAATCCTGCACGTTCTATTATTGCAGATGTAACGCCACAAGGAGAAGCAAGAACAAAAGGCTACTCGTGGATGCAAGTTTTATCGGGTAGTTTTTCTATTGCAGCCTATTTTATATCGGTTGTATTTGGAAATATTTTTTTAATATATGTTGCAGCCATTCTTGTTTTTTTATTTTCAATTGTTCCTCTTTTTTTTATTAAAGAACCAAGCGTTTTAGAAGCAAGCACAACAAATCGCCCAGGTAAAAAAACATCATTCATAAAAGGATTAAAAATTGTATTGCCTTTATACGGATTTATTTTTTATGCAGTGTTTATTGCTTTAAATAAAGTTTTATTAGCAGGTAAGTGGGATGCATATCAAACTTCATTACTTTATATATGCATCATCATTACAATTATATTAGGTGTTTTTATTATATTAAAAGGAAGAAAAAAAACATCTAATGAAATTGAATTTCAAAAAATTCTTTTAGCACATTCTTTTACATGGCTTGGATTGCAAAGTATGTTTGTAATGATATTTTTTTATGTACAGGAAAAAATAATTCCTGTTGTTGCCAACAAAACAATAATAGCAAATAGTTTTTCTTCTTTCTTTACAGGTAAAATAAATGATGCTGAAAAATCTGCAGGCAATATACTTTCGTTAGGTTTACTAATTTTTAATTTTGTAGCAGCCCTTTTGCCAGTATTGGTTTTAGAGCCATTAACAAAAAGAAAAGGCAAAATAAAAACCTATGTTTTAGCTTTATCTTGGTTGCTAATAGGTTATGGATTTTTATATTTATTTGGTACAGCAGAACTTAATTTTTACATTGGAATGTTTATATGTGGAGTGGGCTGGTCGGCAGTTATATCTATAGTTTTTGCAATTATGTCTGAAAAAGTAGATGCAGCAAAAATGGGTTTATATATGGGTTTGTTTAATTTTTGTGTAGTGTTTCCGTCTATGATGACGGTAGGTGTATCAAAAATTATAAACGAATCAAAAAATCAATCTACACTATTTCTTATTGCATTTATTTCGTTACTTATTTCTGTAATTTTTTGGTTGTTTGTTAAAGAACAAAATAATTCAGTTAAATAATATTTCTGTTTATTTCTGATATACTCTTACATAATCTATTAAAAATTGAGAAGGAAGTGTGTTATCAGGAATTGTTTCGTTTGCTTGACCTAATGCTGTATTAATTACCATATAAAATTTTTCGTGAAACGGATTATTACCTTTTACTGCATTTTTAATATTCCGAATAGCAACTTCATTCATTAAATTATCATCCATATAAATTTTAATATAATCTTCATCCCAATCCATTGTCCATATATGAAAATTATTCCAATAATCAGCATTGCCAAATTTATTAATCAGAAAACTTTTAGCATTCCAACTACTACTTCCATTATTTCCTTCCCATGCTGCATTAGCATGCATTAAACCTCTGTAATATTCCATAATATCTATTTCTCCACAAGCCGGCCAAGTTACAGTACCTCGGTTTGCACCCAGCATCCAAAATGCAGGCCACTGGCCTTTTGCAATATTTATTTTTGCACGTATTTGTATTTTTCCATATTTAAATTCAAATTTTCCTTTACTTATTACCGAAGCAGATGTGTAATTAACTGTTTTGGTGTTATAACGCCAATCATTACTGTTTGAATTGTAAAAACTATTTTCTTTAATTTCTTTTTTAGTGGTAATAATTAATGTGCCGTTAGCAACTTTTGCATTTTCTTTTTGATACCATTGAGGTTCTTTGTTTCTTATTAACCCAATTTCATAATTCCATTTAGTAGAATCGGGCACTCCTGTATAATTAAATTCATCGCTAAACACTAAATGATATTCGTTGTAATGAAATGATTGTTTGTTTGTTACACGAGTAAATCTATAACTCATTAACAAAAATGTTGTAGCAAAAAATAATGTTATGGTTAAATTTTTTTTCATAATTATTACTTTGTCTAAAATGAATAGGTTCAAAATTTTTCAACCAAAACATTCACTTAAAATATTATAAATCTCCTAACTGTGGTCTTATAACAATATCTTCTACACAAGCTTGCGGAGATAGTTGAGATGCAGTATAAACTAATTTAGCAATATCGCTGGTTTGCATAATTCTGTTTTCATCAATACCTGCCCAACTATCAGTATAAACGGCCCCGGGCATTACGGCAGTAACTTTTATATTAAATGGTTTTAATTCTTCACGCAAGTTTTTGCTAAACCCCAATAATGCAAATTTGCTTATGCTATAACTGCCGCCATTGGCATACGCTTGTAATGAAGCAATAGAGCATATATTAAAAATATGTTTATGTTTTGTAATTGAATCATTCATCATTGCGGGCAATAAGGTTCTTGATAAATGATAAGCACTCATTAAGTTGATGTTCAACATTTTTTCTAATACATCATCACTTTCATTATAAACAGATCCTTGTATAAAATTGCCTGCATTATTAATTAAAATATCGGGTACCCCAAATTGCAAACACCATTTACCAAAAGCAATTACTTCTTCTTTAATACTTAAGTCAACCGTTTTGGTATAAATAGTTGTTGATGGAATTTTACTTTTTATATCTGCGGCAGTTGCATTTAATACTATTTCGTTTCTTGCACATAACAATAAAATATTATTGGCTGCAAACTGTTCTGCAAACGCTTTGCCCAATCCTTTTGATGCTCCTGTAATTACAACAATCATAATAATAAGTATAAGTACGAAGTTAAAATTAACTTGTAAATATAATTATGAATTATACTTCTAATTTTATACAACACGCTTTGTAACTTGTATTTTTGTTTTATGCAATACAAACATTTGTTTTTTGATTTAGACCATACACTGTGGGATTTTGAAACCAACGCTAAAGAATCTTTACATGATTTATACAATAAACATGCACTTGCCAATAAAGGCATAACAATATTTAATGATTTTTTTGCCAAATACAGTTATCATAACGAACGCTTGTGGGATAGATACACAAAGGGTTTTATTAAACAAGATGAATTAAGATGGAAACGCATGTGGCTAACTTTATTAGAATATAAACTTGCAGATGAAGTATTAAGCAAAAAACTTTCTACCGATTTTTTAGAATTGCTTCCAACCAAAAAAAACCTTTTCCCTTATACTGTAGAAATTCTTACTTACTTAAATAATAAAGGTTATACCATGCATTTGGTAACCAATGGTTTTGAAAGTGTACAACATAAAAAATTAAGCAACAGCAATCTTAATGGTTTTTTTAAAGAAGTAATTACATCAGAAGCAAGCAACAGTTTAAAACCCAATAAAGAAATTTTTGATTACGCTTTAAATAAAAGTAAAGCCAGTGTAAAAGAAAGTATTATGATTGGCGATAATTTAGATGCAGATATTAAAGGCGGAATGAATGCAGGCTTAGATACCATTTTTGTAAATCATTTAAACATTAAGCCACATATTAAAGCCACACATGAAATTACTCATTTAAAAGAGTTAGAAACAATATTATAAAAAATTAATCCCGAAGGTTTTAAGCTCTTCGGGATTAGTTGGTGTTTTAAAAAAGTAAAACTACAATTAAGCTTTAGCAGGTTTTGTTGTTGTTTTCTTTTCAGTTGTTTTAGCGTCTTTTTTACAGCACTCTTTTTCTTCTTTGCCATCTTTTTTGCAAGCATCTTTTCCTTCTTTTTGGCAACATGCTTTTGTTTCTTCTTTCTTTTTTCCAGCAGTTTTATCTTGAGCAAATAATGCACCTGCAACCAATAATACTGCGGTTGTTAATACAAGTAGTTTTTTCATGCTAATAAAAGTTTTAATAACCGCTAAAATAAGTATTTTATACTGAAAATTTTATTTTTAGTAAAGCAGAATTTGTTAAAATATTTTATTGTACAATTTCATTTTTTAAAATCACTATAAAAGAAAGTAAGGATTAGCTTTTATTGAGTGGTTATGTATATTTGAGAGTTAGCACCAGCCCTAAAGCAAATTTGGTTTTAAATAAAAAATGTAATGATAATGATGAACATAAATAAATAAATAAACAATCAATTAAGTTTTCTCTTCTATTTTTAAAGTAAAAATCAATGCCTCAAACTATTATTAATTTTGGTAAAACTTGGCAGTTTACTCCAAAGCAAATTGTATATCCTACAAACGTTCAAGAATTAAAATCTATAATAAAAACTGCTATATCACTTCGCCCCGTTGGTTCAAAACATTCATGGTCAAAAGGAATTGTAACTACCGAAACATTGGTTTCGTTACAAAACATGTGCACTATTCAAGAAATAAATATTGAAAAATTACAAGTAAAAGTTGGTGCAGGTATTACTTTAAAAAATCTTATTGCACAATTAGAATTAAATGGGTTGGCATTAAGTAACCTTGGTTCTATACACGCCCAAACCCTTGCCGGTGCTATATGTACAGGCACACATGGCACAGGTATTAATTTTCAATGCCTTGCCTCGCAGGTAGAAAATTTTGAAATGGTAGATGGTAATGGAGAGAATCATTTTTTTACAAATAAAGATGAAGAATTTTATGCACTGCTTACAGGAATGGGTTGTTGCGGAATTATTCATACCATTACATTAAACGTAGTAAAATCTTTTCAAATGCATGCCATTACCGATGCAGTTGATTTTGATGAGTTAATTGAAAATTTAGAAAACTATGTTGAAAAATATGATCACTTTAAATTTTGGTGGTTACCTCCTTCAAAAAAAGTAATGGTTTTTAAAAATAACCGAACACAACAAAAAAGAAACGATAGCAATTTTACACGTTTTATAAAAGATGAAGTATTATCTGTTGCCATCTATCGTTTATTGGTTGCAGTTGGTAAATGGAATAGAAAAAAATTTATTCCGCTCTTTAATTATTTTCTTACAAAAATGGGTGGCAAATATTTTGAAAGAATTTGCAAAAGTTATGTTGGTTTTTTAACACCGCTTCCGCCTGTGCATAGAGAAACAGAATGGGCCTTTAATTACACACAAGCAAAACATCTTTTAAAAGAATACAAAGAATTATTATTGAATGATGAACATACATACAATTTTGTACAAGAAGTTAGATTTAGTTGCAGCGATAATTTTTGGCTTAGCCCCGCATACAAACAAAATACAATATGGTTGCCTATGTATAATATGGATAACAATAACAATTGGGAAGAACAACGAAAAAAATTTGAAACATGGGCTATTGCAAATAACGGCCGACCACATTGGGGTAAAGAAGCAAATTTAAAACACGAATATTTAAAAAAACAATATGTTAAGTTGGCAGACTTTAATGCATTGGTAAAAAAATACGACCCGCTACAAAAATTTGCAAACAATTGGAATAAAAAATTTTATACCAATTGTAATGAATAATTATAATTTAAAAATTTTACACAAAATATTACTGAATAATAATATTAACTCCAACTTGCTAAAACAGTTACGCCGCCTTTAACTACTTCATTTAACTGTACATTTATTTTTGTGCCAACAGGTAATAATACATCTACTCTGCTACCAAATTTTATAAAGCCATATTCATCGGCTTGTTTTACTTCTTGTCCAACTTTAGTGTAATTACAAATTCTTTTAGCTAACGCACCTGCAATTTGTTTGTATAAAATTTCGCCATAATTATTTTTCACGGCAATACTCCATCTTTCATTTTCAGTAGAGCTTTTAGGATGCCATGCTACCAAATATTTTCCTTTATGGTATTGGTTATAAGTAACCGTTCCATCCATTGGGTTGCGGTTTACATGCACATTAGCAGGGCTCATAAAAACACTAACTTGTATGCGTTTATCTTTAAAATATTCTTCATCAGTAATTTCTTCAATAACCACTACTTTACCATCGGCAGGGCAAAGAATATTTTTATCGCCAATGGTATGCACTCTTGCAGGTATTCTAAAAAACGAAATAATAAACAACAATAAAAACAGCGTTACAAAAAATATAATTAATGAAACCCAATGAAAATCTGCACTTAAAAACGAAAACGATGCAGCATTAATTAATCCAAAAATTAATGTGCTAATAGCAATGGTTCTGTAGCCTTCCCTGTGTATAGTCATGCGTAAATTTTAAAAAGCAAATGTAAAAGAATTTATGGCTTGTGTGGTTTATCATTTTACCTGCTTATCTTGTAGGTATAATTTTAGTTATGAATAATCTTTCACAATCATTACAAAACCTAAAAATATTTTATGAAACAGGGCAAACATTAAATTACAATTACAGAAAAAATCAACTTCTTTTATTAAAAAAAACTATAATAGATTTTGAAGAAGAACTTTACAGTGCTTTATATACCGATTTAAAAAAAAGTAAAGAAGAATGTTGGGTTACAGAAAATGGTTTTGTAATAACAGAGTTAAACAACACTTTACGCAATCTTAAAAAATGGATGCAACCAAAAACTGTTTCAACCAACTTACTAAACTTCCCCTCTTCAAGTAAAATAATAAATGAACCTTTAGGCACAGTATTAATTATTGGCCCGTGGAATTATCCTTTACAATTATTATTTACACCATTAATTGGAGCTATTGCAGCCGGAAATTGCGTAGTATTAAAACCAAGCGAATTTGCACCTGCAACAAGTGCCGTAATGAAAAAAATTATTGAAAGTATTTTTCCGGAAGAATATGTTTTATTTGTTGAAGGAGATGGTGCAACCGTTGTGCCTGCTATGTTACAAGCGTTTACATTCAATCATATTTTTTATACAGGAAGTACTTTTGTTGGAAAAATAATTTATAAACTGGCTGCCGAAAAATTAGTGCCTGTAACATTAGAATTAGGCGGAAAAAGTCCTTGTATTGTAGAAAGCGATGCCCAAATAAATATTGCTGCTAAAAGAATTGTTTTAACCAAGTTTTCAAACTGCGGACAAATGTGCGTTGCACCCGATTATGTTTTGGTACACGAAAGCAAAAAAGAACAATTAATAACCGAAATAATAAAATATATTAAACAATTTTTTACTGAAGATGCATTGCAATGCGATTGCTACGGAAAAATAATTAATGCCAAACAATTTGATAGAATAATTAATTATTTAAAAGAAGGAGAAATTGTTTTTGGTGGAAATTTTAATAAAGAACAACTATACATTCAACCAACAATTATTACCAATATTAGTTTGAATGATAGTATTATGAAAGATGAAATTTTTGGCCCCGTACTTCCTGTTATTTCATTTCAAACAATTGAAGAAGCTAAACAAATTGTTGCACAAAACCCTAATCCGTTAGCGTTTTATATTTTCACTTCAAACACTAAAAAAGAAGAAACATATTTACAAATACCAAGCGGAGGCGTTTGTGTAAACAATGCAAGTTGGCATTTAACTAATCATGCTTTGCCCTTTGGTGGCAGGGGTTTTAGTGGAATTGGGCAATATCACGGAGAATTTTCTTTTGATACTTTCTCACATAAAAAAGCAGTTTTAAAAACACCAACTTGGTTTGATCCTAAAATAAAATATCCACCATTTAAAGGAAAATTAAAATTGTTTAAAATGATTATTAAATAATTTATTGAATTGACGGCAAGGCAACACATATTAAAATTAATTTATCCTTTAGTAATGTTAAAAGGAAAGTTATTTTTTAAACAAGCACTGGTTTTAAATAATAATAAAAACATATTGCCTGCAATTTCATTTTATACATTGCAAGCAACGCTTAATAACAACAACGTTTTAAATTTTGAAACATTAAAAAATAAAAAAATTTTAATTGTAAATACTGCAAGTAATTGTGGTTATACGGCACAATATAAAGAGTTAGAAAAATTACAACAACTGTATAAAAACAACTTAATAATTCTTGCTTTTCCTGCTAATAATTTTAAAGAACAAGAAAAAGAAAATGATGCTGCAATTGCAACGTTTTGCAAAATAAATTATGCTATAAGTTTTGCATTAATGCAAAAAAGCGATGTTGTAAAAACCGAAACCCAAAATAAAGTATTTAATTGGTTAAGCAATGCCAACAAAAACGGCTGGTGTAACCAACCGCCGGTTTGGAATTTTTGTAAGTATTTAATAAATGAACAAGGCACACTAACACATTATTTTAATACCGTCATTTCTCCATTAAACAAACAAGTTAAAGCAGCAATAATGCAATAGTTGCTTTTTATTTTAAAACCTTTTACTTATTTTTAAAATATGATAACGTTTGCAATATACAATCTTAAAGGCGGCGTTGGCAAAACTGCATCTGCCGTTAATTTAGCTTATTTGGCTGCACAAGAGGGTTATAAAACTTTGGTTTGGGATACAGACCCGCAAGGCTCTTCTTCTTTTTATTTTGGAATAGAAGCCTCTGTAAAAAATGAAGCTAAAAAAATTTTAGAAGGAAGTTTAGATTTATCTAATGCAGCACAACCTTCGGTATATGAAAATCTTTCTGTTATTCCTTCAGATTTATCTGCACGCAATGCAGATATTTTATTAAATGAATTAAAACAGAATAAAAGAAAAATTTTTTCGCTATTATCATCTATTAAAAAAAATTATGATATTGTTTTTATAGATTGCCCTCCGGGTATTTCATTACTGCACGAAAATATTTTTAATGCAGCAGATTATGTTGTAATGCCTAATATTCCTACTACTCTATCTATTCGTTCTTTTGAAACAGTAACAGAATATTTTAAAGAAAATGGTTTAGATAAAACTAAATTAAAATGTTTTTTCAGTATGGTTGATCATAGAAAAAATTTGCATCACGAAACCATGAATGAATTTTATAAGGATAAATTTTTCTTTAAAAATTATGTTCCCTATTTAAGTGATGTAGAAAAAATGGGCATTCACCAACAACCTTTATTTGAGTATGCTAACAGCAGCTACGCAGCCCAGTGCTATAAAGATTTATGGAAAGAAATAAAAAAATCTTGTATCAACTAAAAATAATAAACAATGCAAAAACACATTACATCTTGGCACAGCCCTGCTTTAAATAAAGAAATGCCAATTGTATCTTATGGTCATTTTGGTTTTGTTATTTTATTAATTCCTACTGCTGCTGCAGATTATATGGAGTATGAACGTTTTCAGTTAATAGATGCATTAGCACCTTTTATTAATGAAGGAAAATGTAAAGTATATAGCATTGATAGTATTAATAATGAAAGTTGGCTTAACAATGAAATGCTACCCGAGCATAAAGCCATTAGGCATAACCAGTTTAATCATTATGTTTTTACAGAAGTAATTCCACATATAAGAAATAATTCAGGCAGCGATACATTTATATATACATGCGGTGCAAGTTTTGGAGCATTGCATGCCATGAATTTATTTTTAAAACGCCCCGATTTAATTAACGGTGCCATAAGCATGAGTGGTGTATATGATTTAACCGAATACACCAAAGGTTATTGGGATGAACAAGTTTACTTTAACAGTCCGCAACATTATATTCCTAATTTAACAGACAGTTGGTATTTAGATAAAATAAAAGCAAGCCATCATATTCATATTTATTCTGGTAGCGGAGATTATGAAGACCCCGAAGCCAACCGTCGTTTCTCGCAAGTATTATGGGATAAAGGTATTTGGCATGATTTAGATATTTGGGGAGCCGATATTAAACACGATTGGCCAACTTGGCGTAGCATGTTGCCACATATTATTGGCAGTAAATTTTAAAGTATTTACCTAACAATTTTACAATAAAGCGTTAATTAACTACAAGTAATAGTTTTAATTTAGTGTAACATATTAATATTACACCCTCAATTAAACTTGTTGAACAAAACTTTATTATTAATTACATTACTTCTTTTTTCATCTTGTATTTTTTCGCAAGAAAAAACACAGCCTTACTTAATTGTAAGTGGTAATGTTTTTGATATTACAGCACGCCGCCCTTTAGAAGCAGTTGCCGTATTAAGCTCATCGGGCAAAGGCACTATTACAGATTCATTAGGGCATTATTCTTTAGTAGTAAAAAATACCGATTCAATTTGGTTTGCCATGTTAGGTAAAACAACCATGAAGTACGCTGTTGATACCATTAAAAATTTAAGCGAGTTTAATATTTCTATTTTATTACGTGCAGCAGATTTACCCGAAGTAAAAGTTAGAAACAGTAATTACAAATTAGATTCATTACAAAATAGGCAAGACTATGCCAAGTATTTTAATTTCAAAAAACCATCTTTACAATTAAGTACAAACAAAAACTATAATCCCGGAGGAGTTAGTGTAGGATTAGATTTAGATGCAATTATAGATATGTTTCGTTTTAAATACAATAAACGTATGTTGAGTTTGCAACAACGTTTAATACAACAAGAACAAGATAAATATATTGACCATCGTTTCTCAAAATTATTTGTAAGAAAAATTACACACCTCTCCTCGCCAGAGTTAGATACTTTTATGGTGCATTACAGACCAACATACGAGCTTGTACAAATGGCAAACGATTTAGAGTTAGGTTATTTTATAGAAAAATGTTTTGAAAGCTATAAAATGCAAAAACGCAATAAAGAAAACTTAAGAAAGAATGATAATGAGTAATTAAATTTTGTTTTTAACTTACACCACAGCAACAATCATTCTAATTATTTTATAGTTTATACTAAATAATTTTTTATGCAAGAAGAAAAAACTATAGTTGAAGAACTTGCCGAAAACATTGTAGATATAGGAGAAACATATTATAAACTAGCACAAGTAACTATTGTTGAAAAAGCAACTGTAGTGGGCAGTATAAGCATTGTAATTGTTTGCTATCTTTTTTTATTCTTAATGATTATTTTTTTTGGTGGAATTGGTTTATCTGCATACTTAAATACGCTGTTAAATAGTAATTATACAGGTTACTTTATAGTTTGCGGGTTGTTTGTTTTACTTGCCATTATATTATTTTTATTAAGAAAGAAAACAATTATTCCTTTACTTAAAAATACTATTGTAAAGCAAGTATATGAGTAATGCAATAAGAACATATAACAATTTACTGGAAGAAAAAAAACGCTTGCAAGAATTATTACTTGTGCAAAAAGCTACTTTAAAAAATAATGTTACAGAATTAAAAACAGAAATAAAACCTGCCTTTTTTGTACTTAATTTCTTAAAACAAATTTCTTCTGTAAATAAAGAGCATTATATAGTTAATTCAATTACCAACTGGTTTAAAGAATCTGTTTCCGAAAACGGGTGGCTGAAAAAAAATAAATGGCTGTTGCAAATTATAATTTCGTTTGCATTAAAAAATATTGCTACTTACTTCTTTCAAAAAAAAGAAAACAACTCTTAGTATAAATATTAAAAAATTAATTAAACTATAATTTGCATTAAATACTTCCAAAACCTTCTCTATAATTTCTTTTTACAAATTGATTAGCTTCTTCTAAATTGGTTATACGCATATTAGGCCCGTCCCATAATAGTTTTATATATCTTCCCGGATACTCAAATTCATTTGGTTTGTTGGCTTTGGGTCTTTTTATATCATTACTTCTTATTGCCAAATTACCCATTAAAACAATTTCAGTTAATGGGCCCGCTACATCAAAACGTGAGCTTAGTTTATTTGCTTTTTCACTTCCAAAACCATCAATACATGCTTCTACCCATGCTGCATAATGCCCGCCGGCACTGCCTTTTACACGTTCAATAGTTTGTTTAACTTGTGTTTCTTTAGTAAGTTTTGTTGGCAATAGTTGTGGGTTTTCTGCATAAGTACCACACATCATTTTCCCTTTTGTTCCTATAAATAAAACGCCGTTTCCGCCATCGCCCATTACTTCGTTGGCACCTAATTCTTCAGGTCTATCAGGTTGAATACCGCCATCCATCCAATGCATTTTTATTTCTTTCTTTTTTTCATTTAAAAAAGTTAGTGTTATATGAGAAGAAACAGGCCCGCTTTCAGGATAGCTGGCTCTTGTCCACGGTGCAGAATAACGTGTTGCAACGCTACATTCAGCAGAAGTGGGATAACTTAAATTTAATACTTGATATGCAGGGTCTATAATATGGCAACCCATATCGCCTAATGCACCGGTGCCGTAATTCCACCAACCACGCCAATCAAACGGTAATATTCCATCGGTATATTCTTTATATGGTGCAGTGCCCAACCACAAATTCCAATCTAACTCTTGTGGAATTGGTTTTATTTCTTTTGGCCATGCAACACCTTGTGCCCAAACGGGTCTATCGGTATAACAATAAACAGTATGCACTTCTCCAATCAAGCCTGCTTTATACCAATCTATTAATTGCCTAACGCCATCTCCCGATGCACCTTGATTGCCCATTTGCGTAACAACTTTATATTCTTTAGCGGCTTTAACCATTGTTCTTGCTTCGTAAATATCATGTGCCATTGGTTTTTGTACATATACATGTTTTTTTAACTGCATGGCAGATATTGCTTGTATGGCATGATTATGATCTGGTGTTGAAACAGAGCATGCATCAATATTTGCATGTTCTTTCTCTAACATTTCACGATAATCTTTATAAAATTTTGCTTTAGGAAAACGTTCTCTCGATTTTTTGCATTGTCTTTCATCAACATCACAAAGAGCAACAATTTCTGCTTTACCTGATTGATAAAAATTCCACAAATCACTTTCTCCTTTGCCACCTGCACCTATACCTGCAATTAATAATTTATCGCTTGGTGCAATAAAACCTTTGCCACCTAAAACATGGCGAGGCACAATATAAAAACCTGCTAATGCCAATGAAGTATTTTTAATAAAGTTTCTTCTTGAGTTTTGTGGAATATTTTTTTTCATATAAATAAATTGCTATGCGTATTTTAATAAGTTTTAAGCATAAATTTTTTCAATCGCTTCTTTGTATTTTTCGGTAATTACTTTTCTTTTTAAACTCATTTTGGGTGTCATTTCTCCGGTATCAATTCCCCATTCATTAGGTAATAATTCAAATTTTTTTATTTGTTCTACATGATTAAATAGTTTGTTGTATTCTTCAACTATATTATTAAACAGTGCCAACACTTTAAGGTTTTTTACTGCGTCTTCTTTAGTAGTAAATTCAATATTGTTTTGTTTCATCCAATCTTTTACTGCGTTTATTGATGGAACAATTAATGCTCCTACAAATTTTCTTTCGGGGCCAACAACTAATACTTGTTCTATATATGGGCTTTCTTTTAATTTGTTTTCAATAGGTTGTGGTGCAACATATTTTCCACCACTTGTTTTAAATAATTCTTTTTTTCTATCAGTTATTTTTAAAAATTTATTGTTTATTAATACACCAATATCTCCTGTGTGCAACCATCCGTTTATTACTGTTTCGGCTGTTAAATCGGGGCGTTTGTAATAACCTTGCATTACAGTTAATCCTTTCACGCATATCTCTCCATCTTCTTCTAATTTTAATTCAATGCCATTAATTACAGGGCCAACAGTTCCGTACATTGTGCCGCCTTTCCCTTTTCTGTTAATACTTATTACGGGGCTATTTTCTGTTGGGCCATAACCTTCATACACTCGCACACCTGCTCCATTAAAAATTCGCATTAATTTTTCTTGGCAAGCTGCTCCGCCGGTAATTATATAATCTACATTTCCGCCCAAAGCTTCTCTCCATTTACTAAATATTAATTTGTTGGCAATTTTTAATTGAAAGTTATACCACCAACCGCCGCTAATATTGTTGTCATATTTTTCGGCTAAGCTAACAGCCCAGTAAAAAAGTTTTCTTTTAAAGCCCGTTAACTCATTGCCCTTAGCCATAATTTTTTCGTACACTTTTTCTAATAAACGCGGTACGGTAGCAAAACCATTTGGTTTTACTTCTTTCAAATTATCGCCAATGGTTTCAAAGCTTTCGGCATAATAAATACCTACACCGCTGTATAAATAAATATAGGTGATAATTTTTTCGAATATATGATTTAGTGGAAGAAAACTTAACCCTTTATGGTGTGGAGCATCTTCAAACGGAAAACTTTCTATACTATAGTGTAGGCAACTGTATATATTGGTATGACTAAGCATTACGCCTTTGGGTGTACCTGTTGTACCTGATGTATAAATTATAGTTGCTGTATGTTCAACCGGAATTTGTTTTTTTAATTCTTCTACTTGTTGCAAACTTTCTGTATTGGCCAAATTGGTTACAACGCTCCAATGCTCTGCACCTTCAATTTGCTCAAACGTATAAATATTTTGTATAGATGGAACATTTGCCCGAATGGTATTTACTTTTTCTAACAAATCTGCACTGCTTACAAAAACATATTTTACTTTAGCATCATTAAATATAAATTCTAATTCTAATGGGTTGGTGGTAGGATACACAGGAACCAATACTGCACCAATTTGTTGTACGGCTAAATCTGTAAAAACCCATTCGGGTCTGTTGTTGCTAATAATGGCAATTTTATCGCTGCCTTCGGCTGTAAAATTATTTCCTGAAACGCCTAATTTTAATAAGCCTGCACTTAAATTGTTTACAACTGTTTTTGTTTCTTGAGTTGAAACTGTTTTCCATACGCCGTTTTGTTTATATCCAAACATATCGGTTTTTGGAAAGCGTTGTAATTGATGTTCAATAGAATCGAATAAACGTTTTATTTGCATGTGTAGGTTTCGTTAGAGTATTTGTTGAATATTGATTTGAACGTTGAAGTGTGCGACGCAACAAAGCTTAATTGTAATTGTATAGCTAAGGAAATTAATTTTCTTTTTCTCTTTTTAACCTTTCATATTCTTGATTGGTTAAATCTTCTTTGTCGCCATTGTATGCTTTAAAATATTGAAAAGCTATACCTAAGCCCCAACCCAACATTACCCATATTGGCCATGGATAACCGCGGTAACCGCTGTCTTTACCTTGAGTAAACCACCATATTCCCCATAAAAAAATATTTACAACAATATAGCCGTATAAACTTTTTTTAAACTCGGCTCTTTTGCGGGCAATTTTCCAGAGGCGTTCATCTTTTTCTGATTCCATATTTGTTTGTTTTTCAGCAAACAAAATACAAAAAGAATTTTAAATTAAAAACCGGAAGTTTATAATCAACATTATTATTGATAGTAGCTCTTTATGGTATTTTAAATAAATGTGTGTGTTGAAATGTTTTAAATTTTTTGGCTTCTGTATCGTGTGTGTTTAACCAAATTTGATAAACAGCCGTATTTGCCACCGGACCAAAAAGCCATTGGTTATATGCATCAAACAACCCTTCTTCTAAAAGGTTTTGCAAATAATTGAAAAGATAAAAAGGATAAGTTGCATTTTGCTTTTTTGCAAACCAACTTAATAAAAATTTAGTGCGTGTTGCTGTTAATATTTCGGGAATGGAATTGCCCATTTGTGTTGTTGCAATTACTTTGTTAAATGTTTCTGCAAATGCTTTTTCAAAATCTGATGCATTATTTGTAAGTAATTGCGTTTTTTGTAATAACACATTTTGGTAAGCATCAAACAGAATTTCTTTTACATCTGCCGTGCGTACTGTGTAACTTTCTAAATTACAAAACACTTCTCCGTATAATAATATTTTTAAAATATTTGTATTTGTTTTATTATAATACATAGTTGCATTATAATAATTGCTACTATAATTAGGAGCAAGTTCTATGCCTTTTTCCCATTGTGTAATAGCATTTGAAAGATTGTTTTCCATAGCATACATTTCCCCGTATTCATTAAACAAAACGCCACTTTTAGGAAAACGCCTAAACCCACGCTGATACACTTTTTCGCAATTATCAAAGTCTTTTACTGCTTTGTAACCCATGCCTAATAATTGATAGGTTTGTTCATCAGCATCGGGCCTTTCTATAATTGCTTTACCTACTTCAACTGCTTTTGTATAATTTTTGGTAAGTAAATTAAAGTAAGTCCAATCTTTTAAAACATCTAAATTGTCTCCGGCTTTTTGTAGCAATTCTCTAAACCCTAATGCTGCACTTTCATACTCGCCATCTGTCATCCATTTTTTTGTTTGTTCGTGTAATTTTTGAACTTGCTCAGATTGTGCAGATGCAAATAAAGATGTTACTAAAAAAACTATACTTAAAATATACTTCATTTCTTACTCGTTAATTAAATGTGTTAATAAACCATCGCGTAGTTTAGGTTCAAACCATGTGCTTTTGGGTGGCATTACATTTCCGCTATCGGCAATATCAAATAATTGTTCAATAGTTACCGGATATAAACTAAAAGCTAATTTCATTTCACCGCTATCGACTCGTTTTTCTAATTCATTCAATCCTCTAATTCCGCCAACAAAATCTACTCTTTTATCGGTACGTTGGTCTTTAATGCCTAATAATTTATCTAAAATATTATTGCTTAAAATAGTAACATCTAAAACACCAATTGGATCTGTAGAATAAGTTTTTTGTTTGGCTGTTAAGGTGTACCATGTTTTATTAATGTATAAGCCAAACTCGTGTAGTTGTTTTGGTTTTACTGCACCTTCGGTGGAAAGTATAACTGTAAAATTTTCTTTTAAGCTATTAAAAAAATCTGTTTCGCTTAATCCATTTAAATCTTTTACCACACGGTTATAATCCATAATATGCAATTGATTAGAAGGGAATAGCGTGGTTAAAAAATAATTGGCATTATTAGTTGCATTGCTTCCTAAAGCTGTACGAACTTTTGCTGCCGATGCTGCACGATGATGACCATCTGCAATATAGGTGCAAGGAATTTTTGCATTAAACAAATTAGTTATTTGATTGATAGTATCTGTATCATTTACAACCCAAACTGTATGTTGCACATTATCGTTAGCAACAAAATCATAAGCGGGGTTTCTGTTGGTTTTCCATTTTTCAATTAATGCATCTAACTCTTCGTTATTTCTGTATGCTAAAAAAACATTTCCTGTTTGTGCTCCTGTTGTTTTAATATGATTAATTCTATCTAATTCTTTTTCTGGTCTTGTAAATTCATGTTTTTTAATTACATCGTTTTCATAATCATCAATACTACTTACGCAAACCAAGCCGGTTTGGCTTTTTCCGTTCATTACTAATTGATATATGTAATAGCATTCTTTATCTTCAATAAACAACACATCGCGTTTTATGAATGCTGTAAGATTTTCTTTTGCTCTTTCATATACTTCTTCAGAATGAACATCTGTAGATTCTTTTAAATCAATTTCACTTTTGGTTATATGCAAAAAAGAATACGGATTTCCTACTGCTGCTGCTTTTGCTTCTATGCTGTTTAAAACATCGTAAGGTTGGCTTGCAACATTTTTTGCTAAATTGGTTTGTGGTCTTAGGGCTTTAAACGGTTTTATTATGCTCATATTTTTTACGGATACAATTATCCTTTTCTGTTATTAAAATCTTTTGCCAAATTACAAAATGCTTGTACACTTTCTATTGCCAATGCATTATACATACTAACTCTAATTCCGCCAACAGTACGATAACCTTTAACACCTATCATATTATTGGCTTTACATTCATTTAAAAATTCTGTTTGTAAATTTTCGTTTTCAATAAAAAAAACAGCGTTCATTTTACTGCGACTTTCTTTTTCAACATAACATTTAAATAAAGGCAATGAATCTATGGTTGAATATAATAAATTAGATTTTGCTTCGGCACGTTTTTCCATTTCAATTAAACCTCCTTCTTGTTTAATCCAATGAAGTGTAAGCATAGCAACATATACAGCAAATACCGGTGGTGTATTTAGTAAAGAATTTGCATCAATATGTTTTTGATAATTCATTATTGAAGGAATAGCTCTTTTAATTTTTCCTAATAAATTTTTGTTTACTACAACTAAGTTTACGCCTGCGGCACCCATATTTTTTTGAGCACCGGCATAAATTAATGAGAACTGATTAAAATTTATTTGCCTGCTAAAAATATCGCTACTCATATCTGCAACAATAGGCACGTTGGTTTGCGGAAATTGATGCCATTGTGTTCCTTCAACCGTATTATTAGTTGTTATATGTAAATATTTACTATTTGTTGGAATTGAAAAATTATGATTAACGTAAGTATGATTTTTATTTTGCGATGATGCTACCACATTTACATTGCCAAAAAGTTCTGCTTCTTTTATGGCTTTGTTGCCCCAAATACCATTATCGCAGTACGCTGCTGTTTCATTAGCATCTAATAAATTCATAGGTATTTGCATAAACTGTGTGGTTGCTCCGCCATGCAAAAACAATACTTCATAATCGTTACCTAATTGCATTAATTCTTTTACGGCATTACGTGCTTCTTCTATTACATTAATAAACCAATCTGTACGATGCCCTATTTCAAGAATTGATAACCCCGTATTATTAAAATTACTAATAGCTTCAGAGGCTTGTTGCAAAACTTGTTGCGGTAAAATAGACGGGCCTGAATTAAAATTGTGAACCACGAATTAAATTTTTTTAATACGCCTGCAAGATAACTGAAATGCAAGTAATGATTGTTAGGAATGATATAAAACTAATCTCCTACATCTGTTACGCCGCCCGTAACAGTAAACTTCATAG
Source organism: Bacteroidota bacterium (assembly GCA_018267725.1). Classification (GTDB taxonomy): domain Bacteria; phylum Bacteroidota; class Bacteroidia; order Chitinophagales; family Chitinophagaceae; genus CW01. The sequence goes on from JAFDXY010000015.1 coordinate 118,520, forward strand.
CATCGGCTGCAGAAACATTATTTAAAATTTTTATTTTTTCTTTTGGCACAAAATAAGTTATGCCACTTATTGCATAAGAATACGGAACATAAACAACCATGTGTTCTTTTAAACCAAATTCTTCGGCATCTGCTCTTGTTATAAAACCAATTCTCCAAACATCATTACTATCAACATTTACTAAAACAGGTTTATCAAATTTCTTTTTATTTCCTGCAAATGCTTCTAAAAAATCTTTTACCGATGAGTAAATAAATTTTATGCCAGGTGTGTTTTCTAAAACTTTATCTAATACTTCTACCAACCTTTTTACAATAAATAAAGAAGAAACCCAACCTACAATTAAAACCAATAAAATAACAACAATAAAACCTAAGCCGGGTATATGGTTTATATGCCCCTCAGCATCTTGCTTGGCAAATTCTGGAAATAGTGCATGAATTAAATTAGGTAAAATGTTATCAACCAATTCAAATAAAGAATAAACAACCCAAAGCGTAATTCCTATAGGAGCCAATACAACCAAGCCTTGCAAAAAAAGTTTTAATAAGTTTTTAAGCAACTCTTTTCCGGTTCTTTTTGTGCTTGCTTTATTCATATTGCAAGGTTACAAAAACTTACGCATATTAAAATATTAAAGCTTCTTGTTCGTCTATCCTTTTTAAAAACCGTTTATAAAAAATATAAATTTTTGTTACAGGAAACTTTTGCCACAAAATAAGTTTCCTTAGTTTTGCCCGCAATTTTTAAATAAAGATGGATAAACGAATACTAAATAAAGCCCATGAAATGTTTTTAAAATATGGGATTCGTAGTGTAAGTATGGATGAAATTGCCACACAATTGGGTATTTCAAAAAAAACTATTTACCAATATTATACCGATAAAGATGCCTTGGTAGAAGATGTTATAAATGCCGAAATTAATGTTAATGAAGAAAGATGCGAAAACTCTAAGCAAATTGCTGAAAATGCCATACATGAGGTAATGCTTGCCGTAGAAAGTATTTCAGTTATTTTAAAAGCAATGAACCCTTCTTTACTTAATGATCTTGAAAAATATCATCCTATTGCACATAAAAAATTAATAGATCATAAATACAAATTCTTATCGGCTGTTATTAAAGATAATTTGCAAAGAGGTATAGAACAAGGTTTATACAAACCCGAAATTAATACAGATATTTTGGCACGGTATAGAATAGCAACCATATTTCTTGTTTTTAATGGCGAAGTATTTCAAACAAATAAAATAACCAATGTGGTAGAAGAAATAACTGATAATTTTTTATACGGCTTAGCCACAACCAAAGGAAATAAATTAATAGAAAAATACATCAATCAACGAAATAAAAAATAGGCTTATGAAGAAAAACAAACTACAATTTATGCTACTGTTTGCACTTACCATTCCTGCATGGGTAATTGCACAAAGCAATAGCTATCATGCATTTACAGTGCAACAAGCAGTTGAGTATGCTAAACAAAATAATGTAAGTGTAAAAAATGCATTATTAGGTATTCAAATTCAAGAACAAACCAATAAAGGAATTACGGCTGCAGCTTTGCCAACCATCTCGGCAAGCGGAGGATTAACAGATTATATTGATATTCCTACCTCTTTAATTCCGGGGCAATTTTTTGGGCAACCTGCAGGTACTTTTATTCCTGTTCAATTTGGTACAAAATACAATGCCAGTGCGGGTTTGCAATTACAACAGTTGTTGTTTGATGGGCAAGTATTTGTTGGTTTACAAGCAAGAAGGGCTTCTATAGAATTTCAAAAGAAAAATGCAGAAGTAACAACAGAAGCAATAAAAACAAATATTTATAAAATTTATTATCAATTAGTGGTTAGCAAATCACAAATAGATTTATTAAATACTAATATTGCCCGTTTAGAAAAATTAAAACACGATGCCGGCGAAATGTATAAAAACGGTTTTGCCGAAAAATTAGATATTGATAAAGCCGATGTACAATTAAGCAATCTTAAAACCGAAAAACAAAAAGCTTTAAACAGTATTGAAATTGGTTATTTAGGTTTAAAAACTTTAATGGGTATGCCTGTAAAAGATACATTGGTATTAACAGATAAAATAACTGATGAACAAATAAAACAAGATATACTTACCGATACTGCTTACCAATACACCAACCGAGTAGAATATCAATATTTAAGTTTAGCAAAACGTTTAAATGAATACAATGTAAAACGTTATAGATTGAGTTATTTACCAACGCTTGCATTTAATGGCATTTACACCAAACAAGCACAACGTACAACCTTCGATATTTTTAGTAAAGATGGAAATTGGTTTACAACTTCTTTTATTGGATTAAACTTATCTGTTCCTATTTTCAGTGGCTTTGGTAAAGATGCAAAATTGAAACAATCTAAATTAGAATTACAACAAACACAAAATAATTTAGATAATTTAAAATTGAGTATTGATAACGATGTTAAACAAGCTCAGTTAAATTTTAGTACAGCTATAACAACCATGGATTTTCAAAAGAAAAACATGCAATTAGCAGAAAATGTTTACAACCAAACCAAGAAAAAATACGAAGTAGGTACAGGTTCTAACACAGAAATAAATGCAGCACAAGCAGATTTAGTAATGGCACAAACCAATTACATTAATGCCATGTATAGTGCCATTATTGCCAAAATAGATTATTTAAAAGCAACCGGAAAACTTCAATAACAAAAAATAAATTAATTATATGCAAAAAATATCACAAATAATTTTCACCTCAGCAAGTATAACTTTAGCTGCATGCGGTGCAAAACAGCAAGGTTCTTTAGCAGGCAAAAAAACAGAATTAGAAAAGTTACAAAAACAACAAATTGAAACTGCCGATAAAATAAAACAACTGCAAACAGATATTGCAAAATTAGATACCTCTGCTACTAAAAATGATATTGCAAAATTAGTTAGCACAACAGCTTTAACAACACAAAATTTTACGCATTATATAGATTTACAAGGAAGAATTGATGCCGATAATATTTCTTACGTTACACCACGTTTAGGTGGTGGCCAAGTAAAAGAATTATTGGTTAAAAAAGGCGATTTTGTTAAGAAGGGTCAGCTTTTAGTAAAGTTAGATAACGCAGTAATTAAAAAATCGTACACGGCTGCAAAACAAAGTCTTGAAACCATTAAAACACAATTAAATTTTGCAAAAGATATTTACAACAGGCAAAATAATTTATGGAAACAAGGTATAGGTACCGAAGTGCAATTACTTACTGCAAAAAACAATGTTGAAACATTAACCACTCAACTAAAAGCATCTGAAGATAATTTAAAAACAATGCAAGAACAAGTAGATGCTACCAATGTTTATAGTGATGTTGATGGAATTGCAGATGAAGTAAATGTAAAAGTGGGAGAATTTTTTAATGGTCAAGGTCAAATTAAAATTGTAAACACACAAACTTTAAAAGCAGTTGTTGATGTTCCAGAAAATTATTCTGACAGAGTAAATAAAAATTCAAAACTAATAATTGTTTTACCAGATATTAATAAAACATACAACAACATTTCTGTTTCTTTTTTAAGTAAAACAATTAATGCATTAAGCAGAAGTTTTACATTAGAAGGAAGGTTGCCTTATGATGGTATTATTCGCCCCAATCAAGTAGCACAAGTTAAAATAGAAGATTATGCTGCAAAAAATACTATCACTGTTCCCGTTAATACCGTTGGTACAGATGAGAAAGGAAAGTTTGTATATATAGCAATTAAAGAAGGTAATAAATTATTGGCACGCAAAAAACAAATTACCGTAGGAGAATTATATAATGATTTAATTGAAGTAAAAACAGGCTTAAATGCAGGAGACCAATTAATAACCGATGGTTATCAAAATTTATATGATGGTCAAGCATTAAAAACAAGTGATAAATAATTAATATATTATTTACAGCAAAACAATCAGCGTATAAAAATTATTGCAATAAGTAAGAGATAGTTTACTACCAAAAAAATAATTATGAAACAATTCATAGAAGGAGTAGCAAAAAAATTTAAACAGTTTAAACCCACCAGTTGGGCTGTTGATAATAAAACTGCTATTTATATAATGGCCATACTTATTTCATTGTATGGTGTATATAAATTTAATACATTACCCAAAGAGCAGTTTCCGGATATTGTAGTTCCAACCATTTACGTGCAAACAGTATATGTAGGTAATTCTGCAAAAGATATTGAGAACCTTGTTACACGCCCCATTGAAAAACAATTAAAAGGTATAAGCGGAGCTAAGGTTAAAAAAATTCAATCAACATCACAACAAGATTTCAGTATGATTGTTGTAGAATTTGATACCGATGTTAAAACAGAAATTGCCAAACAAAAAGTAAAAGATGCTGTTGATAAAGCACAAACAGATTTACCTAATGATTTAACGCAACAACCCAACGTAATGGAATTTGACTTTAGTGAAATGCCCATTATGTATGTAAACATTAGCGGAGATTATGATGGAATGACTTTAAAAAAATATGCCGATAAATTACAAGATCGTTTTGAAGAACTAACTGAAATTACACGTGCCGATATTATTGGTGCCCCAGAAAGAGAAATTCAAGTAAACGTAGATCCTTTTAAAATGCAAGCTGCACAACTTTCTTTTACAGATATTGGCAATGCAATTGGTTATGAAAACCGAGATATAAGCGGAGGTTTAATTACCGTAGGAGATATGAAAAGAACATTACGTGTAAAAGGGCAATTTATTACAGCCAACGATTTAAATAATATTATTGTTCGCAACCCAACCGGTGCAGCTATTTATTTAAAAGATGTTGCACAAATTATTGATACCGTAAAAGAAACAGAAAGCTATGCACGGTTAGATGGTAAAAATGTTGTAACACTAAACATTGTAAAAAGAAGCGGAGAAAACTTAATTAGTGCTGCAACAAAAATTAAAAACATTGTTGCAGAAATGCAAGATAAAGGTCAGCTTCCTCCAAAAAACAAATTAAACATAGTATTCACCGGAGACCAAAGTAAACAAACAGCAACATCGTTTAAAGATTTAGTAAACACTATCATTATCGGTTTCATTTTAGTATTAATGGTATTAATGTTTTTTATGGGCGTTACCAATGCATTCTTTGTAGCATTAAGTGTACCGTTAAGTGTGTTTGTTGCCTTTTTATTTTTACCCGTTGCAGATTTTGTAGTGGGTGGGCATGTTACATTAAATTTTATTGTACTATTTGCTTTATTGTTTGGTTTAGGGATTATTGTAGATGATGCTATTGTAGTTATTGAAAACACACACCGCATATACAACAACGGAAAAGTAAAAGTGCAGCGTGCAGCCAAAGAAGCAGCAGGCGAAATTTTTATTCCTGTATTGGCAGGTACATTAACAACCTTAGCACCTTTCTTCCCATTATTATTATGGAAAGGTTTAATAGGTAAGTTTATGATTTACTTACCAACCATGTTAATATTAACATTAGCAGCATCATTAATTGTTGCGTTTATTATTAACCCAGTGTTTGCTGTAAGTTTTATGCACCCCGAAGGAAGAGCATTTGAAAAACCTAAAAACCATGTATTCAAATCAAAATGGTTTTGGGTATTTATTTCATTTGGTGTTCTATTTGATTTAGCAGGATGGCTTGGATTTGGAAACTTCTTAATATTCATGGCTTTATTAATGATATTAAATAATTATGTGTTAAGAGGCATCATTCACTACTTCCAAGAAAAATTATTGCCTTCCTTAATGAACCATTATGAAAAATTATTGCATTGGGTTTTAAAAGGAAGAAGACCAGGTTGGTTATTTGCAAGTTTATTCGGCTTATTTATTGTAGCCGTGATTGCTTTAGGTATTAGAAATAATCCTAAACCATTCTTTCCAAGCGGAGACCCCAATTTCATTTATGTATATTTAAAAATGCCCATAGGCACTAAAACAGAAACTACAGATTCTGTAACAAGAATTTTAGAAAATAAAGTATATAAAGTTTTAGATAAAGAACTTCCTGCAAAAGGAGGTATTGTAGAAAGTGTTATTGCCAACGTAGCCGTAAGTGCCAACAACCCAAGAGATAATAATAGAAGCACACAAAGTAATTTAGGAAGAATACAAGTAAGCTTTGTTGAATACGAAAAACGCCATGGCAAACACACACAAGTTTTTTTAGATGCAATACGAGATCAAATGAAAGCTGGAATACCAGGTGCAGAAATTTCTGTTGAAAAAGAAAGCAATGGTCCACCAACAGATCCTCCGGTAAATATTGAAATTGCAGGAGATAATTTTGATGAGATTGCTAATGTATCAAAAGCGTTACTAAACCATTTAGATACCAACAGAGTTAATGGAGTAGAAAATTTAAAAGCCGATGTTGATTTAGTAAATCCTGAAATTACTATTAATATAGATAGAGAAAGAGCAATGCGAGAAGGATTAAGTACATCGCAAATTGGCATGGAGTTACGCTCTGCCGTATTTGGAAAAGAAGCAAGCAAATTAAAAGATGGAGAAGACGAGTATAAAATTTATGTTCGCTATGCAGATTTAGAACGTAATAATATTAATGATTTAATGAATTTGAAATTAACTTTCCGCGATATGGCAATGATGGGAAAGATTAGACAAGTTCCTTTAAATGCAGTTGCAACAGTAGATTACACAACAACATCGGGCGGTGTAAAAAGAAAAAATGTAAAACGTACCATTCAATTACAATCAAACATTACAGACCCATCATTAACCGGACCTGCTAATGCACAATTAGCAAAACTTATTGAAACGTTTAAACATAAAACAAAAATTCCTGCAGATGTAACTATTAAACAAACAGGAGAAAGCGAGCAACAAGCAGAAACCATGAGCTTTTTAGGTACATCTTTAATAACTGCTTTATTAATAATTTTCTTAATACTTGTTTTACAATTTAACAGCGTAAGTAAGCCATTCATTGTATTAACAGAAATTTTCTTCTCGGTAATTGGTGTGTTTTTAGGATATGCCATAACAGGAATGAGCATGGCAATGATTATGGTTGGTGTTGGTATTGTAGGCTTAGCAGGTATTGTAATTAAAAACGGAATTTTATTAATTGAATTTACCGATGAATTACGCAGCAGAGGAATGAAAACAAGAGAAGCCGCAATACAAGCAGGTAAAATTAGAATTATACCAGTGCTATTAACTGCATTAGCAACCATACTTGGTTTATTACCATTAGCTGTTGGTTTTAATATAGATTTTGTAAAAATGTTTACAGAATTAAATCCACATATTTTCTTAGGTGGAGATAGTGTTGTGTTTTGGGGCCCGTTAAGTTGGACAATTATTTTCGGATTAATATTTTCTTTCTTCTTAACCTTAGTAATGGTACCAAGTATGTATTTGTTAAGTGAGCGTTTAAGAAGACCAATGGAAAAATTCTACGGAACAAAATTTGTTGCACTATTAGGTTTTACAGGTCCATTATTTTTTATATTGGTAGGAATAATGTTATTAGTAAGAAGAATACAAGGTAAAAAAGTTTGGTTTGGAAAACTAAAAGAAGTTAAATAATAATAACAGTGGTTTTTGTTTTAAAGAAGCTGCATCTTATTTTGATGCAGCTTCTTTTTTTGTTTGAGGTTTTATAAGTTGTATGTCATTCCGAACAAAGAAAGGAATCTATTTAGAATAATCAGGTTACCGCATCGCTACCGAAACTCGCAATGATGTGTATATTAATCATCCTAAACAGTATGAAAAACAAATATTAATTTTCATAATATGGCAACTCATCATTACTAACTGTTTCTTTTTGTTGCCAATAAGCTAAGGTTACAATATGCCCGTTATTTGTTCTTAACAATCTTCCAAATATTGCATTGATTGGGTTAAACATAAGGTTGGTTACGCCAATGGTAAATGTTGCAATTGTTTCAGCAGGTACTACATCGGTAGTTGTAGCAACTTTTGGTGGCGGACTTGGTATTACAACAACCGTATATCCGTTTCCTTCTAACAAAGGTTTTAAAAAATTAATTCGTTCTTGTAAAACATTTTTTTCTACAATGGCACATTTAATTCCATTCAATTCTTCAAACTCATGATTTTTATTAATTGCCATATTTAGTTATTGTAATGATATAATGTAACTATAAGCTCCGCTTAAAACACCTGTAAGTAAAATACCTATTACACAAATTAACAATGCAATTTTATTATAAACAGGTATAGCAATTTTTTCCATACCTATATTTTCATTTTTTGCAAAAACAGTTTTTACTACTCGTAAATAATAATACATAGATATTACCATATTTAACGCAGCAATGGTAAGTATAACAAAAGTAATCCCTTGTGCGGCAGACATTAATAAAAACAATTTACCAAAAAAACCTGCAGTAGGCGGCACACCTGCTAACGAAAAAAAGCCAATACATAAACACCAACTTAAAAATTTATTATTTGTGTAGAAAGATTGATACTCTGTTATTGTTTCTTTTTGTAACGCAGCACTAACCAAACTAATAACGCCAAACACTGCTAAGTTTGAAAACACATATATTAAAATAAAATAAATTATTGATGCATTACTTACTGCACTATTTGCCGAAGCAGCCAACAACATAAAACCTACTTGAGATACAGATGAAAAAGCCAACAATCGTTTTAAATTTTGTTGGCGTATAGCAAATAAATTTCCTATAATAATGGTTGCCAATGCAACCCAAATTAAAACGGTATGCCATGTAATAAATAAAGGTTGAACCATTTTATTCAACACATTTAAAATGGCAAACATGGCTGCAGCTTTTGATGCAACAGATAAAAAAGAAGTAATGGCAACAGGAGAACCTTCGTACACATCAGCCGTCCATAAATGAAAAGGTACCGCAGAAACTTTAAACAATAAACCAACAAAGAATAATAAAAATGCAGCAATATGCAATGGTTGTTGTTGCAATAAATTATTTATTACAGAAAAATCTAATGTTCCTGTGCAGCCATATAAAAATGAAATTCCCAACAATAATATGGTAGAAGAAAATGCCGAAGAAATAATCAATTTCATTGCACCTTCACCTGAAATTTTTTTGTGTAAATCGAAGTTGGCAGCAGCAGCTAACGGAATAGTTGAAAGCTCTAACCCCACATACAACATTAATAAGTTGGCAGCTGATATCATTAAAAACATTCCTAATAAAGAACTAAGCAATAATACATAAAATTCTATAATATGTTTATGATTTTCTAACCACTTGGTTGATTGTAATGAAATAAGCAACGCCGCTAAATTGAGTATGTTTTTTTCAAACACATATAAGTGATTGGTAACAAACATTTTTCCAAACAGCCTTCCTTCTTCATTAAAGAAAAAACCACTTATTAAATTCAACAGCAATAAAACATTAATTCTATTTAATAAGGTTGTTACAGCAGGTTGCTTTGTTTTTAGTTTTATTATTAATAAAAAAAATATAATAGCAACTAACCACAACTCTTGTTTAAATAATATGAAAAAATTTTCGGGCATTTTTTATTTGCTTCCGTTTAAATGATGAATAATATTAACTGTAGAATCTGTTATAAAATTTTGTAATAAATAAGGCATTACACCAATTATAATAATTCCTGCCAATAATAGAACAGCAGCTAATTTTTCGTTCCATGCTGCATCTTTCAAATTAAAAAAGTGTTCATTTTTTAAAGGTCCTAACACACTGCTTGCAATGGCACGTAAAATATAAACAGCCGTAACAACAATTGATGCACAACTAAGTACCGTTGCAATTCTATAGGTTGTTTCTACTCTTTGCCAAGAACCTACAAATACAGTAAACTCTGCCACAAAGCCACTTAAACCCGGTAACCCTAACGAACATAATCCTGCAATAATAAATATGGTAGAAATAAATGGAATTGCTTTTAATAATCCACCTAATTCTTTTACTTGTCTTGTATGTGTTCTTTCATACAACATACCAATAGCAGCAAAAAATAATGCAGTCATTAAACCATGACTAACCATTTGTATTACTGCACCTGTTATAGCCGTTTGCGTCAACATTCCAATACCTAACAATACAAAACCGCAATGACTAACAGATGAATATGCATTTATATATTTTAAATCTGTTTGCATCATAGTAGCAAACGCTCCATATAAAATAGCAATGGCAGATAATGCAATTATATAAGGAGAATAATATTGTGCAGCAACAGGTAATAAATACGTTGCAACTTTTAAGCATCCGTAGCCACCCAACTTCATTGATATGCCTGCTAAAAACATTGATGCTGCTGTTGGTGCAGATGAATGCCCATCGGGTACCCAAGTATGAAAAGGAAATAATGCAGCAAAAAAACCAAAGCCAATAAACAAAAACGGGAAAATAATTTTTTGTGTTTCAGGGTTAATAATTGTTTGTGAAATGATTTGCAAATCGAAACTATGTGTTGAATAATACAAACCCATTATACCAACAAATATTAATGCAGAGCCTGCCATTAACATTAAGGCCAACTTCATGGCACTGTATTCTTTTTTACCACTTCCCCAAATTGCAATTAATAAAAATTTAGGAATAACAGCCAACTCTAAAAAAAAGAACATAGTAAAAATATCTAACGAAATAAAAAAACCATAAGCACTTGCAGCAAGCAACAACAATAAAATAAAAAACTCTTTGCTTAATTCTTTTATTTTCCATGATATTAAAACGCCTGCTGCCACTATAAAAGAAGTAAGTAATATCATTACCATACTTATTCCGTCAATACCAACATGATAATGAATATTTAAAAACGGAAACCAATTATAATTTTCTTCTAACAAAAAAATAGAACCATTGTTTTTAAAATTAAACACAGAAACAATTTTAAAACCCATTGTTATATACGTAACCAAAAATAATTGCAACACAGATCCTACAAACGCCACAACACGTATTTGTTTTAATTCTTTACAAAACAAAACTGCTATAACAGTTAGCAACGGTAATATTACAAGACTTGATAAAAACATTTTTATTATTGGTTATTAAATATTTATTCTTTATTTAATTATACAATCAACTCCACACATACAATACTGCCATTAATAAAACCGCCACACCTGCAAAAAAATACAATGTATAATGTTGCACTTTACCCGATTGTATATTTTTTATAGATGTTGATATGAAAGAAGCAACAGATGCAATTCCGTTCATACAACCATCAATAATATTTCTATCAAACCATGCGGCGGGTTTTCCTATACAGTTAAAAATTATTTTTTTAGTGATAAACAAATACAATTCATCTATATAAAATTTTCTATATGCAGCTTTATAAATTACTTGAAAACTGTTGGTAATTTTATCTGCTTTATTATTTTGTTTGAAATATAAAATTCCAGCTAATAAAATTCCACCTAAACCCAATAAAACAGGTAGTATTGAAAAACCAATATTTATAGCTGAATGATAGGGTTGATTATTGCTTGATAAAAATTCTGAAAAAGGAATAAAACCAACCGTTGCAGCACAAACCATTAATATAATTAAAGGCAGCTTCATAGTTAATGTTCCCTCGCTGTGATGAGCCGTGAGTCGTGAGTCGTGAGGTTTATTCCAAAAAATAGAAAAATATAAACGAAACATATAAAACGCTGTAATTGCAGAGGTAATTAAAGCTATTATATAAATTGTTTTATTGTTTTGATAAGCAGCAGATAAAATTTCTTCTTTACTAAAAAACCCTGCAAATGGCGGTACGCCTGCAATTGCCAAGCATGCAATTAAAAAAGCAATATGTGTTATGGGCATTAGTTTTTTTAATCCGCCCATATCTTTCATTTCATTACTATGCACTAAATGTATTACGGCACCTGCACACAAAAACAATAACGATTTAAAAAATGCATGTGTAAATAAATGAAACAATGCAGCACTATAACCTAATCCTTCTTCACCACCATATTTAGAAACACCTAATGCAAACATCATATAACCAATTTGGCTCATAGTTGAGTATGCTAACACTCTTTTAATATCTGTTTGTGTGCAAGCAATTATTGCTGCAAACAAAGCACTTGCTATTCCTACAAAAGCAACCAATTGTAATGCAGTTACATTAATAGCAAATACTGCAAAAAGTTTTGCAACTAAAAACACACCTGCCACAACCATTGTTGCAGCATGTATTAATGCAGAAACCGGTGTGGGACCTTCCATTGCATCGGGCAACCAAATATGTAAAGGCAGCATAGCACTTTTGCCTGCACCACCAATAAATATTAAAACCAATGCCCAAGTTAAAGTACTCATTCCCAAAAAAGATGATGCTGTAATAGAAATGAATGAAGAAGATTGTGTATTGGTTAATGTTTGAATAATTGTTTGAAAATTAAAACTGTTTGTGTTAAACGATAAAATTAAAATACCAATTAGCAAACCTAAATCTGCAAAGCGTGTAACAATAAATGCTTTTTTAGCTGCTGCAACAGCAGATGGTTTTTGAAAATAAAATCCTATTAATAAATAAGATGAAATGCCCACCAACTCCCAACACATATATAACTGTAAAAGGTTTGTTGCAACCACTAAGCCCAACATTGAAAAAGTAAATAATCCTAAATAAGAGAAATAATTACAATATCTTTCTTCACCTTTCATATAACCTAAACTAAACAAGTGCACCATTAAAGAAATAAAAGTTACTACCACCAACATCATTACAGAAAGGGCATCTAACTGAATACCTATTTCAACATGCATCGTTTCGGTAAAACTTAACCAATGCATTTGGTAAACATTAATAGTTTGGTAAACACCATTCACTTTTCCATCAATAAAAAAATAATGATATGCAATGTTTAATGCAATGATTGTAGCAACAAAAAGTAATACGGTAGAAAATATTCTTGCAATATTTTTTAAATATTTTTTACCTAAGCCAAGCAAAACAAAGTTTGCCAGCGGAAGTAATATAATCCATATAGCAGCCCCGCCAACCACTCCAAGTGGGAGGTTTTTAAAGGCAATAATATGAAATAACAATTCTCTCATAATTTATAATATCACTTCGTTTTCAAGCCCCTCTTTTAGGAGGGGTTGGGGAGGTTTATTGTTTCAAATCTGTTACATCATCTACATCAATACTTTTATGAGTACGATATAAATTAATAATTATAGCAATGGCTACAGCAGCTTCGGCGGCGGCAATAGCAATAATAAATATGCTAAAAAATATTCCATCCATCTTATCGGGATAGAGATATTTATTAAATGCCACAAAATTTATGTTTACACTGTTAAGCATTAATTCAATGCTCATTAACATAGTAATCATATTACGGCGTGTAAACAAACCGTACATACCTATAAAAAATAATGCAGTACTTAAAATAATAATATGTGTTAATGCCCCACCAACCTCCCCAAGGGGGAGGCTTTTAAATGCAGTAATATGAAATAACAATTCTATCATAATTATAATATCTCTTCTTTTTTGAGCCCCTCTTTTGGAGGGGTTGGGGAGGCTTTCATAGCAATAACAATACACCCAACCATTGCTGCTAATAATAACATACTTATTACTTCAAAAGGCAAAGCATATCCATTTGCATCTGTACTTAATAATTGTTTGCCCAATGTGGCAATATCTATATCAAAATTTTTATTAGTTGTTTGAAATACTTGTTTGTTATATAACTGAAGCAATAAACCAAAACCAATTAACGATGCTACACTTGCAACTATTATTCTTAAAGAATTTGGTTTAGGCATTTGGTTGCCCGATTGTTGCGTTAAGAATATTGAAAAAATAATTAATACAACTATACCACCAACATATACTGCAATTTGAATGGCTGCTATAAAATTTGCATTCATCCAAAAATATAAAGCAGCTACACCCATTAAACAAAACAATAACCATATTGCCGAACGAAATATTTTTCTTGTTGTAACAGCTAATATGCCTGTTGTTAAAACAAAAGTTGCAATACAATAAAATATAATATCAACTGCTTTCATTATTCTACACCTTCTCTTATTTTAGAACCTGGTTTATTTAATTTTTTAGTTAAATCGTTTCTGTTAAAAACACTGTGTTCAAAATTCTGAGCCATTTTTATAGCACTTGTAGGGCAAGCTTCTATACACAAATTACACATGGTACATAATTCTAAATGATACACAAATGTGTCTAACGCTTTTTTCTTTTTTCCTTCGGGCGATACATCAAACTTGGTAATAATTTTTATAGTTCCGTTGGGGCAAGCCAACTCGCAAGCAGTGCAGCCCGTGCAAGCATGTTCATTATTTTCATCGTGTATTAAAACAACTTCACCTCTAAAACGTTCGGGCAATTGTTGTTTTACTTCAGGGTAATTTTGTGTTATTATTTCTTTATGATGTGTAAAATAATAACCCGTAAGCTTCATTCCTTTTAATAAAGATTTTACGGCATTCCAAATTTCTAATATGTAATTTTTTAAAAACACTACTTCACAAATTTTATCTAATTACACAAATTATTTTTTGTTATCAACTGTTGTTTTTTAATTATGCTTCTGTTGCGTCGCACACTTGTACGTTTTGTTCTATATTCTTCCGTTTAAAAATGCCAACCCATAATTGCTACAACTGTCATTAACAACAAGTTTACCAAACTTAAAGGCAATAAATATTTCCATTCTAAATTTAATAATTGATCTACACGTAATCTCGGAAAAGTCCATCTAAACCACATTATTAAAAATATTAATCCAAACACTTTTAATATAAACCACAGGCTTGATGGTATATAATCCATAACCTGATTAAACCCTTGCCAGTTGCCAATATGCAAAGGCATCCATCCTCCAAAAAATAAAATAGCACCAATAGCACAAACTACAAATATGTTTACATATTCTGCTAAAAAAAATAGTGCGAATTTCATTCCTGAATATTCTGTATGAAAGCCTGCTGTTAGTTCACTCTCTGCTTCTGCCAAATCAAACGGAGCTCTATTGGTTTCAGCAGTTACCGCAATAATGAAAATAATAAATGAAATAATTGCAGGAATGTGTCCTTTAAAAATAAACCATCCGTTTTGTTGTGCATTTATAATATCGCTAATTTGTAAACTGCCCGTTAATATTACAATACATAAAACCGAAAAACCTGCACTTAATTCATAACTTACAATTTGTGCTCCGCTACGCATGGCACCTAATAAAGAATATTTGTTATTGCTTGCCCAACCTGCCATTAAAATACCAATTACACTTATAGAAGAAATTGCTGATATGTATAATACCCCAATATTAATATCCCATATTTGAAAGTTTTTGGCAAATGCAATAGGTGCAAGAATTAACATGGCTGCACACATAACAACATAAGGTGCTAAGTTGAATAAAAACTTATCTGCTCCTTTAGGTGTTAAGCCTTCTTTTAAAACTAATTTTAAAGTATCTGCTAATGTTTGTAAACTTCCTTTAAAACCAACGCGGTTAGGACCTACACGTATTTGCATAAAGGCAGAAACTTTTCTTTCCATTAATACTAATATTAAACCAAGCATAGCAAACAAACCAATAACCAATAAACCAACTATAAGCATTTCTATTATGGTTGCCCATGTGCTGCTTACATGATTGTTTAACCAGTTGTTTATATTGTTTGTTATGGTTTCTAAACTAAGCATTTTATATTTTGAATTATAAATGATAAATTATGAATTGAAAACCATTTTAAATTTATCATTCATCACTTATCATTTTTATCTATCAATATCTGGTATTACCAAATCTATTGAGCCCATAATGGCAACTAAATCTCCTATTTTATTTCCTTTTGCCATGTGGTTTAATGCCGATAGATTTGAGAAACCTGGCGAACGAAATTTAATTCTGTAAGGTGTTGTTCCTCCTTCACTTACTATATACACTCCAAATTCTCCGCGTGCTGTTTCAACTCTTGTATAAAATTCTCCTTTAGGTAATTTTAAAACTGTTTTTGTTTTGGCTTGAAAATCTCCTTCGGGAATATTATCAATTAACTGTTCAATAATTTTTAAAGATTGTTTCATTTCTTGCATACGAACTTCGTAGCGTGCAAATGAATCGCAACCGTTATTGATTATCTCATCAAACTCAATCCTGTTGTATATTTCGTACGGATATAATTTTCTTACATCGCAACTAACGCCGCTGCCTCTTGCCGTTGGGCCTGTGCATCCGTAACTTATTGCATCTTCTTTTGAAATGATACCAACGCCTTTCATTCTGTTTTGAAATATTATATTTCCTGTTAATATTTCATCGTACTCATTAATTTTTGATTTAAAGAAAGCAATAAACTCTTTTACCTTTTTTTGAAAGTTAGGATGCAAATCAAACATCACACCACCGGGAACCATATAATTCATGGTAAGCCTTGCACCGCAAGTTTCTTCCATAATATCATTAATCATTTCTCTTTCTCTAAAGGCGTAAAAGAAAGGAGTAATGGCACCAATATCCATAGCCATTGCACCCCACCATAATTGATGCGATGCAAGCCTTGTTAATTCATCTAAAATTATTCTAATATATTTTGCTCTGTCGGGTATTTCTATTTGCAAACCTTTTTCTACACTTAAAGCACAACAATGATTATTTATGTGTGAAGAGAGATAATCCATTCTACTGGTGGTGTATATAAACTGGCGGTAGGTAAGGCTTTCACACATTTTTTCTATGGAACGATGTATGTAACCTAAATGAGGTTCTACATTAATAATAGTTTCTCCACTTAATGTAATTACCAAATGCAAAACACCATGTGTTGCCGGATGTTGCGGACCTACATTAATAACCATATAACCAGCTTCGCTTAAAGAAGCGTTTGGTGTATTTGTTAATATGTCTGTTGTTCTATACATTACAACTTAATCATATTTATAGGATCTTCATAATCTTTTAATAACGGATGCCCTTTCCAATCATCGGTTAATAATAATCTTCTTAAATCAGGGTGGTTTAAAAATTTCACTCCAAACAAATCATACACTTCTCTTTCATGAAATTCTGCGGTACGCCATATATTGCATACAGTTTCTATTTCAGGATTTTCTTTATTTAATTTTGATTTTATAACAACCGTGTGTTTAAATGCAGTTGATGTTAAATGATACACCATTGTTAAATGCGTTTTCCAATCTATACATGTAAGGCAGAATAAAAAATTGAATTGTAATGATATGTTACTGCAAAATTCATTGGCTAACAATTTCCACTCATTAGCTTCGGTGTAATAAGTGAGCCATTCATTTCCTTCTTCTATAATTAAAGAAGGAAATTTTTCTGATAGGAATAATTTTAATTCTTCGTTTGTCATTATGTTTCATTTGTCATTCCGAAATTAGATTTCTCAGGCACAAACCTTCGAAATGACGATATATGTTTATATTCCGCTTCTTATTTGTTCTCTTGTTAAACCGCTTTTTATTTTTTGTTGTAATGTAATTAGTGCATGTAATAATGCTTCGGGCCTTGGTGGGCAGCCTGCTATATACACATCAACAGGTATTACATGGTCTGCACCTTTTACAACAGAATAAGTATTGTAAAAAAACGGACCACCGCTTGTTGCACAAGCACCCATTGCTATTACCCATTTGGGGTCGGCCATTTGATCGTATAAACGTTTTAATACGGGTGCCATTTTATTTACAATAGTTCCTGCAATAATAATTACATCTGCTTGGCGTGGTGTGGCTCTGGCAACTTCAAAACCAAAACGGCTCCAATCGTATTTTGCAGATGCAGTACTCATCATTTCAATTGCACAACAACTTGTTCCAAAAACCAATGGCCATAAGCTATTGCTGCGTGCCCAATTTACCACATCATCAATACTGCTTATCAAAATACCTCCGCCTGCGGTAGGGTGTACTACGCCCGGAAATATTTCAGGTTGTGTTATGGTTTCGTTTTCATTCATTAAAAATAAATTATATCCATTTTAATGCACCTTTTTTATGTGCATATAAAAAACCAATAAATAGTATAAAAATAAAAATGATAATTTCTACCAATGCTGCTATGCCAACTTGTTTTACTACAACAGCCCAAGGGTACATAAAGATTAATTCTACATCGAAAATTAAAAACAATAAAGCGAATAAATAATAACCAACATTAAACTGATTCCATGGTGTGCCTTCGGTTGGAATACCACATTCGTATGCTTCGGCTTTTTGAGCATTTTTAGAACCTTTAACCAATAGTTTGGCAACCAAAATTCCGCCTGCAGAAAATGCAATGGCAGCAAACAAGAGCACTAACAAATAAGCAGCACCCATAAAATAATTTATTTATTGGCTGAATATAAGCAGGAATTTGAAAATGAAAAAATGAAGTTTAATTTTTTTAATGAAGATTGTTTTAGAGGTTGTAATCTGCAAAAAAATTTACACTATTACTTTTTGAATAATTGAATTATTGTATTTTTCAACTTTGAATTGCTCCCTTCAAAAACCTCAACTAATTGTTTATGCTTATCAAAAAGATAAGCTCGGGGTATTGCTTTAATATTATAATGTAAATCAATTAATGTTCGGGTGGAATCAATTGCAATTAATTGTTGCCAAGTCATTTTTTCCTCCAATAAGGCTACTTTCCATTCCTTAGTACCTCCGTCTATTGAAATGCTTGTAATACAAAGCCCTTTATCTTTATATAAATTGTATAAATCTTTTAGTTCGGGAATTTCTCTTCTGCAAGGCCCACACCAGCTTGCCCAAAATACAATTAGGTTATAGTTGCTTTTATCGTTTCCAATTTTATGAAAAATATTTGCGGTATCTATTAGTTGAATATTTTCAGGGTAAGCCTTATCATAGGTTGCCGATATTAAAAAATAATTGTCAAACTGTTTGTACAAACTCGTTTCTTTAGCATCATTATTAAAATAAGACAATTGCTCTTTCAGAGTTTCATTTGTAAATTTTTCTCTATACATATATAATTGCTCAAGAAAAAAAACAGCATACGGATATTGCTTTATTAATTCAATATTATTAGCTATAATTTGCTTTGATTCTTTTTGATTGCTATTATTATCTGGATATTTCAAAAAAATCTGCTTAAAATAAGGGGTATTTTGCTTGCTACCTTTAAAAGCTGAAATAGCTGTTGTATCATCTATAGAACTAACCCAAATCTTTGTCGTTCCTTTTTCAATATAAAAAAAACTTTCATAAGTATTCTTAATAAATGGGTTTGCAAAATCGAAAGGGCGTAAATATGACACATTATTAAATGTATCCTTACGTTTTATAATAACGAATTGCACATGGCTATTTAATTTAAATACAGCAGTTTCTTTTTGTACAATAGCAGAGTCTAATAATTTATGACCATTGCCAAATAGATAAATGTATTTGCCATTTAACTTGTCTGCATACTGTTTTTGAAAAAATACTTCAATGGTGGTGGTGTTAGCGTTTTTGTTATAATTACAACTTGATATTAAAGTTGCATAAATTAAAATAAAAGCTAACACCTTATTCATTTTTTATTTTAGTTATTTGTTATAAAATTTACTGTATTTAGTTGTGTGTAAAATAGAAGGAAGTGTTATTCTTTATATAAATGCATATTTACAGAAGTTAAGTGTTTACTCTTTATATACTTAATTTTATTTTTATTAAAATAAAAGGAATCGGTTAATTGAACATTATTAAAAGTATAATATTGGCTTGTTGAATCTGGTGTTAATGCTATACGGTATTCATCTTTTTTCAATTGAGTTTTAATAGCATGCATTGATAAAGGTTTTAAAACTTTTTCGTTCATAGATAGCTTTATTGCAATATTATTATTTTGTGGCATAACCATTTCGCCATTTCTACTGTATTTTATAAGTATTTCAGAAGTTTTTTTATTTATAAAATCTCTTTTAAAATTAACACTACGGCAAGAAAAGAAGCCTATAAAAGTTAGTATTATAATTAGCTTTATTTTTTTTGTCATAAAATTTGCTGTATTTAGTTGTGTATAAAAGGTAAATGGCATTATTCTTTTAGTAATTTATCTAACAAGGTTTTTAACTTAGGGTCACTTGGGCGAGGAGCATCAGCATCGATTATTTTTCCGTCTTTATCTATTAGCATATAACGAGGTATTGAATTTATATTGTACTTATTTATAATTTCAGGGTTGATAGAATTAATAATTTTATAATTTTCAATTTCGGTAAGTTTTTGAGAATAAATAGTTTTTTGCCATGGCTGAATTTCTTTATCAAATGTTATTTGAATAAAAGCAACGTTATGCTTATTGTACTCAGTCAATAATTTTTTAACATAAGGTATTTCTTCAATGCACGGAGCACACCAACTTGCCCAAAAATCTAAAACAATTATTTTGCCTTTATGCTTATTAATAACATTTGTTATATCTACTGTTTTTTTACCGTTTAATGTAAGTACAAGATTAGTGTTTATAGCGTTTGAGTTAGATATCTGATTTTCTTTTGAGTTATATAATTTTTTCACCAAATCTTTAAACTCTTTATTATAACATTCGGAATAATAAGAATTTAATTTTTCTTCTGATATAAATATTCTGTTTTTATTTGCGTAATAAAGCAATCGAGATAGAAAATAATCTTTACTCAAGTTTTTAAAATTTATTTTAATTAGTTCATAGCATTTATTAAACTCTTCTGCTGTTTTAAGCTTTGTAATCGGTAAAGGCAATACCTCAGAAAGAACTTTATTAAATTCAATTGCAATTGCTTCTAATTCATAAATATTATTAATGCTATTTAGTTCATCAATTCGTTCTAAATAAAATTTATTTAACAAATTATACTTAGTTAATACATCGGCATATTGTCTATAAAATCCAAACATTACTTTCAACTCTGTATGAAGTATTTGAGTTTGTGCAATTTCTTTAAACTTATTACTAACATGATACGCATTTACTAATGAGTCAAAATTTTTTTTATAACAAGTTGCATAAATAAATGCTTCTTTTTGAAATTCTTCTCGTTGTTTTAAAATATTATTAAGAGATGCGTCTTCATTGTGCTTGATAACCGGATAAGGCGTAATTGAATTAAGTTTTTGAAAGAAGCTTAACTCATTGTTACGAATTAAATTGTTTTTTACTTCAAAAGAATAATAGTTAAACACAGTATCATACTTTCTAATGTAGATATGCTCTTGTGGGAAAACTAAAAATTTATCATATTTTAAAAAAAAAGTGGGGCGACTAATGAATGCAGTTGCTACTTCATTTTGCAGTAAAGGCACTGTATTAATAAAATCATTTCTAACAGAAAATAGATCTGTGTAAGATATTGACTGTGATTGTTGCAAACTATCATCAAATACAGAATTATTTGCTTCAAAATAAACAAGCTTGTTTTTGCCATCAAGCATTTTTTTTGTTGTACTACATGAAGCAAGTAATGATAATACTAATAAAATAATTATAATTTTAAGGCTCATGTTGATGATATTGTAACCAATAGTTTAAACTCTTATCAATTTCTAAAAATTTAATTATCGCAAGTGAATAATGTTGTTTTTTCTGATAGTGTTCAACCCTGCAAATTTGTTTTTCATTGTTTTATTTTTATTACCCTATTCCAAAAATTAGTTAATAAAATATTGTTCATTAATTTTTGTTGAAGCCGGAGCTGCAGCATTGATAAGTGTTCCGTTTTGTTTAAAAATATAGTGATGCGGAAATTCTCCAGCCCAATCAAAATATTTACTAAAAATTTTTTGAAGATTAGTATTTGTTATTACAAAACAATTTTCTTTTGGTAAGTTGTATTTATTTACAACGTTTAACCAATCTGTTGTATTATTTTCAAAAAAAATCCAAAAAGGTTTAACTATTTTAGAATTTCTTATCCATTGATTTGATTGATTCCATTCTGCTATTTCTTTCATACATGGCACACACCACGAACCCATAAAATCAAAATATAAATACTCTTGCTTTGTATTTTCAATTAAAGATTCAAAATCAACAAGGCTCTTATTAAAATTATATAATGTAATACCATTAACAGCATGTTTCAAATTATTCATAGTGTTTTGAGCTGCATCATTAATTACCCAAGTAATTAAATTTTTATTTGTAATTCGAGATTTAAGGTTACTAAACTCTTCATTTGTAAAATGATTTGTTTTATCTAAAAGCAATAAAGTGTAATAATACTGCTGAGTAATTGTATCATAAACCTGCAAGTCTTTTATAATAAAATTTATTGAATTTTTTTGTAAATCCCATTTTGGTTTATAATACGAATCGTAAAGTTTTTTTTGTGAATAGAAATATTGAAACTGTTTAACAGTATCAGAATAACTCATTTTTGAATTAAGCGATGTTATGCTTTCTTTTTGGGCTTCACTTAACGTATTAATCTTATTTACATATGCAATTAGAAAATTAATATAATAGCTTTCAATAAAAGTTTGCGTTAAAAATGTTCTTCGATTTTCAGTTAAAACAAAATCTTTATTTTGATTTAATATTTTAGTCAATTTAATATTTGCTAATGAATCAAATAACACCAATTCACTCTTATTTTTTTTACTTACAATTTCTGATAGCATTTTAGTTCTCAATTGTACTACTTCTTCATTATCGGTATTTGAATTTTTAGATAACAAGATTGAGTTTGTTTTATTTTTAAGTAGCTCAATTTTTTGAATTAGTGCAAGGTTTTTATCCTTACCAAACTGTTCAAAGCTTAAATCGGTTGTACTGCCCGGCTCTATATATATTGGCAATGTATTAAACAGCAAAATACAAGGTGAAGAAAGGTGAAATTTGTATGATAAGATGTTTGTTTTTTTGTAATCGCTTTCTATCAAAAAATCTTCAAGCAAAGAATTAGTTAAAGCAAATTTATCATATTTCATTAGAGTGCAATATTGCTTATCTGAATCATTTTTAAGGTATATATTAATAATAGTGTTGTGCAATAAGTTATTAAAATTAGTATCTCTTTTAATTGGCTGATAGCTGAAAATTAATTGAAGTAATAAAATGTAAAATAGTTTATTCATAATGATTGTTAATTATAAAAAAGTATTAATAAAGGCGAGAGAAAATTTTAATTTTCCCTCGCCTTACTAAAAAGCTTTAACACCATCCGTAATACCCGTTACCATAAAAACCATCAGCACAATAGTTATGACAAGTACTACCGCCTGTATTTGGGCTACACATTCCATCACCATAAGTACCGTCATCATCTCTATGCATAATACGGCTGCAATTAGCACAAGGGTTTCCATTATTCCCTCCCGGAGTTCCTGTTCCGCCGCCATCATACAGTCCACCAACAATTAATTTAGCTTCTTCTCTTGTTAAAACTCTTCCTAAATGTGCAAATTTATTTTTCATTGTTTTAAGTTTTAAAGCCTCCTCAAGCCCCTACTTTAAAGGGGTTTACAAGAAGCAGGTTAAGTAATATTTTGCCTGTAGCTTTGGGCTTCAACAGGCTTTGGCTGTTTGGCAACCCTGCCGTGCACAGCAGGGTGTAAGCAATCCAAACTATTTTTTACCTGTTGCTTATTCAGATAAAAAACAACTTAAATCTATTTTAAATTTTCGCTAATCAACTTTCGCAATTCTTTTTCATTCGCTTCTGAATAACCAAACCATTTACCTATAATCTTTCCGTTTTTATCAATTAAATATTGTGTGGGTATGCCATTGGTTTCATATTTTTCAATAATATCATCTTCTGTTTTTACTTTGGGCTGCTTGGTGGCAGTTGTATGATACCATTGCCCTATACTATCTTGCTGTATAGCATTACGCCAAGTTTGTAAATTTTCATCAATAGTTACAGCTATTATGGCTAATCCTTTACGGCTATATTCTGCATATATTTTTTTTAGTTCAGGAAATGCTTCACGACAAGGAATGCACCAGCTTGCCCAGAAATCTATTAATACTATTTGCTTATCCTTAAAATCTGAAAGGTTGATTGTTTTATTATATATTGTTTGAAATGTAAATTCAGATGCAAAGCCGCCAATCATATTACTTTCCTTTTTTACAATTTCTTTATAAATTAGTTGGGCTTGTTTACTATGCTGAACAGGTTTAGACCACCTATTATAAATTTCTTTTAAAGACCCCACGCTTAGCACTTGTGTGTATGTATTAAGCACAAAGGGGCTTACAAATGATGTAGGGTTTTGTTTAGCAAAATCAATATCTATTTGTTTAATCTTCTCTTTTATAGAAGACATTTTAAATCTTATTTCACTTTTGATATTTTTAAGACTGTCTTTTATTGCTTTGCTAATATTTGTGCTTTCTTCTTTCTCTAAGTTTAAAAGTGTAGTAAATAAACTATCTTTTTCAATAGAAAAAGGTTTTACTTTATTTATAAGGTTATAATATTCATTATTGGTTTTAGAATTTAAAACTCTTACATTTTTATACTCGTTTTCTTTAAGATAAACAGAAATGGTATCAGGCTCAATAAAAATTTCTGTGAAATTTGGGTCATCAACAGAGCGTGATTTTCTTTTTCCTATTATATTTACTAAAGTAGGTTCGTTAATATAACCTTTAAAAACAAAGAGGCCATTTTTAAGAGTACATGTATCTGCAATTCTTTTGTTATTACCGTCAATATATTTTAAAATAATAAACCCTGTATCTCTACCTTCAATCGTTCCTTTTACAAAAAAATTATTGTTAAGCTTTTGTTGTGCGTTTGCAAATAAAAAAGCAGTAACAAAGTACAAAGTGGATATAATTTTCTTCATTAAATAGCTCTTTTCATTATTAAA
The DNA here is from genome assembly GCA_018267725.1 of Bacteroidota bacterium. GTDB lineage: Bacteria > Bacteroidota > Bacteroidia > Chitinophagales > Chitinophagaceae > CW01. The sequence goes on from JAFDXY010000015.1 coordinate 143,314, forward strand.
TAATTAGTAATACCATTCCAGCTGCCATTTTATTTACAATTTGAGTATTTCCCATCATAAGTTTTATTCGTTTAACCAAATTAATACTCACATTAATTACATTGTAAAATATTGCTATTAACATTTTTTATTATACTACTAAACTAAATATTATTGTTAATTTAAAAAATAGCAGGTATCTACAATTTTTTCAAACTTCAAAGCCACACTTTTAAAAGCCAATTCTACCTATAGCAAATTATTTTAGCAATTATTTACTAAAAAAATTAGTGTGTGTAAATAAATTTCCCTACTTTTAACCTCTCATTAATTTTGAAACATTAAATATTTATACTATGAGTAACGCAGAAAAACTAAAAGCACTTAAACTTACCATTGATAAAATAGATAAAGATTTTGGCAAAGGAAGCGTAATGCTAATGAGCGATAAAGGCGAAAAAGAAATGGAAGTAGTAAGCACAGGTTCTATTGGTTTAGATATTGCCTTAGGTGTTGGCGGTGTGCCTAAAGGCAGGGTAATAGAAATATACGGCCCTGAAAGTAGCGGTAAAACCACCATTGCTACACATATTATTGCAGAAGCTCAAAAAAAAGGCGGCATGTGTGCTATTATTGATGCCGAACATGCTTTTGATAGCAGCTATGCCCAAAAATTAGGCGTTGATGTTGATAGTCTTTTAATTTCTCAACCAGATTATGGCGAGCAGGCTTTAGAAATTGCCGACCGTTTAATTCTTTCGGGTGCGTTAGATGTAGTGGTGGTAGATTCTGTTGCTGCATTAGTACCCAAAGGAGAATTAGAAGGAGAAATGGGTGATAGCAAAATGGGTTTACAAGCACGTTTAATGAGCCAAGCTTTGCGTAAACTTACTGCTACAATAAGCAAAACCAATACGGTATGTATTTTCATTAATCAGCTTCGCGAAAAAATTGGTGTAATGTTTGGTAATCCTGAAACAACAACAGGTGGTAATGCATTAAAATTTTATGCTTCTGTTAGGTTAGATATTAGACGTATGGCTCAAATAAAAGATGGAGATGAAGCTATTGGTAACCGTGTAAAAGTAAAAGTGGTAAAAAACAAAGTAGCTCCTCCGTTTCGTCAAGCAGAATTTGATATTGTGTTTGGAGAAGGCATTAGCAAAGTAGGAGAAATTATTGATATGGGTGTTGAATTAGGTATTGTACAAAAAAGTGGAAGTTGGTTTTCTTACGATAGTAATAAATTAGGGCAAGGAAGAGATGCTGTAAAACAATTATTAACAGATAATCCCGGATTAGCAAACGAAATTGAAAATAAAATTCGTGCAAAAGTTGCTGAAATTAAAACAGGTGCAGTTAAAGAAGAAGCATAGCTTTTATATTGGGTACACAGGTTAGTAAGTAAAAATCTTCGTAAAAAATTTGCGAAGATTTTTTTATGCCGCAATTGTTTTTTAAAAATTATAAAATTCAAACAAGTTTATAATTACAACAACAATTTATCTGTTAGTTTTACGCAAACAAAATATATTGATTCGTTCAAAAAAAATATTATTATTTATCTCTGCAATTATTGCATTTCAATTTATTGTTGCTCAAACAAAACTGCCGCTAACACTGCAATTAAAGCCGTATAAAAAAGATGCCCTCTTTCATACCAACGATGAAAAAGTTGGCTATAATTTTAAACTAAGAAATGAAGTAAAAGATATTCAACGCGGTAATTATTATTTTGATGTAAGAAATGATAGTGGCCGTTCTGTTTTTAATAATCATGGTGGTTTTTCAATTAATGAATATGGCAAATTTGAAACAGATATTACACTTAATAAAGCACAACTTAATTCAGGTTGTTATGAAGTAAAAATATATATTCAAACAAATTATTATAAAGATACCCTCAATCATTTTTTTTGTTATAACCCCGAAGAAGTTGCTTTTGCAGACAGTACAAAACCTGCCGATTTTTTTCAGTTTTGGGAAGAAGCAAAACGAGAATTGGTAAACATCAATCCGTTATTTAAAGTAACTAAAGTAGATAGTTTAGGAGATAGGTTTTCCAATGTTTATTTGGTTCAATTTCAATCAACCGAAAACAATATTATTAAAGGTTGGTTAAGTGTTCCTAAAGAATATGGAAAATTTCCAGCCATTTATAATTTGTACGATTTTAACCAAACTGCTTATCCCGATAAACAAAGAGAAAGAGTAACATTTTCTATTGATGTAAGAGGTTTGGGTATGAGTACCAATGTAATGAAATTAGATCCACAAGATTATTTTGTATTGAATGCCGATTATAAACGTCGCTTTATTTTAAAAGGTGTGTTTATGGATTGTTTGCGTGGATTAGATTTTTTATTTAGAAGTAACGATTCTTTAAAAGTTAATACCAAAAAAATTGCAGTATTAGGTATTGGTCAGGCTGCACCAATGGCAGTTGCCACCGCCGCTTTTGATAGCAGAGTAATAGGTTTATCTCTTGAGCGACCTGTTGGTATTGATATGCCTAACTTATTACAAAACCCTGAACAAAACAATAGCACATTAATAGCAAGCATAAAAAACTATTTAAACAATCCTTACAATAAAAACAACCTTTTTCAGTTTCTACAAACATGGAGTTATTTTGATCCTATAGCATTTGCTTCTTTAATAAGATGTAAATTTTTAATGGGTGTAACACTTAGAAATAATTGTCCACCAAAATGTGTTTATCACTTCATAAATAAATTATCTATCGGTAAAAGAGATATTTATGTTTGCCCCCAATGTAATAATGAAATGAATTCTGCGTTTATAGAATTGCAGAAACTTTGGCTGCACGAAATTTTTTAATGCAGAAGTTTAATTACGTACTATGAAAAAAAGTTTATTTACCATAGCAATTGTTATTGCCACTTGTATTTTTTCTATTAATGCAAAAGCAGGTTTCCCTGTAGGTGCAGGCCATTGGTTGCTTTCTCCCGGCTATTATTATTATACCGCTACCGGCTATTGGGATAATAACAGACTTTACAATTCATACCCCAATAACGGGCGTTTTACTTCTCATTATTTAGGTTTGTACGGAGCTTATGGTATTAATAGAAATTGGGAATTTGTTTTTAATGTTCCTTTTGTTGCACAAACTTATGCCGAAACCAATGTGCTAATTCAAAACTCAAGTTTGGGAGATGTTACCGCAGGTTTTTCTTATTATCCTGAAATGAGAAATTTAAATACACATTTTTCTGTTACAGGCAGCATCATTATTCCTTTATATCAAAATGTTGTTTACCCAAGTTTAAGCGGAGTTACTCCACCTTTTATCGGTTTTCAAAGTGTAGGAGCAGAAGTAAAAGCAAGCTTAGCAGGCAGCCCACAAAACTTTATTAAAAACTGTTATTACGATCTGTCTTTAGGTGCAAGGCAATATTTTTCAGCTTACGGACCCACTCAATTTTTCTTTGATGGAACTTTTGGTGTTGCGGTTGATGAAGATTGGAAAGTTTACGGAAACCTAAGCACAGTAAGCTCTCAAAGCAATTATACCAGCACTATTACAGATGGTATTAACAGAGATTTTAGTTATTTAAGGCTTACTGTTGGTGCGGGTTATAGAGTAAATAAAACATTGCAATTATTCGGAAATATTTTTCAAGATATTTCAGGAAGAAATATTGGCCGCGGTCATGGCTTTGGCATATTTGCGGTAATTAAATTTTAGTTTTTCTTTTTACAAAAACTAATACTCCTTTCTTCATATTAAAAATGCGAAAACAATTTTAATTCATAAATTGCTTTTCCATTAAACAAAATTGTTATGAAGAAAATTCTATTTTTCGTTTCCCTCATTTCATTTCAACAACTAACTGCTCAAAAAAATATTACCGGATTTTCAGATAAATCTTCTGCAGAACAAACACAACTCGAACAAAAGTTTGATTCTTACATTAATGCTCAAAATATTCTTTCAACCGTAAAAGAATTATCGGCAAAGCCGCACCACATAGGCTCTCCGGGTGGTAAAGAAGTTGCCGAAAAAATTTTAGCCAAATACAAAAGTTGGGGATGGGATGCAAAAATTGAAACATACAATGTATTATTTCCAACACCCAAAACAAGAGTATTGGAAATGTTATCTCCAACAGTTTATAAAGCAATTTTAAAAGAACCCGCATTAAAAGAAGATGCAACAAGCGGACAAGAAGGTCAGTTACCAACTTACAATGCATGGAGTGCAGACGGAGATGTAACCGGAGATTTGGTTTTTGTAAATTATGGTTTACCAAGCGATTATGATGAATTAGAAAAAGTAGGCGTAAGCGTTAAAGGAAAAATTGTAATTGCAAAATATGGAAGAAGTTGGCGTGGTATAAAACCAAAAGTAGCTTACGAACATGGAGCCATTGGTTGTATAATTTATAGTGATCCTAAAGATGATGGTTATTACCAAGGAGATGTATATCCTAAAGGTTCTTTTAAAAACGAATATGGTGTACAACGCGGAAGTGTAATGGATATGGTAATTTACCCCGGAGACCCATTAACACCCGGAATTGGTGCAACTGAAAATGCAAAACGTTTAGATAGAAATGATGCACCAACTATTTTAAAAATTCCTGTATTACCCATTAGTTATCACGATGCTAAACCCCTTTTAGAAGTTTTAGAAGGTGCTGTTGCACCCGATAGTTGGCGTGGTGCATTGCCCATAACTTACCATATTGGTGGAAACAATAAAACAAAAGTTCATTTAAAATTAGAGTTTGATTGGAGCATGCATCCTGCTTATGATGTAATTGCAAAAATGATGGGCTCACAATACCCCGATGAGTGGATTATTAGAGGCAACCACCACGATGCTTGGGTAAACGGAGCCGATGATCCTATTAGCGGACAATCTGCTTTATTAGAAGAAGCAAAAGCAATTGGTGAATTAGTAAAAACAGGTTGGAAACCCAAACGCACTTTAGTTTATTGTGCATGGGATGGTGAAGAACCCGGTTTATTAGGAAGCACAGAATGGGCAGAAGACCACATGAAAGAATTACAACAAAAAGCAGTTGTATATATTAATTCCGATGAATATAGCCGAGGATTTTTTGGTGCATCGGGCTCACATGCTTTAGAAAATTTAATATATGAAATTGCAAAAGATGTTAAAGATCCACAAACAGGCGTAAGTCTTTATGAAAGAAGTAAAGCCGCAGAAATGGCAAGAGCTTCATCTTCAATGGCAAAGAAAAATGCAATAAATAAAAAAGGATTAACTATTGGTGCAATGGGCTCGGGCTCAGACTATTCTTCTTTTTTACAACACGATGGCATACCAAGTTTAGACTTAGGTTTTGGAGGAGAAGGCAACGGAGGAGAATATCATTCTATTTATGATTCGTATGATAATTTTGTACGATTTAAAGACCCCGATGGAACGTACGGAGTAGCTTTATCAAAAGTTGGAGGACGTACTGTTTTAAGAATGGCCAATGCAGATGTGTTGCCTTTTGATTTTAGAAGTTTATACAAAACCATTAATGGTTATGTAAATGAATTAATAGAATTAACCAACCAAATGAGAGAATCTACTGCAGTTGAAAATGAAGTAATAAAAACAAAAGCATATCAATTAGCTAACGACCCTAAGAAAAATTTAAACGTACCTGTTGTTAAAGATGAAGTGCTGTATTTAGATTTTTCTCCTTTACAAAATGCAATGGCTGCATTAGAAAAAAGCACCAATCAATTAAACCAGGTTTGGAACAAAAAAATTAATACTTCAAATATTGAAAGCTTTAATACCGCACTATATCAAGCCGAACAACAATTATTATTAGCCAACGGTTTGCCCAGAAGAAGTTGGTATAAACATTCTATTTATGCTCCGGGTTTTTATACAGGTTATGGCGTAAAAACCATGCCCGGCGTGCGTGAAGCAATAGAGCAACGCAATTTTAAAGAAGCACAAGAGCAAATACAAACAACTGCAGAGGCCATAAATAAATTTAGTAAATACCTTAGTAATATTAATTAAAAAAATAATACATTATTATTTAACTCCAAAAATTTGCACATGTAAATTTCTCATTTGTAAGTTAATAGGAACAGAATCTGTATAAAGAGCTACACTAAATACAAGGTTTTTAATTTTTTTATAATCATCTAATGTAAACATATCGTTGGTGCTTACATTGTTCCATGCACGCATTACAAAATCGCCTTTGCTTAATGTGGCAATATCTCTTTTGCTCCAATACAAATAGTTGCGAGTTTTTATTTCATCATCAATTAAAGCAAACCTAAATGTTGGGTGTAAGTCTTCTTCTTTTGCTGGAAGATTTACTTCGGCTGTTGCTTCAACATATAAATATTTATATTCTTTGGGTACTTTATAATCTTTCATTAAAATGGTATCAGAAGAATAAGTAAAATATTTTTTAGTAGCTGCATCAGTATAATCAACCAATAATTTTTTATTGCCCATAGCAGTAGCTAATGATGCAGGAAAAATTTTATTATTATCGCACACATAATAATTTATGGTAATAAAATTGGTACGAAGTTTTTCAATAAAATTTTTAACAGAATCGTTTTTAATTTTTTGTAGAAACAAATCGGGTAAAATTTTATACAGCTGCCCATCTGAAATAAAATAATCTTTATATATATAATCGTTTATTTCTCTTCCCCACTGCATAAACGCCATAGATTGTGTGTTGCGAAATACAGCAGCAGTATCCATTACACCGCCTAACCAAGAAACTTCTTGCGGATGATAAGGTAGTTGTTTATAATTATTAAGAATTAAAGATGAAAATGTTGGAGCAATATTTAAATGAGAATTAACCGATAAAAATTTCTTTGGTGCTTTTAACATGGGCGAATAAATAATTAACGGAACATGATAATCATCTATTTGTCCGGTTATAGGAAATGAGCCAATATGATGGTCTCCCGTAATAATAAAAATGGTGTTTTTATATTCGGGGCGTTTAGCATAATCTTTAAAAAATTTCTTCATACAATCATCACTAAACATATAAGTAACCAAAACCGTTTTAGTTTCTTTTAAAGTTCTGCGTATAGCAGGTGTTATATTTAATTTTTTTATTTTTTCATCAAACAATTTTTCATACAATGGTTTTTGTTCAAACAAATAAGGCATGTGTGTTGTAGCCGTATGATAAATATTAAAGTAAGGTTGTTTAGGCATAGAATCCATTACTTCAAAACTTCTGGCAAACAATGCATCATCGGGGTAGCCCATACTCCAACCTTCGCTACCAATACCCATTTCTTTATATTTTGATGGGTATTGATTTAAAATAAAATCGGTACCCTGTGCACGTATATATCCGCCCATATTATCAAAATCGGTATTAAAGCCTACCATAAAATTGGTTGTATAACCATTGGCTCTTAAAATTTTAATGAGCGATAAATGTTCGGGCATTTCATTCATTATAGAAAATCCTTTTTTACCATAAGGTAAAGAGCCGGTTAAAGAAGGATGTGCAGCAAATGTTCCGGGAGCAGTGCTTAAAAAATTATCCCATGTTAAACTATGTTTTGAAAGAGAATCTAAAAACGGTGTAAAGCTGGTGGCATAAGCGTTTTCTCCGCTAAAATCTCTTGATAACCCTTCTGAAACTATTAATACAATATTGGGTGGAGTGGTTGGATTTAAGTTGAAAAAATTTCCTAATACATCTTTTTCTTCATCTTTATGTAACAACGGATATTCTTTACTTGTATATTGAAACGGATGATTTTGCTGATAAAAATTAATAGCAACTTCTAACTCTTTGGTTGTTAATTTATCGGCATTAAATTTATCTTTCGTTAAAAAATAATTATAACTATCCATTACCCAATAACTAAATTTATTACAGGTTAAATAATAACCCGATGTTTGTGAAAACCAATCCGCCAAAGGGTTTGCAAATTTTATAAAACAAACAGACAATAACATTAATACAGTTATTACCCTTGTTAATACAATATTGTAAACTTTCTTTTTTAATACAGCATAATAAAAAATAAAGTAAAATAAAATATAAAGAATAAATGGAATGTATAATTTAAATCCACTCGTCATCATTTGTTTGGCAGTAAGCCAAGAGTCTTTTGTGCTTCGGGTAAAAAATTCATGATCAAACGGAACATTACGTTCCGAAAAAACAATTAATAAACTTATGTATAATACAATGCCAACAACATTTAAAACATGATAAAAAGCAACACCTATTTTTTTATTAATAAGTGCCAAAAGAAAAACCGGTATAAAAGAAACGGCAGCAAAAATTAAACAAAACCAAATATCATACAACAAACCACTTAGTTCAAATAAAAAAGGATGATTAACAAATAAATGGGCTGCTATAAAAAAGTATTCATATACCCTAATTAAACAAACAGTAACAATAAAGGCGGTTGCAATTTTTATATACTGCGTAAAAAAAATCTTCACACAAAAATGTATTAAATAAAAAGTAAAAAGGTAAAAATACTTTTTTTAACGCATTTTATAACATTAAAAATACGCTACATTCAAATTCTGCATAATCTTTGCAATCTATAACGCTTCATGAGTATTCATTCTACACAAATTTTTCAAACTACTAAACCCACACGCTGGCAACGCTACAAATGGGCATTTCGCATATTAAGTTTGTTTGGCATTATTGCTATTATATTTTTAACTATAGCAATTAAAAATCAGGCAAACACTTCAAAATACAATAATATACCTGTTGAAGACAGAGCTATAAAAAAAGTTTTAACTTCAGATATACCATTATACAGAGCAAGCAATATTGGTAAGCAATACAGAGGCATTAGAAAATTTATTCAAAACAAATGGGCAAAAGGGCAAGGTTGCGGACAAAATGAGAAATTAGATTTATCTAACTCTCCTTATTTTAGTGATAGCCTTGGCATACGTGCTGCATTTTATGTAGCATGGGATCCTCAATCGCTTTTTTCGCTTCGCAGAAATATTTCAAAACTAAATTTAGTTTTACCTGAATGGTTATTTATTAACCCGTATGCAGATACGCTTTACACAAAATTTGATGAAAATGATAAAGCATACAAATTTATAAAAGCATCGGGCGTAAAAATTATGCCTATACTTTCAAACTTCAATGAATTTACAAAAGGCTTTAACGGTGCTGCTTTACATAGAATAATGACGAATGAAAAAAAATCAACCCGTTTAATAAATGATGTAGTAAAAGTTTTAAAGCAATATAATTTTGCAGGATTGAATGTTGATTTTGAAGAACTTGAAGAAACAAAAAATGAAACACTTGCACAGTTTCAAAAAAAATTATATACCACTTTACATACAGAAGGGCTATTAGTTACACAAAACGTTTCTCCTTTTAATGAAGATTATGATTATGCAGAATTAAACAAGTATAATGATTATCTTTTTTTAATGGCTTATGATGAACATACCGAAAGCTCAAAGCCTGGCCCCATAAGCAGTCAAAAGTGGATAGAAGCAGCCGTTGATAATATGGTTCAACATGTTTCAGCAAAAAAAATTGTTTTAAATCTTGCGGCTTTCGGATACGATTGGAATTTAACCAACCACAAAAAAAATACAACAGTAACTTACCAAGAAGCATTGGTTACTGCAAGAGAAAGTGATGCCGTTGTAGAATTTGATAATGATACATATAATCTTTATTATAAGTATTATGATGGTAACGATAATATACACGAAGTACATTTTACCGATGCCGCCACTAACTTTAACACACTACGTTTTGCAACAGAATATCAATTAGCAGGTACAGCCATTTGGCGTTTAGGAAGTGAAGATAGCAGATTATGGAAGTTTTACGATAAGCCAATGACAAGGGAAGCATTAAAAACATTCAACTTTAAAGATCTTACTGATGTAGATGGAACTGAAGATGTAGATTATGTTGGCGAAGGAGAAATTATTGAAATGATTTCAACACCATCTGATGGGCATATTACACCCGAAATAGATACCGCCGGAATGTTAATTAGTGAAGAAAAATATGATAAACTTCCATCAACATACGTTGTAAAAAAATGGGGAAAAACAACCGAAAAAAAATTGGTATTAACTTTTGATGATGGTCCAGACCCTTTATACACAAGGCAAATTTTAGATACACTTTCAAAATACCATGTACCTGCAGCTTTCTTTTTAGTTGGCTTTCAAGCAGAAAATAATATTCCTTTAGTAAAAAGAATTTATAGAGAAGGGCATGAAATAGGTAATCATACTTTCTCTCATCCCAACATGGCAGAAGTAGGAAAACAACGTGCTTTTTTTGAAATGGATGCAACAAGGCTTTTAATAGAATGTATTACAGGCCACAGCACTTATTTATTCAGAGCTCCTTTTAATGCAGATAGCGACCCCGAAGCAAGAGAAGAAATGGTACCTATTGCATTAAGCATGCAACGTAAATACCTTACCGTTGGAGAAAGTATTGACCCCAACGATTGGGAAAAAGAATACCAACCCAATATGAACGGAGATACTATTCTTAACCGTGCAATCGAAGCATTTAATAAAAGAGTGAATGATGATGGGCAAGAAGAAGAAACACATATTATATTATTACACGATGCAGGAGGAGACAGAACCGCAACAGTAGAAGCAACAGGAAAAATAATTCGATACTTTCAAGGAAAAGGATACAAGTTTGTTTCAATTGCAGATTTGTTAAGCAAAAAACGCGAAGATTTAATGCCTGCCGTAAAAACCAGCAGTGGTTACACCCTATTTCAGTTTAATGTATTTTTAGTAGAAACAGGTTATTGGTTAGGGCAAATATTTTACGCATTGTTTTTAACCTTCTTAATAGTTAGCTCCATCCGATTATTGGCATTAGCCATATTAGCTATTCTTCAAAAACGTAAAGAAAAAAAATTAAATACATTATTTCTTTCAATTACTGAAACAAACCTTCCGTTGGTTTCTATTATTGTACCCGCCTACAATGAAGAAATAAATGCAGTAAGCTCATTAAACAATTTATTAAAATGCAATTATCCAAATTTTAATATTGTATTTGTAGATGATGGAAGTAACGATAATACTTATAAAGTTGTACACCAAGCTTTTGAAAATAATAATTTAGTTACAGTATTAACAAAACCTAACGGTGGCAAGGCTTCTGCTTTAAACTACGGCATTGCACACACCAATGCAGAATATGTAGTTTGTATAGATGCCGATACTAAATTAGCAACAGATGCCATTAGCATGTTAATGCGTAATTTTCTTTTATCTAATAATGAAAATATCGGTGCAGTAGCAGGTTTGGTACGTGTAGGAAATGAATTAAATGTATTAACCAAATGGCAAAGTATAGAGTATATAACAAGTCAGAATTTTGATAGAAAAGCTTTTGCCTACGTAAATGCAATAACCGTTATACCCGGAGCAATTGGTGCATTTAAAAAACAAGCCATTATAGATGCAGGAAGATTTACTAGCGATACTTTAGCAGAAGATTGTGATATAACTATTCGTATTTTAAAAGCAGGATATATTGTTGCTAATGAAACCAAAGCAATTGCATTTACCGAAGCACCAGAAACTTTAAAACAATTTTACAAACAACGTTTTCGTTGGGTATTTGGTGTATTACAAACTTTTTGGAAACATAAAGATGCCCTATTTGTTAATAGATACAAAGCATTGGCATGGGTTGCTTTGCCCGATATTTTATTATTCAAATACATTATTCCCATTTTTACACCTTTAGGAGATTTGTTAATGATAATTGGATTGCTTACAGAAAATCGTTCAAAAATTTTAACCTATTATCTTATTTTTTTAATAGTAGATGCATTAATTGCAGGGCTTGCTTTCTTCTTTGAAAAAGAAAAACCTTGGAAATTAATTTGGTTAATTCCGCAACGCTTAATATACAGATGGTTAATGCTAATTGTTTTATTTAAAGCAGTTCGCAGAGCAATTAAAGGAGAGTTACAACATTGGGGCGTATTAAAAAGAACCGGTAATGTAAAAGATATTGCAATCAACACATCAAAATAAGGTTTATTACAAAATTTAAACAGCCTTATTTCTTTTCAATTTCCTTTACTTTGCAACACAAATTTTTACAATATGGCACTAAAAGATATTCAGGTATTAAACGAAAAAGAAACACGTGCAGGCTTTGGCGAAGGTGTATATGAAATTGGTAAAGCCAATGATAAAGTAGTTGTACTAACCGCCGACCTTGCAGGCTCTATGAAAATTGCTCCGTTTATTAAAGAATTTCCAGAACGCTATGTACAATGCGGTATTGCAGAAGCTAATATGATTGGTATTGCAGCAGGTTTAACCATTGGAGGAAAAATTCCTTATACAACAACATTTGCAAATTTTAGTACAGGAAGAGTATATGATCAAATTAGACAAAGCATTGCGTACAGCGGAAAAAATGTAAAAATATGTGCAAGCCATGCAGGTTTAACTTTAGGTGAAGATGGAGCAACACACCAAATTTTAGAAGATATTGGTTTAATGAGAATGTTGCCCGAAATGACGGTGATTGTTCCCTGCGATTTTAACCAGACTAAAGCAGCAACAAAAGCCATAGCATCTCATCAGGGTCCGGTTTACTTACGTTTTGGCAGACCCAAATGGCCTAATTTTACTAAAGAAGATGGAAGCGATTTTGTAATTGGAAAAGCACAACAATTAAGTGAAGGAAAAGATGTTTCAATTTTTGCTTGCGGCCACATGGTTTGGAAAGCAATTGAAGCAGGAAGAATTTTAGAAGAAAAAGGTATAAGTGTAGAACTCATTAATATACACACCATAAAACCTATTGATGAAGAAGCTATTATAAAATCAATTTCAAAAACAAAATGTGCCGTTACTGTAGAAGAACACAATATTATTGGCGGTTTGGGAGACAGCATTGCACAAGTTGCAGCTAAACATTTTCCTGTACCTATTGAGTACGTTGGTACTAAAGATACTTTTGGAGAAAGCGGAACACCAACACAACTATTAACTAAATACGGATTAGATTCAACAAATGTTATAGAAGCTGTAAACAAAGTAATAGGAAGAAAATAAACCTATCTTTCAATATAAATAATAAAACGCTTTTGAATAATCAAGGGCGTTTTTAGTTTATTAATTTATATAATATGAAATCAACTAATCTTAAAGTAGATGCATTTTATAATAAGGCCAAAAAATGGAAATCTGAAATGGAATTATTAAGAGAAATTGTTCTTAGCTGCGGCCTTACCGAAGAATTAAAATGGTACCAACCTTGTTATACATTAAACAATGCCAATATACTTATAGTAAGTGCATTTAAAGAATTTTGCGTACTTAGTTTTTTTAAAGGAAGTTTATTAAAAGATAAATCTTTGCTTTTAAGCAAGCCCGGGGAAAATACACAATCTGGCCGTTGGATTAAGTTTACTACAACTACAGAAATAAACCAATTGAAAACCACTTTAAAAACATATATTAAAGAAGCTATTGCCATAGAAAAGAAAGGATTAAAAGTTCCTTTAAAAAATATTACAGCATACGCTGTTCCGCAAGAGTTAGAAACTATTTTTAAAACCAACACATCATTTAAAAAAGCATTTACAGCTTTAACACCGGGCAGGCAAAAAGGTTATTTACTCTATTTCTCTCAAGCTAAACAAACAGCAACACGCAAAGCAAGAATTGAAAAATATACGCTGCAAATTATGCAGGGCAAAGGGTTACACGATTAATTGAAAGAATGAACAAATATTTGCAATTGTTGTGAATTTTAAAACTGTTTGTTTAAGTTGTGATATTCAATTTTATTCATATAAGGAAAGTAAGGTAAAGATTTTATTAGTTCCTTAGTTTTAGCTTCATCAATATTTTGAAATATTAAAACAGCATCTTTTTTTGTTACTGAAATAAAAAAGTTCTCTAAAATATTTTCTTGTTTCCAATTATTAACAAATTCCATTTCCTTTTTTGGTAATTCAGGGTTTGATTTTATTGTATCAATCCCACTATCAGAAAGTGTAATTAAAACTAAAACTCTATTCATGTTTTTTATTTAAAGTTGATTAATAAATTTGAATACAACACATAGTTGCAATAATTTTTAATTTTTCAATTTACTTTTTTCATTAGTTATATATTGTAAGTAGTAACAATAAATTAATTACTTCTTACGAATATTTAATAGCCTTATAAATTCATTTGCTTAAAACAAAGACAATATTAGGTAGCAGATTTATATTTTATTTAGCAGTAATTAAATCTAATTCCATAAAAACCAAATAATCTTTAAACTCTTCAGGAATTTCCATCTCTGGATAAGCTTCAATATCACGAAAACCAAAACTTCTATAAAGCAAATGTGCTGCTTCCATAAATTTTGGGCTATCTAATCTAACCTTACTATAACCCGTTTTTTTAGCTTCTTTTAAAAGCCCTTCAAGTATGGCTCGCCCCGCACCAATTCGTCTAAACGTTGGATCAACAAACATGCGTTTAATTTCACCTATTTCTGTGTTAATACTTTTCAAACTTCCAAGTCCACACACTTTATCTTCATAAATTGCTAAGAGTAATCGTCCGTATGGTGGTTGAAATTTATTAATATGTTGAATGTCGTGCTCAACGGTTTCTTGAGGGTTGTGAGGGTGAACTCCATATAAAGCTTGCATTTTATTGTTACCCCAAACCAAATAATCATACCATAATTTTCTAACGGCAGCAATATCATCAGGAATAATTACATTTCTGATTTTTACTTTTTCGTTTTTATGCATTTTTATTTGCTTTTGATTGATTGCTGGTTTTAATATAACCATGCAACCAACTTATAATTGTAAATAAATTTACACATGAAAATACAAACAATTATTTGCTTAAATGCATGCTTCTTTCTTTATATAAATTTCTAAAATAAGGGTCTCTTAAATCTTTAATAAAACGAATGGCTTCGCCGGTACTTTTCATTTCTGGGCCTAATTCTTTATTTACTCCCGGAAATTTATTAAAACTAAAAACAGGTTCTTTAATAGCGTAACCATCTAACTTTTTTTCTAAAACAAAATCGGTAAGTTTATTGGCTTGCAACATTACTTTGGTTGCAATATTTAAATAAGGAATTTGATAGGCTTTTGCAATAAACGGTGTGGTACGGCTTGCACGCGGGTTGGCTTCAATTACATATACTTTACCATCTTTAATAGCAAATTGTATATTAATTAAACCTTTAATATTTAATGCACGTGCAATTTTTTCGCTATAAAATTCCATTGTTTCAACAACTAATGGTGTTAGGTTAAAAGCCGGTAAAACTGCATTGCTATCTCCACTGTGTATGCCTGCGGGTTCAATATGTTCCATTACGCCCATTACATGAAAATTTTCTCCATCAAAAATGGCATCTACTTCTGCTTCTTGGCAGCGGTCTAAAAAATGATCTATTAAAATTTTATTGCCGGGAATATGTTTTAATAAACTAACCACTGCTTTTTCAACTTCATCATCATTAATTACAATACGCATTCTTTGCCCACCCAATACATAACTTGGCCTTACTAAAACCGGGTATCCAACTTTATTGGCAACTTCAATAGCTTCGTCTGCCGTATAGGCTGTGCCATATTCAGGGTAAGGAATATTTAGTTCTTTCAACAAATCACTAAAACGGCCACGGTCTTCGGCAATATCCATACTATCGAAAGAAGTACCAATAATTTTTATTCCTTTTTCATGCAAACGCTTTGCTAATTTTAAAGCAGTTTGCCCACCTAATTGCACAATAACACCTTCGGGTTTTTCTAATTCAACTATTTCCCATAAATGCTCCCAATAAACCGGTTCAAAATAAAGTTTATCGGCCATATCAAAATCGGTTGAAACCGTTTCAGGATTACAGTTTACCATAATTGCTTCGTAGCCACATTCTTTAATAGCTAATAAACCATGCACACAGCAATAATCAAACTCAATGCCTTGGCCAATTCTATTAGGCCCACTGCCTAAAACAATTATTTTTTTCTTTGAAGAAGGAACGGATTCGTTGGAAGAAAGTGTTTTGCTCATTTTTAAGAAATTGTGCAAACCTACACGAAAAACTTAAACTGCGAAATGAAACTTAAAATATCTATCATCTTCCGCTTATTAAAATAATTTTTGTAACCAATTTTTCGGTGTTGCTATCATCGGTAATTAAAACCAAATAAACACCGCTTGCTACTTTTTCCCCTTTATAATTTCTTCCATCCCAAATTGCTTGCCCACCTAAAGCCCTTGTTTGAAAAATCAATCTACCATTGGGTTCTGCAATTTTTACCAATGCATTATTTACTACACCGCGTATAGCAATGGTGCCATTATAGTTTGGCGGAACAGGATTAGGAAATACCAATACATTACTATTAGTTGAAATGCCTTCGGTAGCTGTGCCCATATAACTGCAAATACCTTTAAAGGTTGAAAAGAAAGCTTCGCCGGTGGTTGGGTTAATGGCAATATGGTTTACATCGTTATCTAATAACGGAGAGTTATCTGCCGTAAAATGTTGTATAGTATTATCGCCTTCGGCAGAAATAAGCCACACTCCGTTTTTTGTACCTATCCATTTTCTGTTGGCACCATCAACTGCTATGGCTTGCACTTGTTCTCCTTGAAATAAATATTTTGTAAAAGCACCTTGTTGCACTACAGGCAAAACAGCATCGCAATTTTGATTGAACACATCTGTAGCACATTGTATAACAGCAATACCATTATCTGTACCTACCCAAATAAAACTGTTTTTATCTTTTGCCAAACAAAATACATTATTGCTTGGAAGATTTCCTTTGCCAATTCCTGTTTGATAAAATTTCCATTGGTCATCATTAATTGCATCTACACTTTTCCCGTAATTATAACAATACAAACCGCTACCGCGTGGGCACACAATCCATAACTGATTGGCATCATCAATTACAATTTGTGAAATAGCATTTTCAGTTGTAGTGGTTGGTAATGAAAATGCTTTCCAAGTTCCATCGGGTTTTAATACACTTAAATTTTTTGATGCCCCATAATTTGCAATCCATAAATTATTGTTTTGATCGAAAGCTAAACCGCTTACTCTGCAACTTGCAGGATCTCCTAAAGCTGTTTGCAGGCTTGAGTTGTATTGCTTATAAATTTTTATTAAACTATTAAAATTTACTAACCCACCACCGTAACTGCCTGCCCATAAACTATTATCGGTTGGGTTAATTGCCAACGTAATAAAATCTAACACAGTATCTAAAACAGGTTGATTGTAATAACCAACATCATTCCAAATACCATTGTTATAATTATAAATACCATTGCGGTTGTATTGATAATTCCATGCAGTATTTATACTACCTGCCGCTGCATATAAAATATTATTATTAAAAATAATATCTCCAGATGCTGTGCCCATTGGACCATTGGGAATATATGTTTGAGTTGATGATGAGGTGAAAGAAGAAAGCCCTCCAAAAAAATCGGCCACCCAAACAGTATTATTTGTTGTTATAGCATTTTTAGGAAATGAAATAATGCCTGGTTGTGCAATTGTTTTTTCTGTTACACCATTACTGTTTAATTGAACAACCCTGCTATTGCCATTTATTGTTCTTTGGCAAATCATTAATTTATTATCAGATGTTGCAACATTTACAATTGGCCAATTAATATCAGTATATAATAAACTCCAGTTGGTTCCATTTAAAACAAACAAAGAATCATTTTTATGTACAACTATTTTTTGATTAACGTATAAAATATTATTTACAACACCGTTACTTAAATTATTAATGCCACTAATGTTTTGCCAATTACTGTAATTGTTTAAGTTATTTGTATTTACGGTTGCACGTTTTAAACCTTCATCTGTGGCTGCATAATAATAACTTCCATCGGTAGTAAAACCATTTACTTTAACTGCATTACCGGTATTACCTATTACCCAAGTGTCTTTAATTTCATATTTAATTAAATCTACAACTATTACACCTAAGCCGCTACACAAATAAGCAAACCCATTTTTACAAAATGCGTTATAAATTATTTTGTTATTGGTTGTATTACTTCTTTTTATATCTCCAACATTATTTACTATGCTTCCTTTTAAAACATCTACATTGCTGTTAGCGTATGCAATTACCAATTGTTTTGTAGCATCATCCCAAGCAATGCAATTAATGCCAACATCATTCAAACCATTTACTTTACTGTATCTATCTGTTTCATTATTGGCATCAACACTAAATACATTATTGGTAGTTGCACAATAAATTTTATCTGCTTGTAATACCTGAATAGTTGATTGATAATTTAAATGTTCTCGCCAATTACCAATTGGAATTTGAGCGAAGCAATGCAAATTGAAGATGAAAGAAAATAAGAAGTAAAAAATAATGAATAGTGAGTAGCGAGAATATATTCGTACTTCGCATTTTATACTTTGTACTTTATGCTTTGCATTTATTATTTTCTTCATCATTTTCATTCATTCAAAAATAACAAAGTATCTTTTGTTTTAATGCAAGTATAATAAACGAGTTTATAAACTTATTTTACTTTATAAAAAATTGCAATTTATAAATTCAAGTTTAATAAAATAAAAAACATCTTGCTATAATAATTATAACAAGATGTTGAAGTAAGGGTAGGCAATAATTTTTGCAGGTTACTTTTTCCCTACAACCAATATTTGAAATGTTCCGGGAATAACTTTTGGTCTTCCGTTTCCTGTTGCAGCTTCTGTTTCTGCTGCAGGCAAATACAGTAAATGTGTGCTTTCATCTACTATTATTGTTCTTGCTGTTTTTTTAGTGGGTACTGTTTCAGTAATAGAATATTTATCGGCAGCATCTTCGTGTATTACCGTCATGGTTCCATCGCTTCCGTTTGAAGTATAAATATTTTTTAAACCATTATCAAACGCAGCACCATCACAACCTTTACCAATAGGTAGTTCTGAAATTATTTTTCCATTTTCTGCATTTACTACCGCCAATAAATTATTATCGCCGCAGGCAGCAAATAATCTTTTTGTTTTAACATCAATTGCTAAACCTGTTGGAGCTTCTCCGGGCAATAAACTCCAATGATTGATTACGGTAAATGTTTTGCTATCTATAACTACTATTTCATTTTTATCTTCAATGTTCACAAAAATTTTACCGGCACCATCGCTTACTGCTGTTTCAGGTTTGCCACCAACAGTAATTGTATTGGTAACTTTATTAGTTGCAGGATTAATAAAAGTTAAATCTTTACTTCTGCCATTACAAGTAATTATTCGTTTACAATAATCGTCATAAAAAATTGCATCGGGGTTTTGGCCTGTTGCAACAGAATCTGTTACGGCAAAAGTTTTTAAATCAAACACATACACATTATTTAATCTGCCATTGCTGGTGTATCCTTTATTTAATGAAGAAACAAAGGCAATACCATGAACACCTATTGTATTATTAATAACCGCTACAGAGTCTCCGGTTTTTTTATTTAAAATATTTACATGTGTGCCATGAGATACATATACATTATCTCCATGCACAGCAATATAATCCCAACCACCAGAGCTTAGAATATGGAATATTTGTAAAATAGAAAATACAATAGCTTTCATTGTGTTGTGTTTTATTGGTTGAAATTATTGTTTAATCTTGAGTTTCTTTTATGAATTTTCCATTAACATCAAAAATTACATCTTTACCATTTACTTCTGCTTCGTAGTTTATTTCTCCACCGGCTTTTAAAATTTTTGCAGCTTCAGTAATTTTCTTGCCTTTATAATTTTTACTTACATAGTTTAAAACTGCAGCAGGCAATTCAGATACTTCTATTTTCCATTCTGTTTCTTTTAATGTTCCATCGGCTGCATAAGTGGCACTCATGTCTTTTCCGTTTTGTTTAAAGCCGGCTTCATAACCTCCGTCTTTTTCTTTTTCCCATTTTACTTTTTCTGCCCCTTTAAAACTTTTTTCAAATGCTGTTTTTACAGCTGCATTTGGTGTAATGTTTTTTTTCTCTTTTTGAGAAAAGCCTGTGGTAGCAATGGCTACGGCAACAAGGCATAGCATAATTTGTTTCATGTTTTTGAATTTAGATTGTAAACCTATTATTCAATTCTGTTTATAATTTGTAGTTTTTATTTTTCTTTTGCAAATGGTTGAAAACGTAAACTCAGGTTTATAATTCTTCCGTCAATAGGAGCCCATAATGTTTTAAATGTTGGATTGCTTATAGGTCCCGTATATAAGCTTTCATAATTACTTTGTTTTATATTTAATAAATTTTCACAGTTTAAAACCAAACTCCATTTTGGTCCGAATTTTTTTTCTGCCATTGCAGCTACAAATAAATATCCAGAAGTTTTAGAGTTATCATCTCTGTATTGATATCCTGTATATGATGCTTCTAATCCAATTCTAAAATTTCCTTCTTCTTCGTACAAAGCGGTTGCTGCAACTCGGTTGCGTGGTGTATAAGGCATGAATTGATTGGGAGATAAATATTGACGGTTTGCATCGGTATAAGTATATCCTAAATAAAATTCCCAATCGGGTACTTTTAATTGTACATAAGTATCAAACCCTTTGGTAAGAACAGGTTTGCTTTGATTATTGAAAAAAACATTTCCTAAAAAATCTTGCGTAGCAATAATTGGAGAAGTTATTTGTGTAACAAAGAATGCTTGATTAATAAAGATGCTGCTTTCTTCTCCAAATTCTTTTTTATAATTAAATTCTATATTACCTGCATAAGATTTTTCGGCAGTTGCATTATTGGCAATAGGTTGTAATTGATAAATAGTATAATCTGTTATTTGCGGTGTTAATGGATTTGGTGTTGTATAGCCCATACCAAAACCTACACGAGAACCCCAATGCTCATTAAACCTATGAAACAATGCTATACGTGGTAAAACAAAATCTCCATATTTGTTGTGGTGGTCTGTACGCAAACCTGTTTCTAATTTTGTGCCTTCAAATAATTGCCAAGTATCTTGTAAAAAAACTCCTTCGGTTGTATTAGTAAAGCTGCCAACGGGTGCAGGCGTTGCAGCAGATGGTTTAAAATCTTCTCCCGTAACATTTATACCACCAACAATAGTGTGTTTGCCGGCTC
This sequence comes from Bacteroidota bacterium, assembly GCA_018267725.1. Taxonomy (GTDB): domain Bacteria; phylum Bacteroidota; class Bacteroidia; order Chitinophagales; family Chitinophagaceae; genus CW01. The sequence goes on from JAFDXY010000015.1 coordinate 164,423, forward strand.
TTTTAACCAATGATGCTTCTGTATAAAAATTATTTTGTGTACCATTAAAGTAATAAGTGTTAGTTGTTTCATCTCTACTAAATAAGCTTAAACTTGCTTTTATAGTACCCGTTAAATTATTGGCAAATCTATTTTCGGCAATAAATGAAAATTGATTTCTGTTCAATTTATTTTTTTCAAAGTAAGGATGTGCAGGGTCTTGTTTTCCAGATACAGCAATCATATCTCCACCGGTTCTGGTATCAAAGCTTCCATTCCAACCTAAAGATATATAACTTTTTGTTGATGGGTAAAAAAACAGCATTGGATGTATAACAGTACTTTTAATATTGGGTACATCACTAAATCCATCATTATTAACATCAGCTTGTTTTTGAAAAGTTTGTCCGCCAAAAAGTGTAAAGCCAAATTTTTTCCAACGCTGACCATAATATGCATTAATGTTTGTTTCGTTTAATGTTGTTTGATTAATTAAGAAAGAAACATCGGGATCGTAAGTTGGTTTTTTTGAAACTAAATTTATTAAACCACCTATGGCACCACCACCATATAAAGTAGATGATGAACCTTTTATTAATTCTATTTGTTTTAAATCTAATGGTGGAATAGTTAATATACCAAAACCGCCTGCATAGCCGCCATACAAAGGCATTCCATCTCTAATAATTTGTGTGTACCTACCATCTAACCCTTGTATTCTTACATTGGCATTGCCTGTTGTTGCAGATGATTGTTGAATTTGCACGCCGCTAACATCTCCTAAAATACTTGCAATGTTTCCGGGTTTAAGTGTGCTTTCTTCATTCATTTCTTCTTGCCCTAATACTTCAACTTTTGTAGTTGCGTTTTCAATTCTATCGTTACTTCTTGTTGTAGAAACTACTACTACATCTTTTAATTGTTTAGCATCTTCTTGCAACAAAATAGTATGTGTTATTGTATCAGAAAATTTTATAAGTTGCTCTTCATCTTTATAACCAACATAAGTAAACACAACTGTTGCAGTATCTGCTTGTATTCCTTTTATAAAAATTACTCCTACCGCATTGGTTGAAGAAGTAATACTGTTATTATACTTTGTTTTAACGGTAACACCTTGTAGTGTTTCATTTGTTTTACCGTCTTTTACTACAGCTTTAAAAACATGTTGTGCCTTTGCACTAATAGCTGCTAAAAAAAATAATGATATGATTAACTGTTTCATAACTGCAAAAATATTTTTTAAATTCTGAAGGAAAATTGAAGTTTAAAAAGAAACAATAAAATAATGATAATTATTGTTGAACGAATAGGATAATGTATATCCTGCAGTATCGCAAATTTGCTTGGCAATTGATAAGCCCAAACCGTTGCTGTGAGCAGATTGTTCTGCTTTATAAAATCTTGTAAATACTTTAGTTGTATCTAAACTTGTTTGTGCAGTATTAGCAATTTGTAATTGTGTTGAAGTTAGATTGATAATTATTTTACCGCCTTGTACATTATATTTTATAGCATTAATTAATAAATTGTTTAACAGAATTTCTGCCAAATCATTATTCATATTAATACTAACCTCTTCTAAATTTAAACCAAGTTGAATGTTTTTGTTTTGAATTAATTCGTTTAACTGAATTAGTTTGTTTTGAATAATTGATTTAAAATTTATATTTGTTTTTTGCTCGTACTGGTTGTTTTCAATTTTTGTAAGAAGCAATAAAGATTTATTTAAGTTAGCCAATCTTTGTAATGCATTATTGGCAGCATGTATGGCTTCGGTTTGTTGTTGCGAAAGGTTTTCGTTTTGTATAAGTATATCAAGTTTTGTTCTAATAATAGCAAGTGGCGTTTGCAATTCATGCGAAGCATTTTCTGTAAATTGTTTTAATGAAATAAAATCTTGCTGGGCTTTGTTAATTACTTTTTCTACTATTTTGTTTAATGTAGAAAACTCTTCAATATTATTAGGTTGAAAAGTTATTTGCTTTTGTTTGCTTAATTCAAAATTATTAATAGTACCAAGTGTTGTATAAAATGGTTTCCAAAGTTTTTGCAATACAACACGGTTTATAAAAAACGATACCAACAAAATAAGCAGTATGGTTACAAAAGTTATAATGGCAACAGATTTAATAACATCTTCTGTACCTTCTAAAGACTTACTTACTTTAACTTCATAAAATTTATTTTGTACTTGTATGCCAAAACTTAATTGTCTAAAAACATCTACATTATTATCTACATTATCATACAACAACACATTTGTAAAACGTCTTTTAATATTGCTATTGTTAGGGGCAAGGCTAAAAACAATTTGCTGATCTTTTATGGTAAATACTTCAGGTAATTTTTGATGCTCGGCTACATATTTTTCTATTTCAGCTTGCTCTGTTTCTAAATTATCATCTAACTGTGCTATTAAAACATATTGTAATGAAAAATAAAATGCAACAGCAGCCAATAAAAATATAATAATGGTTGCTGCCAAATTAATACGATTATATTTTACAAATAATTTCATTGTTAGTGAATACTAAATTTATAACCCATACCGTAAATAGATTTTAAATAATCTGTGCAATTGGCGTTCAATAGTTTTTTTCTAAGATTTTTTATATGCGTATAAATAAAATCATAACTATCTGCTAAATCCATATCATCTCCCCAAAGGTGCTCTGCTATTGCATTTTTGCTTATTACTTTATTTTTATTGCTAATAAAATACAATAGTAATTCATATTCTTTTTTTGTTAAATCAATAAGTGTATTATTTATTTCAACGGTTTTTTGCGAAGTGTTTACAACAATTTCATTTAGCGTAATAACATCATTTCCATTAAAATATTTTCTGCGAATAATAGCTTCAACTCTTGCACTTAATTCGGGCAAATGAAACGGTTTAGTAAGGTAATCATCGGCTCCTGCTTTTAAACCTTGCAATTTATCATCTAAAGAGTTTTTTGCCGATATAATTAAAACACCATCTGCTTTATGTTTTTTTTTTAATTCTTTTAAAATTTCTAATCCGCTTCCATCGGGTAGTGTTATATCTAACACAATGCAAGCATATTCATATAAAGAAATTTTTTCAATAGCAGAATGAAAGTTGGTTGCGGTTTCGCAAATAAAATTATCATTGCCTAAATAACTGCAAATGCTATTAAGCAATTCTAATTCATCTTCAATAATTAATACTTTCATGCACTGTAAAGTTGCATATAAGATTCTGAATAAAAACTGAAGTAAATAAAAAAAGGAAGTTGATTGCTCAAACTTCCTTTAATAAAAACACCTCACAAAATATGTTACAATAATCCTTTACTTAATAAGTATTCTGCAATTTGTACGGCATTGGTGGCTGCACCTTTACGTAAATTATCGCTCACAATCCACATGTTTAAAGTTTTAGGTTGTGTTTCATCTCTGCGTAATCTTCCTACAAAAACTTCATCTTTATTGTGTGCATTTAAAGGCATTGGATAATGTTGTGCAGCATCATCATTTTCTAAAATTATACCCGGAGCTGTTTGTAATAAATGTTTAACTTCTGTTATATCAAATTCATTTTCAAATTCAACATTTACACTTTCGCTATGCCCGCCAATTACAGGAATACGAACGGTTGTAGCCGTTACACGAATATTTTCATCCTGCATAATTTTTTTGGTTTCGTTTACCATTTTCATTTCTTCTTTGGTATAACCATTTTCTAAAAACACATCTATTTGCGGAATAACATTCATATCAATTTGATATTTATATGCCATCGGGTATTCTGAGCTTCCACCTTTTTCTGCTTTAATTCTTTCACCAAATAATTGATCAACCGCTTTTTTCCCGGTACCGGTAACACTTTGGTAAGTGCTAACCACCACTCTTTTTATTTTATATTTTTTATGTAACGGTTGCAGTGCCACTACCATTTGAATGGTTGAGCAATTAGGGTTTGCAATAATAAAATCATCTTTAGTTAAAACTTCTGCATTAACTTCTGGCACTACTAATTTTTTTGTAGAATCCATTCTCCATGCAGATGAGTTATCAATTACTTTAATACCTGCTTCTGCAAATTGCGGAGCCCATGTTAAACTTGTGCCTCCACCCGCCGAAAATATTGCCACCGCTGGTTTTGCTGCAATTGCATCAGCCATACCAACAACTTTATATTTCTTTCCTTTAAACTCAACTTCGTTACCAACACTTCTTTCCGAAGCAACGGGTAATAACTCTGTTACCGGAAAATTTCTTTCGGCTAACACTTGCAACATTTTGGTGCCAACTAAACCTGTAGCACCAACTACGGCTACTTTCATTTTTTTGTTTTTTATTTATTAAAAATTTTTGTTATCAGTTATTGTTTTTCATGGCATCGTCTGTTGTGTCACTCACTTGTGCTTTCTGTTTTCAAATTAATAAAAATTAATATTTATAAAAAAGCCTCCCCATTTTTGGGAAGGCTTTCATTATGTTATATACACACATAAAAAAATTAAGCAACTTCCCTTTTAAGGAGTTTGTTTCTTAATCTTTATGTTCGTAATTTTTTTCATTTGCGTTGCGAATGTATTGCTAAACCTAATTGATGCCAAAAATTTATTTACCAAATTTTTATCCTTTCACTTTCAGGTTTATACATTTTATTGACTGGTTGCACATTAAATGCTTTATAAAATGGAGTAAAGTTTTGCAGCGGACCCAAAACACGATACATAGGTGGCGAGTGAGGGTCTGTATTAAGATACATTCTTTCTAATTCAGGTTTTAATTTTTCTCTCCAAATTTGTGCAAACGAAATAAAGAAGCGTTGGTCTGGCGTAAAGCCATCAATTTTAATAGTATCTTTTCCTTGTTTGGTCATTTTAAAAGCATCGTAAGCTATAGCAATTCCACCAATATCTGCCATATTTTCTCCGGTGGTTAAAGCTCCGTTAATATGCAAAGAATCTAACATAACAAACGAGTTGTACAGATTTATTACTTGTTTGCTTTTAGCTACAAACTTTACACTGTCTTCTTTTTCCCACCAGTTTTTCATATTACCATCTTTATCATACTGGGCACCTTGATCGTCAAAACCATGTGTCATTTCATGACCAATTACCATTCCTATTCCTCCGTAATTAATGGCATCATCGGCTTGCGGATCAAAAAAAGGAAACTGTAATATACCTGCCGGAAAAACTATTTCATTAAACGAAGGATTGTAATATGCATTAATAGTTGGTGGTGTCATTCCCCATTCTGTTTTATCAACAGGTTTGCCCAATTTACCAAGTTGATATTGAAACTCGTTGGTTGTTGCAGAAATAATATTTTCTACATACGTATTTTTTTTAATAGATACTTTACTGTAATCTTTCCATTTATCAGTGTAACCAATTTTTTTCAAAAAAGCATGTAACTTATCTTTTGCTTTTACTTTGGTTTCATTACTCATCCAATCTAAATTGGTTATTCTTGTTTCAAATGCTGTTTGTAAATTATTAATTAATTCTGCCATTCTTTTTTTGGCATCTTCAGTAAAATATTTTTTTACATATAGTTGTCCTAATGCATCGCCAATATTATTGTTTATTACTCCGTAAACACGCTCCCACCTTGGTTTTTGTTGTTGTTGCCCGCTTAATGTTTTTCCGTACTGAAATATTGCATTTACAAATGCACTGCTTAATGCTCCGGCAAAATCTTTTGTAAAGTGAATACGGTAATACGCTTTCCAAGTATCAATTGGAACCGTAGTTAACAGCTCGTTTAATTTTTGATAATATGCTGGTTGTTCAATATTTGCCGAATCTGTTTTTGCTCCAATATTTTGTAAATAAGTACTCCAGCCTATTGTGGGCATTTTTTTATCTAATGCCGAAATATAAAATTTGTTGTAATTGCTTTGTGGGTCTCTTAATTCTACATTGGTTCTATGGCTTGCTGCCATTTGTTTTTCTAAAGCATAAACATTTGTAGCTTTTTTAGTTGCAGCGGCAGAATCATCTCCCAATAACATAAATGTTTTTTGCATATATGTTTGATATGCTTTTTGAACCCGAAGTGTTGCAGAGTCTGTTTTAAAATAATAATCTCTATCGGGTAAACCAATACCTGTTTGTGAAAAATTAATAATATTTGTTCCACTATTTTTTTGATCAGATGCTATATAAAAAGAAACAATAAAAAAACGATTGAGTTTATTAAACTCTGATTCAAGTTTCATTATACTTTGAGCATTGGTAATAGCATCTATTTTATCGAGGTAAGGTTTTATAGGTGTATAGCCTAATTTTTCAATAGTAGCAGTATCCATTCCGCTAACATAAAAATCTCCAACTTGTTGTTCAGCACTTCCAGTAGGTTTTTCTATTTTAGAAACATCATCAAATATTGTTTTAATATGCTCTTTTGTTCTGTTATAAACATCTAAAAAAGCACCAACACCAGATTCTGTTGCAGGTATTTTAGCAGTATCTATCCATTTACCATTAACGTATAAAAAAAAGTTATCGCCGGGTTTTACGGAAGAATCCATATAACCTGTTTCAATAAATTTTTGTGTGGGTTGCGAATTATTTTTACAAGCATAAAAAGCAAAAGCAAGTAAAAGCAAGCAGGACGTTTGTTTAATCATATTAAATATTTTAAGAACGGTAAGGTAAATAAAAAGAACTCTAATTTTAAGAAAATTATATTTTTTAGAAGAAAGTTTTATAAAAAAGAAAGCTTACCCTAATTAAGAATAAGCTTTTTGTGTACACAATATTGTTGGTGTTGAATGTGTTATTATTTTAAAATTTGATAGACTATAAAACTCATTACATAAGCCAAGCTTGTCATATAAATTAATTGAATTATAGGCCATTTCCATGTTTTGGTTTCGCGTTTTACAACAGCCAATGTACTCATACATTGCATGGCTAATAAATAAAATACCATTAACGAAAAAGCAGTTGCTAATGTGTAAACAGTTGTTCCATCTTCATTTTTAGCGTTTTGCATTTTTTCTCTGAGAGATGCATCGTCATTTTCTTCTACGCTATACAATGTTGCCATTGTGCCTACAAAAACTTCTCTTGCCGCAAAAGATGTAATTAATGCAATACCAATTTTCCAATCGTACCCTAAAGGTTTTATGGCAGGTTCAATGGTTTTACCTAAAACACCTGCATAAGAATTTTGTAATTTTTCGGTTGATAATTTTTTTTCAAGTGTTGCGGTTTGTTCTGGTTGTTGTTGAATAAGTGTTGCATATTTTGCTTCAACATTTTTTATTCTATTACCAGGCCCGTAAGAACTTAAAAACCATAACAGTAAGCTAATTATCATAATTATTTTTCCTGCATCGGTTACAAAAATTTTAGCTTTTTGCATCATTGTTATTCCAACATTTTTCCAACGTGGAGAACGGTAAATAGGTAATTCTAAAATAAAAAAACTTTTCTCTTTTACTTTAATCAAAAACTTTAAAACATAGCTTACTATTAATGCCATTACTACGCCAAATAAATACAAAGCCATCATTACCAAACCTTGTAAACTTAAAAAACCAAAATAATATTTTGTAGGTACTGCTAATGCTATAAGAATAGTAAATACAGGTAATCTTGCACTGCAACTCATTAACGGTGTTACTAAAATGGTAAGCAGTCTTTCTTTTTTATTTTCAATATTTCTGGCACTCATTATTGCGGGCACAGCACACGCAAAGCCGCTAATCATAGGCATTACACTTTTTCCGTTTAAGCCAACTTTACGCATTAATTTATCACTTAAAAAACTAATACGTGCCATGTATCCCGTATCTTCTAAAATGGTAATTAACCCAAACAAAATCATTATTTGTGGTACAAAAACCATAATGCCACTTAGCCCTGCAACAATTCCATTGGTCAATAAATTACTCCACCAAACTTCTGGCAAACTACTGTTTAAATAAATTTTTAATTGCGTAAAACACCAATCAATTCCATCCATCGGGTATTGTGCCAACCAAAAAATACTTTGAAACAAAACAAACAAAACACTAATTAAAATAAGGTAACCCCAAGTTCTGTGCAATAAAATATTATCTAATTTATCTGTAAAAATTTTCTTTTCTAACGGACCCGGCTCTACCACATTTTTTTGCATAATTTGTCTAATGCGTTGGTACCGTTGTACTACTTCTTCGGCTTGTATTTTAGCAGGATTGAATTTGTTATCAATTTCTATTTGTTCAATTTTTTCTTGTAAATCATTATTTAATGGAAAGTTTTCATGATTTACTAAATAATGAATAGAAGCATAATCACTTAAAGAAAATAATTGCTGAATACTTTCAACAGCATTGATTGCAAAAGATTTTATATTAATAAAATCTCTTACAGGAACTTTATAGTTTTGATGAATAGTTTGAGCTAATGCTTTTTTTAACTGATTTAATCCTTTATCTTTTCTTGGATTAACAGCAATAATAGGAACACCCAACTCTGCCTCTAACCCATTAATATCTATTTTAATATCTTTCTTTGTAGCAATATCATTCATGGTTAAAGCAATAACCACCGGAATTTTTAAATCAATTATTTGACTGCAAAAAAGAAGATTACGTTTTAAATTACTTGCATCGGCAACTAATAAAACAATATCGGGTTTTACCTCTTCATCAACACTCATCAATACTTTATATGCAACCCATTCATCTGCTCTTCGTGGATATAAAGAATAGGTTCCCGGCAAATCAACCAATTCAACTTCTTCATTTTCAATTTTTATTGATCCCGTTTTTTTATCAACAGTTACGCCCGGAAAATTTCCAACCTTTTGGTTTAAACCCGTAAGTGCATTAAACAAAGATGTTTTTCCGCTATTGGGGTTGCCCACCAAAGCAATATGTATTTTATTTTTATTCACCGCAAACAAAAATATAAGCAGCGTATAGCATAAGGTTACGAGGTTGGGAAAAGAATATTATAAATTCAGTAATTTAAAGATACACGAATGGTTATTTTTGCTGAACGAATATTTTATATGAAACAAACACTTATTCTGCTGTTGGCATTACCAACACTTGTATTTGCACAAAGCAAAAAGAAAAAATTAAAGTTAGAAAAAGAAGCTAACATGGCTATTGAAAACAGATTACAACAACATATACGCTACTTAGCCAGCGATAGTTTAGAAGGAAGAGGAACCGGAACAAAAGGTGAAACACTTGCAAGCCAATACATTATTAACCAATACGAAGCAATGCAGTTAGAACCCAAAGGCAGTAATGGTTATTTACAAAATTTTGATATTGATGAAGGCAAACATGCAAACGCCGCAACAACTTATTTAATAGTAAATAATAATAAAGCCGAATTGCAAAAAGATTTTTTTGCTTTAGCATTTAGTACCAACGCTACTGTAAATGGAAATGTTGCTGTTGCTTTAAATCAAGCAAACAATTCTTGGTTTAAAGATTTAAGAGATGTGTTGGAAGAAAACCAAAATAATCCGCATTTTGATGTTGAAGATTATATAAAAAAAGAAGCCGATAAAGTTGCAGCTAAAAAAGCAACAGCATTAATTCTTTATAACTCATCAAACATTACAGATAATGTTCAGTTTAATAAAAACGATAAATCTGCCTTAACAAAAATTCCTGTATTGTATGTAACAAAAGATGGTTTCAAAAAATTTTTTAGCGATGAAACAGTTACACAGAATATTCAACTACGTGTTGCTCTTTCACAAAAAATAAGAAAATCAAAAAACATTGTTGCTTATATTAATAACAATGCAGCAACAACTGTAATTATTGGTGCACATTATGATCATTTAGGTTATGGAGAAGATCATAATGCATTAGATACAGGTCATGTAATTCACAACGGTGCAGATGATAATGCCAGCGGAACCGCCGCCGTTATTGAATTAGCAAGAATGTTAAAACAATCATCACCCAAAAACAACAACTATTTATTTATTAATTTTTCAGCAGAAGAATTAGGTTTATTAGGAAGTAAATATTGGTTAGAACATCCTACCACTAACATTACAGCCAACTATATGATAAATATGGATATGGTTGGAAGATATGATACCACACACAAATTAACTATTGGTGGTTATGGCACTTCTCCTTACTGGGGCAATTTATTTTCAACAACAACCAACAAAAATTTATTACTGCATTTTGATAGTAGCGGCAGTGGTCCAAGTGATCATGAAGCATTTTACAGAAAAGATATTCCTGTATTATTTTTCTTTACAGGAAGCCACTCAGATTATCATAAAGCAACAGATGATTGGTATAAAATTAATTATGTAGGAGAAAGAGAAATTGTACAATACATCTATCAAATAATTGCAGCAACAGATGCAAAAGGTAAATTAACATTTACCAAAACACGCGAGCAGCAAATGGGCAAAAGCACAAAGTTTACAGTTAGTTTAGGTGTTATACCCGATTACGGATTTACAGGAACAGGTGTTAAAATTGATGGTGTTAGCGGCGGAAAATTAGGAGAGAGAATTGGTTTGCAAGCCGGAGATATTTTATTGCAATTAGGCGATTATAAGTTTGTAGATGTTATGAGTTATATGGAAACTTTAAGCAAGTTTAAAAAAGGAGATAAAACAAAACTTCATATAAAAAGAAACAACGAAGAAAAAGTGTTTGATATAGAATTTCAATAAATGAAACTAAAACTTGATATTGAATCTTTAAACGATGATTTTTTTGCAGATGCACGCCTGCTGGGCATTACAGCACCTGTAAAAAGTTATCAGTTTTGTTTACACTTAAATAAAAAGTTAGGATTTAATTTTAAATTAAACAGCGATAACGAAATTCATCTTCGAAAAAAAAATCGTAATTATTATTTTAATATTTACGAATCAGCCGAGCAAAATAGTTTTTTAGTTCACTACTTATACCACAATCAATTTGATGGAGAATATTTATTGCCCGAATTTAAACATATAGATTTTTTATGGTTAATGAAAGGAGATTTGGTTGATGAAGAAAAATGTAATTGGATAAAACAAGCAGTAAAAATTATTGATGGCGTTCAACTTATTGCAGAACTAACCAACGAAAAAATTAAAAATAAAGGGAATATGATTTTTTAATAAAACAATCTATCATGTGGCAAGAGCAAAATAATCAGCTTTATAAAAAATTCGAGTTTAAAAATTTTTCAGAAGCATTTGCATTTATGGTAAAAGTAGCCATTGAAGCAGAAAAAATAAACCATCATCCTTTGTGGACAAACGTTTACAACAAAGTTGAAATTTGGTTAAACACACACGATGCCGGAAATATTATTACAGAAAAAGATTATCTCTTAGCAAAAAAAATTGATGCATTAGTTTAAATAATTTTCACAAAAAAAATAAAAATGCTTTCTTCAATAGCCGATATAAGAACCGATTATAAACTGCAAACATTAAACGAGGTAGATGTTGCAATAAACCCTTTTCAACAATTCACCAAATGGTGGAACCAAGCCATACAAAGCAAAGTAACAGAAGTAAATGCATTTACCTTAGCCACTGCATCTAAAACAGGCAAACCATCTGCACGCATTGTTTTATTAAAAGGATACGATGAAAATGGTTTTGTTTTCTTCACCAATTATAATAGTCATAAAGGTCAAGAGTTAATAGAAAACCCTTTTGCAGCAATTGTATTTTTTTGGAATGAATTAGAACGCCAAATAAGAATTGAAGGAACGGTTGAAAAAATTAGCCAACAAGAAAGTGAAGAATATTTTCACGCTCGCCCCGCAGGCAGCCAAATTGGTGCATGGGCAAGCCCGCAAAGTACCGTTATTTCCAACAGAGAAATATTAGAAAAAAACGAAACAGAATACAAAAATAAATTCGGAGAAAATATTCCTAAACCTCCGCATTGGGGCGGCTTTGTTGTAAAGCCTATATTGTTTGAGTTTTGGCAAGGCAGAAGCAGCCGCTTACACGATAGAATACAATACACGCCGCAAAATAATAATTGGAAAATTGAAAGGCTTGCACCTTAACTATTCTTAAAAAAATAAAGAAAAAAATAATTATTTTCTCACACTTCTTTTATCAACATGCCTGCCACTTAACTTGCAGCCATGAACGATTATTTAAGAGGTTTGAACGAACAACAACGTGAAGCTGCTACACATATTAATGGCCCATTAATGATTATTGCCGGAGCAGGCAGCGGCAAAACAAAAGTACTTACTACACGCATTGCCCATTTAATTGCAAATGGCGTAGATGCTTTTAATATTTTGGCATTAACTTTTACCAACAAAGCTGCTGCCGAAATGAAAGAGCGTATTGAAAAAATGCTCGGAAATAATGAAGCAAGAAATTTATATATAGGAACTTTTCATAGTGTGTTTGCAAGAATACTTCGTGCAGAAGCACACCATATTGGCTACCCAAATAATTTTACTATTTATGATACAGATGATAGCAGAAGCGTTATAAAAACAGTTATTGGCGAATTGAATTTAGATGATAAACATTATAAACCCAATATTGTTCACAACAGAATTTCGCAAGCAAAAAATGCATTGGTTGGCCCTGCAGAATATGCAGAAGATTATTATTTGCAACAAGAAGATAACAGATCTAACAGACCTGCTATTGCAAAAATTTATGCTGCTTACGCTGCACGTTGTTTTAAAAACGGTGCAATGGATTTTGATGACCTTCTTTTTAAAATGCACGAACTACTTAAAATTAGTAACGAATCTTTAATAAAATATCAGCGTAAATTTAAATATGTTTTAATTGACGAGTATCAAGACACCAATCCTGTTCAATATCAAATTACAAAACTATTAGCTGCTATGCATGAAAATATTTGTGTGGTAGGAGATGATGCACAAAGTATTTATTCTTTTCGCGGAGCAACTATTGAAAATATTTTACAGTTTCAAAAAGATTATGATGATGTTAAAGTGGTAAAACTGGAACAAAACTATCGCAGCACACAAAATATTTTAAATGTAGCCAACCAAGTTATTAGCAATAATAAAAACCAATTACCTAAAGAACTTTGGACAGAAAATGAAACCGGCGAAAAAATAAAATTGGTAAGAACGATGACAGATAATGAAGAAGGAAAATTTGTTGCCGATTCTATTCAAGAACAAAAACTTCGCAATCATTATTACAATAAAGATTTTGCTATTCTTTATCGCACCAATGCACAAAGCCGTGCATTTGAAGAAACTTTAAGAAGACAAGGTATTGCATACAAAATATACGGAGGTCTTAGTTTCTATCAACGTAAAGAAATTAAAGATATGCTTGCTTATTTGCGTATTATAGTTAATACCAACGATGAAGAAGCATTAAAAAGAATTATAAATTATCCCGTACGTGGTATAGGAAAAACAACCATAGAAAAAATAGTTACCATTGCTAACGAGCAAAACATTCCTATGTACAATGTTTTGCAAACTGCAGCACATTTTGGTTTTAAGGCAAACACATTAGAAGCCTTGCAAAATTTTGTGCAAATGGTAAAATATTTTCAAAGCTTATTACACAAACACAATGCTTATGAAGTAGCCATACAAGTTGGCAAACATACCAATATTGTAAAAGAATTGTTTAACGATAAAACAACCGAAGGCCTTGCACGATACGAGAATATTCAAGAATTATTAAACTCAATTAAAGAATGGATTGAAAGCCCAGATAATGAAGAAGGCGAATTAATTGATAAAAGTTTAGGAAGTTATTTACAACAAATTACTTTATTAACCGATGCAGATGATGATAAAGAAAATGCAGATGCTGTAAAATTAATGACTATTCACGCAGCCAAAGGATTAGAGTTTGCTTGTGTATTTGTTGCGGGTGTTGAAGAAAATATTTTTCCCAACAGCATGAGTGTTAATACAAGAGAAGAATTAGAAGAAGAAAGAAGATTGTTTTATGTGGCTGTAACCCGTGCCAAGCAACGGTTGTGGCTTAGTTATGCCAATTCGCGTTATCGTTTTGGAAATTTAGTACAAAATGATCCGAGCCGTTTTTTAGATGAAATGCCCGAAGAATATTTAGATAAATCTTATGCAGGTGGCGGAACAAAAAATCAAAGCTTTAATAATATGGGTTCTGCTTTTCAACGCATGAGCAAAAGTTTTGGTTATAGTGATTATAATGATATTCAACAAGCAGAAAAAAAATACGGAGCACCGCCTAAACAATCAATAGAAAAAAAACCAAGTTATATAACGCCACCCAATCGTGTAGAAATAAAACAACATATTCCTTCTGAAAATTTTATGGCAAGCGATACGTCTAATTTACAAGAAGGACAAAAAGTTGAACATCAAAAATTCGGATATGGCATTGTAACAAAAATTGAAGGTTCTGCACATAACCCAATTGCAACAGTTAAGTTTAATTTAAACGGAGATAAAAAAATTATGTTGAATTATGCTAAACTTAGAATAGTTGAAGTGTAATTAAATTCTGTATAAAAAGTAAAATAATTATTACTAATATTTTGGAGCTAAATCGTTTCTAACTGCATATAATACTAATTCTTGTCTGGTATGCACTCCTAATTTTTTGTAAATAGTATCTCTGTAATCTTCAATGGTTCTGGTGCTCACAAACATTTTATCTGCAATATCTTTATAAGTTAATTCCGAGCAAGCCCAAGTTAAAAACTCTTTTTCTTTTTCTGTAAGTTGAATGTTTTCGGGCGTTAAATCGTTATTGTTGTGCATGGCTTGCACCATTTCGTTTAAGTGGCTTTGTGGAAGATAAAAATCTCCTTTCATTAAAACATTTAAAGCTTCTAATAAATCTTCTGGTCCTAAATTTTTACTTATAAATCCTTTAGCACCATTGCGTACAATTCTTGAAATAGTTCTGCCATCATCATCACTTGATAGTGCTAATATTTTTATTAAAGGATAATTATTTTTTAAAAATTCTGCAACTGCAAATCCATCCATTTCAGGCATTCTAATATCTAATAAAACAATATCCGGATGCTGGTTTTTGCTGTCTTTCAAAAAACTTAATAATTCTTTACCGCTACCGGCTTCATATAATACACTATAATTATCGTAGCCTGCAATGTAACTGGCTAAGGCTTTTCTAAACATTGCATGATCGTCTATTAAAGCTAATTTATGCAGTTTTTTGGATGATGAGGTTGCCATTTTGGAAATATGGATATTAATTAAGATGCTAAAGGTAATTGAATTTTTACCGTTGTACCTTCTCCTTTTTTACTTTTTATATCTACGGCAGCTCCTATTTGAAAAGCTCTTTTATATAAACCTGCCAAACCAATACCCGCATCTCCACTTGTTTTTTTGCGACTTTCTTTAACATTAAAGCCAATTCCATTATCAATAATAGATAATTCTAAAGTATCTTTTGCCGGATAAAGTAATTTTACTTTTACATAAGTTGCTTGGGCATGAGCTATTACATTGCCCATTGTTTCTTGAAACATTCTAAACAAATACACCGTATTTTTTTCATCTAAAATTGCGGTTCCGGTATTAGTGTTTTTTTCTAACTCTATTGTAATGCTTGCTTGCTTTTTTAATAAATATGCTTCATACTCAATAGCTTCGGCTAAACCAATATTTGCTATGCGATCTGTTTTTAAACTATGAGATGTTAAGCGAACTTCTTGAGCTATTTTGGCTACTTCTTCAATAATTTCTTGTAAATCGGTTTTGTTTTTTCCTTCCGTTTTTGCAGCCATTGAAGTTAAAAGTCCTTTTACTGCATATAAACCATTCTTTACATCATCATGCAATTTATCTGAAATAGCAGATAAGGTTTCTTCTTGCATATCTAATTGTGCTTTGGCAATACTTTGTTCGAACGTGGTTTTTAAACTTGCAACTTCTTTCTGAAATTCAGCTTGTTTTTTCGAATACCTATACGTTGAAAAAACAAGAAACGCCACAAACGCAAGACCTAAGAAACCGCTAAGGATAAATATTGCGAGGATTTCCTGGTAACTGATTGACATATAAATGCAATACTAAGTAATGAATAGAAAAAAACATTTAAAATTTCGATGAAAATTACAATATTGTTTCTAATTAATTGCGGAATTATATTATAAATAAAATTTGCCAACCCGTAAATGGGGAAAGTGCAGGTAAAATAAAACATAAATGCGGTGCATAACCAAAAGGCGGATTGCCTTAATAAGGTTGTTTTACTTGGCTTCTCAAACAACTCATAAAAATAATAGAAGCAACTTAAAATTAAAAAAATACAACTTAAACAATAGGTTATAGAAGAAAAGCCCTTAACGCCCTGCCCAAAAAAATTATTTAATAAATAAACAGCCAGTAACCCTGTAGCAATACCCAATATTATTTTTTTGGTTTTTTTTCTGCTTAAATTTTGCTGCACTACCCAAGTGTAAAACCAAAATTCTATTGCCCCGTAATTATTATACAGCCATAAATTATTTTGCTCATAAATATCACTCAAAATAAAAGCAATTATCTCCACAAATAATGTTAATAAAATAAACCAAGGAAGTATTTTGGCGTAAAGAAGCGGAATGGTTTTCCTGTTAACAAACGTAACGCCAAAACATATTACTAAAAAAAGTAAGTGTAGGTTTTGGTACAACAGTTTTAAAATGTCGAATTTCATAGATATAGTATTTTTTAAAAACAAAATGCTCTAATATAAAATTAGAGCATTTTTATTAATCTATACCTTTTTGTTTTAACAGCTATTCTACATTAGCAACTTCATCATTTTGTTTATAAACAATAACCGGCTTCTGCACACAACAATTAATATTGTGTACTATATAACTATCATGCCCTTATCGCCACGGTCAACAATAGTAATTCCTAAATCTCCATCTGTATCAAGGTTGTTGGCGCTGCCACAGAAAGGAGGACACAATCTTGCCATATTATAAGCAACAATTTCATTGCCTTTTTCTGTATGCACATACACATCTTTATTTTTAGTAGTACCATCTGCATTTTGTTTTTGTTTGGTACCTACCATAACTAATGTTTGTAAGCCAACATATTCGGGTAATTGTGCAGTAGTTTCATCGTAAGCAGCAAAATAAAATTTAATACCATCTGCATTATGGCTTTTAGCTTCTGCTAAAAATTCTTCAATTTCTTCAATACTCCACCAAGCACTCAAAGAGTCTTCTTTACCAATTCTTTCACTGTTATGAGCCCATCTTTCTTGTTTGTAATTTTTTATTACTTTATCAACATGGGCAGTATTTACGCGTTTTCCAACCTTTAAGGATTTTTTTTCAATTGTTAACATGATGGTTTAGATTTTAATGTTTAAGAAAAATTTTTAATTTGTTTTACAGCCTAAAAGTATTTTGAGTAAAAGCAGTAAAGCATTTACTTTTTGTTGATTATTAAGCAGTTACAGATATTAAGTATGTATAAATGATTGATTAAACTGAAACAGACAAAATAGAGGGAACAAAAAAACCGTAATTGAAGTTTAAAAAAACCGTAATTATACGGGTATAAAAACCCCGTTGTTTTCCCCAAAATTTGGTGGGTGTTTTACGGTAAAAAATTCCGTTGTTTTTTTTAGGCCTAAATTTTCAAATCTCGGTTTTACACATGATATTAGTGTTCGGGTTAGCAAAGGGCCGTTTTTAATTATCCAATATCCACTAAAGCCCACCCTTCCAATTTCCTCAAAAGCCTTTATCTAAAAGCCTATGAGGAAATTTTTTTGTGGTAATACCATCAGTTAAAAAACTATGCTATTAAAACGCACAATGAGTATATGCATTGTGCAAAACGTAATTTTTTTCTGTGGCAACCTACAAATTACAAATTATTCAAAAAATACCTTTACTGCGGCCATTGGTTGCGTTAAGTGTTGGCATTGTTGCATGTTACCACTTAAAACTTCAAACATTTACTTTATTATTTGCTTTTGCTACCACCTTAATATTGGCAATATTATTTGCACTGTTGTCAAAATATTTTAAGTACAAATACAATTGGTTACGAGGGTTAATTTTTTATTTAATTTTTATTTGTATTGGAAGTTTATTAGTATTTATAAAAAATGAAAATAACAATGCAACTTCTTTAAATAACCTAACTACTACACCTAAAAATGTGTTACTTACTTTACAAGAACCTATTACTGTAAAAGAAAAATCTTTTAAAACTATTGCAAGAGCAAATGCAATTTTTATTAATAACCAATGGCAACCCGTTAGTGGTAATGTGTTATTGTATTTTAAAAAGCAAGATAGTTTACCACAATTACAATACGGCTCGCAAATAATTGTTACTGCTGCATTACAAAATATTGGAAACTCGGGCAACCCCGGCACTTTTAATTATAGAGAATATTGTTTGTTTCAAGGAATTGTGAAGCAAGCATTTTTAAACAAGAAAGATTACATTAATCTTAATCAACAAAAAACTTTCTTTTTAAATAAATGGATATTTTTTGCAAGAGATAAAATGCTGAATGCTTTGCGTAACAATATATCTGGCAACAACGAATTAAGTTTAGCCGAAGCATTGTTAATTGGTTACAGAGATGATTTAGATCGAGATTTAGTGAAAGCATACAGCAATACAGGCGTAGTGCATATAATTGCCATAAGTGGTATGCATTTAGGAATGATTTACGGTTTATTGCTTTTATTGTTTAAACCGTTTAGAAAAAAAAGTATTACAAAAATTATTAAACCAATTGTTATTGTATTGGTGTTGTGGGGTTTTAGTTTTATTGCCGGTGCTGCACCTTCTATTTTGCGAAGTGCAGTAATGTTTAGTTTTATTGCGGTAGGAGAAAGTTTTGGTAAGCGAAGTAATATTTATAACAATCTTGCAGCATCGGCATTTGTTATTATATTATTTAATCCGTTTAGTTTGTGGGATGTTGGTTTTCAATTAAGTTATGCGGCAGTGTTAAGTATTGTACTTTTTTCAAAACATATAAATAACTGGTTTTATTTTAAAAACAAATTACTAAAAGGCTTTTGGAGTTTAAACGCCGTTACACTTTCTGCACAAATACTTACACTACCGTTTGTGTTGTATCACTTCCATCAATTCCCGGTTTTATTTTTAATAACTAATTTGGTAGCAGTGCCTTTATCGGGTTTTATTTTGTATAGCGAATTGATTATTCTGTTTTTTGTATGGTGGCCTGCAGCAGCACATTTTATTGGGTTAATAACTGAAAAACTAATTACACTTTTAAACAATTTTATTCAGCATGTAAATAATTTTCCTTTTGTTGTATGGCCTAATTTGCAAATAAATATTATGCAGGCAATAGTATTGTTTTTATTACTTGCATTTATGGCAGCATGGTTGCTAAATAAAAAAACAAACATGTTGTTAAGCGGTTTACTTACTGCTTCAATATTTTTTGGTATAAGGTGTTTTGATTTTATTAAAAGAGAACAACAGCAAAAAATTATTGTTTACAATGTGCCACAACACAAAGCCATTGATATTATTAGTGGAAGAAATTATGAATTTGTTGGAGATAGTATTTTGCAAGAAGATGGTTTTTTAAGAAATTTTCATTTGCAACCATCTCGTATTAAACACAGAATAACTGCTGTAAATAATATTACAACTGCCATTGTTCAGCCTTCGCTTATTCAAATAAATAACAAAAGTTTTTTGTTAATAACCGATAAAACTTCTTTCAATAATATTCAGCAAAAAATAAAAGTAAATGCAGTTATTATTTCTGGTAATCCTAAATTGTATTTGAATAATTTAATGAAATATATTGATTGCGAAATAATTGTTGCAGATGCAACTAATCCATTGTGGAAAATAGGTAAATGGAAGAAAGATGCCGAGCAATTACATTTGCAACTTCATTCCGTACCCGAAGAAGGTGCGTTTGAAATGAATTTGTAACCTCCACATTTCACATCATGCAAAAAAAAATACAATCGGCACTTATTTCTGTCTTTTATAAAGATGGATTGAACAGCTTAGCAAAAAAATTACAAGAATTAAATGTTACTATTTATTCAACCGGCGGCACACAAAAATTTTTAGAAGATAATAATGTAAAATGCGTTGCCGTTGAAAGTTTAACAACCTATCCATCTATTTTAGGAGGAAGAGTTAAAACCCTGCATCCAACTGTGTTTGGCGGAATTTTAGGAAAGCGTGATGATGCACAACATGTACAAGAAATGCAGCAATACAATATTCCTGAAATTGATTTAGTGATAGTTGATTTATACCCGTTTGAAGAAGTATTAAATGAACAACGTGCAAAAGTCTCCTCCTTTGGAGGAGATTTAGAGGAGGCTTTAATTATAGAAAAAATTGATATTGGCGGACCAAGCATGATACGTGCAGCAGCTAAAAATTTTAAAGATGTAACTGTTATTGCAGCTAAAGAAGATTACGCCGTTTTAGAAAAAATATTGAATGAACAAAACGCAGAAATAAATTTAGAGCAACGTAAAAATTTTGCAGCAAAAGCATTTGAAGTAGTAATGAATTATGATATTGCTATAAACAATTATTTTAATCCGCAAGTGCAGGTTACACAAACTTCAAGCATAAAACAAATATTGCGTTATGGCGAAAACCCACATCAAAAAGCAACGTTTTATGGAAACTTAAACGAGTTGTTTACGCAATTAAACGGTAAAGAATTATCGTACAATAATTTAGTTGATGTTGATGCTGCTATACAATTAATTAATGAGTTTACCGATACAACTTTTGCTATAATTAAACACACCAATGTTTGTGGTATTGCACAACGTAATAGTGTAAAAACCGCTTGGGATACAGCTTTGGCAGGAGATCCTGAAAGTGCATTTGGTGGTGTTTTAGTTACTAACGGAACAATTGATAAAGCAACTGCAGAAGCTATTAACGAAATATTTTTTGAAGTTTTAATTGCTCCGTCTTTTAATGAAGATGCATTACAAATTTTAAAAAGTAAGAAAAACAGAATACTACTTCAAACTATTCATCATCAATCATTAATTAATAATCGTCAAAATAAATCGTTATTAAATGGTATGTTGGTGCAAGATATTGATAATGGAAATTTTTTAGAATGGAAAGAAGTTGGAGGAAGAGAAACAACTGCAACAGAAAAAGATGATTTAACTTTTGCCAATTTGGTTTGCAAACATTTAAAAAGTAATGCCATTGCATTAATAAAAAATAAACAATTGGTTGGCAAAGGTTGCGGACAAACTTCGCGTATAGATTCTTTGCGACAAGCAATTGAAAAAGCAAAGCAATTTAATTTTAATTTAAAAGGTGCTGTGTTGGCAAGCGATGCTTTTTTTCCGTTTAACGATTGTGTGCAAATAGCACACACAGCAGGCATTGAAGCGTTTATACAACCCGGCGGTTCTATAAGAGATAAAGATAGTATTGATTATTGTGTTGAAAATAAATTGGCAATGGTTATAACAGGATTAAGGCATTTTAAACATTAATTGTTGCTAAAAATTTTTCATATATTTTTCTCCATTCAATCCATTCTGGTTGTTCGGTTAAAAAATGATTGTGAAATAAAGTAATAAAAGTTCCTTCAACATATTTAATTATTTCATAATGCTGTAACAATTCGTTATATGCTTGTTGCGGAGAATTTTTTTGATGAAAGAATGAAGTTGCATCCATAAAACTAAAAGGATGAATTTGTAATACTGTTATTTCATTCTTCTCAACATCAAACCAAAAAAATGATTTGCTTGTGGCTGCTCTAAATCCGTTTATACTTGCAAAAGCCATTGAGTAATCATTTGCAAACCCTTTCTGTGTAAGTGTTCTATAAGTTTGTGGAATAGTAAGTTTTAAATAATGATTGCGTGAAACAGTTATTGTTTTTTGAATAATATTTGATAACATATTTTTTTCTGCAACTAATAATTCTCCGTTTTCATCTTCACTACTTTTATAAGAAGGATGCAAGCCAACTAAATATTTTTCAGATAATTGTTTGTATAATTTTTTTATTGCTTTTGATGATGCCAATACATTAACATCATACTTGCTTTTATTTAATAGTTTTAGTAAAAAATAAATAGGTTGCAATTTGTGTTTTTCATGTAATTCATCTAACCAATTAAAAACATCAAAAGAATCTTTTTTCCTTCCGCTAAAAACATTTCCTTGTTCAATTACTTTATTAAAATTTCCTTTGAATAATTCTTTATAAAATAAAAAAACATTTTTTATAATAGAATGATGCAAGTATTGGTAAGCAATATCAACATCGTAAGTAGGTATGAACGTGAATTGTGAATTGTGAATTGTAAGCTGCGAAAATTTTTCTTTCAATTTTTTCAACCATAAATCAACTAAAGGCAAATGCAAAAAATTATTTTTATATGCAATACTATTGGTGTAATTGTATCTTTTATGTTCATCTTTTTCGCATGGCAAATATTCTTCATATCTGCTAATTAAAAAAAACGATGCAGCCAATACATCAAAAGGTATTGTTCCTTCAGTTTTAAAAAATACGGTTAATTCATTCCACTTAAAACAATTAATAATTTGCGGTTGAATATTTGTTTGAAATAATAAAGTGTGTGGTGTAATCCATAACTCATCATCTATTATTTTTTGAGATGAATAATTTATTTTGAATGACGTTGAAGCTTTGTATAGATGAATATTATCGGTTAAAACAACATCGGCTTCAAACAATGTATTTACAATGTATTGAAGCCGTTTGGTAATATGTGTTGAAAAAATAATCAATCAACAAGCATTAATTTTTTTCTTGCCACATTTGGTTAAATGTTTTTTGGCTAAAGTTTAAGTTGGCTCTATGTGTTGCCCATCCTTTAAAAACATTATTTACAATAAAGTTTTTCATTTTACCATTACCCATGTTCATCATTTTTCTGTTAAGGCTTGCTGTTTTCCATGCCTTCCATGCAATGCGTTCTGCTAAAGTGCTATCGCCTTCTGTAACAGCCTCATGTCTGTTTTCTAAAAGTAATTCATGCAAATTAATTCTTACCGGACAAACTTCTGTGCAATTACCACAAAGAGATGATGCATAACTTAAATGTTTATATTCATTCATACCACGCAAATGCGGTGTAATTACTTTACCAATAGGCCCACTATAAGTTGTGCCATAACTATGCCCGCCAATATTTTTATAAACAGGGCAAGCATTTAAACAGGCACCACAACGTATGCAATACAAAGCCTCACGTACGGTTGTGTTGGCTAACAAATTTGTTCTTCCGTTATCTAATAATATTACATACATATCTTCGGGACCATCTGTTTCTGTTGCTTGTTTAGGACCTAAAACAATAGTGTTGTATGATGTTATTTGTTGGCCCGTTCCGTAAGTTGACAATAGTGGCCAAAACAAAGCTAAATCATTAATTGATGGAAGTACTTTTTCTATTCCTACAATTGCAATATGTGTTTTAGGCCACGCACAACTTAACCTTGCATTGCCTTCATTTTCTGTAATAGCAATTCCACCAACATCGCATAAAATAAAATTAGCCCCTGTAACACCAACTTCTGCTTGTATATATTTTTCTCGTAATGTTTTACGTGCAACCAATGTTAATTCTTCGGGTGTTAATCCGCCGGGTACTCCTAATTTATCGGCAAACAAACGTGCAATATCTTCTTTGCTTTTGTGCATAGCAGGTGTAACAATATGGTAAGGTGGTTCATTATCTAATTGTTGTATGTATTCACCCAAATCTGTTTCAATACTTTCAATTCCTTGTTGTTCTAAGTAATGGTTTAAATGAATTTCTTCTGTAACCATACTTTTACTTTTTACCAAGGTTTTGCAATTTCTTTCTTTGCATATTTTACCAACTGCTGCTAATGCTTGTTCTTCGTTTTCTGCCCAAATAACTTTTGCTCCGCGAGCTGTAATTAATTTTTCAAACTGTTCTAAATTTTTATCTAAATTTTCTATGGCACGCCATTTTGCATTTTTTGCACGCTCTCTTGCAAGCATAACATTACCAAACTGTTGTTTGCCCAAAGGCACGGCAGCATTGTATTTGGAAATATTAAAGTTTATTTTTCTGCGATGGTCTAAATCGCCGGCTTTAATGGTGCTTTTTGCTATAAAAGTTGATGCGTTACTCATAATTTAATAATGAAACTATGATTGTAAAAATTATATTAATTTATTTTTAAATTTATATACTACGTTCTTATTTAGTTTCTTTTATATGCTTTGCGGTTGCTTCTAATGTTTCGTAAAATGCTTCTCCGTATTTTCTTATTAAAGCTTCTTTTAAAAAAACATAAGCAGGCATTTTTAATTTTTTACCTAAGCTGCACGCTGCTTTGCATAAATCTTCTCTTGGTTCATAGTTTACAAATTCTAAATCTTTTGTTTGTTTACTTTTTGAAATTTTTATAGGAAATAAATGGCAACTGATTGGTTTTTTCCATTGTGTTTTTCCTTCGTTATAAGCTTGTTCAAATGCACATAGTATAACTCCTTTGCTATCTCTATAACCATAAGCACAAATGCCGCCGTTAATGGTTGGAGTAACCCATCCAAATTCTTTATCGTAAACGTATTTGCCTTGTTTTTCAGTTTCTTTTATTCCTTCATCCGTCATATAAGGTTTAACGGTTTCGTAATATTTTAAAACCAAATCTAATTCTTCGGTTGATAGTGGTGCACCAGCATCTCCATCTTCACAACAAGCTCCTTTGCATTTGCTTAAATCGCAAACAAATTGTTCTTCAATTACTTCGTTGCTTATTAATGTATTATCTATAGAAATCATATTGCAAAGCTATTAGCAAAATTTAATTCTTCCACTTAAATGTGTTTATTAAGTGTTGCATATCTTCTTTTAAAAAATTATTTACTGGTTTTAAAGAATCTTCATTAGGCGTTGCATCAAAATATAAAGCACCGCGTAAAAAATGTTTAACAGAATCGGTTAATAAAAATTGATTAGCAGTTGCTGCATTGCCTCCAATTTTAAATGCCGTACCATGAATATTATTTATGGTTGTAAAAACACTGTCATTAATAGAAGTGGCGTTACTGCTGTGTTTGTAAGTTAATTGATAAGAATCGTTTAACAAATGCTGAAAAGTATTTATGGCAAAACTATCAACATATTGACCTGCTTTATTTTTACCTTTATAAGTAGCTTTACCACCAATTATATTATAACTAATATATATTCTTCCGTTAAATTGAGGAAAGTCAATATTTATCCACCAAGGGTTTTCGGGGCTTTCTCCAAAAAAGCTTGAATCTTTTACCACATTGGCATACATAGGGTATTCAAAAGTGTAAGGATATCCTTCTTTATTAAAAACTTGATATTTTTTTTGTGGAAACGGTATATTAAAATAACCTTTTGGTTTGGCTGTAAAAGGGCTATTGCATGAAATGAAGGAGATAGGAGATAGGAAATAGAAAATGAAAAACAATTTTAAAACAAGGTTGTTTTTAAAAAAAAAATTACCGCATAAAAACTTCCTTCTATTTTTTATATTCGGTATTCTATATTCTGTTTTTTGCATTCTCTTCATTATCTATTCTTCTGTTTGCGGTTTAATAGTTACTTTAATTTTATTAATGCGTGTGCGTTCTACATCTAATACAGTAAATTCAAAATCTCCAATAGAAATAATTTCATTTACTTCCGGAATTTTTCCTGCAATTTCTAAAACCAATCCTGCTAACGAATCGCTTTCTCCTTTAACTGTATCAAACGTATCTGTATTTAAACTCATTATTTTGCATACATCATTAATCATTGTTCTTCCTTCAAATACATAATTGTTATCGTCAATTTTTTTAAATCCTAATTCTTCTTCATCAAACTCATCTTTAATATCTCCAATTACTTCTTCTAAAATATCTTCTAATGTTATAATTCCGCTTGTTCCGCCAAATTCATCTACTACAAATGCAAAGTGAATATGTTTGTTTTGAAATTCTCTTAATAAATCTTCAATCATTTTTTGTTCGTGAACAAAGTAAGGTGGGCGAATTAATGAATGCCAATTAAAAGAATTGTTTTCGTTTATAAACGGAATTAAATCTTTTGTGTGTAATAAACCTTTTATATCATCTAAATCTTCAGAATAAACCGGAATACGACTATAATGCAATTCTTTTACTTGTGTTAGTACTTCATTGTAGGTAGCGTTATAATCTATTCCGTGTACATCTAATCTTGCTTTCATTATTTGTTTGGCAGTAATATCTCCAAAAGATAAAATTCCTTTTAATATATTTTTTTCGTTTTCGTTAGAGCCGTTATCTGTAATATCAATTGCATGATACAGTTCTTCATTAGTTATGGCATTGCCCGATTTTTTTGATAATTTTCTTTCAATTACATCGCTATAAGTTACAAGGCTTTTACTCATTCCTTTAAAAAGATATTGTAAAAAATCTACTAAGGGTCCCATTTCTTTTGCAAAACGAATATTGTTTTGTGTTGCCAATACTTTGGGCATTACTTCTGCAAATAAAACAAGTAAAGATGTTACAGCAATTACTTTAATTATAAACTCAACCCATGTAAAACTTGCAGCAAAAGCAAATAGGTCATCAATTAATATATTAGAAATAATAATAATAGCTATATTAATAAAACTATTGGCAATTAATAAAGAGCCTAATAAAATTTTGGGTTCTTCTAACAAACGCAAAATTCTTTTATAAGGTTGTTGCTGTTTGGTTTTTATTAAATTAATATCTTTATAAGTAAGTGAGAAAAATGCTACTTCGGCTCCGCTTACTACAAACGAAGAGAATAACAAACCTAATAATAGCACAAACAAAATTGTAGTACCTTGTGGGTTAATGGTTGCTGTAATAGCATTAAGCAATACCGAGTGATAATCCAACTGGAAAAAATTTAGTTAACAATAGCAATTTTATTGCTTATTTAATTCAAATGTATTTTAAAACTTGTAATTAAAAAGGAAGAGTTTCACTTGAATCGGTTATAGGTGGAATATCTCCGCTAAATCCTTCAATATTATCTTGTGTTCCGTGCCCATCGCCTCTTTTATCTAACATAATTAAATTATCTCCAACAACTTCGGTAGCAAATTTTTTATTTCCTTCTTTATCTTCCCAACTTCTGGTACGTAAACGTCCTTCTATATATACAAGGCTTCCTTTGTGTAAAAATTTTTGTGCTAATTCTGCTAAACCACGCCATAATACAAGTGTATGCCATTCTGTTTGTGAAACTAATTTTCCATTACGGTCTTTATAGGTTTCGGTAGTTGCCAACGGAAATTTTGCAACTGCAATATTGCCTTCTAAATATTGAACATCTGGATCTTTACCTAAATTACCAATTAGCATTACTTTATTTACGCCTCTCATAGTAGCATAATTTTTTTTATTAAATAACTTAAGTTTTAAAGTTACTCTTTTTGTTTAAAAAAATAAAAACTATGGCAATTATTATTAAGGTAGTATTTAAGAGTAGTTTACAAAAACTGAATTTTACTAATTAATTTTTGCTTTATCTATAAAATTTTTTAGTGCTGAGTTATGGTATTAATAGATGGAATAAAAATTAAATTTTCTCTTTTTAAGCCTTTAAATGGTCAAAATCATCAAATTTTCATCATGCTATTTTGCCGTTTATCCAATTTTAAATTTATTCTTTAAAAAGTATAAATCTCACAAAAGTCTTACGGGTATTGAATTTTATGTGTTTATTGACTACTTTTTTCAACCAATTACTAAAATAAACTTGGTACTATGTGTTGCATAGTACTTAAAAACATCCCATCTTTGTGTTGTCAATGTAAAAAACAACAATAAAAAACATTACTTAAAACATTAAAATAAAAATCATGAAAACTCAAAACACAAATTTTTTAAACAAATTAAATGTTCCCGAAATTTCTGAATTAACAGAAGTAACCGCCGAAACATTAGCTACAGAAATTAAAAACCATAACAAAATTTTTAGCTGTGCAGATTTATGGAACATTCAACGCTCTGCAAAAGCAAGAGTTTTAAGAAGGCATTTAGCATAAACAAAACGGAAGTACTGGTAACTTGATTTACTAAACGGAAAATTTTTACAATGGATATTCAAAATACACAAAGCCAAATGCGAAAAGGAGTTCTTGAATTTTGCATTTTAAGCATAATAAAAAAAGGAGAAGTGTACCCCAGTGATATTGTAGAGCAAATGAAAAAAGCTAACCTGCATATTTTAGAAGGCACTTTATACCCTTTGCTTACCAGATTAAAAAATGCAGGCTTACTAACTTACCGATGGGTTGAAAGCAACAGCGGGCCGCCACGAAAGTATTTTGTAATGACGGACACCGGATTAGCATTTTATGAAGAATTAGCAAGAACATGGAATGAACTTGCCGATGCCGTTAATGCCATAACACAAACAAATAATAATTCAAATACCACAGAAAACCAAACCCAACTTTAACCGAAACAAAAATAATTTTATGAAAAAAGTTATTAATATAAATTTTCAAGGAAGAGTGGTACCTATTGAAGAAAGTGCTTACGATATACTTAAAAAATATATTGAAAGTCTTAGAAACTTTTTTGCAAACGAAGAAGGAAGAGATGAAATTATTAATGATATTGAAGGACGCATTGCAGAATTGTTTGGAGAAACACTTAAAAAAGGAAGCACTTGCATTGCCGATGATGATGTAAATACAATTATTACAAGCATTGGCCGCCCCGAAGATTTTGATGATGAAGAAGCAAACGTAAAATCTCAATTAGGCGGAGAAAAAAAGCAAACAGAAAACAATGCCAACAGCAACACATCTTCTCAACAAACATATACCAACGAAGGAGATAAAAGATTGTATAGAGATGAAAACAATAAAGTAGTAGCAGGTGTGTGTAGCGGTATTGCCAATCATTTTAATATAGACCCAACCATTATTCGCATTTTAGCTGTAATATTTTTTGGAGCAGTTTTTTTACCATACATAATATTATGGGTAGTAATACCAAGTTCTGCTACAAAAGTTATAGGCTCACAACGCAAACGTCTTTTTAGAGATACCGAAGATAAAGTAATTGCTGGCGTATGTAGCGGTTTAGCTCAATACTTTCATGTAAGTGTTTGGGTTCCAAGGTTATTGTTTTTAATTCCCTTCTTTTCATTTGTATTAAATTTTGGAAGATGGCATTTTTGGAATTTTCCAGATTTTATGAGAATATCATTCAGCCCCGGTTCTGCCTTTATTTATATAGTTCTTTGGTTGGTATTACCCGAAGCAAAAAGCACTGCCGATAAATTAGAAATGAAAGGAGAAAAAGTTGATTTAAACTCTATTAAAAATACTATTCAAAGTGATTTGGAAGGAATAGGAAGCAGAGCAAAAAAATGGGGAGAAGATTTATCTAAACAAGCTTCAGAAATGGGAAAAGATTTTTCTCAAAAAGCAAAACAATTTAGCACAGAAGCAACCGAAAAAGGAAAACAATTTGCAACAGAAGCTTCTGCCATTCCACGAAAACACGGCAGCCGAATAGGAGATTTTATAGTATTAATTTTTAAAATATTCTTTTATTTTATTTTTGGATGTATATTATTTGCTATTGTATGTGCCTTATTTGCCGTAGGCGTAGTAGTAACCGGATTAATACCCGCATGGAGTTTTATAATTGCAGACGGATGGCAAACAATTTTAGCATGGGGCACATTAGTATTATTTGTTTGGGTACCTGTAATTGGTATTGTTACTTGGATAATTAGAAAACTTGCCGGCAAAAAAAGAAATAGTAAAACATTAGGATTTGCATTTGGAAGTTTATGGACAGTAGGTTGGATTTGCATTATTCTTTTAATAGCATCACTTAGTAAAGATTTTGGATATAGAAATATTCCTTCAGAAGAAAATATTGTTTTAACCACTCCGGAAGTAAAACAATTAGAAGTAAAAACGGATAATATAAAATATTATGATGAAGAATGGTATCGCTTACAACCTTTTGCTTCTTTAGATGAAGACACCGCTTATGTACGCAATGTTAGAATAAGAATTACAAAATCTAAAACAGATAGTTTTTCTGTTAAAATTGTAAAATTAGCTAACGGAAAAAACAGAAATATTGCTAACAACAACGCTTCTAAAGTTGACTTTAATATTACACAAACAGATTCTGTATTAACCTTAGGAAAAGGAATTGCAATTAACAGAAAAGATAAATTTCGCAACCAACACGTCATTATAACTATTGCTGTTCCGGTTGGTAAAAAAATAAAATTAAACGATAATTTAGGATGGGATGATCGTGTATATGTTGGTTTTGGAAATAGTGATTGGAATTGGGATGATGAAGATGGTGTAGTTACAATCTGGCGTCATAATGTTTGGTATGTAATGAGTACCGAAGGAAAATTAAAACGTGTAGATAATATTGATGATAACGATAACAACAATACTAATAACACCGATGACAATGATGCAGAAAATAATGCAATAGAAAACTACAAAAAATCGAGGGAAGAAATTCAAAAACAAAGAGAACAAAAAATAAAAGAGTTGAATGAAATTGATAAACAACTCAACCAAACCGATAGTAGCAAATACCGTTATCAACCTGCCAAACCACAAAAACCACAATCTAAACAAACAGCATTGCTTTCAATAAAAAAAATGAATATGAATTTTTTATTTATTGCACCAAACCTTTTGTTAGCAAGAGTTATATAAATAGTTGAAGTTGGGAATATAAGTACCTTTTGTTGTTCTCAATAGAAGGTACTTCCCTTTAAAAAATTAATTATGAAAAAACCTTACATCATTATATTATTAAGTTTTGTATTTACTACATCAGTGTTTTCGCAACAAAAAAATTCAGAAAAAGAATTGTATAAAGAAATTGTAAAAATGGATAGCATTTTCTTTGCGGCCTATAATAATTGCGATATTGAAAAGCAAGCATCAATTTATGCAGATAGTATAGAATTTTATCACGATAAAGGAGGTTTATCAACTTCTAAAAAATATCTTTTAGAAACCACTAAAAAAAATATATGTGGCAAAGTAACACGCATATTAATTAACGGTAGCATTGAAGTATATCCTATAAATAATTTTGGTGCTGTTGAAATAGGTTTACATAAATTTCATAACAACCAAGAGCCTGAGGCAAACCAACAAAAAGAAGGAAGTAAGTTTATTATAATTTGGCATAAAACCAATGCAGGTTGGAAGATATCGAGAGTAGTAAGTTTACATTAACCGCTTACGTTAATTCTATTTTTAAAGCATTCAATAAATTTATTGAGTGCTTTTTCTTTTAAAGAAACTGCATCGCTTATTTTTGCCAAAACAGTAATCTTCAATTATAAAAAAATTTAATAAAAAACTCACATGTTAAATACTCCGTTTACACAAAAACATATTGCATTAGGTGCTAAAATGGCTGCCTTTGCTGGTTATAATATGCCCATTAGTTATACAAGTATTAACGATGAACACAGCACAGTAAGAAACAATGCCGGCGTGTTTGATGTAAGCCACATGGGAGAATTTATTTTGAAAGGAGAACATGCGTTAGATTTAATTCAGCGTGTTACTACTAATGATGCATCAAAACTTACCAACGGTAAAGCACAATACAGTTGCTTGCCCAATAATAATGGCGGAATTGTAGATGATTTATTAGTGTATTGCATTGAAGAAAATAAAACTTACATGTTAGTAGTAAATGCAAGTAATATTGAAAAAGATTGGAATTGGATTATGCAATTCAATACCAAAAATGTTGAAATGCACAACATAAGCAATAAAACTTGTTTACTTGCCATACAAGGTCCCAATGCTACCAAACTATTGCAGCCATTAACCGAAATGGATATTATGAATTTAAAATATTACACTTTTGTAAAAGGTAATTTTGCAGGAGTTGATAATGTTATAATTAGTGCAACAGGTTACACAGGTGCAGGCGGCGTAGAAATTTATTTTGAAGATAAAAACAATAATGCCAACAAAATTTGGGAAACACTTGCACAACTTGGCATAAAACCAATTGGCTTAGCAGCAAGAGATACACTACGTTTAGAAATGGGTTATTGTTTATATGGAAATGATATTGATGATACCACAAATCCGTTAGAAGCAGGCTTAGGATGGATTACAAAATTCTCAAAAGAATTTACTGCAAAAGCAATTATTGAAAAACAAAAAGCAGAAGGTATAAAAAGGAAATTAATTGGTTTTGAAATGATAGACCGTGGTATTCCACGCCACGATTATTTAATTAAAGATGCAGCAGGAAATACAATTGGCAAAGTAACCAGCGGAACACAAGCTCCATCATTAAACAAAGCAATAGGCATGGGTTATGTAACAATTGAAAATGCCGCTACCGATACAGAAATTTTTATAGATATACGCAACACACTTGTAAAAGCAAAAGTGGCTAAAATACCTTTTGTGTAATTTGTTAGTAGTGTATCAGTTTAAAATTATGAAAAAAATAATATTTATTTTAATAGTATGCATCGGTTTAATTCTTTCATCTTGTCATCGTAAATCTATTCCTTCAAGCTCTATTCCCGGCGAAGGAAAAATATATTCCGAAACAGGTTATGCCTCTTTTTATGGAGATAAGTATGATGGCGGCAAAACAGCCAACGGAGAAACTTTTCATCAAAACAAATTAACTGCCGCTCACAAAAAATTACCTTTTGGTACAATGGTTAAAGTAACCAATCTTTCTAACAACAAAACAGTAATTGTAAGAGTAAATGATAGAGGTCCTTTTGTACGCACAAGAATTATAGATTTAAGTAAAGCTGCTGCACAACAATTAAATATGATAAATGCAGGCGTTGTAAAAGTTAAGATAGAATATCGCAAAAAAAATTAACACACTTATCTTCGCTGCATGGCAGATAAACCTTTTCTCTACACTATTCTTTCTCCGCGTTTATTAGATGTTTATGATATTAGCAACAGCATTGTTGTGGTAATAGATGTGTTTAGAGCAACTTCAACAATAGCAACAGCTTTATATAATGGTGCTAATAAAATTATTCCGGTAGATGCGGTTGATAAATGTATTACACTCGGAAAAGCAACACCCAACAGCATTACAGCCGGTGAGCGAGATGGCAAAGTAATTGAAGGTTTGCAACACGGCAACTCTCCTGCAGAATATCCGAGAAGTTTTATTGAAGGAAAAACTTTAGTACTTACAACCACCAACGGAACAAAATTATTACACATGGCTTTAAACAACGGAGCCCATACCGTTATTACCGGTTCGTTTCCTAATTTGAATGCTGTTTGTAGTTTTTTAATTCAACAAAACAAAAATGTTTTTTTAGCATGCTCTGCATGGAAAGACAGAGTAAATATTGAAGACACTTTATTTGCAGGTGCCGTTATTAAAGAAGTAAAAAAATATTTCACCATACATTGCGATACCTCATTAATGGCAGAAGAAATATACACTGCACATGAAAATGATATGTATAATTTTATTCGTAAAACAACTCATTGGCACAGATTGGCACAATACGGTTTAGAAAAAGATTTAGAATATTGCGTAACAAAAAATGTTGCTAATGTATTACCTATTTATCAAAACAATGCTTTAATAACACATTAAAATTTATTAACAATAATTTCAACACAAACAAATTAAAAATTTTCATACTCTCACTTTCATTCCTTTACTTTTGCAAATTGCCCTTTTCGCAATAAATAACAATAAATTTTTAATCGTTTGGCATTACCATATTTAATCAAATACGTTTATAATAACGGAGTTGAAGAAGTAATTAGGCGTGGCAAAAAAATTCATATAATAGGAAACGTAGAATTAATTGAACACGATATTTTAATGGGAAGTATTGTGTTTCGTGTAAAAGACGATAGCTATTCAACCTACTATA
Source organism: Bacteroidota bacterium (assembly GCA_018267725.1). Classification (GTDB taxonomy): domain Bacteria; phylum Bacteroidota; class Bacteroidia; order Chitinophagales; family Chitinophagaceae; genus CW01. Next base: position 198,243 of record JAFDXY010000015.1, read on the forward strand.
AAGTTTACATTACCAATTTTAAAAACGATAAAGAAATTTCTCTTCGTTGTACTTGTCCATACAATCTTAGTGAAATATGCAGGCATAAAGCCGCTGCCATGTTTCAATTGCAAGAAATGTTAGATAAAAATTTATTGGGCGAAAAAGAAATGAATTATAACCAAAAACATACGGTTGTAAAAATGAAACAACTTGAGCTAAAAATGCTGCGTTTACTTTCTTCAACCGAAGCATTTAACGAAGCAGAAGAATATTTACGCAGCAATAAAGCCAATATTATTGATGCAAAAGATGAACGTGTTTTTGCAGAAGTAGATTATAAAAATAAAATATGGAAAGTTATTATAAGTAAAAATGAAGAAAGGAATTTTGATACCAGTTGCGATGATGAATCTGAAACAGAGCATCCTTTATGTGTTCAAAAAATTATTGTTTTTTTACAACTATTAACTAACTACGGGCCAAACTATTTTGATTCAATAAGAAATTGGGATGCAGTTAAAAACAAACTATTAGCTATGTATGGTTATAGTTTGAATGATGATTTAACCAATAAGTTTGAATTTACTTATCAAGAAGGAAAACCATTTTTGCGTGTATTAGATAATTCAATAAAAAGAGTAACACCAACAACAGCTTCAACCGAGCTAAGGCAAAAACCTTTAATGGTTGAAATGCCTACTACGGTTGCAACACAGCCAACAGAAGTTTTATTTGATGAGCCAAAAAAATCTTTATTAAAATTAGGAACGGTTATACTTTTTAACAACAATCAATATCCATACATACAATTTGAAGCAGTGCAAGGTGAGGTTGATGATGCATTTGAAAAATATATTGGTAAAGTAGAAAAATTAGATTTAAATAAATTTATAAATACAGAACCGTATAGTGAAGATGATAAAATGTTGTTGCAACAGTTAAGAAAATTATTACCTAACGAAATAACAAAATACTTAAATCGCAACTCTCCTTTTAGTGGTTTTTGGGAAAACATAATTCAACAACATAATGAAGAATTACCTGAAGAAACAAGAAAATTAATTAACGAATATCTTCATCCTAAAATAAAAAAATTATTTACAGAGTTAAGCGAAAGTAATTTTGTATTTTGCTTACCCAATAAAAAAACTTTTACAACTACTAATTTAGGAAAAGCAGAATTTGTTACAGAGCCTGCCACACCTGAGTTTTACATTAATTATATAAATAACAAATATGAAATTGAATGTAAAGTAAAAGCATCTTTCAGCTCGCTTTCTATTGCAGATAATGAATGTGAAAGTCCGTTGTTATTTCAATACAATAATAAATTTTATACTTGGCAAAAAACAGAAGACATTTTTTTAATAGAACAATTTTTACCAACGGGGAAAAAACAAGTTGATGAAAATGAATGGCAAAATAGGTTGTACAATTTTATTCTTCCGCTTACCAAAGAATACAATGTAAATTTTGGTAATCTTAAAAAAGAAGAAGTAAAAGATGTTGTGCCTGAAATGAAAATATTATTAAAAGAAAAAGGAGATTATTTAATTTTTCAACCCATATTTAATTACAAAGGATACGATGTAAAACAGTTTGATAAAGAAAAAATTATTCTTCCGCTTGCAGATAAATTATTGGTTATTCAAAGAAATATTGATGCAGAAAAAGAGCTTGTTAAAAAAATAGAAAACCTTCATTCACATTTTATTCGCCCGGTTGAAAGTGGCACACTTGCATTAAAAGGAGCAGATGTTTTAAAAAATAATTGGTTCTTTTTGTTTGTAGATGCAGCCAAAGAAATGAATGTAAATGTATATGGTTACGATGCACTTAAAAATTTCAGATTTAATACAGCAAAACCATCTACTAAAATATTTATAAGCAGTAATACAGATTGGTTTGATGCAAAAATTGAAATACAATTTGGCGAACAAAAAATAACAGTTGCCGATGTTAAAAAAGCATTAGCCAACAAACAACAATTTGTGCAATTGCAAGATGGAACCTTAGGTATTTTACCCGAAGAATGGATACGCAAATATTCTTTACTATTTAAAGTTGGCGAAGGAAAAGTAAATAATATGAAGCTGAGTAAATTTCAGTTTAGTGTTATTGAAGATTTATACAACCAACGAGATGAAGAAGAATTATTTATTAAATTAGAAGAAAAATATGAACGCCTAAAAGGTTTTGATGGAATTAAAAAAATTGAACTTCCACAACATTTACAACCTATTCTTCGCCCTTATCAAGAAAGTGGTTTTCAATGGTTAAATTATTTACGCGAAGTGCAGTGGGGTGGTATTTTGGCAGATGATATGGGTTTGGGTAAAACCGTACAGGCATTGGCTTTCCTTAATCATTTAAAAGAAGAAAACAAATATTTAAAAGCATTGGTTGTTTGTCCAACAACCTTAATGTTTAACTGGCAAAATGAGGTAAAAAAATTTACACCCAAGCTAAATGTATATATACATCATGGCGGAGCAAGAGATCATGAGAATATTGTAAAAAAAGAAAACGAAATTATTATTACAACGTATGGTACTTTACGAAGTGATATTAAAGAATTTGTTGATATTGAATTTGATTATGTAGTGTTAGATGAAAGTCAGGCAATAAAAAATCCTAACAGCAAGGTAACCAAAGCGGCTTGTGTATTAAATGCAAAAAACCGTTTGTGTTTAAGTGGTACACCTTTGCAAAACAATACGTTTGATGTGTTTGCACAAATGAATTTTTTAAATCCCGGTATGTTGGGAAGTATAGAATTTTTTAAAAATGAATTTTCTGTACCTATTGATAAGTTTGGAGAAAAAGAACAAAAAGAACATTTACGCAAACTATTATTCCCCTTCATTTTAAGAAGAACAAAAGAACAAGTTGCAAAAGATTTACCCGAAAAACAAGAGATGGTTTTATTCTGCGAAATGGCAGATGAACAAAGAAAAATTTATGAAGCATATAGAAATGATTATAGAGATAAAATTATGGGTGTGGTGCAAGAACAAGGTATTCAAAAATCTCAATTAACCATTTTGCAAGGCTTAATGAAACTAAGGCAAATATGCGATAGCCCTGCAATTATGAAAGAGCAAGACGGAGAAAAATATCCCAACGTTTCTGTTAAGTTAGAAGAGTTGGGAAGAGAAATAACCGAAAACATAAGCAACCATAAAGCATTAGTGTTCTCTCAATTTTTAGGAATGTTGGCATTAATAAAAGAGAAGATGAAAGAGTTGGGTGTTGTGTATGAATATTTTGATGGAAGCAGCACTGCACAAGAAAGAGAAAAAGCTATTACACATTTTCAGAATGATGATACTTGCAGAGTTTTTTTAATATCATTAAAAGCAGGTGGTGTGGGTTTAAACTTAACTGCGGCAGATTACGTGTATATTGTTGACCCATGGTGGAACCCCGCTGTTGAGCAACAAGCAATTGATAGAACACACCGTATTGGGCAAACTAAAAATATTTTTGCATACCGAATGATTTGTACCGATACCGTTGAAGATAAAATTTTAAAACTACAAGAACGCAAACGTGCTTTAGCAAAAGATTTAATTACCGATGATGAAGGTTTTGTAAAATCATTAAGCAAAGAAGATGTAGAATATTTGTTTAGTTAGTTGTAGAATTACTCTTAACTAAATTTTGAATAATTGAGCTTACAAAAGAAACAATAAAACTAAACAACAATGCAGGTAACCAACCATCTACTTTAAAGCCGGGTACAATTTCAGATGCTAATTTTATTATGATAATATTTATTACTAAAAGAAATAATCCTAATGTAACTATTGAAATAGGAATAGTTAATATAATTAAAATAGGTTTTACAAAACTGTTTAATAAACCCAACACAACTGCCACTAAAATTGCAGTTGAAGTTCCATCAATATAAACGCCGTGATTTTTTAATAAGAAATAAGCAATTAAAACGGCTACAGATGTTATTAATGTTTTACCTAAAAAGTGTATCATAGAAAACTATTTTATTTTACTTTTTTGCTTGTTCAAAAAAGTGTAAATGTTTTACACAACAGTTAATTCATAAAAATCATCTTCATTAAAATATTTTTTTGCTAACTCTTGTAACTCTTCTGCAGTAACGGTTTTAATAGTATTAACGCTGTTATAAAAATATGCTTCGGTTAAATTATTCAATACATAAGTTTTCCATCTTGCAATAATTTGAAAAGGGCCATCTAAGTCTCCCAACAATCCGCCAATCATATAATTTCTAACCAAATCTAATTCTTCTGCATCAATTAATTTTGTTTGCAACAATTTCATTTCTTTATACACTTCATTAATAGTTGGTTTACAAACATCTCTACCTGCTTCGGTGCTAATCATCCATGCACTTTGTTGTATATGGTTTTGCAAGTATGAGTGTATGCCGTAAGTATAACCTTTGTCTTCTCTAATATTTGCCATTAATCTTGATCCAAAAAAACCACCGAAAATATTATTCAGCACTTGTGCTTTCATAAAGTCTTCATGATGCCTGTTAGGAAATGATCTTGCTATTCGTATAGAGCCTTGCACGCCATTTGCATCATTTATAATATTATATTTTTTTTCTATAGATGGTTGTGCGTGGTGTGTTGGTTGATTTATTTGTTTTTTATTGAAAGGAAGTTTGCCAAATACATTGTTTAATTGTTGTTGAATATTTGTTGGTAATTTTCCAGCAACAAACAATATACAATTACCTTTTTTATAAAACTTTTCGTAGAATGTAATTAGTTCTTCTCTTTCAATTTTATCATAATCAATAGTTGATGTGTATTTACCGTAAGGATGTTGTATTCCGTATAAATATTCATCAATTAAACGGTTGGCAATAAAATCGCATTTTTTTAAATTAACAGCTAAGCGTTGTTTTTGGTTTTGTTTGTAAATAGCCAACTCATCTTCAGGAAAAATGCTTTCCATTAATAACTCTTCCATTGTTGGCAACACATTATGTAAATGCTTGGTTAGTGTGTGTAATGTAAGTGTTGCAGTTTCATTATAACAATTACGGTTTAGGTAAGAGCCGTATAATTCAAAATGCTCGTTAATGGCAAAAGCTGTTTTGTTTTTTGTTCCGTTTTTTAACATAAAGTTGGTGGTGGCGGCAACAATATTTTTTTCTTCGTAACTATTGCCTGCAAAAAAAACCAACTCAATCATTATAACTTCTTGTGCACCTGCATTTACGGCATAAACATCAACACCATTATCTAAAGTAAATTTTTCTGCATGTTTTAATTGCAAGTTTAAATTAACTGTATCAATTATTGGCGGAGCTTCTTTTCTGTTCAACATTGTATATTAAATTATTTTAATTATTGCTGTAGTAGTGAATGGTGTTACTGTTTGTTGTATTAAATATTTTTTTACTGTATTCTTTTACATCTTCTACTGTTATGCTATTGTATTTGCTTAGTTCTGTATTTATTAAATTGGCATCGCCCAATAGTTCATACAATGCTAAACTTCCGGCACGGCTCATAACACTCATATCTTCAAAAGCAATTACGCTTTCTGTTTTATTTTTTGCTTTGGTAAGTTCTGTTTCTGTAGCAGGCTCATCAATAAATTTTTGCAATTCATTGTTTATAGCTTTTTCTGCATCTTCCATTTTAATACCTTTTACTAATTTTCCTTCAATGGTTAATAAACCTTCTTCAATAGTTCCGAAATGATAGCAATCTAAATTTGAAAATATTTTTTGTTCTTTTACTAATGATTGAAATAAACGAGATGAACCACCACCGCCTAAAATTTCGGTAATAATATCTGCCACATAATAACCTTTTTGCAACCTTGCATCTATATGCCATGTTTTAATTATAGCATCTAAAGGCACATTGGCTTTTACTTCTAAAAATCTTGCTTCGGTTTGTTGTGGCTCTTTTGGTATATTACGATTATATTTAATGCCTGATGGAATAACACCAAACCATTTTTCTGCCAAGTTTTTTATATCTTCTGTTTTTACTTTTCCTGCAACAACCAATATTGCATTTGCTGGACAATAATGTTTTGCAAAGAATGCTTTTACTTCTTCAATAGTTGCATTTTCTATATGGCTTAATTCTTTACCAATGGTCATCCATTTATACGGATGCACTTTATAAGCCAATGCCCGCATTTTATGCCAAACATCTCCGTAAGGTTTATTAATATAATGTTCTTTAAATTCTTCGCATACTACTTTGCGTTGCACATCTAAACTTTTTTCGCTAAAAGCAAGGCTTAACATTCTATCGCTTTCTAACCAAAAAGCGGTTTCAATATTTTCTGCCGGAAGTGTGCAGTAATAATTAGTTATATCATTAGTAGTGTAAGCATTGTTATCTCCGCCGGCACGTTGCAAAGGTTCATCATACTCAGGTATATTAATACTTCCGCCAAACATTAAATGTTCAAACAAATGGGCAAAGCCTGTTTTATCGGGCATTTCATCTCTTGCACCTACATTATACATAATATTTACAACAGCCATTGGTGTACTGTTATCTTCATGTACTAAAACACGTAATCCGTTTTCTAAAATAAACCGATTGTATTCAATCATAATTAATAAAATAAAGGGTGCAAAATAGCAACAAAATGTTTTATGGCTTTATTGTTTTGGAAGAAGCATAAAGAAAAACAGTTTATTTAAGAATATTTTGTACTTGCAGTATAAGCATGGTTGGCTTTCCATTTCTTAATACTACCACTTTTGTTTTTTTGCCTGTGTTTTGTAAAGCTGTTCTAAATGCCTGAATATTTTTACTTACGTTATTATCAATAGAAAAAATAATATCATTTTTTTTAAATCCTGCTCTATCTCCGGGAGAGCCGGGAATAATATCTATAACCGTTACAACATCATTCACTAAATAAATTCCTAACCCTGTATAAGAATAATCAAATGCATCTGCAAAATGATTGTTTGGTTTTAAATAAATTTTTTGTTCTGGATAGTTTAAAACAACATTAAATCTTCTTAATAAATCATTTCCAATCAAGCCACCTAAAAACGGATAATTGGTTACATTATATTCATCTGAAAAAATAAAAACCGGTACTTTTTTAAATTTATACGGACCAATAGCAATTTCTTTTATAACAGTTGTTGTCATTAATTTTTTTCCGCCCAGCCCTTCAGCTTGTGTTGAATATAATTTTCTTTTTTTACTTATTAAATTATTTTCAGTTACAAAATCTTTAGAAAATAAAGCACACAATCCGGCACCTGTATCAAAAATTAATTTAGTTGATACAGATGCTTCATCTTTTACAATAAAGTTTTGCATAGCTAATGTAGAAAACTGTGGAGACATAAGATAACCACCTCTTGGATATTTAATAGAACCTGAATTATAAACATCTATTTTAAAATTATCATAATCAATATACACAACATATCTTCTTAAAAAAGAAAAACCAATAATGCCATCAATTTTTACGCCGTAAACACTTGTAAGTAATTCATAATCGTTAATATGAAAATCTAAATTATCAATAGTTAATCCCGGAAGTTTTAAAGAATGATGATACGCAAAATCTACTTGCTTTAATCCTGCAATTCCTCTAATGGTTCTGTCTGAATGTTGTGTGGGTATTTTAAATTCTGCGATTGTTGAAGAGTCTAATGAAATTCCTCCGCTGCCTGTATCTAACACAAAGTTTAACGAATCGGGAATGGCATCAATTTTTGCTTTTACTATAATAATACCACCATTAAGCAACACAAAAGGAAAACTGGTTACACGTTTTGCTTGCGGTAATACAAATTCTTCTTGAGAAAAAAGAAATTGAAATGCAATACAGAAGAATAAAAGGGTTACTATTTTCTTTTTCATCTGCAGGTTAAAGTTTTAACATAAAACTCAACAAAAAATATATGCTTTGTTTTATGCAGCGTTGTTTACAAATTCAATATACAGCAATCTTAACAGTATTGACAACAATCTTTACTCATTCGCTGTTTAGTTTATATGAATGGTTAAAAAGCTTGCTTCATTTGCAAAAACTTACATCCTTACCTTTGCCTCTCTTTATAAATAGCAAGATATATGCAGCTGAACGATTTATACCAAAAAGCTTTACAGTTTGAATTTTTAACTATTGAAGAAGGCATGTTTTTATTTGAACATGCACCACTTACCGAATTAATGTTTGTAGCAGATGAATTAAAAAAAAAACAAGTACCACACGGGAAAGTAACTTGGCAAATTGATAGAAATGTAAACACCACCAATGTATGTATTGCCAATTGTAAGTTCTGTAATTTTTATAGAATTCCGGGACATGCAGAAGCATACATTACAGATATGAATACTTACAGAAAAAAAATTTCTGAAACTATTAAATATGGCGGAGACCAGTTGTTATTGCAAGGTGGTCATCACCCCGAATTAGGATTAGATTTTTATACCAATACCTTCAAACAAATAAAACAAGAATTTCCTACCATAAAATTACATGCACTTGGCCCACCAGAAGTTGCACATATTACTAAGCTTGAAAAAAGCACACACAAAGAAGTTTTAACTGCATTAAAAGAAGCAGGCATGGATTCTTTACCCGGTGCAGGTGCAGAAATTTTAGTTGATAGAGTAAGAAGATTAATAAGCAAAGGAAAATGCGGTGCAGATGAATGGTTGGCAATTATGCACGAAGCTCATAAATTAAACATTACAACATCTGCAACTATGATGTTTGGGCATGTTGAAACAATTGAAGAACGCTTTATACATTTAACAAGAATAAGAGAAGTGCAAGCAATGAAACCCGCAGAGGCAAAAGGTTTTCTTGCATTTATTCCGTGGACGTTTCAAGATGTTGATACCTTGCTTACTAAAATTCGTGGTGTACATAATTTAACTACGCCAGATGAATATATAAGAATGATTGCCATAAGCAGAATAATGTTACCCAATATTAAAAACATTCAAGCAAGTTGGTTAACAGTTGGTAAACAAACAGCACAAATTTGTTTACAAGCCGGTGCTAATGATTTTGGAAGTATTATGATAGAAGAAAATGTTGTAAGTGCAGCAGGGGCTCCGCATAGGTTTACTTACAAATCAATACAACAAGCTATTAAAGAAGCAGGCTTTGAACCGCAACTGCGTAATCAACAATATGAATGGAGAGCAATTCCTGAAACTATTCAAGAACAAACAATTGATTATTAACTATTTTTATGGGTAAGTTGCTTATTTTACTGAAATATGTTTTCCTTGTATATAGTATTGATATTAATGAAACAAGAAAACACATTCATGTAACATATAACATTGCAGGGTACAAACAGTCTTGTAAATTTTGGTTAGAGCCTGAAGTTGAATTAGATGAAAATAAAAAAGGTAATTTTACAGAAATTGAATTAAGAGAAATTAAGAAATTGATAGAAGAAAATTTTGATGTTCTTTTAAACCAGTTACAACTTTTTTATGAAGGCAAAACTGTGAAATCAATAAAAAAAATATGACACCAATTGCAACACTACCCAATATAAAAAGCGTTGAATTTATGAATAGTTCAGTTTTGTTTGTTCATTTAAGCAACGATAGAACTTTCTTAGTTCCGTTAGAAAAATTTCCTGCCATAAAAAATCTTTCATCAGAAGAAAAAAAGCAATTTGAAATTATTGATGGAAGCTACCTTTCTTTTATAGCTATTGATGAAGTTTACAGCATTGAAGAATTAATAGGAATTTAATATCATTTAATTTACTAATATTTATTTAAAAGTTCGTAAATATGAACTCAAAATTTGTTACCAGAATACAAACCGAATTAGCTGAAATAGAATCAGCGGGCTTATTTAAAAAAGAAAGAATAATATCCAGTGAACAAGGTGCAGAAATTATAGTAAACGGAAAAACTGTTTTAAATTTTTGTGCCAATAATTATTTGGGTTTGTCATCTCATCCAAAAGTTATTGAAGCTGCACACAAAGCAATTGATAGCCATGGTTATGGAATGAGTAGTGTTCGTTTTATTTGTGGTACACAAGATATTCATAAAGAGTTAGAACAGAAGATTGCAAAATTTTTAGGCACAGAAGATACCATTTTATATGCAGCAGCTTTTGATGCAAATGGTGGCGTGTTTGAACCATTGTTTAATGAACAAGATGCCATAATTAGTGATGCTCTTAATCATGCAAGTATTATTGATGGTGTTCGTTTATGTAAAGCTCAACGTTACAGATACGAACATAACAATATGGAAGATTTAGAAAATAAATTAAAAGAAACTCAGAACTTAAGAAGTAGAATTATTGTAACAGATGGAAGTTTTAGTATGGATGGAACGATTGCACAGTTAGATAAAATTTGCGATTTAGCAGATAAGTATGATGCAATTGTAATGATTGATGAATGTCACTCTTCAGGGTTTTTAGGAAAAACAGGAAGAGGTACACATGAATATAGAAATGTAATGGGAAGAATAGATATTATTACAGGAACTTTAGGTAAAGCATTAGGCGGAGCAAGTGGCGGTTTTACAAGCGGAAGAAAAGAAATTATAGAAATGCTTCGTCAGCGTTCACGCCCCTATCTTTTCTCAAACACAGTAGCACCAAGCATTGTAGGAGCAAGCATTGCTGTATTAGATATGCTATCATCAACAACAGAATTAAGAGATAAATTAGAATTCAATACAAAATATTTCAGAACAAAAATGACCGAAGCTGGATTTGATATAAAACCCGGCGACCATCCTATTGTACCAATAATGTTATACGATGCAGTTATTGCACAAACATTTGCAGCCAAGTTATTAGAGGAAGGTGTGTATGTTATAGGATTCTTTTATCCTGTTGTGGCAAAAGGTTTAGCACGTATTCGTGTACAATTAAGTGCAGCACACACACAACAACATTTAGATAAAGCCATTGCAGCATTTACAAAAGTTGGAAAGGAATTAGATGTATTAAAAAATTAAACTGATATTATATTTTTTAGGTTGCCGAAAAACCGTTCTAAGCAATTATCTTTTTTAAAAAGAAATAGAAATTTCTGTATTCTAACCTTCTTAAAATTTTAATAAAGAAGGCTTAGTATTATACTTATGGTTTATTTAATTTTATTTACACAATAAAATTATTTGTTATTTTATTTTCTGTAAATTTAACTTCCCCAATTAGTATTAAAATAAAAATGCCACCGTTAAAGTCGATGGCAACTTAATGTTTACACAACGGAATAATCCTTATTGTGATTTGCTTCAACGCAAATATAAAATATAAAACAAATTATTATGAAAAAAATTTTAGGGCTTGATTTAGGAACAACTTCTATCGGTTGGGCTTTTGTGAGAGAAGCTGAAAGTGAAAATGAAAAATCATCAATAGAAAGAATTGGTGTAAGGGTTAATCCACTTACAACAGATGAACAAACAGATTTTGAAAAAGGTAAAACTATTTCATCAAATGCAGACAGAACATTAAAACGTGGTGCTAGAAGAAATTTGGATAGATATAAGCAGAGGCGAAAAAATTTAATAAATGTTTTGTTGAAAGCAAACATTATTATCAAAGAAACTGTATTAGCAGAAAATGAAAAAAATACTACACACTCTACTTATTTATTAAGGGCAAAAGCCGCAACCAATGAAATTGCAAAAGAAGATTTTGCAAAAGTACTGTTGATGATTAATAAAAAGCGTGGCTACAAAAGCAGCCGTAAAGCAAAGAATGAAGATGAAGGGCAAATAATAGATGGAATGGCTGTTGCAAAAACTTTGTATGATGAAAATATTACACCTGGACAATACTGTTATCAAATATTAAAGCAAGGCAAAAAGTATTTGCCTGATTTTTATAGAAGTGATTTAAAAGCTGAGTTTGAAAAGGTTTGGACAACACAACGCAAATTTTATCCTGAAGTATTAACAGATGAATTAAAAAAAGAGTTAAATGATAAGGGACAAAAAGCAACTATTGCAATTTTTATTTCTAAAGCAAAAATTTATGCTGCTGAAAATAAGAATGGTACAAAGGATGAAAAAAGATTGAAACTTTATGAATGGCGAAGTAAAGCTATTACAGGGCAATTAAAAATTGAAGAAGTTGCCAGTGTTATTACAGAAATAAATAATAATCTTAATAGCTCAAGTGGCTACTTAGGTGCAATTAGCGATAGAAGTAAAGAACTGTATTTTAATAAACAAACTATTGGAGAGTATTTATACAATCAATTAAAATACAATCCACATACAAGAGCAAAAGGACAAGTATTTTATAGACAAGATTATTTAGATGAATTTGATACTATTTGGGAAACGCAAGCAAAATTTCATAAAGAACTTACACCAGAATTAAAAGCAGAAGTAAGAGATATTATTATTTTCTATCAACGAAAACTTAAGTCTCAAAAAGGATTGGTAAGTTTTTGTGAATTTGAAAGTAAAACTATTGAAGCCATTGAAAATGGTAAAGCCAAGCAAAAAAATATTGGCTATAAAGTAGCACCAAAGTCATCGCCATTATTTCAAGAATTTAAAATATGGCAGAACTTACACAATGTAAAAGCACAAAATAAAATTACCAAAGAAATACTGTTGTTGAATGATAAAGCAAAGCAAGATTTGTTTTTTGAATTGAATATTAAGGGCAATTTAGATAAAAAATATATTGTAGAATTTTTGGGATATAAAAACAATGAATGGGAATTAAATTATAGTTCTATTGAAGGCAACAGAACAAACAAAGCATTGTATGATGTATTTGAAAAAATTATTCAAGCAGAAGGGAGTGAAGAAATTGATTTTGCTTCAATATCCGCAAGTCAAATAAAATCAATTGTTCAAGATTTTTTAAAAGTATCAAATATTGATACATATATTCTTGAATTTAATGCAGAGCTTCAAGGCAAAACTTTTGAGCAACAATCATCTTATCAACTTTGGCATTTACTATATTCTTATCAAGAAGATGATTCTAAAACAGGTAATGAAAAATTAATTCAGTTATTACAAAAGAAATTCAATTTTAAAAAAGAATATGCACAAATGCTTTCTAATATTAGCTTTCAGCAAGATTATGGGAATCTTAGTGCAAAAGCAATGCGTAAAATATTCCCTTTTATAAAAGAGTTTGAATATAGTGAAGCTTGTGAAAAAGTAGGTTATAATCATTCTTCATCAAAAACAAAAAAAGAAAATGATGAAAGAATTTTAAAAGATGGTTTAACTATTCTTCCTAAAAACAGTTTGCGAAATCCTGTTGTAGAAAAAATTTTAAACCAAATGGTAAATGTAGTTAATGCAATTATTGCAGACACAACTCTTGGTAAACCAGATGAAATAAGAATTGAATTGGCAAGAGAATTAAAGAAGAATGCCAAGGAAAGAGCAGAAATGTCAACCAATATTAATGCTGCAAAAACTTTACACGATGGAATAATAATAAAATTGCAAAATGAATTTGGAATTAAAAATCCTACACGAAATGATATTATAAGATATAAGTTGTATGATGAGTTAAAAGGCAATGGACATCATACTTTATATTCTAATACCTATATACCTCAAGAAAAATTATTTAGTAAAGAATTTGATATAGAACACATCATACCAAAAAGTAGATTATTTGATGATAGTTTCAGTAATAAAACATTGGAAACAAGGTTTCATAATGATAAAAAAGGAGATGACACAGCAGTAGATTTTATTGAAAGATTTTTTGGTGTTGATGGATTAGACCAATACAAAAAGAGAATTGAAATGATGTTTAAACTAAAGGAAAACCCAATAAGCAAAACCAAATATAAAAAGCTATTGATGAAAGGAAGTGAAATTGGCAAAGGCTTTATAGAAAGAGATTTGAGAGATAGTCAATATATAGCCAAAAAAGCAAAATCAATGTTGGAAGAAATCTGTAGAACTGTTGTTACAACAACAGGGAGTATTACAGATAGATTGAGAGAAGATTGGGGCTTAATAAATATTATGCAAGAATTAAATTTTGATAAATACAAAAAATTAGGTTTAATAGAAACAATAGAGATGAAAGATGGAAACACTAAAGAAAGAATAGCTGATTGGACAAAAAGAAACGACCATCGCCATCATGCAATGGATGCTTTAACTGTTGCATTTACAAAACATAATCACATACAATATTTGAATTATTTGAATGCAAGAAAAGATGAAAGCAGCAAAATGCACGGCAATGTTATAGCCATTGAATCTAAAGAAACAGAAATGGTTACAGAAGATAATGGAAACAAAAAAAGAAAGTTCAAATTACCAGTAAACAACTTTAGAGAAGAAGCAAAAAAACAATTAGAAAATGTTTTAGTTTCTATTAAAGCAAAAAATAAAGTAGTTACTAAAAATAAGAATAAAATTCAAACAAATAATGGCGAGAAAGTAAAAACAGAATTAACGCCAAGAGGGCAACTGCATAAAGAAACTGTATATGGAAAGCTGCAACAGTATGCAACCAAACTTGAAAAACTGGGTGCAAAGTTTGATGAGGAAACTATTTTAAAAGTTGCCAAACCAAAAGAAAGAGAAGCATTACTAAAGCGTTTAAAAGAAAATAACAATGATCCTAAAAAAGCATTTACTGGGAAAAATAGTTTAGATAAAAATCCCATTTATTTAGATATTGAAAAGAAAATAAAACTTGATGAAAAAATAAAATTGGTTGTACTTGAAGATGATTATACTATTAGAAAAGACGTTACACCAGGTTTAAAAATTGATAAAGTAATCGATGTAGGTATTAGAAAAAAATTAGAAAAACGCTTAGAAGAATTTAATGGTAACTCTAAAGAAGCATTTAGCAATTTAGAAAAAAATCCTATTTGGTTGAATGAAGAAAAAGGCATTGTCATAAAAAGAGTAACAATTAGTGGTATTAAAAATGCAGAAGCATTGCATACTAAAAAAAATCATTTAGGTAATGAAATTTTTGATAAAGATGGAAAACATATTCCTATTGATTTTGTAAGCACTGGCAACAATCATCATGTTGCTATTTATCAAGATAATGAAGGTAACCTTCAAGAAAAAGTAGTTTCATTTTATGAAGCAGTTGCAAGAGCTAAACAACAATTAACAGTTATTGATAAAACATATAATGAGCATTTAGGTTGGAAATTTTTGTTTACAATGAAACAGAATGAATATTTTGTTTTTCCATCAGATGGCTTTAATCCAAAAGATATCGATATATTAAACCCTAAAAATTATAGCCTAATAAGTAAAAATTTATTTAGGGTTCAAAAAATTGCTACAAAGAATTATATGTTCAGACACCATTTAGAAACGAATGTTGAAGAAAAAAAAGAATTGGTTAATCTAGCATTTATTAATATAAGAAGCACAAACCCACTTAAAAATATAATCAAAGTTCGTATTAACCATATTGGTCAAATTGTAAAAGTTGGAGAATATTAAAAGTACGCTTATGAAACGTAGTGATTTTTTAATGCGATTAATTGGCATTGCCGGCTTTGGCACATTCAACCTACAAGCCATTATCCCTAAACGAAAAATTTATTTAGAACAATTTTTTGTTGCAGGATTTAGGCATTATAAAGGAATGGAATTGCTTGAGTTTATGCAGCCGAATGATTTGATTGAATTAAGGCGTGAGCCAGAAAATGAACACGATGAATGTGCTATTGCATTATACTGGCAACAGGAAAAAATTGGCTTTGTACCTGCAGATTTAAACGAATTACTTTCAAGATTAGTAGATGCACAAGCATTGCCATTGCTTGGCACAATAACTCATTTAAACAAAAAAGTTAAACCTTGGGAAAGTGTTGCCGTAGCTATTTATTTTTTGCAAGACAATACTTTTGAAATACCTGAACACGCAAAACATTTGCAGCAAATTACTCAACCTGTTTATACCACAAATCTTACACAAAAAAAGCGAGACCTTTACGAAGAAGTTTTTAATAACTATACTGGCATTGTAGATATTGAAGCAATAGAACTACCTGAAATAAAATATCATTTTACAAAATATTTTACCAAAGAAAAATATTCGGTTTTCTACAAGGGCAAACGATATGCCCATATAAACAACAACGATATTTATACTTACATGTACAATGTGCAACCTATAGAACCAATAATTGCAGATGACGATGAGGAATATATTTTGTTCAAGTTTATTAATTATCCAAACCCAACTTAATTATGATCAAACGAACCCTTTGCATAGAAACACCTTGCCATTTAAAATGCTCTAACCAGCAATTAATAGTAAGTTATGCCCATGTAAAAGGTTTAAAAGACAGAGCAGATAAAACAGTACCTATAGAAGATATTGGTATGTTGGTATTAGAACATCAACAAATAACCCTCTCGCATTATTTGCTAGATAAATTAGTTGCCAACAATACAGCCGTAATAACTTGTAATGAAACACATCATCCAAGTGGGTTATTAATGCCATTAGAAAGCAATACTTTACAAAGTGAACGTTTTAAAGCACAAATAGAAGCTACCGAGCCTTTAAAAAAACAATTGTGGCAACAAACGGTAAAAGCAAAAATTCAAAATCAAAGTAAAGTATTAAAAAAATACAATATACAAAACAATTATTTAGTTAATGCTGCTCAAAATGTAAAAAGCGGTGATGCTGATAATGATGAAGCCAAAGCTGCTGCTTATTATTGGAGTCATTTATTTCCGCCTGCTTGGCAATTTTTTCGTAAACGAGAAGGTCCACCTCCCAACAATTTATTAAATTATGGTTATGCAATTTTAAGAGCCACTATAGCCAGAGCTGTTGCCGGTGCAGGTTTGCTGCCAACCTTAGGTATTTTTCATCGCAACAGATACAATGCTTATTGTTTGGCAGATGATATAATGGAACCCTATCGCCCCTTTGTAGATGTTATTGTAAGAAGTGTTATAGATAAAACATCGGGCATAGAAACTTTAACCAAAGAACATAAAGCATTATTACTTACTTTACCAACGGTTGATGTAATGCTTGACAAAGAAACAAGCCCTTTAATGATTGCAACACAACGCACTGCTGCATCGCTGGCACAATGTTATTTAGGTGAGAGTAGAAAAATATTATATCCTGCATTTCCTGAAACACAAATATGAAATCTGAACGTTTAAATGCTTACAGAATTATGTGGGTACTTGTTTTTTTTGATTTACCAACCGAAACAAAAAAAGATAGAAAAATATATACCGATTTCAGAAAAAAACTTTTGCAAGATGGATTTAGTATGTTTCAATTTTCAATATATGTAAGGCATTGTGCCAGTAGCGAAAATGCACAAGTACATATAAAACGCGTTAAACATAATTTACCCGAAAAAGGACATATTGGTTTAATGACGATTACCGATAAACAATTTGGTATGATGGAAATATTTCAAGGAAAAAAGAAAGCCGAACCTGTAGATATTCCGCAACAGTTAGAACTTTTTTAAAAAACTAATTAAATAGAAATACAAAAAGTCGCCTCAAGAATTTATCTGAGGCGACTTTTTAGTTCTTTTTTTCTTTCTAATTTCTATCAAAACCTTTGTCTGTATTAGCTTTTAGCTTAAGCTGTTGTTATCAAAATTAGAAAGAACAAAGTTTGAAAGCAAATCACAACTAATGCGGTTGTGCTTAAAAAGAATGTTGGGTTGTTATCAAAATTAGAAAGAACAAAGTTTGAAAGCAAATCACAACTAGTTGAATGTGCTTGTGCTAATTTGATTTGTTGTTATCAAAATTAGAAAGAACAAAGTTTGAAAGCAAATCACAACTGTTCCTTTAAAGTCATCAGGATATTTAATGTTGTTATCAAAATTAGAAAGAACAAAGTTTGAAAGCAAATCACAACTTACAATTTTGCCTGCCCGACAAATACAAGGTTGTTATCAAAATTAGAAAGAACAAAGTTTGAAAGCAAATCACAACCTGAAGTGCGGGCTTTTACACCTGAAATTTGTTGTTATCAAAATTAGAAAGAACAAAGTTTGAAAGCAAATCACAACTATCTGCACTTGTAAGCCTACCGTTATAATGTTGTTATCAAAATTAGAAAGAACAAAGTTTGAAAGCAAATCACAACAAACAACCATTCCATTCCATAGACAATTAAGTTGTTATCAAAATTAGAAAGAACAAAGTTTGAAAGCAAATCACAACCGTACCCATAGGGGTCATAGTTTTCTGTAAGTTGTTATCAAAATTAGAAAGAACAAAGTTTGAAAGCAAATCACAACGACAGGATTAATGCAAACAAGGATAGTGTGTTGTTATCAAAATTAGAAAGAACAAAGTTTGAAAGCAAATCACAACATAAATATTATTCATCGTTTGAGGATTCAAGTTGTTATCAAAATTAGAAAGAACAAAGTTTGAAAGCAAATCACAACGCCGGAGTGAGACAGCAGTTATCAAAAATGTTGTTATCAAAATTAGAAAGAACAAAGTTTGAAAGCAAATCACAACTTCACAACATAGGGGCTGCCACTCGTGCCGGTTGTTATCAAAATTAGAAAGAACAAAGTTTGAAAGCAAATCACAACATGAACGCATTTAACCGTATTCAACAAATTGTTGTTATCAAAATTAGAAAGAACAAAGTTTGAAAGCAAATCACAACCCGTTTAGTGTTTTAGATACAAAAGGTGGCGTTGTTATCAAAATTAGAAAGAACAAAGTTTGAAAGCAAATCACAACATTTGAACTCTTTTATAGCCAGAGTTATTTGTTGTTATCAAAATTAGAAAGAACAAAGTTTGAAAGCAAATCACAACACAAAGTTGTGGTGCATTATTTTATGCTTGGTTGTTATCAAAATTAGAAAGAACAAAGTTTGAAAGCAAATCACAACTTAAAGCATTGGCAGGGCGTTCCACCCCCTGTTGTTATCAAAATTAGAAAGAACAAAGTTTGAAAGCAAATCACAACAAATGGTTTAATTAAAAATTTCAAACGAGAGTTGTTATCAAAATTAGAAAGAACAAAGTTTGAAAGCAAATCACAACAATGCAAGCATAGCAGATTGTGAAGCTACGTTGTTATCAAAATTAGAAAGAACAAAGTTTGAAAGCAAATCACAACGAAAACAACCTCAAATATAACATCATATAGTTGTTATCAAAATTAGAAAGAACAAAGTTTGAAAGCAAATCACAACTTGCACATTATGTACATGATACCACTAAAAGTTGTTATCAAAATTAGAAAGAACAAAGTTTGAAAGCAAATCACAACAAGATGCTACTGGGCAAACATTGAGTGTTGGTTGTTATCAAAATTAGAAAGAACAAAGTTTGAAAGCAAATCACAACTATTTCGGAGCGTCTGCAAGGTGACGCATAGTTGTTATCAAAATTAGAAAGAACAAAGTTTGAAAGCAAATCACAACCCAAAAGCAGGGTGTTCTCGGTTTTTATAAGTTGTTATCAAAATTAGAAAGAACAAAGTTTGAAAGCAAATCACAACGCTACATTTGCCGAAGCGGTGAGAATGGATGTTGTTATCAAAATTAGAAAGAACAAAGTTTGAAAGCAAATCACAACAGCAGAATGATTTATCATATTACTTTCACGGTTGTTATCAAAATTAGAAAGAACAAAGTTTGAAAGCAAATCACAACTACCCCAATAGGAAAACCATTATCGTGGCGGTTGTTATCAAAATTAGAAAGAACAAAGTTTGAAAGCAAATCACAACTATATTCACTAACTGATCATTCCGATAATGTTGTTATCAAAATTAGAAAGAACAAAGTTTGAAAGCAAATCACAACGAAAACATTGTTGAGACAAACAGCGATGCCGTTGTTATCAAAATTAGAAAGAACAAAGTTTGAAAGCAAATCACAACGCAAACGAAGAAGAAGTGAGTGGTGAGTGCGTTGTTATCAAAATTAGAAAGAACAAAGTTTGAAAGCAAATCACAACAGGCAATCCCATCAATTGAAATTTATACAAGTTGTTATCAAAATTAGAAAGAACAAAGTTTGAAAGCAAATCACAACTTAAAGGAAAATTATTTAGTCACTATTGTGTTGTTATCAAAATTAGAAAGAACAAAGTTTGAAAGCAAATCACAACTTGTGAGTGGCGTTGGTTTCAAATTAAAATGTTGTTATCAAAATTAGAAAGAACAAAGTTTGAAAGCAAATCACAACAGAACAGGTAAAACAGAAGATGAGATTAAGGTTGTTATCAAAATTAGAAAGAACAAAGTTTGAAAGCAAATCACAACTTATACTCTCATCGGCAAGAGAAAAACTGTGTTGTTATCAAAATTAGAAAGAACAAAGTTTGAAAGCAAATCACAACATGTCATAATAGCCATTAATTTTTGGAGTTGTTGTTATCAAAATTAGAAAGAACAAAGTTTGAAAGCAAATCACAACATGATTCCATTTTTTTCTTACTTCTTCAAAGTTGTTATCAAAATTAGAAAGAACAAAGTTTGAAAGCAAATCACAACGGATAATAGCAGATTTCAACTTCCTTCTCTGTTGTTATCAAAATTAGAAAGAACAAAGTTTGAAAGCAAATCACAACTAAAAGAAGCGTTACTGGCCAGTTTGCTTTGTTGTTATCAAAATTAGAAAGAACAAAGTTTGAAAGCAAATCACAACGTTATCAACTGGGACTTTGTAACGGAAGAGGTTGTTATCAAAATTAGAAAGAACAAAGTTTGAAAGCAAATCACAACAGTACTGCATTGGGAGCAGTAGGGTCATAAGTTGTTATCAAAATTAGAAAGAACAAAGTTTGAAAGCAAATCACAACTATGGTAGTGTATTAGTAAATTCTTTCTCTGTTGTTATCAAAATTAGAAAGAACAAAGTTTGAAAGCAAATCACAACCATGTGCATCGTCATTATTAATTATATCGTGTTGTTATCAAAATTAGAAAGAACAAAGTTTGAAAGCAAATCACAACTGTATTGCTTAGATGGCAAACATCGTTGGAGTTGTTATCAAAATTAGAAAGAACAAAGTTTGAAAGCAAATCACAACAGGTTATTAGAAAATAAAACCACCGCTAAAGTTGTTATCAAAATTAGAAAGAACAAAGTTTGAAAGCAAATCACAACCCAAAATTAGATTATCACGAGTATAGAATAGTTGTTATCAAAATTAGAAAGAACAAAGTTTGAAAGCAAATCACAACAATGGTACATCTGCTTCATTTTCGTCTTCTGTTGTTATCAAAATTAGAAAGAACAAAGTTTGAAAGCAAATCACAACACCTGAAAACTATCAGACAAGAGCAGTATCGTTGTTATCAAAATTAGAAAGAACAAAGTTTGAAAGCAAATCACAACAGCAATGATGTGCAGGATAGTATTAAGAGGGTTGTTATCAAAATTAGAAAGAACAAAGTTTGAAAGCAAATCACAACTTATAGTTAGCTCTATGTTGATGTTTTGGAGTTGTTATCAAAATTAGAAAGAACAAAGTTTGAAAGCAAATCACAACATTAAACTTTGCCTCCATCTCGCCAATGTGTTGTTATCAAAATTAGAAAGAACAAAGTTTGAAAGCAAATCACAACCAGATAATATTGGCAACACCATAACAGTAGGTTGTTATCAAAATTAGAAAGAACAAAGTTTGAAAGCAAATCACAACTCCATGATTAAGATATGTATTTGTTGTAGGGTTGTTATCAAAATTAGAAAGAACAAAGTTTGAAAGCAAATCACAACTAATGGAACAATATTATATGAACTGGATGCGTTGTTATCAAAATTAGAAAGAACAAAGTTTGAAAGCAAATCACAACTGTTAGTGTTTCGGCAATAGAAATATCTCCGTTGTTATCAAAATTAGAAAGAACAAAGTTTGAAAGCAAATCACAACCTGAAATGTTGGAGGTGTATAAAAAGAAAGTTGTTATCAAAATTAGAAAGAACAAAGTTTGAAAGCAAATCACAACAAAAAACGTTATGCAACAAGAAATAAATTTGTTGTTATCAAAATTAGAAAGAACAAAGTTTGAAAGCAAATCACAACAAAGAACTTAGGGTTAGCAGTAAATAAACGGTTGTTATCAAAATTAGAAAGAACAAAGTTTGAAAGCAAATCACAACGTAACACAAGAAAATATTAAAGCTGCTATTGTTGTTATCAAAATTAGAAAGAACAAAGTTTGAAAGCAAATCACAACAGTTTTATGAAGGTATTAAACAGGCAACAAGTTGTTATCAAAATTAGAAAGAACAAAGTTTGAAAGCAAATCACAACGCCATTATTTGGTGCAAATATTTACAAGAAGTTGTTATCAAAATTAGAAAGAACAAAGTTTGAAAGCAAATCACAACGGAAAAGTATTCCAACCACTCGAAAACCCGGTTGTTATCAAAATTAGAAAGAACAAAGTTTGAAAGCAAATCACAACACATCTCCTAATTGGTTTACTTTAATAATTGTTGTTATCAAAATTAGAAAGAACAAAGTTTGAAAGCAAATCACAACGTAAACACAAAGAGTTGGTAACATCGCCGAGTTGTTATCAAAATTAGAAAGAACAAAGTTTGAAAGCAAATCACAACTTGCCCACTACATACACGATACTACTAAGGTTGTTATCAAAATTAGAAAGAACAAAGTTTGAAAGCAAATCACAACATAATTATTAAATAGTAATTGTTGCCTGTTGTTGTTATCAAAATTAGAAAGAACAAAGTTTGAAAGCAAATCACAACATTTCTTCTGCGGAACCTTGTACAGCGGTCGTTGTTATCAAAATTAGAAAGAACAAAGTTTGAAAGCAAATCACAACATAGCTATTTGGGCGATGATAAAATTGTTGTTGTTATCAAAATTAGAAAGAACAAAGTTTGAAAGCAAATCACAACAGTGAAGATGAACAATTAACAGAATTGCTGTTGTTATCAAAATTAGAAAGAACAAAGTTTGAAAGCAAATCACAACAAAAAATCTTGTCTATATTTGATAATGCCGGTTGTTATCAAAATTAGAAAGAACAAAGTTTGAAAGCAAATCACAACCTGAAATGTTGGAGGTGTATAAAAAGAAAGGTTGTTATCAAAATTAGAAAGAACAAAGTTTGAAAGCAAATCACAACGCATTGACTTATCGTATTTACCTAAATCGTGTTGTTATCAAAATTAGAAAGAACAAAGTTTGAAAGCAAATCACAACTATATACCAAGCGAAATTTCATTACAAAATGTTGTTATCAAAATTAGAAAGAACAAAGTTTGAAAGCAAATCACAACATAGTACAAATTTATATATTTATCACAAATGTTGTTATCAAAATTAGAAAGAACAAAGTTTGAAAGCAAATCACAACTCCATAGCCTGAAGTACCACTTCCAGCAGAGTTGTTATCAAAATTAGAAAGAACAAAGTTTGAAAGCAAATCACAACAACATTGTATCTGCTTAAACCTTAAATAAGTTGTTATCAAAATTAGAAAGAACAAAGTTTGAAAGCAAATCACAACTATATACTCTGGCCAACAAAAAGTAACCACGTTGTTATCAAAATTAGAAAGAACAAAGTTTGAAAGCAAA
>JAFDXY010000016.1 GCA_018267725.1 Bacteroidota bacterium
ATAATATTTAAAAATAAATTGTTGCAATAGTACCAAAAATTGCTTTTACCAACATTAACCCATCAATAATTATTAAATAATATAGAATAGATTGTCTGCGGTGAAGTGAATAAGCAACTACTAATAATAAAATAAACGGAATGGCATTTAACAATATTCGTATTAACGAAAAACCTTGAGAGGTACTGTAAACTAAAAAAGTACCAAAACCAATTACACAAAGCGGAATAATGATTAAGAAGATAGTTTTTCTTAAACCTACTCTTACCACAAATGTTTTTAGTTGTTGGTTATAATCTGCTGCATAATCTTTTATATCAAACATAATACACAGCACCGTTACAAACATAAAATTTTTAATAAACAACAAACAGTTAATAAAAGCAATTTGTAAAGGAATATTTTTTTCAATTGTATGAAATAAAAACGGATAAATAGTAACTAAACCACCCCATACAAAACCTATAACAAAAGGTTTTAAAAAACCTGTATTTCTTAAATTGTATTTTCCTAATTTTTTATTTTCAATTCCGTAATACAGTGCTGCTACCACAGGAAATATTAAAAGTAAAAACCATGTTTGCCATTGCATTTGCAAAACATTTCTCCATATATCTTTTAATAAAATTGCTATACATACAACGCCAATAAGTGTTAATAATAACTGACTATATATAACTAATTTTTTGTGCTGAACATACCATAATGTACGTTTATTATTTGTATTATAAGTTGTATTGGTTATGTATGCTTTTGTATAATACAAAACTGTAATGGTGAATAATAGAATGTAATACAGCAAAGGGTTTAAAGGTAATTGTTGCTGAAAATTTGCTTCAATAGAAAGACCAATTGTACAAAAACCGTAAAAATAATTACCAAAAAAAATAAAGTGTATTATTGCTTTGGAGCGTTGCATTATTTAAGTAAAGTAATAATAGGTGAAACTAATGTATCGCTAACATTATTGGCTTTATCTTTTAAAACAAAACGGAAATAAGAAGAATCATTGATTGTGCCACAACCTGTTATAGGAACATATCCGCTGCTTGTTGTATTATAAGAAAAATTAATATCAAAATATCCTTTTAAATCTTTGGTTGCCGGAAAATCAGGTACTTTATATTTAACAGTAAAGTTTGTTCCGGGGGAGCTGGGGCAAGTTTTAGAAATTTTTTGTATCCACATTGTATCTTGAATATCGCCTTCTGCATCAGTAAAGTTTATTTGAAAATTTAATGTTTGCCCTTGCAAAAGCGTTAATGAATTAATACTTTTAAATGAAAGTTGTGGTTTAGAAGTAAATTGCCCTTTATTGCAGGCAATTATTGCAAAAGCTATTAACGTTACTATCAATAATTTTGTCTTCATATTTTTTAATTCATTTCAAATGTAAACAATTCATTGCAACCAATGACAGCCGAACAAGAATTGATTAACAGTATTTTTAATATTCATCATAACTTTAACCAAGTTGCTCAATCTGTTTTTTCTTTTCAATATCAAAATAATAAAGTTTATAAACAATGGTGCAATTTAATGTGCCCGCAAATATCAGATGCACAATTTCAAATTTCTACTATTCCATTTTTACCTATTTCATTTTTTAAAACACACACAATTACATCAACCACATTTATACCACAGCAAATTTTTGAAAGTAGCGGAACAACTACAACTATTAACAGCCAACATTTAGTTAAAGACATTAATATTTATAAAACAAGTTTTATACAAACTTTTGAAACCTTTTACGGAAAAATAAATGAATGGTGCATCATTGGTTTGTTACCTTCTTATTTAGAAAGAAATAATTCCTCGTTAGTAATGATGGTTGATGAAATGATTAAACTTTCTAACAACAGTCAAAGCGATTTTTATTTATATGAATTTGATAAACTAAAAAATGTTTTAACCGAATTAGAAAACAAAAAACAAAAAACATTATTAATTGGTGTAACCTTTGGCCTGCTTGATTTTGCAGAGAAAAATAAAATGCAATTAAATCATGTTGTTGTGATGGAAACAGGCGGAATGAAAGGCAGAAAAAAAGAATTAACACGTAACGAAGTACATAATTTTTTAAAAGAAAATTTAGGTGTGAAAGAAATACATTCGGAATATGGAATGACAGAATTATTATCGCAAGCATACTCAAAAAATAATGGCAAATTTATTTGCCCGCCTTGGATGAAAGTTGTGGTAAGAAGTGAAGAAGACCCTTTACAAATAAATTTTACAGGAAAAGGAATTTTAAATATTATTGATTTAGCTAATATTTGCAGTTGCTCTTTTATTGCCACAGATGATGTAGGTATTGTATATGAAGATGGTAGCTTTGAAGTAATTGGCAGAGTAGATAACAGCGATATTAGAGGTTGTAGTTTGTTGATAGTTTAAGTTATAGTCTATAGTCCATAGAATAAAAACATTTTTTACATACAACTATTAACTATGGACTATTAACTATCACCCCCCTACACACTTACATTAAAATCTCTTAAAGCATCGTTCAAACTTGTTTTTAAATCTGTGCTGGGCTTACGTTTGCCAATAATTAAAGCACAGTTTACGCCATAATTTCCTGCCGAAAATTGTTTTTGGTATGTACCCGGAATAACCACACTTCTTGCCGGAACAATACCTTTCGTTTCAATAGGTTCATTACCACTTACATCAATAATTTTAGTGCTTTGTGTTAGTACAACATTAGCACCTAATACTGCTTCTTTTTCTACACGCACACCTTCTACCACAATACTTCTACTTCCTAAAAAACAACCGTCTTCAATAATTACTGGGCTGGCTTGTAAAGGTTCTAATACTCCGCCAATACCAACGCCTCCACTTAAATGCACACCTTTACCAATTTGTGCACAACTACCAACGGTTGCCCATGTATCAACCATGGTGCCTTCATCTACATAAGCACCAATATTTACATAGCTTGGCATTAGCACCACATTTTTTGCTAAGTAAGCACCATAACGTGCAACTGCATGTGGCACTGCACGCACACCAATGCTTGCATAGTTTTTCTTTAATAACATTTTATCGTAAAATTCAAATGGAGCTACATCCCAAGTTTGCATTTGTTGTATGCCAAAATATAATAATATGGCTTGTTTAACCCATTCGTTTACTTGCCATCCGTTTTCTGTAGGTGCAGCAGTTCTTAATCTTCCTTTATCTACCTCTTCAATTACTTCACGAACAGCATTGCTGTATTTTATATCTTTTAATAATTCACGGTTACTCCACGCTTCAGTAATTAATTGTTGTAATTCCATCTTTTATTTTTTTGCGAAAATAATTGGTTGAAGGTAATAAGCAGTTTTTTGTTTAATACTTGTTATTGTTAATTTTAAAATACTTTTTCTTCAGAAAGAAAAAACGAATTAATTTGTAATCAAACCTTGTTTCATGAAATTATTTTTTTCGTTCGTATTTTCTTTTGCTGTTATTGTAAATCTTTCTGCTCAAATTAGACTTACAGTTAATGATAAATCAATTATAAAAGATTCTTCGGGAATGGTTTACCCTTACGCTATTTGGGTAAAACTTATGCAAACCAACCAATACGGTTTAAAACCTGTGAATGCTAAAGATGCAAAAACAGAATTTATTATTTATAAACTTTCAGAAAAAGAATTAACAAGAAGAGATTCACTAAAATCAAATTTGCCTAAACCTACCGAAAGCAGATTTTTTAGAACAGGCGATAAAATACATCCGTTTAAAGATAAAGATATTGATGGCAATAAATTTTCAATTAAAGATTTAAAAGGAAAAATTGTGGTGTTAAATTTTTGGTTTGTTGGCTGCCCGCCATGCAAAGCAGAAATTCCGGATTTAAATAGAGTTGTAGATAAGTATAAAGATAATGCCGATGTTGTTTTTATAGCTATAGCTTTAGATGAAGAATATGCCATTAGAGAATTTATGAAAACTACTCCTTTCAAATATCATATAATTGATAATGGCCGTTACATTGCAAGCGGTAATTACGGCATAACTTCTTATCCAACTCATGTTATAATAGATAAAGAAGGCACTATTCGTTTTCATACTACCGGTTTAGGACCTGGCACCGTAACTTGGATTAATAAAACCATTGAAAGCCTTTTAAAAGAAGAAAACAAACCATAGCATTAGTTTTTTTCGTTTGCCTTGTTGGCTGTATTTTCGCACTCCGTTTTCTGAGCATAAAAAAACAAAATCAGAAACTTTACCTTTCAAATTTAAAAATATGGCATACGACGTAATTGTTATTGGTAGCGGCCCGGGTGGTTACCCTGCTGCTATTCGTGCTTCTCAATTAGGTTTTAAAGTAGCAATCATAGAAAAAGAAAGCTTGGGCGGAATTTGTTTAAACTGGGGCTGCATTCCTACCAAAGCATTATTAAAAAGTGCACAGGTTTACGAATATTTAAAACATGCTGCAAACTATGGTATTAATGCAACAGGCAGTGCAGATTTTGGTGCTGTTATAAAACGTAGTCGTGGTGTAGCAGATAAAATGAGTAAAGGTGTTCAGTTTTTAATGAAGAAAAATAAAATTGATGTAATTATGGGTTACGGAAAAATTGCATCAAAAGGAAAAGTAGAAGTTTCTGCTGCCGATGGAAGCAAACAAATTATTGAAGCAAAATATATTGTTGTTGCAACGGGTGGAAGAAGTCGTGAATTACCCAACCTAAAACAAGATGGCAAAAAAGTTATTGGCTATCGCGAAGCAATGTCTTTAACACAACAACCCAAAAGTATAATTATAGTGGGTAGCGGTGCAATAGGTGTTGAGTTTGCTTATGTTTATAACAGCATGGGCACAAAAGTTACCATTGTAGAATTTATACCACGCATTGTACCTGTTGAAGATGAAGATGTAAGTAAAGAATTAGAAAAACAATATAAAAAACAAGGGATAGATATTATGACTAACGCTTCGGTTGAAGCTGTTGATACCAACGGTGCAGGCGTTAAAGCTTTGGTTAAAAAACAAGATGGCAGCACTATTACTTTAGAAGCAGATATTGTTTTAAGTGCAGTAGGTGTTGTTGCAAACATTGAAAATATTGGTTTAGAAGAAAACGGTATTAAAACAGAAAAAGGAAAAATTGTTGTAGATAAATATCAGCAAACCAACGTAGCGGGCATTTACGCTATTGGCGATTGCAGCCCGGGGCAAGCATTGGCACATGTTGCTGCTAAAGAAGGAATTAATGCAGCAGAACACATGGCATATTTAGAAAAGAAACATCATCATTTACCAGATACAATTGATTATAACAATATTCCAGGTTGTACTTATTGCACACCAGAAATTGCAAGTATTGGTTATACCGAAAAAGCAGCTAAAGAAGCAGGTTACGAATTAAAGGTTGGAAAATTTCCTTTAATGGCAAGCGGAAAAGCAAGTGCAGCTGGCGCTACAGAAGGTTTTATAAAAGTAATTTATGATGCTAAATATGGCGAATTTTTAGGAGCACACATGATTGGTTATAACGTTACTGAAATGATTGCCGAAGTTTCTGTTGCCAGAAAATTAGAAACAACAGCACACGAAATTTTAAATGCCATTCATCCGCATCCAACAATTAGTGAAGGTGTTAAAGAAGCAACTGCAGTAGCTTACGGAGAAGCAATTGATATTTAATTAAAGAAGATAGAAATTGGAATATAGTAAGAAGGGTTAGAAAGAAATTTGTAATCCTTTTTTTTATTAAAACCGAATATTAACAACATAATGTTTATCAAATTCAGAAGCACTTTTATTCTTCCATAACTCAGTATTGTGTAAATGAATTTTTTGTTTATATGTTATTGGAAAATAATAATGCTTTATTGGAATTGTTTTTGAAGTTATTTGTACAAATAATTTTTCTGTTTGATAATTACACCAATTAAACAACGTAATTATTCTATTTTCAGCAAAATGATAAGCTGTATCATAAACGGCAGATGGATCTTTTACCATAACATTTGTTTGTCTTTTTTTCCACCAGCTATAAAGTTCAAATTTGCTTACAATGGTATCATTTGTTGTAATTAAATAAATAGGCTCATGCTTTTCATTTACTAAGAATATATTGTAACTATCGAATTTATGGTTACTTTCCCAATTTAATAACACAATGCCTTTGCAATCCCAAGAACAGTGTTGTGAAAGGCAACTTATAACAAGAAAAAAGATAAAAGATATTAATAATCCAATTTTCATTCATTTATTTTTTGTGTAAGTTATTGTAAAGTGAATGTAATTGGCAATAAAAATTTTTTTGTATGAAATTTATATTCAAACTATATGCTATTACAGTTGTTACAGTAATGTTTTGTTTAAAAAGTTTTTCGCAAACAACTATTATTTTATTACGCCATGCAGAAAAAGATACAACTGTTCAAGGTTCTACAACAATGAATGCTAATCCGCCATTATCTGAAAAAGGAAAACATCGTGCAATACGTTTAATGAGTGAATTAAAAAAATACCATCCCAATTTAATTTATTCAACAGATTACATCAGAACAAAATCTACCATTCAACCCATAGCACAAAAATTCAATAAAGAAATTTTAATTTATAATGTAAAAGAACAAAGCAAATTGGCAAATGAATTATTAGCAATTGAAAATAAAACAATTATAGTTGTTGGCCATTCTAACACAATACCTTTATTAGCCAATATGATTATGCAACAAAATTTGTTTACGTTAATGGATGATAATGATTATAAACATTATTGGATAATAACTATTAAAAACGGTAAAGCCACTGCTTGCATAAAAGAATATTAAATAATTTGTTATAACAGCAGAGTATTCATAATCTCATTTACCGCAAAACCTTTATTACCTTACATTTGCGGCTTCAAAAATGAAGATGATAAGTTGGAGAAGTCTGTAAGTCAGACTATCGAAAACTTGCTGACTTACAGACTTAAACATGAAATACGAAAAAGAAATAAACAGAAGAAGAACTTTTGCCATCATCTCTCACCCCGATGCAGGTAAAACAACATTAACGGAAAAATTATTGTTGTTTGGTGGTGCCATTCAAACAGCGGGTGCCGTAAAAAGCAATAAAATAAAAAAACATGCCACCAGTGATTTTATGGAAATTGAACGCCAACGTGGTATTAGCGTTGCAACAAGTGTAATGACTTTTGAATATAAAACTTGTTTAATTAATTTATTAGATACTCCGGGACACAAAGATTTTGCTGAAGATACATATAGAACATTAACGGCTGTTGATAGTGTTATTCTTGTTATTGATAGTGTAAATGGCGTAGAAGATCAAACAAGAAGATTAATGGAAGTATGCCGAATGAGAGATACACCTGTAATTGTTTTTATTAATAAAATGGATAGAGACGGTAAAAACCGATTTGATTTATTAGAAGAAATTGAAAAAGAATTAAAAATTAGTTTGCACCCAATGACTTTACCAATTAACAGCGGTAAAGATTTTAAAGGTGTATATAATTTACATAATAAAAGTTTATTATTATTTACAGCCAACACAAAAGCAGATGAAGAAGATGCTTTTGTAATTAGTAATTTAAGTGATAATATTTTAGACAATAAAATTGGCGAAAGAGATGCTGCCCAACTGCGTGAAGATGTAGAATTAGTTGATGGTGTTTATGGCGAATTAAATGTGAAAGATTATTTAGCAGGAAAAATTGCCCCCGTATTTTTTGGAAGTGCCGTAAATAATTTTGGTGTAAAAGAAATGTTAGATACATTTATAAACGTAGCACCAACACCACTTTGCAGAGAAACAAGTGTAAGAGAAATTTGCCCGGGTGAAGATAAATTCAGTGGTTTTGTTTTTAAAATTCATGCCAATTTAGACCCTAAGCATAGAGATAGAATTGCATTTATGAGAATATGCAGCGGTAAGTTTGAGCGTAATAAATATTACCATCATGTGCGTTTAGATAAAGACATTCGTTTTAGTAATCCTTATTCTTTTTTAGCAAGAAGTAAAGATGTAATTGAAGATGCCTTTCCCGGAGATGTAATTGGTTTGTTTGATACAGGTAATTTTAAAATTGGTGATACCTTAACTGAAGGAGAAAATTTTTTCTTCACAGGTATTCCAACTTTTTCTCCCGAAATATTTAAAGAGTTGGTTAATAAAGATCCTATGAAAACAAAACAATTAGAAAAAGGAATTCAACAACTAACCGATGAAGGCGTAGCACAATTATTTACACAATTTGGCGGTAATAAAAAAATTATTGGTTGTGTAGGAGAATTACAATTTGAAGTTATACAATATCGGTTATTACATGAATACAGTGCTGCCTGCGAGTTTAGAGCTTTACCGTTTTACAAAGCTTGTTGGCTTACAAGTAAAGATGAAAAAAAGTTAGAAGATTTTTTACGATTTAAACAAACCAATAGTGCAGAAGATAAAGATGGTAACCCAGTTTATCTTGCACAAAGCGAATGGTTTTTAAATACAGAAATTACCAACAATCCAGATATTGAATTTCATTTTTCAAGTGAAGTACATAAATAAATTGATGCATCTTGTTGAAGAAAATATTTATTTCAAATCAACCATTTTTATACAAACAGGTTTTTCTACATTAATTACTTGACCATTTGCTTCTAAAAAACCTGTTGATTTTATAATAGTAAAAACAACAATATTATTACTATCTCTATTAGCAACTAATAAATATTTCCCGGTTGGATCTATAGCAAAATTTCTTGGATGAATACCATTGGTAGATTGATGCCCAATTAATCTTAATTTACCATCGCTTTGCACACCGTAAATAGTTATATCATTTGCTTTGCCTCTGTTGGTAGCATATAAATATTGCCCATTAGGAGTTATATGAATATCTGCACTTCCTTTATCTTCTTTACTTTTTGTATTATCACTTTCAATAGTTTGTAATTCAGATAATTTACCATTGTTGTATGTGTAAGCAACTACATCTCCTTTCAGTTCATTAATAATATATACAAATTTTTTATTAGGATGAAATACTAAATGCCTTGGCCCGCTTCCATCTGCAACATCTGTTGTTGTTACATCATCAATATTTAAAGGTTTTTCGTTGTTGAGGTTGAATTGATATTGATAAATTTTATCTGTTCCTAAATCGTTTGAAAATAAATATTTTTGGTCGGGAGAAAAAACCGTACAATGCACATGTGGCTTTGATTGCCTAACAACGTTTACACCATAACCTTGATGTTCAATTATTTGTGAAGGTTCGTTCAAACTACCGTCTGCATTGGTTTTTATAACACTTAATGTTCCGCTGCTATAATTAGCAACACTAACCCATTTTCCGGTTGAATCAATATCAATATAACAAGGTGCTTCTCCTCCGCTTGATACTTTATTAATAAATTTTAATTCTCCTTTTATTTTGTTGAATGATAAAGCATTTACTTCTCCGTTGCCGGTTGTTTCATTTACGGCATACACAAATTTTCCGTTAGGCGAAACACACAAGTAAGAAGGATTATTTAAGCTTGAAATTTTACTTACAGGTGTTGCGGTTCCTAATACAAAATTAAATTTATATAAATGAATATTATTGGTGTATGTGCCAACCAACATATAACATTCTTTTGGTTGAGAGAAAGAACCATAACTAAACAATAAACCAATAACAACAAATAAACGTTTCATGAATTTTATTTTAGAACAAGATAACGAATGAAAAATATAAGTAAGAAAAAAGCCACTTCAAAACTTTGAAATGGCTTTGTATAATTTTAATACATAAGTTTTATTTAGCTAAACATTACTGCATTGCTTCTCTAATATCTTGCATTAAACGGTTGGCAATATTTGCAGCAGTTGTTTCAAAATTACTTTCGGCATAAATACGAATGATGGGTTCAGTATTGCTTGTTCTTAAATGTACCCAATCGGTTTCAAATTCAATTTTTAAACCATCTTCTGTATTAATGTTTTGCTTTTTGTATTTCTTTTTTATAATGTCAAAAATTTTTGAAACATTAAACCCGTTTTGTAATTCTATTTTATTCTTACTCATAAAATAATCTGGGTAACTGTTTCTTAACTGTTTAGCAGTTTTCTTTTCTTTGGCTAAATGTGTAAGAAATAATGCAATACCAATTAATGCATCTCTTCCATAATGTAAATCGGGTACAATAATTCCGCCATTACCTTCTCCGCCAATTACTGCATTTACTGCTTTCATTTTTGTTACTACATTTACTTCACCTACAGCACTTGCAAAATATTCTCCACCATGTTTTAAAGTAATGTCTTTTAATGCACGAGTAGATGACATATTGCTTACGGTATTGCCTTTGCGTTGTTGCAAAACATAATCGGCAACAGCAACTAAAGTATATTCTTCACCAAATAAACTTCCATCTTCACAAACAAAGCAAAGCCTATCTACATCGGGGTCTACAGCAATTCCTAAATCTGCTTTTTGTTTGTTTACTTCATTACATAAAGCAGTTAAATGTTGTGGTAATGGTTCGGGGTTGTGTGCAAATTTTCCGTTCACTTCACCATTTAAAACAATAATATCTGCATCTTTTACACCTAATGCTTTTAATAATTCGGGCACAGCAAATGCACCAGAACTATTAATGGCATCAACAACAATTTTAAATTTTCTTTTTTTAATTAAGGAAACATCAACCAACGAATAATTAATTATTTCATGAACATGTTGTTGTAAGGCGGTAGTGTTTTTAGTGTGGTTACCTAATTTATCTACCAATGCAAAAGTGTAATTATCTTTTTCGGCAATTGCTAAAACTTCGGCACCATCTGCTGCACTAATAAATTCGCCATTACTGTTTAATAATTTTAACGCATTCCATTCTTTAGGATTATGGCTTGCTGTAAGAATAATGCCACCCGCAGCTTTTTCAAACACAACAGCCATTTCAACAGTTGGTGTAGTGCTTAAATCAACATCTATTACATTTAAACCTAATGCATTAAGTGTGCTTACCACTATACCTTGTACCATTTCTCCGCTTATTCTTCCATCTCTTCCTACAATTATTTTATTGTTAGAAGATTGTTTAGAAAGCCATGTGCCAAATGCAGCAGTAAAACGAACTACATCTAACGGACTTAATGTTTCGCCGGGTTTACCACCAATAGTGCCTCTAATGCCTGATATACTTTTAATTAACGCCATAGAATATAGAATAAAATTTACAATTTGTTTATTTACTGTGGTGGGTTGCAAACATAACAAATTTATGCTTGCGTATTGTTGCTTTTTCTATAACTATCTTTGCTTGCTAATTGAACGTATGCAGTATAAAGCTTGGTATAAAGATTGGTTTAGCTCGCCCTACTATCACATGTTGTATAACCACCGTGATGAGGAGGAAGCATTGTTTTTTATTAAAACATTAATAAATTATTTACAGCCCGAAAAAGGTTGTAAAATGTTAGATGTTGCTTGCGGAAAAGGCAGGCACAGCAAGGCTTTGGCAGATATGGGTTTTGATGTTACAGGTATAGATTTATCATTACCTTCAATTGAAGAAGCTAAAAATTTTGAAGATGAAAATTTGCATTTTTATCAGCATGATATGCGTTTACCTTTTTGGATGAATTATTTTGATTTTGCTTTTAATTTTTTTACAAGCTTCGGATATTTTAAAACACAAAGAGAACACAACAATGCCATTCGTTCTATAGCACAAAGTGTAAAGAAAAATGGAACTTTAGTAATTGATTATTTGAATGTGCATTATGCAGAAGCACGGTTAGAAAAATCTTTTATTAAACAAGTAAATGATTTAAGTTTTCATATTACCAAATGGCAAAATGAAGATCATTTTTTTAAACAAATTCAAGTAAAAGATGGTAGCAATAATTTAAAGCATTTGTTTACCGAAAGAGTAGCAAAGTTTTCGTTAGGAGATTTTACTGAAATGTTAGCATACCATAAAATGCAAGTACAGCAAGTGTTTGGTAATTATCAATTAGAAAGATACGATGTAAACAAATCTCCCAGAATGATTATTATAGCAACAAAGCAATCTTAAAAATTTGGATTTTTTTTGTCTGAAGGAGGAGCAGGTAATGTTGGATTTAATTTAAAGCGATAATAATTTAATTTGTTATTTGAAGGGTCAAACAACCTTCTTGTAGCTTCTAAATTTTTATTAACGCCTAATGAAGATTCATTTACTACATCTGGTTTTAATACAGGCATATTATCGGGTTCGGCTACATACACATCAAAACCTTTACCATTATTATAAGTATAAGTTAGTTTAAAGTTGTTGCCAACTACGGGCATATCATCAATATTTTTTTTGATAGAAAGTTTTTTTAACGAGTTTGTTTGTGTTGAATTGTTTTGAGGTTGCACCAACGTAATTTGTTCTTGTGCAAAAGAATAAACTGCAGGAAGCAATAATAAAATAGTAAATATTTTTTTCATGGCAGTAGCTTTTATACATTAAAAATAAAACAATATTTTATTAAAAATGGGACCGCTTTTGTTTTCAAGTGTTAAAATTTATCTTTACGGCATGTTTACTCCATCAGTTTTGTTGTTGTCTTTTTTTGAAAAATTATTAGCTGCTATAAAACAGGCAGATTATTTTTTATTTCAACAAATTAATTCGCATTTTACCAATTCTTTTTTAGATACTGTTTTACCTTTTATACGCAATTCAAATTTTTGGGTTCCGCTATACTTGTTTCTTTTAGTACTTATTTTAATAAACTTCGGAAATAAAGGCTGGTTGTGGGTTGCAGGGCTTATTGTAACAGTTACTTTAACCGATCAGGTAAGTAGCCATTTAATTAAAAATTTAATACAAAGACCAAGACCTTGTTCTGATTTTACTTTGCATTTTCCTGTTCGGTTACTATTAAATAATTGTTCGGGCGGATTTAGTTTTACTTCTTCGCATGCAACAAATCATTTTGGCGTAGCAATTTTTATAGTAATTACTTTACAACAATTTTTAGGAAAATGGAAATGGCTTTTCATTGCATGGGCAGCCATTGTTAGTTATGCTCAGGTTTATGTTGGCGTACATTATCCTTTCGATATTTTGTGTGGTGCATTATTAGGTTGTTGTTTAGGATATTTAACTGCCAAACTTTTTCTTTCAAAATTTAAAAACACGCTACAAGTTTTATAAACAAACTTTCTTATGAATAAAAACACATTTAATATAATTATTCTTAGCGTTATAGCTGTTTATATAATAGGTATGTTTTGTGTTCCTTTAATGGATATTGATGCAGCCCAATATGCATCTATATCTCGTGAAATGTTAGAAAGAAAAAGTTATTTGCAGTTGTATGATTTAGGAAAAGATTATTTAGATAAACCACCCATGTTGTTTTGGTTATCTGCTTTAAGTATGAAAATTTTCGGCATACACGATTGGGCATATCGTTTACCTTCTTTTTTATTTTCATTAATAGCAATTTATTCAACCTTTAGGTTAGCATATATTTTCTATAAAAAAGAAATTGCTTTATTAAGTGCATTAGTATTAGCTACAAGTCAGGCAATGTTTTTAATTAATCACGATGTTAGAACCGATACCATGTTAATGGGTTGGGTAACTTTTTCTTTATGGCAATTAGCAGCGTGGTATGCAACAAAAAAATGGAAAAACTTTTTATTAGGCTTTATTGCAATTGCCGGTGGAATGATGACTAAAGGACCCATTGCATTAATGGTACCTGCATTTGCATTAGTACCACATTTTATTTTAAGAAGAGAATGGAAAAACTTTTTTAGATGGGAATATTTATTAGGCATACTTATAATTGCTATTGCTCTAATACCTATGAGCATTGGGTTGTACGAACAATACGATATGCACCCGGGGAAAATAATTAACAATGTTCCAATAAAGTCGGGCTTACGTTTTTATTATTGGACACAAAGTTTTGGAAGATATACGGGAGAGAATGTTTTTAAAGAAATGAATGACTTCACTTTTTTATTACAAAATATGTTGTGGAGTTTTTTACCGTGGATTATTTTCTTTTTAATAGGATTATTGTTGAATGTGGTAAGATTAGTTCAAGATAAATTTAAACTTACACAAAAAGAAGAATGGATTACAACCGGAGGTTTTATTGTTACTTATTGTGTATTGGCAAGAAGTCAGGCACAACTTCCGCATTATATATTTGTTGTATTTCCTTTAGCATCAATTGTTACAGCCAAATTTTTGTATAAACTATTGTTTACTTCAGAGTTTAAAAAATTACAAAATGTTTTATCTGTATTTCATTTTATAATATTTGGTTTATTGTGGTTAGCAGTTATTGTTTTAATGTATTGGTCGTTTGCTACTATTCCAAAATTTGTAAGCATTATTGCAGCAATAGGTTTTATTGGTTATCTTATAATAATTTTTAGAAAAAAAGTAAAGTATCCCAAACTATTATTGGCTGCATGTTTTACAACTATTGGCATCAATATTTTTTTAAACACATCATTTTACCCTTCATTACTTTTATATCAAAGAGGAAATACGTTTGCTTCTTATATTCAAAACAATAAAATTGATAAAAACAATATTGTTTTATTGAATGAAAACATAGGGCATTCTTTGCATTTTTATTCAAACCATATTTATCCTATTGTATCATTAAATGAATTGAATAATAAAGAAATGGTAATTGCAAGAAAAGATAGTTTACCACTTATACTGCAACATTTTCCTACTGCAACTGTTGTTACAGAAATTAAAACTTATGGTGTAACACAATTATCGTTACCATTTCTTAATCCGAAATTTAGAGAAAAAGAATTAATAATTTACGATTTAATTAAACTATAAATTATTTCGTTTAGCTTGTTGTACTTCAACAAACTTTGCAAATTCACTTAAAGAAAAACTACTTAAGTTTTGTTGTTTGCTTAAACCTGCTTTTTGTGCAACAAGTACGCCGTATTTGCAATCATTAAAGCCATCAATAGTATGTGCATCAGGGTTTATAGAAATTAAAACGTTCTTAGCTAATGCATAATCAATCCAACGCCAATCAATATCTAATCTTCTTGGGTGTGCATTTAATTCTATTACTACATTGTTAGCGGCACAAGCATCTATAATTGTTTTATGATTTACAGGATAACCATTTCTGCTTAATAAAAGCCTTCCAGTCATGTGCCCTAAAATTGATGTGAATGGGTTTTCAATTGCTTTTAATAAACGCATCATGGCTTTTTCTTCATTCATTTTTAAATTTGAATGAACAGAAGCTATAATAACATCAAAAGTTTTTAAAACAGCTGGTGTATAATCAAGATTTCCATCATTTAAAATATCGCACTCAATACTTTTAAAAATTTTAAATGGATGCAATTTTTTATTTAGTTCTTCAATTTGCTTGTGTTGTGCAACAATTCTTTCTTCAGTTAAACCTTTGGCATAAAAAGCAGCTTTTGAGTGATCGCTTAAAACTAAATACTGTAACCCTTTTTTAATACATTCATTAGCCATTTCTTCAATGGTGTTGCTTCCATCACTCCAATTGCTGTGGCTGTGAATAATCGCTTTTATATCTTCTGGTTGAATTACTGTTGGTAAGTTTTTGTTTTTGGCTTTGGCTTGTGTTATTGTAAAAGGTTTCTCTCGTAAAAATGCCGGAATAAATTGAATATTATAAGTTGAAAATATTTCTTCTTCGGTTGAATAAAAATTGTTTTCATTCCAATTAGTTTGCGTTACCCATTCATTATAAAACTCTTTACTGCAACTTGTTTTAAAAAGTGTAGCAATTAACTGTTCTGCATTGTTACAATAAAAATTTAATTCAATATTTTCTTTTCCTTTAAATGAAATATAATGATTGGTTTCGGTAATTAATTTGTATTCATTTTGTAAAAAGAATTCTTTTAAATCAACAGCCAAACAATTAGTAACCCATTCTAATTTATCAATAGTTTCTAATTGCCTTTTAAATGCACCTGTTATGTAAAATGAATATTTTTTAAAAACAGTTTTTATTTTTTCATCAATTGCAGTAGCATACAATTCTATTTGTTCATATAAATAATTTCCTATGTTGCTTAAATAAAATTCAATTGATTCTCTAATGTTGTTTTGTGTTTTTTCTCCAAAGCCTTTATATAATGTTAATCTGTTTTCATTGCAAGCATATAATAATTCTCCAATGGTTTCTATTTCTAAATCTTTCCAAATAGTTGCAATTTTTTTTGGGCCCAGCCCTTTTATGTGTAATAACATTTCTATAATTCCCTGAGGCGTTTTTTGTAAATATTCATTTAAAGAAGTTAATTGCCCAGTGTGTAGCTGTTCAATAATTTTTTTACCAACTGACTCTCCAATACCTTGTAATGAGAAAATTTTTTGCTCATCAATATTATTTAATTGAATATTTAATTTTTCAATAGTGTATGCAGCAGATGAATAAGATTTAGCTTTAAAACTATTATCTCCATGTATATCCATAAGTTTAGCAAGCAATGAAAAATTATCTGCAATAGTATAGTTGTCCATATTTCAAATGTAGTAATAGCAAGGGTTTTACAAAATAATAAAACCCCGCAATTTGCGAGGTTTTACTTTTATTAAGCTTTAAGTTTTTAAGCTTATTTCTTTTTAGCAGCTTTTTTAGCGGCTTTTTTTGGAGCAGCTTTTTTAGCGGCTTTTTTTGGAGCAGCTTTTTTAGCGGCTTTTTTTGGAGCAGCTTTTTTAGCGGCTTTTTTTGCGGCTTTTGCCATAATTGTAAAATTTAATGGTTAGTTAATACTATAAAAGTATAAATATTTTATTAACCGCAAAAAAAATTTTTTTTAGGCCGATGTTGCAACAGGTAATACAGATACTTTAGTTCTGTTTTCTTTTCCTTTTTTAAATTCAACAACACCATCTGTTAAAGCAAATAATGTGAAGTCTTTTCCAACTCCAACATTTTTTCCCGGATGATATTCTGTACCACGTTGACGTAAAATAATATTTCCTGAAACAGCAGGCTGTCCACCAAAAATTTTTACACCTAAACGTTTACTATTACTATCACGTCCGTTTTTTACACTTCCTTCACCTTTTTTATGTGCCATAATTTTTTTATTTTAAAATTCTTTAAATTAAATTGTGTTTAGAATTTATAGTAGAAAATTATTATGCTATACTTTCAATTTTAATTTGAGTATAGTGTGTACGATGTCCGTGCTTTTTACGAAAACCTTTTCTTCTTTTCATTTTAAAAGCAATTACTTTATCGCCTTGCACTAAATCTTTTACTATTTCTGCAGTTACTGTTGCTTTGGCAGCAGCACCTACTGAAACAGCTCCTGCATTATCTACTAATAATACATCACTAAATTTTACTTTATCTCCGGTTGCACCTTGCAGGTGAGGTACATATAAATTATCTCCGGCTTGCACTTTAAATTGTTGACCTGCGATTTTTACTACTGCTAACATAGCTTTAAAAATTAGGACGGCAAAGGTAAGGGGTAGAAGCGAGAATTTACAAAGTTTTTTAAAATAACTATATCCACATTGTTATGCTTGTGTTTTTTTGAAAGAAACTGCTGAAAAGGCTGCTTGTGCAGCTTACATTTGCAAACTTGCAAGTTAAGTGCTTATGAATTTAAAATCGTTATTGGCAAGGCCATTTGCCCATTTG
The DNA here is from genome assembly GCA_018267725.1 of Bacteroidota bacterium. Lineage (GTDB taxonomy): Bacteria > Bacteroidota > Bacteroidia > Chitinophagales > Chitinophagaceae > CW01. The sequence continues at coordinate 17,630 of JAFDXY010000016.1, forward strand.
ATATATAGTAAGATTGAAAAAAATAAAACTTCTGCAGTAGCAGACCAGTTTGAAATATTACAAAAAATAGTAAAAGCAGGCAGGCAAACAGTTTTTGGGAAAGAACATAAACTGCATGAAGTTTCAAATCATCAGCAATTTACACAAGCAGTTCCTATAAGAGATTATGAGGAATTAAAAACTTATATTGAACAAATAAAAGAAGGAAAGAAAAATATTTTATGGCCAGGCAAACCAATTTATTTGGCCAAAACCAGCGGCACTACCAGCGGTGCAAAATATATTCCTATTACAAAAAATTCTATTTCAAATCATATTGACTCTGCTCGAAATGCTTTGTTATGTTATATGGCTGAAACAGGTAATTATGATTTTGCAAAAGGAAAAATGATTTTTTTAAGCGGATCGCCCGAGTTAGAAAGAGTTGGCGGCATTCCTACAGGAAGATTAAGTGGTATTGTAAATCATCATATTCCTAAATATTTACGTTCTAATCAATTACCAACTTACGAAACAAATTGTATTGAAGATTGGGAAACCAAATTGGATAAAATTGTTGAAGAAACAATAAACAAGCAAATGACATTAATAAGTGGTATTCCACCTTGGATGCAAATGTATTTTGATAGACTTATTGAAAAAAGCGGAAAGAAAGTAAGTGAACTGTTCCCTGATTTTTCTGTAATGGTGCAAGGCGGAGTAAATTTTGCTCCTTACAAAAAGAAATTATTTGATAGTATAGGAAAACAAATTGATTGTATTGAATTGTTTCCTGCAAGCGAAGGCTTTTTTGCTTTTCAAGATTCTCAAAAACACGAAGGCTTATTATTAAATACCAATTCAGGAATATTTTTTGAATTTGTTCCTGCCAATGAAATATTTAATGCAAACCCAATAAGATTAAGTTTAAAAGATGTAAAGCTTAATGAAAACTATGCATTAATTATAAATAGCAACGCAGGTTTATGGGGTTATAATATTGGCGATACGGTAAAGTTTGTAAGCTTAAACCCTTATCGCATAATTGTTACAGGAAGAATAAAACACTTTATATCTGCATTTGGAGAACATGTTATTGGCGAAGAAGTAGAATACGCTTTACTAAAAGCAGCCGAAGAATTTGAAACTAAAATTATTGAATTTACCGTAGCACCCAACATTACACAAAGCAAAGGAAAAAGTTATCACGAATGGTTTATTGAATTTGAAAATGCACCCGAAAATTTAACAATATTTTCTAATAAAGTAGATGAAGTTTTACGCAAGAAAAATGTTTATTACGATGATTTAATTAGCGGCAATATTCTTCAACCATTAAAAATAAATATTGTAAGAAAAAACGGATTTATAGATTATATGAAATCTATTGGTAAACTTGGCGGACAAAACAAAGTACCACGCCTAAGCAACGATAGAAAAATTGCAGATGAATTACAGAATTTTTTGGCATAATTATTCTATTATCTTTACCCGCTTTAAATTTTATTGAAGAAATAATAAAAAATGCAAACAAAACGCATTGCCATATTTGGTTCTACAGGTTCTATTGGTACACAAGCATTAGAAGTAATTGCCGAAAACTCCAACTTGTTTTCTGTTGCAATATTAACAGCACAAAACAATGTAGATTTATTAATTAAACAAGCATTACAATTCAATCCGCAAATAGTAGTTATTGGAGATGAAAAAAAATATCAAACAGTTAAAGAAGCATTAGCTAACACAACTATAACCGTTACTGCCGGAGAAGCAGCTATAACCGAAGCTGCCGCAACAGATATTTATGATATGATGTTGGCTGCCATTGTTGGTTATGCAGGTTTAAAACCAACTTTAAAAGCTATTGAAAACGGAAAAGCAATTGCTTTGGCAAATAAAGAAACTTTAGTTGTTGCCGGAGATATTGTAATGAAGAAAGCATTAGAAAAAAGAGTTCCAATTATTCCTGTTGATAGCGAACATTCTGCAATATTTCAATGCTTGGTTGGTGAAGGAAGAAATAAAATTGAAAAAATAATCCTCACCGCAAGTGGTGGCCCTTTTTTAGGAAGAAAACCAAATTTTTTGGTAAACGTAAAAAGAGATCATGCATTGCAACATCCTAATTGGAGCATGGGAGCAAAAATTTCAATTGATTCTTCAACCTTAATGAATAAAGGTTTAGAAATGATTGAAGCTAAATGGTTATTTAATTTACAACCACAACAAGTACAAGTAGTAGTGCATCCGCAAAGTATTATTCACAGCATGATACAGTTTGAAGATGGCAGCATAAAAGCACAAATGGGTTTGCCAGATATGAAATTGCCTATTCAATATGCAATGGCGTTTCCACAACGGTTGGCTAATAATTTTAAACGCTACAATTTTAAAAAACCAAATGCTTTAACGTTTGAAGAACCCGATTTAAAAACTTTTCGAAATTTAAGTTTAGCCATAGATGCTTTGCATAAAGGCGGAAATTTACCTTGTGTAATGAACGCTGCTAATGAAATTGCTGTGTTTGCATTTTTAAGAAACAGAATTGGTTTTTTAGATATGACAGAATTAATAGAACGAACCATGAACAAAATTCCATTTATAGAAAAACCAACATTAAAAGATTACTTTGATAGCGATGGTGAGGCACGTAATTTCGCCGCCTCTATTATTCAAATGTAAACACCTTAATGTTCAACCTTTGGTTAAATTAAAGTTTGAAAATTAACAAATTATAATAGAAAAAATATTTATATAAATTTATCAAAAACCCTCGCAGAGGCATAAAAAACGTATGACATTTTTAGCAATTAATTGGTCAATAGTAGGTATTAAAGCTGCACAATTTGTATTATCATTTTCAATATTAGTAATACTGCATGAGTTTGGACATTTTCTTCCTGCAAAATGGTTTAAATGCAGGGTAGAAAAATTCTATTTATTTTTTAATCCATGGTTTAGTTTGGCAAAAAAGAAAATTGGCGAAACTGAATGGGGGCTTGGCTGGATACCATTTGGTGGTTATGTAAAAATTAGTGGAATGATTGATGAAAGCATGGATAAAGAACAAATGAAATTACCACCAAAAGAGTATGAATTTAGAGCTAAAAAAGCTTGGCAACGCTTAATTATTATGTTAGGTGGTGTAACTGTAAATGTACTTTTAGCCATTGTTATTTTTATTGGCATTACATGGGTTTGGGGAGATGAGCATATAAAACCTCTTGAAGCAAAATACGGATTAGCTGTAGATTCTTTAGGTAAAACCGTTGGTTTAAAAGATGGAGATATTATTTTAAAAATAGATACCAATACAGTAAAAGACGAAGCCAATATAACCAAACACATTATTTTATCTGAAGCAAAAAATATTACTGTTTTGCGTAATGGTAAAGATACTGTTATACAATTGCCCGAAAGTTTAATACGCCAATTAAATAAACAAAAAGGACTTGGTTTTGTTGAATTACGTTTTCCGTGTATTATAGATACGGTTGATAAAAAATTTCCTGCTTATGCTGCCGGATTAAAAAAAGGCGATAAAATAATTGCAGTTAATAATATTAATACAGAATATTATCATTTAGTAACACAAGAAATAAAAAAATATAAAAACGAAACAGTACAAACTAAAATAGTTCGTAATAACATAGATACCTTAACAATTCCAATAAAAACAACCGAAGACGGCAGGATAGGATTTAGCCCCATTGCCAATTATACGCAGTTAGGTTTTCGTGTAGATACAGTTAGTTATTCTTTTATTCAATCAATATCTAAAGGAACAGAAAGATGTTTTATCACATTACAAAATTATTTAACGGGTATAAAACAATTATTTTCAGGAAAGGCAAATCCAAATGAAAGTTTAGGTAGTGTAATTAGTATTGGCAGCGTATTTCCCGGTGTGTGGGATTGGCAAAGCTTTTGGACGCTTACTGCAATCTTCTCCATCATCCTTGCATTTATGAATGTATTACCCATTCCTGCGTTAGATGGAGGACATGCTTTGTTTACAATTATTGAAATAATAACGGGTAAAAAACCAAGCGATAAATTTATGGAATATGCTCAAACAGTTGGAATGATATTGTTATTAGCTTTAATGGCTTATGCTTTAGGGTTAGATGTGTTTAGATTGTTTGCTAAGTAAGAATATATGAGATAGCAAACAGTTTTGAATTTATACTAATTTTTTTTAATGTAAATTTGCAGTTGAAAGAAAAAGTTCTTTGAGAAAAATCATAATTTATAAAAGGGCCTGTATTGGTTTTGACAGCATAGGTTATGGTAAGTATAAGCATGCAGTGCGTTGGATAATTAGCACTTTAATCTGAATATTCAAACTATAAATGGCAATACACAGTATGCCATGGCTGCTTAATCAGTGATTAACCAGTCATTCGGGCCGCCGAACAGGTTAGCTTGTTTCCAAGTTCCGCCGCCGACTCAAAACAAAACAAGATGCTGTTGTTATAGGCTGTGCTAACAACTTAAGAATATTCAGCTAAGTTTTTAATCGGTTTGTTCATTTCCTGTTAAATGCCTACAAATAATAATGAAATAAGCATGTAGAAAATTTATGATAACAATGTTTGGACAGCGGTTCGAGTCCGCTCAGGTCCACTAAAAAATATAAAAGGCTGCTTTGGGCAGCCTTAATATTATTCTTTGTTGCTGTTTGTTATGATTTATAATAATCTCTTTTTGCCATATCAATTTCATGGTCTTTTGCTTCTTTCAATTGCCTAATTTCATGTCTTTTTTCTTTGCCCTTTAAATCCATTCTTGCAGATTCAATTCTTTCAGCATATTCATGTTCAATATCTGCAATTTTTTGGTCAAGTTTTGAGGGCCTTGCATTCACGTATGGTGTATTATAATATGGATAATAGCCATAATATCCAAAAGGGTAATAAGAATAAGGATAGTAATATCCGCCACTAACAATTACCGTAGTACGTGGTCTGTAATAACCTCCATAACCTCTTGCAATTACATGGCCTTGTGCAATTGAAAACAAACAGCTAACGGTAAAAATCATCATTAATAACATCTTTTTCATAATCTTCTGTTTTATATTTTAATAGACTCAATAAACATGCAAAAGCAACTTAGTTATTGCTAATAATTTAAGATTTTCACATTCTTTTATAAGTGAATTTGAAAACACTATTTAAAATCAATTTTGATTATTTAATGCCAGCTCCCTACATTTGCACTCCCAAAAAAGTTCTTTTTATTTAAGAATGATTGAAATTTCGCAGTAATGTGAAGTATTTGGGAGTTACGCATAAAGCGTAACGCTATTACCAATTAAATCGTAAACAATGGCAAAAGAAATCTCCGGATTTGTAAAGTTGCAGGTAAAAGGCGGTCAAGCCAATCCTGCACCACCCGTAGGCCCTGCATTAGGTTCAAAGGGTGTAAACATTATGGAGTTCTGCAAACAATTTAATGCAAGAACTCAAGACAAAATGGGAAAAGTAGTTCCCGTAATCATTACAGTTTATACTGATAAGTCTTTCGATTTTGTTATTAAAACAGCTCCCGCTGCAATTCAGTTAATGGAAGCTGCAAAAATTCAAAAAGGAAGTAAAGAAAGTAACCGTGCAAAAGTTGGTAAAGTAACTTGGGCACAAGTTGAGGCTATTGCAAAAGATAAAATGCCCGATTTGAATTGCTTTAAGTTAGAAAGTGCAATGAGCATGGTTGCAGGCACTGCACGCAGCATGGGTTTAACTGTTGAAGGAAAAGCCCCTTGGGAAAACAATTAATTATTCATCTTAAATTCATAAAACAATGTCTTTAACTAAAAAAAGAAAAGTTGCAGAAACTAAGGTGGATAAAAATAAATTCTATTCACTTAAAGAAGCTTCTGCATTGGTAAAAGAAATCAATTGCACAAAATTTGATAGCTCAGTTGATTTACATATTCGTTTAGGTGTAGATCCTAAAAAAGCAGACCAACAAGTTCGTGGTACTGTAACCTTGCCACACGGTACAGGTAAAACAAAAAAAGTATTAGTACTTTGTACCCCCGATAAAACTGCAGCAGCAGAATCTGCAGGTGCAGATTTTGTAGGATTAGACGAATTTATTACAAAAATTGAAGGTGGTTGGGTAGATGTAGATGTTATTATTGCTACACCTTCTGTAATGCCTAAAATTGGTAAATTAGGTAAAGTATTAGGCCCGCGTAACTTAATGCCTAACCCTAAAACAGGAACAGTTACAAACGATGTAGCTGCTGCTGTAAACGAAGTAAAAGGCGGTAAAATTGCATTTAAAGTTGATAAAACAGGTATTGTTCATGCATCAATCGGTCGTGTTTCTTTTACTCCCGAAAAAATTGCCGAAAACAGTACAGAATTAATAAACGCAATTAATAAATTAAAACCATCTTCTGCAAAAGGTATTTATTTAAAAGGCGTAAGCATGGCAAGCAGCATGAGCCCTGGTATTGCATTAGATACAAAACCATTAGCTAACTAATCCTGTGGAGCTTCCGTTTTAGGAGGCAATGAAACAGGTTTATAAAAAACATTAGTTATGACAAAAGAACAAAAAAATGAAGTGATAGAAGTTCTCAAAGAGAAATTCTCACAATACAATAATTTCTATGTTACAGATACAGAATCTTTAAGCGTAGAGCAAGTTACTAACCTTCGTAAAGCTTGTTTTGATAAACAAGTTGAAATGAAAGTAGCTAAAAACACATTAATAAAAAAAGCATTAGAAGCTATTGATGCCGAAAAATATGCAGGTGTTTATGCAGCATTAAACAACGTAACAGCTTTAATGTTTAGCGAAAACCCAAAAGAGCCGGCTTTAATTATTTCTTCTTTCCGTAAAAAAAGTAACGGAGAAAGACCAACTTTAAAAGCTGCTTTTATTAATGGAGATGTTTATAACGGAGATAACAACTTAGCTACATTAACAAAAATTAAAACCAAAAACGAACTTATTGGTGAAGTTATTGGCTTATTACAATCTCCTGCAAAACGCGTATTGGCTGCATTATTGCACCACCACGAAAAGCAAACAGCAGAATAATTTGAAAATGTAACAATATGCAAATTAAAAAATTTGCAGGTTAAGTTTTCAATAAAAAAGGATTAATTGAAAAGAAGAGAGTTTGATGTTTTCAAATTTTCAAATTTTCAAATTAATAAATCAAACAATTTTTTTTAAACCATCCGCCGGAGATAAAACGATGAAGGCGGTTAAAACGTAAAAACATGGCAGACGTAAAATCATTAGCCGAACAATTAGTAGGCTTAACAGTAAAAGAAGTTCAAGAATTAGCAGATGTATTAAAATCTGAGTACGGTATTGAACCAGCAGCAGCAGCGGTAGTAGTAGCAGCCGGTGGAGATGGCGGCGGTGCAGCAGCAGCGGCAGAAAAAACATCTTTTGATGTTATTTTAACAAGTGCAGGTGCAGCTAAATTAGGCGTTGTTAAAGTTGTAAAAGAATTAACAGGCTTAGGCTTAAAAGAAGCTAAAGATTTAGTTGATGGTGCTCCAAAACCTGTAAAAGAAGGTGTTTCTAAAGCTGAAGCTGATGATTTAGCAGCTAAATTAAAAGAAGCTGGTGCTGAAGTTGAAATTAAATAATTTCAGTAATTATTATAAAAAATGCTCCGAAATTTCGGAGCATTTTTTTATGCCAAAACTTAAAAAAAGATTAAGCAGCTTAATAAAAGGCAGTTTTCTTAGCCATAAAAACGTTTTTTAAAAGATAATTTTGTCAACCTTCCGTTTATTATTTAAATGATAAAATTTTGTTATAAAAACCACATTTTCACAATGTGAAAAAATCCTAATAATTTTCATTTTGCTATTTCAGTACAATCCTTACTTTTGCAATCCTTTTTAATTTAGGCTAATTAGCTAAATACTGTTTCGATTTATGGCCATTAACCCGCAACAGTATTCACTTTCGAAAGTAAAAGGCTTTACAATAAATTATGTCTACAACAACATTGCAAAACAGGGTAAATTTCGGGAAAACAAAACATTTAGCAGAAACCCCAGATTTACTTGACATTCAGTTAGAATCTTTTAAAGAATTTTTTCAGTTAGAAACAACGCCCGATAAACGAAATGTTGAAGGCTTGTTTAGAGTATTTAAGGATAATTTTCCTATTACAGATACTCGTAACATTTTCGTGTTAGAGTTTTTGGATTATTTTATTGATCCACCTCGTTACAGTATTGAAGAATGTATGGAACGTGGTTTAACTTACGCTGTGCCTTTAAAAGCAAAATTGCGTTTAAGTTGTAACGATGAGGAACACGTAGATTTCCAAACTATTGTTCAAGATGTATTCTTGGGAAATATTCCTTACATGACTCCACGAGGCACATTTGTTATTAACGGTGCAGAGCGTGTAGTAGTTTCTCAATTACATCGTTCTCCGGGTGTATTCTTCGGTCAATCAGTTCATCCTAACGGAACAAAAATTTATTCTGCCCGCGTAATTCCTTTTAAAGGTGCATGGATGGAATTTGCTACAGACATTAATAATGTTATGTATGCATACATTGACCGTAAAAAGAAATTCCCTGTAACTACTTTATTACGTTCAATTGGTTTTGAAACAGATAAAGATATTCTTGAATTGTTTGGTATGGCCGATGAAGTGGCTGCCAGCAAAAAAGAATTAGAAAAACATATTGGCAAAAAATTAGCTGCTCGCGTATTAAGAACATGGGTAGAAGATTTTGTTGATGAAGATACAGGCGAAGTTGTAAGCATTGAACGTAATGAAATTGTAATGGAGCGTGATACAATTTTAGATGAAGATGCTATTAACACCATTATTGAATTAGAAATTAAAAACGTATTCATTCAGAAAGAAGATGTTGGAGGTGATTATGCTATCATTTACAACACTTTAAATAAAGATACTTCAAATTCTGAATTAGAAGCCGTTCAGCATATTTACCGTCAATTACGTGGTGCAGATGCTCCGGATAATGAAACTGCCCGTGGTATTATTGATAAATTATTTTTCTCTGATAAACGTTACGATTTAGGAGAAGTTGGTCGTTATAAAATCAATAGAAAACTTGGTTTAGAATATCCTTTAACTAAAAAAGTTTTAACTAAACAAGACATTATTGAAATCATTAAATATTTGGTTCGTTTAACCAACGCAAAAGCCGAAATTGATGATATTGACCATTTAAGTAACCGCCGTGTTAGAACAGTGGGAGAGCAATTATATGCTCAGTTCGGTGTAGGTTTAGCACGTATGGCACGTACTATTCGTGAAAGAATGAATGTGCGTGATAATGAGGTGTTTACACCGGTTGATTTAATTAATGCAAGAACTCTTTCTTCAGTAATTAATTCATTCTTCGGAACTTCACAATTATCTCAATTCTTAGACCAAACTAACCCGCTTTCTGAAATTACACACAAACGCCGTATTTCAGCTTTAGGGCCCGGTGGTTTAAGTAGAGAAAGAGCAGGTTTTGAGGTTCGTGACGTACACTATTCTCACTATGGTCGTTTGTGTACAATTGAAACGCCTGAAGGTCCAAACATTGGTTTGATTTCAACTTTATGCGTTCACGCTGCCGTAAACGACATGGGCTTTATTGAAACTCCTTATCGCAAGGTTGAGAATGGTAAAGTGAATATGAAAGAATTAACTTTCTTAAGTGCAGAAGAAGAAGATACAGCCAAAATTGCCCAAAGTAATTCTCCTTTAAAAGATAACGGGGAGTTTGCTGAAGACAGAGTTGTATCTCGTCAAACAGGAGATTTCCCAATTTTAGATAAAGCAGAAGTAGAATATATGGATGTGGCTCCTAACCAAATTGTTGGTTTAAGTGCCTCATTAATTCCTTTCTTAGAGCATGATGATGCTAACCGTGCATTAATGGGTTCAAACATGCAACGTCAAGCAGTTCCTTTAATTCGCCCTGAAGCTCCTACTGTTGGAACAGGTTTAGAAGGAAAAGCAGCTCGAGATGCTCGTATTCAAATTCACTCAGAAGGAAAAGGTATTGTTGAGTTTGTTGATGCTAATGAAATTCATGTTCGTTATGACAGAAATGATTTAGACAGATTGGTAAGTTTTGAAGAAGATTTAAAAGTTTATAAACTAACTAAATTCATTAAAACAAACCAAGCTACTTGTATCAACCTTCGTCCAGCAGTTAAAAAAGGACAGCATGTAAAGAAAGGAGATTTCTTAACGGAAGGCTATGCAACCAAAGATGGAGAATTAGCTTTAGGAAGAAATTTACAAGTTGCTTTTATGCCTTGGAAAGGATACAACTTTGAAGATGCTATTGTAATTAATGAAAAAGTTGTACGTGAAGATTGGTTTACTTCTGTGCATATTGAAGAATATGAATTAGAAGTTCGTGATACCAAATTAGGTGAAGAAGAATTAACTCCCGATATTCCGAATGTTTCTGAAGAAGCTACAAAAGATTTAGATGAAAACGGTATTATAAGAATTGGTGCTACCATTAAAGAAGGCGATATTTTAATTGGAAAAATTACACCAAAAGGTGAAAGTGATCCAACACCGGAAGAAAAACTATTACGTGCCATTTTTGGAGATAAAGCCGGCGATGCAAAAGATGCTTCTTTAAAAGCTCCTAACGGAACAGAAGGTATTGTTATTGATAAAAAACTTTTCCAACGTGCTAAGAAAGATAAAAACTCAAAAGTTAGAGAAAGAGCACAATTAGAAAAAGTTGAAAAAATTCATCAACAAAATATTGAAGACCTAAAAGAACAATTATTAGGTAAACTACAAATGTTGTTGAAAGACAAAACCTCTGCAGGTGTAAGCAATACGTTTGGTGAAGTATTAATTGGAAAAGGTGCAAAATTCAATGCAAAAAATATTGCGGTAATAGATTACCAAAATGTAAATCCATTAGGTTGGAGCGGCGAAAAAGAAACAGACGATTATATTAATACTTTATTACATAACTACAGTATTAAATATAACGAAGAGTTAGGAAGATATAAAAGAGAGAAATTTAATATTTCAATAGGAGATGAGTTGCCTGCAGGCGTATTAAAATTAGCCAAAGTTTATCTTGCCGTAAAACGTAAGTTAAAAGTAGGAGATAAAATGGCTGGCCGTCATGGTAACAAAGGTATTGTTGCAAAAATTGTACGTGCAGAAGATATGCCGTTTATGGAAGATGGAACACCAGTTGATATTGTGTTAAACCCATTAGGCGTACCTTCTCGTATGAACCTTGGACAGATTTACGAAACCATTTTAGGTTGGGCAGGTAAAAAATTAAACATGCGTTTTGCAACACCAATTTTTGATGGTGCAAGCACTACTGAAATTGAACAATATTGTAAAGACGCAAACATTCCATTAAACGGACATACTTATTTATATGATGGCGAAACCGGAGAACGTTTCCATCAAAAAGCAACAGTAGGTGTTATTTATGTAATTAAACTACACCACATGGTTGATGATAAAATGCATGCTCGTTCTATTGGACCATACAGTTTAATTACACAACAACCTTTGGGTGGTAAAGCTCAGTTTGGTGGACAAAGATTTGGTGAAATGGAAGTGTGGGCATTAGAAGCTTATGGTGCCGCTAACATTTTACAAGAACTATTAACCATTAAATCTGATGATATTATTGGCCGTGCAAAAACTTATGAAGCCATTGTAAAAGGCGAGAATATACCACGTGCCGGTATTCCTGAATCATTCAATGTATTGGTACATGAATTAAGAGGTTTAGGATTAGATTTAAAGTTTGAATAAAATTTTATTTCATCAATTTATACAAAGCCATTCCAAATTTTTGGAGTGGCTTTTTTGGTTTTGTTTATGCTGCATAATAATTTGAAAGTACAAGTGAGTGACACAACAGGCGATGCCATGAAAACAACAGCTGGCTACCAAACACTTTTTATATTTCATAACTTTTAATTCTTACTGCAAGTGTATCTTTGTCGCTTCTATGAAGGCAAGAACATTACAAAAAGATAAAGTAAACATTATTACACTTGGCTGCAGCAAAAACTTAGTTGATAGTGAAGTATTAAGTGGTCAATTAGCTGCCAATGAAATTAATGTTGTGCATGAAAATAAAAAACTTGACCATAATATTGTTGTGGTAAACACTTGCGGATTTATTGATAAAGCAAAAGAAGAAAGTATTAATACAATTTTAGATCAGCTTGAATTAAAACGCAGAGGTAAATTAGATAAAGTATATGTTACAGGTTGTTTAAGTGAACGCTACCGCAACGATTTAGAAAAAGAAATTCCGGAAGTAGATGCGTGGTTTGGTACATTAGAACTTCCTTTAATATTAAAACAATTTGATGCAGATTATAAAACCGAATTGTTGGGCGAGCGTTTATTAAGCACGCCTAAACATTATGCTTATGTAAAAATTAGCGAAGGTTGCAACAGAACTTGTGCTTTTTGTGCCATTCCTTTAATGCGTGGCGGGCATATTAGTAAACCTATTGAAGAATTAGTGAAGGAAGTTGAAAGCCTTGTGGGTAAAGGAGTTAAAGAGATTATGCTAATTGCACAAGAACTTACTTATTATGGTTTAGATATTTATAAAAAGCGGGCATTGCCAAAACTGTTAGATGCTTTAGCTGCCATAAAAGGATTAGAGTGGATAAGGTTACATTATGCTTATCCATCAAAATTTCCGTTAGAAATTTTAGATGCAATGAATAGGCATAATAATATATGTAAATATTTAGATATGCCCTTACAACATGCCAGCAATAATATGCTAAAAGCTATGCGAAGAAATATTACAAGAGAAGAAATGACGGAATTGATTAATACCATTAGAGAAAAAGTTCCGGGCATTTGTTTGCGTACCACTTTAATTGCAGGCTTTCCGGGAGAAACAGATGATGATGTAGAAGAATTAAAAGAGTTTTTAAAGTTGCATAGGTTTGATAGAGTAGGTATTTTTCAATACAGCCATGAAGAAAATACTTCTGCTTACGATATGGAAGATAATATTGCTGCAGAAATAAAAGCAGAACGTGCACAAGAAATTATGGAAGTGCAACAAGAAATTAGTTTAGAAAAAAACATGGAAAAAGTTGGTAAAATTTTTAAAGTAATTATTGATAAAAAAGAAGCAGGCCGCTATTTAGGCAGAACTGAATTTGATAGTGTTGAAGTAGATAACGAGGTAATTATTCATTCAAAAAATAAATTACATATAGGAGAATTTGTGAATGTAAAAATTACAAAGGCATACGATTATGATATTGAAGGTGAAGTAGTATAAAAAATACATTTACGATTTTAGAAGTACCATTTTTAGTATAAGATTTATAAATAAAAATACTCTTATTTCGTATTTTCAAATTATGGAAAGCAACTGCGATTATATACCATATAAAAACACCGGATATTTTTCTAAGTTGGTAATTGATTATTTAGAAGAACACAAAAATCTTCAAAACTTTTTTAATTATTCTGTTTCTATACAAGGCATTCAGCAAGCTATAGATGCAAGGCAACAATTTAATACAAATAGAAAACTATTGGTTAATGAATTGCATAATCAATATCAAAATATTTCTCTTTCTGCCAAACAAAAAATAAACCTTGAGTTGTTGTTAAATGAAAACACTTTTACAATAACTACGGCACACCAACCCAATATTTTTACAGGGCCTTTATATTTTATTTATAAAATAATTCATACCATTAAATTGGCAAATGAGTTGAATGAAACTTTAAAAGATTATACATTTATTCCTGTGTATTATATGGGAAGCGAAGATGCCGATTTAGATGAATTAGGTTTTATTAATTTGAATGGAGAGAAATTAATTTGGAACACTAAACAAACCGGAGCAGTTGGTAGAATGAAGGTAGATAAGGCTTTCACTCAATTAATAGATAAAATTTACGGACAAGTTGGTGTTTATACTTACGGAAAAAATTTGATTGATATTTTTAGAAAATGTTATGCAGAAGGTAAAACAATTCAGCAAGCAACATTAGCATTAGTAAACGAATTATTTGCAGAATATGGTTTACTTATTTTAATTCCGGATAATGCAGCATTAAAAAAATCTTTTGAAAATATTATTGAAAAAGAATTAACCGAACAATTCTCTCATTCAATTGTTGCACAAACTTCAACAGAATTAAGTAAGCATTATAAAGTGCAGGCAAGTGGTAGAGCATTAAATTTATTTTATTTAATAGATGATAAAAGAGAAAGAATAGAATTTGTTAATTCAAAATTTAAAATTCAAAATTTAAAGTTAGAATTTACACAAGCTGAAATTTTACTTGAACTTAAAAACCATCCTGAACGTTTTAGTGGCAATGTAATTTTGCGTGGTATTTTTCAAGAAACTATTTTACCGAATATTGTTTTTATTGGTGGAGGCGGAGAGTTAGCTTATTGGTTAGAATTAAAAAATGTTTTTTCGGCTGTTAATGTTCCTTACCCAATGCTTATACTGCGTAACTCGTTTTTATTATTTACAAAACAACAACAAGAAAAATTATTAAAACTTGGTTTTGTAATTGAAGATTTATTTAAAAATGAAAATGATTTATTGAATGAGTTAGTAAAACGAGAATCTAAACAACAATTAAACTTGAGTAAAGAAATTACTGAAGTAAAAAATATTTTTCAGCAATTAAAAAATATTACCAACCAAGTTGATGTTACTTTGCAACAACACTCAGATGCCTTGCAAACAAAGACTTTAAAGCAATTAATTAATTTAGAAAAGAAAATATTAAAAGCAGAAAAAAGAAAGTTCGAAACACAAAAAAAACAACTGCATAAAATAAAACAAGAACTATTTCTTAATAATAATTTGCAAGAAAGAACAGAAAATTTTTCTATTTTATATGCTAAGCAGGGAAGAGAGCTTGCACAAAAAATTTATGATGCTTCTAAAGGATTAGGACAAGAATTTACGATTCTTCAAATTAGCTAACTATCAAATTCATTCTTCCAATCGGTTTTTAATTTCTCTACTTTGTTTAACACTTCAGCTTGTAAATTTTCTTTGTAATGCTGTAATGCAGCGGCAATTGTTTCATCAAATGCACCAATAATTTCGGAAGCTAAAATGCCTGCATTTTTTGCAGCATTTAATGCAACAGTAGCCACAGGCACGCCATTAGGCATTTGTAAAATAGATAACACACTATCCCAACCATCAATAGAATTAGAAGATTTTATTGGTACACCAATTACTGGTAAAGTTGTAACAGCAGCAATCATTCCCGGTAAGTGTGCAGCACCGCCGGCTCCGGCAATAATTACTTTTAATCCTCTTTGTTTTGCTTTAGATGCATATTCCATCATGCGTTGCGGAGTACGATGTGCAGATACAATGGTTAATTCAAAATTAATATTAAATTGTTTTAAAATATCTGCAGCAGCCTGCATAATGTTTAAATCACTATCACTGCCCATTACAATTCCAACAAGAGGTTTTGTTATTGCCATATTTATGAAATTAATTTTAAAATTAAGAACATCATTTCATTATTAAATTAATTATTGCAACTGCCTTTTATACAATTGAACAGCGTTTTCATAACCCAAATAAATAGCATCGCAAATTAAAGCATGACCAATACTTACTTCATTTAACCAATTAATATTTTGTTTAAAGAATTGAAGATTTTGTAAATCTAAATCGTGGCCTGCATTTAAGCCTAAACCTAATTCTTTTGCTTTTTGTGCAGCAGCAATATATGGTGCAATTGCTTTTTGTTTATCAACTGTATAGTGTTTTGCGTAGCTTTCAGTATATAATTCAATACGGTCTGTTCCTGTTTGTGCAGCGGCTTCTATCATTTCAATAATAGGATCAACAAAAATTGAAACACGAATATTTGCTTTTTTAAAAACAGCAATTATATTGGTTAAATATTCTTTATGTTCTATTGTGTTCCAACCATGATTACTTGTTATTTGATTAAGAGCATCTGGCACAAGTGTTACTTGGTGTGGTTTTGTTTCTAAAACTAAATCAACAAATTTTTGTTCGGTGCAATTGCCTTCAATATTAAATTCTGTTGTTATAATTTTTTTTATTTCTCTAACATCTTTATAAGTAATATGTCTTTCATCGGGGCGAGGGTGAACCGTTACACCATCTGCACCAAACAATTGTGCATCAATGGCAGCTTTAACAACATCTGGATTATTACCGCCTCTTGCATTACGCAATGTTGCAAACTTGTTTATATTAACGCTTAGTTTAGTCATTTTATTTAATTATTTATACTCGCCAAAAACTTTTCTTAATGTATCAGAAATTTCACCCAATGTACAATAATTTTCAACTGCTTCAATTACTAAAGGCATTAAGTTGACTTGCTGTGTTGCGGCAGTAGCAATACTTTCAAGACATTCAATAACTTTTGTATTATCTCTTTTTGCTTTTAATAATTTTAATTTTTCAATTTGTGTTGAACGAATACTATCATCAATTTTAAATGGAGGAACAGGCTCTTCTTTATTTACAGTAAATTGATTTACGCCAACAATTATTTTTTCTTTTGTTTCTATTTTTTGTTGATATTCATAAGCACTTTTTGCAATTTCATTTTGAATAAAACCTTGTTCAATAGCACTTACACTTCCGCCCATTACATCAATTTTTTCAATTAATACAGTTGCTTTTTCTTCAATTTCTTTTGTAAGATTTTCAATAAAATAACTTCCTGCTAAAGGATCAACAGTATCTGCTACGCCACTTTCATAAGCTGTTATTTGTTGTGTGCGTAAAGCAATACGTGCAGCTTCTTCGGTTGGTAAACTTAATGCTTCATCAAAACCATTGGTATGCAAACTTTGTGTGCCGCCTAATACTGCCGCCAATGTTTGTATAGTAACTCTGCTAATATTATTTAATGGTTGTTGTGCAGTTAATGTGCTGCCACCTGTTTGTGTATGAAAGCGAAGCATCATTGCTTTTTCATCGGTTGCTCCTAAAGCTTTCATCATTTTTGCCCACATGGTTCTGGCTGCTCTAAACTTGGCAACTTCTTCAAATAAATTATTATGGCTATTAAAGAAAAATGATAATCGTTTTCCAAATACATTTATGTTTAAGCCTTTTGCCTGTGCTGCTTTTACATAAGCTTTACCATTGCTTAAAGTAAAAGCAATTTCTTGCACTGCAGTACTTCCTGCTTCGCGAATATGATAACCACTTATTGAAATAGTATTCCATTTGGGAAGTTCTTTACTACACCACTCAAATATATCTGTAATAATTCTCATAGATGGTTTGGGCGGATAGATATAAGTACCTCTTGCAGCATATTCTTTTAAAATATCGTTTTGTATTGTGCCGGAAATTTTATTTAAATCTGCTCCTTGTTTTTTTGCTAATGCAACATAGAGTGCCAACAAAATAAAACCTGTTGCATTAATCGTCATTGAGGTAGATACTGTTTCTAATTTTATACCAGCAAACAATTGTTCCATATCTTCTAAACTATCAATAGCAACACCTGTTTTACCAACTTCGCCTTCTGCTAATTCATGGTCGCTATCGTAACCAATTTGCGTTGGTAAATCAAATGCAACACTTAATCCACTTACACCTTGCGATAATAAATAATGATAACGTTTATTACTTTCTTCTGCTGTTGAGAAACCTGCGTATTGCCTCATTGTCCAAAGTTTACCTCTATACATATCTGGTTGTATGCCTCTTGTAAAAGGAAACACAGCAGGTTGTTGAATAATATTTTCAGTTGTATTTTCTTTTGTATAAACTGCTTTTATTTCAATGCCGCTATCGGTATATCTTTTAGCATCACTCATGTGCAATTTGTTTTATTTCTTTTTCAAGAAAAGATATTATAATATTTTTTTTGCTTCGTAACTTAATGCTTCACTAACAGCTTGGTGCATATTTCCTTTTGCATCATTCATTGTATATTCTAACAATAATTTATTTAAATCAAGCCCTGTTGCAGTAGCAGGTAATATATTAGCTAATTGATTTATTGCTAACATATTTTGTTCTTTTAAACTTTTAACTGCGTTCCATGCATTTTGACTTACATATATTTGTTGTGTAATATTATAATCAAATTCATGTTTTATATTTTGATTTAATAATTGTTGCATTTCTTTTACAGATAAACCCGGTTCATTTACTCTTGCAATTAAATTAGGCAAAGCAATTCTATCTACTAATAAAGTAAGCCTTTCATAAGCTTGAAGTTGCAGCGAAGTATTGGCTTTGTTGTTGTTAGTATTTTCAAGTTCTCTTTTATGTTCTTTTCTTTGAAGCCAAAATAAAAACCCCAGAAACGATGCTATTAAAACTGCTATAACGGTGCTTAAAACTAATGTTATGTCCATTAAAATTATATTTCAGCAAAAATAACAGTATCGTTTTATTACTGCACAATAATAGTAATCTTAAAAATTACGTGAACCGTAAGTACTAATGAACTACAATTTTTGAAGTACCCGTATTTTTGTAAAGAAATTTTTAATTTATGCAAACAATATTATCTGCACCGCCGGTAAGTTTTACAGAAAATGCAATTACTGAATTGAAACGATTAATGAAGGAAGATAGTTTTGATAAAAATTTATGTTTAAGAGTTGGCGTAAAAGGTGGTGGCTGTAGCGGTTTAAGTTATGTATTGGGTTTTGAAGAAAAACAAGCAGATGATGAAACGTATGAATTTGAAGGTTTACCGTTTATTATGAACAAAAGTCATGGTTTGTATTTATACGGAATGTTGATTGATTGGCATGATGGCTTAAACAGCCGTGGTTTTACTTTTACTAATCCTAATGCAAGTAAAACTTGTGGTTGTGGAAGTTCCTTTAGTGTTTAATTTTAGTTACTACTAATTACTAAAAAGCTCCTTTATAATTTAAAAGGAGCTTTATTTTATATATGTTATAATAATTTAATACCTACCCCATCTTCCATCACCTCTTTGTTCAGTTGATCTTCTTTGTTGTGGAAGATATTGAGGTTGTTGGTTTTGAATAATAGGACGTTGTGGCATTGGTCTTGTTTGAGGATATTGTTGCCTTGGGTTAGCAGGCTGATTTTGTTGCGGAATAACTGGTCGCCTTTCTGGTTGTGGCATTGGATTGATTGGCCTGCTGAGTTGTTCAGGCCTTGAAGGATAAGAAGGATAAGGTTGAGTTGGCATAGGAGCAGAAGGCCTCTTATCTGGTTCTTGTGGCCTGTAAGGTGTAGGCGTATTAGGAACTATAGGCCTTGTTATAGGTCTTTCATTTCTATTATTTTCAATTGTTGCATTATTATTACCTGGTCTTGTTGTATTGTTATTTCTTACAACACTTGGTCTATATACGGTAAAATTATTACCATTTATTTGTTGTCCGGGTCTGTTAGCATCTCTTACCTGAATAGTTGGTACAGGCCTTCCTGTACTTCTTTCAACATCACTTCTGTTTGGACCAGATAAGTATCTTGCATTGTTGTAAATATTGGTATTATTAATAATTGTTGTATTGTTAATAATTGTAATATTTCTTGAACGATTTATATAGTATCTGTTAATGTTTCCGTATCCCATATATCTATCTTGAATAAAGCACCAACGTTCTCTGGGAATATTACCAAACGTAGCACCAATGGTTATATTAAAGCCGGGAGCTAACGGAGCCCATCCATAATATCCGCCACCTGTTCTCCAACTAACCCATGCAGGAGCCCATTCGTATCCGGGAACCCAGAACCAACCATAAAACGGGTCGTAATCCCAACGACCATAGTGAAAAGGAGCCCAACCCCAACTATAATTTGATGCCCAAGTCCATCCGTAATTACTATAAATCCAATGACCAGATGTTTGATATGGAATAAATCCGGTTTCGTATGAAACCCAAACCTGTCCGTATTGCGGATAAGTTATCCATCTACCAAAAGGCGATAATTCATTATAAAAAGTATTAAATGAAAGATCGGGTTGTGCGTTATTGTAATAATCGTCTTGTACTGGTTGTGCTACAGATTGAGAAACATAGCAAGAACTTGTTGTTATGGCAAACAACAAAGCAACAACAGTTATTGATAAATAAGTTTTCATGGCGTAAAGTTTTAAATCATGAATGTTGTTTATTGTATGATTGAAAAAACCTTGCCACATTTATTACAGATTTGTTAATTCATACAACCATCTGTTTAATGTTTTGAAAAGTAGAAAAAATACAAACTAAATATTTTGAAATTTTATTATAATGCAAAGTGTAACCGTAACGATACAACATGCACGGGGCCTCTATCTGCATTATAGGCAGGATGTAATACAAATTGATAATCTGGAGTAAGAAATAGTTTATTGTTTATGCTTAAAGAATAATAGGCTTCAATAATTTGTTCTGATGCATAGTTTAGTTTTCCATCTCCAATAATAAAACCATAGCCGCCGCCTTTAAGATATTGTTTATGTGGTTCCGATAAATCATTTCTAACGTAAGCTACTCCAAAATTATCATTCCTCCTTTTCCAAATAGATCCATCAAAACTAAAACCTGTTGCAACACTTGCATCAATTTCTGTAAATGCCCAAGTTTCATTTTGCCCATCATTTTTACTGTGTTTAATAAAATGGTGCGCTTTGCCTCTATGGCTTTCTAAACTAAAATAATATCCGTTTTTGGCTCTACCATACATTCTGCTGTCTGTAATATCTGGAGGCATAAATGTTGCAAGCCCTGTGTTTATTGATGTTTGGTAGTTTCCCATTCTGGCATGGTTGCTAAAAAAACCAATATGTAATGTATGATAGTAACCTTCTTTTTTTCTTTTTGTTAAGTTGAAGTGATTTAATTCAAACTCAATAACACTACCCATTGCTTGTTTGCCTTTAAATTGTAATTCGGGTTCGTTGGCTGCCATTGGTACGGCAGTAATGGCAGCACGTATGGCATATTTTTTCCATTTGGCTTGTGCAACTGCACCGTAAACATATCCACGAACATTTGCTGGATAATCCCATGCACCATTTGCCATTAAACTCCAATTCATAAATTGTGTACGTGGGTCGTGGCTTACTTCACAATCATCAAAAAAATCTGTTAAAGCAAATTTTCCTGCTATTAAAGAAATATATTCTGTATTTGTTTTTTCTTTTATTTGATTTTCATCTGTTTCTACAAATTCTTTTTTTGAAGATAAAGGGAATCTCTGTTCTGCATATAACCTTGCCACAAATAATTGAGGTTTAGGATCTCCAACACGATAAATTTCTCCGTTAGGAAACCCTGCAATACCTAATGTTTGGCTTAAGCCTTTGCCTGCAGCTAACTCTGGATTAAAAACTAAATAGGTGTTTTTAAAAGGTTTATATGCTGCAAATAATGTTGTGGTAAATGAAGTACGCACGGGCTCGCCTGAAATAAAACTATTAGTACCTGTGTAAGGTGAATTAAATTTAAATGCGTATTGCGGTATCAAGGTTGCCTGATAATGCAAAGAAATTTTTTTATTACTGCTTGAATCTTGCGAGATAGATTTTGTTGTAGCAATTAAAATTGTAAGCGTTGATAATAGAATCCATTTCATCAAAACAAAAATAGGGACACTAATTATGCTATGCTAATTTTTTATTTCAACAAAGTTTCAAATTAATTTATATGGTTTGTGCTGTTGGCTTACGAATGTATAAAACACTATTCTTTTTTTAATAAGGCCGAACCAATTTTGTTTAGCGTAGCATCTATAATTTCAATAAAATAATTTCCTTTTTGCAATGCACTTACATTAACTTTTGCTTTATGATATATTATATTATTAATAATTTCTTTTTGTGATATTAATAAAGCACCCGTAGTAGTATAAATATTTATAGTAGCATATTTTGTACTGCCCGGTGCAAAGTTTACATTAATGAAAGACTGTGCAGGATTGGGATAGATAACAAGAGGAACTGTAGTTAATGCTGCTGTTCTATTATTAACAGATAGAACATTTGATAAAGAAGGCAAGGTATTTGAAATAGGAGTGTTGCTAAAAGTTGTATACCCGCTATTTGTTGCAGAACCTACAATGGCTGTTGTTGCATCTGTCATTCCCAAATTGCTTGTTACAGTTAAGTTAATGGAAATTTGATAAGTACTGCTTGCACTAATTGCTATTTGTGTGGGTAATGTTCCTGTTGCAATATCACCAGATGCATACGTTGAAGCAATAGTACCAATAGGGCTTTGTATGGTGTATGTCCAGTTGGTAATTGCTATACTTCCACTTGGAATAGGTGAAAGATTTTTAGGTTGAATATAATAAGTAGTGCCACCTGCTGTAATAACAGTATCAATATGTACACCTATAATAGCAGTTGGTTTTGCGGCAACAAATACTGTATGGGTAACACTGTTTTGTAAACCGCCATTGTTATTAGTAACAGTTAGTGTTACATTGGTTATACCGTTTGCTGAACTATAAGTGTGAATTGGGTTTACGGCATTAGAAGTAGCTCCGTCTCCAAAATTCCATAAATAACTTAATGAAGGAGATGTTTCTGTAAGGTTGCTGATATTGTTAAATGTAAGCAACGGATTTCCACTTGCATCGTATGCGTATGAAGCAATATTAAATTCTGCACTTGGTTTTACATAAAACTGAATATTGTTGCTTACAGAATTTTCACAACCAGCAATTCCATCTGCCACTGCTTTTAATGTTATAGTGTAATTACCGCCTTTAGTATAAGTAGGATTCCATGCATTGGTATTGTATAATGTTGCATTATTGTATCCTCCATCACTCCACTCATAATGAATAGTACTTACACCACTGTAGACTGTAGTATTATTTAATTGTACAGATGGAACATATAATGAATCTGGAGTAGAATAATGAATAATACTTGTAAAACTTGGAATAGGTGGAGTAACTAATTTAAAATAATAAGTAATGCTATCTGTGCAACCTTCTAAAGATGTTACTTTTAATTTCACAGGATATAATCCATCGGTTTGAAAAATAATTCTCGGATTTACAAAAGTATCATTACCATCTCTGTAAGTTATGGCTGTTGTTCCAAAATCCCATTTATACAACATAATTCCTCTACCTATAGAACTTGTACTTATAAATGAAAAATCATTTCCGTTAGTAAAACATTTCTTTAATGTATCGGCAACATTTAATGTTTGCAATTCGGTATTTAAGTATAAAGTATAATCAACTTTTGGTTTAGGATAAATTGTAATATATTGAGTTGTTGAATCTTTTACAATACAAGAGCCATTTGTATTTGTAGCAACCATTTTTACAACATAATCTCCAAACACGTTGTAAGATTTTGAAGGAGGTGTATTGCCTGAATAAGTTGTTCCATCTCCAAAACTCCAACTGTAGCTTGTTGTTCCGCTACTTGCATTACTTGTATTAGTAAAGGAATAACTATTATTGTAAGTACAAACGCCACCGGTTGATGTTGCAGTAAAACCTGCTGTTATGGTGGGGCAGGTAGTAATAGTTTGTGTACTACTATCTGCACAACCTGTTGTATTGGTTACAATCAACTTTACATTATACGAACCTGTTGCAGCATATAATTTTGTAGGATTACTTAAAGTAGAAGTAGAGCCATCTCCAAAATCCCAGAAATAAGTGGGTGTGCCAAATGCAACTGATGATGTACTTAAAAATGAAAAACTTTTTCCTTCAGATTGAGATGATAATGCCGTAAAATTTACCGTAGGTTTAGGATATACACTAACTTGTTGGCTTGCTCTTGAAGTATCATTATTTCGTATAATAGTTAATTTAACTATGTATAAACCTGCAGCACTATAATTTTTTTGAGCATTTTGTGTTGTAGCAGTTGTTCCATCTCCAAATTCCCATAAATAAATTTCATTACCGTTTACAGGTGTTGTATTGGTAAATACATAATTATTGTTGGTAAAACATTGGTCAATAGTATTTACAGTAAATGCAGCAGGTGCATTAGCAACGTTTGAAATATTTATAGTTACAGGTGTGGTAATACTGTTGGTGCATCCTGCATTTGTTGTTCCGGTAAGGGTAATATTATAAGTACCAATTGCCGAATAACTTTTATAAGGGTTAGGCCCGGTGGCAGTTGTTCCATCTCCAAAACTCCATTGATAAGAAGTTATATAACCTGAAGTTACAGACGATGTACTAATAAAATTATAACTGGTACCAGTAATTGCTCCGGCTAAAACATTAAAAGACATTACAGGTAAAGGATTTACTGTAATTTTTTGCGAATAATAATATTTTATACCTGAAGTATCTGTTGCTATTAAAGTAACGTTATAATCTTTGGCAATGCTGTAAACCTTTGTGGTATTGGTATTGGTTGAATAAGTGCTATCTCCAAAATCCCAGTTATAAGTTAATAAACCTGTTGAGGTATTGGTAAATGAAAAACTATTTCCTGTTATACATTGGTTGGTATTGTTTACGCTAAAACTTGCAGACGGAGATTGTGCCAATAATGAATTGGTAGTACAAATAAAGCAAAGAAATAAAAAGCAACTAAGTAAATTTTTTACCCCCATTGTTAATCATTAAGTTTTAGTTAACGGTTTTACTTAATGATATTGGCTTTTATGAATACTCGAATGTACAATTTTAAGATGAATTTTAATATTTTTTTTAATTTAATCTATACACAGGGTATCTTAAATGTGCAGGTTCGTAATAAGGTGAATTTTTATAAACAAAATCTAATTGTGCAAAAGCGTTATTGGCAAATGCTGCATCTGCTTTTCTTTTAGCTTCTAATTTTTCTTTTAACTCAGGGTGTTGTTGTAAATAAACACCGGCAACATCTTCCCAACGGTAATTGCTATAACCTTCTTTTTGTTGTAATACAGCATCAAAAAAATTCCAAACAAAATAACTATCGTAAGCCTCTGGTTCTAATGTTTCTACTAAAAACCTATCAGCTTTTTGTCCGGTATAAATAATATAATCTCCTTTTAAAAATTTTATTTTTTGTTGGTTGGCAGAAACGCTTACATCGTTATGTGCATAATGTTTTTCGTAAGCTCTTGAGCCGGTTTTATAATTATCAATATGGTAAGCAGTAATTTCAATTAAAGTATCTTTTTTTAATTGCTGCATTTGCACGTTGTTTAGTTTTAATAAATCTGTTACAGCCCACCAACCTTGCGGAATAATATATGCTTTTGGTTTTGAAACAAATTTGGTTCCTACAAAATAGTTATAATACTTTACGGGTTTTGTAAAAGGTTTGCTGTGGTCGTAAAACATTCTATTTAAACCGCTAACATCACTAATTTTTTTACCTGTTTCATAACCCATAAAATTAATGGTATCAATTTTTGAACTATCTACTTTCCATTGTATGGCAAATTGTTTTTGTTGCATTACAGCTTCAATACTTTCTTTTCTTTTTTGTTTAAGCGTAGTTGCTTGTTTGCTTGCTTCTTCAATTATTGCTTGCATAAACGCATAAGTGCTTTTAACTCTGTCTGCATAAGGTTTTAACATGTGTGTTTCAGGTACAAATGCAATGGTTTGAAATAATACGGCATAGCCGCTGCTGTATCTTGGAGAATCGTAATATGCATCCCAACCTCTATCAGGATTTCCCATTTCAAAATTTACATAAGGGCACATAACCCAATTTTTTTGCTGCATGCTTTTGTATAATGAAGGTTCAAAAACATCGTGTAAATATTTTCCAACTTCTCCGCCCAATTTATTGTGTTGTGTAGTAAGCATGGTCATGGTGTGTTGATAATCTGCTCCATCACTTACATGGTTATCAATAAAAATATCAGGATTTAGCCAATGAAAAATTTTTGTAAACTCTCTTGCATTTTTACTATCACATTTAATAAAATCTCTATTCAAATCTAAATTTTGTGCATTGCCTCTAAAGCCATACTCTGCAGGTCCATTTTGACTTACACGAGAGTAAGGAGTTCTATTTAAACTTCCACCAATATTATAAACCGGAATAATTGCCAATACAATATTTGTTGGAAGAGGGATTTTTTTTGCAACAATATCTCTTACCAACATTTGGTTTGCATCAATACCATCAGGCTCTCCGGGATGAATGCCATTATTAATAAATACAACCACTTTTTGTTGCCATTGGGTAGGGTTAAAACTTTTATCACTACTTACCAAAACCAGTTGTAGTGGGTATCCTGCATCGGTTAAGCCAAAATTTTTTATAGAAATAATTGAATTGTTTGCAGCTAATTTTTTATAAAATTGAATACATTCAAAATATGTTGCAGATTCTTTTCCATTTGTTTTTTCAAATACAGTTTGCATATTTTGTGCGTAACTGTTTATGCAATAAATGGCAAGTAAAAATGAAATAGTAATTTTTTTCATTAATATTGAGTTTAATAAGGAAAATTAAATAATGGAAAAGCAATATAAAATATTATTGGTTGAAGATGAAATAAAATTGGCAACAGTAATTAAACAAGAACTAACAAGTGTAGGCTTTATAGTTGATATTGCTACCGATGGTTTATTGGCACAAGAATTATTTATGCAACATAATTATTCATTAGCATTGTTAGATATAAACTTACCCGGTAAAAACGGAAGAGAATTATGCAAAGCATTTAGAAATGCAGATACCGATATTTCTATTATCATGCTTACAGCATTAGGTGAAATTCAAGATAAGGTTGATGCTTTTAAATTTGGTGCAGATGATTACATTGTTAAACCATTTTATTTTGAAGAATTAATTGCCAGAATAAAAGCAGCATTAAAAAGAACATCATTAAGTGAAGATAATATACTTTCTGTTCACGATTTATCTATTAACTTAAAAACAAAAGCAGTAACAAGAGCAGGGCACGACATACCTTTAACTGCCAAAGAGTTTGCTTTATTAACTTTATTAGTTAAAAACCAAGGGAAAGTAATTTCTAAGCAAGAAATTATGGGTAAAGTTTGGGATTTAAACTTTGATACAGGAACCAATGCCATTGAAGTTTACATTAGTTTTCTTCGTAATAAAATAGATAAACCTTACACCGATAAATTAATACAAACAAAAGCAGGATTTGGATATTTTATTAAATAATGTTTTATGAAATTAAAACAAAGATTTGCTTTATTATTCACGCTCTTTGTTGCCATAATTTTATTTATTTCTTGCATTACTATTTATATTCTGTATAGAGATTATAGAACCGAAGATTATTACAGACGTTTGCATATTGAAGGACAAAAACTTTTTGATGAATATGCAGATCTTAGAATAAACCACAAACAAGATTTAACAGAAAAATTAAATGCAGAACATAAAAATATTTTAAACAGCGAGATAATTGTTATATGCGATACTGCACAAAATATTATATTTAAAAAACCCGATACACTTAATTTTTTTATAAACAAAACATTGCTTAAAAATGTTGCAGCTAACAATGATTATCAGTTTAAAGATGATAACAACTATCAACATATTGGTTTTTATGTAAGTGAAGTTGGTGTGTATGTATTTGTTTCTGCGTTTGATAAAATAGGTTTACAAAGGCTTCAGCAAATGGGTTATATTTTAATTTTTGTATTTATAGGAGGCCTTTTTTTAACTGTAGTACTTAGCCTTTTCTTTGTAAATCAGGCTTTAAAACCTTTAACAGAACTTAGTTTGCAAATGCAAAAAATAAATGCTTCTAATTTATTTGAACATTTACCCGAAATAACGGTTAATGATGAGTTACAACAAATTACCAGCAGTTTTAATAAAATGCTTAACAGGCTTAATAATGCTTTTGAAACACAACGCAGTTTTGTACATAATGCTTCGCATGAATTAAGAACGCCATTAACAGTTATGCTTTCTCAAACAGAAGCCGCATTAAACAAAAATATAAGCCCCGAAGAAGTTAAAATATTATTACGCTCATTAAAAGAAGATCAACTTTCTTTAATTGAATTAACCAATTCGTTATTACTATTATCTCAATACGAAAAATTACCTTCTTTTAATTCGTTGCCTTTAATTAGAATAGATGAAGTAATATTTGAAGCTATTGCCACAACACAAAAAATATATCCTTCTGCTAATATTTCTCTTTCATTTAAAGAACATCCTGCTAATGAAAAACAACTTATGTTACCAATTAGCGATGCATTGTTAAAAGCAGCATTTATTAACTTAATTAAAAACGCTGTTATTTATTCTTTCAATAAAAAAGTTGATATAAATATTGAAAACACAGGCACTCAAATAATTATAAATATTGAAAATAACGGACAATTAATTTCACAAAAAGATATTCAAAATTTAATGCAACCTTTTTTCAGAAGCGATAATGCAGTTAAAATAAAAGGTTTTGGTTTAGGTTTATCAATAGCCAAAAGAATTATTGATATACATGATGGGCAATTAATTTATAATCCTATTGAGCCAAATATTAACCGTTTCTCGGTAATATTTTCTATTAACCAATAAAACAAAAAACCCGCTGCCAATGGCAACAGGTTTTAGTTAAATAAAACAAATATTGTTTAAGCTTTTTTCTTAGCTAATTTACTTTTTAAATTAGCAGCTTTATTTTTATGAATAATTCCACGTTTAGCCAACTTATCAATCATTGATGCAACTTCAGGCATCTTATCGTCATAAGCTTTTGTATCTGAAGTAGCTTTTAAATCACGTATTGCATTACGAGTAGTTTTACCGTAATATTTATTTCTGTCTCTGCGTTTAGCGGCTTGTCTGGTATCTTTTTTAGTAGCTGAATGGTTTGCCATTATAATATTTTTTCGGACGGCAAAAGTAATGGTATGTAATTAAATAGAAAAATTTCTTTCAAAAAAATATAATAAATAGATGATTAAGTGTGAATAATACGTTTTTTTTCTCCCTTCAAAATACGATATTTGCAACCATTTTACCCAGCGTTTCAAACTCCACTCATGAAGGACTTTTCGTACATTACTAATTCACATCCCTCTTTTATAGAAAATTTGTATAAAGAGTTTGTGGTCAATCCATCTGCAATAGACCCTGATTTAAGAAAGTTTTTTGAAGGTTTCGATTTTGCTGTAAGCAATGTTGCCAATGGCAAAACTACAACCTCAGTTGCAACTTCAACCTTAAGCTCAACTGATTGGCTAAAAGAAATAAGTGTATATAGAATGATTTTGGGTTATAGAAACAAAGGTCATTTAATTGCAACAACCAACCCAATTAGAGAAAGAAAAGACAGGCACGCCAATTTAAATCTTGAATTTTTTGGTTTTACCGATGCCGATTTAGATAAAGAATTTGAGGCAGGAAGTTTATTAGGTTTAGGAAAAACTACACTTCGCAATATTCAAACACACCTTAAAAAATCTTATGCCACTAATATTGGTATAGAATATAAATATATAAGCGACCAACAAAAAATAGATTGGCTTACCAAAGCAATGGAACAAAAGGTGCATGAGCCTTTACCATTAAATAAAAAGAAGCGAATTTTAGAGAAACTGAACCAAGGTGTAATGTTCGAAAAATTTCTTCACACAAAATACGTTGGTCAAAAAAGATTTTCATTAGAAGGCGGAGAAACAACCATTGCAGCTTTAGATGCTATAATAAATATTGCAGCAAATGATAATGTTGAAGAAGTAGTTATTGGTATGGCACACAGAGGCAGATTAAATGTGTTAGCCAACATTATGGGAAAAACTTACGAGCAAATTTTTAGTGAGTTTGAAGGCACTGCAAAAGTAGATCAAACAATGGGCAGCGGAGATGTAAAATACCACATGGGTTATGGAAGTGAGGTTACAACTTTTAATGATAAACATATTCATTTAAAACTAATGCCCAACCCATCGCATTTAGAAGCGGTAGATCCTGTGGTGTTGGGTTTTGCAAGAAGTAAAGCAGATGTTTTATACAATAGCAATTACGATAAAATTCTTCCAATATTAATTCATGGAGATGCTTCGGTTGCAGGGCAAGGAATTGTATATGAAATTTTACAAATGAGTAATTTAAAAGGTTATTACACCGGTGGAACTATTCATTTTGTAATAAATAATCAAATTGGTTTTACAACAGATTTTGATGATGCACGCAGTAGCGATTATTGCACATCTGCCGCAGCTATGATTCAAGCTCCGGTATTACATGTAAATGGAGATGATGCAGAAGCGGTAATTAAATGCTCTGAAATTGCAACACAATATCGTCAAGAATTTAATAGCGATATTTTTATTGATATGGTTTGTTATCGCCGCCATGGGCATAATGAAGGCGATGACCCCAAATACACACAACCACAATTGTATGCTTTAATTGATAAACACCCTAATCCACGCGAAGTATATACAAAATATTTAATAGAACATGGCGAGGCAGATGCTCAAGAATTAGCCAAAGAAATGGAGAAAAAATTCTGGGGAGATTTGCAAGAACGTTTAGATGAAGTAAAACAAAATCCACTTCCTTATAATTATCAATCGCCGGAATTAGCATGGAAAAAATTAAGAAAAGCAACAACTGAAGATTTTTTAAAATCTCCCGAAACTGCTGTTACAGAAGAAAAGTTAAGAAATTTATTTAAAGGAATAATGAGCTGGCCTACAGATTTTCATCCTTTAAAAAAGATAGAAAAATTATTACACGATAAAATAAAACTTTTAGAAACAGAACAAAAAATAGATTGGGCAACAGCCGAACTTTTAGCTTACGCCTCAATTATTACCGAAGGTAAAGTAGTAAGAATGAGTGGGCAAGATGTAAAGCGAGGCACATTTAGTCACCGCCATGCAGTATTAAGAGATGAAGTAACTAACAAAGGGTACAATCGGTTAAAAGATTTACAAGACGAACAACAAAAATTTCGTATATATAATTCTTTACTTAGTGAATATGGTGTATTAGGTTTTGAATATGGTTATGCAATGGCAAATCCAGATTCGTTAGTATTATGGGAAGCACAGTTTGGAGATTTTAGTAACGGTGCACAAACAATGATAGATCAATTTATTAGTGCAGGCGAGCAAAAATGGCAACGCATGAATGGTATTGTAATGCTGCTGCCACACGGTTATGAAGGTCAAGGTCCAGAACATAGCAGTGCAAGAATGGAAAGATTTTTACAAGTATGTGCCGAACTAAATTTAGTAATTACCAATATTACAAGTGCTGCTAATTTGTTTCATGCATTAAGAAGACAAGTTGCTTGGCCTTTTCGTAAACCAATGATAAATTTTTCGCCCAAAGCATATTTGCGTTATGCTGGAAGCTATAGTTATATTAATGAATTTACGCAAGGCGGTTTTAAAGAAGTGATAGATGATGTAGCTGTTGAAGATAGTAATACAATAAAAAAAGTATTGTTCTGCTCTGGTAAAATTGCTTTTGAATTAATTGAAAAACAACAAAAAGAAAATAGAAAAGATATTGCAGTTGTAAGGGTAGAACAACTATATCCTTTACCACAAAATCAGTTAGATGTATTGTATAAAAAATATAATAAAGCAACTTGGTTTTGGATACAAGAAGAACCATTAAATATGGGTGCAGCATCGTTTTTAAAAATGAATTTGAAAAATATAAACTTTGGTATTATTAGCCGAAATGCAAGTGCAGCAACAGCTACAGGCTATGCAAAAATACATGCACAAGAACAGGCAGAAATTTTAAACACTGCATTTGGTATTTGATGAATAGCGAACAAAACGTAAAAGAGTGCGACGCAACTAAAGTTTAATTAATATAATAAAGTTGATAACAACAAATTAGAAATATTTTTTATGATTGAAATTAAAGTTCCATCGGTTGGAGAATCAATAAGTGAAGTAACACTTTTAAAGTGGACTAAAAAAGAAGGCAGTTATGTAGAACGCGATGAAGTAATTGCCGAATTAGAAAGTGAAAAAGCAACTTTTGAAGTAAACGCAGAACAAAGCGGTGTATTAAAGCAATTGGTTAATGAAGGTGATACCATTGCTATTGGAAGCATTTTAGCACAAATAGATGAAACTGCTGCAAAACCTGCTTCAACCGCTAAAACACAAGATGCAACTGAAGTAAAAATAGAAACTCCAAAACCTGCAACTTCTCAGGCTTCGGTAACTGCTGTTGCAAATGATGTTAAAGCAACACCTGTTGCAAGTGCAATTATTGCAGATAAAAAAGTAGATGTAAATAAAATTGAAGCAAGTGGTTTTGGCGGAAAAATATTGAAGCATGATGTGTTAGATGCTCTAACAAATCCAGGTAAAAAAGCTTTTGCGGGTGCAGCATTATTTAGCAGAAATGTACGCAAAGAAAGAATGAGCAATTTGCGTAAAACTATAAGTAGAAGATTGGTTGAAGCAAAAAATACAACAGCCATGTTAACCACTTTTAATGAGGTTGATATGACTGCAATAATGGAAATAAGAAAAACGAATAAAGATAAATTTAAAGAAACTCATGGCGTAAACTTAGGCTTTATGAGCTTCTTTACAAAAGCTTGTGCTATTGCGTTAAGTGAGTGGCCAACTGTAAATGCTTATATTGATGGAGATGAATTATTGTATCATGATTATGCAGATATTTCTATTGCCGTAAGTACACCAAGAGGTTTAACCGTGCCTGTAATTAGAAATGTAGAAAGTTTAAGCATGGCAGATATTGAAAAGAAAGTAATTGAATTAGCAACAAAAGCAAGAGACAGTAAATTAACTGCCGATGAATTAACTGGCGGAACTTTTACCATTACCAACGGCGGTGTATTTGGAAGTTTAATGAGTACACCTATTATTAATATTCCGCAGAGTGCTATTTTAGGTATGCACAAAATTCAAGAAAGGCCAATGGCTATAAATGGTAAAGTAGAAATAAAACCTATGATGTACTTGGCTTTAAGCTACGACCATAGAATAATTGACGGAAGAGAAAGTGTAAGTTTTTTGGTTAGAGTAAAAGAGTTATTAGAAAATCCTGCATTGCTTTTAATAGGAAAAGATCCTGTAAAAACTTTGTTAGAACTATAATTAATTTTATTAATATGTTTAAACGGCGTGCATAAAATTTTTGTGTACGCTGTTTTGTTTTAAATTGCTTTGTGTCATTCATTCAACAACATATACTTACTACTCAAAAAATTATTGAGCAATACAAAGGAGAAATTCCTTTAGCAGCTTATTTAAAAAATTATTTTTCTCAACATAAAAAATTTGGCAGCAGAGATAGAAAACAAATTGCCAACTTATGTTTTAATTATTACAGATTAGGTAATGCAGCTAATAAAATTCTGTTTCAAGAAAAAATAAAAATCGCTTTGTTTTTATGTAATGAAATAATTAAACCTGAATGGAATATTTTGTTTGATGATAATTGGAAAACCAATTGGGTAAAGAGTTTGCAGCAACGCATAAATTTTGTTCAAAAACAATTTTCTGATTTTTGTATTGAAGATATTTTTTGTTTTACAAATGAATTAAGTGATGATATTGATATAAATACTTTTATAAATTCTCATCTTACTCAACCCGATTTGTTTTTACGTATTCGCCCTAATAAAGAAAAAAATGTTTTACAAAAATTGAATGAGCATAATATTTCGTTCAATCAATTAACTAATAATTGTTTGGCATTACCCAATGCAAGTAAAATTGAAAGCATTGTAAATATTGACGAAGAAGTTGTTGTGCAAGATTACTCATCTCAAAGGGTAGGGGCATTACTTCAATTAATAACTTTAAATTACAAACCTATATCTGTTTGGGATTGTTGTGCAGCAAGCGGCGGAAAATCTATTTTAGTAAAAGATGTTTTTCAAAATATTAATTTAACAGTAAGCGATGTAAGACAATCTATTCTTCAAAATTTACAAAAACGTTTTGCAAAAGCAGGCATAAAAAATTATCATTCGTTTGTGGCAGATTTATCAATCGTAAATCGTAAACCGTTAAACGTGAATAAAAAAAATTCACTACTTACTACTCACTACTCACAATATGATTTAATCATTTGCGATGCACCTTGCAGCGGTAGTGGCACATGGGGCAGAACACCCGAACAACTACTTTTCTTTACAAAAGAAAAAATAGAAAATTATGCAACGCTTCAAAAACAAATTGTAAGTAATGCAATAAATTATGTAAAAGAAAACGGTTATTTCTTATACATAACTTGTTCTGTATTTAAAAAAGAAAATGAAGAAGTTGCTAATTTTTTGAAAGAAAAATTTGAACTTTCATTAATTGAGATGCAATTAATAAAAGGTTACAACAATAAAGCAGATACAATGTTTGCAGCATTGTTTTGTAAGAATAAAAAGAATAATTAATTGCTCTTTATTAAAAAAATTATTTCCAATCTCCGTACAAAACAAATGCTCCCCAATAAAACGGATGTACATACTTGGGGTCTTTGCTTAAAGTTTCTTGTGCTTTTCTTAATGCATCGGCTTTGCCCATTGTTTGCAAATTTTTATAAAACTCTTTCATTAAAATACTGGTAGCATTATCATCAACACTCCATAAAGAGGCAACTACACTTTTTACATTGTTAATTAAAAACGAATTGGCAGGAGATACATACCAACCTTTTTTTAATTCTTGCGATATGGCAGTTTCACAAGCTGATAGTGTAACTAATTCGCAGTTATCAATATCTAAAGTTTTTACTTCTTCAATAGTTAGTTTACCATCATCATTATTATCAGATGCAAATTTTAAGTAAGAGTTTTTAAAATCGGTATAATCTAAAATACCATGCGTAGCAAAATGTACATATTTATTTTTTGTTAAACTGTTTTTTGCTTTTTCTTCTGTGGCGGCTTCTTCGGTATATACGGTTGCTTTAGTAATAATTTTTCCTATTTCTGTTACTTCTGTTTTTGCACTTGGTAAACTTTTATCCGGGTTACCAAATGCAGTAAACGATGCAAAGTTTTTTTCGCTGTTACTGTTATCTAAAAATATATCTAACTTACTTGTATAAAATATGCTGTAATCTTCTACTAAAAAATGAAAAGAACTATCAGGCATTCTTTGCCCTAAGCATTGAAAAGGAATATTGGTTAATCTTCCGTTGGGTATAATGCAAAGTTTCTTTTTGTCTTTAATATCCAGCAATACATCTTTAATTAATAAGTTGTATAATTTTTCTGATGTTTCTGTAAAAGTTACGCCTGTAATGGGTTTCCGTTCACGCAATACGGTTGAACGTAATTGTAAAGTGCTTGTACCCGATGATTTTCCCGGAACATTTAATAAACCTATGTATTGCGTAATAGTTGTGTTTATATCTTCTTTCATATCAATTACTTTAATGCCAATTTTTTCGTTGGTAACAGAAAAAATAAGTAATTGATTATCGTTTATTAAGTATAACAATGCAGCTGCATCTGCCGGAAGTTTGCTTTTATATTTTTTAAATTCTTCAGGATTAGCATTCTTTTTAAAATACTCTGAAAGGTCTGGATAGGTTTCAATTAATTTTTGTATATAATTCAAATATTCGCTTGCAACAATTTCTCTTTTTTTATTAAGTGATGCAATTTGTTGTGCGTTTTGTTGTGTATTGTTTTTAGATTGCAAATCGGTAATACTTTTTTCAATTGCATTTTGTTGTTGTAATAAAGCAGAAGCTTTGTTTACGGCATTTTGTTTTTCTTTATCGTTACTGTTTACGGTTATGGTACCAATTTTATCTTTTAAGGCAGCGTTACTGCTTTTGTTGGCATAAAACCATGCTTCTTCTGTTTTGTTGTTTGCTGCCAAAGCTGCTACTAACTTACTGTATAAATTAACTTTCTTTTCATCTTGCGAATATTTTTTCTTGGCACTTTCTCCACCATATAAATTATTGGTATTTTTTTCAACCAACTCTACTGCTTTTTTAAAATAAGTTATAGCACTGTCTGGTTTGTTATTGTTGTAATGATATAAACCTAATTCGTACAAGGCTTCCCAGTTTAATTTAGTAATATTAAATTGTGTACTAATGTTTGCGGCTGTTATTAAATTATTGTAAGCCTGTTCATTTTTTGTTAGGGCACTATAAGTTTTTCCTAAGTAAATAGAAGATTCTACTATTCTTTCTGTTTCATTATTTTTTACACCAATTTCTTTGGTAGAGGTTAAATATTTTTCTGCATTATTATATTGATTTATTGTGTAATATAATTTACCCAATACCAAAGTAGTGGCACATGCTAATCTGTTTAATTGTTTTGATTGAATAAGTGGAAGTAACTCTAATAATTGCTTTTCTGCTTCTTTATATTGCTTTAAATAAAACTTACACTCGGCTATGTTTACATTAATTAAAAGATAAGTTTCATCTATAATACCGGGAGTTAGTTTTTTTTCTGCTTCAATAAAAGCTGCCAATGCTTTTTCATAATCGGCTTGCAAATAATATACATTGCCAATATTATTAATAGAAGTAGCTCTTGCAAATTCCATTTTTTCTAAAGTGTAAATAGAATCTGCAGTTGTGTATGCAGCAACACTTTTTGCATACTCTCCTTGTGTGCTATATAAAATTCCTTTTGTTATGTAACCATCTGCTAAAGAGGAATTGCTACCTGTGGTTGTATATAATTGCATAGCACTATCGTTAGTAGCAAAGCCTTTATTAATTTCACCTTGTAATTGATATAAATAAGAAAGTGCATTTAATCCATCGGCTTTTAATAATTTGTTTGAAATACTTTCGGCAATGGCAATAGATTGTTTGTATTTTTTTTCTGCAACATCAAAATTTCCCTTTGAAATATACAAATTAGCAATATTATTTATATTTTTTATGTATTCTGTTTTATTGCCAATAGAATCGTAAATCTGCATTGCTTTATCGTAATGCTGTTCTGCCTTAGTAAAATCTAATTGCCAATAAGCAATATTGCCCATACTATTATATAAAAAACCAATATCTTCTTTACTGCTTATTTTATTACTTATTGCTACTGCTTGATTAAGATAATTGGAAGATGCAGCAAAATGATAATTGCGAGATTCTAAAGTGCCAAGGTTAAGCAAACAATAAAACTGATTTACAATATCTCCCTCACTTTTACTTAATTCTAAACATTGTTTATAATATTTTTTGGCAGCACTACTATCGTACGAGAAGTAAGCCCCTGCAATATTTGAAAGCGAATTAATTAATTGTTTTTTTGAGTTGAGCGATTTAGCGTATCCGTAGGCTTTATTATAATATTCAACTGCTTTGGTGTAGTTTTTATCGTTCTTATAAACATCACCCACATTATTAAAATTATTAATGATAGATGAACTGTCTTTAATTACGGCATAATAATTTGCAGAAGAATCATAAGCATCTAATGCTTTTGTTTTTTCTCCGGTTAGTTTAAATAAATCTCCCAGCTTTTCCCACGAAAAAGCTATTCTTGAATTGTTGTTTGCAACTTTGCCATATTGTATAGCTTCTTTATGTGAAGCAATGGCTTCGTTATACTTTCCTAAATTCCATAAAGATTGGCCAAGCATTGATTTTGAATAGCTTGCATTGTTGTAATCATTTTCTTGTATTAAGGTTGTAAATGTTTTTGTATATATATCAATGCTTTTGTTATAGTTACCTAACTTAAAGTTTGAGTAACCAATTCTGTTGGTAATAATTGCTTCCAATTTTTTCTTTCCAAAGTTTTTATATATAGCAACAGAAGAATCAAAATAAGGAAGAGCTTCTTTGTATAGACCTTGGTTATTGTAGGTTAAACCAATATACTCATAACTAACTGCTAAATCGTTTTTAGATTGAAAGGTATTAATTGATTTACTTATTTGAATTGCTTTGATAAAATTTGTTAACGCATCTTTATAATTACCTGCATCATAATCTATCCAACCTGCATAATCATAACGTTTACGTAAATTAAAATTATAAGTTGATGCATCAATTAATGGTTTTAATTCTTCTAATCTTTTTTCAACTATGGCAATTGCTTTTCTACCTTCATTATATTTTGAAATTTTATAGAAACAATATATTTTTTTAAAATGAGCTTGTATTTCTATATTATAGTTTTTACAAAGTGTTGCCAGTTTTATACTTTCATCACATAACGGAATTGCTTCTGTATATTTTTCCTGATTTTGATACCACTCTGCTTTGCATATTGCTAAGATTGCTTTGCCTGAAGTATCGTTAATGGCATTGGCAATTTCAAAACCAAAATCAAGAATATCTTTTGCTTTTGCAAATTCATCTGCAGCAATTAAATCAATAGACTCATCTCCTAAAGTAGTTATGGTACCTTCTTTTTTTATAGAAGCTTTATGTTCAAGTGCATATTTGGTAAAAGCAGTTTTATTGTTGCGTAAACTATATAATTCATCTTTTATTTCGTAAGCACTGGTTAAGCCTTTGTTTAAAACCCATGTGGCAAAGGTTTCACTTGATTTCCAAGTATAGCCAATATATTTACCTGGGTAAGATTTTACAAATTGAAGAAAATGTTTTAAATCAGTTTCCTTTACATCTCTCATTACTTCCATTACACTTTTGCCTTTGTATCTTCCTGAGTCTATAATTTTATTTACTTCATCAGTTGGTTTAAATAAATCTTTTAATGAAAAATAAACATCTTTAATATCTGCAATGATTAATTTATTTAAACTATCTTCTAAGTGTTTACTATCGTGTTGATAAATGTATGCAGGTGTTGTAAAATTTTTGTTATTCAAATCTTTAAACTGAATATTCATTGTGGCTAAATCAAAATAAAGACTATGATAATCTTTTTTAGGAATATTAATGTAGGCAGTTATTAAATCTCCTTCGCGTACAGAATCTTTTGATGAATATTTTTTGTTAAGCGTAATAATGGCACCACAAGTATCTTTTCGTAAATAAATAATTCTAAAAAAACCAAGTTCTGCATAACCTTCTGTACCTGCATCTTTTCTATAAACACTACGAACTCTTCCTGTTGCGTTTAGTTTAAGCCCATCGTTGCTACCTGCATAAATTAATGCTAAGGTTGTATCGTTTGTAGTTAAAACATAAGAAATTTTGAAAGATATTTCTTTGCTTTCCATTGCTTGTTGTGCGTTGCTGTATTTAATTGCAAGTAATGTAATACAGAAAATAATTAGTTTTTTCATACAACTTTTTAAAGTATTTAATAAGCTAATACCAAATTGTAAATGCTGCAGTTACAATTCCTATTTCTTCAACCTTAACTTGGCTAATAGATGATCTTGTATGCACGGCAGTGCTATTTTCTGAAAACATATCATCAACCACTTTTTCAAATGATTGTAATTGCCCTGTGCTGCTTCTGGTACGTTTGCGGTTTAATACAAGTCTTAAATCTATTGGCACTTTTGAGAATATGCCTTTAAAGAATTCTTTGCCTTTGGGCGTTACAGCATCTACTTGTATGCCAGATATTAATTTTGTTTCGCCGGGTTTTATAATATAATCTTGTGGCTCTTCACTTTCATCGGGTATTAAAACTTTAATATCGTTATTGGGTAATAAATCTAAAATGGTAAAGTATAATGCTTGTGCTCCTTTGTTGATTATTTTAATACTGAATTGATCGTTAGGTTTTAGCATCATTTCTTTTCCTGCACCAAGGTTAAGTTTGGCGGGTACTACTTCTAAACTAACATCGTTGGCATAAGTTCCGCCATCGGCAATATTTCTAAAATATTTAATACGAACAATTCTTTTCATTCCATCCATAAAATATTTCCAATCATCTGCACTCAGCGTGTCTTTTGGTGAGAAAGTTTTTGAGTAATGAATACTATCGCCTTTTTCAACCAAACTAATTAAATAATTTCCATCGTTTTGTTTGGTTATATCCAACATCATATCTGCATTTTCTGTTACAGTTAAAAATGGATATTGTTTAATATTATTTTCTATTTGTTTTTTTAATAATGCTGCTCTGCTGTTTTTTTCTTTTTCGGTAATTGCTTTTATAAATACGCTTCCGCTAAAACTTCCGTAACTAACACCATCAATTTTTACAATATATGCTTCGGCTTTATTTAAAGGTTTATTGCTTATACATAAACTTTGAAAAGTGCCTGTTTGTTTTACAACACCTTCGGCAACTAAATTATTATCGGTAGTTAAAATTTTAAAACTGTTGCCATTATTAATATTATCTAATACACCTGCATTAATATAAAAAGTGCTATCGTTGGTTGAAAATTTTTCTATTTTAAAATTCTCTTCACGTTGAATAAATTTTCCGCTAAAAACTTCTTGCGAAATATCTCCTTCAATCATAGGAACTTGTGTAGGTATGCTTGCCTGAATTTGTGCTTTTATTTTGTGAAAGAGTGTTGCATAATCGGTGCCATCATGCAAGTTGGTAATTGCTTTTGCAAATGCGTAGGAGAGAGAGCCCACGCCAATTTGGTTAATATCTTTACTTTCATAATTCATTTGGTTGGGGCTTGATGCACTAATTACTACCATATTGGCATCATTATCTGCTTTTAATTTTAAGAAACCTTGTTCATCTCCGCTGCTGCCTTTTAATTCTATGTTTACTTTTGGATGATAACCCGGGCTTTGAAATGCAGAAGATTCTCCACGACAAATAGCAAACTCATTGCCTCTTGTTGCAGTGCCTGAGTAGCAAGCATCTAATAACACCAATAAACTTCCTTTACTACCAATTTTTTTTCTAATCTGTTGTAATTTTTCACCTAATAAATCATCGCGTAAATGATTTTGTCCCTGATAAGTTACAGGATCATAATTAGCTTTTGCATCGTAAGGAATAATAGCTTCATCATAACCATCTGCTTCATCTCCATTATCATCTTCAATTTGTTGACCATGCCCCGAGAATTGAAAGTAAACAATATCACCATTCCCTGCACGTTCAATTAATTTATCTAAAGCCTTAACTATATTGGCTTTGGTAGCTGTTTGGTTTAAAAGCGTATCAATATTTTTTTCTGCAAAACCGTTTTTTTCTAAAGCAGCTTTTACATACTTTAAATCGTTCATAGAACTAAGGTTACGCCAACGCCCACCTTGCGGGTAATCTCCAACTGCAACTACTAATGCAATTTTCTTTTGTGCAAATAAAGGTGCAGCAATGCATGCCGCAGCAAGCAGGATAAAAATTTTTTTCATGGGTTGTTTTTTTTCTATAAGTGGAAATGAATTCTCAAAAGGGGATGAAGTGAAGGTGAAAATTCCACAACCATGCCATGAAAATAACAAGTTTTTTGTAAATGATAAAATGATTTACCACTTATTTACCACTAACGAAATGTGGGTTAATGCTTTTCAGTTACCTTTGCCACCGAAATAAAAGTGTATGAAAAAAACGCATATTATAATGTTGGTTTTAATTGCCGCTGCTATTATGGTTTTAATTAGCTACACAGGTAATTTAACTACTTACGAAACTGTTGCATCTGCTAAAGAAAAACCGGGAAAATTTGTAAACCTAATTGCAAAAATTGATAAGAGCCAACCGGTTAATTACGATGCGGTTAAAGATCCTAATTATCTTTCTTTTGTTGCAGTAGATACTTTGGGCAATACCGTAAAAGTTATTTACCATAATACCAAACCAACCGATATGGAAAAGAGTGAAAGACTTGTGTTGAAAGGAAAAATAGTTGATGGAGAATTTCAATGCAAAGATATTTTATTGAAATGCCCCAGTAAATACAAAGACGATGAAAAGCAAGTTGAAAAAAATGTACAGGCATCTGTAAACTAATTTTCATTTCACTTTTACAACACTTAACACAGTTGATAATTTTTTGAAACATTTACATGCATTATAACGGAGA
This sequence comes from Bacteroidota bacterium, assembly GCA_018267725.1. GTDB lineage: Bacteria > Bacteroidota > Bacteroidia > Chitinophagales > Chitinophagaceae > CW01. The sequence goes on from JAFDXY010000016.1 coordinate 59,339, forward strand.
ACATTTATTGCCTGGCCAATTAGGTCATTTTTTAGTTATACTTTCTTTAGCAAGTTCACTTGTAGCAACCATTGGTTTTTTTAAAGCCAATAAAACCAATAATAGTTTTGAAAAAAACACATGGTTAAAATACGCACGAATTTCTTTTCTTATTGAAACCATTTCTATTTTTTCTGTTTTTGGTATTCTGTATTTTTTAGTTGCCAATCATTATCACGAATATTTTTTTGCATGGAATCACTCTTCTCGTTCTTTACAGCCAAAGTATTTACTGGCTTGTATTTGGGAAGACCAAAGCGGAAGTTTTTTATTATGGAGTATGTGGCATTGTGTATTAGGATGGATAATAATTTGGAAACAAAAAAAATGGGAAGCACCTGTTTTAACCGTTGTAAATTTTGCTCAGTTTTGTTTGGCAACCATGTTGTTGGGCATCTATGTTTTTGGTGTAAGAATTGGTAACGAACCTTTTATTTTATGGAGGCAGCACATGCCCGATTTGCCTTTATTTACTAATCCGGATTATTTGCAATTGCCACGTGTTTTTGAAGGAAATGATTTGAATACTTTATTGCAGAATTATTGGATGGTAATTCATCCGCCAATTTTATTTTTAGGTTTTGCTTCAACTGTAATTCCGTTTGCATTTGCTTATGCAGGCTTGGCTAATAAAGATCATAGTTGGGTAAAAACCTCAATACCATGGACAGGTTTTTCTGCCGCAGTTTTAGGCACAGGTATTATGATGGGTGCAGCATGGGCTTACGAAAGTTTATCGTTTGGCGGTTATTGGGCGTGGGACCCTGTTGAAAATGCATCGTTAGTGCCTTGGCTTACATTAATTGCAGGCTTGCATACCAATCTTATTTACAAAAGTTCGGGCTATAGTTTAAAAAGTACTTACTTTTTTTATATAATAAGTTTTGTATTAGTATTGTATTCAACTTTTTTAACAAGAAGCGGTGTACTTGGCGATACTTCTGTACATGCTTTTACTATTGATGATAAACATGTAGTTGCATTTTACACACAGCTTATTAGTTTTATATTATTGTTCTTTATTCCTGCCATGTGGTTGTTCTTTAAAAATTATAAAACTATTCCAACAATTAAAAAAGAAGAGAATAGTTATAGCAGAGAATTTTGGATGTTTATAGGCTCAATGGTATTTTTTCTTTCGGCAATTGTTATCATTTTTAAAACATCTACGCCTGTATTCAATAAAGTATTTGGCACTAACATTGCACCACCCGAAGACCCTGAATTTGCTTACAACCAAATACAAATATTTGTTGCCATTGTTATTGGTGTATTAACGGCAACAACACAATATTTACGATACAAACAAACACCTAAAAACGTATTCGTAAAAAAAATAATATATCCTACAGTAATAGCGTTGGCAATAAGTATTGCCATAAGTGTGTTTGGAGATATTAATTTCACTAAAAAAGGAATTGGGTTTTTAGGAGCTATTCATATTGCCATATTTGCTGCGGTGTATGCTGTTGTTGCAAATGCAGGCTATATATGGTTAGTGTTGAAAGGAAAAATAAAAGCAGCAGGTGCATCGGTTGCACATATTGGTTTTGGGTTAGTGTTGGTAGGTATTTTAATATCATCAAGCAAAAAAGCAGTTTTAAGTTGGAACACAACCGGTATTGCTATGTTTAAGCAAGAAAAAAACGAAAACCCTGCCGAAAATATTACGTTGTTTAAAGGTATTGCAACAGATATGGGTAAGTATATGGTTACTTACACAAAAGATACTTTTAATGAAAAAGAAAGAAAACGTTTTTACGAAATTCATTTTGAAAACAAACAAACAAAAGATACGTTTAACCTTTATCCTGATATTATAAAAAACAATAAAGGAATGGAAGGTTTTAGTGCTAACCCATCAAGTAAACATTATTGGAACAAAGATATTTTTGTTTATATATCTTCTTTTCAACAAAACAAACAAGATGATACTACACATTTTGAAAACCATGAAATAAAAGTTGGTGATACTGTTTTTTATTCAAAAGGTTTTATTATTCTGAATAAGGTTGATATAAACCCTGCTACTAAAAAAGAAAAATATGCACCCGATGAAGCTGCTTTATTTTTAAATATGGAAGTTGTTGCTAAAGATGGAAGAAGATATGCTGTAGCCCCGGGTATTGCCATAAAAAATAATCAGGTACGCGAAATGCCCGATAGTGTTATATCTCAAAGCTTAGTACTAAAATTTAATAAGGTAATTAATGGAGATGCAGGCAAACTTGAAGTTGGTGTAAAAGAAAGTAGTGCCATAACCGATTTAGTTACCCTTAAAGTGTATGAATTTCCTATGATTAATGTTTTGTGGATAGGAATTGTAATAATGGTTATAGGTTTTGTAATGAGCATTCGCCAACGCAACAGAAAATCTGCATTAACAGCATCTTAAATTTTTATTGGGTTACTTTTTTATTTTTAAATGTATCAATAGCAAAGCTTTTGTAACTTTAAATTATAATGAAGTTTTCTGTATTACATATTATTCGTTATTCGTTTATTGTATTACTACTTTTTATTTTTCAAAAAGCAAATGCACAACACAGCGTTGATGATACTGTAAGAGTGCATGCGTATATTACCGTTGAAGGCGATACCATACCTATGAGTTATTTGCCAAATGTTGATGTGTATGCTACTTTAACTAAAAAACAAAAACAATATTGGGCAGAGTGGACAAGGCTTCGCAATGCAGTGTATGTAACTTATCCTTATGCAAAAACAGCTTCAAAAATAATGAACGAAATAAATGTACGTTTGGTTAATGTACATGATAAAAAACAACGCAGAATAATTATTCGTTCAAGAGAAAAAGAATTAAGAAAAGAATTTACAGATAAGCTTACCAAACTTTCTATTTATCAAGGAAAAGTTTTAATGAAATTAATTTACCGAGAAACCGGAAATAGTTGTTACGAAATTTTAGATGAGTATAAAGGAAGTTTTAATGCAATACTTTACCAATCAATTGCATTTGTTTTTGGAACAAGTTTAAAACAAATGTATGAGCCTACAGGTAAAGATGCCGATATGGAAAAAATTGTAAGAGATGTAGAAAGAATGTACGGATACAGAAGTTAAACACAATGTTTTAGTAACTGCATAAATTGTTCACGCATAATCATTTTAGCTCCTAAACTTTCTAAGTGTTCGGTATAAACTTGGCAATCTATTAATTTAACGCCTTCTTTTTTTAATTCTTCAACATACTTTATAAACGCAAATTTGCTGGCATTACTTTTATGGCTAAACATACTTTCACCAAAAAAAACTTTCCCAATTTTAATACCATATAATCCGCCCACCAATTCATTGTGCAACCATGCTTCTGCACTAAAAGCAAAACCTTGTTTGTGTAACGTTGTATAAGCAATTTGCATAGATTGATTTAACCAAGTACCATCTTGTCCTTTACGCGGTGTTTCTTTGCAAGCTTGAATTACTTTTTCAAAAGCTTCATTAACAGAAAAACGGAATTCATTTTTCTTTAAAATAGCATTCATGCTTTTACTAATTTTTAATTCATCGGGCAATAAAATAAAACGTGGGTTAGGGCTCCACCATAATGGCACTTCACCGTTATACCAAGGAAAAATTCCTTTTGTATAAGCCAGCAAAATTCTATCGGGGCTAATATCTCCGCCAATTGCCAATAAGCCGTCTTGTAAAGATTCTTCAACGGGAGGAAACCATAATTTTTCATTTAATACTTGCAATGGCATAATGCGTTGAAGATAAAATTCAATAATAAATAAAAAAGAATAATAAAAGTATTATGAAGTTTATAATTAATTTATGCTTCCTGAATTTCTTCTATAGTTGCGTTTATACCACGTTCGGTAATGGCATTGCACATAGGTTTTAATGTATCGTAATCTCCGTTTTTTACAGCATATTTTCCTTTAAAATGAATAAGTAAAGCACATTGTTCTGCTTGTTCTGTGGTATGATTGCAAACTTCAATCAAAGTTTCAATAACCCATTCAAAAGTATTTACTTCATCATTCCAAACAATTAAGTTCATTGATGCTGTAGCTGTATCGGCAATTGCCGGTTCATTTAGTTTAGAAGGATTGTTATTTGTTTGAAGCATATTGCAAAAATAATATGAACTTACTATAATTTTTTTTGGCTGATATATTTCAAACCCTATTTTTGCACTCCCAAAACAAGAAAGGGAGTTTAGCTCAGTTGGTTTAGAGCATCTGCCTTACAAGCAGAGGGTCGGCGGTTCGACCCCGTCAACTCCCACAAACGAAAAAGGCTTCAATTTATTTGAAGCCTTTTCTATTTTATAGAATGTAAAATATTATTATACTGAATATTTTATACTAACTCAATAACCATTGCACTTGCACCACCACCACCATTACAAATACCTGCTGCTCCTATTTTTTTATTGTTTTGTTTTAACACATTTATTAGCGTAACAATAATTCTTGCACCGCTACAACCTAACGGATGCCCCATTGAAACTGCACCACCATACACGTTTACTTTGTTTGCATCTAAATTCATTTTTTGAATGTTAGCAATACCAACAACGCTAAAGGCTTCGTTTAGTTCTACAAAATCAATATCTTTCATTTGCAAACCTGCTTTAGCAAGTGCTTTAGGCACGGCTAAACTTGGCGTAGTTGTAAACCATTCGGGTGCTTGTTCTGCATCGGCATAGCTTTTTATAATGGCAATTGGTTTTATGTTTAATGCTTCTGCTTTTTCTTTACTCATTAAAACCAAAGCTGCTGCACCATCGTTCATAGTGCTTGCATTGGCAGCAGTAACTGTCCCATCTTTTATAAATGCGGGTTTTAATTCGGGTATTTTATCAAACTTAACATTAAATGGTTCTTCATCTTTATCAAAAACAATAGTTCCTTTTTTAGAAACAATTTCTACAGGTACAATTTCTTCTTTAAACTTTCCTTCATTCCATGCAGCTTGACTTCTTTTATAACTTTCAACCGCAAATGCATCTTGTTCTGCTCTGCTTATATTACATTCTTTAGCACATAATTCGGCTGCATTACCCATAGCATAATTATTATATACATCTGTTAAACCATCTTTTGCTAAGCCATCAATTAACTTGCTATCTCCGTATTTATTTCCCCAACGTAAATTAGGTACATAAAACGGAACATTGCTCATACTTTCCATTCCACCTGCAATTACAATATCTGCATCGCCTAATAAAATATCTTGTGTTGCTTGTGCAATAGCTTTCATTCCGCTTGCACAAACTTTGTTTACTGTTGTGCAAACAACACTATCAGGTAAGCTTGCAAACTTTGCTGCTTGCCTTGCCGGAGCCTGACCCACATTGGCTTGTATAACATTGCCCATATAAACAGCCTCAATTTGGTTGGGTTGTAAACCTGCTTTTTGTACCGCTGCTTTTATAGCAATTGCACCTAATTGTGGTGCAGAAAAATCTTTTAATGCCCCGCCAAAACTTCCTATGGGTGTGCGAACTGCCGAAACTATATAAACTGTTTTGTTGCTCATGATTTTTATTTGAGCAGCAAATATAAAGCTTGTGTACTAACGAGTGTTAGTATTGATGAAAATAAATTAGTAACTAATTAACGGTGTCTTTAATTTTTGCGAAAGGCCTAATGCATTTTATTATTTAATTGTGTTTGAAAAGTATTACTCTTCAAACAATTCCGGTTGATTGTTTTCTTCTTTAGGCTTTTCATCCCATTCCATTTTTACGCTTTTGCTAAAGTCTAAAAGTTTTGCCCCCACTGCTTTCCAGCCCATTACTTCGGTAATTTTTGCCAACTTTAATTTACCTTTTCTTATTTGTGTGCCTGTGCCTTGTTGCACAGATAAAACGGGTTCATTATCTGTTGTGGCAACTTCTACTTTATTTTTCTCATTCTCTTTTATAAACAAGAATTTTGTTTTTAAAGTTGATGTTTCAATTTTAAAACGTTTAACGGTAAACTGCATTTTATCTGCATCAAAATAAACGGCTGTTATAATTTTTTCGGGATTGAATTTTTCTATGAGTACTACTTTATCTGCATCAATACGTTGTGTTAATTCTGTATCGGTTATTTCATAATTACCATCGGCATAAATGATTAAAATTTTATCATCTTCAAACATGCCTAAATATTTTCCTTTCTCTTCTGTATTTAATCTTCCAAACTGAGTATCAAACCAAATTTTTCTTCCTGCTAAAGTGCTTCTTCCAGCCTCCTTTAACTTAACAGATTTAACGGGATATTTTGTTACAATATTTCCTTGAGAGCTTCTGCCTTTTATTTCTAACTCTTCAAAATAATAATCTATTTCTTTATTACGTGCAGTACAATTTGGACTTAAATTAATTTTTACAACTTCTGCTTCTCCATTTGCATTGGCTGTAAAATAATGCACTTTACTTTTTTCGTTTGTGTTTGATAAAATGTATTCTTTATCTCTAGTAACACCTGTAACATTAAAACGTTTTGCATAAGTTTTTTCTTTGCCATCAAAATAAATCATGTTGTAAGTAGTGCGTTCATCATTCTTTTTAAATATGGCTGCATGAATAATGTCTTTTCCTATAAATGCTTTGTCGCCCACTTTTACTACTTTCATTATACCACGTTTGGTAAAAACAATTATATCATCAATATCGCTACAATCAAATAAAAATTCATCTTTCTTTAAACTTGTTCCTACAAAACCTTCTTCTCTGTTTACATACAACTTTGTGTTAGCAATGGCAACTTGTTGTACTTTAATAGTATCAAAAATTTTTATTTCTGTTTTGCGTTCTTTATCCTTGCCGTATTTTTTTAATAAAGTTTCAAAATAGTTAATAGCAAATTCTATTAAATGTTCTAAATCAAAATTTACTTGTGCAATATCTGCTTCAATAGTTTTTATTTGTTCGTTTAATTCATCAATATCTAATTTATAAATTCTTCTAACGGGTTTTTCGGTAAGTTTTAAAATATCTTCTCTGCTTATTGCTTTTCTTTTTAATTTTTTTATGAAAGGAGTGAAGGCTTGCTCAATTGCCGTTAAAACTTTTTCCCATGTTTCATGTTTCTTTTCTAATTCTTGATAAATTTTTTCTTCGAAGAATATTTTTTCTAAAGAAGTGTAATGCCATTTATCTTCTAACTCATGCAACTTAATTTGCAATTCGCGTTGTAATAAATTTTTAGTTAAATCAACTGAAGTTTTTAATAAATCGGTTGCTGTTACAAAACGTGGTTTTTGATTTTCAATAATACATGCATTGGGGCTAATGCTTACTTCGCAATCTGTAAATGCATATAAGGCATCAATAGTTATATCGCTCGAAATTCCGGGAGCTAAATCAATTTGTATTTCAACATGTTTGCCGGTGTATTCGGTAAGTTTTTTAATTTTTATTTTACCTGCATCGTTAGCCTTGGTAATGCTTTCGCATAATTGAGAAACCGTAACGCCATATGGCACATCTCTAATAATTAAACTTTTTTTATCTAACTCTTCAATTAAACAACGCACTTTTATTTTACCACCGCGTTTACCATCGTTATAATTACTTACATCAACCAAACCACCTGTTTGAAAATCTGGATATAATTCAATTTTTTTATTTTTTAAATATTTAATAGATGCATCTATTAACTCGCAAAAATTATGTGGTAAAATTTTAGTTGATAAACCAACAGCAATACCATCTGCACCATGAGCAAGCAACAATGGAAACTTCATTGGCAATGTAACGGGTTCATTTTTTCTGCCATCGTAACTTAATTGCCATTCGGTTGTTTTTGGGTTGAAAGCCACATCCAGAGCGAATTTGCTTAAACGTGCTTCAATGTATCTTGGTGCTGCTGCATCATCGCCTGTTCTGATATCTCCCCAATTACCTTGTGTATCAATTAATAAATCTTTTTGTCCCATGTTCACCAATGCATCTCCAATACTTGCATCTCCGTGTGGATGATATTGCATTGCCTGACCAATAATATTTGCCACCTTGTTAAAACGACCATCATCCATTTCTTTCATAGCATGCAATATTCTGCGTTGCACAGGTTTTAAACCATCTTCAACGGCGGGCACTGCACGTTCTAATATTACATACGATGCATATTCTAAAAACCAATTTTTATATTGGCTTTGTACACCGCTTTCGTTATTTATTTGTTCTATTTTATCGGACATTATTAAAATTCAATAAACAATAATCAATAAACAATATTCAATGTTTAAGGTTATTGCTTTGTTTTTAAATTATTTTATTGAACATTTAGTTTTACCGCTACTTCTTTCCAACCTTTATTCCAATCGCCTTCTACAATTAATTTTTCTTCTTTAATTAATTGTAGAATTCTCCATGCTAAAAAAACATCACCTGTTTGTATTTTCATTTTTGATAATGTTTGATTTAGTATTTTATTTACTTTTTGAAAATCAGTTGAAATGTGCATCAACAAATCTTTATCGTAAAAAGTTTCTTCTTTACTAATTATTTTTTTACCGCCTTCTAAAATTCTTACAAAAGCATTTTCATTGCATAATTTTTTCCATTCATCAGGATCAACTTCAAACTCACTTGGTGTAATAGGTCTTGCTAATTTTTTTGCTTTTAAAAATTCTTTAGGTTGAATTTCATATAAATGCTGCGGATAAAATATTAAACCTTTTTCGTTTATAAATGGAAGATTATTTAAATATAATACTTCTATTTTACCTTGATAATCTTTTAACTGGCTCATTAGCCAATAATAACTGCATACATCATGTTGGTTTTGTGCCATCCATATCCATACTTTTTCAGTAGATTGTTCGTCTAATTTTTTTAAAAGATTATGCACCGCCATTTTATCATCAACAATATCTAATTGCTCTTTATAGTTGGTAAATTCTAATAATTCTTTCCACCAATCACGCCTTTGTTGATAGCCTTCGGTTTCATAAATATTAATGATTGGACCAACTGCATAATCGTCTTTTATTTCAATAATTTCTCCTGCTAAATTTTCGTCTAACTCAATTGCTTTTTGCAGAACTTCTGTGTTGCTTTGTTCAAAAACTATGTGAATCATTTCAATTAAGAATTAAAAATTAGTAATTAATAATTAGTTTATTTTTTTGATGAATTAATTATTGCAGAAAGAATTTTTAAAAGTTCCTCGCAATCATTAATTAGCGAGTCTGCTAATTTAATTTCCAATAAACCAGACTCTTTTAATAATCTTAACCAATATCTTGTTTCTCTTGTTTCTCTTGCTTCTCTATAAGCTATTTCAAGCTTATGTATAAAATCCTTTCTTGATGAACCGCCTATTGCTTCTTCAATATTTGCACCAATTGATGTTCCACTTTTTAATAATTGTGTACATAACTCTTTTTCTATTTTTTTACTACGTAAGTAGTTAAATAATTTTATAATTCTTAAAGAAAATTGAAAACTTTTTTCTAATATGATATTATCGTTCTTCAATTATTAATTCTTAATTATTAATTCTCAATTAAATCCAACTCTACTTTTAAATTATCAATAATAAAATCTTGACGTTGTGGTGTGTTTTTACCCATGTAATATTCAAGTAGCTGTTGTATATGATCTCCTTGCTCTAATATTACGGGTTGCAAACGCATATCATTACCGCCAATAAATTTTTCAAATTCATCGGGACTAATTTCTCCTAAACCTTTAAAGCGTGTTATTTCTGGCTTGCCTGTTAATTTTTTTATGGCAGCTTGTTTTTCACTTTCATCGTAACAATAAATTGTTTCTTGTTTATTTCTTACTCTAAACAATGGTGTTTCTAAAATATATACGTGGCCACGTTTAACTAAATCAGGAAAAAATTGCAAGAAGAAAGTCATTAATAACAAACGAATATGCATACCATCAACATCGGCATCGGTTGCAATAACAATGTTGTTATAACGAAGACTTTCTAAACCATCTTCAATATTTAAAGCGTGTTGTAATAAATTAAATTCTTCATTTTCGTACACTACTTTTTTTGTTAATCCGTAGCTGTTTAAAGGTTTACCACGCAGGCTGAAAACTGCTTGTGTATCTACATTTCGGGCTTTTGTAATACTACCGCTTGCACTATCTCCTTCGGTTATAAAAATGGTGCTATTGTTTTGTAAAGCAATAAATTCTTCTTTGTTTTTGTTGGGTACATCATCATTTAAATGCACACGACAATCGCGTAATTTTTTGTTATGAAGGTTTGCTTTTTTTGCACGTTCATTTGCTAATTTTCTAATACCGCTTAATTCTTTTCTTTCTTTTTCGCTTTGTTCAATTCTTCTCTTTAATGCTTCGGCCGTTTGTGAATTTCTGTGTAAAAAATTATCTAATTCCTTTGCCAAAAATTCTTCTACAAACTTTTTCATGCTCGGCCCGTTTTCATAAACAACAGATGAGCCGAGTTTTGTTTTTGTTTGGCTTTCAAAAACGGGTTCTTGCACACGTACACTTACTGCTGCAACAATACTTGTACGAATATCTGCAGCATCATAATCTTTCTTAAAAAAATCTCTAATTACTTTTACATACGCTTCTCTAAAGGATTGTTGGTGTGTACCGCCTTGCGTAGTGTATTGCCCGTTTACAAAAGAAAAAATATCTTCACCATAATCATTGTTGTGCGAAATAGCAACTTCTATATCTTCTCCTTTTAAATGAATAATAGGATAACGCAGTTCATCTGGGTTTGTTTTTCGCGTAAGCAAATCCAATAAACCATTTTTACTTACATAACGCTTGCTATTAAAATTAATAACTAAACCTGCATTTAAATAACAGTAATTCCAAAACTGATTATCTAAATATTCATGAAGAAATTTATAGTTATTAAAAATAGTATTATCGGGTGTAAAAGTTACTTTGGTTCCGTTTTCTTCGGTGGTGTTTGTTTCTTTATAATCTTTTGTAAGAATACCTCTTTCAAATTCTGCAACTTTAGTTTTACCATCTCTAAAACTTTCAACTTTAAAATAACTACTTAGTGCATTTACAGCTTTTGTACCTACACCGTTTAAACCTACACTCTTTTGAAATGCTTTGCTATCGTACTTTGCACCGGTATTTATTTTACTTACCACATCAACAACTTTTCCTAAAGGTATGCCACGCCCGTAGTCTCTAATGGTTACAGATTTATTTTCAATAGTTACATCAACATGTTTACCGTAGCCCATGGTATGTTCATCAATACAGTTATCAATTACTTCTTTTACCAATACATAAATGCCGTCATCGGGTGCAGAGCCATCTCCCAATTTACCAATATACATACCGGGTCTTAACCTGATATGTTCTTTCCAATCAAGACTTTTAATATCATCTTCAGTATAATTAACTGTTTGTTTTGTTTCAGCCATAAGTTAGTTAATAAGACCATAGCCGATAGACAATGGTTGATAGTATTTTTACATTAATTAATTACCTTACAAATTCTTATAACCTAAAAAGAAGGTTTCAGAATAACTCGCAAATCTAATTAACAAGCTAAGCGGGCAAAATACAGGTTATAAACAAACTTGCTGCATTTGTGGATAAAACTTTTACGTTTGTAACCACATGCTTACTGATTTACATATTATTCAACAACAAGCTGCCGAAAAAGAAAACGAAAACGATTTGTTTCAATCTTTCTTAAAAAAACAAAACGCTGAAACTATTGACAGGATTGTTTTTCAATTGAATGAAAAAATTGCTGCTGAAATTGATTGCACTACTTGCGGAAATTGTTGTAAAACTTTAATGATAAATGTTACAGAACAAGAAGCCGATAATTTGGCAAATCATCTAAACCAGTCGAGAGAATTTTTTGATAAAAATTATTTAGAAAAAAGCACAGAATTAATGGTAATTAATAAAATGCCTTGTCATTTTTTAAATAATAATAAATGCACTGTTTATGAAAACAGGTTTGCAGGTTGCCGAGAATTTCCTGCATTGCATTTACCTTATTTTGTAAAAAGATTGTTTACTGTGTTTATGCACTATGAAAGATGCCCCATAATTTTTAATGTTGTTGAAGCATTGAAAAAAGAAACTTGTTTTGAAAAATAAAACAAATTAGTAAGATGATTTTATTTGGAATAGATATTTTATTGAAAACAAATGTTGATTGGAAAAAACAACGCATTGCTTTAGTAACCAACCATGCAGCAACGACCAATACATTTATCCCATCTCGAAAAGCCTTGATAGACAAGGGTTTTAACATTATTAAATTATTTTCTCCCGAACATGGTTTAGACATAAAAGGTGCTGATGGTGCAAGCATGAATGATGGAGTAGATGTTTTAACGCAATTACCTATTATAAGTTTATATAATAAAAAATTGCAACCTGATGAAAACGATTTGAATGATGTTGATATTGTATTGTTTGATATACCGGATATTGGCTGCAGGTACTACACTTATTTGTGGACAATGACACATGTGTTAGAAGCTTGCAGTAAATACAATAAAAAATTAATTATTCTTGATAGACCCAATCCGTTATCGGGAAATATAAATTTAGCAGAAGGTGCCATGTTAAATGAAATAAATTGTTCTTCATTTATTGGAAGATGGAATATTCCTTTAAGGCATAGTTGCACGTTGGGAGAGTTGGCTTTATACTTCAATCAACAAAAAAATATTCATACAAATATTGAAATAATTAAATGCGAAAGTTGGGATAGAAATATGTTTCAAACAGATTGGGAAATGGCTTTTGTGCCAACATCTCCGGCAATGCAAAATTTTACTGCTGCAATGCTATATCCGGGTTTGGGTTTATTAGAAGCAACCAATATAAGTGAAGGTAGAGGAACACTAAAACCTTTTACTGTTGCGGGTTCTGTGTGGATGAATAATAATTTAGTAGTTGAAAATTTAAACGAATTAAATATTAATTGCAAAGCCATTCAGTTTACACCAACCGAAAGTAAATATGCAAATGAACTTTGTAAGGGTGTTGAATTTTATATTGATGATGTTGCTACATTTCAATCGGTAAAAAACGGATTATTATTTATTAAGTTAGTAAAAGAGTTGCATGAAGATAAATTTGAGTGGAAGCCTTATCCAACCAATGTAAATTCATCGGGTAAAAATCATTTAGATAAATTATTGGGTGTTTATAAAAGCGAAAAATTATTTGATTTATCATTCAATAAATTCACTCAAAAAATAAATGAAATAACAAATGTTTCATTTTGGGAAGAAACAATTAAAAATTATCTTTTGTATTAAATGTTGCAATATGAAAAAAATAGCACTACTTATTTTATGTTTTTCTTTTATTAAAATTCAGGCTCAAACAATACAAATATTAAGCAAAGGAACAAGAACATCTATAAGAGGTTTAAGTGTAGTAAATGATAATATTTTTTGGGCAAGCGGAAGCAATGGTATGATTGCCAAAAGCACTAATGGCGGTAAAACAATTGAATGGCAACAAGTAAAAGGATATGAGAAAAGAGATTTTAGAGATATTGAAGCATTTGATAGTAATACCGCAATTATTATGGGTGTTGATTGGCCTGCCATTATTTTAAAAACAAAAGATGGGGGCAAAAATTGGTATAAAGTTTTTGAAGACAGTGCCAAAGGAATGTTTTTAGATGCAATGGATTTTCAAAATGATAATTTTGGAATAGTTATTGGCGACCCTCTAAGTGAAAATATTTATGCTGCAGTTACTATTAATGGTGGTGAATCTTGGAGACGATTACATAAATTAGAAATGCGGCAAATTTCTAAAGAAGGCGAAGCCTTTTTTGCTTCAAGTGGAACAAACATAAAAATTGCGAAAGAAGAAGAAACTATTTTTTTGGTGTCAGGTGGAATGCAATCAAATATTTACAATTGGTGGGATAATGCATGTGGTGTAATTCCAATAATTCAAGGCAAACAATCAACAGGGGCAAATTCAATTGATATTTTAAAAAATAAAGGAGTTATTGTTGGTGGAGATTATATGAATGATAAAGACACTACTCAAAACTGTACTTTATTTTCATATCAGAAAGAGAAATTTTCATTCACACATCCGCAAACACCGCCGCATGGTTACAGAAGTTGTGTAATTTATTTGAATGAAAATAATCTTGTTACTTGTGGTACAAGCGGTATTGATATTAGTAATGATGGCGGAATGAATTGGCAACTTATTTCAACAGAAAGTTTTCATGTGGTACAAAAAACTAAAAAAGGCAATACAGTTTATTTGGCAGGAGGTATGGGCAGAATAGCCAAAATTATTTTTTAATTTTTTTTAAACTTGGTTAAACTTCTTTAAAATATTTAAGTCTTTAAATGGCGTTTACTGAAAATTGTTGTTTAAATGCAGTAAAAAAAGTATTTGTGTTAAAGAAACTTGTGAGCAATAATTCAAAAAAATAATAACAAATTATATTTTAAACTTAGTTTTTTTATGCAGCAGGGTTAAATAAAAGCTCTCCAATTCTTTGGAGAGCTTTTCACTTTTAATAAGATATAATTTTTATTCTTCACTTAAAAAAGGATAATGATAATCTGTAGGTGGATTAAATGTTTCTTTAATGGTTCTTGCATTTAACCAACGGTATAAATTAATCATGCTGCCCGCTTTATCGTTGGTGCCACTGGCTCTTGCTCCACCAAATGGCTGCTGACCAACAACGGCACCTGTTGGTTTATCGTTTATATAAAAATTACCTGCACTGTGTCTTAATTTATTGGTAGCTAATTCAATAGCTGCTTTATCGGTTGCAATTACGGCACCGGTTAAAGCATAAGGGCTTGTAGTATCAACCAATTCTAATGCTCTTTCAAAATTGTTGGCTGGGTAAACATAAATAGTTAATACAGGTCCAAAAATTTCCTCACACATAGTTATGCTTTTGGCATTTTTTGTTTCAATAACTGTTGGTTGAATAAAATAGCCTTCTTTTTTATCGCATTTTCCTCCCACAACTATTTCTGCTTTCGGGTCTTTTTTTGCAGTATCAATATAACTTTTTATTTTATCAAAACTCTTTTCATCTATCACAGCATTAATAAAATTGGTAAAATTTTCTACGGCCCCCATCTTCATACTTTTTACGCCTGCTGCTAATTTCTTTTTTACTTCTTCTGCAATATTTGATGGAATATATGCTCTTGAAGCTGCACTGCATTTTTGCCCTTGAAACTCAAATGCACCACGTAATAAAGCTGTTGCCACCACATCTGCATTAGCAGTTTTATGTGCCAATACAAAATCTTTGCCGCCTGTTTCTCCTACAATTCTCGGATAAGATTTATATAAACCCATATTCTTTCCAATGGTTTCCCACATATTATTAAACACGCCTGTGCTTCCTGTAAAATGCACACCGGCAAAATCTTTATGGTTAAAACATACTTTACCAATAGTTGGTCCATCAACATAAATTAAATTAATTACACCATCGGGTAAACCCGCTTCTTTTAAAATACGCATAAACATTTGTGCAGAATAAACTTGTGTATTGGCAGGTTTCCAAACTACTACATTGCCACACATGGCAGCACTGGTTGGTAAATTTCCGCCAATAGCTGTAAAGTTGAAAGGTGTAACCGCTAATACAAAACCTTCTAATGCACGCCACTCCATTCTATTATGAATGCCTGTACTGCTAATGGGTTGTTGTTTATATATTTCACTTAAAAAATGAACATTAAAACGTAAAAAATCTATTATTTCACAAGCACTGTCTATTTCTGCTTGGTAAGCATTTTTACTTTGTCCAAGCATGGTAGTGCCATTCATGTAACTACGATATTTGGTGCTAATTAAATCGGCTGCTTTTAAAAAAATAGAAGCTCTGCTTTCCCAACTCATATTTTCCCAATTGGGTTTGGCTGCTAAAGCTGCATCAATAGCTTGTTGCACATGTTTTTCTTCTCCTGCATGAAAATATCCTAAAGTGTGTTTTATTTCGTGTGGCGGATGTATAGCCACTTTTTTATTGGTTCTAACTTCTTTACTTCCAATATACATGGGTATATCGGCTTCGGTACTTTTTAGTTCGGCTAAAGTTTGTTTTAGTTTTAATTTTTCTGCACTGTTGGGAGCATAATTTAAAACAGGTTCATTAGCAGGCAAGGGGTAAGAAAAATATCCAAGGTTCATATAAAGATTTTTTAAGGTTTGCAAGATACGATTTATTGCTTTTGGAATTTGATGAACAGGGTTTGATATTTGTTGCAATGTACTTATTGCGTTTTATATTGATTGTTACCAAATTTGCTTTTAGATTGCCTGCCATAAGAAAACAGGCTGCAATAGAAGCTACTGCTCATTTACAGGAAGTTGAAAAAAGATTGCAAGGAAAATTTGATGATTTTACTTTTAAGAAAATTGTAAAAAGCCACAGCCTTTATTTGCATATTGTAAATGATAGCTTTACTGCATTGCATGGAAGGCTTACCAATAAAGAAGAGAAATTACGCAGTATTCATTATTTTACTTGCAGCTCTTTGTTCGATAATTTTTGGGATAATAAAACACATTCTTTAGAAGAATTAAAAACTATTTCTTTTGAGCCGGAAACCTATCAACCCAAAACGTTTGATGAAAAAGTTTTTTTAGAAAGCCATTTATTTTTAAAGAATTATGTAGAAGATAAAGCAGCATATAATAATGTATCTCAAAAAGTTTTTTTGGCACAACAACTTTCTTTAAAACAATTTGATAAAGAAATTACTAACGAAGCTATTCAGCATATAACATTTGAAAAAGGCGGAAACAGTGTATTGCTTTGCAGCTATTATTTAGATATAAAACCAACCAAAGCAGAAGAACAATGTTGGTATTTATTAGGAACGATGATACAACTAACCAACGATTTGTTTGATACGTATAAAGATTTGCAACAACATAGTTATACTTTAGCAACACGCTGCACCAATGTGTATGAAGTTGAAAAAATTTATTTACACCAAATTCAACAAATAAAAAATTGTATTACTTTATTGCCTTATAAAAAAAGAGTAAAACAATATTTTAGTATTGTAATTGCATCAACTTACACTTTAGGTTTGGTGGCTGTTGAGCAATTAAAACATATTCAAGCAAATGAAAAAGAAATGCCCGATTTAAGATATTTGCCACGCAAAGCCTTAATTATAGATATGGAAAAATTTAGTAATATATGGTTGTGGGTAAAATTAATTTATAAATACGGTAAACTGTAAATTGTATAACATGCAAATAGTTTTGTTTGATAATAAAGAAAGAAAAAAATTATTTCCGCTAACAGCTACCAAAGCCTTAGCAGACTTACGTTGTGGCATATTAACTATTAAAGAAAAGTGGGAACATAAAACAAATTTGCCTGTATATATACAAACAGAAAATTATTTACAACCATTATATAAAACCGTTCCTACTAAAGAAAATATTTATATAGATGCAACTGTTTTTGCTAATACTGAATTAATAAAACAAATTCTTTCTCTTAAAACCAATGAAAGCATTGAAGATGAAAATGGCTTAATTGCATTTAAAGGAAATGAAGTAGATAAAGCATATAAGGTAGATAATGTAAAAAGGCTAACACGTTGTTGGCAACTGTTTCAATGGAATGATGAAGAATTAAAAAATGATTTTAGCTTAATAACCAAAGGAAGAAAAACTCACTCAGTTTCTTCAACTAATCATATTATAAATAAAGAAAATATTTTTGTTGAAGAAGGTGCAAGCATTGAGTGTGCTATATTAAATGCAACAACAGGCCCAATATATATTGGTAAAAATGCCGAAGTGTGGGAAGGCTCTGTAATACGTGGCCCTTTTGCGTTAGGAGAAAATTCAGTAGTTAAAGCCGGTGCAAAAATTTACGGAGCAACTTCTGTTGGTAACTGGTGTGCTGTTAGCGGAGAAATTAAAAATTCAATTATTAATAATTTTTCTAATAAGGCACACGATGGTTATTTGGGCGATAGTGTAATAGGAGAGTGGTGTAATCTTGGTGCAGGTACTACTAACAGCAATGTAAAAAACACTGCTGCTGTTGTAAAAATGCTAAACGTAGCTGCTAATAATTTTGAAGAAGTTGGATTGAAAGCAGGTGTTATAATGGGAGATTACAGCAGAACAGCAATTAATTCATCTATCAATACCGGAACAGTTATTGGTGTTTGTGCTAATGTGTTTGGAGAACTTTTATTACCTAAAGTAATTGATAGTTTTAGTTGGGGTTTAAATCATGAATATGAATTTGAAAAAGCAATTCGTGATATAAAAAACTGGAAACATTTTAAACATAAACAATTAAATAAAATAGAAGAAAACATATTGAAACATATTTTTGAAACTTTATAAATTAACAAACATGCGTAAACAAATTGCTGCTGCTAACTGGAAAATGAATTTAACCTTGCAACAAGGCGAACAATTATTGAATGATATTGTTGCTGCACAAAATACATTAAATGATAATCAATTAGCAATATTTGCGGTGCCTTTTCCATACTTAACAATGGCTCAGCAAAAATTAAACGGACAAAAAAATATGTTTGTTGCTGCACAAAATTGTTACAACAAAAAAAACGGTGCTTATACCGGCGAGGTAAGTGTTGAAATGTTGCAATCAATAGGCATTCAATATGTTGTGTTGGGGCATAGTGAACGAAGAGAATATTTTAATGAAAGCAATCAATTTCTTGCAGAAAAAATAAATATTTGTTTAGAATATAATATTACGCCTATTTTTTGTTGTGGTGAATCTTTACAAATTCGCGAAGCAAATACACAAAATGAATTTGTAAGAAAACAATTAACAGAATCTTTATTTCATTTAAGTGCCGAACAAATTTCTAAAATTATTATTGCTTACGAACCAATATGGGCAATAGGTACGGGCAAAACTGCAAGTAACGAGCAAGCACAAGAAATGCACGCATTTATACGCCAACAATTTGCTGAAAAATACGGAGAAACAACTGCTAATGAAATTTCTATTTTATATGGAGGAAGCGTAAAAGCCAATAATGCGAAAGATATTTTTGCTCAGCCCGATGTTGATGGTGGTTTGGTTGGCGGTGCATCTTTAATTGCAACAGATTTTGTAACTATAACTAATGCATTGAAATAAATAAGCAGTTGTAAAATTGTTGTATTAAAACATCATTAAAATATTCTTTAACAGAAAATAATGTTTTAAAGTAGCTTATTTTCAATGCCTGATTTTGAAACATTATCGCATGTCCCTCAACCTTGCATTGCAGCAAAGCCTTAAATGGCGTAGCTTTTATTTAATAACTACTTTGTTATTAAATATTTGTATTGCCAGATTTTTGGGTGCATCTAAAAGCTCTATTCTGTTTTATTTAAGCAATGTGTTTGCATTGGTGTTATTGGTTGCAAGTATTAGTATAGAATCGGCTTTAACATATTTTTCTTCCAACAAAAAAATTAATACTAATAAATTAGCGTGGTTTGGTTTATTATGTGTAACTCTTGTAGCCGTTATTGTTTTTATACTATTGCCAATATATTTTGTAGAATTTGAAAAACTAACTAATACAGAAAAATTATTATATAGAAATTGGGGATTGCTGTATATAACAGGTGTTTTATTAATTAATTTTTATAGCGGCTTGTATTATGCTGACAATAATTTTTTTACGCCGAATTTGGTTTGTGCAATTTTAAATATTGCTTTAATAGTTACTATTGTTGCGGTAAGTGAAATTAATACCAACTCCAACTTTTTAATAAGTAACTATTTTTTATTATCGTTTGTGCAAGGCATAATTATTATGTTTAGCTTTTTTATTAGCAGTAAAGCATATCAACTTGTTCAATTACCAAATAGTGTTGAAAGAAAACTTTTATTTGGTTATGCAAGCAATGCTTTGTTGGCTAATATTATTTTCTTTTTAGTTTACAGGGTTGATTATTGGTTTGTAAAAAATAATTGCTCTACCGAAGATGCAGGTAATTATATGCAAGCTGCACGGTTTGGTCAGTTATTATGGTTGGTGCCTCAAATACTTGCTACGGCTATATTTCCTAAAACTGCAGCAAATATTAACGAAGGTGAGGTTGAAAAAACAATTGTTAGATTATCGAGAATTTTTGTACAATGTTTTTTAGTTTTTTTTATACTGATATTATTGTTCGGAAAAATTATTTTCCCGTTTTTATTAGGCAATTCTTTTAATACATTATATAAAGTGCTTTTAATTTTAATACCGGGTGTATTAGCATTATCCATCTTATCATTACTCTCTGCTTATTTTGCAGGAATTAATAAAATAAAAATTAATATAAGCGGAGCATTTAGTGGTTTATTAACTGTTTTATTACTAAGTATAATTTTATTGCATTGGTATAATATTTATATTGCTGCATTAATTAGTTCTATAGGATATTTTGTTTGTTTAGCTTATGCAGTAAGAGTTTTCAGGCTTTCACATTTTTTTTCTTTTAGAAGTTTAATTATTCCTAATAAAGAAGATTGGAAGTGGTTAATCTCTCTAATATTAAAAAAGCCTAACTTGCTGTAATGAATATTTTGTGGTTAGCAAGTTGGTATCCCAACCCAAAAGAACCTGTTAATGGAGATTTTATTCAAAGGCAAGCAAAAGCAGTTGCCGAAATTTTTCCAATTACGGTTATTCATGTAATGCAGCGTGGTTCTGTGTTTCAAGAAGAAGTAAATCTTGTTCATCAAACAAAAAATTTAAAAGAAATTATTCTTGCATTTGCTTTTAAACCAATTGGAATTGGTTTAATTGATAAGCTTAGATACAATTTTAAATACTATTCTTTTTACAAAAAACAAATTAAAAAATATATTAATGAGTTTGGAAAACCCGATATTATTCATGCACATATTCCTATAAAAGCAGGATTGGTTGCTAAATATTTTTCAACTAAGTTAAATGTGCCTTATATAGTTTCAGAACATTCATCGCACTATACAAAAATTTCTCACGATAGTTTTTTTAAAAGAAGCAAATATTTTCAGCGTAATACTGCAAAAGTGTTTAACGGTGCGGGTTTGGTAATTAATGTATCAGATGCTGTTACAAAAAAAATGAATGAACTTTTTAAAATTAAAAAATATCAAACTATTAGAAATACGGTTGATGTTAATTTGTTTTATTATAAAGAATTAAACAATAAAATTTTTAGATGGATTCATGTTTCTTCTATGAATGAATATCAAAAAAATATTAACGGAATTATTAATGCGTTTGTTGAATTGAATAAACAACAAATCAATTGGGAATTAATAATGGTTGGCCCTTTTACAACTAAACAAATGCAAATATGTACCGAACGTAATCTTGCTAATAAAATAATTTTTATTGGAGAAATTGAATATAGTGAAGTAGCTAAACAAATGCAGCAAGCCAATGCTTTTGTATTATTTAGCAGGCACGAAAATTTTCCTTGTGTAATGGAAGAAGCATTGTGTTGTGGTTTGCCTGTTGTAACAAGCAATGTTGGTGGTGTTGCAGAAGCTGTTAATGATACTAACGGATTATTAGTTGTAACAGAAAATATTAAAGAATTAGCTAATGCATTAAATAGTGTAATGATTAACTATGTTAATTATAATAGAGAATTAATTGCCAAGCAAGCAAACACTTTATACAATAAAGAAAAAATTGCGAAAGAAATTGTTGATGTTTATAAAAGTATAATTGAATAATTAAAACTCATTCAAATTGCTGGTAACAAACAGATAAATAATTATTATAATAAGCCAGATGTAAAATAAAAGATTTAATAAATTATTACAACTCATTAAAAAAGCTCTTGTTTTATTCATTCTTTTTTCGGTTTCAATTCTGTCAATATTATATAAATGCACAAAACTGAAAATAATTTGCACAAAATCAAACCCTTTGTAACCAATTACTACCAATAATTTTAATAGTAAAACTATTGCACCAATTAAGTAAAAGGCATTTATATGATTATGTAAAAATGAAATAACAATATCCATACACTTGTGTTGGTTGTTTATATAAGATATTGTAATGTTGAAAGATTATTGTAAAGATAAAAAAAGAGAGCTTTTCTGCCATTATCTTTGCACACTTTAATAAATTGTTGTAGAATAGGGAACAAGGCGTACAAGAGTGCGACGCAAGTAAAGCCTAATAAGTTTTACAGCAGCTGGTTTCATAAAAAAAATTAAATGAAGAACATTAGGAATTTTTGCATTATTGCACATATTGACCACGGTAAAAGCACATTGGCAGATAGGCTGTTAGAGCATACCAAAACTATTAGCGAGCGTGATATGCAGGCTCAGGTTTTAGATGATATGGATTTGGAACGTGAAAAAGGTATTACCATTAAAAGCCATGCTATTCAAATAAATTATCACTTTAAAGGAGAAGAATATATATTAAATTTAATTGATACGCCAGGGCATGTTGA
The DNA here is from genome assembly GCA_018267725.1 of Bacteroidota bacterium. Lineage (GTDB taxonomy): Bacteria > Bacteroidota > Bacteroidia > Chitinophagales > Chitinophagaceae > CW01. The sequence continues at coordinate 81,756 of JAFDXY010000016.1, forward strand.
TTTTAGTTACGAAGTAAGCCGTGCATTGGCTGCTTGCGAAGGTGCATTGTTATTGGTAGATGCATCTCAAGGTATTCAGGCACAAACAATTAGTAATTTGTATTTGGCTATTGATAATAATTTAGAAATTATTCCTGTTATCAATAAAATTGATATGGATGGTGCAATGATACCGGAAGTAACCGATCAAATTGTTGATTTAATTGGCTGCAAACCCGAAGAAATTTTGTTGGCAAGTGGCAAAAGCGGAATTGGCATTGAAGAAATTTTAGAAACAATTGTGCAACGCATTCCTGCCCCAAAAGGCAACGCAGATGAGCCTTTGCAAGCATTAATATTTGATAGTGTATTTAATAGTTTTAGAGGAATTATAGTTTATTATAAAATATTAAACGGTATTATTAAAAAAGGCGATAGAATTAAATTTATTGCAACAGCTGCAGAATATGAAGCACAAGAAGTGGGTGTTTTAAAGTTGAGTATGACTCCCAAAACAGAAGTAAAAGCAGGCGATGTTGGATATGTAATTACCGGAATTAAAAATGCGAAAGAAATTAAAGTTGGAGATACCATAACAGTTGCAGGTAGCAATACAGAAGCCATTAAAGGTTTTGAAGAAGTAAAACCAATGGTGTTTGCAGGAATTTTTCCTGTGAATACAGATGAGTTTGAAGAATTGAGAGACTGTATGGAAAAATTACAGTTGAATGATGCTTCATTAACTTTTGAATTAGAAACATCGCAAGCATTGGGTTTTGGTTTCCGCTGCGGATTTTTAGGATTGCTGCACATGGAAATTATACAAGAACGTTTAGAAAGAGAATTTAACCAAACAGTTATTACCACCGTTCCTAACGTAAGCTTTAATGCATATACTACAAGAGGAGAAAAATTATTAGTAAACAATCCGGCTGAAATGCCCGAAGCCACTAAGCTTGATAGAATTGAAGAACCTTATATTAAAGCACAAATTATAACACAAAGCGATTATATAGGAAATATTATGACTTTGTGTTTAGGTAAACGCGGTATTCTTATTAATCAATCTTATATAACAACAACGCGTGTTGAATTAATTTTTGAAATGCCTTTAACAGAAATAGTTTTTGATTTTTATGATAAACTAAAAAGCCAAACACGTGGGTATGCTTCGTTCGATTATCATCCTATTGGTTATAGAGATGCAGATATTGTAAGAATGGATATTTTATTAAATGGAGATAAGGTTGATGCATTGGGAAGTTTAATACACCGCAGCCGTGCTCAAGATTTTGGAAGAAAACTTTGTGAAAAATTAAAAGAACTTTTAACACGCCAACAATTTCAAATTGCCATACAAGCAGCCATTGGTGCAAAAGTTATTGCAAGAGAAAATATTAGTGCCATGCGTAAAGATGTTACTGCAAAATGTTATGGAGGAGATATTAGCCGTAAACGAAAATTATTAGAAAAACAAAAAGAAGGTAAAAAACGAATGAGGCAAATTGGTAATGTAGAAGTTCCGCAAGAAGCCTTTTTAGCAGTGTTGAAATTAGATTAAGAAGATAATATTACCGAGCCTAAATTTTTAGTAATCTGCATTTCAATTTGCTTTAATTCTTCGTGTATTTTAATAAGTTGTAACTGCTCGTTAAAAGAAGCATGTTCCATATCTGCTTGATTTTGCTCTAACATTTTTTTTATTTTTTTCAGCTTAAAATAAGCAACACTTAATTGGGCATCAATTTGTGTAACATCTCTGTTCACAATATTCATTCCTTCTAAAACTTCGTCCCATTTTTGGCTTAATTCAAACGGAAAAACAGTAATGGTAATTACTAAATTTCTAACAGCTTCATCTGTATGATATAAAAAAGATTTTACGGTTGGTTCTGCACCTTGCTCGTATAAACTTTTATATTCATTAAATAAATTTTCTATTTGTTTGTTATCAAACTGAAAGGCTTCTAATTCATTAAAAATATATTCGGCAATAGTTTGTTCATCGTTCCATTTTTTTAAACCTTTTTCTAATAATACTCTTATAATATTTTTTTCTTGAACTTCATCGTTACTTGCAATAAAATAATCTTCTGTATCTGTTTGTTGCTGAGCGTTTTGTTGCAATAAAGTATTAGCTTCTTCAAAAGGTAATTTTTTTTCTTCTTTAACAATACTATCTCTTCTGTATTTATTAACTAAGTTTATTAAACCGCCTTCATCTATTTTTAATAAATGTGCACATTGTTTAATATATTCTTGTTGTTTGGTAAAATCTTCTGCTTTATTTATTTTACTTAATGTAGCGGCAACTGTGTTTACAACTTCATTTTTTTTATTAATATCATTAGCTGCATCTTTCATCATTATTTCTAATTGAAAAATGATGAAATCTTTTTTGTTGATAGAAATAAATTCTTTAAAGGCTTCGGTACCAACTTTGTTTACATAACTATCAGGGTCTTCATTATCAGGAATTAATACCAGCTTTACATTCAAGCCTTCTTCAATAGCCATATCTAATCCACGCAAAGCAGCTTTAATACCTGCATTATCACCATCGTATATAATTGTAATATTATTTGTATATTTTTTTATTATACGTAATTGTTCAACTGTTAAACTTGTGCCGCCGCTGGCAACAACGTTTTCAATTCCTGCTTGGTGTAAACTAATTACATCTGTATAGCCTTCTACCAATAAACATTCGTTGGCTTTATCAATAGCCATTCTTGCAAAATAACTCCCGTATAAAACTTTGCTTTTGCTGTATAATTCGTTTTCGGGTGTGTTAATATATTTGGGTGCTTTATCTGCTTTACCAATTACTCTGGCACCAAAGCCAATAATTTTTCCTGAATTGTTATGAATAGGAAAGATAATACGGTTACGATAATTATCTACCAACTCATTTTCATTTCTTACAACAACCAATCCGGTTTTAGAAAGTATTTCTTTATTGAATTGATTATTAAGCAATGCATTACTTAATTCATTTTTTGCAGAAGGGTTATAACCTAATTGAAATTTTTTTACAATATTTTCTCTAAAACCTCTTTCGTATAAATAAGTTAAAGCAATGTTTTTACCTTCTTCGGTAGTAAATAATTTTTCTTCAAAAAACTTCTGAGCAAAATTATTGATGGCATACAAACTTTCAGATGCAAGTGCAGCTTGCTTTTGCTCGGGCGATGTTTCTGTTTCTTCAATTTCAATATTATATCTTGCAGCCAACCATTTTAATGCTTCAACATAACTAAGTTTATCATGCTCCATTAAAAAAGTAATGGTATTACCGCTTTTGCCGCAGCCAAAACATTTATATATTTCTTTGCTGGGAGATACTGTAAACGATGGTGTTTTCTCATTATGAAAAGGGCAATTACCTAAATAATTTACACCACGTTTTTTTAGTTTAACGTATTCGCCAATAACATCAATAATGTCAATTCTGCTTTTAATTTGTTCTATGGTTTGCGGAGAAATCATTATTGTGTGCGAATATCTGAAATTAAAAATTGTTTAACTTATTATTTGTTTTTTTAAATTGCAGTAAATTGCAATTATAATAACTGCTATGTTAAAGAAAGAAAGACAAGCCTATATAATTCAACAAATAAATATTCATAACAAAGTTTTATCGTCAGACTTGTGCGGACAATTAGAAGTTTCTGAAGATACCGTTAGAAGAGATTTGCAAGAATTGCATGAAGAAGGTGTTTTAACTAAAGTGCATGGTGGGGCATTATCAAAATCTTTTCATTTTACATTACAAAAAAATAATATTTATCAACATCCGGCAAAAAAAATTATTGCACAAAAAGCTGCTGCTTTAATACAAGACGGCATGTTTGTAGTTTTATCTGGTGGTACTACTATTATAGAATTAGTAAAAGCATTACCTGAAAATTTAAATGCCACATTTATTACGGTAAGTGTACCAACTGCATTAGAATTATTAAACCATCCTAATTGTGAAGTAATTTTTGTAGGAAACAAATTATCTAAAACTGCACAAATTGCAGTAGGAGGAGAAGTAGTACAGAAATTAAGTGAAATAAAAGCCGATTTGTGTTTTTTAGGAACCAATAGTATTGATGTTGAAAAAGGAATTACAGATATAGAATGGGATGTTATTGAAGTTAAGCGAGCTATGATGAATGCTGCAAGAAAAAATATATCCTTAGCTATTTCAGAAAAATTAAATACAGAACAACGGTTACAGATTTGCCCTTTACAAATGATTGATACATTAATAACCGAATTACGCCCAACAGACGAGCAATTGCAGCCTTATAGTAAGGCAGGAATAAAGGTTTTATAGAAATTGGACAAGTTAATTATAAAAATGCTGCTTCTTTTTGCAGGTTTTTTATTCAGTGATATGCAATTTTTTTAAAAAAAAGTTTAGTTGTATCAATTTTATTCGTAACTATGTAAAGTTGTTATAGCAAATTGGAGGCTGAAAGAGATTGTTTGCGGATTTTTGCGGATTTTTGATTGAGGTAAAGAAATAAAAGTTTAAGCATATTTTTCACATATATATTTATTCATTTTTAAACCAAAATACCTGTTATGAGAAAACTCTCCTCAATTATGATGGGACTTTTTACGGCACTCATTTTATGCTGTGTTTCAGTAAAAGCCCAGTCTCAAACTGTATCGGGTAAGGTAACTGATGCAGACAAAAAAACTCCCATTGAAGGAGTTACTGTTAAAGTTTTAGGAACCAATACGGTAACTCAAACCAATGCACAAGGTGCTTTTACTATTAAAGCGTCAAACGGTCAAAAATTAGTATTTAGTTATGTTGGTTTTGAAAGTTTAACAGTAACCGTAACAAGTACTACGGTAAATATTTCCTTAAAATCTAAAAGTTCTGATTTAGATTCTGTAGTAGTTACAGCTATGGGCATTAAAAAAGAACGAAAGGCATTAGGCTATGCTGTTACTGAGTTAAATGCAACAGAGTTAATGAAAAACAAGAACACAAACGTTGTAAATTCTTTAGCAGGGAAAGTTCCTGGCGTAAACATTACGCAATTCAGTGGCTCGGCAGGTGCAGGTGCCTCTATTACAATACGTGGAGGTACTTCTACGTCAGAAACAAGACAAAATCAGCCTTTATTTGTTATTGATGGTATTATATATGATAACTCTACTACAGTTACAGGTAATACAGGTACAGATGGGTTATCTCGCAGTAATACAACATACTCAAACCGTATTATGGATATTAATCCGGAGGATGTTGAAACATTATCAGTTTTAAAAGGTGCAGCAGCAGCGGCTTTATATGGTTCTAGAGCAGCTGATGGTGTAGTTATTATTACTACAAAAAAAGGTGCAGAAGGTGTTGTAAAAGTAAGCGTTAATAGTAAAGTAAGTACATCTTGGGCTAATAAATTACCAGAAGTTCAAACCACATTTGGTACAGGCTCTTATGCTTCTAATGGTGTTTTCAGTAATTTGAACTCATATAGTTCTTGGGGACAAAAATTTACAACAGCAGATACATTATATAACAATATCGGTAATTTCTTTCAAAATGGTGTTGTGTATGATAATAATGTAAATGTATCAGGGGGCTCAAAAACTGGTTCTTTTTATTTATCTGGTTCTAACTTCAATCAAACAGGTATTGTTCCTAATACAAGCTATGGAAAAACTACTTTTCGATTTAACGGAGAGCAGAAGTACGGACGATTAACATTAAATGCCAATATTGCTTATTCTATTGCCAATATAAATAGAACATTAACTACTGCTGGACTATACGGAAGCGGTGTTGGAAGTATGCAGTCATTATATACTTGGCCACAGGCTTTTAATATGAAGAGATATATAAATTCTGATGGAACTCAATATCGCCCCTTTGCTGGAACACTCCCTTTAGAGAGTGATATTGATAACCCTTATTGGATTATTAATCAAGATAACTTAACATCAACAACTAAACGTATTACTGGCGGTATAAATGGTAATTATAAAGTTGCAAAATGGTGGGATGTTATAGCACGTTTGGGCTATGACCAATATGCAACAAATGATTATACATATATTGCTCCAGGATCAGCTTTAGCCCCATTGTATCAAAGAGGTCGCTTAAGTAAAGATTTAGTTAATTACACCTATATTACTACAACTTTTATGACCAATTTCCATAAAACATTTGGTTCTTTTGATACACATCTTATGTTAGGTACTACTTCTGAAAATACCGAAATAAATTCTCAAAATCATTGGGGTTACAATTTTATTACAGCAGGAACTATTAGCTTTAATAATATAGCTACTGCAAACAAATTTTTTACTGATGCAACAAGTAGAAGGCGTTTAATAGGAGCTTACGGTGAAGTTGGTGTATCTTATAAAAATATTGCTTTTGTTACTGCAACCGCCCGTAATGATTGGTCATCTACATTACCTGTTGAAAATCAATCTTATTTTTACCCTTCTGTAAGTGGTTCTTTTATTTTCACAGAATTATTACCTAAAAATAATATTCTTTCATTTGGTAAAGTACGTGCAAGTTGGGCACAAGTAGGTAAAGATGCCAATACATATGCTACTAATACTTATGTAAACCCTCCATTCACCAATGGTTCATACGTAGGAGTAGGTAATCAGTATTATGCTGGTAACCCTTATATTATACCTGAAATTCAAAGCTCTTGGGAAATTGGGGGAGAATTCAGATTCTTGAATGGTCGCATTGGGTTAGATTATACTTATTATCATAACCAAACTAAAAATCAAATTGGGCAACCAAGGTTAGCTCAATCTGGTGGATTTATATTCAGTGCTCTTAATAGTGGTACGGTAATTAACGACGGTATGGAAATAGCAGTTACCGGAAAACCGATAGTTAAGAAAGATTTTACTTGGGATGTAACATTGAATTTCTCTTATAATAAAGGGAGGTTAGGAACTTTTATTCCTGGTGTGCAATATTTCTACCCAACAGATGCTCAGTTTGGTACGGTAAAAGCAGCTTCTGTTCCTAATGGTGGTTATTTTCTTGGGATGACTGGCTCACCTTTTTACCATGAATTAGATGCACAAGGGAAAGAAATTTCTAATGGACGTTATCAAGTTGATCCTACAACAGGACTATATAAAATTAATCCAACCAATCCTGTGGTGGGTAACCGCGAACCAGATTTCATTGGGGGATTTAATAACACTTTCCGCTACAAGAAATTTATATTATCATTCCTTCTTGATATTAGAAAAGGTGGAGATGTATTTAACGGTACAGAATATGCATTGGTTTCAAACGGGTTAAGCAAATTAACTACACTGAATGATAGGCAATCAGTAACTGTAACAGGGGTTAATAGCCAAACAGGAGCTGATTTTACACAAACATACAATGCTAATCAAAGTTATACAATTGGTAGTACAACAGTTGATGGTAAAAATATGATTCAACGGTATTGGGCAAATTATGCAGCAAATTCCATGAATTTTATTACTTCTGTAAACTGGGTTAAACTACGTTCTTTGTCATTAACTTATGATTTTACTAGCATGTTAAAAAATCAAAAAGTTATTAAAGGAATTTCGGCAACTGCAGTTGGTACCAATTTATTTACATGGACGAACTACAAAGGCATGGACCCTGAAGTTAGTGCTGCAGGTGGAACAGGCGGTTCTGGATCTACTGGTATTGATTATTTAGGAGTGCCTGCTGTAGCAAGCTTTACATTCGGTATAAATCTTACATTTTAATTAATGAAAAAATAAGAATATGAAAAATTTAAAATATTTTATATTGGGCTGCATACTTGTATTAACTTCCGTTTCATGTAAAAAATGGTTGGATGTTAATACAGACCCAGACAATCCCAGCAATACGAGCGTGTTAATTCAAAACAGACTACCGTGGATTGAACACTTTTACCAATACACATCGGGTATTGCTAATTATCGTACGTCTTGCCAGGCAGGAGTTTATTATAGCCTTAATGCATCTCAAAACACTTTTAGTACTACATGGGCAGCTTCTACAGGGAACTCTACTACTCCATATCAAACCTTTTTTATAGAAGTATCTTCTAATATAGTTGATATGTATAATTCTGCCCAAAAGCAAGGAGCCTACTATTATATGGCTGCCGCAGATGTGTTTCATGCTTTAGGTTATATGGAAATGCTTGATTTGTACGGAGAAATGCCATATACACAGGCAGGAACAGGAAATCCAAGCCCTAAACCAGATGACGGGAAAACTATTTTTAATGGCTGTATAGCAAAATTGAATGAAGCTATCTACTTATTTAGTAAAACTCAAGATGCAGCAGCGCCTTCACTTACGGTTGGCGATATGTGGAATACTGGCAATATTGACAAATGGACAAAACTATGTTGGGGTTTAAAAGCTCGTTACATGCTTAAGCTATCAAAAAAAGCTGATTTGTATAATGCAGATTCTATTTTATATTGTTTATCTAAAGGGCCTCAATCTAATGCCGATAATATTTTAGCTCCTTGTTATAACAATACTACTGATGTTGATTATTTGTTAGGAGACCCTATTGTAACAAATGCAAATTGGGATGCTGTAGCATATGGAAGTAACCAACGTATTGCTCAATATTATTATAACTTATTAACTAATCTGCGTGGTGCTGGTGTAGTAGACCCTCGGATGACTAAAATTGTACCTGCTGCTATGTCTAACATTAAATTGGATGTTAATGGTAGGGTGGTATCTTATGTATGGAATCGTTCTGTAGGTGTAGATTCATATGGCCCATCAACTCGCTTGGTAAAAGGAGGTCCTACTTCGATTGCTCAAGTAACTTATGCTACTGCAAATACTAATCTAAAATACACTATTACCAATCCCACAGATTTAGCAAATTTTACTGCTGCTGTAGCTGCAAGCGGAAAAGCATATACTGTTAGCGGAAACGCTATAACAGTAACTTATCCCGCAGGGTCAATTTATGTGAATAATACAAATTATATACTAGCTGGAGATACTGCTTATGTAAACTTACGTAGCAGTTCACTTGCTACATCGGGCATTACTGCTCAAGGCCCTACAGATGTTAATTGGTACATAAATTCTTCTGGGTTTACTGCAGGAGCTATTGCATCTACCGGGTCATTTCAAGTTCGTCCTGTTTCAGATCAAGAAATTTTAACTTACCATGAAATGTGCTTTATTAAAGCAGAAGTTCTTATGAGAAAAGGCCTTGCTGGAGATGCTTATACAGCATATAGAGCAGGTATTCAGGCTCATTTAGATATGATGCAAGCAAAATTATATCAATGGCAGGCTGCGGGTTATAATAATCCCGATATGTGGCCTATGGATGCAACAGCTATTAGTACTTATCTTACAAGTAGTGCAGTTGCGAATGCGGGTACTTTAACAATGTCTGATATAATGCTGCAAAAATATATTGCAATGGGCTGCAGTATTGAAAATTACAATGATATGCGTAGGTTTAATTTTAGTGCAGGAAATGTAGGTAGTTTTGGTGTTGTATATACGGGATATGATAGAGGTCCATTATTTACAGGAACAGCTCAATTAACTGGAACTTCTAAAACAGATCCTTTTTATTGGATGCGTCGGTGGTCGTTGCCTCCAGTTTATGAAATACAATATAATTCTATAAACACACTTACATTAAATAAACATGCTGCCGACCCTAATATATGGGGTATGCCTGTTTGGTGGGATTGTGCAACAGATGCTGAATATTATGGGTATTTAAAATAAAATATATGAAAAATGAATAATGGCATTAATTTTGATTGGACAAAGCCCTCGCAATTTTTTGGTGAGGGCTTTGTAGTATTATAATATATTGTGTAGTATAAATTAAAGAATAGTTGATGTACTATCTGTTCGGCAGCCATTCTTTGGCATTCATGAAATATTATTCCATTTTTAATACTGTTATGTTTTCCTAAGTACTGTTAGTTGTAATTTATTAATAAGTATAGAATTTATTCTTTGCAAATGATTGAAAAAATCAGAAGTTCAATCACAATTACAAATAAACAATTGCAGCTTTATAGTAAGGTAGGAATAAAGGTTTTATAGAAATTGGACAAGTTAATTATAAAAATGCTGCTTTTTTTTGCAGGTTTTTTATTCAGTGATATGCAAAATTTTTTTTTGAAAAATTTTAATTGTATTAGTTTTATTCGTAATTATGTAAAGTTGTTACAGCAAATTGGAGGCTAAAAGAGGTTGTTTGCGGATTTTTGCAGATTGTGAGTTGTTGCCAAATGCTTGCTATACCTATAAGTTTAATTACATACATATATAAAACCAAAATACCTGTTATGAGAAAACTCTCCTCAATTATGATGGGACTTTTTACAGCACTCATTTTATGCTGTGTTTCAGTAAAAGCCCAATCTCAAACTGTATCGGGTAAGGTAACTGATGCAGACACTAAAACTCCTATTGAAGGAGTTGCAATTAAAGTTCATGGAACCAATACTGTAGCACAAACCAATGCTCAAGGTACTTTTACTATTAAAGCATCTTCTGGACAAACATTAGTTTTTAGCTTTATTGGTTATGAAAGCCAAAGGGTTACAATAACTGGTAGTAGTGCCGTAAATATTTCTTTAAAAAGCCAGAGTGTTAGCTTAGATTCTGTGGTAGTAACTGCTATGGATATTAAAAAAAACAACCGCGAAGTGGGCTTTTCTGCACAAAACATTAAAGGCAGCGATTTAAAAGAAACGCAACGAGAAACTTTTTTAGGAGGTATGCAAGGAAGAATAGCTGGTGCACAAGTTACTGCAACTTCAGGTGTACCAGGTGCATCTCAAGTAATTATTTTAAGAGGTTATAATTCAATGTCGTTAAGCAACCAGCCATTATTTGTAATAGATGGCGTTGTTATGGATAATTCATCTGTTGATGCCACAGCCAATGTTCCAGCAGCGGCGGGGCAAAATAATACAAGCAACGATTTTACTAACCGTATTGCAGATATTAACCCTAATGATATTGCTTCAATCACAGTATTAAAAGGCCCAGAAGCAACTGTTTTGTATGGTAGCGCCGCCAGTAATGGGGCTATAGTTATTACAACAAAAAGAGCTAAAGTAGATGCGAATGCTAAAGGGTTTAAAATAAACAATGTTAATTATGACAATAGCTTTCGTTTTCAAAAACTACAAAATTTTCCATCTGTATATAATGGATTTCAAAATGGATTAAATGGAGTTGGAAGTGCTACTTTTTCTGCGTTTGGTCCACCAATAGTAGCAGGTACAAAACTGTATGATAATGTGGGCAATTTCTTTAATGTAGCATGGGGACAAACTCATAACGTTTCTATGGATTTTGGAACAGCAAAATCTACATTTAGGTTTAGCGGATCTTATTACGACCAAACGGGTGTTGTACCTAATACAAGATTAACCAAAACTAATTTTAGATTAAGTAATAATACTCAAATAGGTAAAAAATTAGATATCAATCCAAGTATTACTTACACCAATAGTGCTAATAATAAAGCCATGAAAGGTGCAGGTGGGTATTTATTGAATTTATATTTATGGCCATCAACCGATGATGCTCAAAGCTATTTATTACCTAATGGGCATAAAAGGTTCTTTTTTGCTTTGAACAATACCGACCCTAATGCTGCTTTAGCAGCTACTTCAGAAACTGATAATCCGTTTTTTGCAGTGAACAGAAATGTTTCAAAAGATAAAACCGATAATATATTAGCTACATTAGGTGTAAACTATAACCCAACTACATGGCTAACTATTTCGGGCAGATTTGGTTATAACTATTATTATACAAGTGGTTTTCAATATAGAGACCCTGAATCTGCTTCTCAATCATCTTATGCCAATAAAGGATCTTTAGATAATTACTGGCAAAAATTCAATGGTTACAACCATACTATTACTGCAACGGTGAAACAAAAATTTGGTAAGTTTAATACACGATTAACTGTTGGAACTCGTTGGAATCAATACCGAAGAGATTATTATGGTATATCAGGAACATTAGATAGTACCAGAAGTTTTGACAGCAGCAGCACAGGCATTAACACACGTTCTCGTTTAAGCAGGGCTGCATTATACGGGGCTTCAAACTGGAATTATACGGAAGCATATCAAATTGCAGGTTTTGCAGAAGCAACAATTGGCTATCAAAATGTAGTATTCTTAACAGCTTCTGTGGCAAATGAGTCGTCCTCTATACTTGCTAAAGCAAATAGAAATTATACATATCCGGGTGGTAGTTTAAGTATTATTATGAGCGATATCTTCCCTCAAATAAAAGGTAGTATATTAAATTATTGGAAATTAAGAACTTCATTAGCATCAACAGCAAGGCTTCCAGATCCGTATACTATGCAGTCATTTTTTGTTCCTACTGTAACTGGTGCTAATACGCCTGCCACACCTATTTTGGGAAATTTGCTACCTATACCGTTGCAGTATGGCTTTACGGGTGCTAATGCCAATTTAAAACCAGAAACACAAAGTACTTATGAAATTGGTACCGAGTTAAGGTTGTTTAATGATAGAGTTTTGTTAGACGTTGATTATTATAACACATTAGCACAAAATCAAATAGCACAAAACTACCGTGCAAGTTATGGAGCGGGTTTTGTTTTATATACAGCAAATAATAGTAGCGTTCGTAATCAAGGGGTTGAAATTAGTTTAACAACTAAACCCGTTAGAACAAAAGACTTTCAATGGGATATGCAATTTAATTTTAACCACATGTGGAATACGGTATTAGCTATTCCCACCTCAATAGATCAAGGTGGTTTAGATTATTATGATGCTGCAACCTGGTTATATAATAATGCCAGAGGTGGTTTGCAAAAAGGTCGCTCAACTGGAACCATTACAAGCTTTGGATATAAAAGACAAGATTTATCGCCAACAGGTGCTAATGGTGTAACTGCAAACAACGGAGCTATATTGGTAAATGCAACAACAGGATTGCCAGTACAAGACGCAACATGGAGAGTGAGGGCGGATAGAACAATTTGGTTTACCATGGGTATTACTAATAGGTTTCAATACAAAAACTGGAATTTGAGTTTCTTGTGGGATACAAGAGTAGGCGGAGATATATTTAATGGAACGAATATGTATTTAACTACCTTAGGAAAATCTGCTAAAACAGCCGATAGAATGACTCCAAGAGTTGTAAAAGCGATGGTTCAAAACGGCTTTGAAAACACGGCTAACCCTACCATTAATACTATTCAAGTTACACCTTATTACAACTATTTGTATTATGGTTCTGCAGCAATGCCGGAAGAAGATTATATGGAACATGATATTAAATTTATTAGGCTTCGCGATATTTCTTTAAGTTACACTATGCCACAAAGAATATTAAAAAGAGATTGGCCAGGGTTTAAAACGATGAGCTTCTTTATAACAGCTAACGATTTAATATTATGGACAAATTATTCGGGTGCAGACCCATCGTCTAATGCTGGTAATGCTTCATTGCGTGGGGTAGGTGCTATTGGTTTTGATTATGGAAATATTGCTGCACCACTAAGTTTTAATGCAGGTTTTAGAGTTGGTTTTTAATTATTAACCACTTAACTATATAATAAAATATTATGAAAAATATACTGAAAATAAATTATCTTTTTATTGTTAGCCTTTTTGCAACGGCATTAATAATGCTCTCATCATGCAGCAAAAAATTAGATGATGCTTATTTAAACCCCAATAACCCAATTGATGGTGCTATAGAATCAATTTTACCTAATGTTATTAACCAAATGACTTCAAGTGCAACACCGCCAAATGGTGGCGGTGGTGGTTCTTATGGCCCCGCTTACGATGGCATTTATATTGGCTGTTATATACAGTTTTGGAATTATTATGGTACAAGTTATTTATATGATCAAATGGGTGGTGTTTATGGTTTAGCAAGCGATGTAACGGGCGGTGTTTGGGCAGGGCATTATTATGGTATTGGAAAAAATGCTTTATATATTATTAAGAAAGGTAAAGAGCAACAAAAATGGGATTATGTAGGCGTAGCAAATGCCATATTTGCATGGAGTTGGCTAACAACTACAGAAGAATATGGGGAAATAATTTTAAAACAAGCTTTTGACACTACGCGTGATCATTTTGATTATGATGCTCAGTCATTAGTCTATGATACCGTAAGGCAACTATGCGATAGTGCAATTATGTATTTAAACAGAACCGATGGAAACGTTAATGCAGCTAATTTGGCAATAGGCGATGGATATTTTTATGGCGGCGATGTAAATAAATGGAAAAAATTTGTTTACGGCGTAAAAGCAAGATCTTATGCTCATTTAAGTAATAAATCTATTTATACAACCAATCACTATGCAGATTCTGTAATTAAATATGTAGATTTATCACTTCAAACAAACGCCGATAACGCTACACAAAAATGGCAAGGTGGTAATTTTAGTGGATTAAATAATTTCTATGGAGTTTATAGGCAGAATGTTGCTACATTTAGACAATCAGCTTTTATAGCAGATTTATTAAGCGGAGCTAATACAGTTTCTCCTTTTACTGGAATATTTGATCCCCGAACACCTTATTTAATTAATGAAAATGCAGTTACGCCCATTGTGCAAAGTACAGTATCTTATAAAGGTGTACAACCTAATTTGGGTACAAGTAGTCCAGGCTTATCATTAACAGCCAATCAACCTAAAAGCCTTTGGAGACAAATTTATTCATCTGTTTCTACTGCTGTACCAGATTCTGGTAAATATATTTTTAATAACCTTGCAGAATTTCCAGTTATGACTGCAGCAGAAATGCAATTTTTAAAAGCGGAAGCAGCTTATCGTGCAGGCTATTCTAGTATAGCATGGATTGCTTATAAAAATGGAATTAGTTTAAGTTTCGATTTTTTAATAGGTAAGTATGAAGGTAGGTTGCCTACAGCACAAAAAATTACAGCAGCAAGCAGAGCAGCTTATATGGCAAATCCTGCTGTAGTGCCAGCAACTGCCTCTTCATTAACCCTAACACAAATTATGTTACAAAAATTTATTGCCATTTATGGTTATGGTGCTAATGAAGCATGGACAGATTTAAGACGTTTTCACTACACTGATTTAGATCCTGTAACTGGTAAACAAGTATATGCAGGATTTAATGTTCCAACAACTTTATCTCAATATAATAATTCAAAATTAGTATATAGAATGAGACCACGTTATAACTCTGAGTACTTATATGATATCCCTTCATTACAAGTAATTGGAGCATTGGCACCCGATTATCATACAAAAGAACAATGGTTCAGCCAACCATAACATTAACCAATAAACTATTTAAAAATGAAAAAAAACTTAATAAAATTTTTTACTGTTGTAGTTGCGGTATGTTTGGTTTATGCCTGTACAAAAAATACCGGTGTTACTAATCAAGCTTATTACTCTTATGGTACAGATACAACAGGGCAATTAAAAATAAATGTAGCTTTTGCCTATTATGTTAATTACAATACCATGTTGATAAAAGTAAACGGTCAGGTGGTTAGTAATGCAATAGCTACCAGAACTCCGTTTCCCGGTGGTGGTTATAATACTAACGGTAGCAACTATGCATTATACTTATCTGTTCCTAAAGGGAATAATACAGTTTCTGTTGTATTACCTAAAGTTGGCACAATAACAGACTCTTTGGTTTTCTTTAGTGGAACGGTAAATATACCTGATAATAATCCATACACTTTACATATTGCAGATACCGCAGCCAATGTAAAATCAGTTTTAGTTAAAAATATAATTACCTCCGTAGATTCAGGCTATTGCAGGTTTAGGTTTGTTAATTTAATTCCTAATTTAACAGCAGTAGATTTGTATTTGAATGGCACTTTAATGAAATCAAATATTCCTTACTTAGGAATGACAGACACTTTTAGAGTAGCTATTGGAGCAAATGCACCTAACTATTTAACGTACCCGGCACCAAGCTGGCAAGTAAGACCAGCAGGAGCTTCTCCAACATCTACTGCAACAGCTACCTATACAAATGCTAACGGTTTACAAAATGCAGTTGTAATGACTGTTTTTTGTATGGGTTATTCAGGTGTAACCGGTGCAAGATTGCCTTATGTATCTTTAACTTTAGATAAAAATCAATAAACATTTTATTGCTTATATAAAACTGAAAGAGGCTGTTAAAAGCCTCTTTCTTATTTTATAATATTATCGCTTATTTTTTAACATGTTGCCATTGCTTTAATTAATTAGATAGCTATATTTTTATACGCTCAAATTCTCAATATTTCATGCAAAAAGCTAAGTATTTAATTACACTTTTTATTTTTATTTTTTTTAAAGCAGAATCTCAAAAAATAGATTCAATGCTTACTGTGTATAAAGAAAATTTTCAACAAGAAAAAATATATATTCATTTTGATAGAAGCATTTATAAAAAAGGAGAAACTATTTGGTATAAAGCTTATTTATTAGCAGGAAATGATTTATCTGATTACAGTAGAAATTTTTATGTTGATTGGTTTGATAATAAAGGGAAATTAATTAAGCATACCATTGCTCCTATTTTTCAATCATCTGCAAGAGGCCAGTTTGAAGTACCAGAAAACTATTCGGGAGAATGGTTGCATGTAAAAGCTTATACCAAATGGATGTTGAATTTTGATACCGCATTTTTATACAATAGTGATATAAGAGTTTATCAATCAAATAATAATTCTCCTACAAAAACAAATACAGCACAAACAACAACTATTAATTTTTTTCCTGAAGGTGGAGATATTGTTGCAGGCACAACTGCTAACATTGCTTTTTTGGCCAACGATAAAAATGGTAAACCTGTTACTGTTCGCGGAGCAATATTCAACAGCAAAAAACAATTTATAGATTCTTTCTTATCTGTACACGATGGTATGGGCACTTTTTCTATAGATGCGGAAGCAAATGAAACATATTCTTGTAATTGGTTAGATGAATTTGGAGCTAAACATTCTAATATTTTGCCTGCTGTAAAAAACAATGGTATTGCAATTAACATGCAACAGTTAGATACAAAAGCCATGTATGTATTAAGCAGAAACAAACAAACTACAAATAATTTTAAAGAGTTATATGTTATTGGTTTAATTAATCAACAAGAAGTATATAGTGTAAAAATTAATTTTTCAACTAAACAAAAAATTGTAGGAGAAATTAATACAGAACAAATGCCTACGGGGCTTTTACAACTAACAGTGTTTGATGCCAATTGGATGCCGGTTGCAGAACGGGTTTTGTTTGTAAATAATCATCAATATGAATTTTTCCCCGATATAAATTTTACTAAAGGGCTTGGCAAACGAGCAAAAAATATTATGGAAATAAAAGTAGCAGATACTTTGCTTTCTAATATGTCTGTTGCTGTAACTGATGCAAATTTTATTACTAATCAAGCCAATAATATTTTTTCAGAATTATTATTAAGCGGAGATTTAAAAGGTTACATACATAACCCTTCTTATTATTTTTCAAATTATTCTGATAGTGTAAAAAAACATCTTGATTTGGTTATGCTTACACATGGATGGCGTAAATATAATTGGAGTGATATTCTTGCAAATAAAACGCCAACAATAGATTATCCTAAAGACAGTGACTATTTACAAATTAAAGGAAATTTATATGTGAATAACACCTATAAACAACAGTATGATGTAATTACATTAATCATGCAATCAAAAGATAGTAGTAAACAATATTTGGTAATTCCTGTTGCAAAAGATGGATCGTTTAACCAAAGAGGTGTTATATTTTTTGATACTGTAAAAGCATTTTATAATCTTCCTCCTACAAAAAATAAAACCAATAATGATTTGGTAGCTGTTAAAATGGAGAATGGCTTACAACCAATTCCTTTTACAAAAATAATTCAACCTAAACTCCCTTTTTTTGTGTGGAATTATTCTACCGTAGATTCTCAATTAATTGCTAAAGCAAAAGCAATGGCAGAAGAAAATGAGCGATTACAAAAAATATACGAAGGCAGTAAATTAAAAGAAGTAACAGTTTATGCTAAAATAAAATCTGCTACCGAATTGTTAGATGAAAAATATACAACGGGCATATTTAGTGCAAGTAATAACGCTTATACGTTTGATATGGGTAATGATGAACGAGCATTAAACTCGTTAGATATTTTACATTATTTGCAAGGGCAAATTCCTGGGTTGTCAATGTCGTTAACTTTTTTAGGAGCCAACGGTACCGAAGATGCGAACAGCAGTAATGCACCCGGTTTAAATTGGAGAGATGGAACTCCGGATATTTTTTTAAATGAAATGCCGTCTGATGTTAATACTATTCAAAGTATTCAAATGACAGATGTGGCATACATTAAAGTATTTAAGCCGCCTTTCATGGCTTCAAGTGGTTCGGGTGCTTCTGGTGCTATTGCTGTTTATACTAAAAAACCCAGCGAAATAAAAGAAACAATAAAAACAAATAAGAATTATATTTCTTTACAAGGCTATACACCTATTAAAGAATTTTATAATCCGAATTATTCTGTAGTACAAACTGCAGTGCCGGATACACGTTCAACTATTTACTGGAATCCTTATGTACTAACCGATAATAAAAATAAATCTATAAAATTAGAGTTTTATAATAACGACATCAGTAAAAAATTAAGAATTGTTTTAGAAGGTGTAAACGCAGCAGGGCAATTAGCAAGAGTAGAAAAAGTAATTGAATAAAGAGTAATAATTAAATATCAATACATATTGTTTAACAAAAAAATGCTTGGTGTATTATCTGTTCATTAACCATTCTTTTAAATTTTCAAAATTTGCTTGCATAGAAATACTTTTCTTTTTTAAACTGAACAAATGTTTTATGTTTTCAGGTATTTCAATTTTCTGATGAATTGCTTCTTCAACTGTTTCAGGAAACTTTACAGGGTGTGCTGTTTCTAAAATAAAACCCTTTTCATTTTTATCTTTCAGATAATCTTCTAAAACTTTGTAGGCAACTGCTCCATGTGGGTCCAAAACATATTTGTATTTTTTATAAATTGATTGCATAGTTGTTTTGGTGTCTGTATCATTTATGCTTATACTGCTTAGTTTATTTTTTACTTGATTGTATTGATTATTAAACAATTGCATAACACGAATAAAATTACTTGGATTACCAACATCCATTGCATTTGAAATAGTTGCTATGGCTGGCTTTGGAGCATATATTTCTGTTTGCAAATAATTAGGTACAACATTATTGGCATTGCACGCAGCAATAAAATGTTTAACAGGCAAACCTGAAATATGTGCAACTATGCCTGCACAAATATTTCCAAAATTTCCACTGGGTACACAAATAATGGGTGCTTCAGTTTCTGCCCATTGTTGATATGCAAAAAAATAATATAACTGTTGTGGCAACCACCTTGCAACATTAATTGAGTTAGCAGAAGTAAGTGATATTTTTTTGTTTAAATCAATATCTGTAAATGCTTGTTTAACCATTGCTTGGCAATCATCAAATGTTCCTTCAATTTCTAATGCAGTTATGTTTTTGTTAAGTGTTGTTAATTGCAACTCTTGAACAGGACTTACTTTTTTTGAAGGATAAAGTATCACAACGTTCACTCCATCAACTCCTAAAAAACCATTGGCAACAGCTCCGCCGGTATCTCCGCTTGTAGCAACTAAAACGGTAATTTCTTTTTTATTATTTCTGTTGAAATAACCTAAACAACGGCTCATAAACCTTGCTCCAACATCTTTAAAAGCTAATGTTGGCCCGTGAAATAATTCTAACGAAAAAATATTTTCAGAAATTTTTACTAACGGAAAATTAAAATTAATGGTCTCATTTACAATCTGTTGTAATGTAGTATTATCAATACTCTCAGCAACATAAGGTTTCATTACAGTAAAACCAATTTCTTCTTTTGAATAACTTTTTATGCTATTCATAAATTCTTTTGATAAGTTTGGAATATATTCCGGAAAATACAAACCTTTATCTGGTGCTTGCCCTTTAACTGCAGCTTCCGCAAAATTTACTTTTGGCGATTGATGATTGAGACTATAGTAAAGCATTTGTTATGTTAAATTCTAAATTGTGAATAATTTTTTACTAGTAATAATATTTAATTTATTTATCATATAACCTTGCACCCTTCTTGATTGATTGTTGTTACATGTGTTTGAAAATCTACACCTATTTTATTATAAATTCCTTTCATTACATTTTCTACAACCCTTGCTGTATTTGCGTTTTGACTAAGCATAAAAATTGATGGGCCACTACCACTAATTCCTCCGCCTAATGCTCCAACTTCTTTGCATTTCTTTTTCACTTCATCAAACCCCGGAATTAAAATACTTCTTACAGGTTCTATAATTACATCTTCTAAACTTCTGCCAATTAAATCGTAATCGTGATTAATAAAACCTGCTACTAATGCTGCAATATTTCCCCATTGTTTTATGGCGTTTTTTAATAATATGTTTTGTTTTAAAATTTGCCTTGCATCAGATGTTCTTACTTCAATTTGCGGATGAATAACTGTAACGTGTAACTCAGGAGCATTTATTTTAATAATATCTAAAGGATGAATAGAACGAATAAGTGTAACGCCGCCATAAATAGCAGGAGCAATATTATCAGCATGTTTTACACCGCTTGCTACTTTTTCTCCGTTCATTGCAAAACGAACTAAATCTGCATTTGTATATTTATTGTTTAATAATTTATTTGCTGCAAACACAACACCGGCGGCACTTGCAGCACTACTACCAATACCGCTACCGGGCTTAATATTTTTTTTGCTTATAAGTTTGAAGCCATTTATTTCAGGTGTTTCTTCTAACAATGCTAATAATGCTGCACCGCAAACATTGTCTTCTGCTTGGGTAGGTAAATTAAAATCATCCTCATTAATAATTTCAACTCCAACTTTATCACTTATTGATAGCGTAATGGTATCGTTAGGTTTGTTTAAAGCAAAACCTAAAATATCAAAACCACAAACAATATTTGCAACAGTTGCAGGACTATGTATTGTAATTTTATTCATATTAAAAATATATTAATGAATAACTCTCATTATATCTGCAAAAACACCACTTGCCGTAACATCTGCACCGGCACCGGCACCTTTTATAACCATTGGTTGCTCAGGATAACGTTCTGTATAAAACAACACTATATTGTCTTTCCCGTAAAGATGAAAAAAATCTGATTGTTGCGGAATATGTTGTAAACCCACTGTTGCTTTTCCGTTTTCAAAATTGGCTACAAATTTTAATTTACAATTTTTATTTGCAGCTTCATTGTATAATTGTTTAAAATGTGATTCGTGTTTTGCCATGCTTTTATAAAAATCATTTACATCTCCTTCAAAACATTCTTCAGGTAAAAAATTATTATTGGTTATATCTTGCATTTCAATTTTATAACCTGCTTCTCTTGCTAAAATCATAATCTTCCGCATAACATCGGTTCCGCCTAAATCTAATCGCGGGTCAGGTTCTGTATAACCTTCTTCTTGTGCTTGTTTTACAATATCTGCAAAAGGTTTGGTAGCATTATAATTATTAAAAACAAAATTTAATGTACCCGATAAAACTGCTTGAATTTTATTTATTTTATCTCCACTTTTTACTAAATCGTTTAATGTGCCAATAACCGGTAAACCTGCACCTACGTTGGTTTCAAATAAGAAGGTAGCATCGTATGCTTTAGATAAATTTTTTAATTGTTTATAGTTGGTGTATGCACTTGAAGCTGCTATTTTATTACATGCTACTATCGAAATATTTTTAGTAAGTAATTGATTGTAAACATTTGCTACTTCTGCATTTGCAGTAACATCAACAAAAACACTATTGCGTAAATTTTTAAGACTAATTGTTTCAATAAAAGAAGAAAGATTCATATTTTCTCCATCTTGTAATAAATCTTTCCATTTACTTAAATCAATATCATTTCCATTATTTACAAACAACATTTTTTTACTGTTGGCAATACCTGTAACACGAACTTGTAAATTTAAATTTTGTAATAAGTAGGTTTGTTGTTGATTAATTTGATCTATTAATTTGCTTCCTACATTTCCTGCACCAACAATAAATAAATTTAGTTGTTTGTGTGTAGATTCAAAGAAAGCTTCATGCAAAACATTCACTGCTTTTTTTACATCGGTATTTGCAATAACGGCAGAAATATTTCTTTCAGAAGAGCCTTGTGCAATTGCACGAATATTTATTCCATTTCGCCCTAATGCAGCAAACATACGCCCTGCAATGCCTTGATGGCTTTTCATTTTATCGCCAACCAAAGCAATAATGCTTAACTCTGTTTCAACTTTTAAAGGTTCTAATAAACCTGTTTTTAATTCGTAATCAAACGCCGTATCGGTTGCTTGTTTTGCTTTTTCAAAATCATTCACATTTACCGCAACACAAATTGAATGTTCGCTACTGCTTTGTGTAATTAAAATAACATTTATTTTTTCGTTGGCTAATGCTTCAAACAATCGCTTACTAAAACCAGGAATACCAATCATTCCGCTTCCTTCTAAACTTAACAATGCAATTTGATTAATGCTTGAAATTCCTGTAACAACATTATTATCATGTTGCACGTTTTGTTCAATTAATGTTCCGTATTCATCTGCAGCAAAAGTATTTTTAATCCATATAGGAATATTTTTTTGCATGGCAGGTTGAATAGTGGGCGGATAAATAACTTTCGCACCAAAATGAGAAAGCTCCATTGCTTCTTGATAAGAAATATTTTTTATTGTTTTTGCATTGCTTACCCAGCGTGGGTCTGCGGTCATCATGCCGGTAACATCAGTCCAAATTTCTAAATGGTTTGCATTAACTGCACTTGCAAAAATGGCTGCTGTATAATCACTTCCGCCTCTTCCTAAAGTAGTGGTTTGATTAGCTGCATTGCTTGCAATAAAACCCGGAACAAGAAAAATATTTTGTGTAGAGTTATTAATTTTTTCTTCAATTAATTTATTGGTAGTAACAAAATCTACTGTTGCAAAACCAAAGCTGCTATTGGTTTTTATTAGTTGCCTACTATCTAACCATTCATTATTTATATTTTGTGATTGAAGAAAATTGGAAATGATTAATGATGAAAGTAATTCGCCTAAACTTACAATTTTATCTTGTGTTCGTTTTGATAATTCATTTAATCTAAACACACCTTCGCAAATATCTTCTAACTCATTAAACTGTTGTTTTACTTTACTTAAACAACTACTTTGTGCAGTAACAGGCAATAAACTTTTTACGGTTTCAATATGCCTTTTTTCAATACTTAATAAAATTTCTTTATAAGTTTCATTGCCATTTGCTGCCAAATAACCTGCTTGTAATAATTGGTCTGTAACGCCGCCTAATGCAGAAACTACAACAACCATTTTTTTGTAAGATGAATTTTGTAAAATACCTGCAACCTTTTGTATGTTTTGTGCATTGGCTACAGATGAACCACCGAATTTTAAAACTTTCATTATAATAAAACAATTAGATGAACGATGAATAATAAATTAATTCCCTTTGAAAGGGTGGAGGAACTTTAATCCTAAATGGATAATATAATAATGATTTACCCTTTACAGGGTAATGGTAATAGTAATGGTTGTTGCCGTTGTTGCTACAAATAAAGCGTTAGATATGTTTGTTTGTTTTTGCATTACTATGCTGCTAAGATAAGCGTTTGATTGACAAAGAAACAAGATTTTTTTTATGCTCAACTAACAAATGTTTGTTTTCTATTGATTTAAATTATTTGCACCTACGGTTTATATTAGTTTAATTTTAAATGTAAAAAAACGAAAATAAACAGCTCAACTTTAAATTACCAATTTATCCAACCAAGTTTTAACAAAGCTTGATAAATAGCACCTACTTGAACGCCATGTTGCAAAGCATTATTGGTAAGTAATTCTTTGATGGTTGTTTTATCTACCAACTCAATGGTTAATTCTTCAAACTCATCAAAGTTTTGCTTTTGTGTTTTTACAGCGTTGGTAGCTAAATAAAAATAGGCTGTTGTGCTTTGCAGGGCAGGATTTGCTGCAACAGTTGATATTAATTCTATATTGTTTGATGTATAACCTGTTTCTTCTTGCATTTCACGTAATGCAGCTTGCATGGGGTTTTCGTTCTGTTCAATTAACCCGCCGGGCAATTCATAAATAATTTTATTAATAGGGTAGCGGTATTGTTTTATTAATACTATTTTTTCATCTTCAGTTATAATAATGGTATTGCACCAATCAGGTACTTCAACTGTAAAATACGAATCAAAAATTCTACCATCGGGTAATTGACAAACATCTACTTTAGTTTTAAACCAACTTTGTTCAAACACCGTTTTTGATGATAGCTGTTTCCAATTGTAATTTTTATTCATACAATTATTTTACAATAATTCTTCCTAATTTTTGTAATGCAAAGAAAATAGTTGAGAGTTGCATGGATTGTATAAAAGCTTGTTGTTGTATCATTTTTACAAATTCATCTAAACTTACTAAAAATACTTCTACATCTTCATCAACATCTAATGGTTGGTTAGGATTGAAAACACCACCTGTAGCTAAAAACATGTGCATTACATTAGTATTGGTTGTTGGGTTTGGAGAAATTTTTCCTAAGTATTCTATTTTATCAAAACTATATCCTGTTTCTTCTAATAACTCTCTTGCAATGGCATCTTCAAATGTTGCATCTGATTTATCTACACAACCTCCCGGAAGCTCAGTTGCTACAACATTTAAACCATGCCTATAAATTTTTTCTAATATTATTTTCCCTTCTTTTGTTATAGCTACCGCTGTTGCATAATCTGGAAACCCATAAACATAAAATGGTTCAATAATTTTTCCATCAGGTCTTATGCAAACATCGGCTCTAACATCAATCCATTTATCTTTTAATAATTGTTTAGATTCTTTTATTTTCCATTTTAAATCTTCTTTTTCCATTACCAATTATTTCTTTCTCTAAGTGAAGTAATATGTGCTGTATGGTGTACGCCGTGCCATGCATACATTCCTAACAAAAACCAAAGCGTCATTTCTTTTTTTTGTTCAGGATGAAAAACAGTTCTATTAAAATCTTCTTCAATCAAACCTTTTATAGTTGCATACCAACGTTGGTGTAATGAATGCAATAATGTTAATGAAACATTTATTGGCACCACATTAATATCAGGTAACTCCGCCCACTTTTTTTCGTTGTAAGGTTTAATAATAGGATTGTTTTCTGTTAAACCTAACCTGAAACGAATGTAGGCATTCATGTGGCTATCTGCTACATGATGTATGAGTTGCGTTACTGTCCAACCACCTTCTCTGTACGGTGTATTTAATTGATGAGTATCTAAATTTTGAATAGCATTTTCAATATGCTGTGGTAACAATTTTATATCTTGTAACCATTTTTCTTTTAGTTGGGAAGAATAGGGTTGAGGTTCATATTTCCCAATGGGGTAACGAGCATCCATATATTATAAATTAAAAATATTGTTATTCTTCTCTAATTGAATGACCTGTTAAATTAATAAACACATCTTCTAAATTGGCTTTTTTAACTTCTTTGGGTCTTTCAAAACCAGAAGCAACTAAATCATCAATTAATTTATCGGGGCTGGCAATGGCAATAATTTTTCCACTATCTACAATAGCTACTCTATCACATAAAATTTCGGCTTCATCCATATAATGTGTAGTTATAATTACTGTAGTGCCATGCTTACGAATATCTTTTATTAATTCCCACAAACTTCTTCTTGCTTGCGGATCTAAACCCGTTGTGGGCTCATCTAAAAAAATAATTTTTGGTTTGTTTATTAATGTGGTAGCAATAGAGAAGCGTTGTTTTTGTCCGCCACTTAATTCTTTAAATTTTGCTTTTGCTTTATCTTTTAAATTTACTTTATCTAATAATTCTAACGCATTAACGGGCTGATTGTATAAACCTGCAAATAAATTTACCAATTCTACTAAAGTTAAACCCGGATAAAAACCACTTGTTTGTAATTGAACACCAATAATTTGTTTAATGTTGTTTGGATGTGTATCTAAATTAAAACCATCAACAATTATTTCACCACTTGTTTTAGTTCTAAGTGTTTCAATAATTTCTAAGGTAGATGATTTGCCTGCACCATTAGGCCCAAGTAAACCAAAAATTTCTCCTTGTAATACTTCAAATGAAATACCTTTTACTGCTTCAAAATTTCCGTATTGTTTTTTTAAATTTTTTACAGATATAATTGAATTACTCATAATTAAAAATTTACTACTAATCCTGCTTGCTTGTTGCCAACACCAATACCTACTTGCGTTTTAGCGTATTTGTAGTTAAATAAATTAACTGCTTTTATTAAATTTATTTGCCCTTGTAAAATTAAATAACCACCTGTTATGGTGCAGGCTAAACCTCCGCCTGCTGTTATCCAACCAACGGTTTTATCATTGTTGTTTGAGGTTGCCATAATTACACCAACTGTTGTGGCTAAGGTACCAATTGTTGTGAAAATATTTCCCCATACTTTATTGCTCTGATGTTTTTTGTATAAGCCAATTAAATCTTTATCTAACGTTTTATAAAAAAGATATTGAAATTCTTTACTGCCTTTATATAAAGTATCTTTATAATATATTGAATTAGGTTTTTGCGATGGAACGAATGACATTAGTTTGGGATCTAACCTTTGTTGTGCTTTGATTGCAGTACTTAAAATAAAAATAGCAATTAGTGTACTTAATAAATGTTTCATTTAATTATGCTTGTTTCAAATATTCTTCTAATTCATTCATCATATTTATACTTCCAATAAATAATGGAGAGCGTTGGTGCAATTGGGTTGGAACAATATCTAAAATTCTTTGTTTACCATCTGTTGCTTTTCCGCCGGCTATTTCTGTTATAAATGCAAACGGATTACATTCATATTGCAATCTTAATTTTCCGTTGGGTTTACCAATAGTTCCGGGATACATAAAAATTCCACCTTTTAATAAATTGCGATGCACATCTGCAACCATACTTCCAATATAACGTTGCGTATAAGGACCTCCATTTGTTTTATCTTTTTTCTGGCAAGCATTAATATATTGTTGAACATTTTTTTCATATTGAAAAAAATTGCCATGATTAACAGAATAAATTTTCCCGGAAGGAGGGCATTTTATGTTGGGATGGCTTAAACTAAATTCGCCAATGCTGGGGTCTAATGTAAAACCATTTACGCCACGTTTGGTTGCATACACCAACATAGTAGATGAACCATATACAATGTAACCTGCTGCTACTTGCCTGTTACCTGCTTGTAAAAAATCGGCAGCTATGCAAGGTTTACCTACTTCACTAACTCTGCGGTAAACACCAAATATTGTTCCTATAGAAACGTTTACATCAATATTACCGCTGCCATCTAAAGGATCAAATAAAACAACATACTTGCTGTTGTTGCTTACTTCATCATCAAACACAACTACTTCATCTAATTCTTCACTACCAATACCTGCACAACTAATACCGTGTTTTAATACGCCCATGAATTGATTGTTGGCGTATATATCTAATTTTTTTACATCTTCACCTTGCACATTAACTGCACCTGCATCTCCTAAAATATCTACTAAACCTGCTTTGTTTACTTCAACATTTACACGTTTAGCAGCTAATCCAATATCGCGTAAAAGGCTGCTTAATTCTCCGGTGGCAGTAGGAAATGCACGCAATTGTTGCAAGGTAAATTCATCAAGCGTTAAAATGTTTCTGTTCACTATCATAAATAAACAATCGTTTATGGTAAAGATAAGGTGCTAATGTAAATAAGTATATTTTTTATGTAATGTGGTATTTGTATTCATCTTAAAAAAATAAATTTTATTTATCTGTTTATGACATCCCTATTTTGAGGGGTTGCATAAATAGTTATACTGTAACAATTTTGTTCTGTAAATTTTAATTGTATGAAAACGATATTAACATTAAAACAAAACATTGCCATAATTGGCGGAGCATTAATTTTATTGAGTTTTACCGTGTTGCGTTCTAACAGCAATACTATGTTTGGTAAAGCTTTTAATGTGAATAAAGATTTTACTTGTTGCAAAAAAGGGCAATTATATGTGCATCATTATTATCAACAAAAGTTTTTTTGGATAACTACTAATGCAGGATATATGGATGAACCAATTGGGAGTTTGGATGTGAGCGGATGCAATATTGAATGTGCTGATTAAATTACAGAAATGCTTTTAGTTTTTGTATTTCTTTAGCATTGGCTAATTCATTGGCGGATAAAGCTGCTGAATGAAATTCTTTTGCTTTTGTATTTTTTTTAAGTTCTTCAATATTATTGCTTCTTACACCACCGCCGGCAAGAATAATTATTCTTTTTTTTGATTGAGTAACAAGTTGTTTTATTAAACCTTTACCTTGAATGGCGGTTGCTTCTTTTCCACTTGTTAATATTCTTTTGCATCCGCAATTGATAATATCTTCTAATGCTTGTATAGGATTTGGAGTATCATCAAACGCTCTATGAAATGTAATTTGCATTGGGTTTGCTAATGCTACTAATTGTTTGGTTCTTTCAACATCAACTGTATTATCTTTTTTTAATATACCTAATACTACGCCTTCAAAACCTAATTGTTTGGCAATAAGAATATCTTGTTTCATTATTTCAAATTCTGCAGAGCTATACACAAAATTTCCGCTTCGCGGACGTATCATTACAAAAACTGGTATATTAATTTTTTCTTTAATAACTTTCATTAAGCCGTATGATGGCGTAACGCCTCCGCTTGCATAGTTCATACAAAGTTCTAACCTGTCTGCACCTGCTTTGACAGCTATTTCAGCAGATTGATAATTGAATACTGCAATTTCTAAAAGCATTATAAAATGTATTTACTATCTATTAATTTATTATAATCATCTGCATAACAAACAGAATAATTAAAACCTTTTTGCAAAGCATAAGCACCTACTTCGCCCTTTTTATTTAATGCAATAAAACAAACCTGAATTTGTTTACACTTCTCAATACCTTTTGCTTTAATAACTCTCTCAATAGTTTTTTTACAAGCTTCTTCGGGAGATAAACCATGCCTCATATATTCAACAACTGTATGTGAGCCTGCAATACGAATAACATCTTCACCTTGCCCGGTTGATACGGCTGCACCCACTTCATTATCTACAAACAAACCTGCACCAATAATAGGGCTATCGCCAACTCTTCCACGCATTTTAAAACCTTGCCCGCTTGTTGTGCAACTGCCGCTTAAATTTCCTTTGCTATCTAATGCAACCATACCAATGGTGTCATGATTCCATTCTCCGTTTTCTAATTTTGCAGGTGCAAATGGACCATGACCACTTTCTGATCTTTCAATATTTATAACAGGTTTATACTCACTTTTCTTTAGCCAGTTTTCATAAGCTTTTTGTGCATCGGTACTTAATTTTTGTTCTTCTAAAGTAAAACCTTCTGCAACGGCAAATTGTTGTGCTCCGCTACCTACCAATAATACATGTGGTGTTTTTTCCATTACTCTTCTTGCAACAGAAATAGGATGTTTTATACGTTCTAAAAAAGCAACACTTCCGCAATTATAATTTTCATCCATAATGCTGGCATCAAGTGTTACAATGCCTTCTCTGTCTGGGTTTGCACCTAAACCTACACAACAATTAATAGAACTTTCTGTAACCATTACGCCTTGCTCAACTGCATCTAAAGCTCTGCCATTATTTTTTAAAACTTTCCATGCTGCTTTGTTGGCTTCAATGCCTGCATCCCAAGTAGAAATAACAATTGGCTTTTTTATTGTGTTGGGAATTAAGTTGTTTTGCTTAATAGATAAGCTTGCAATACTTAATGAACTTAGTTGTAAAAATTTTCTTCGTTGCATAGTTTTAAAATAAAAATTAAAAGTAGCAATAAACTTTAATGTATTTTGCTTTTATGAATGAACAATTATTTAAAAAAATTTGTGTTGAATATAATTGGAATGAGAACACTTGTTATGAACCACTTGGTAGCGGATTAATAAACGGTACTTGGAAAGTAACAACTGAAAATGATATTTATGTATTGCAATCAATAAACCATCAAATATTTAAAAAACCTGAATATATTGATGAAAATATAAAAACAGTAACCGATTTTCTTTCAAAAAAATATCCTGATTATCTTTTTCCTGCATTAATAAAAAACAATAGGGGAGAGAGTTTAGTTGAATTAGAAGATGAATGGTTTAGAGTTTTTTCTTTTATAAAAGGAACACAAACGTTTACTACCGTTAATAATGAGTTGCAAGCTTTTGAAGCAGCTAAACAATTTGGAAACTTTACTGCTTTATTGAATGAGTTTAATGCACACTCTTTACATATTGTGTTGCCAGATTTTCATAATCTCTCTTTGCGTTATCAGCAATTTGAAGATGCTTTAAAAAATGGAAATTATAATAGAATAAACGAGTGTAAAGAAGCTATTTCTTTTCTTCAATCTCAAAAAAATATTGTAGAGAAATGGATACAATTTATTAATGGTAAAGAAGCTATACAAAGAGTAACCCATCATGATACAAAAATTTCAAATGTATTATTTAGCGAATGTAATAATGGTGTTTGTGTAATTGATTTAGACACTATTATGCCCGGTTATTTTATTAGCGATGTTGGAGATATGTTTAGAACTTATGTATGCCCTGTAAGTGAAGAAGAAACAGATTTCAATAAAATTTCTATTCGTAAAAATATTGTTACGGCTATTTATAATGGTTATATGCAATCCATGAAAAATTTATTATCCGGCTTTGAACAAGATCATTTTTATTTTTCAGGAGAATTTATGATTTACATGCAGGCACTACGTTTTTTAACCGATTATTTGAATAACGATGTGTATTACGGTTGCAAATATGAAAAGCATAATTACAACCGAGCAATTAATCAAATTACGTTGCTGCAACAATTTCAGAATACAATAAAATAAAAAATTATATGCCCAATTACTAATACTCTTCTTGCCCTACACAGAAAATAGGTTTTCTTGTTTGCCATTTTCCTTTAGTAAAATCTGGAATGTTTTGTAATGAACCGCCCTCTGCAATTGACTTTTCGCTTAATGGTGTAATAGCATACCATGTTGCTAAATCATATACATCTAACGGAAATGGAGCTTTGCGTTTAACACATTCAATAAAAGCATTATCTACAAACCAATCCATTCCACCATGCCCTGCACCTTCTGCTTGGTGTTCATGTTTTAACCATAATGGATGATCAAATTCTTTCATGTATTTTTCTGTATTCTCCCAAGTATGTGGTTTGCTTTTATCTTCAAAATAAATTAAGCCTGCATTAAATTCTCCTGCATGGTTATCTTGCCAAATACCATTAGTACCTTGCACACGAAAACCTAAATTATAAGGACGTGGAGAAGAAGTATCGTGTGTTAAAACAATTGTTTCTTGATTGGCTGTTTGAATTTGTGTGGTAACTATATCGCCTAACTTAAATTTAATTTTTGCATTGGGATGATTAGGTCCGCCTTTAGGATGATTAACAATATAACGATGCAAACCTCTTGCTTTTGTTGCAACAGAAGATAGTTTGGTTAAACGGTTTCCTCTGTTCACATCAATCATAACGGCAGCGGGGCCTAAGCCGTGTGTTGGATAGAGTTCTCCGTTTCTATCAATAGAATGTTGTGTTCTCCATTTAGCTTCGCTGTAACCTTTTGCACCATACTCAACACCACTATTATAAGGTGTAACACCATCATTAAATTTTACGCCACGTAAATCATGTTCGTAACCGCCTTGTAAATGTAAAAGTTCTCCAAACATTCCTTTTCTAACCATATTTAAAACGGCCATCACATCTCTTCTATAACAAACATTTTCCAACATCATTACCGGAATTTTTGTTTGCTCACTTTTGTTTACAATATCCCAACAATCTTGTAAATGAATGGCACCGCAAACTTCTACTCCCGGAATTTTTCCGGCACTCATTGCGTCAATGGCTTGCGGAACATGCCACTCCCATGGTGTTGCAATAAGTACGGCATCAATATCATCTCGTTTCAATAAATTTTTATAATCATAATTGCCGTTGGTAAATTCAATAGCTTTTTTCTTTCCTGCTTTAGCAATAATGTTTTGCGATGTTGCCATCATACCTTTATCGGGGTCGGCCATTGCAATAATTTCTACATCTTCTCTTCCTGCCATAATTCTTACATGCTCTTGCCCTCGCAAGCCAACGCCAATCATACCTACACGAACTTTGTTGGTTGATTGATTAGCAAACAATTGAATTTTTTCAAAAGGAATTCCTAATGAAAGGCCTGCTAAGCTTGTGTTGCGAATAAAATCTCTGCGATGTAATTTGTATGACATAATGAAAATTTTGTGTGAAATTAAGTAAGATGAATTGAATTAATATCTATAATCGAAATAAAAATTTT
The DNA here is from genome assembly GCA_018267725.1 of Bacteroidota bacterium. Lineage (GTDB taxonomy): Bacteria > Bacteroidota > Bacteroidia > Chitinophagales > Chitinophagaceae > CW01. Next base: position 114,233 of record JAFDXY010000016.1, read on the forward strand.
GCATTGTAAATTTAATTTTGCAAAACGTTTTTTATGAAAGTTGTAATAATTGGTGGTGGCTTTGCAGGCTTAAAATTAGCAAGAGGCTTAAACAATAAACAAGGAATAGATGTTACTTTAATAGACAAAATAAATTATCATCAATTTCAACCCTTATTTTATCAGGTTGCAACAGCAAGTTTAGAAGCAAGTAATATTTCTTTTCCGTTAAGAAAAGTTTTTCAGCAAAGTAAAAATGTAAAATTTAGATTGACAGAAGTAAAAGAAATTATTTCTTCTTCTAATAAAATTATTACCAACATAGGAGAATTTAATTACGATTATTTAGTAATAGCTACCGGTGCCAATACCAATTTTTTTGGTAACGAACAATTGCAACAAGCTTGTTACCCTATGAAAAGCACACAAGAAGCTTTGCAATTAAGAAATCATTTATTAAAAAGTTTTGAAAACGCTTTACAACAAACCGATACTGTAAAACGCCAAGCATTTTTAAATGTAGTAGTGGTAGGTGCAGGCCCAACAGGTGTAGAAGTTAGCGGTGCTTTGGCAGAAATGCGAAATCATATTTTACCGAAAGATTATGCCGAGTTGGATTTTAATTTAATGAATATTTATTTGGTAGAAGGATCTCCCAGAACATTAGCTGCCATGAGTGAAGAAAGCAGCAAACATTCTAAAACTTATTTAGAAAAATTAGGTGTAAAAGTTATTACCGCAACCGTTGTAAAAAGTTATGATGGAGAAATTGTTGAATTAAACAATGGTAATAAAATAGAAGCACGTACGGTAATTTGGGCTGCAGGTATTAAAGGCAATATTCCCGAAGGAATTGATAAAAATTTAATTGTACGCGGTAACAGAATTAAAGTAAACAGATTTAATTTAATAGAAGGCACAACAAATATTTTTGCATTGGGAGATGTAAGTTATATGGAAACACCTTTGTATCCGCATGGGCATCCGCAAGTGGCAAATGTTGCTATTAATCAGGCAAAAAATTTAGCAGAAAATTTTATTTCTATTCAACAAAATAAAAAACTTTTAAAAGAGTTTGAGTATAACGATAAAGGCAGTATGGCAACAGTTGGCAGAAACCTTGCAGTGGTTGATATCCCTAAACCTAAACTACATTTTGGCGGATTATTGGCATGGATAATTTGGATGAGTTTACACTTATTTTTGTTGGTAGGTGTAAAAAACAGATTACAAGTTTTTATAAATTGGATGTTTAAATATTTTACAAAAGATACTAACTTGAGATTAATTATTAATTCGCTAAATAAAAAAGAAACTGCTAATAATATTAATCAATAAATTTTAAAAAATATTCTTATGCCATCATTTGATATTGCCAGTAAAGTTGATTTGCAAACTTTAGATAATGCTATTAATACGGTTAAAAAAGAAATTCAAAATCGGTTTGATTTTCGTGATTCATCTGTTTCAATTGAATTAAATAAAAAAGAATATATTATAAATGTTGAAGTAGAAAGTGATATGAAAATGAAACAGGTTATTGATGTTATTATTAGCCGAAGTATGAAACAAGGAATTGATGGTAATGCATTTGATTTTAGTAAAGATGCTTATCCAAGTGGTAAAGTGGTAAAAAAAGAAATCTCGGTAAAAAATGGTTTAAAGCAAGATGATGCCAAGAAAATTGTAAAAGCCATAAAAGACAGTGGACTAAAAGTACAAGCCGCCATTATGGATAATACCATTCGTGTAACCGGAAAAAAAATTGATGATTTGCAAGAAGTAATTGCACTTTGTAACAGTAGCAATTTTGGTGTGCCTTTACAGTATGAGAATATGAAATCATAAAAAAGCGTATTGCAAAACTGCTTAAAAAGATTGTGGTGTATTAACTTGAAATTGTGATAGATAAATAAAATCGTCATGTCGAGCTTGTCGAGACATCTCAAAACAAACTGCAACAGATTTCTCAGTCGCTACGCTTCTTCGAAAAGACGATTCCTTCATATTGAAATAACGTTGATATGAATGATAGTTCAAAAACTTCAAACTAATACACTACCCCAAAGCCAAAAAATATATTCGTAACTATTTTCCCCTTATCTTCGCAGCCCATTATTAAAAAATGTACGGCAAAACCCGTGCAGCCTTAAAACAAAAAATATATGAAACAAGGTATCCATCCGCAGAGTTACAGGTTTGTTGTTTTTAAAGATATGAGCAACGGCCACAGTTTTTTAAGCAAATCAACAGCCGCTACCAAAGAAACCATTAAATGGGAAGATGGCAATGAATATCCGTTAGTAAAATTGGAAATTTCAAACACATCTCATCCGTTTTATACAGGTAAAAATATGTTGGTTGATACGGCAGGACGTATTGACAAGTTTAAAAAACGTTACGAAAAAAAGAAATAATTTTTCAACCGTTATAAACGCTATACCCAATCGTGTAAAATTCTCGGTTGGGTATTTTGTTTTAAGTAATACCAATCAAAATTTTTGTTTTTGTCATCAAATAATACATTAAATGTGAGTTTCATAATATTTGGTTTTAGTTATTTAATGAAGCCGTTATTCTTTCTATATCTGTATTATTAAAAGGTTCAAATTTTTGTGTAAATGTATTCCAAGAAAAATAATTTTTTTTTTTACATATTTACCATATCTATTCCAAAAATTATTTATTAGTTCTTCTTTAGTTGTACCTAAATATTTTGCATTACCAGCAATACATAATGTTAGGTTATTTTTAATGTTTACAAAATGAATATTATTTGCGTCTGCTTTACACTCATCAGTAGCCTTTGTGGTAATAACATATTCATTTATACCAAACCCCTCATCATTAGAGCAATATTGTAAGAAAGGATTAACCTTTGAATTAGTATTAATTAAACAGTCTATTATTAAATATCTTAAAGTTTCTTTATTAGGAGGTAATTTATATTTTAAATTCATTACACCCATTAGAAAAGGAATCGTTAGACCATTTTGTATTATCTTTTGTTCTTTGTAATAATTAATTACTTTGAGCCAAAAAAACTTGTCTATATACATAATATTCAATTTTAATTGTTTCTTAATTCAGTGGTATAGAAAAGCTACCTGAAATTGCAACAGGAGAGTATGTTGCAAAACTTCCAGTTGCTGAATATTTTTGTTTAGTAGCAGTACCAGTAAATGTACCTTTAATATATCCCCATTGATAATTATTAGAGCCTACCATTGTAGGTGTAGGGCTATGTTGAATATCGGTAATTGTAACTTTTATATTTCCGCCAAGACTTGGAAAATGGGTATAGTTATAAGTATCACCACCTTTTGGAATTTGTAGCAAAAAAGTTAATGGTGTATAAGTTCCTGCGGTTTGCCCAGCAATCTGTACTTGGTTGTAAAAGCAATAACTACCAATAGTTGTACAGTTACCTGAACCAATCTCCCAATAAATTTGAGAACTGACTGTAGAAGTTGTTACAATGCCATTTGTGAATTGACCCAAAGAAGAAGTTAATGTTGGGCTATAACTAACATCAATGTTATTACTATCTACTTGGCATTTAAAGTAGAAAGTTTGTTGTGCTGAATTAGAATTGTTCTGTTTTGAACAAGCAACTAATAAAGTTGCAACGAAGAAAACTGAAATAATTTTGTACATAGTACACGTTTTTAATTTGATTAAATAAATCGGCGTGGGTACTTACTAACTTGTTGTTGAGGTGGTCGAATACCTGGAAACAGAGCATAGTAAGCCCACGCCTTAACGTGAACCGACTAATACGCTTCCTGCTTCCTTTGAAAATTCGACCTTTCAACAACAGAATTGTATAGTAGTTTTAACTATATATGTAGTACGCCTTATGTCATAAGGCAAACTTACAATTTTTGTAGCCAAAATAAATAAAGATGTATATAGTAATAATATTATTGTTTATCTCAATTGCACTATGAGTATATTTTCTAAGCTTACAGGTAAGTAGAATTCCATTTGTAATAAGTAAGATGGAAAATACTATTAACCAAAAAATAAGTGTGGTTAAGGTTAGCTTTGTATATTATTACCTTAGTAATAAACTTCAACATATTAACTCACCTAACTTTGTTTCAATAATTTATAAAAAATGAAATTAGATATATTGGCTTTTGGTGTGCATCCCGATGATATTGAATTAGGTTGTGCAGGAACTATAATTGCTGCTATTGCCGAAGGTAAAAAAGTTGGTATTGTAGATTTAACACAAGGCGAATTAGGCACAAGAGGCACTGCAGAAACACGTAAAAAAGAAGCAGAAGATGCTGCCAAGGTAATGGGTGTTTTGGTAAGAGAAAATTTACAAATGGCTGATGGTTTTTTTAAGAATGATGAAGCACACCAACGAAAAATAATTCAAGTAATAAGAAAATACCAACCCGATATTATTTTGTGCAATGCACCAGAAGACAGGCATCCAGACCACGGCAGAAGTGCCCAATTAGTTAGTGATGCTGCTTTTCTTGCAGGGCTAAGAAAAATTGAAACACTTGATGAAAACGGGCAACAACAAACTAAGTGGAGACCAACTTATGTGTTTCATTACATTCAAGATAGATTTATACAACCATCTTTTGTAATTGATGTTTCAAAATATCACGATCAAAAAATTAAAGCAATTCTTTGTTACACCACACAATTTAATAGTACTGGTAACGAAGAACCACAAACTTATATTTCAACGCCAATGTTTTTAGAATCGGTAAAAGCAAGGGCATTAATGTTAGGAAAAAGAATTGGTGTTGCTTATGCCGAAGGATTTATTTCAGAAAAAGTTTTAGGCATAAAATCATTCGACTCAATTATTCAAAACGAAACATAAAAAGTTTAATATTATTTTACAGTAGCTTGTCGTGGAATAATAAATGCAATTAAATCGTTTAATTCAATATTGGCTCTTTGGCAGGCATCGTTTATATCTTCTCTTGATACGTTTGCTGCAAAAATTTTTTCTTTCAATCTTTTATTTACGCCCTTTACATCCATTCCTTCATAATTGGTTGGTCTCATTAAAGAGTAAGCATGTATTAACCCAGATAGTTCATCAAAAGCGTATAACATTTTATCCATTTCTGTTTCGGGTTCTACGCCAAAATGTGTGTGGCCGTGGCTGGCAATGGCTCTAATAATTTCGGGGTCAATATTTCTTGCTTCTAATTCTTCAATAATTTTTTTGCAATGCAAATCAGGCCATTGGTCCCAATCGGCATCGTGTAATAAACCTGCCATTTCCCATTTCCATTGTGTAATTTCATCTGCATTTAATTTTTCGGCAGCCCAACATTTCATTAAATATGCTACTTGTTTCATGTGCAATTGCAGCTTAGGATTTAATACCCATGTGCTAAAAATTTCTTCAGCTTCTTCTTTACTTAAAACATTTTCTTTGTTGGCAATATTTCCAAATGTTGTTCTTCCTAAATGTATAGACATGTTGAATGTTATTTATTTTATGAGGAATAATTTGCAATAGTTATTGGTTGAATACAAAACTTTATCTTGCACACTTCAAATATACTTCAATGAAATATTCTTCTTTAAATCCCAGCATTTTTATTAATAATAGAAAGAGATTTGTAAAACAAATGCAACCCAACAGTATTGCCATTTTTACAAGTAATGATGAATGGCCAATGAATGGAGATGCATTGCATAAGTTTAAACAAAACAGCGATTTATTTTGGCTTAGCGGAATTGAACAAGAAGATAGTATGGTTGTTTTATTTCCTGATAATCCTGATAAAAAATATCGTGAAGTATTGGTTTTAGTAAGGCCAAATGAATTGAAAGAAAAATGGGACGGGAAAAGATTAAGAGCCAACGAAGCTAAAACCATAAGTGGTTTTGAAACAATTGTTTGGTTAGATAGTTTAGATGCTTTATTGCAAACTTGGATACACTTGGCAGATAATATTTATTTAGATACAAATGAGAATGATAGAAAAGCAAGTTTGGTAAGAAGTAGAGAATATCGTTTTGTAGATGAAATGAAAAGTCGTTATCCGTTGCACAATTATTTGCGTGCAGCCAAAATAATGAAAGACTTACGTGGCATTAAAACAAAAGAAGAAATTGAAGTAGTGCAAAAAGCAGTTGATATTACCGAAGTTACTTTTAGAAGATTATTAAAATTTATAAAACCCGGCGTTACAGAATATGAAATTGAAGCAGAAATTTATCATAGTTTTTTAAGCCAACGTGCAACTGGCCCTGCTTACGGAAGTATTATTGCAAGCGGAGATAATGCAAGAACCTTACACTATGTTAGCAACAATGCTATATGTAATGATGGAGATTTAATACTAATGGATTTTGGTGCTGAATACGGAAATTATTGTGCAGATTTAACCAGAACAATTCCCGTAAACGGAAAATTTACCAGACGACAAAAAACAGTATATAATGCTTGTTTGCATTTACACAATTACGCTAAAAGTTTATTAAAACCCGGAATAACAATTGTAGATTATACAGAAAAAGTAGGAGAGGAAGCAACGCAACAATTTTTAAAAATTGGATTATTAAAAAAGAGTGATGTAAAAAATGAAGACCAAGAAAACAGAGCATATAGAAAATATTTATATCACGGTATATCGCACCACTTAGGAATTGATGTACATGATTTAGGAACAAGAACAGCCCCTTTACAGGCAGGCATGTTATTAACCGTAGAGCCGGGTATTTATATTGAAGAAGAAAAAATGGGTGTAAGAATTGAAAACAATATTTGGATAACAAAATCAGGTAATGTTGATTTGTTTAAAAATATTCCCATTACAGTTGAAGAAATTGAAAGCTTAATGAAGAAGTCTACAGTTCATGGTCGATAGACTATAGTCCATGGTAGAAGGCTCAACTGGCTTATCAAATGTTGAGAGTTAAAAATTTTACGAACTGCCATCGTTCTTTATTAGAAGTTGTTGGTTGTTTGTTTCTTGCAAAAAGAAGAAATTATGTTACTGAAGATGATTTCAATAAACTATACTTGCAAATTGAAACCTTGGTCAAAATGATTCAAACATTAATTAATTCATTAAACGATTAAGTGCTATATCCATCAACCATGGACTATAGTCTATCGACTATGGACTTTATGAAACAACTTCCCAACCTCTTTACCTTACTTAATTTATTTTTTGGTTGCTTAGCAATTGTTGCAGTAGTGCAATCTGGCTTAACTATAAATAATGATGATAGCGGAATGCAAGTTGTAGAAATACCGCAAAAAATTTATTGGGCAAGTATTTTTATAGGCATAGCTGCAGTAATAGATTTTTTAGATGGATTTGTTGCAAGACTTCTAAAAGCTTCTTCCGAAATGGGCAAACAATTAGATAGCTTGGCAGATGTAGTAAGTTTTGGTGTTGCACCCGGAATGATTGCTTATCAATTTTTACGTGTTGCTTATGCACAACAAACAAATGGTTTAGAAATTAATCAACTTTGGTTAATGCCTGCATTCATTATTCCGTGTGCAGGTGCATACAGGTTAGCACGTTTTAATATTGATGCAACACAATCAAACAATTTTAAAGGAGTTCCTATTCCGGCAATAGGTTTACTAATTGCTTCTTTCCCTTTAATGTATTGGTTTACAGATAATGCATGGTTAATTCTTGCATTAAGAAACAAATGGATTTGGTATGCAGTTATTATAGTGGTTAGTTATTTAATGGTTTCTAATTTACCTATGCTTGCCTTAAAATTTAAAGGCGTAACTGTAAAAAAAATAATGCCATTTATAATTGTTGCAACAGTTACAATTATTAGTGCATTTATTTTACAATGGTTAGCTGTACCTATTAGTTTTATAACTTATGTAATAATTTCTTTAATATATAACAAACAATCTTTATGATATATAACGTTCAAATAAAAGTAATGCCGTTAAAAGATTTATTAGATCCACAAGGCAAAGCAGTATTAGGCGGATTAAAAAACCTTGGTATAAATACAGTGAGTGATGTGCGTGTGGGCAAACACATTACTTTAGAAATTAATGCAGCAAGCGAAGCAGAAGCAAAAACAATTGCCGAAGAAGCTTCAAAAAAATTATTGGCAAATCCTGTTATGGAATTTTTTGAAATAGAAATGGTTAATTAATATGAAGGTGTGAAAATATGCAAATGTGCAGGTGCTTCATTTACATATTTGCACATCAATAAATCTGCACATCATGCTCTACCTCGTTCCCACACCAATTGGTAATTTAAAAGATATTACACTTCGTGCAATAGAAACTTTGCAAAGTGTAGATGTTATTTTGTGTGAGGATACTAGAACTTCTTCTAAACTTCTACATCATTACAATATTCAAAAACCATTATCCCCTTACCATCAACACAACGAGCATAAAATTGTTGAGCATTTAATACAACAAATGCAAACGGGTAAAACCTTTGCATTAATTACAGATGCTGGCACACCAGGCATTAGCGATCCTGCATTTTTATTGGTTAGAGAATGTATTAAACAAAATATTAAAGTAGAATGTTTACCCGGTGCAACAGCTTTTGTTCCTGCATTAGTTAATAGTGGTTTGCCTTGTAATAGTTTTTTGTTTGAAGGTTTTCTTCCTATAAAAAAAGGAAGACAAACTAAATTAAAACAGTTAGCACAAGAAGAAAGAACTTTTATTTTGTATGAAAGCCCCATACGTTTAGTAAAAACATTAGAAGAATTAATAGTTTATTTAAACGAAAACAGAAAATGTTGCGTAACAAGAGAGCTAACCAAAATGTTTGAAGAAAATAAACGCGGCACTTTAAAAGAAGTAGCCGAATATTTTAAAGCCAAACAAGTAAAAGGCGAAATTGTTATTGTTATTGAAGGCAAAACATAAGCTATAAATACTTATATTTGTATTTAATCAACGCTGCCCGTATCATGAAGTTTAAACATGCAGAACCTCATAGAAATTGTGTTACATGTGCAAAAGCAATTCACTCTATTTTTACTGTATTAGATACCGAGCAATTAACCGAATTAAACATTAATAAAACTTGTACCTATTTTAAAAAAGGTCAAACTATTTTTACAGAAAATGCTTTGCCATTAGGTTTGTATTGTATTAATTCAGGGAAAATAAAATTAACAACTACCGGATTAGACGGTAAAGAACAAATACTTAGATTAGTTAAAGACGGAGATATTTTAGGCTATCGTTCATTATTAGCAAACGACCGCTACCACTGCAATGCAGTTGCTTTAGAAGATTGTTCTGTTTGTTTAATAGAAAAAAATTTTTTTATGCAATTGGCCGCAACTAATCAAAAATTATGCATGGCATTGTTTAGAAAAATAAGTGAAGATTTAAAAACTGCCGAAGAACATATTGTTTCCTTATCTCAAAAAAATGTACGTGAACGTGTTGCCGAAGCTCTTTTATTTTTAAAAGCAACTTATGGTTTTGAAGAAGACGGAAAAACAATTAATGTGCAATTAAGTCGTGAAGAAATTGCTGATTTTGTTGGAACATCTACAGAAAGTACTATACGGTTATTATCTGAATTTAATACCGCAAAAATTATTGAACTGCACGGTAAAAAAATAAAAATTATTAATTACGATAAGTTAGAAAAAACTGCCAATTTAATGTATTGAGTTTTTTTATTTTAAGTATTCAATACACACAGTAATTAACAATACAACTTCCTTTAATTATCTTATCTATTAAATTTGGAAACAAAAATGCAATCAGCCCTCGTTCCTTTGTAATTAACAAAGCACAGTATCTAATTGCATTTCACATCAAACATAGAAAAAATTTTAATCAATTTAGAAATAAGTGTTAAAAACATAGCGTAAACCTTAGTTATACGCTGCATAATATGATAAAAATCATATTTCATACTTCCTCAAGTCATAATTAAAATTAATAACTCTAAGCACATTTGTTTTAAATTATAATGCATGTGTGCGTATTCAGTTTCGGCTAATGAGGTAATAGAAAAAATTACAGAAAAATTATATCCGTTTATTGATGTTCAGTTTGATGAAGTATTACAATTAGAAAAAATTGAACCAACACCTTTTCAATTAATAGAAAAAATTAAAGCACTAAGAATAGAATTTGAGTCTTTAAAAAATTATGAGAAAAGATTAGTGTTTCCGGCTGTATTAGAAATGTTTAATGCTAAAAAAAGCAATTCCAATTTTAAATCTTCGGTAAATATTTTAGAGTTACAGCAACTTATTCAACGTAAAGAAAATTTAATTCATACAATGGTTGGTGATATTAAAGTTGAAGCATTAAAAGTTAGAAAATCTCATCCCATACATGCTCTTATATACACTTTTCAAAATTTATTTATAGAAGAAAAAGAAAAATGGAATGTTATGGTGAATGAATGGAATAAAAACAATATAACTTTTACTAACACAATTACGGCAAAAGATAATAAACATCAACATGCTCATTAAAAGCAATTCCATAGTGCAAAATTGCTTTCATTGCGGAGATGAATGCAGCAATATAAATATTGTTCAAGATGAACATTATTTCTGCTGCGAAGGTTGCAAAATGGTATATGGCATTTTAAATAAAACAGGTTTATGCAATTATTATCAGTTAAATAATAACCCCGGCATTACACAAAAAATACAAATAAGAAAAGACAAATTTTCTTTTTTAGATGATAATTCTATTGTAGAAAAATTAATAAATTTTACCAATGGCAAACAAACCAACTGTATGTTGTATTTACCGCAAATGCACTGCAGTAGCTGCCTTTGGCTGTTAGAAAATATTCATCGTATTAACAATGGCATTATTGCATGCAGAGTAAATTTTCAAAATAAAGAAGCATTTGTAACTTTTGATAATAATATAACCACTTACAGAAATGTGGTAGAAACTTTTACTTCTATTGGTTATGAGCCACATATTAGTTTACATAATTTTAGTGGAAAAGTATCTACAAAGCATGATAAAAAAAGCTTATATAAATTAGGCATTGCAGGTTTTTGTTTTGCCAATATAATGATGATGAGTTTGCCTGAATATTTTTCATTAAGTACAGGGTTTACTGCATTAACATTCAGGTATGTAACCTTACTATTATCATTACCGGTTATATTTTATTGTGCAACAGATTTTTTTGTTATTGCGTGGCAAGGTTTAAGAAAAGGATATTTAAATATTGATGCCCCTATTGCATTGGCAATTGCTATTACGTTTTGCAGAAGTTTATATGAAATATTTTTTGAAAACGGTAATGGATATTTTGATAGCATGAGTGGCATTGTTTTTTTAATGTTGCTGGGAAGAATGTTGCAGCAAAGAACTTATCGTTCTATTTCGTTCGATAGAGATTTTACTTCCTTCTTTCCTATAGCTATAAACGTAAAACGCAATACAGACTTTATTCCTGTGCCAATAGGTGAAATTAAAAAGGACGATACTATTTTAGTTTACGATAATGAAATTATTCCGGCAGATGCTATTATAATAAAAGGGAAAGCCTCAATAGATTACAGTTTTGTTAGCGGAGAAAGTTTACCGGTACAAAAACAAATGGGAGAAATTGTTTATGCAGGCGGAAAACAATTAGGAGAAAAAATTGAATTGCTGGTTGTTAAAGATGTTGCTCAAAGTTACCTAACAAGTTTGTGGAATAAAGATGTGTTTAAAAACAAAAAAATACAACATCCTTATATTGATATTATTAGCAAATATTTTACGCTTGCTTTATTTGTGTTGTGTTTTATTGCTGCAGGCTTTTGGTTAGTTAAAGGAGAATATAAATTAATGTGGAACACCATTACAACCGTATTAATTGTTGCTTGCCCTTGTGCATTGTTGTTGGCAGCCACTTTTACCAATGGCAATGCTGTAAGAATCCTTTCAAGAAATAAATTTTATATACGCCACCCAAATGTTATTGAAGATTTAGCAAAAATTAATCATATTGTTTTTGATAAAACAGGAACATTAACACAAAACAAAAAAATAAATGTTCAATGGAAGGGAAGATTATTAAGTGATACCGAAATGAATGAAGTAGCAGCTTTGCTTTCGCAATCAAATCATCCGTTAAGTAAAATTGTTTTATCTTATTTAAACATAAATGTTGATAATGCAATTAATCATTTTAAAAACCATATTGGTTTAGGCATTGAAGGTTGGATAAATGAAAAACATATAATGATAGGGTCTGCAACATTTGTAAAAGCAGAAAATATTACAAACAACAATGCATCAAAACTTTTTGTAAAACTTGATAATGAAATAGTAGGCGTTTTTGAAATTGTAAATGTTTACCGTATTGGGTTAAATAAAATTCTGTTTAAGTTAAAAACAAAATTTGCAATATCTGTTATTAGCGGAGATAATGATGCAGAGAAAAATAATTTGCAAAACATGTTGGGCTTTAGTAATAAAATATTTTTTAATAAAAAGCCTCATGAAAAACTTGAATTTATTAGACACTTGCAAAATGAAAACAAGTATAATGTGTTAATGATTGGAGATGGATTGAATGATGCTGGTGCATTAAAACAAAGTAATGTAGGTATTGCAGTTACAGAAGGCAATAATAATTTTTCACCTGCTTCAGATGCTATATTAGATGCAAGTGTTTTTTCAAAACTTCCTAATTTTTTATCATTTACACAAAGCACTAAAACCATTGTTTACAGCAGCTTTGTAGTATCTGTTTTATATAATATTATCGGTTTGTTTTTTGCATTACAAGGTACACTATCGCCTGTGGTTGCAGCCGTTTTAATGCCTGCAAGTTCAATAAGTATTATTTTATTAACTTATGGAATGAGTAGCATAATGGCTAAAAAATACAAACTATAAAAATGGTGATATAAATCCCTGTTTTAAGCGTTGATTCAAAACCGGCAGTTTCTACTGTCGGTTTTCTTTTTATGGTAGCATAACATTCGTTGCATTAAATATTTTTTATATGTTATGCTTAACCTCTTTTTAGCATAGTTATTTTTTTTGTTTTTTTTATGATAAATATCATGTTTGGTAATGACTCACAACATTAAAAAAATTTCTTAATCAACCCATTTTTGTTTCCTGAAATCATGGGAATTTTTATCATCATAGCCTTAATTAGTCTCTGCATTGCGGGTGGCTTTTTACTTGCATTTTTATGGAGTGTGAAAGATGGTCAATATGATGATATTTATTCACCACCCAATCGGATTTTATTCGATAATAATCAACCAACAACATCATCTTCTTCTTCAGAAACTAATCAACTATCATCATAATTATGCAATTACAAAAATTCAGTTACGACAACAGAATCCCTAAAATGTTTGCCATAGCCACCATGTTTTGGGGTGCAATAGGTATGTTGGTAGGCGTTTTAGCTGCCTTTCAATTAGCCTTCCCTGCATTAAATTTTGGCTTACCATTTACAACATTTGGCAGAGTAAGACCCGTGCATACCAATGCAGTAATTTTTGCTTTTGTGGGAAATGGAATTTTTACTGCCGTGTATTACTCTTTACCTCGTTTACTTAAAACAAGTATGTGGAGTAATAAATTAAGTAAAATTCATTTTTGGGGATGGCAATTAATTATTTTGGTGGGTGCCATTACTTTATTAATGGGTTATACAAGCTCAAAAGAATATGCCGAATTAGAATGGCCTTTAGATATTGCCATTGCTATTATTTGGGTAATATTCGGTATTAATATGTTTGGAACAATTTTAACGCGTAGAGAAAGATATTTATACGTTGCAATTTGGTTCTACATTGGCTCGTGGGTTACTGTTGCTATGTTGCATATTGTAAACTCTTTTGAATTACCTGTTAGTTTTTTCAAAAGTTATTCGTGGTATGCAGGTGTACAAGATGCATTGGTGCAATGGTGGTACGGGCATAATGCAGTAGCATTTTTTCTTACAACACCTTATTTAGGTTTAATGTATTATTTCTTGCCAAAAGCAGCTAATCGCCCTATTTATTCTTATCGTTTAAGTATTGTTCACTTTTGGAGTTTAATATTTTTATATATCTGGGCAGGTCCGCACCATTTGTTATATACTGCTTTGCCAGATTGGGCACAATCTCTTGGTACTGCATTTTCTATCATGTTATTATTACCAAGTTGGGGAGGTATGTTAAACGGATTATTTACGCTTCGCGGAGCATGGGATAAAGTACGTGAAGAACCTGTTCTCAAATTTTTTGTGGTAGCTGTTACTTGTTATGGTATGTCCACTTTTGAAGGGCCAATGTTATCATTAAAAAATGTAAATGCAATTTCTCATTATAGCGATTGGACAATTGCACACGTACACGTTGGTGCATTAGGTTGGAATGGCTTTTTAACTTTTGGTATGTTGTATTGGTTAATACCAAAATTATTTAACACTAAATTATATTCAAAAAAATTAGCATCTACACATTTTTGGATTGGCACTTTAGGTATTGTATTATATGCCATACCAATGTATTGGGCAGCTTTCAGAAGTTATTTTATGATGAAAGCATTTACACCGGCAGGGCAGTTGCAATATCAGTTTATTGATGTAGTACAATCTATTGTTCCCTTCTATGTATTAAGAGCTATTGGCGGAACTATTTATTTAACAGGTGTATTGGTAATGGTTTACAACTTAGTTAAAACTGCTAAGCAAGGAAAATTTGTAGCAACAGAAGAAGCAGAAGCACCTGCATTAGAAAAAAATTACAAATCTCCTGTAGGCTCTTTCTGGCACGCAGTTATAGAAAGAAAACCTATTATGTTGCTTACATTAAGTTTAATAGTTGTAGGCATTGGAGGCTTGGTAGAAATGGTTCCTACATTCTTGATAAAAGAAAATGTTCCAACCATAACAAGTGTTAAACCATATACTCCACTTGAATTACAAGGAAGAGATATTTATATACGTGAAGGCTGCTCAAATTGCCACTCACAAATGATTCGTCCTTTCCGTTATGAAGTAGCACGTTATGGAGAATACTCAAAAGCAGGAGAGTTTGTGTATGATCATCCTTTTTTGTGGGGAAGTAAAAGAACAGGACCCGATTTAGCAAGAGAAGGCGGGAAGAATGCAGACAGTTGGCACTTTAACCACATGTTAGAACCAACTTCAATGTCGCCGGGTTCTATTATGCCTGCATATCCTTGGTTGTTTGAAAATGATGTTGATGTAGCTACAACCAATTCAAAAATTTATGCAATGCGTAAAATGGGTGTACCATATCCTGATGGCTATGAAAGTCAAGCTAATAAAGACTTACATGAGCAAGCTAATAAAATAGCAACCAATTTAAAGAAAGATAAAATTCAAGTAGATAGTAAAAAAGAAATTATTGCATTAATTGCTTATTTACAAAGACTTGGGAAAGATATTAAAACCGGAGAAACATCTTCAAACAACATATCAGCAAATAATTAAAATATGAAATTTTCACACTATTTAGAAAAAATAACAGGCGTTGGAATTTATCCAATGATTTCATTATTACTGTTTGTAGCATTTTTTACAGCAGTTACCATTATTGTTTTTAAAACAAGTAAAGAAACAATTTCAGAAATGGAATCACTTCCGTTAGATAACAATTAATAACCCGTTATGCAAACTATAAAAAAACTTTCTGCAACATTTATTTTTATACTGGCATCATTTTTTGCAATTGCAGAAGAAACTGTAACTAAACCTACAGCTCAAAGTTCATCATCGTTTGATGTAGATACAGTATTGGTAATATGTATTGGAATATTAGCAGTAGTAATTATTTCTTTAGCAAACACTTTATTGTTTGCTATGAAATTTCATAAAAAACCAACCACAAGTAATACAACAAAAACATTAATGCTTATTACTTGTGTATTTATAAGTGCTGCAACCATTGCACAAACAACCGATGCACCTGCAAAAATTGAAGCAGCAGTTGAACATGTTTCAGGTTTTAGAATGTTATTATACGCAATTGTAATAATTGAATTAGCCGTAATTTTTGCTTTAAATTGGATGATAAAATTATTGCTAAAACCCGATGCAAATGCAGCAACAGTTCTTGATACAAAACGTGCTTCTTCTTTCAACTTTAAAAAAATATGGAACAAGCTTAATAAGTTTAAGCCAATTGAAGATGAAGCAAGCCTTGATACAGGACATGTGTACGATGGTATTCGTGAATTAAATAATGTAACACCGCCATGGTTTACAATTGCCTTTCTTTTATCAATTGTATTTGCAATAGTTTATTTGTATCGTTATCACGTGGCTCATTCTGCACCATTGCCGGAACAAGAGTATGCAATTGAAATGCAAGAAGCAGAACAACAACATACAGCCTATTTAAAAACACAGAAAAATTTAGTTGATGAAAATACAGTTACAATGTTGGGTGCCGATGGTATTGCAGCAGGTAAAGTATTGTATCAAACTAATTGTTTTGCATGTCATGGTAAAGAAGGCCAAGGCGGTGTTGGCCCTAATTTAACCGATGATTATTGGTTACATGGTGGCAGTATTCATGATGTGTTTAAAAGTATAAAATATGGGTGGAAAGATAAAGGCATGCAATCTTGGGAAAGCATTTTTTCTCCCGTTCAAATTCAGCAAATTTCTAGTTATATAAAATCTTTGCGTGGCACTAAACCTGCGGGTGCAAAAGAAGCACAAGGAGAATTATATGTTGAAGCAAAAGATACCAATGCTTCTGCAAAAGATTCTTCTGCCAATAAACAAGAGAAAACAAAATAAATAATATTTATATATGAATATTGAAAGTGAATCGGATAATAGTAATAATGTTACGTTTAGAGATAGGGTTTCATCTGTAACCAAAGCCGGTTTGCGTAAATGGATTTATGCAGCTAAACCTAAAGGAAAATTTTATAAATATCGTACTGCACTTTCTTTTCTTTACCTATTAACTTTTTTTGCATTGCCATTGATTAAATTCAATGGCATGCCCTTTTTTATGCTCAACTTCCCCGAAGGGAAATTTATAGTTTTTGGTAATATATTTTGGCCGCAAGACTTTTTCATCTTTGCAGTTGCCATGATTACTTTTATTGTTTTTGTTGCATTGTTTACAGTAATATATGGAAGATTATTTTGTGGTTGGGTTTGTCCGCAAACTATTTTTATGGAAATGGTTTTTAGAAGAATAGAGTGGTGGATAGAAGGCACACCAAGTCAACAAAAGAAAAATAATAAAGGTGAATTAACTACTACGCAACTCATCAAAAAAATTATAAAACACATTGTATTTCTTTCACTTTCATTTTTAATTGCCAATACATTTTTAGCATACATTATAAGTTTTGATGAATTAATAAAAATTATAAGCGAACCCATTACAGAACACACACTTTTACTTACAGGTTTAATTGTATTTACTTTATTGTTTTATTCGGTTTATGCTTTTGTAAGAGATATTGTTTGCACTACTATTTGCCCTTATGGAAGATTGCAAGGTGTTTTGTTTGATAAAGACACTATGCAAATTTCTTACGATTATAACAGAGGGGAACCCAGAGGAAAAATTAATAAAAAAGAAGAAAGAACAAAAGGAGATTGTATTGATTGCATGCGTTGTGTGCATGTTTGTCCAACAGGTATAGACATTCGTAATGGTGTGCAAATGGAGTGTGTAGGTTGCACTGCTTGTATTGATGCTTGCGATGCAGTAATGATGAAAATTAATTTACCAACAGGATTAATTAGATATGCATCTGAAAACGAAATTGCGAAAAAAGAAAAGTTTCATTTTAATGGAAGAATGAAAGCATACACTACTCTATTAATTATTCTTACCATTATTATGAGCGTGTTGGTTATAACCCGCAGAAATGTTGATACACAAATATCTCGTGTTAAAGGGCAGTTGTATCAAGAAATAGGAAAAGATAGTTTAAGTAATTTGTTTAATGCAACTATTTTAAACAAAACAAGAAATGAATTTAATATAGAATTGAAGTTAGAGAACATGCCGGGGCAAATTAAAATGATAAGCAATAAAAAAACTTTATTAAACAAAGAATCGGTTAATGAATTAACTTTTTTTATTTGCATTAATAGAAAAGAAATTCATAAACGTGCTACAGATATTAAGGTTGGTGTTTATAAAAACAACGAATTAATTCAAACTGTAAAAACGGTTTTTCTCGGACCTTTTATGTAACTGTATAAAATTTTTATTATGAATTGGGGAAACAAAATTTTAATTGGCTTTTTAACTTTTGTTATTGGCATTAGTAGCTTGGTATATATTGCCATGAAACAGTCTAACGAAGTAATTGATGATAATTATTACGAAAGCGAATTAAAATATCAAGATAAAATTGATGCTTCAAAAAACTTAGCATTGCTTGCAGAAAAATTAACTATTGTAAACAATGAAAATGAATTGGCTATTCAATTTCCTAAAGAAGCAGTTAATAATCACCCACAAGGTAAAATACAGTTGTTAAGTGCATTACAACACAGTAATGATGTAATGCTAAATCTGGCTGTAGTAAATAATGTTCAATTAATTAATAAAAACAAATTAGCTGCAGGAACTTATTTTCTTAAAATAGATTGGGTTAACAACGGCATTAAATATTATCATCAACAAAACATAAACATTCAATAATGTTTGCAATAATATTAACCGGTTTGGCTATTGGGTTTATTGGCAGCTTCCACTGTGTAGGCATGTGTGGGCCTATTGCTTTATCGTTACCTGTTAATACACAACAACCAACTAATAAAATTGTTGTTATTGTTTTATATAATATTGGTAGAGCTTTTACTTATGCTTTATTAGGTGCAATATTTGGTTTAATTGGTAATCAGTTTGTATTAATTGGTTATCAACAAATATTATCTGTTGTATTAGGTTGTTTTATTTTATTGGTTTTATTGCTGAATAAAACATTAAATATTGAAAGTAGATTTTTTAAAACATTACACATTCAAGTACAAAATAAATTAGCGTACTATCTTATTAAAAAAAATAACACATTTAATTTTTTTGTAATTGGATTATTGAATGGGTTATTGCCCTGTGGCTTAGTTTATTTGGCTATTACTTCGGCTGTGGCAACAGGTTCTATAACTAACGGAGCATTATTAATGTTTGCTTTTGGGTTAGGCACTTTTCCGTTAATGTTTTCAATTATGGTATTAAGCAGGGCAATTGGTTTTAATGCAAGAAGAAATGTAAAAAAAATTATGCCTTTGTTTATTGCTTTAACAGCTTGTATGTTAATACTTCGTGGAATGAATTTAGGTGTGCCTTTTATTAGCCCCGCTTTTAATCAGCAAAATAAAACAGCTGCAATTAATTGTCATTAAATTATTGTTTGTATTAGTTATACCGATTCTTTTGCTACAAAATGGATATAAGGTTTTGTTTTTAATAAAACAGCCATTAAATTGCCCAATATATAATAAGGTTTTGAACTGAGCGTAGCAACTGGGTTGCCATACTTGCTGCAGTTTGTAACAAAAAATAAAAACACATGAAAAAATTTTTCTTTCACTTTGTTTCGTTGTCATCTGTTGTTTTTTTTCTTTCTTCTTCTTTTGCACAACCCAATCGTTGGCAGCAAAGAGTAAAGTATGATATTGATGTAAAAATGGATGTTACTGCCAACAGATTAAAAGGTATTGAAAAAATTGAATACACTAATAACTCACCAGACACATTACATAAAATTTTTATTCATTTATATTGGAATGCTTTTCAGCCTAACAGTAGTATGGATGTTCGTAGCAGAGAGTTAGGTAAAAATATTTTTATGAATAGTAGAGGAGAAGAAATACAAGATTGGGATTCGCGTGTAAAAGATCGTATAAGCAAATTAGCTCCATCTGAAATTGGTTATGATAGCGTAATAGAAATTAAAGTGAATGGTGTGCCTCAAAAAACTATTTATCATGAAACCATTTTAGAAGTGCAATTACACAAACCTATTTTACCAAACAGTAAAAGTTTTTTAGAAATAGATTTTAAATGCCAGGTGCCTGTACAAATTAGAAGAAGTGGTAGAGATAATGCAGAAGGTATACGTTATAGCATGAGCCAATGGTATCCTAAAATTGTAGAATACGATTATCAAGGTTGGAATGCCAACCCATATATTGCCAGAGAATTTTATGGTGTTTGGGGAGATTTTAATGTAAAAATTAATATTGATAAAAATTATATGGTAGCTGCAACAGGTGTGTTGCAAAACCCCAACAGCATTGGGTTTGGTTATGAAACACCCGGAACAAAAATTCCTACAATTACTGCACCAACTATTACATGGAATTTTAAAGGAGAAAATATTCACGACTTTGTTTGGATGGCAGATAATAATTCAAAACATATATCAAAAAAAGTTGGTACAACCGTATTACATTGTTTTTATAAAGCCGGAGATTTAAAACAAGATAGTGCATGGAACAATGTATTATGGGCTGCCGAAAAAGTATTACCTTATATTGAAAGCAGATTTGGTAAATATCCTTATCCGCAATATTCATTTATACAAGGAGGAGATGGTGGAATGGAATATGCAATGGCAACGCTTATTAAAAACGCAAGTTTAGGCACTGTGTTTCATGAATGGATGCATAGTTGGTATCAACAAATTTTAGGCACTAATGAAAGCTTATTCCCGTGGATGGATGAAGGCTTTACTAGTTATGCTCAAAATGAAGTACATAGTTATTACAATAGTGAATGGATGGCACAATCTCCTTACACAAGTGCAGCAGTAAAACAATTTACTACAAAACAAGTTGAAAGAGGCAGAACAACTTTACCATCTAAACAAGCAAGTAATTATGGCGGTTACTATGCTTTGGTAAAAAGCGGATTGGAAGAACCAATGAGTACACATAGCGATCATTATAATACCAACATGGCATATAGTGCTGCTGCCTATAGCAAAGGAGCTGTTTTTTTAGCACAGTTAGGATATATTATTAGTGATAGTTTAAGAGATAAAACTTTACATGAATATTATAATTTATGGAAGTTTAAACATCCTAATGCAAATGATTTTGTTAGAGTAGCTGAAAAGGTTAGCGGACTTGCATTGCAGTGGTATAAAGAATATTGGGTTTACAGCACCAAAACAATTGATTATGCAGTTGGCGATATAAATATTGTAAACAATAAAACAAGCATAACTATTAAACGTATTGGTAAAATGCCAATGCCAGTAGATGTATTATTAACTTTTAAAGATGGAACCAAAGAACTGCATACCATTCCGTTAGAATTAATGTTTGGAAGTAAACCTGCAGAAGATAATACACCAAGAATTGTAGAACCTGAATGGCGTTGGGTTGTACCTGAATATAGTTTTACAACTAACAGAGATATTAAAGATTTAAAAAGTATTGAAATAGACCCTACGCAACGAATGGCCGATGTAAATAGAAACAATAATAAATTAGTTATACCAGATTAATTTATTTCATCATTGCCTTTAAAGGACTCATATAGAGAAGAACGAATGCGAGGAGACAATCTGTTTCTTATTCTCGTAGTAGAACATCTTTAAAGGAAACCATGTTTTGTGTTTTCACCAAACAATTCTAAAATTTATTCTTCCACATCATACTCTCAACAGGTTTATTGGGTTGCCCGCTATATTTAGCGTTTGCTTTTTGGTTATATTTTACTTCAATTTCACCATCAACCGGAAAATAAATTAATTGCCCAATGGGCATTCCTTTATAAATTTTAACGGGTTGTTTGACAGAAATTTCTAAAGTCCAGTTACCACAAAAACCAACATCACCTTTTCCTGCAGTTGCATGAATATCAATACCCAAACGGCCTGTAGAAGATTTGCCTTCTAAAAAAGGAACATGGGCATGTGTTTCGGTATATTCTAATGTTACACCCAAATAAAAAATATGCGGATATAAAACAAGACCTTCATCGGGTATTTCAAAATACTCAATAGTGTTATGTTTTTTTGCATCTATTAAATGATCTTTATAAGTTGCCAATGTACTTCCTAAATGCACATCGTAACTATTACTTCCCAAACATGCTCTATCATAAGGTTCTAACTTAATAGTGCCTTTTTCTATTTCTTCTAAAATGCGTTTATCAGATAAAATCATACATTAATTATAAATGAAAAATATTAATTGTTTGAACGAAAATTCAATCATGTATTGTACTTTGCAAAATAATACTTCAACATTCATCATTCAAAATTCATTATTTATTTTGGCTTTGTTTTATCAACAAAATATTAACTCTAACACCAACTTAGCAATTTGGAAGATTGAAGAATCTGAAGATTTTTTTACACAAGCAGTTTCTTTACAAAGAGAAATTACACATCCGCACAAACGGTTGCAACACTTGGCAGGCAGGTATTTACTTAAATTTTTGTATCCCGATTTTCCTGATGAAGAAATATTAATTGCCAACACACGTAAACCATATTTGCCTTACGAGCAGTATCATTTTTCAATTTCACATTGCGGAGATTTTGCTGCAGCAATTGTAAGTAAAACTGAAAGAGTTGGAATTGATATTGAAATACCAACTATAAAAGTTTTAAAAATTCAAAACAAATTTTTAAGCGAAATTGAAATAGATAACATTCAACATTCAGTAGTAAACATTCAATTAAATACTTTATTATGGAGTTGTAAAGAAGCCATGTATAAATGGTGGGGTTGGGGTGAAGTTGATTTTAAAAAAATGTTACAACTGCAATTTATTTCTATAAATGCAAAAGAAATAATACCTGCAAAATTTATTCATCACAACATAAAAGCAGAGTTACAATTGCATTATAAATTATTCGAAAACCTTTGTTTGGCGTGGGTTTGCAGTAATGAAGGTTAATTACTTATGCCAACACGGTGTTTTATAAATTCATTATTTTGTAATTCATTCAACATAAAAAATGCTAAGTCTCCCGCATTAATTTTATAATTATTGGGCACAGGTGCAAAATCTTTATTGGTTACAAAACTTCCGGTTGCATGTGCATCAATAATATCGGGAGAACAAACAAAAGTCCAATTAAGGTTTGATTGTTTTAAATAATTATATGCTTCTTCATGTTCAAGCCCAACAGGTAAAAATTCGGCAGGATAAGCATGGCTGTGCAATAACAATGTGTCTTTGCCCGGAGCATTTAAAATACCCATTCCGCCCAAAGCAATAATTCTGTTTACGTGTGCTTTCTCCATTTGTTTAATTATGTTTTTAATACCTAAACTTCGTGTTTTATCTTTCCCGTCAAAACTTCCGCCAAGTACAGATATTACAGCATCAGAACCTGCAATAGTGTTATACACTTCTGTTTCATCAAACACATAACCTTTTATTGCATGTAGGTTATGATTTTCTTCTTCTTCATTAAAAAAAATTTCTACATTTCTTCCAAATGCGTTTACGGTATAACCTTTTGCCAAAGCTTGATGTACAACGTGTTTACCAACCATACCGGTTGCTCCAAATACGCTAAGTTTCATAAAAAAAATTTACTTAAAGGTACAATTAATTAGCTGAAAAAATTGCATGTACTATGTCATTTGCATTAATACCCGAATGGCTTTCAGTATAAACACATTTTCCATTTTTAATGATTAAAATTTGTGGAGATTCGTGATGTGTTTTATACAATTCGGCAATGGTGTTTGAAATATTTCTGTAAGCAAGTAAATCAAGATAATAAAAATCTGTACCAGAAGGTATTTCAAATTTCTCTAATCTGCTAAAAGCCATTTTGCTAATGCTACAACGTGTACTGTGTTTAAAAATTATTTGTGGCCTAATGAAAGATTGTTGATTAATATGTTGCAGTTGCTCAATTTGTGAAAGCGGCGTCCAATTCATGTTAAAAGAAAAAATTATGGTTTGAAATAACGAGGGTTAGTTGTAGGGCAACCTCTACCACGCCCCGGAGCACAAGATTGTAATAACACACTTAAAGTAATTGCACTAATTAAAACAACGATTATTTTCTTCATAAAATAAAATAATTAATTATCAACGTATTTTGCGGCTTCTTTTTACGAAGTTAATAGTTAGGCTTTGAATACAATAAAATAAGCCATAAAATTTAAGAAATTAATATGAAAATACATTTTATATCTATTGGAGGAAGCGTAATGCACCAGTTAGCAATTGCCTTGCATAAAAAAGGATATGTTGTAACAGGTACCGATGATGAAATTTTTGAACCTGCTAAAACCAATTTACAAAAAGAAGGATTGCTGCCTACAACTATAGGTTGGCAACCCAATTTAATTACGAAAGATATTGATGCAATAATTTTAGGAATGCATGCTAAAACAGATAATCCTGAATTACAAAAAGCAAAAGAATTGGGTTTAAAAATTTATTCTTTTCCCGAATATATTTATCAAGAAAGTTTGAATAAAACAAGAGTTGCAATTGGTGGCAGTCATGGTAAAACTACAACAACCAGTATGGTAATGCACGTATTAAAACAATGCCATAAAGATTTTGATTATTTGGTAGGAGCAAAGTTGGAAGGGTTTGAACAAAGTGTAAATATTACCAATGCTTCTATTGTAGTATGCGAGGCAGATGAGTATCCTGCAAGTGCAATTGAACGCAAACCAAAATTTCATTTCTTGTTTCCGCATATTGCAGTAATTACGGGCATTGCATGGGATCATATTAATATCTTTCCAACGTTTGAAAACTATAAAGAGCAATTCATCATCTTCATAAATAAAATTGAAAAAAATGGTATTTTAATTTATAACGAAAGCGATGATGTATTAAAAGAAATTGTTATAAACAATAAACGAAATGATATTCGCTATCAACCTTATTCACTTCCAATTCATAAAATAGAAAATGGTAAAACAACTATTATAATTGAAGGCATAACAAAAGAAATAAAAGTATTTGGTAATCATAATTTATTAAACTTAAATGCAGCTTATTTTGTTTGTAAAGAATTAAATATTAATGCTGCCAATTTTGTAAATGCTATTGCTAATTTTACAGGTGCAGCTAAAAGGTTAGAGTTATTAGCAAGCAATACTATTACTAATGTTTATAGAGATTTTGCACATGCACCCAGTAAAGTAATTGCAACTATTAATGCTGTTAAACAACAATACAACAACCGAAAATTAATAGCCATTTTAGAACTGCATACTTTTAGCAGTTTAAACGAAAATTTTATGAAAGAATATAACGGAGCAATGGATAAGGCCGATGTTGCCGTTATATTTTACAGCAAACACGCTTTAGAATTAAAACAAATGCCTTTACTTCCAAAAGAAAAAGTAATAGAAGGTTTTGCAAAAAATGGATTGCAAGTAATAAATGATAAAGAAGAATTAAATAATTTTTTACACGAACAAGATTATTCCAATACCAATTTATTATTAATGAGCAGCGGTAATTATGATGGTTTAGATATAATACAATTTGCAAAAGAAATAGTGTAGCAATATTTCATCAACAAAAAATAAATTTATTTTCGTACACATAAAAAAGTATTAATGAATTTACAATTAACTAACCCGCTTGCATTTATAGATTTAGAAACAACAGGTATAAACATAAGCACCGATAGAATTGTTGAAATTGCCATTGTAAAAATTTTGCAAGATGGTACTAAGCAAGTAAAAAGAAAATTAATTAACCCACAAATACCTATACCCAAAGCAGCAAGCGATGTGCATGGCATAACCAATGAAATGGTAAAAGATGCACCTACATTTAAACAAGCTGCCAATGAAATAAAACAATTTATAAATAATTGCGATTTAGCAGGATACAACAGCAACAGGTTTGATATTCCTATGTTAATTGAAGAATTTTTGCGAGCAGGTTTAGAATTTAGTACCGATGCAATTAAAACTTTAGATGTTCAAAAAATATTTCATATGATGGAGCAGCGAACATTAAGTGCTGCTTATAAATTTTATTGCAATAAACAATTAACCGATGCACACTCTGCCGAGGCAGATGCAACTGCCACTTGGGAAGTATTAGAAGCACAAGTACAACGCTATCCGCAAATTGGCAACACCGTACAAAGCATTGTAAAATTTACAGGAGAAGATGATATTGTAGATTTTGCCAGAAGATTTATAAAAGAAAATGGAATTGAAATATTTAATTTCGGAAAACATAAAGGCAAATCTGTTGCTCAAGTTTTAAAAGAAGAACCGCAATATTATGATTGGATGATGAAAGGAGATTTTTCAATGAATACAAAACAAAAACTTACCGAAATACTTAACAGAATATTGTTGAAAAAGGGTTAAAATATACCGTTTACCGAAAAAAATAGTAAAAAGTTTTAAGCCATCCATTTAAAACTGTAATTTCACGCTACCAATAACCCCCACGCATTGGAAAAAATTGTTATTATACCAACTTACAATGAGAAGGATAATATAGAAGCAATAATAAATGCTGTATTCTCTCTTCATCAAAATTATCATGTACTTATTATTGATGATAACTCACCAGACGGTACTGCACAAATTGTAAAAAATTTAATAGAAAAATATCCGCATCAATTACATTTAGAAGAACGCAAAGGCAAACAAGGCTTGGGTACTGCTTATATCCACGGATTTAAATGGGCATTAAAAAACGGTTACGAATATATATTTGAAATGGATGCAGATTTTTCTCATAGTCCGTTTGATTTAGAAAGATTATATAAAGCATGTAAAGATAAGTTAGGAGATATTGCTGTAGGTAGCCGTTATGTTAGCGGAGGTAAAATAGAAAATTGGCCTTTAGATAGAAGGCTGTATTCAAAAGGCGGTGCATTATATACAAAAATAATTACATGGATGCCGGTAAACGATCCTACGGCAGGTTTTGTTTGTTATAAAAGAAAAGTATTAGAAACAATAAATTTCAAAGCAATAAACTTTGTTGGATACGCCTTTCAGATTGAAATGAAATTTGCAGTATGGAAACTTGGTTTTAAAATTGTTGAAGTGCCCATAACTTTTAAAGATCGAAAAGTTGGTTACAGTAAAATGAGTAAAGGCATTTTGAAAGAAGGCGTATTAGGTGTACTTAAAATACAGTGGCAAAGTATGTTTAAAAATTACAGAAGAAAAGTAGCAGCTAAAGTAGTAGTACCTTCTTTTGTTAAAGAAAAATAATTTCTATCTCTTTTATTGTCCTTCCAAATTTTTTCTTTCTTTTAATAAATGAAAGGAGCTTTAATAAAATTACATATTGCTGTTTTTTTAGCAGGGTTTACAGGCCTATTAGGTGTTTTAATTAATTTAAATGAAGGTTTATTAGTTACTTACAGAATTGCAATTACAGTAATTACTTTATTTTTTATTTTATTATTTACTAAACAACTTAAACTATTAGCATTTAAAAATATTTTGCAATTAATATGTATTGGCTTTTTAATTGCATTGCATTGGGTTTGCTTTTACGGAAGTATTAAGTATGCCAATGTTTCTATTGGCTTAGTTTGTTTTGCATCAACCGGTTTGTTTACTGCTATTTTTGAACCCATTGTTGTGAAAAGAAAATTTATTGCTTCTGAATTATTGCTTGGTTTATTAAGTTTATTTAGTATTTATTTAATTTTTCAGTTTAATACTAAACATAGAGTAGGCATTACACTTGGAATAATTTCTGCAATATTAGCTGCATTGTTTACGGTGTTTAATAAAAAAGTTATAAGTGTTGCACCTGCTAAAACAATTATGTTGTACGAGTTATCGGGTGGTTTGGCAATATTACTTTTGTGTTTACCTTTTTATTTAAAATATTTTCCTGCTAAATATATTATACCAACATTTTCAGATATAGGTTGGTTGTTGGTGTTAGCATTATTATGTACAGTGTTAGCAATGGATTTAATGTTGCAAGCATTGCAAAAAGTATCTGCCTTTACTCAAAATCTAACATTAAATTTAGAGCCTGTGTATGGCATTGCATTAGCATTTATTGTAAAACAAGAAAATAAATATTTGAGTGGAAGTTTTTATGCAGGTGCAAGTTTAATTGCATTATCTGTTGTTATACAAATGTATCTTACAACCAAAAAATATAAAAACAAAAGCAGTTAGTTTAATTAGTTATAATTTTTTATACTATTTATTTCCTTCAATAAAAAATTAAATAGCTTAAACAAAAAAATTATAATGCTAATTGATTTTCGGTCATCATTTTTCTTAAATTAATTAAAGCATAACGCATTCTTCCTAAAGCTGTATTTACACTTGTGTTGGTAGTTTCTGCAATTTCTTTAAAACTCATATCGGCAAAATGTCTTAACACAATTACTTCTCTTTGTTCTTCCGGTAATTGTTCAATCATTTTATGAATTTTGGCATTGGTTTGCCCTTTAGTAATAAAACCATCTGCACTTTCGGCGGTTGATGTAAATGCTTCAAACACTTCTTCTTGAGAAGTATTTATAATTTTAGTACGTTTTGTTTTTCTAAAATAATCAACACATAAATTATGTGCAATTCTTAAAGCCCAATGTATAAATTTACCTTCTTCGTTGTAGCGATTGTTATTAATAAAATCAATAATTTTTATAAAAACATCCTGAAACAAATCTTCAGAAAGTTGTTTATCTTTTACTAAAAAAAAGATAGAAGAGTATATCTTATCTTTATATCTGTTAATTAAAACTTCAAGTGCCGATTGATTGCCACTTTGAAATAAGCGGATTAGTTCTGTATCCAACGCTTGCATTAAAGAATTCATAGCAGTTCGGTTTTTAATTTTTTAATTTAAAAAGAATAGGATAGTTGGATACATAATTTGAAACAAAATTTCAAATCACGATGTTAAATTATAAACTATTTTTTTACTGCAATACTTTATTGCGTTTTGTGAATAAGTAAAGTAGTGTTATTGCGTTATTCACATAAAACTTTTACTATTCATTCAAATATTCTGTTTATTTGTTTTTAAATAATAAACAAGTTGCCTACCGCAATAAAACATACAAACAGTAAAAAAGAATTGAATATAGCAAAAGAAAATTCTACAGATATTGTTATTCAAGGTGCAAGAACACATAATCTAAAAAACATAAATGTAAATTTTCCACGAAATAAATTTATAGTGGTTACCGGAGTTAGTGGCAGCGGAAAATCTTCGTTAACAATTGATACTTTGTTTGCAGAAGGGCAACGCCGTTATGCTGAGAGCTTAAGTGCCTATGCAAGGCAGTTTATGGCAAGAATGGTAAAGCCAGATGTTGATTATATTAAAGGTTTATGCCCTGCCATTGCAATAGAACAAAAAGTTATAACACGCACACCACGTAGCACTGTTGGCAGCATGACGGAAATTTATGATTACTTGAGATTGTTGTTTGCACGTATTGGTAAAACAATTTCACCCGTTAGCGGAAATATTGTAAAAAAACATGATGTAACAGATGTATTAAATATTATAAAAAATTGCAATGAAAACATTAAAATTTTTATTCTCTCAAAATTTAAACAACATATAAAACGAGATGTAAAAGAAGAATTAAATATTTTATTGCAAAAAGGTTTCAGCAGAATTTATATAGAAAATAAAAAACAAAAAACAGAAGATACAAAACGAATTGAAGAACTGCTTGAACTTAGTGTTAAAGATTTAAACACTTTACTTCTGTCTTCTCAGTTCTACGTTCTGATAGATAGAATTATTACCAAACAATTTACTGAGGACGATTTACACAGATTAAGCGATTCAATTAACACAGCATTCTACGAAGCCGAAGGTGAAATGTATATTAATGTTGAAGAAAAAGGGTTAATACATTTTAGTAATAAATTTGAGTTAGATGGTATTCAGTTTGAAGAGCCTTCTCCTAATTTATTTTCATTCAATAATCCTTACGGAGCTTGCCCAACTTGCGAAGGCTTTAGTCAGGTTTTAGGTATTGATGAAAACTTAGTAATACCCGATAAAACATTAAGCTTATACGATGGAGCCGTTGCACCATGGAAAGGAGAAAAATTAATTTGGTGGAAAGAACAATTTATTACACATGCAAAAAATTTTCCTATTCATAAACCAATTGCAGAACTAACAAAAGAACAATACAACGAATTATGGAAAGGCGTTGGAAAGGCTTTGGGTATTGATGATTTTTTTAAAGATGTTGAAAGTAATTTATATAAAGTTCAGTATCGTGTTTTATTAAGCCGTTATAGAGGTAGAACAATTTGCACAGATTGCAAAGGCTATCGTTTACGCAAAGAAGCATTGTATGTAAAAATTAATCATAAACATATTGGAGAGTTATGCGAAATGCAAACAAAAGATTTACAACAATGGATGAATAATTTAGAATTGAATGAACACGATACACAAGTTGCCAAAAGAATTTTAATAGAAATTCATCAACGCCTGCAAACTTTAATTGATGTTGGTTTAGGCTATTTAACTTTAAATAGGTTAGCAAACAGTTTAAGCGGCGGAGAAAGCCAACGCATACAACTTACAAGAAGCTTAGGTTCTAACTTAACTAATTCTTTATATATTTTAGATGAACCATCTATTGGGCTTCATTCAAGAGATACTTTAAAACTTATTTCAGTTTTAAAAAATTTACGCAATTTAGGAAACACAGTTGTTGTAGTTGAGCATGATGAGTTAATGATGCGTGAAGCAGATTATATTATTGATATGGGCCCGTTAGCATCTCATCTCGGGGGGGAAGTAATTGCTGCAGGTAATTACAATGAAATTATTATCAATAAAAAAAGTTTAACAGGAAAATATTTAAACGGAGAATTAAAAATAGAAACACCCAAACTGGTTCGTAAATGGAATAGAAGTATTGTTGTTGAAGGTGCAAAACAAAACAATCTTAAAAACATAACTGTTGAATTTCCTTTAAATGTGTTGTGTGTGGTAAGCGGTGTAAGCGGTAGCGGTAAAACAACTTTGGTAAAACAAATTTTATATCCTGCATTGCAAAAAATAAAAGGAGAGTTTGCAGAAAAAATTGGTTCGCATAAAAGAATATCGGGAAGTGTAGATATTATTTCTCAAATTGAATTAGTAGATCAAAATCCTATTGGCAAATCTTCACGAAGTAACCCTGTTACTTATATAAAAGCTTATGATGAGATAAGAGATTTATATGCCAAGCAACCACTTTCTAAAATAAGAGGATTTCAACCCAAACATTTTTCTTTTAATGTAGATGGCGGAAGATGTGATAGTTGTAAAGGCGAAGGCGAACAAATTGTTGAAATGCAATTTTTGGCAGATGTACATTTAACTTGTGAAGTTTGTGGTGGAAAAAGATTTAAAGAAGAAGTATTAGAAGTTCAATATAAAAATAAAAATATTTATGATATTTTAGAAATGAGCGTTGATGATGCTATTGAGTTTTTTAAAGAAGAAAAAGCAATTGCAAAAGCCATACAACCATTGCAAGATGTTGGTTTGGGTTATGTAAAACTGGGTCAATCTTCCGATACACTTTCGGGTGGAGAAGCTCAACGTGTAAAACTTGCAAGTTTTTTGGGTAAAGGAAAAGGGCATGGCCACGTTCTGTTTATTTTTGATGAACCAACCACGGGTCTTCATTTTCACGATATAAAAAAACTATTGGCATCGTTTAATGCTTTAATTGAGCAAGGACATAGCATAATTATTATAGAACATAATACGGATGTTATTAAAAATGCCGATTGGGTAATTGACTTAGGTGTTGAAGCTGGAGACGCTGGCGGCAACTTAGTGTTTGCAGGAACGCCCGAAAATCTTAAAAAAGTGAAAGAAAGCCACACGGCAAAGTTTCTGTAATGCAATACAGTAAAGCATTTCAGCAATTATTCCACATAAATGAATATTTTTTCCACAAAATTTTCATATTTCAATTACATTCTAATATCTTTGCAGCCCGAAAAAAATTATGCCTAAACAACAGTTGATTAAACAAGACGGAGTAATACTTGAAGCACTAAGCAATGCAATGTTTAGAGTAAAGTTAGAAAATGGGCATGAAATTTTGGCAACAATATCCGGTAAAATGAGAATGCATTATATTAGAATTTTACCCGGAGATAAAGTTGGTGTAGAAATGAGTCCGTATGATTTAACAAGAGGAAGAATCAATTTCAGATATAAATAAGATACAATGAAAGTAAGAGCATCAATCAAAAAACGCAGTGCAGACTGTAAAATTGTTAAACGTGGCGGTAAGCTTTACGTTATTAACAAAAAAAATCCTCGTTTTAAACAACGTCAAGGATAAACTAATTTAAAATTTTTAATTTATAATTTTTAATTGAATATGGCTCGTATTGCTGGTATAGATTTACCAAAAAACAAAAGAGGAGAAATAGGCCTTACTTATATTTATGGAATTGGCCGTTCTACAGCTCAACGCATTTTAACAGAAGCAGGTATTGACTTTGATAAAAAAGTAAGCCAGTGGAATGATGATGAGCAAGCTGCTATTCGTAACATCATTAACAGCGAATTAAAAGTTGAAGGTGCTTTACGTAGTGAAACTCAAATGAACATTAAACGTTTATTAGATATAGCTTGTTATCGTGGATTACGCCACAGAAGAGGATTACCTGTTCGTGGGCAGCGTACCAAAACCAATAGCCGTACCAGAAAAGGTAAGCGTAAAACGGTTGCAGGTAAGAAGAAAGCACCTAAAAAATAATAATTGCTTAAAACTCTTGGCACATAGCTTAGAGTTTTTGGCTTTTTATAAACTCGCTGGATAGCTTATGATTTAAGCAGGAGGCGAATAATTAACAACAAGAAGATTACCTCAAAAAAATTAAAATGGCAAAACCAGTAAAAGCACAAAACAGTGCAAAAGCAGCCGCTAAAAAACGCATTGTAAAAGTAGATGCAGCAGGCGATGTACACATTAATGCAACTTTTAACAACTTAATTGTTTCTTTTACCAACAAACAAGGTCAAGTTATTTCTTGGTCTTCTGCAGGTAAAATGGGCTTTCGTGGTTCTAAAAAAAATACACCTTATGCAGCACAAATGGCAGCACAAGATGCAGCTAAAGTAGCCAGTGAAGCAGGTTTAAAAAGAGTAGATGTTTATGTAAAAGGTCCTGGTGCAGGTAGAGAAGGTGCAATTCGTTCTATTTCTCAAAATGGTATTGAAGTTACTTCAATTAAAGATATTACTCCATTGCCACACAACGGATGCCGTCCGCCAAAAGCAAGAAGAGTATAGTTTTTAATGTTGAATATTAAATGATGAATGTTGAATTTTCTCATTTAAAATTTATCATTCAAAACACAACATAATAAAAAGCCAAAGGCTTTCATTTACAAAAGGTTGCTCAATTAATTTTTTACGATTTTTCACCGATTGATGCAACGAATGCTAAAAAAATCGAAATGAAAAAAAATTATGGCACGTTACACTGGTCCTAAGACCAAAATTTCTCGCAAATTCGGAGAGCCTATTTTAGGCAATGGCAAATGGTTGGATAAAAACAGCAACCCTCCTGGCCAACATGGTGCTGCAAAAAAGCGTAAAACTTTAGGTGAATATGCTTTGCAGTTAAAAGAAAAACAAAAAGCAAAATACACTTATGGTGTATTAGAACGTCAATTCCGTAAAACTTTTGAAGAAGCTTCACGCTTAAAAGGTGTTACTGGTGAAAATTTAATTAAATTATTAGAAGCTCGTTTAGATAATACAATTTATCGTTTGGGTTTGGTTGCAAGCCGTCCAGAAGCTCGCCAATTAGTTAGCCACAAACATATTACTGTAAATGGTGAAGTGGTAAACGTACCTTCTTTTCAATTAAAAGCAGGAGATGTTATTGGTTATGCTCCTAAAAGTGTAAACAGTAATTCTGTGTTAAGTAAAGTGCGTGGTAAAAACCCTAAATTTTCTTGGGTTGATTGGAATGAAACTGAGAAAAAAGGAACTTTTATTACGTATCCTGAAAGAGAAAATGTTCCTGAAAATATTAAGGAACAATTAATTGTAGAGTTGTACTCTAAATAATAATTGCTGCATGTAGTGCAGTAAGTACAAGTGTGCGACGCAACAGTTGATGCCACAAGCACAACAGACGGTAACAAAAATTTTTAAAACAAAATACGGAACATACAATGGCAATTTTAAATTTCCAAAAACCCGATAAAATCGTTTTACAAAAAGCAACAGATTTTGAAGGTCAGTTTGAATTCCGCCCGTTAGAACCGGGTTATGGTTTAACTATTGGTAATGCATTACGCAGGGTTTTATTAAGTAGCCTTGAGGGTTATGCAATTACAGGTATTAAAATTGATGGTGTAGACCACGAGTTTGCAACCATTAAAGGTATTACCGAAGATGTTACAGAAATTATTTTAAACTTAAAGCAAGTACGTTTTAAGAAAAATGTTGAGCATGATGTAACAAATGAAAAAATTTCTTTATCTATTAAAGGTCGTAATGAATTTACTGCGGGTGTGATTGGCAATGCCTCTCAGAACTTTGAAGTAATGAATAGCGATTTAGTTATTTGCACAATGGATGCTACTGCTAAATTAGATATTGAATTAACTATTGCTAAAGGACGTGGTTATATACCTGCCGAAGACAATAAATTAAAAGAAGCTCCATTTGGGCATATTGCAATTGATTCTATTCACACACCTATTAAAAATGTGAAATATTCAATTGAAAACTATCGTGTAGAACAAAGAACAGATTTTGAAAAATTAATTCTTGATGTTGCTACAGATGGCACCATTCATCCAGAAGAAGCAGTAAAACAAGCATCTCGTATTTTAATACAACACTTGATGATTATTACCGATGAGAACATAACTTTTGATAATAAAGAAGAGAAGAAAGATGATGTGGTAGATGAACAAGTATTACAATTACGCAAAGTATTAAAAACACCGTTAGAAGATTTAGATCTTTCTGTACGTGCATTTAATTGCTTAAAAGCTGCTAAAATTAATAGCTTAAGCGAATTAGTTCAATACGAACAAGAAGATTTAATGAAGTTTAGAAACTTTGGTCAAAAATCTTTAAGTGAAATTGAACAAGTATTACACGAAAGAGGTTTAAGTTTTGGAATGGATTTACAAAAATTAGGCTTAGATAATTTAGATAATTAATTACAAGTTTAAAAGGTTCAAGAAATTTTAAAAATTGAAACCTTTCAAACTATTTAATCACAGCTTATAATTCCTGACACGGTATAAGCTTTAAAACAAACAGTCATGCGTCACGGAGACAAAATAAACAATCTTGGCCGTAAAAAGGCACACAGAGAAGCCTTGTTAAGCAATTTAGCTTCTCAGTTAATTACACATAAACGTATTGTAACTACTTTGGCTAAAGCTAAAGCATTGCGTACTTATGTAGAGCCTTTATTAACTAAAACCAAAAAAGGCGAAAGCAAAGAACAAATAAGCCACCAACACAGAATGGTGTTTGCACATTTGCAAAACAAAGCAGCCGTAAAAGAATTGTTTACAGTTGTTGCACCAAAAATTGCAAGCCGCCCAGGTGGTTATACAAGAATTATAAAATTAGGAATTCGCCCAGGTGATAATGGAGAAAAAGCAATGATTGAATTAGTAGATTTTAATGAAATTTACGGAAAAAGCGTTGCTAAAGCTGCTGAGCCTGCTAAGAAAACACGCCGTGCTACGCGTAAAAAAGCTGAACCAAAAGCAGAAACATCTGCCGTAGAAGAAGCAACAGTAGTAACAGAAACTTCTGAAGAAAAAACAGCAGAATAATTTTTTAATAATGTTGAAAAGTTTATACAAAAAGGCAGCACTAATTAGTGTTGCCTTTTTTACTTTGCAACCGAAAATTTAAAGTTTTAATTTCAATGCCCAATCAATCTAAAACAGCAATTCTATTATTAGCAGACGGAAATATTTTTTACGGACAATCATTTGGTAAAACAGGTACTACCACAGGAGAAATTTGTTTTAACACGGGAATGACAGGTTACCAAGAAGTATTTACAGACCCGAGTTATACAGGCCAAGTTATTATTATGAATAACGTACATATTGGTAACTATGGTGTAAAAGATGCAGATGTAGAAAGCGATTCAATAAAAATAAAAGGATTAATAGGAAGAAATTTAGAAGAACAATTCAGTCGTATTCAAGCAAAAGGTTCTTTAAACGATTATTTAATTGCCAATAATATTATTGCTATTGAAGGTATTGATACAAGAGCATTGGTGGCACATGTGCGTACACAAGGTGCAATGAATTGCATTATATCAACCGAAATAACAGATATAGAAAAATTAAAATATGAATTAGTACAATGCCCCAATATGGATGGTTTAGAATTATCAAGTACTATTAGCACAAAAACAGAATATGAGTTGGGAGATAAAAATGCTGATTTAAAAGTTGCCGTATTAGATTTTGGTGTAAAGAAAAATATTTTAAACTGTTTGGTTGAACGTGGTGTACATATAAAAGTATATCCTGCAAAAACACCGGCAAGTAAGTTAAAAGAATTTAATCCGGATGGTTATTTTATTTCAAACGGACCCGGAGATCCTGCTGCAATGCCTTATGCAGTTGAAACCATTAAAGAAATTTTAAAAGAAAATAAACCGTTTTTCGGTATTTGTTTAGGGCATCAGTTATTGGCATTGGCAAATGGAATATCAACATTTAAAATGCATCACGGACATAGAGGTTTAAACCATCCCGTAAAGAATTTAGTTACCGGAAAATGCGAGATAACTACACAAAATCATGGCTTTGGCGTAAACCCTGAATCAATTAAAAATAATAATAATGTTGAGGTAACACACATTAATTTAAATGATGAAAGTATTGAAGGAATACGTTTAAAAGATAAACCCGCATTTAGTGTACAATATCACCCCGAAGCTACACCAGGCCCACATGATAGCCGCTATTTATTTGATGACTTTGTTGCAATGATGCATAAAAATTAATTCTCACTAAAAAATAAAATGAAAGCATTTGAGTAATCAAGTGCTTTTTTGGTTTATTATTATTTTATTCAAAAAAAATAAGGTAATTAGCAGTATGAAAATAGCAATCATTAACGGGCCTAATTTGAATTTGTTAGGAAAAAGAGAAACAGATATATACGGCAATCAATCTTTTGAAACGTATATGCAAACATTACAACAAATGTTTCCTAATATTTCATTCACTTATTTTCAATCAAATATTGAAGGCGAGTTGGTGAATGAAATACAACGTGTTGGTTACGAGTTTGATGGTATTGTAATTAATCCCGCTGCTTACACTCATACTTCTGTTGCCATTGGCGATGCTATTGCTGCCATTAAAACTCCTGTTATTGAAGTACATATTTCTAATGTACATGCAAGAGAAGAGTTTAGAAAATTATCTCATATATCAGGTAAATGCGTGGGTAGTATTTTTGGTTTGGGTTTAAAAGGATATGAGTTAGCAGTGAGGTGGTTAGCAGGTAGTTAATAATTCATTTTTATTATAAGAAAATTATGTAATGGGAATAAATTATCAGAAACGTTTAATATATCTTATTGTTTTTGCTTCCATTTTTAAAATAATTATATCGGCGTTTGTTGAGTTGGGTAATGATGAAGTGTATTATTATACTTATGCATTAAGACCTGACTGGAGTTATTTTGATCATCCGCCAATGGTTGGCTTATTAATTCGTTTAACAACATTAAATCTTAATTGGATTAATGATGTTTCTATGCGTTTGGGTGCCATTATTGGTTGTGGTATTTCATCTTATTTTATTTTTCTTTTAGGTAAAAAATTGCATTCCGAAAAAGCAGGTTGGTATGCTGCTTTATTATATAACTGTTCTGTTTATACAGGCATTATTGCGGGAATGTTTATTTTGCCTGATAGCCCTCAAATGCCTTTCTGGACTGCATCTCTGTACTTTATGAGTTGTATTTTATTTGATGATGATAGTTCCTTATTTCGAAGGTTAGTGCCTGAGAAATCTCTTAATAATTCAAACGATTGCCACGTTGGGCAAGAATCCAATTTCGCAATGACGAATAAAAAAATATTGTTTTTATTACTTGGTTTAACAATTGGGTTAGCAACTTTAAGCAAAGTGCATGCTTTGTTTTTGTGGGCAGGTTTTGGATTGTTTATTCTTCTTGAAAAAAGAAAATTATTTACTAATCCGTTTTTATACTTAGGTGGTTTAATTACAATTGTTTGTTTGTTCCCTATTATTTATTGGAATATTGAAAACAAATTTATTACCTATACTTTTCACTCTGAAAGAGTAACACACCATACCATTCAGTTTGATGCATTTTTACAAGAAATAATAGGAGAGCTGTTGTATCAAAACCCTATTGTTTATATTTTATTAATTATTGGAATTGTATTTTGTATAAAACATAAAGAAAAATTTTCATTCAATAAAACAACATGGTTGCTTTGTATGAGCATACCAATGTTATTAGTATTTTGGGTTGTTGCATTATTTAATCCAACATTACCGCATTGGAGTGGCCCTGCATTTATTCCGTTTATGTTATTAACTGGAATTTATTTAAGTGAAAAAACAAATCGTATTGTTCCAACAAGTTTAAAATTTGCAGGAAGTTTAGTTATAGTAATATTAATTGGAGGAACTTTATTAGCCAATTTTGCTCCGTTTAATTTAGGAAGTAAAGAAGAAAAAAATTATGGAGAATATTGCCCAACATTAGATATAAGCGGTTGGAAAAACTTCGGAAAACAGTATGCTGCTTTAGTTGAAGAAGATTTGCATGCAGGTTTAATGAGAGGTAGAACACCAATTGTTGTTGCAAAATGGTTTCCGGCGGCACATATTGAAATGTATGTGGCAAGGCAATCGCATCAGCAAGTAATTGGTTTAGGAAAATTAGAAGATTTACATGAGTTTGCTTGGTTAAATAAAGAAAGAAGAACCTTGCAACAAGGTGATGATGCTTATTGCATTGTGCCATCTAACTTGCCGTTTAATGTACAAGAAAATTATGGCAATATGTTTTCTGCTATTCAAAAACCTGTAATTATAAATCAAATGCGTAGCGGAAAAGCAGTAAGATATTTTTATGTGTATAGATTGAAAGGGTTTAAAAGCAACACAACGAAAGACAGTTTATTAAATTAGTTGTACACTAAAACATTTTGTATTTTAGTGTTTGCTTAATGATTGCCTGCCTTTTTAAAAATCACTAAAAAACATATATGTCTAATTCGACTAACCTGCAAACGTTTAAAAACCTTGTGGGCATTAAGTTTCAGTTGTATAACAGTTTATTTACTTCATTACCTTTTCATAGAATTGAAAAAACAGGAATATGGGTTTCTTTACTTTTATTGAATTGCGAAGATGGATATAAGAAAAGATTAAGTCCTGTACAAATTATTGAAGATTTTTTTGCAAAGCAAACTATAATCACAAATCCTCAAGAAAAATTAGATGTATTGTTTCGTTTTGTACAATATGTAGAGCGTCAAGTGGTTTTGTTTGATGCATTAGAAGATGCGGCTTTCAAACAAATTAATGATATGAATGGTAAGGGAACATTAAAACATCTTTCACTTGAAATAGAAAAACAAAATCAAGAACAAACTGTTTCAAAAAAAATAAATGATTTTTGTATTCAATTAGTATTAACGGCTCATCCCACACAATTTTATAGAGGAGCAGTTTTAGGAATTATTCATGATTTATCTTCTGCTATTAATAATAATAACGAAAATCAGATTTATACTTACTTGCAACAATTAGGAAGAACACCATTCTTTCAACAACAAAAACCAACACCTTATGATGAAGCAATTAGTTTGGTTTGGTATTTAGAAAATATTTTTTATCAAGCATCTGGAAAGATTGTTTCTTTTTTAAAAAATAACTTTTCAGCAATTATTAATTCAAACAATCCAATAATTAAAATGGGCTTTTGGCCTGGTGGAGATAGAGATGGGAATCCTTTTGTAAATGCAGCTACAACCTTGCAAGTAGCAAGTGTATTGCGTAGTGCAATTATAAAATGTTATTATGTTGATGTTAGAAAACTTAAACGAAGATTAACGTTTAAAGGCGTTGATATTGCTTTAGCTGAATTAGAGAAGAGATTGTATGATAATTTGTTTATTCCCGGGTATCAATTTGATTTAACAAGAGATGAAATTATTTTCTCGTTAAAAGAAATTAAAAATAAACTAATATATGAACACAATAATTTATTTGTAATCCATGTTGAGGAACTGATAAGTAAAGTAGAAGTGTTTGGTTTGCATTTTGCATCGTTAGATATACGTCAAGACAGCAGCGTACATGAGCGTGTATTGAATGAACTTGTTGCTAAAACAGATTTATTAGTTAAGAATTATAATGAGTTAAACGAAGCTGAAAAAATAAATTGTTTAACATCTATTAATAAACAGTTAAAAGAAAATATTTTAACTGATGATGTTTATAAAGACACAATAGAAGTTATTAAAACCATTAAAACTATTCAACAATACAACGGAGAAAAAGGTTGTAACAGATACATTATTAGCCATTGCAATAGTGCATTAAATGTAATGGAAGTATATAGTTTATTCTTAATAAGTGGTTGGGAGAAAATGCAAATGAATATTGATATTATTCCTTTGTTTGAAACAATTGATGATTTGCAACAAGCAGAAAAAGTAATGAAAGAATTGTATGAGAATGAAGTATATCGCAAACATTTGCAACAGCGCCAAAACAAACAAACCATTATGCTGGGTTTTTCTGATGGAACAAAAGATGGTGGTTACTTAATGGCAAATTGGTGTATTTATAAAGCAAAAGAATTATTAACTTCTGTTTCAATTAAATATGGAATTGATGTAATATTTTTTGATGGGCGTGGTGGCCCACCTGCAAGAGGTGGAGGTAAAACGCATCAATTTTATGCATCAATGGGAAAAAATATTGCAAACAAAGAAATTCAATTAACTATTCAAGGGCAAACAGTTAGCTCAAACTTTGGAACTATTGATGCAGCACAATATAATATTGAACAATTAATTCATGCAGGAATTGCTAACGATGTTTTTGCTTCTTCAAAAATTACATTAGAAAAAAATCAAGAAGAATTATTGCAATCATTATCTGAAGAAAGTTATTCTGCTTATATGCAATTAAAAAAACATCCATATTTTATTTCATACTTAGAACATGCAAGCCCATTAAGATTTTATGCAGAAACCAATATTGGCTCAAGGCCCACAAAACGTGGAGGCTCTTCAAAATTAGCGTTTGAAGATTTGCGTGCTATTCCATTTGTTGGTGCATGGAGCCAGTTAAAACAAAATGTAACCGGTTATTATGGTGTTGGAACTGCGTTAAAAAAGTTAGAACAAAACGGTAAATGGAAAGCCTTGCAAATGTTGTATAAAGATTCTTTATTTTTTAAAACACTTATTGATAATTGTGAAATGGCAATGAATAAATGTTTCTTTCCACTTACTTCATTTTTATCGCATCACGAAAAATATGGAGAAATTTGGAATATGATTTATGATGAGTATGAACTTACAAAATCGTACTTGCAAAAATTGTCTTCTCAAAATGAATTAATGACTGATTATCCGGTAGAAAAATTATCCATTCAAATGCGAGAAAGAATTGTATTGCCATTACTTACCATTCAACAATATGCGTTTACAAAAATTCGTGAAATGGAAGAACAATTAGCAGAATCTCCGCACAAAAAATCTTTAGAAAAGTTAGTAATGCGTTGTTCTTTTGGTATTATTAATGCAGGCAGAAACTCTGCTTAAACGTATTGCAATTATTGTAAAGCTGTTTAGTAAAATTATTTTAATAAATATTATATATTTAAATTGTTGTGTTTAAAATGCAACTATCTCTTTTTTCTAATAAAGAAGAGCCCATTAAAAATTCATCTACTTTTCTTGCACATTCTCTTCCTTCACTTATTGCCCAAACAACTAAACTTTGCCCTCTTCGCATATCGCCAGCTGTAAATACTTTTGTAATATTTGTTTGATATAATTTTTCGCTTGCTTTTACATTGCCTCTTTCATCTAAATCAATTTCTAATTCATTTAATAGTCCTTCATGTTGCGGATGAATAAAACCCATTGCTAATAAAGCTAACTCACACGGAATTTCTTTTTCACTTCCAGTAACTTCAATAAAATTGGCGGGCTTCCCATCTTCTGTAATCTTCCATTCTAAATCAACAATTTTTAATGCTTTTAAGTTTCCGTTTTCATCTCCAATAAATTCTTTGGTTGCAATTGCCCAATGTCTTGCTGCACCTTCTTCATGCGATGTTGTTGTTTTTAAAATCATTGGATAAGTTGGCCAAGGCATGAATGGAGTTCGCTCTGTGCTTGGCTTTGGCATTAATTCAAATTGCGTTACAGATTTTGCTTTATGCCGATTAGATGTTCCTACACAATCACTTCCAGTATCTCCTCCGCCAATTACTACTACATTTTTATTGGTTGCGTTTAATTCGGTTAAAATAATATTGCTTTCAATATTTGCATTTGCCAAAAAATCTTTTTCTGCAACCCTTTTATTATTTTGTTTTAGGAATTGCATAGCAAAATAAACACCGTTTAACTCTCTTCCTTTAATATTTAAATTACGTGGAACTGTTGAGCCTCCTGCTAAAACAACTGCATTATATTCTCTTAATATATCATTAATGCTAATATTTACGCCAACATTACAATGATATTTAAATACAATACCTTCTTCTTCCATTAATTTTATTCTTCTATCAATAACCCATTTTTCTAATTTAAAATCAGGAATACCGTAACGCAATAAACCACCCGCAGCATCATCTCTTTCAAAAACAGTAACAGTGTGTCCTGCATAATTTAATTGTGCTGCTGCTGCTAAACCCGATGGGCCACTTCCTATTACTGCAACTTTTTTTCCTGTGTGAATATTTGGTTTGCGTGGTTGAACAAAATTTTTATCAAATGCAATTTCAATAATATGTTTTTCTATTTCTTCAATGGCAACAGGTGGTTGATTAATGCCTAATACACATGCACTCTCGCAAGGTGCAGGGCAAATTCTTCCGGTGAATTCAGGAAAGTTATTTGTTGATGTTAAGATGCTGTATGCTTCTTCCCAATTACCATTATACACTGCATCATTAAATTCGGGAATTACATTTCCTAATGGACAACCATTGTGGCAAAATGGAACACCACAATTCATGCAACGTGCAGCTTGCTGATTTAATTTTTCTTCGGTATAAAGTTGTTCAAATTCTTTATAATGTTGCAAACGCTCTGCTACACTTGCTTTTGCTGGCATTTCTCTGCTGAATTCTAAAAAACCGGTTGGCTTACCCATGTTATAATTAAGAATTAAAAATTAAAAATGAAATAGTTTTAGTTTATAACTTTTGATTTTTGACTTTTGTTTTGCAAAACTTTTTTATAATCTTTTGGAAATACTTTTATAAAATTTTTTATTTGATTTTGTAAATCACTTAATACAAATTTTGCAACGGTGCTTTGTGTATATTGAAAATGATTTTCTAATAATAATTTTAATTCATTAA
Organism: Bacteroidota bacterium; assembly: GCA_018267725.1. GTDB lineage: Bacteria > Bacteroidota > Bacteroidia > Chitinophagales > Chitinophagaceae > CW01. The sequence goes on from JAFDXY010000016.1 coordinate 157,671, forward strand.
TATCATCATTATTCATCTCATCTAAATCAATCATTTCTTTATTGCAGTTGTTGGCAAAATTTCCTTTTACATCATACACGTATGCAATACCGCCACTCATACCTGCTGCAAAATTTCTTCCAGTATCTCCAAGAATTACAACTTTTCCTCCAGTCATATATTCACAACCATGATCTCCCACGCCTTCTACAACTGTTGTTACGCCTGAGTTTCGTACAGCAAACCTTTCGCCAGCTTTACCTCTTATATATGCTTCGCCACTTGTGGCACCATAAAACGCAACGTTGCCTATAATAATATTTTCTTGCGGAATAAATTTTGTTTGTGCAGATGGATACACAATTAATTTGGCACCACTTAATCCTTTTCCAAAATAATCATTAGCATCACCTTCTAATTCTAACGTAATTCCTTTGTTATTAAAAGCCCCAAAACTTTGTCCGGCTGTTCCTGTAAATTTAAAATGAATAGTATCATCAGGTAAGCCTGCACTTCTGTAAATTTTAGTTAGTTCGTTAGATAAAATTGTTCCAACAGTTCTATCTGTATTTTTAATCTGAAATGATGCAGCAACTTTTTCTTTTAAATCTAATGCAGGTTTTGCAATATTTAGTAATTGCCAATCTAATACATTACTTAATGCATGGTCTTGTTCTTCTTGTTTGTATAATCCAACATATTCAGAAACTTCTTCTTTATAAAGAATAGGAGATAAATCTAATTTTGAATATTTCCAATGTTTAATATCTTCTTTTATTTGTAAACAATCAACTTGTCCAATCATTTCATTAATTGTTTTAAAACCTAATTCAGCCATTATTTCTCTTAAATCTTGTACTAAAAATTTAAAGAAATTAATTACATGATCAATATTACCTGTAAAACGTTTTCTTAATTCAGGGTCTTGTGTTGCAACACCTACTGGGCAAGTGTTTAAATGGCATTTACGCATCATAATACAACCTTCAACAATTAATGCGGCGGTTGCAATTCCCCATTCTTCTGCACCAAGTAAAGATGCAATAGCAATATCACGTCCTGTACGCATTTGGCCATCTGCTTGCACAACAACTCTACTTCTTAATTTATTTTTTACTAATGTTTGATGTGTTTCTGCTAAGCCTAATTCCCATGGTAAACCTGTATGTTTAATAGATGAAATAGGCGAGGCTCCTGTTCCTCCATCATATCCTGCAATTAATACTACATCTGCTTTTGCTTTAGTTACGCCTGCTGCAATTGTACCAACGCCTGCTTTAGAAACTAACTTAACATTAATACGTGCATTACGATTTGCATTTTTTAAATCAAAAATTAATTGTGCTAAATCTTCAATTGAATAAATATCATGATGTGGTGGTGGAGAAATTAAACCAACACCCGGTGTTGAATGACGAACTTTTCCAATCCATTCATCAACTTTATGTCCAGGTAATTGCCCGCCTTCACCTGGCTTTGCACCTTGTGCCATTTTAATTTGCAATTCATCTGCTTCGGTTAAATATAAACTTGTAACACCAAAACGTGCTGATGCAACTTGTTTAATAGCACTACGCATACTATCTCCATTCGGTAATTTTTCATAACGCATTTCATCTTCACCACCTTCACCTGTGTTACTTTTTCCGCCTAACCGATTCATAGCAATGGCTAATGTACTGTGGGCTTCGTGAGAGATTGAACCGAAACTCATAGCACCTGTTGCAAATCTTTTATATATGTTTTCTGCAGGCTCTACTTCATTAATTGAAATAGAAGGACGATTGCGTTTAAATTCTAATAAACTTCTTAAAGTGCAAGCTTTCTCACTTTGCTCATTAATATGTTTTGTATATTTTTTGAAAGTGTTATAATCATTCATTCTTGTAGAATATTGCAAGAGATGAATAGTTGTTGGATTGAATAAATGAAATTCTCCTTTACGTTTCCATTGGTATAAACCGCCAACAGGCAAGCGTTCTACAGGAATATTTTTTTTGCTGAATGCAAACTGATGTTTTACTAAAGCTTCTTTTGCAATTTCATCTAATCCTAATCCTTCAATGCGTGAAATAGTTCCGGTAAAATATTTATCTACTACTGTTTTATTTAATCCTAATATTTCAAATATTTGTGCCCCTTGATAAGATTGTAATGTTGATATTCCCATTTTTGAAAACACTTTCAACAACCCATCACAAACAGCTTTTATATAATTTTTTTTCAGTTCCTCTACCCCTAAATTGGTTTTTATTTTTTCACTCAACTTCATATCTCGAATGGTAGATAAAGCGAGGTACGGATTAATTGCAGTTGCACCAAAACCAATTAAACATGCAAAGTGATGAACTTCCCAAATGTCGCCTGCTTCAATAATAATACCTACTTGCCCGCGATAACCTTTTCTTATTAAATGATGATGTACGGCAGCACATGCTAATAAAGATGGGATAGGAGCATGCTCACTATCAATTGCTCTATCGGTTAATATTAAAACTTCAAAACCATCTTCAACAGCATCAATGGCGTAGCGACATAATCTTTCTAAACCTTTTTGTAATGAACCTTCTTTACCATCTGCACGAAAATAAGTTTGTAAACTTTTTGCTTGAAAAATTCCAGTATCAATACTTCTTATTTTTTCTAATTCATAATTATTTAAAATAGGATGTTTTAATGCTACGCTGTGGCAATCTAAAGGATCTTCAATTAATAAATTTCCGTTGTTGCCTGCAAAGGTTGCTAAACTCATTACCAATCTTTCTCTGATAGGATCTATTGGTGGATTGGTTACTTGTGCAAATAATTGTTTAAAGTAAGAAGATAAATGTTGTGGTTGTTCACTTAATACTGCTAAAGGTGTATCTGTTCCCATGCTTCCAATTGGCTCTTTACCTTCTAATGCCATTGGAGCAATAATTGTTTCTAAATCTTCGGTTGAATAACCAAATGCTTTTTGATATTTTAATACTTGTTCATGTTCTAAATGTGTAAACATTACTCTTGGTTCGGGTAATTCTTCTAAACGAATTTTATATTTATTCAACCAATCGCTATAAGGTTTATGCGAGCAAATATTTTGTTTTAATTCTTCATCACTTATAATTTTTCCTTGCTCCATATCTACCACAAACATTTTTCCGGGTTGTAATCTTCCGTTTTCAATAATGATAGAAGGGTCTATTGGCAGCACACCTGTTTCGCTTGCCATAATAACTCTGTCATCGTTAGTTACGCAATAACGAGATGGGCGTAATCCGTTTCTGTCAAGTGTTGCACCAATTATTTTTCCATCGGTAAATGAAATAGAAGCGGGCCCATCCCAAGGTTCCATAAATGCAGCATGAAATTCATAAAATGCTTTTTTTGTTGCATCCATTTCATCATGCCCATCCCATGCTTCAGGAACAAGCATCATCATTACATGAGGTAAACTTCTTCCACAAAGTGTAAGCAATTCAATCATATTATCTAAACATGCACTATCACTTTGTCCTTCAAAAATTATTGGTAATAACATATCCATTTCTTCTTTGCTGAAGTATGGAGAGGTAAAACCTTTCTCACTTGTTTTTAACCAATTTAAATTTCCTTGTAGTGTATTTATTTCTCCGTTGTGTGCAATGTAACGAAAGGGTTGTGCTAATTTCCACGAAGGAAATGTGTTGGTTGCAAAGCGTGAATGAATTAAACCAAATGCACTTACCATTCTTTTATTGCTTAAGTCTGGAAAATAATTTCGTACTTGATTACTTGTTAATTGACCTTTGTAAACAACTGTTTTATAAGATAGGGATGCAACATAAAAACCTATTGCATCTTTTTTAATTGTATTATTAATGGTATGGCTTGCATAGTTGCGAAGTATAAATAATTTTCTTTCAAAAACTTCTGCATTGCTAATATAATCTGGACAAGCAATAAATACATGTTCCATTTCGGGTTCAACTCTTAATGCAGAAGAACCAATATCAGATGTGTTTACGGGAATTTTTCTATAGGCTAAAATTTCTAATCCTAATTTTTCTGCAGAGCGTGTAAATATTTCTCTACACTCTTCTTTTAAACGAATGTCTTTAGGAAAGAATAAAACACCTACACCATATTTTGTGTAGGCAGGAAGATGAACACCCAACTTAACACATTCATCAAAGAAAAACTCATGCGGAGTTTGAATCATAATGCCCGCACCATCTCCTGTATTGTTTTCACAACCACATGCACCGCGGTGTTCCATGTTTTCTAAAATGGTGAGTGCATCAGCAATAATTTGATGTGATTTGTAACCTTTAATATTGGCAACAAAACCAATACCGCATGCATCATGCTCAAAAGAAGGATGGTATAAACCTTGACTGCTTGTCATAATTATTTATATAAAAAGTGTTACAAAATATATGGCCAGCAATCGCAATAAAAATAAAACTTTCTCAACTATTTTTTACGCAATAGTTTTTCACAATTAAATTAAATAACCAAATAGCGTATCGTTTTTATTAATTTCAGAATAATCAATATTATATTGTTTCATTCTTTCAATTAAATGTTTGTAATCATCTTTACGTTGTAATTCAATACCTACTAAAGCATGCCCCGACTCTTTATTTGTTTTTTGCATATATTCAAAACGTGTTATGTCGTCATTTTTTCCTAACACATAATTTACAAATTCTTTTAATGCTCCGGGACGTTGTGCAAACTGAATTAAAAAATAATGTTTTAATCCTTCGTATTGTAAACTGCGTTCTTTTATTTCGGGCATTCTATCAATATCATTATTGCTGCCACTTACAATGCAAACAATAGTTTTACCTTTTATTTCATTTGCATAATCATCTAACGCTGCAATGCTTAATGCACCTGCAGGCTCTACCACTATTGCATCTTCATTATATAATTTTAAAATGGTTGAACAAACTTTTCCTTCGGGAACAAGGTGTATTTCATTCAAAACATCTTTACATAATGCAAAAGTTATATCACCAACTTTTTTTACAGAAGCACCATCTACAAACTTGTCAATAGTTTCTAAAGTAACTGGATGCCCCGCTTTTAATGCAGCCTGCATAGATGGTGCACCTTCGGGTTCTAAACCAATAATTTTTGTTTGTGGTGAGAAGGTTTTAAAATAAGTACCTACGCCTGCTGCTAAACCACCGCCGCCAACGGGAATAAATACATAATCAATGTTTGATAATTCTTCTAATATTTCAACACCAACTGTTCCTTGTCCTTCAATAATTTTATAATCATCAAAGGGCGGAACAAAAACCATATTATTTTCTTCGGTAAATTTTTTTGCAGCAATGGCACAATCATCATAAGTATCGCCAACCAATTTTATTTTTATATTTTCTTCACCAAACATTTTTGTTTGCGTTATTTTTTGTTTGGGCGTAATGCTTGGCATAAATACAACACCTTTTACATTTAATTTTTTACAACTATATGCAAAACCTTGTGCATGATTACCTGCACTGGCACACACCACACCACGTTGCAGTTGCTCTGTAGTTAAACTACTCATCATATTATAAGCACCGCGTAATTTGTAAGAACGCACTATTTGTAAATCTTCTCGCTTTAAATAAATTTTACAATTGTATTTTTTACTTAAATGAGCATTTAGTTGCAACGGTGTGTGTAAAGCAATGTTGTGCAATTTTTGCTTTGCATTGTTAAAATTTAATTGATGTGTTGCCGTAGTTTGCATTATTATACTTTTTGATTTTCAGGCCTTAAACTTCTTACTGTTTTACCTGCTTGCCACATTTCACTTTCGCGTAATTCTTTTAATTCTGCATCTAACTTTTCACGATAATCTGCTTGTGAATTGCTATCAATACTGCGTTGGCTTTCTTTACCTGCTGCAACGCTTGAATATAAATCGTTAAACACAGGCAAGGTTGCATCTCTAAATTTTTTCCACCAATCTAATGCTCCGCGTTGTGCAGTGGTAGAGCAGTTGGCATACATCCAATCCATTCCGTTTTCTGCAACCAATGGCATTAATGATTGTGTTAATTCTTCAACAGTTTCGTTGAATGCTTCAGAAGGAGAGTGGCCTCTTTCTCTCAACACCTGGTATTGTGCTGCAAAAATTCCTTGTATGCAACCCATTAATGTTCCGCGTTCACCGGTTAAATCACTATACACTTCTTTCTTAAAATTTGTTTCAAATAAATAACCACTACCTACTGCAATGCCTAAGGCAACTACTCTTTCTTTTGCTTTTCCTGTTGCATCTTGGAAGATTGCATAAGAACTGTTTAAACCTCTGCCTTGTAAAAACATTCTTCTTAAACTTGTGCCGCTACCTTTTGGTGCAACCAAAAAAACATCCACATCTTTTGGAGGAATAATATTTGTTTGATGATTGAATGTAATTCCGAAACCGTGAGAAAAATATAATGCTTTACCAGCTGTTAAATGTTTTTGCACAGTTGGCCACAAAGCAATTTGTGCTGCATCGCTTAACAAATAACAAATAATTGTTCCGCGTTGTAATGCTTCTTCAATTTCAAATAATGTTTCACCGGGAACAAAACCATCAGCAATAGCTTTATCCCATGTTTTAGAATTTTTACGTTGCCCAACAATAACATTAATTCCATTATCGCGTTGGTTTAATGCTTGGCCGGGGCCTTGCACGCCGTAACCAATTACAGCAACGGTTTCATTTTTTAATACTTCTTGTGCTTTTGCTAAAGGAAATTCTTCGCGTGTTACAACGTTTTCTTCAACGCCACCAAAATTTAATTTTGCCATGTTTTTATTTTTTATTTTGAATTTTAAATTTTGCATGTTGAATGGAGTTTAAAATTTTCATTCAACATTTTAAATAATTTTACATACTAAATACTTCTTCTTGTTGGTTTAAAAATTCATTTTCTATTAATTCTTCTGCGGGTTCACTTTTTTCAAATTCTTTTAATTTATCGTGAAAGCCTTTGCTGTTTTTTATAATGGCAATTCTTGCACTGCGTACAAATTCAATTAAACCAAAAGGTTCTAATGCTTTAATTAATTTTTCAATTTCTTCTCTATGTCCTGTGGTTTCAAAAACAATATAATCATTACGAATAACAACTGCTTTTGCTCCGTATTCACGTAAAAGCCTTTCTACCGGCACTTTAGCTGCAATAATATCGGCGGGTACTTTAAACAAACCCATTTCTTGCCACACAATTTCATCGTTGGTATTATAATATGCTTTTAAAACTTCAACTTGTTTTTCAATTTGTTTGCAAAGTTTTTTTACAACATCTTCTGTTTCCATTACTACAATAGTAAATCGGTGCACGTTTTGACTTTCTGTTAGAGATATGTTTAAACTTTCAATATTTATTTTTCTTCTTGAAAAAATAATTGCAATTCTATTTACTAAACCAATTTGATTTTCGGTATAAACTGTTATGGTATATTCTTGTTTCATATTTTAACTTTTAAAAGAGTAGATTTTTAAAATGGAATTTCTGATTTTAAATTTCCTCTTTTGTTAATACAATTTCTGCTACGCCTTTGCCTTGCGGAACCATAGGAAATACATTGTTTTCTTTGCCTACCATTATTTCTAATAAATAACTTCCGTTGTGTTGCAACATTGTTTGTAATGCATTGTATAAATCTTCTCTTTTATTAATACTGTTTCCTGCAATGCCGTATCCTTTTGCAACTTGAACAAAATTGGGCGAGGTTATGTTTACGAATGAATATCTTTTTTCATGAAAGAGTTGTTGCCATTGGCGAACCATTCCTAAAAATTGATTATTTAATATTAAAATTTTTACATTTATATTAAACTGCATAATTGTTCCTAATTCCTGAATAGTCATTTGAATACCACCATCGCCAATTATGGCAATTACAGTTCTTTTAGGGTCTCCGTATTTTGCACCAATTGCGGCAGGAAGCCCAAAGCCCATTGTGCCTAAGCCGCCGCTTGTTACATTGCTTTTTGAATAATTCATTTTTGCATAACGGCACGCCACCATTTGGTGCTGACCAACATCGGTTACTATAATTGCATCGCCATTTGTTAATTCATTAATGTTTTTAATTACTTCACCCATTGTTATTGTCCCATCTTTTGGGTTTAGTTCGTTATAGATAACTTTTTCAGTTTCTTTTTTTTCTAATTCTCTAAATTGTTGCAACCATGCATTATGATTTTTCTTTTCAATTAATTGTGTAAGTATGGGTAGAGTTTCTTTGCAATCTCCCCAAACAGGAATTGTTGTTTTTACATTTTTATCTATTTCTGCGGGGTCAATATCTAAATGAATTATCTGAGCTTGTTTGGCATATTTATCTAACCTTCCGGTAACTCTATCATCAAAACGCATTCCTATTGCTATTAAAACATCGCATTCATTGGTTAAAACATTGGGTGCATAATTTCCGTGCATACCTAACATTCCTACACCAAGCGGATGTGTTGTTGGAATAGCACTCATACCCATAATTGTCCATGCAGCAGGTATTCCGCCTTTTTCAATAAATTGTATAAACTCTTTTTCTGCTTTACCCAATATAACACCCTGACCAAATATTACAAATGGTTTTTTTGCTGCATTAATTAACTGTGCAGCTTGCTGAATATATTCTTTGCGAACAATTGGTTTTGGTCTATAACTTCTTATATGATTGCATTTGGTATAACCATTGTAATCGAATTTTTGAAGTTGTGCATTTTTGGTTATGTCAATTAACACGGGACCCGGTCTTCCTGTTTTTGCAATGTAAAATGCTTTGGCTAATACATGTGGAATTTCTGTTGCATCGGTAACCTGATAATTCCATTTGGTAACAGGTGTTGTAATATTTATTACATCTGTTTCTTGAAATGCATCGGTGCCTAATAAATGTGCAAACACTTGCCCTGTAATACATACAAGCGGAGTGCTGTCAATCATTGCATCTGCTAAACCTGTTACAAGATTTGTTGCACCCGGACCACTTGTTGCAAACACAACACCTACTTTGCCTGAAGTTCTTGCAAAGCCTTGTGCAGCATGTGTTGAGCCTTGCTCGTGTCTAACCAATATATGTTCTAACTTATCGTTATAATCATATAACGCATCGTAAATTGGCATAATAGCACCACCGGGGTAACCAAAAATTGTTTTTACATTTTCGGCAATTAATGCTTCTAATACTGCAACGGAGCCTGAAATATTTTTTGTTGATTTGGGTGTTAATTTTTCTTCTGTTAATTCTAATGTTTGCATAACATTAATTTTATTTTGAATGTTATATGATATTTTTTTAATTATTGTTTAGTCTTCATCTGTTACACAACCTTCGGCTGCTGTTTTTACCAACTTTGCATATTTGTATAAAACACCGTTGGTTGCTTTTAATGCAGGTTGTTTCCAATTTGCTTTGCGTTGTGCAATTATTTCGTTACTAACTTTTAAAGTGAGCGTGTTTTTTATTGCATCAATTTCAATAACATCATTATCTTCTACTAAACCAATTAAACCACCGTTAAATGCTTCAGGTGTAATATGACCTACCACAAAACCATGTGTGCCACCGCTAAATCTTCCATCTGTAATTAGTGCAACAGATTTTCCCAAACCCGCACCAATTAAGGCTCCTGTGGGTTTAAGCATTTCGGGCATTCCCGGTGCACCTTTAGGTCCAATGTTTCTAATAACAACAACATCTCCTGCATGAACTCTTTTACTTTGAATGCCTTTAATAAAATCATGTTCACCATCAAATACTCTTGCTGTTCCTTCAAAACGTTCACCTTCTTTTCCTGTAATTTTTGCAACACTTCCGCCGGTTGCAAGATTGCCGTAAAGAATTTGTAAATGCCCTGTAGCTTTTAACGGTTTTTCTATTGGATGAATAATATCTTGAATTGCAAAATCTAAATCGGGTGCTTTTTGTAAATTTTGTTTAACGGTTTTTCCTGTTACCGTTAAACAATCTCCATGCAACATTTTTTTACTTAATAAATATTTCATTACTGCAGGCACACCGCCATGTTTGTGTAAGTCTTCCATTAAATATTTACCACTGGGTTTAAAATCTGCAAGCAAAGGAGTTTTATTACTTATTTTTTGAAAATCATCTTGCGTTAATTCAATGTCTACGCTTTTTGCCATTGCAATTAAATGCAATACAGCATTGGTGCTTCCGCCCAAAACCATTACAACCGTAATTGCATTTTCAAATGCCTTACGTGTCATAATATCTTTTGGTTTAATATCTTTTTGTAATAATATTTTAATTGCTTTACCAACTGCATTACATTCTTTTAATTTTTCTTTGCTTAATGCCGGGTTTGATGATGAGTAAGGTAAACTCATACCCAACGCTTCAATAGCCGAAGCCATTGTGTTTGCAGTGTACATACCGCCACATGCACCTGCACCGGGGCACGCATGTTGAATGATGCCTTTAAAATCTCCTTCGGTTAAATTGCCTGCAATTTTTTTACCTAATGCTTCAAATGCAGAAACAATATTTAAATCTTCTCCTTTGTAATGGCCGGGAGCAATAGTGCCACCGTATAACATAATTGAAGGACGATTTAATCTACCCATTGCCATAATAGTTCCGGGCATATTTTTATCACAACCGGGAATACCAATTAATGCATCGTAATATTGGGCACCTGCATTGGTTTCAATACTATCGGCAATAACATCTCTGCTAACTAAACTGTAACGCATTCCATCTGTACCCATGCTAATACCATCGCTAACGCCAATGGTGTAAAAGTTTAAACCTAATAAACCTGTTTTGTTTACACTCTTTTTAACTTTTGCTGCTAAATCGTTTAGGTGCATGTTGCAAGGATTACCATCCCAACCCATGCTTACAATACCAACTTGTGGTTTTGAAAAATCTTCTTCTTTAAAACCAATTGCATAATACATTGCTTGTGCTGCGGGTTGTGTTGCATCTTGCGTTAGTGTTTTGCTGTATTTGTTTAATGCTGTCATTTTATTTTTTTGTACTTAGCTTTTGTAATTCTATTTAGTTTTTGTTGCGTCACTCACTTGTACGTTCTGTCCAATATTGAACAAAGCGTTGAAGAGTGCGACGCAACAGGTGTTTCATTAATGTATTAAAGTTGGGTTCATTATAATTTTATTATTGTGATTGCTTTGTCTCTTGCAATAACGCAAATAAAAAACCCACCTTTTTGGAGGCGGGTTTCATGTTATAACAAATTAACTTTTTACATGATACTTACACCTCCTTGCAGTGCAGGAATAATAATGACAATAGCAATAATAATTGCGATGTTAATGTTGATTGCCTTATTAAACTTGTTAACTGACATTGAAGTGTTATGTGTTTGCAAATGTAACACCTCTGTTGAAACTGCAAAGAACTTTTTTTAATTAATCATTTATAATTCATAATTTTTTAAATGATGGTTGATTTTCTTAACTGAACGTTTTCATGATTTACATCTCCATGAATTTTCCCTAAAATAAAATCGCAAATCAATTCTCCTATGGTAGAAGTGAAATAGAAATTAATAGGGTCAATATCTTTTGTTACGAATTTGTTTTGTAATGCCCAATTGCATGCATCTTTAATTAATTGAGCTTCTTTTTGCATATTAAAATAATCTAACATCATTGCTGCAGATAAAATAGAACCCAAAGGGTTGGCAATATCTTTTCCTGCTGCTTGCGGATATGAGCCATGAATGGGTTCGAACAATGCAGTGCAAACGCCAACAGATGCAGATGGTAATAAACCTAATGAACCGCTTAACACACTTGCTTCATCGCTAATAATATCTCCAAACATATTTTCGGTAAGTATTACATCAAACTGTTTGGGGTTAAGAATAATTTGCATGGCTGCATTATCTACAAACATGTAATCAACTTGTACATTAGGATATTGTTGTGCAATATCTTGTATAACTTTTCTCCATAAACGAGAGGTTTCTAAAACATTGGCTTTATCTACCAATGTTAATTTGTTTCTTCTTTGTTGTGCTTGTTTAAATGCTAAATGTGCAATGCGTTCTATTTCTTCTTTTGAATAAGTACATTCATCAAAAGCTTTTGTTTTATCATCACTTAATTCTTTTTTACCAAAATAAATTCCGCCTGTTAATTCACGAAAAATAATAAAATCAACATTTTCTAATTGCTTTGCTTTTAACGGAGATAAATGCTCTAATGAAGCATAAGTATTAATGGGGCGAATGTTTCCGTATAGTTGCAAAGATTTTCTGAGTTTTAATAAACCTTGTTCAGGCCTCACTTTTGCAGTTGGATCATTATCGTATTTGGGATGACCAATTGCACCAAATAAAATAGCATCGCTATTCAAACAAACTTCAATCGTTTCATTAGGAAGTGGTGTGCCTGTTTCATCAATAGCACAAGCACCCATTAAACAATATGTGTAATTAAATTCATGATTAAATTTTTCTGCAATAGCATTTAAAACACGAATAGATTGTGCTGTTACTTCGGGGCCAATGCCATCTCCATTTATTACTGCAATATTTTTTTTCATATTAGGCTACTTTAAATTTTTCTTTAGTATAAATTGTTGCAATGCCATTATTTAATTCAAGTACATTGGTAATACAATCGGGTACTTCATTTGCATAATGACTTACATAAATTATTGTTGTATTAGTTTGTGAGCAGATATTATTTATTAGTTGAATAATTTGTTGTATATGATTATCATCTAAATTTTGGCAAGGTTCATCTAAAACAAGCAATGGCGGATTTTTTACGAAAGCTCTTGCTACCAGAGCTAAACGTTGCTCGCCGGTAGAAACCGCAGAAAGGGATTTGTTACGCACATGAGATAACCCAAAAAAATCTAACCATTGCTTTATATCTTCTTTTTGTTGTGCATTGATTGGTTTATATAACCCAATAGTATCATAAAAACCACTTGCAACAACATGTTCAATGCTAATAGACTTATCGAAATATTTGTGTAACTCGGGCGAAACAAATCCTATTTTACTTTTTAGTTCCCAAATACTTTCGCCACTGCCACGTTTCTTATCAAACAAATAAATTTCGTTTGCATAAGCTTGTGGATTATCGCCCGTAACTAAACTTAATAAGGTTGATTTGCCTGCACCATTTGCTCCTTTTATTAACCAACGCTCGCCTTGTTTTACTTGCCAATTAATATTTTTAAGAATTGTTTTATTTGTATAATTAACAGAAACATTGTTCATTAAAATAATTGAATGAAATGCTTTACTGTGTTGAATTATAGGAATTTTATTTTGTTTGTAAGAAATATTTTTTGTTGAACTTAATTTGAAATTTTCTTTTTGTGTAAACTGAATTAAATTACCATTACTTAACTCTGCAATATGTGTTATGAAAGAAGGAATATTATTTTCATCTGTTATTAAAATAATTGTAGTGCCTTCTGTAGATATATTATAAAGTAATTGCTCTAATTCTTTTCTGCTGGTAGCATCTAATCCTGTAAATACTTTATCGAGAATTAAAATTTTTGGTTGCTGAATTAACGCTTTAATAATTTGTAATTTTTTTTGTTCTCCATTAGATAGTTGAATTAACGGGGCATTTATTCTATGTAATAAATTAAATTTTTCAAGAAGAATATTAACTTGAGAAATAGGAGTAATTATTTTTTCTAATTCTTGTTGTAAAGTGTTTGCATCTTCTGCATTGCAACTATTAAAACGTTGCTGATAATAAAAGTCTGAAATGTTTGATAAATTTTTATAGGCTTCTGTATATTCAACAAAAACAATTTTATTTTGTAAGTAATTATTTTTTGAATAATTAATTTGAATATTTCCTTTTGAAAATAATTGTCCTGCAATTGCTTTTGCTAAAACAGTTTTACCGCTACCACTTTCTCCAACAATTGCTAAATGATTATTGGAATGAAGCGTAAACGAAATATTGTGCAATACATTTTTTGAGTATTGCGTAACACAAACATTTTGTAAAGAAATGAAAGCCTCCTCTAACTCCCCCAAAAGGGGAGAATTTGAAAAAGAAATAATATGTTTTTTATTATTATCCAATTTGAGTTTATTTTCTTAAAGCCCTTCTTTGGAGGATTTAGGAAGCAGCTTCAAAAGCTTCAATTTTATTTTTAATGTTTAATAAATAATCAATATCATCAAAGCCATTTAGTAAACAAGTTTTTTTGTATTTGTTTATTTCAAAACTTTCTTGTTCGCCAGTAGATAACAATTTAATGTACTGTTCTTCTAAATTAATTTCTATTTCTGCGTTTGCATTTTCTTTTATGGCTTCGAAAATTTTTTGCAAAAACACATCGCTTATTTGCACTGGCAATAAAAAATTATTTAATGCATTGTTTTTAAAAATATCTGCAAAAAAACTGCTTACAACTGCATCAAATCCATAATCTTTAATAGCCCAAGCTGCATGCTCTCGTGAAGAACCGCAACCAAAATTTTTTCCTGCTACTAATATTTTACCAGAATAAATTCTATTGTTTAAAGCAAAATCTTTTATTGGTTTTGTTTCATCATTATTTTCATAACGCCAATCGCGAAACAAATTTTTTCCAAATCCATCTCTTGTTGTTGCTTTTAAAAAACGTGCAGGAATAATTTGGTCTGTATCAATATTTTCTAATTCAATTGGTACTGCAACAGATTGAATAACTTTTCTTTCTGATTGAAATTTTGCAGTTGATAAATTCTTTTTCTTTTCGTCTTCTATGTTTATGTTAATACTCATGTAAATTATTTTGAATGTTGAATTTTAATTCAAATATTCTCTTACATCTCCAACTTCGCCTGTAATTGCCGCCAATGCTGCTGTTAAAGGGCTTGCAAGAAATGTTCTTGCATTAGGCCCTTGCCTTCCTTCAAAATTTCTGTTTGATGTTGAGATACAATATTTACCTGCGGGAATTTTATCTTCATTCATTCCTAAACATGCACTGCAACCCGGTTGGCGAAGCATAAAACCTGCTTCTGCCAAAATTTTATCAAGCCCTTCTTTTTGTGCTTGTGCTTCTACTTGTTTACTTCCGGGAACAATCCATACTTCTACATTATTAGCTTTCTGTTTTCCTTTTACAAAATTTGCAACCATTCTTAAATCTTCTATGCGGCTGTTGGTGCAACTTCCTATAAAAACATAATCTACTTTTTTACCTTTCATTTTTGAGCCTGCTTCTAAGCCCATATAATGTAAACTTTTTTCGTAATATGTTTTTTCTTTTTCATCAACATTATTTACGGCAGGAATATTTTTTGTAACACCAATGCCCATTCCGGGGTTGGTGCCATAGGTAATCATGGGCTCAATATCTTTTGCGTTAATGTTTATTTCTTTATCAAACATTGCATCAGCATCTGTAAACAAGGTTTTCCAATAAATTAATTTTTCATTCCACTCATTATTTTTTGGAGCAAATTGTTTTTCTTTTATATAATTAAAAGTTGTTTCATCTGGAGCAATTAATCCACAACGTGCACCCATTTCAATACTCATATTGCAAATTGTCATTCTTGCTTCCATGCTTAAACTTCTTATGGCACTGCCCGCAAACTCAACAGCATAGCCTGTTGCACCGCTTGCAGATATTATGGATATGATGTAAAGAATAATATCTTTTGAAACAACACCTTTATTTAATTCACCTTCAACATTTATACGCATTAGTTTTGGTTTGCTTTGTAATAAGCATTGTGTAGCCAATACCATTTCAACTTCACTGGTGCCAATACCAAAAGCAATTGTACCAAATGCACCGTGTGTTGATGTATGACTATCTCCACAAACTATTGTTTTACCAGGTTGTGTAATTCCTAATTCGGGACCAATTACATGAACAATACCTTGATAAGGATGACCTAATCCATATAACTCAACATTATGCTCTGCACAATTTTTTATTAATGCTTCAACTTGTAAACGAGATAATTCTTCTTTAATAGGAAGATGTTGATTTAAGGTTGGTACATTATGATCGGCTGTTGCTACAACTTGCTTAGGACGAAATACTTTAATGCCTCGTTTATTCAACCCTGCAAAGGCTTGCGGAGAAGTTACTTCGTGAATAAAATGCGTATCAATATATAAAACAGAAGGACCGTCTTCAATTTTTTGAACAACATGTTTCTCCCAAATTTTATCGAATAATGTTTTTGCCATTTGTTGTTTTAATTTAAAATAATTTTATGCTGTAACTGTTTCGTGTTGTTGTACCATTTTATGTAAATCAGCATCTATTACTTCTTTTTTTGCATCGGCTATTTGTAAAAATTTTTCATATAAAAAATCAACATCATTCCGATTAAAATCGTATCCTAAATTTTTTAAACGAAATGCTAATGCACTTCTTCCGCTGCGTGCAGTTAAAACAATTTTACTGGTATCTGCACCAACTTCAACAGGATTTATAATTTCATAAGTAATAGCACTTTTTAAAAATCCATCTTGATGAATACCTGAGGAATGCGAAAATGCATTGGCACCCACAATAGCTTTATTTGGTTGTACGGGCATACGCATAGTATCGCTAACCATACGGCTCATTGGATTTAATTGTTTTGCGTTTATGTTGGTATAAAAACCTAAATCTTTATGTTGCTTAATAATCATTACCACTTCTTCTAAAGAGGTATTGCCTGCACGTTCTCCTAAACCATTAATGGTACATTCAATTTGTCTTGCTCCTGCAATTACGCCTGCAATTGAATTAGCGGTTGCCAAACCTAAATCGTTATGACAATGGCAAGAAATTATTGCTTTATCAATATTGGGAACATGATTAACTAAATAAGCAATTTTTTCTCCGTATTGATGAGGCAAACAATAACCTGTTGTATCGGGAATGTTTACAACTGTTGCACCTGCTTTAATTACGGCTTCTACAACACTTGCTAAATAATCGTTATCTGTTCTGCCTGCATCTTCTGCATAAAATTCAACATCATCAACAAAATTTTTTGCCCACTTTACACATTGTATGGCACGTTGTAAAATATCTTCTTTGGTTGAATTGAATTTTCCTTTAATATGAATATCGGAAGTACCAATGCCTGTATGAATACGTGGATGCTTAGCATATTTTAAAGCAGCAGCAGCAGTTTCAATATCTTTTTGCACCGCACGGCTTAAACCACAAACAGAAGCATTAGTTATAATTTTTGAAATTTCGGTTACACTTTCAAAATCGCCGGGAGAGGAGATAGGAAAACCTGCCTCAATAATATCAACACCTAAACCTTCTAACACTAATGCTAATTCTATTTTTTCTTTAGTATTTAATTTGCAGCCAGGTACTTGTTCACCATCTCGCAATGTGGTATCAAAAATGTGTACTTTATTTTTACTCATGAATAGGTTTACTTTTTAAAGAATAACAGACTAATTTTATTGCTTACAATAACTAATTGTTGAATGATTAAAAGTATTGAAGAGTTATGCCGTATAATAATTAAAATAGCAGGCTTATTACGGTATGCAGATTAGATTATTTATTGTAGAACGCCCTGTTTATAATGGTTTTAAGTAAAACGAAATACGATGCCCAACAGAAGTACCGATACACTTTTTCAACTAATAAAATCGCTTACAAAAGCAGAAAAGCGAAATTTTAAATTATATGTTCAAAGAAACTCGGGTGGAGAAAATTTAAAAATTGTACAATTATTTGATGCTTTAGATAAAATGAATGAGTATGATGAAATTTTATTATTGAAGAAAAATAAAGATATTTTAAAGCAACAACTCTCTAACATGAGAGCTCATTTATATAAACAAATATTATCGAGCCTTAGAGTGTTAGAAGATAAAAATAATATTGATATTCAGTTACATGAACAAATGGACTTTGCAAGAATTTTATACAATAAAGGGTTGTATTTACAAAGTTTAAAAGTATTAGATAAACTAAAAGAAACAGCTAAACAACATTACCAAATAACTTATCAGTTACAAGCTATTTTGTTTGAGAAAAAAATTGAAGCTTTACACATTACACGCAGCTTAGAAAACCGTGCAGAACAATTAAGTAAAGATTCTGATGCAATTACTACGCATCTTTCACTTACCAATAAACTTTCAAACCTTTCATTAGAATTATATAGTTGGTATATAAAACATGGCCACGCAAGAGATGAACGAGATGCACATGCAGTAAGAATATTTTTTGAAACCAATTTACCAACTTACAATATTCAAACATTAACTTTTTATGAAAAATTGTATTTATATCAATCGTTTTGTTGGTATGGATTTATATTGCAAGATTTATTAATGTATTATAGATACACACAAAAATGGGTTGATTTATTTGAAGAATATGATTTAATGAAAATGGTTGAAGCAAGCCAATATATAAAAGGATTACACAACTTATTGAGTGCACATTTTGATTTGAATAATTACGATAAATTTCAAATAATATTAGAAAAATTTGAAAATTTTTCAAACTCACAAAACGCAGCAATAAATGATAATGCACGCATTCAAACATTTGTGTATTTGAACATTGCAAAAATTAATAAACATTTTTTGGAAGGAACATTTACCGAAGGATTAAAATTGGTTCCGGTTATAAACGAAAAACTGTTAGAATATAAACTGCATTTAGATAAGCATAGAGTACTGGTGTTTTATTATAAAATTGCTTGCTTGTATTTTGGTAGCGGCAATAACGAAAAAGCTATTGAATATTTAAACAAAATAATTAACCAGAAATACGATTTAAGAATTGATTTACAATGTTATGCAAGGCTGCTACATTTAATTGCACATTATGAATTGGGCAATTATGAATTGTTAGAATATTTAATAAAATCTGTTTATAGGTTTATGGCTAAAATGAAAAACTTAAGTGTTGTTGAAGAAGAAATATTTAAGTTTATAAAAAAATCGTTTTCATTATCTCCTCATAGAATTATTCCTTCCTTTAAATTATTAAAAGAAAAATTGCAAAAGTTAGAAGGCAATGCAATAGAAAGCAGATCATTTATGTATTTAGATATTATTGCATGGTTAGAATGTAAAATTCAAAAAGTACCTGTGCAAGAAATACGCAGAAAAAAGTTTAATGAAGGAAGAAAAATTAGATAGAGTTTAAATTTTATTGCCAGCAAAAAAACTATTTAATACAAATTTTTAATACTTGTATTAACAAAAAGGGAATTGATAAGCAATCAATTCCCCCTCAACAAAAACCAATACTGTAACATATTACAGCTCTTTTGTATTAGATTATTAATCTAATGATCATTCAAAGGCAAACCTTGTTCTTGCCACATTTTCCAATTAATATATTCTGGTGCCACACGTTTTTCAACCATTGTTATACAATTATCTACGGGGCAAACCAATTTGCATAAATTACAACCAACGCAATCTTGTTCTTTTATAGTGTAAGTATTGTAAGGATCTCCGTAAGATAAATTTATTGCTTGATGAGAAGTGTCTTCGCAAGTAATATAACATAATCCGCAATGAATACATTTATCTTCATTAATATTTGCTACGTGATGGTAGTTGATATCTAAATCTTCCCAATGCGTAATGTTGTTTACGCTTTTTCCAATAAAATCATTTAATGTTTTAAACCCTTTTTCATCCATCCAATTATTTAATCCTTCACACATATCTTCTACAATTCTAAAACCATGTTTCATAGCAGCAGTACATACTTGCACGGTGCTTGAACCAAGTAACATAAATTCAACTGCATCTCTCCATGTACTAATACCACCAATTCCACTTATAGGAACTTTTTTTGTTATATTATTTTGTGCAATTGTTGTAAGAAATTTAAGAGCAATAGGTTTTACAGCAGGGCCACAATAACCACCAAAAACACTTTTGCCTGCAACGTAAGGATTGGGTACAAGTGTATCTAAATCAACGCCAGTAACACTTTGAATGGTGTTTATTAAACTTAATGCATTAGTACCTGCTTCTACGCAAGCTTTTCCTGTTGGCACTACACTATGTACGTTAGGTGTAAGTTTTGTAATAACAGGAATGGTTGCTTTTTCCATTACCCATTCAACAACCATTTTTGCAATTTCAGGATCTTGACCAACCGCTGCACCCAATCCACGCTCTGTCATTCCGTGTGGGCAACCAAAGTTTAATTCAAAACCCATTGCACCGGCATCTTCACATTTTTTAATTAATTCGTGCCATGCTTCTCTTGTAGAATCTGCCATTAAAGAAACTATCATGGCTCTATCGGGAAATAATTTTACAACTTCTGTTATTTCTTTTAAGTTAATATCTAAAGGTCTATCGCTAATGAGTTCAATATTATTGAAACCCATTACTCTGCTTCCATGATAATCTACCGATGAATAACGCGATGAAACATTTTTTACTTGAGAGCCTAATGTTTTCCATACAACACCACCCCAGCCTGCTTCGTAAGCTCTTAATACATTTATTTTTTTATCGGTAGGAGGGGCACTTGCTAACCAAAAAGGATTAGGAGATTTTATGCCAAGAAAGTTTGAAGATATATCTGCCATAACGTTAATTTTTATGTTGAATTTTGAATGTTAAATGTTGAATTTATTTTTTATGCATTTAAAATTGACTTTTGACTTGTTTTTACAATTTTTGTTAGAATATTAATGATGTGTTCAATGTCATTTAAATATTTTGAATAGTCAAATTTTACAAACTGACTCTTGTCTAATAATCTTAACCAATATTTTGTTTCTCTTGCTTCTTTAGATGCAATTGACATTTTAGCAATAAAGTCTTTTTTAGTTTGAGCAGCATTAGCTTCTTCTACATTAGCACCAATACTTGTAGCACTACGAAGAAGTTGCTTTGAAATTACATACTCATTATGTTGAATTAGAATTTTATATAACTCAATAATTTGAATTGAGAAATCAAAAGTTAAATTGAGTATTTTATTATCTTCTTTCATTCAACATTTATCATTTAACATTCATCATAAATTTCAATATTGCATTCGCTCCATCTTTACCAGCCTGCACAGCATCTACAACTTCTTTACCGCCGTTTACACAATCGCCACCGGCAAAAACTTTTGAAACATTTGTTGCTGATTGATTGATATTAATTTTACCTTTTGCGTTATCAATACCATAGCCCGAAACTAATACTGTGAAAGGGTTTTGGCCTGTTGCTTTTATAACCATATCTACATTTAAGGTTACTGTTTCTCCTGTTGGGGTAGGTGTTGGTTTGCCCTTTGCATCGGGTTGGCCTAATTTCATTACATCACAAACCAATGCTTTCACTTTTCCGTTCTCTCCAATAATTTCTTTTGGTGCAGCTAACCATAAAGTAGCACAGCCATCTAACCGTGCAATATCTAATTCATGTTGTGTACAACTTTTTTCTGCTTCTGTTCTTCTATACACCATTGTTACTTCTTTAGAGCCTAAACGTTTGGCTTGTGTGGCAGCATCAATAGCTGTCATACCCATTCCAATTACAGCAACTTTATCTCCAACATTAATATCTTTATATGTTTTACTTCTTAAATTATAAATAAATGTTATGGCATCTTCAACACCTTCTAAATCTTCTCCGGGTATATTTAATTTATTTGCCAAACCCACGCCAAATGCCAGATATACGGCATCATAATTTTTTTGTAATTCTTCTAAAGAAATATTTTTTCCTAACTCTTGGTTGTATTTTATTTCTATACCTCCAATTTCTAAAATATAATTCACTTCATCTTCACAAAACTGTGGTGTTACTTTGTAGGCTGCAATTCCGTAGGTCATTAATCCGCCGCCTTTATTTTCTTTTTCATATATGGTAACATCTACTCCTTCTCTTGAAAGAACGTGGGCACAACTTAATCCTGCAGGGCCTGCACCAATTATGGCAACTTTTTTCCCGTTCGATTTTTTTCTTTCAAAATATTGCCAATTATTATCTATTGCTTTTTCGGTTGAATAGCGTTGCAGTTTTGCAATAGGAATAGGAGGCTCTTCCATTAAATTATATACACAAGCTCCTTCGCATAATTTTTCTACGGGGCAAACTTTGCTGCAACCTGCACCCATAATATTTGATTGAAAAATAGTGTGTGCAGAACCTTTTACATTATAAGTGGTTATTTGTTTTATAAACTTTGGTACATCTATACTTGTTGGGCATGCTTTTGTGCATGGAGCATCGTAACAGAATAAACAACGGTTAGCTTCAACTAATGCTGCATCTTGTGTTTCAAAGGGTGGTTTAATATCGCTGAAGTTATGTTGATATTGTTCGGCAGTTAGGCGATTGTTTTTAATCATTTTATTTTAATTATAAGTTATGAATTAAAAATTATGAGTTGATAAACATTCATCACTCATAATTCAGCATTTAAATTTTTACAATTTTACTATTTCATTATAAGTCTCAGGTCTTCTATCCCTAAAGAATTGCCACTTGCTTCTTATTTGTTCAATTAAATCCAAATCAAATTCAGCAACTAATAATTCATCATTGTCTTCACTGGCTTCTTTAATAATTTGTCCTAATGGATTTACGAAGTATGATGTGCCGTAAAATTTTCCTAAGTTCCATGGTTTTTCTGTTCCCACTCTATTAATGCAACCCATAAAATATCCGTTGGCAACAGCATGTGCAGGTTGTTCCAACTTCCATAAATATTGAGATTGACCAACAGTTGTTGCACTTGGATTGTAAACTATTTCTGCACCATTTAAACCTAAACATCTTGCACCATCAGGGAAATGTCTATCATAACATATATACACGCCAACTTTTGCATATTTTGTTTGAAACACAGGGTAGCCAAGGTTTCCAGGCTTAAAGAAATATTTTTCCCAAAAGCCGCCCGTGTGTGGAATATGATTTTTTCTGTATTTACCTAAGTATGTTCCATCGGCATCAATAACAGCAGCAGTATTATATAAAACGCCTGCTTGTTCTTTTTCATACACAGGAACAATAATTACCATTTGATATTTTTTGGCATACTGTTGCATACGCTCAATGGTAGGACCAGGAACAGTTTCGGCACTTGCATACCAGGCAGGATCTTGCCCAGGGCAGAAATATGGTGTATTAAAAATTTCTTGAAAACAAAGTATTTGCACACCTTGTTTGTCTGCTTCTTCAATATAAGGAATATGTTTTTGCACCATTGCTTCCTTAATTTCTTCAATGGTTCCTTCTCCTTCTGTTTTAGGAAGCGAAACTTGTATGAGGCCTGATTTGATAATTCTTGGCATTCTTTCTATTTAAAATAATTGATTAAATATTTTGTGATACTTTATTACGTTTCACAAACTTTCCAAACCCTTTATTTATTTTACATTCATTATTATCTATTGCTACTTTCCCTCTTAATAAAACTGTTTTTACTTTTCCTTTTACTTCCCAACCTTCATAACCACTATAATCAACATTCATGTGATGATTTTTTGCAGATAGTGTATGTGTTTCATTTGGATTGAATAAAATAATATCTGCATCACTTCCTACAGCAATGGTTCCTTTTTTAGGAAACATTCCAAATATTTTTGCAGCGTTGGTACTTGATACTTCCACAAATTTGTTGAGTGTTATTTTTCCTTTATTTACTCCTTCACTAAATAATAATTCCATTCTGTTTTCTATGGCAGGATGTCCGTTTGGTATTTTACTAAAATCATCTTTACCCATTAATTTTTGTTCCCACATAAAAGGGCAGTGGTCTGTTGCAACAACTTGTACTAATCCTTGATTAATGCCTGCCCAAAGTGTTTGCTGGTCTTTCTTTTCACGTAATGGCGGACTCATTACCCACTTTGCTCCATCTTCTCTTTTGTATAACGATGCATCAATAATTAAATATTGAATACAAGTTTCTACAAATATTTTTTGATTTCTTCTTGTTGCATTTCTTACGGCGTTTAATGCACCCTCACATGTTAAGTGAACAATATAACCGGGACAACCTGTATAACTTGCCATATCAACAAAACGTTCACTGGCTTCAGCTTCTGTAATTTCGGGTTGTGATAAATAATGATATAGTGGTGAAAGTTTTCCTTCGGCTTTATGCTTAGCAACTAAATAATCAATCATATCGCCATTAGTAGCATGTACATTGATAAGACCGCCGTGTTTTTTTACTTCTTCCATTAAACCAATCATTTGCCTGTCGTCAATCATTAATGCACCTTTATATGCCATGAATGTTTTGAAAGATGTGATGCCTTCTTCTTCAATAAAATGTTTTATTTCTTTTTTCGTGTCATCATTAAAATCGGTTACAGCCATGTGAAAACTGTAATCACCCACACAGTTATTATTGCTTCTGTTTTGCCATTCTTGTAAAGCAGATTGTAAACTATTGCCTTGTTTTTGTAAAATAAAATCTATAACGGTTGTTGTTCCTCCATACAATGCGGCACGGGTGCCTATTTCATAACTATCACTGCTATACGTACCCATAAATGGCATATCTAAATGTACGTGAGGGTCAATACCACCAGGCATTACAAGCATTCCTGCTGCATTAATAATTTCATCTGCAACAACATTTAAATCTTTTCCAATGGCTTTTATAGTTTCTCCTTCAATAAAAATATCTGCAACATAATTATCTGTTGCAGTAATGATATTTCCATTTTTTATGAGTATTGACATTGTATAATATTTTGATATGTGTTAACTATTTTTTGAAACCTATTCTTTCTCTTTTCTCCCATTCTAATTCTTTAGTTTTTTTATCTATTTGCTCATCTAACATATTTTCTAAAGCTTCATATATTTGATTGAGTTGTGAATCGTGTACGTTTATTCTTTCATGCAGCTCTTCTTTTAATTTCTGTAATTGATTCATAAAATCTTTTTGTTCTAATACTAATTGTCGTAAAGCAATAAATGCCCTAATAATTGCAATGTTCATTTCAATTGCTTTATCAGAATTTAAAACAGCCGCTAACATTGTAACACCATGTTCAGTAAAAGCAAAAGGCATGTATCGTGTTCCCCCTCTTTTTGAGGTGCTAAATTTGCACCTCAAAAACTCTTCTCTTGTTAATTCGAACATAAAATCTTTAGGAAAGCGTTTTAAGTTTGACTTTACTGCTCTTTTTAAATATTTTGTTTCAACTTCATATAATTCAGCCAAATCAAAATCGAGCATTACTTTTTCTCCTCTTATATCATAAATTTTGCTATGTATTTTCTCAACTTTCATATCACTTCTTTTTCATTAATAAAGTATATACAATAGCACTTACGAAAAAGCCTACAAACCACGAGTAGTTGTATAAATTAACAACCCACTCAGGGAAAGTATTAACTGCAATAATTTTAATGGCTACTAAAAAACCCGGAACGTTTGGTAAAATGCCTGCAACTAAAGCTATTATTGCTTTTGCGTTAATACCGTTTTTGTAACTATATATTCCTTTGGTATTAAATAAATCTGTTATGCTTAATTCTTTCTTTCTTAAGAAAAAATAATCTACAATCATAATTCCGCCAATAGGGCCTAATAAACTTGAGTAAGCTACTAACCATGTAAAAATATATCCTGATGGGTCTGCAATTAACTTCCAAGGTAGTATTAAAATACCAATAATTCCAGTAATATAACCTCCGGTTCTGAACGAAATTTTTTTAGGTGAAAGATGTGCAAAATCGTTTGCGGGGCTTACAATATTTGCAGCAATATTTGTTGCAAGTGTTGATAATGCAATTGCCAACATTGCAAAACTTACTAACCATTTATCTTGAAATTTTCCTGCTAATGCAACAGGATCCCAAATGGTTGTACCAAAAACAATTGTAGTTGCAGAAGTTACCACAACACCAATAAATGCAAACAATGTCATTGAAGGGGGAAGACCTATTATTTGCCCGTTTACTTGTGCTTTTTGCGATGTTGCATATCGGGTAAAATCTGGGATGTTTAAAGATAGTGTTGCCCAAAAACCAATCATACCAGTTAATGCCGGAAAAAAGAAATGCCAAAATTCTGTTGAGGTTGTAAATTTTGAAGGTGTATTTAAAATAGGACCTAAGCCATGTGCTGCTTTAATTGCCCAAAATAATAATGCTAATGCAGCAGCAGGCAAAAAGAATGCTTTAAATACCAATAATTTTTTTATGCTATCAACACCTAAATAAACTACATACATATTTATAAACCAAAAGAAAATAAAACACAATGCAGGTGCTGTTTGCAATTGCATCCATTGCGGAAAAATTTGTGGCCAATTATTAACTGACGGAACAATAATATGTAAAATTTGATATATTGAAAATCCACCAATCCAAGTTTGAATACCAAACCAACCGCAAGCAACTATTGCTCTTAAAATTGCAGGAATATTTGCTCCTTTAGTTCCAAAACTTGCTCTTGCAAATACTGGAAAAGAAATACCGTATTTGGCTCCGGCATGCCCATTTAAAATCATAGGAACTAACACAATACTGTTGCCCAAGAAAATAGTAAAAATAGCTTGCCACCAATTCATACCACCTTGTATTAATGAGCTTGCCAACATATAGGTTGGAATACATAAACTCATACTAATCCAAAGTGCAGCATAGTTCCATGTCCCCCATTTTCTTTTTTGTTGGGGAACAGGAGCTAAGTCTTCACTAAATAAGGAAGATGTGGCAGGTATGTTTTGGTTATTGGTCATTATTTTAAATTTTATTTTTTTGAATGTAAAACTCAAAAGGTAATTTAAAATTTAAAACTCATTTATTCAGCGTAATGGTTGTCGGCAATTTTAATGGCTTCACTAATAATTGCTAATCCTTCATCTACTTGTTCTTTTGTTACAATTAATGGTGGTGCTATAAAAATGTAATTCCATCTTACAAATGTGTACATGCCTAATTCTTTAATTTTTGCTGCTACTTTATTCATTACAGCCATTTCGGTTGCATTGGCATTAAAGGGAGCCATTGGTTCTTTTGTTTTTTTATTCTTCACCAATTCAATACAACCTAATAAACCTGTATTTCTAAAATCGCCTATTGATGGATGTTTTTGTTTTAGCAATTCAACTTGTTGCTCAATATATTTACCCATTACTCTTGCGTTCTCAATTAAATTATCTTCTTCATATATTTTTAATGTTTGTAATGCAGCGGCACAACAAACTGCATGTGCAGAATAAGTTAAACCTAAAGGCATTACTGTATCATCAAACTTTGCAGCAATTTTTTCGCTTACTTGTAAGCAGCCAAATGGTAAATAGCCACAGGTTAAACCTTTTGCCATAGCAATCATATCGGGTACTATACCATGATTTTGAAAACCAAACCATTGACCTGTTCTTCCAAAACCACTCATTACTTCATCTATAATTATTAATATACCATGTTTGTTGGTAATTTCTCTTACGGCTTTTAAAAAGCCTTTAGGATATTGTAGGCAACCACTTGTGCCGCTTTCGCCTTCTAATAATATGGCAGCAATGTTAGAGGGGCCTTCATAGGCAATAATTCTTTCTAATGAAGCAACTGATTCTTTCAATAAATTTTCTTCTCCATATTCCCAACGATATAAATAAGGTAAATCGAAATGAACAAAATTTGGTGCTTGTTGAGAATCTACCGGTAACCTGCGTGGGTCTCCACCAGCAGATATTGCACCCATTGTTGCACCGTGATAAGATTGATAGCGTGTTAAAATTTTATGCCTTCCGGTATATAACCTTGCTAACTTAATTCCGTTTTCAATTGAAGTGGCACCGCATAATGTGAAGAATGATTTATTCAAATCGCCAGGGCAAATTTCTGCTAATTTTTTTCCTAAATCTGCTCTTGCTTTTGTTACACAACTTGGAGTTACATACGCAACCTCTTGCATTTGTTTTACAACGGCTTCGGTAATTCTTTGATCTCCGTGACCAATGTTCATATTAATTAATCCGCTTGAAAAATCAAGAATTCTATTATCATCATAATCGTATAAATAAACGCCTTCGGCACGTTTTACTGCAATAGGGTTTGTTCCTTTTTGCTTGCTCCAACTAAAAAGTGTGTGAGCCTGACTATCGTTTATTATTTCTTCGGCAAGTGATAGTGTTTGTGTTTGCATATTTTTTATTTTAAATGTTGTATGATAAATTTTAAATTAATTCAATAAATAAAATTCATCATTAAAAATATTTTCATAAACCAAAAGCATTGATACGATTTGTTTTGTATTTTTTTTGCCATTTACTTTAATACGTCTTCTAAAGTTTTTTGAATGGTTGATTCGATAGCTCCTTTAAAGAATACTAATGCCATTGGTAATTTGGCTTCAATATCTACACTGGTTTCTTTAATTAGCATTGTTCCGGCAACTTCAAAACCTTTGGCCGCTAAACTAAAATTGGCAGTATCTCCGTTCCATTCTTCGGTAGTACCGTCAATCATTCCTTTAAATTTTTCTTTTAATGTGGTTAATAAGTTTTTTGTTTTGTTGGCTACTTCTTCTTTAGTTAAATGGTGTGGTATGCTAATGTTAATAGATGCCATTTTATTTTTTTTTGATGTTATTAAATGAGTTTGCAATATAGGTTTTAACTCATCCAATTAACACCTGCTTCGGGATTCCATTTAGTGGTAGATTTTTTTAGTTTAGTCCAAAATTCAATACTACTTTTTCCTGTTATATCTCCTACACCAAATTTGCTATCGTTCCATCCTCCAAAACTAAAAGGCTCGCGTGGTACGGGCACACCAACGTTTACGCCAATCATTCCTGCACTTGCATGATCTATTACATATCTTGCATAGCCGCCGTTTTGTGTAAATACGCTGGCTGCATTGCCATAAGGATTGTTGTTTTCAATTTGTATTGCTTCATCTAAAGTATTGGTACGCATAATTGAAATAACGGGACCGAAAATTTCTTCTCTTGCAACAGCCATATTGGGTTTTACATAATCTATTACAGTTGGTCCAACATAAGTACCGTTTTCTTTTCCTTCAACAACTGCTTTTCTTCCATCTACTAAAATTTTAGCACCTTGTTGTTCTGCTTCGGTAATATATTTTTCAATTCTTTCTTTAGATTCTTTATTAATAACTGCTCCTAAATTTTTTCCAGGAACAATTTTATGAGCTTCGGTTACAATTTTATTGATAATGTGATCAATATTTCCTACACCAACCATTGCACTTGCAGCCATACAGCGTTGACCTGCACAACCACTCATACTTGCAACTACATTAGCAGCAGTCATATCTTCTTTTGCATCGGGTAATACCATTAAATGATTTTTTGCACCACCTAATGCCAAACATCTTTTATAATTATGTGTTGCACGTTGATAAACAATTTTTGCCACTTTAGTACTTCCAACAAAACTTACGGCTTCAATATTAGGATGATCGCAAATGGCATTTACTATATCAACATCTCCATGAACAATATTAAAAACACCATCGGGCAAACCAGCTTCTTTTAATAATTCTGCTAATTTTCCACAACTTAACGGAACTTTTTCGCTGGGTTTTATAATCATACAATTGCCTAAAGCAATAGCGTTTGGAATAGTCCAATTAGGAACCATAGAGGGGAAATTAAACGGAACAATTGAAGCCACAACACCTAAAGCTGCATGTTCTGTTCTACATTCAACACCTCTGCTTACTTCTAAAACTTCGCCCGAAACTAATTGTGGTAATGAGGTAGCAAATTCTGTAAGCTCAATACATTTTTCAATTTCGGCAACAGATTCTCCAATAATTTTTCCGTTTTCTTCGGTACATAATTCTGCTAATTCTTGTAAATGTTTTTCTAATAAATATTTATATTTAAAAAAAACTTGAACTCTTTCTTTTATAGGTGTTTTACTCCATTTAGGAAAAGCTGCTTTAGCTGCTTTAACGGCTTCATCTAAATCTTTTGAAGCAGATAATGGAACGGTTGATAAATGATTTCCATCAATAGGAGAGATAACATCTAATGTTTTATTGGTTGATGCAGGAACAAATTTTCCGTTGATAAAATTTTGAATAGGTGTGTATTTCATTCTACAAATTTTTTAAAATAAAGCTATGAAAGTATATTTTTTTTAGAAACAAGCAAATATTTTTATCATTTTTTTATTTTTTTAGTTGCATTTTTGCTGAATAATATTAGTATGCGTAAAAATACTTTTTCGTTAGACGAACTTGATTTCAATATTCTTTCTTGTTTACAGCAAGATGGCAGAATGAGTTTTACGGTAATTGCCGAAAAATTAAATGTATCTGTTGGTACTGTTAGAACAAGAGTAAATAAATTAGTTGAAGAAGGCACTATAAGCATTGTAGGAAGAATAGATGCGGGTAAAGTTGGCTTTCATGCGTATGCACATATTGCCGTATTTGTAAGGCCTGCTACATTAAAAGAAAAAGTGGCACATACCATTGCTAAATTTAAAGAAGTTAGTTTTTTAGCAATGACAAGTGGAGATTATGATTTAGAAGTTGATGTTATGTGTAGAGATAACGATCATTTAGTTTCATTTGTTAATGAAATTTCTAAAATTGAAGGAGTATATCAAACAAAAACTACGCTGTATTTTAAAGTATATAAATATGCACAGCCCGATTTAGATTTGTTGAAATAGATTTGCTGCTCAACAAACAATACGAATGACTCCCCAAAGAAGTACCAAGCTTTTAAAAGTTTTAAGTAAACGCCAAAGCAACTTAACCGTTGTAATGGAAAATGTGCAAGACCCACATAATATTAGTGCCGTAATGAGAACCTGCGATGCTGTTGGCATACAAGATATTTATATTCTTAACACAAAAATTCCACGTCATAAAAAATTTGGTGCAAAAAGTAGTAGCAGTGCATTAAAGTGGTTGTCTGTTCATCAGTTTGATAATGCAGAAGAATGTTTTAAAGAATTGAGAAAACATTACGAAACTATTTTAACTACACATCTCTCAAGCAATGCAGTAGATTTATATGCAATAGATTTTACCAAAAGTGTTGCATTGGTTTTTGGAAATGAACATGAAGGTGTAAGTGATGAAGTAAGAAATTTAGCCGATGGAAATTTTATTATTCCACAAATGGGCATTATACAAAGTTTAAATATTTCTGTTGCCTGTGCAGTAAGTATTTACGAAGCTTACCGTCAAAAAAATAATGCAGGGCATTACAACACACAATCTTTATCTGAACAAAGAATGAATAATTTAATGGAAGAATGGGGCTTTATAAATGATGAAGAATAGAAAATACAACAATACATATTCAAATAAAAACGCTCTGTAATTTATAGCTACAGAGCGTTTGTTTTTTCTGCGGACCGGACGGGACTCGAACCCGCGACCTCCGCCGTGACAGGGCGGCATTCTAACCAACTGAACTACCGATCCTTCCATTTTCAATTGGGGTGCAAATATAAGGGGCAATATATTTTATAAACAAACTTTCTTTCAAAAAAATTAAACTCTTTATTTTTACCACCTCAATTTATTACTTAGTATATGCCCCAATACCCCAACAGACAATTTTTAGACTTTGAACAACCTATTAAAACGTTGTATGAAGAAATTGAAAAATTAAAACATACAGCCGAAAAAAGTAAGATTGATATGACCGATAGCATTTCTAAATTAGAAGATGCTATTATTACCAAACGTAAAGAAATTACAGAACACTTAACGCCTTGGCAAAGAGTGCAGCTAAGTCGCCACCCCGATAGGCCTTATACTTCAAAATACATACATAAAATATTTTCCAACTTTATAGAATTGCATGGAGATAGAAATGTAAAAGATGATAAAGCAATGGTTGGTGGATTTGCTCAATTAAATGATGAGACCGTAATGGTTATTGGCCAACAAAAAGGAATTAATACCAAAACAAGGCAACAAAGAAATTTTGGAATGGCAAACCCTGAAGGTTACCGTAAAGCTTTGCGTTTAATGAAGTTGGCAGAAAAATTTAATAAACCTGTTATTTGTTTAATAGATACACCGGGTGCATACCCGGGTTTAGAAGCAGAAGAACGCGGACAAGGCGAAGCCATTGCAAGAAATATTTATGAAATGATTCGTTTAAAAGTGCCCATAGTAATTGTTATTATTGGAGAAGGAGCCAGCGGCGGTGCATTAGGTATTGGTGTGGGAGATAAAACTTTAATGATGGAAAATACATGGTACACTGTTATTTCACCCGAATCTTGTTCTTCTATTCTTTGGCGTAGTTGGGATAAAAAAGAAATAGCTGCCGAGCAATTACGTTTAACTGCAACCGATATGAAAGGCTTTGGTTTGGTAGATGAAATTGTGCCCGAACCAATTGGCGGTGCTCATTGGGATTATGATGAAGCTGCTACAATTTTAAAACAACATATTGCCACTGCATTGCAAGAAATAAAGCCCTTGCGGGCAGAACAACGTATTACTAACCGAATTGAAAAATACGGTAAAATGGGTTTTTGGAATGAAGTACCTATTACCGAAAATAATCATCAATAAATTTTATCAAACATTTTTTTTTTATAAATATAAACCTGCATAATGTATAACGCATTTTTGTAAGTTTATAATAACTCATAATTTTTAATTCATAACTTATATTATAAATGTCTTTAATAAATAAATTTAACGGAACAGGTGTTGCATTAATAACACCTTTTAAAAAAGATTATAGTGTAGATTACGAAGCATTAGGTAAAGTAATAGACTATGTTATAAACGGTGGTGTAGAGTATGTAGTAACCTTAGGCACCACCGGAGAAACACCTACATTAACCAAAGCAGAAAAACTTGAAATAGTTAATTATACTTACAATAAAGTAAATGATAGAGTACCCGTTGTTGTTGGCATTGGTGGAAATAATACAGCAGATTTATTAGAAGATTTTAAAAAATTTCCTTTAGAAAAAGCTGCTGCTATTTTAAGTGCATCACCGTATTACAGCAAACCATCACAAGAAGGTTTATATCAACATTATAAAACATTGGCAGATGCTGCACCTAAGCCAATTATTTTATATAATGTACCCGGAAGAACAGGCCGAAATATGAGTGCTGCATTAACAAGCAAATTATCTGCACATGCAAATATTATTGCTATGAAAGAAGCAAGCGGAGATATGCAGCAGTGCATGGAAATATTAAGAGATAAAGCAGAAAATTTTATGGTTGTAAGCGGAGATGATGCTTTAGGTTTATCACAAATTGCTTGTGGAATGCAAGGTGTAATAAGCGTTGCAGCCAATGCTTTTCCAAAAGAATTTTCGGAGTTGGTAAGGTTATGTTTGAAAAATGATTTTACCAATGCAACAAAGATTCAATACAAACTATTACAGGCTTATGATTATATGTTTGCCGAAAACAACCCCGCAGGTGTAAAAGCATTTATGTATGAAATGGGTTTAATTGAAAATGTGCTACGATTGCCCGTAACACCTGTTAGCAATGAGTTACAGCAAAAAATTAAAACTTTTGTAAAAGCGTTTTAAAAATAAATATTTCCATTCTTTAAACATCATTTCAAAATAAAATTGAGATGATGTTTTTGTTTGAAGCAATATGTGCAAGTAAAATCAAATTTTGTTGCGTATATAATTTTTAAAATAAAACATAATTTTCCCCAAACAAAAAATATTGTTATTGCTTTTTTAGATTTGTATTGTTTATGAGAAAAATTTACGAAGACAGTTATCAGCATAAAGGTTTACGCAAACAATTGGTAAATGTGTTGAAAGAAAAAGGTATTACAGATGAGAATGTATTAAACGCTGTTAATACCATTCCACGTCATTATTTTTTAGATTCTGCATTTGATAAAATTGCATACGAGGATAGAGCTTTCCCAATAGGTGAGGGGCAAACTATTTCTCAACCATACACAGTTGCTTACCAAACACAACTTTTACAAATTAAAAAAAACGATAAAGTGTTGGAAATAGGCACAGGCAGTGTATATCAATCAACTATACTGGCAGAAATGGGTGCTTGGGTTTATACCATAGAAAGGCAAAAAAAACTATTTGATGCTCACAAGCAATTTTATTTTCGTTCAAAATATCCTAATATAAAATTTTTTTATGGAGATGGCTTTGAAGGTTTGCAAACCTTTGCCCCGTTTGATAAAATAATTATTACGGCTGCTGCTCCTTTTATTCCACCTAAATTAATTCAGCAATTAAAACCAAACGGGTTAATGGTTATACCTGTTGATGAAGGTGATGCACAACGTATGCTACGCATTAAAAAATTAGAAGATGGTACTTTATATGAAGAAAAATTTGATTTGTTTTCTTTTGTACCAATGCTTACAGGAAAGAACGGATAATGGTATTTAGCAAACATTTTTATAAATAAACTTCATATATTTCTTCTAAAATTTTTTTATGGTGCAGAAGGTGGCCATAAATTATAAAACAAATTGCATTTACTGTTGTTGCATTATTATTTGTAGTACCAACTTGTTGTAATTGTTTTTCGTTAAAAGACTGTAATAATAAATCGGTTGATTTTCTTACAGCAATAAATTCATCTTTTAAAGATTGTAATTTTCTTTCATTTGTATTTGCATTTTTTGCATAATTGTTTTCATCAAATCCTGCAAGTGGTGTATCATCATTTCTTGCAATACGCAAAGCTCTGTATGCAAAAATTCTTTCTGTATCAATAATATGTTGCAATATTTCTTTTACAGTCCATTTGTTTTCTGCATACCTGTAATCGGCTTTGGCTTCGGGTATATTACTTATAAAAGTATTTAATAAAACAGTATAATTTGTAAATAATTCTGCAACATTTTCTGCTTTCACTGTTTCAATATAATTTTTAAAATAAGATGGATATTCGGTAGAAGATGGGCGTGGCATACAATATTTATTTTAGTATAATAATAAAATGAAACGTTTTAAAATTTATTTATTATTGTTTTTTTTATTATGATTAGATAATTTTTTTTCTGAAACCATTGCTTCGGCAGCCATTACTGCACCATAAGCATTTACTATTCCGCCCGTTTTACTTAAACTTGAAAATGGTATAGGTTTAGGATCTTGCCCCGGCAATAAGCATGCAACAGAATCTTTAATATGCACTACAGAATTTTCAATACATGCTTTTACTTGCACTGCCGTAAGTGTTGGATAGTAAGAACGAATTAAGGCTGCAATGCCTGCTACCACAGGGCTTGCCATACTTGTGCCTTGTAAATTTCCGTATTGGTTGCCGCCGGGTAATGTTGAATAAATTTTTACACCGGGTGCAAATACATCTACTGTTTGTTTGCCGTAATTACTAAAATCTGCTGCAATGCTATTAGGTGTAATTCGTAAATCGCTGCTGGCACCAACATTAATAAAGTTATTTACTTTATAATTTTCCATTAGCATAAACGGATTAGGATAATTAGGTTTTTCATCAACATTATTTGATTCGTTACCTGCAGCATGTACAATTAAAACATCTTTTTGTTCTGCATATTTAAAAGCACTATCAACCCATTTTTTATTTGGTGAATAATATTTTCCGAAACTCATATTAATAACTTTTGCTCCGTTATCAACTGCATAAAATATTCCGAGTGCAATATCTTTATCATATTCATCGCCATCGGGTACAACTCTTAATTCCATTACCTTAACATTGTCTGCAACACCATTTATTCCAATGCCATTATTTCTTTGTGCAGCAATAATGCCTGTAACATGTGTGCCATGCATAGCATCGGGGCCCATTACATCTTTATTCCCATAAAATTTATCTTGTATATTGTTGTAATCATCTTGTACAATTTCGGCTCTATAATTTTTTGGTGCATTGGTTTTAGCATCAATGGCATCTTTTTTATTTTGCAATTCATCATCTAATTCTTTTAAAATAGTTGTGTTTTTGGTATCACTATCTACCTGAAACAGTCGCATAGCATTTAAAAATATATATTTAGAATCTTTTACAGTATTGCTTTTCGGCTCATACTTTTCTAATTCGGCTACTGTAAATTCTGGCTTCCCCATTTCATCTGCAATAATTTTTGAATGTTTTTTTAAGGCTTTTACGGTGGCGTCAATCATCATTACTTCCATTTGATCGTTAGAATCTCCGTTAACTTCCTGATTGGCACGTTGCCAAGATTTATAAATGTATTTATCTTCAATAGACATTGTTGTTGTATCTACTGCTTTGCCTGAAAATTTATTTTTGTATGCGTGATAAAAACGAGATTTTTCATCGCCTGCTTTTTTTACATCTTTGCCATCTTTGTTTCCTAAAAAATTCCATCCATAAATATCATCAACGTATCCGTTGCCATCATCATCTTTTCCGTTGTTGGCAATTTCTTTAGCATTGT
This sequence comes from Bacteroidota bacterium, assembly GCA_018267725.1. Lineage (GTDB taxonomy): Bacteria > Bacteroidota > Bacteroidia > Chitinophagales > Chitinophagaceae > CW01. The sequence continues at coordinate 193,884 of JAFDXY010000016.1, forward strand.
GCCATAAAATATTTTTTAAATCTTCATGTGCTGTATCAACACCGCCATCCATAACAGCTACAATAACAGTTTTAGAAGTTCTGTTTTTTTCTTTTAAAAATTTGTAAGCTTTTTCAATACTTATACCGTAATAACCATCTTTTTCTTTATCTAATAAATGCCAACCTTTAGTACTACTTTGTGCAATACTAAAAAACGGAACAAGTAAAATAATTAATGCAACTTGTAATTTGAAGTGTAAAGATTTTATCATGGTAACAAAATTCAATATTATACTTGAATTAAAATGAACGTAGTATGTTTTTAAGAAATGATTATCATTTTATAAACAACTTAATCTGCCTCCATCAACAGGCAAATTTATACCTGTAATATACGAAGCAGCGGGAGAGGCTAAGAAAGCAACGGCAGCAGCAAAATCATCTGGTTTGCCTAAACGCCCTGCTGGTATGGTTTTTATGGCATTGTTTTTTTCTTGTTCTAACGTTGTGTTTTTCTTTAAGGCATTTTGTTCTAACACATAATCTAATCTTTCTGTTTCAGTAAACCCCGGTAAAATATTGTTTACGGTTATGTTGTAAACCGCTAATTCATTAGCCATAGTTTTAGCCCAACTTGCCATTGCACCGCGAATGGTATTAGAAACACCTAAACCAATAATGGGTTGTTTTACTGAAGTTGAAATAATATTTATTATTCTTCCAAACTGTTCTTGCTTCATTCCGTTTACAAATGTTTGTGTTAAAAACTGACTGCATAATACATGCATGTGAAATGCTTTTTCAAATTGTTGTAACGTAGCATTTATAATTTCTCCGCCTGCGGGACCGCCGGTATTATTAATTAATATATGAATGATTATTTTTTTTGAAAGAAATACTTCAACAGATTTTTTTACCATTTCTATATTTTTAAAATCGGCAATTATGTATTGATGGCTTTGTTTTTTTGAAGTATCTAATTCTTTAATTGCTTTTTGTAATTTTTCTTCGCTACGCGAAACAAGTATAATATTAGCACCTAATAAAGCCAATTCTTTAGCAGATGCTAAACCTAAACCTTGTGAGCCTCCGCACACAAAAGCATTCTTTTCAACTAAATTTAAATTCATGTATTATATTTTTTTATATTCTTCTCTAACAGGATAAAATACATCTAACAACTTGCAATTTGTAATGGCAAGCCCTGAATGTTTTGCGTTTGATGGAATAATAATTACTTCATCTTTAGTAAAAACAATTACTTCTCCGTTTAAGGTTAATTGAAATTTACCTTCTAACATTATTGAAACTTGCTCGTGTGGATGTGAATGTTCTTTTAAAACTTTTCCTGCTTTTGCTTCAACAAAAGAGAAGGTCATTTTATCTGTATGAATGAGTTTGGCAAAATAACCTTCGGCAATTTCTTTAGATAAAATATTATTTAAGTTAATAGCACTCATTATTAAACAATTTTGCATTTAATTAAAATATCTTCATTGTAAGAATAAACTGCACACATTCTATGATAGCCATCGGCAATAATTACAGATTTGTTTTGTGTATCTCTTACTAAAAGTATGGGTGAAAGTTTTATTCCTTTTTCAATTTTTTTTCTATCTTTTTCTACATGATAATTACTAATGCCTAATAAAGATAAACGTGAAGCTCTAAAAATATCTTTTGCTTTAAACTCTGTAACAGCAGCTTTTTTTAATTGTTCAACTAATAGGTTTACTTCTTCATCAGAAAAAATAAGATTTAAATATGATGCTGCTGCCGGATAATCGTGTTTATTTGGTTTATTTAACCATTTTATTTCACTAATTTTTTTCATATACATTAAATATTGAATTGAATACCTTGTGCTAATGGTAATGAACTTCCCCAATTAATGGTATTGGTTTGCCTACGCATATAAGCCTTCCAAGCATCGCTGCCACTTTCTCTTCCACCACCTGTTTCTTTTTCTCCGCCAAATGCACCGCCAATTTCGGCACCACTTGTACCAATGTTAATATTGGCTATTCCGCAATCACTTCCGCTGTGCGATAAAAAATATTCTGCTTCACGCATGTTTAAAGTAAATAAGGAAGAGGATAAACCTTGTGGTACATTATTCTGCATAGCAATTGCTTCATCAATTGTTTTATATTTCATTATATATAGAATAGGAGCAAAGGTTTCATGTTGCACAATTTGCAATTCGTTGCTTACTTCTGCAACACATGGTTGTACATAACAACCTTCTATTTGTTTTCCTTCAACAATAAAATTTCCGCCTTGTTGTTTGCATTGTTCTATGGCTTGTAAATACATTTTTACGGCATCTAAATCTATTAACGGACCAACATGATTATTTGCATCTAACGGGTTACCAATTTTTAATTGTGCGTATGCATTAATAAGTTTTTGTTTGAAGTTTTCATAAATACTTTCGTGAATAATTAATCTTCTGGTTGTTGTGCAGCGTTGTCCTGCTGTACCTACTGCACCAAATAAACTTCCAACCAAAGCCATGTCAATATCGGCGTGTTGAGAAATAATAATTGCATTATTTCCGCCTAACTCTAAAATAGATTTTCCTAAACGTGCAGCAACTGCCGTGCTTACAGCTTTACCCATTCGGGTGCTTCCGGTGGCACTTATTAAAGCAATATTTGCATCGTTACTTAACCATTCTCCAATTTCTTTTCCTCCTTGAACTAAACAGCTAACACCTTCGGGAACATTATTTTTTTGAAATACTTCATTTACAATATGTTGAACGGCAATAGAACATAAGGGTGTTTTTTCGCTTGGCTTCCAAATGCAAACATTTCCGCAAACCCAAGCTAATGCTGCATTCCAACTCCATACAGCAACAGGAAAATTAAATGCCGAAATAATTCCTACAATACCTAATGGATGCCATTGTTCGTACATTCTGTGTTGTGGTCTTTCGCTGTGTATAGTTAATCCGTATAGCTGTCTTGATAAACCAACGGCAAAATCGCAGATGTCAATCATTTCTTGTACTTCGCCATAACCTTCTTGCAGGCTTTTACCCATTTCATAACTAACTAATTGCCCTAATGCTTGTTTTTTATTTCTTAGTGCTTCACCAATTTGTCTTACAATTTCTCCGCGTTTGGGTGCAGGCCAATTACGCCATTCTGTAAAAGCTAATTGGGCTTGTTGTAATACTTTGTTATAAGCATTTTTATTGGTAACGGTAACTGAACCTATAATTGTGTTATTAACGGGAGAGTGGCTTGTAATTGTTTCTGTATTTGTTTGCAACCAATTATTGCCTGTTGAAGTACCATGTTGTTGTGTGTGAATATTTAATTCTTCTAAAAAAATCATTGTTTTATTTTTTATGCAATGTACTTAAAAATCAAAAGGTATTGCTTAATTGAGAACAATTGGCAATACCCTTGAAATGTAACCCTGCATGAAAAATTTACAAAAAATTTAACCTTAACAAGCAACAATGTAAATATCTGAATACTTAAAATTTACTTAAAATTGTTTAGGTAAATGGCTTAAAAGTATAGGTGAATTTATTGTTGAGAGAGTGAAATTAGTTTATCGTATATATCTGCATAACTGCTTCCAATAGGAATTTCTTTACCAGCTACAATAATTTTGTTTTTACTGAATTTTTCTATTTTTTGAATAGGAATAATGTATGAACGATGCACTCTTGCAAATTCTTTTGCCGGTAGTTTTTCTTGCATTAATTTAAGTGTCATTAAAGTAAGCACAGGCATTGGTTTAATATGAATTTTAATGTAATCGTCTAATGCTTCAATTAAATCAATATCTTTTAAATTAATCTTCATCATTTCATAATTCACTTTTACATAAATAGAACTTAGTTGCATTTCTTGAGATGAAAGAAATTCTAAATATTCTTTTGCTTTGTAAACAGCTTTTAAAAAACGATTGTATTCAAATGGTTTTAATAAATAATCTACGGCATCTACATTAAATCCATCTACAGCATAATCTTTAAATGCGGTTGTAAAAATTACTAAAGGTTTGTTGGGTAAATTTTTGTAAAACTGTACTCCGTTTATATCGGGCATTTGTATATCTAAAAATATAAGGTCTATACTGTTTTGTTGTAAAAAAGCATTGGCTTCATCGGGGTTGGTAAATATTTTTTCTAATTGTAAAAAAGTAATTTTTTCACAATATTGTTTTATAATTTGTAATGCCAAAGGTTCATCATCAACTGCAATACACTTTATCATGTAGTTTTAATATTTAATTGAACAATGAATTGGTTGTTTTCTTCTTTTACTACCAAATTGTGTTTTTCAGGATATAATAATTCTAATCTTCTTTTTACATTGTTAATGCCTATGCCTGTTGTATCGTGTATGCCATTATCTGCTTTAACAATGGTGTTGGAGATATAGAAATTTATTTCTTTTTCTGTTGCTTGTAACCGAATATTTATTGCTGTTTTTTCTTTTGTGCTAACTCCGTATTTAAAAGAATTTTCAATAAAAGAAATAAAAAGTAAAGGAGCTATTTTCTTTTGCTCAATTATTCCTTCACATATAAAATTAATTTTTACTTTATCTGTTAATCTTACAAGTTGAAGGTCAATAAAATTTTTTATAAACTCAACTTCGTTAGCTAAAGGCACTTCATCAACCTGCGTTTCGGTAAGTATGTACCGCATTATAGATGCCAGTTTTAAAACTGCATTGGCGGTTTGCTCGCTTCCTACAACTGCTAATGAATAAATATTGTTTAAGGTGTTGAAGAAGAAATGCGGATTGACTTGAGATTTTAGAAACGATAATTCTGTATTTAATTTTTCGTTCCTAATTTCTTGATTGGTTCTTTCTGCATAAAGCCATCGTTGCATTACAGAAATTGATGTACCTATGGCATATATTAATAGAAAAATTGTATAGGGAGGAGGATAAAACCTAAAAGGATTAATTTTTCTGGAAGGCGAATTTTGTTGCTTTACTTGTTGGTTATTGTTTTTATTTAATGGATGATAAAAACTATCTTTTCTTGCTAAAGCAGTGCTGTCGCCACTTCTGGGCACTACTCTAAATTCCATTTTGGGGTCTATTCTTGGTCCTAAAGTTAAGTTTACTAAAAATTCAGGTGCATATAAAAATGCAATAAAGCAGCTTATAACAATTCCGGTGTATATCCACCATTTGGCTTTAAACAGTAGTTTAGGAATTAAAAATGAAGTGTTGAAATAGTAGAATATTATTAGTAATCCGGTAGCTATTAAATGGCCTACAATAATTCTTTGAGCAACTCTTCCGGGTAATGCTTTGTAAAAGTCTGCAAAAAAAATAAAAGGTAGTGCAATAAAGCAAGCCCATAAAGCTACGTGCACTACTACAGAAATTATATTATTAGTTTTTTTCAACTGCTTAAAATTTTATATCGTATTTGCTCCAAATAATTTGTTCTTTCATCATGCTATTTGCACTCGTGTTTGTGTTGTTTGAGTATGAGGGAGGGAGAGGAGACCTACTGCCGCCTCTGCTACCACCTCTTCCTCCGTTATTTGACACTACTACCAATGAACTTGTATTGGAAGTTATAGATTCTACTCCGTTTACTTTCCATCCTATAGCAATTGATTTTCCGTTTAAACTTGCCACATTACTATTAATGTATGTAAGCGGAATGCTGTATTCAATGTACATGGTATTCGCATCATCCCAGCTATATGCAATATTTACACTGCCTTCTATAGATAACCCTTGTTTTTTATCATCTGTTCCATCAAATCCAAAAAGATTCATAGATAATAAATTTAATACAAATTTTTGCTTTAATGGCCTCATATCAGGTGTTTCACCTGGTTTTAATGACTGCATATTTTCATCTCTAATTGGAAAACCAATTCCTGTACTTTGTCTGTGTTTGCCTTTTTCATTAATATACATTTGCATTCCAAGTTGCATAAATTTTGCTTGTATAAAAATTCCGTCACATTTAAGTGCTACATATAAGTGTGTGTTTGTGTTGGCAACAGCATAACTAATATTGGTTGCAGCATCTTTAGTAAATGAAGAATCATTCCATTCTTTAATATTACCATCTACTTCATGTGTTGTATCTGCACGTAAAAAATTTGTAGATGCTTTTGAACTGTTCACTAAAATAAATAAACAAACAGCTATTAAAGCTATTAATAGTTTTCTCATGTTTATAGGTTTACACGAAACTATTTGTTATGCTATGAAATTAATTAATGTTTTTGGCGAATAAAGTTGTTTAATCGGTGAAGAAACTACTCGCTAATAGCTTCAGTTTATAAAAAAATCTCATTGGCTTTTAATGTTACTATTTTCCGTTTTGAAATACTAAAACTAATATTTCATTTTTTTACTTTTTTCATACACATTTGCGACATGAAAAAAATTGTTATTGCAATTGATGGATACTCAAGCTGCGGAAAAAGTACTATGGCTAAACAATTAGCAACAGCATTAAACTATGTTTTTATAGATAGCGGTGCTATGTACAGAGCCATCACTTTATATTTTTTGAATAATAATATTGATATAAAAAATGACACTGCTGTTTCTAATGCGTTAAACAATATTCATTTAAAATTTGTATATAATGAAGCAGAAGGCAAAAGCGATATTTTATTAAACAATGAAAATGTTGAAACCGCTATTCGCGAAATGAAGGTAAGCGAATATGTAAGTACAGTTGCTGCCATAGAAGCAGTAAGAATTTTTGCAGTAGCACAACAACAGCAAATGGGCATAGCTAAAGGAATTGTAATGGATGGAAGAGATATTGGCACTACTGTTTTTCCTAATGCAGAACTGAAAATTTTTGTAACGGCCGATGTAGATACGCGTGTACAACGCCGTTTAACAGAATTACATAACAAAGGCAATATGAATATAAGCTTTGCAGAAGTAAAACAAAATCTTATTAGTCGAGATCATATTGATAGCACAAGAACTATTAGCCCTTTACGCCAAGCTGCAGATGCTTTGTTGTTAGATAACACGCATTTAACTCGTGAAGAACAATTAAACATAATTTTAAATTGGGTAAAAGAACGAAGCGGAAATTATTAATAGAAACCGAATATAAATTAACGTGCTTATTATTTGTATTTTACAAACCGTATTTTATAAACTGTAACTTACATTAAGAAATTCCTTATTTTCATTATTCTAAAACATTGCTATGAAAATTGTTCCTGCAATTATTTCTGCAACGCTAACCACTGCTTTAATTATTACACTAAACACTCAGTTACCTGTTGGCGGTAGTAAAACACCAAGGTTGGGATATTTTTTATCTCCACAAAAAGGTTTTTGGAAAAATGCAGAACCAACAGATATTTCGTTTGATGAAGATATAAAACTGCATGGCTTAAAAGCAGGAGCAGAAGTATATTTTGATGATAGATTAGTACCACATGTGTATGCCGAAAACGATTATGATGCCTATTTTATTCAAGGTTATTTACACGCTAAATTTCGTTTATGGCAAATGGAATTTGAAACCTATGTAGCTGCAGGCAGATTAAGTGAAATAGTAGGAGACAGCAGACTAAATACCGATAAATATTTTAGAAGATTAGGAATGGTTTATGCAGCAGAAAATTCTTTAAAAGCAGCAGAAGCTAATGCCGATACTAAAAATGCTTTAGATGCTTATACAGCAGGTGTAAACAATTATATTAATAATTTGAATGAAAACGATATTCCTTTAGAATATAAATTATTAGATTATAAACCCGAAGCATGGACTAACTTAAAAACTGCATTGTTTTTAAAGTTTATGAGTTTCGATTTATCGGGGCAAGGTGATGCAGATTTAGGAATGACAAATACTAAAAACTTTTTTGGATGGGATACTTATAAAAAACTATTTCCTGCTGTTGCAGATTCGTTAGACCCTATCATTCCCAAAGGAACTGTTTTTGAAAAAGCAGGCACTACTGTTTCTACTCCAAAAAATATTGATTCTTTATATTTAAATAATACAAACGATGTTATTGCAGCTATTCCCCCCATTATTCCCGATAAAGATAATGGCAGCAATAACTGGGCAGTTGCAGGCAGTAAAACAAAAAGTGGGAAACCTATTTTGTGCAACGATCCTCATTTGGGTTTAAACCTTCCTTCGCTTTGGTTTGAAATGCAAATAACCACACCAACTTACAGTGTATATGGTGCATCTTTTCCCGGCACACCGGCAATACCAATTGGTTTTAATGATAGCTGTGCATGGGGAGAAACCAATGCAGGCAGAGATGTAAAAGATTTTTACGAAATAAAATTTAAAGACAGCACCATGCAAGAATATTGGTTTAACAATGCATGGATTAAAACACAATTTAGAAGAGAAGTAATAAAAGTAAAAGGAAAACCTGATGATGTTGAAATGTTAGCCATGACGATTTTTGGACCAGTGATGTATGATAAAAAATTTCAAAGCAATAATAAAGATGGAAAATATTATGCAGTAAGATGGACAGCACACGATGCAAGTAATGAACTGCTAACTTTTTATAAACTTAATAGAAGCAAAAATTATTTAGATTATGTTGAAGCTATTTCAACATTTGAATGTCCTGGTCAAAATTTTGTATTTGCATGTAATAATGGAGATATTGCCATTCGCCAACAAGGAAAATTCCCTGCAAAATGGAAAAGACAAGGAGATTTTGTAATGCCCGGAACAGATAGCAGTTATATGTGGCAAGGGTTTATAGATATTAAAGAAAATCCGCAAATGAGTAACCCTGCCAGAGGCTTTGTAAGCAGTGCCAACCAAATGCCTGTAGATTCTACCTATCCATATTATTTAGGAAGAAACGGAAACTTTCCGTTGTATAGAGGAATTGAAATTAACAAGCGTTTATCTTCTATGAATAATATTACACCTACCGATATGGAAGAACTGCAAATAGATAACTACAATGTATTTGCAGCAACAGCAAAACCCGTTCTTTTAAAATATATTGATGAAAACAAATTAAACGATAAAGAAAAAAAATATTTAAACATTTTTAAATCTTGGAATTTAAGAGCAGATATTAATGAACAAGGCTCAACCATATTTAAAATATTGTGGGATAGTGTATATGCGGAAGTTTATGCAGATGATTACAGCAAAGCCAAACAACCTATGTATTGGCCTGAGCACTCAACTTTATTAGAAGCCTTGTTAAGAGATAGCAATTATGTATTTGCAGATAATATTTTAACAACAGATAAAGTTGAAACAATGCACGATGTTGTTTTAACTGCATTACAAAAAGCAACCAAAACATTTGCAGACCTTGAAAAAAATAACAAATTAGCATGGGGAAAATATAAAGACACAAGAGTAAATCACTTATTAAAATTACCTGCATTAAGCAGATTACATTTACCTATTGGTGGTGGAGAAAATATAATAAATGCAACCAAATCTGAACACGGCCCAAGTTGGAGAATGGTGGTGCAATTAACCGATAAGGTTGAAGCTTATGCTGTTTACCCTGGTGGGCAAAGTGGTAACCCCGGTAGTAAATATTACGATACGTTTATAGATACATGGGCTGCAGGAAAATATTATACTTTGTTGTTTTTAAAAAAGCAGGAAGCTCGCCACAACAATCGTATTAAATGGCATATAACTTTTATTAACGGATAAATTTTATTACAAGGTATAAAGTAATTTAAATCTTATAAAACATTAAAATAATTTTAAATGAAATTTTTTACTGCTATATTATTAACTGCATTATTAAGTTTTGCTTTTGGATTGTTTAGCATTATTCCTTGGTGGAGTTGTGCTTTATGCTCTTTATTAGTTGCATTAAGTGTACACCAAAAACCAAGTAAAGCATTTTTAAGTGGCTTTTTAGCTTTGTTTTTATTATGGGGAATAATGGCTTTAATAATTGATTTTAGAAATGAACATATACTTGCCACAAAAATTGCAGGAGTGTTGCCATTAGGAGGTTCTGCTTATGTTGTAATATTAGTTACTGCTATTGTTGGCGGTTTAGTTGCAGGACTTGCAGCTTTAACAGGAAGTTATTTAAGAAAGAAATAGTTTATAATTATTTGATATTGAAAATGCGAGTACAGTTTTTAATAACTCACTTGCTTTTTTATTAAATTTTTTTTACTCATCCATCTTACAACCACAACTCCTATTATAATAAACGGAATAACTGCAAAACTTTCAAATAATAACATTGCTTTACTGTTAAAAGCATCGTGTATTTTTCCGTCAAGAGCCGTCATATAAACAACAGGTATATTTCCGAATGATGATAACAATGCATATTTTGTAGAAGCAGATTTTTTACCAATGGCAAATAATAAGGTTGCAGAAAATGCTGCATAACATTGCCCCAATACAAACGCATAAGCCAATACACCAATAATAAACACAGTAGGAGAATTACCGCATAATGCCATTACAATTGTTACCAATGCACATAATGTTCCTGTAAAAAAATATCCGGTAAACACACTCCATTTATCGCAAATCCATCCACCAATTACACTTCCAACAGCACTAACAACACCACTAAGAACACCTGTAATTAAAGCAATAGTATCGGCACTTACATGCCAATCATTCCCAATAGCACTCCATAAATAAGAAGCTCCACCAGCACCAATTGGTGCAAAAACAAGAAGCAATACAAAAAGCGAAATAGGAATTTTTATCATATCAATTATATCAATTCCTACTTGTTTTAGCTGCTTTAATAATTTATTATTTTTATCAATATGTATATCTTTAATTTTATACAATGGCCAACAACAAAAAAGCATTATTATACTAACTGCAACGGCTGCAACAGTTATATTATAATGTGTAGCTAACCATAAACCAATTCCGCCGCCAATACCAGTTCCGCCTAAATTTCCTGCCTGAAACCAACCACTTGCTTTGCCTTTTTCTTCTTCTTGAATTCTGTGTGCCATTATGCCGCCAATTGGTAACATAATTAGTGTTGATGCTATTTGCGATAAAAGCACTAATGCAAATAACAGTGTAGTTTGTTTTACATTATATGGTATTAAACAAAGTGCAATAAGTGTAATAATGGTTGATGCCAACCCAATTACATACCATTTTTTTAAACTTAATGTAGTATCTGCTACGGGCCCCCATACAAAACGCCAAATATTTGCTGTTAAACCAAAAGCAATAATACTTGCTGATAACTCTACCGAAAAACCTTTTTGCGTAAATAAATAGGGCAAGGTAATACTTACAAAACCCTGACTAATACCTGTTGGAATTAATAAGAAAAAAATATAATAAGGTTTACTGTATGCGTTGATAATTGAAAATTTATTTGGTGAAGATTTTTTATTTATGAAATATAATTAAAATAAAGTTTGCACACCATGTTGTATGCGAAACTCATGTTGCAACAACCATTTTTTACGCCATAAACCACCTGAATATCCTGTTAAACTTTTGTCGCTACCAATTACACGATGGCAAGGAACAATAATGGCAATATTATTTTTACCGTTGGTAGAAGCCGCTGCCCGTATAACTTTTGGGTCGCCAAGTTTTTTTGCTAAATCTAAATAGCTAATCGTTTTTCCAAATGGGATATCTAATAATTCATTCCAAACTTTTTTCTGAAAATCTGTTCCATCTTGGTGTACGGGTACGTTAAATACTTTTCTTCTTCCCTGAAAAAATTCTATTAATTGTTCGGTGCATTGGTGAATAACATCGCTAACACCCGGCTCGCCATGTATTACTTGTTCTTTGTTATCAACAAAACTTAGTTCGGCAATATAGTGTTCTGTGCCGCCTATTTTTAAAAGCCCAACAGGGCTTTCGTAATATGTATAATACAATTCATTCATTAACCAATGGGTTGCCCGTTAGTAGTTAGTTTATCGGGCTGCAATAAAATTACGTGGTTATTTTCATCGTACACACCTAATACCAAACATTCACTAAAAAAATTTGCAATTTGTTTGGGTGGGAAATTTACAATTGCTACAATTTGTTTTCCTATTAAATTTTGTTTTGTGTAATAATGCGTTATTTGTGCCGACGATTTTTTTGTTCCTAATTTTCCAAAATCTATAGTTAATTGGTATGCAGGTTTTTTGGCATTAATAAAATCTTTTGCTTCAATAATTGTTCCTACACGTATTTCAATTTTTTCAAAATCTTGCCAATTAATCATTTTAAATTATTTGGTTGAAGATATGTTTAATAATAAATCGCTGTATGATTGTGCAATTATATTTTCTTCATTTAATTCAAAAAAATTAAAGTAATAATTGCATTGATTTTTTAGATCTTCTATTGTGAATTTGTTAGCATCATCAATGGCTTCTACTTCAATAAAAGTTCCTAAGTTTTTTACTTCATCAAAATGAAATTTAATATTGTTGATGAAATAAATTTTTCTAAGTTTATCTACTTCAACCAAAACACCTAACTCTTTAGTTAAAATATCTTTCAAAGCATTATCTGTTTTATGTTTAAAGAGAATAATATCAGATTCTTTTGAACCTTTAATGTTTTTTCTGTTGTATTGAATTAAAGCATTTTCAATATTGCCTTGCCTTAGTTTTAATCTTCCGTTTTGTGCATTAAAATAAGTATCAATTTGATGGTCTGTTCCTATATAGTTTGGGTTTAGTGTAAGTAGTTTGGTTTCATATTTTTCAATACTATTAACCCTTGCTTTAAACTCAAAATTTTTTATGTGCATGTAAAAGTGTTTATAAAAAAGCCACACTAAAAAAGTGTGGCTCTGTTTTTTGTTAAAGAGAATTTATAAAGATTTTAAAAGTTCTTTAGCAGCACGTACATAATCATCATTCTTAGCGGCAGTTGCTAATTCAATAACTTTTTCTGCATCGGCTTTTGCACTTACTTTATCTCCTAAAGCTTTTTCAATTCTTCCTTTTAAAAGAGCTATCCAATAAGAAGTTGGGCTTGCTTCAAAAGCCTTGGCAGCATTGGGTAACGCTTTATTGTAATCTTTTTCCCACTCGTAATAAAAATTTGCAGCTTGATAATATGTTGCTCCTGAAACTTTATCGGCAGCTAAAGCTTTTTCAATATTTGCTTTAATTCTATCTTTAATATTTGTTGTAATAGGAATACGCACTGCAACATTGCTCCACATAATATGTAACTCGCAGCTTTCGGGTTTAATATCGGTAAACTGCATGGTTAATGTTTCCATGTTTTCTTTCATATTATCTGCAGCAACTGTAAAACGAAATAAATCATCAGATTCAACATAAACTGTTCCCCAATTTTTAGAGTCTTTATTAATAATAATTGTCCATTCTTTTTTTCCGGGAATAGTCCACAATGCATAACTACCTGTATCAACATTATGACCTGCAATAATAACAGGGTCTGTAAATTTTATTTTGGTAGAAGCATTAGCACCTGTTCTCCAAACTTTTCCAAAAGGTGCTAACTCACTATTTTCTTTAAAAATTGTTCTGCCTTTAATATTGGGGCGAGAGTAGGTAAGTTCAATTCTTCCTAAACCAAAATCTTGTGTAATGCTTTGTGTGGTACTTGGTGCAGGCATGCGTACTTGTGCATTACAAACAGTTGCATACAATGTAGCAAACAATAATATTTTTTTCATGTTAGTTGTTTTACACAAACCTACTGCATTATTGAGAATTGGAAAATATTTTATATGAACGAATGAAAAAGCAGTCTGCTGTTTTCGGTATTTGTAAAATATATAATAGTGAAATGCAGTTTGAAAAAAGGTGGTAAAAAATTTAATACCCATATTTTAAAATTTCCACCAAGCTTTTTTCTTTTTGTATAATTTGAAAACTGTTGGAATACCGGTATAAAAAGAATAAACTGAATCTTCTAATCCGTTATCAAACTGCTTACTTACTTTGGCAAATGGATACGCTTTATTATTGTTATCAAAAACAACGGCAATCCAGCCCGTTTCATTATCAGTTTGCCATTGCCCTCCATAATTTTCAATAATACATTGCCCTAAAAAAGAGCCTAAAGAATTTATTAAGCCTTGACTCTGTTCTTTATCAAAACTGTTTTTATTTCTTTCAATAAACCCTTCTATGAACTTTACAGAATCTGTGTCGTACTTTAAACTTAGCTCTGTCTTAACTAATTCTGCAAGGTTTTCTAACTCTTTCATATCGATTTAAAAATTATTCTTTGTCTGCTTGTTACTGTAAAGTAAAAATTACAATCTTTTTTTCTTTCTTATCTTTTGAAGGAGAACTGTCTAACCAATTACCGCCTTCTTTAATGGCTTTAATAATTGTATTATTTATTTTTTGATTGGGAGATTTATTCACGTTTACATCTTCAACTTTACCTGAATTGTTTATAAGTATTGCTAATTCAATAGTGCCTTTAAATTCATCTGTTTTAAAATTTTCTGATAATATTTTGCGTAAATAATTTTTATAATTATCCCAACCATCTTCAGGCATTAATTCATATCTTTTTTGAGAAGAATAAGATTTTGCATTTGCATTTTTCATTATAGAAGTTACAACAGTTTCAGAAAGTGTTTGTGGTGCTGAAACATTTTCTTTGCTTGCAGTTGTTGGTTGTAATGAATCTGCTTTTAGTATTGCTGCAGTTTCTTTCTTTTCAGCAAGTTTATCATCTTTTAATGCACTTGGTGCTGTGTTGGCATTTTCTGCACTTGCTATAACAGGTTCTTTTTTTGTTTGAATATTTTTGGGGGAAGTATTTTGTGCAACTGCATTTTTTTCTTCTTCTTTATTAGTTACAGTTGGTGGTGTTACTGTAGCCTGATTGTTATTATTAATTTGTGGTTTATTTATTTCTGTTTTAGCAATAGAATTTTCTGTAGATTTTTTATTTAATAGTTGAAAAGTAATTCCGCCAATACCAATTAAAACAATTACCGATGCTGCTACACGCCAATAATGTTTTTTTGTTGCAGTAGGCATGCTTACCACTTTTGTTTTTTCTTGATTACTTAAAATAGCTGTTTCAATTTGTTGTAATCTGTTGGCGGCTTCGGTAGCATTTATTTCTCTATAACCATCAACGGCTTCTGCTAAAAACGAATCGGATAATGCAGCTTTTTCAAATGCATGCATTTCACTTGCATTCATTTTACCGTGCAAATATTTTTCAATATCGGTGTAAGAGTAGTTAATATGTTTTTGTGTGTTAGCCATTTTTTTCCATACATATTTTTAAGTTACGTTTTCCGTTTTGTACAAGGCTTCTTACTTTGTTCCAATCTTCTCCTGTTATATCAACAATTTCGTTATAGCATTTTTCTTCTAAATAAAATAGTTTAATAATTTTTTTCTGTTCATTATTTAAGCCATCAATACACGCTGTAAGTTTTTCTAATTCTTTTTCTTTTTCAAGAATATTATCCAGATGCGAAAAATCTTCCGATTGCATAAAAGTTGGTTGAAATTCTACCGTAATTGTTTTTTTATCTTTTCGCAATTGCATTAAACAGTGGTTTTTTGTTACTACAAAAAGCCAACTTTTAAAATTTTCTACAGCATGTGTTTTTAGTTTAACCACTAATTCCTGATAAATATTCATTACCGCATCTTGTGCTGTTTCAGGGTTTTTAAAATATTTCATGCAAGTACCAAAAACAAGATCGCTGTAACGCAAATAAAGTACGGCAAGTGTTTGCTGGTTGTGCAAACGTTGGTATTCTTTCAGCAAATCATCATCTGATGTATTATTTTCTATATGCTTTAATAACGCCATTGGCGTGAAGATAAAATTTTTTGTAATTGTATGTTATGTAATTTTTTTAAATGCTTCATCAATAGTTAAAATAATTTTATGAAACAACAAACACTTATACGCATTGCAGAGCCTTGCCACGAAAATTGGGATAATATGAATGAAGTTGAAAAAGGAAGATTTTGTTTAAGCTGTCAAAAAAAAGTTATTGATTTTAGTAATATGACAGATGCTGCAGTATTAAATTTTTTAAACAATAATAAAGGTAGAATATGCGGTAGGTTTGAAGTTAGCCAAACTATGAGGCCATTAGTTGAAACTAAAATAAACGAAAAGAAAAATTGGAAATGGGTATTAGCTGCTATAACTGCAATGTTATTTTCTATTAATAAAAATAGTGCTCAAACAAATACTAAACTAACCGAAGCTACAATTCAATTACCAATTAATAACAGCAATGATTTAATTAAAAAAGATGAAAATAAAAATGACAATCAACTTAAAAAAGATACCACACAACCTGCATTAACAAACAATGTAAAAGGTTTTGACCCAACTGCTAAACCTGCAATTATGGGCTTAATTATTCCTGAAAAAATAGACGTTAAAAAAGCTTCGTTAGTAGATACTGTTTTTGGGGTTGTAAAAAAGAATGATAAGAAAAAGAATAATTCACCTTCCAATAAAACAGGAAATAAATAAATATACAATAACTGTAAAAATTAATTTTTGTTTTTATATTCATACACTAAAAAAAATTATAGGAATATATAAGTTTACTATAAATTTGATAAATAGATATTAGTCCTTACAACGCTTTCTGCTGCATTTAATATTTTAAAAACTATACTAACCATATATATGGCGATTTTGTTTTTATTTTTAAAAATATAAATTTTGTTTATGCAGCTATCTTTACCAAATTGTAGTTTAAAATTTTGTCTTGTATTTGTATGTCTATTGTTTTTAGGCATATTAAAAGCCCAACAAACTAAAACGTTTGAGCAGCAAGATATAAGCAACTATTCACACCAACGTGAGTATAAGAAATGGAATATTACAAAAAAGAATATTTTTAAAATAAATGTGCAACAACTTAAATCACAATTAAGCAATGCACCTATTCAATACTCAAACGGTACACCAACTCCAATTGAAATACCCTTAACTAACGGGCAAACTGAAATATTTAAAATTGTAGAAACACAAGTACTTGCTCCTAACATTGCAAAGGAATATCCTGATATTAAAACCTACATGGGTGTTGGGCTAAATAATCCTAAATTATCTGTAACCATAACTATTACCGGAAACGATTTTAATGCAGTAGTGTATAATGCTGCAACAAATGAAAACATGTATTTTGAAAAGTATGCTAAAAGTGTTAAGAACACGTATATATTTTATAATGCAAGCGATGCAATTGCCCCTGCTTCTAAAAATTATTCGAGAGAATCATGTGAACCTCATTTTTTACAAAAAAAAACTAGCACTTCCATTATTTCATCTCCAACATTAAATAACACATTTGGTTTTGATAATAATGTTAAAACAATGGGTGCAACAACTACTTATAATAACTCTACGGGGTCAACCGTAAGAACATTTAGATTAGCCGTAACTGTAACCAGTAATTTTACTACAAAACATGGAGGTGTTACAAATGCTTTTAATGACATAGTAGCTTATATTAACAGAGTTAATGCAATATATTTAAGGGAGTTAAGTGCAAAATTTCAGTTAGTTACCAGCACTAATACAGTTATTGCTTCAGCTGCATCTGATCCTTTTGTAGCAGCTAACTTATCAAACTCTGCAATGTTACCAATTAATCAAAGATTTGTAGATAGTGCTGTAGGAGATGCTAATTACGATATTGGTTTTGTTATTACTGCCGACCCTGCAACTGCAAACTCAGGTAGTTCAGGTGGTGGCATTGCTTTATCACCTTCTGTCGGGCAAACGGGTGATAAAGCACAAAACGCAATGACGGAAGGAGATTGGGTTACGGGATTTTCTCAAATTTATACAGATCAGGTAATTGCCCACGAAATGGGTCATCAATTTGGAATGGCTCATAGTTACAATAGTTCAATACCTGTTTGCACTACCCGTAATGGACCAACATCAGTAGAGCCGGGTTCGGGTTGTACAATAATGAGTTATGGTTTTACTTGTGGAAGTGATGATTATGTTACAGGTAGTCCAGCCTCAGGTCCTGTTTTAAATTTTCATAGTGCCGATTATGACCAAGCAGTAAATTATTTAACAAGTACTAATTATAACGGAGTAGATATTACTGCTGTTGGTAGTACAATTACTAATTCAAGTTATCAAGCTATTAATATTACTATTCCAAGCAATTATACAATACCTATATCAACTCCATTTGTCTTAATAGGTTCTGCAACAGGAGGTTCTTCAAATGGAAGTCTTACTTATAGTTGGGAAGGAATGGATACCGGTCAAATTGCACCCAATACATCTACATTTACAGATGCCACCCAACCTCCTTATTTTAGAAGTTATAATCCCATCAGTAGTGGAACTAGATATTTTCCAATATTAAGTGCTGTTTTAAATGGAACAAATGCAGCACCCGGTGATAAATTACCTTCTGTAGCTTTTGTGTTAAACAACAGATTGACTGTTAGAGATAATAATCCGAATGGTGGAGCAGTGGCATATAAAACAGTGCAAGTTACAATAGATGCTGGTCAAGGGCCTTTTTTAATAACAAATGATTTTAAAGGAACTTATTCTGCCGGAGCAAATGCAACAGTTACTTGGAGTGTTAATAACACAAACACTGCATCACCTAATGTAACTATTTTACTTTCAACAGATGGTGGTAGTTCGTTTCCTACAACATTACTTGCCTCTACGGCTAATAATGGTAGTGCAAGTATTACATTTCCTAATAATATTAATACAAATGCTGCTCGTATAAAAATTCAACCAACAAATAATATTTATTTTGATATATCTAATTACGATTTTGCCATTAGCAATCAAACCGGAGTTGTTTGGACAGGTGTTACCAATACCAACTGGAATACTAATAGCAATTGGAACACTAACAATGTACCAGGTACAAGTGATTCTGTAATAATAGCACCAGTAACAGCAGGAAATAATATTCCAATAATAACTGCCTCTACCAACCCTGCACCAAGTGTAAAATATATCACTGTTCAAAATGGTGGAATTTTAGTAGATACTTCTACAGTAAACATAACAACCAATGGTATTGCACTTAAACCAGGCGGTAGTTTAATTGCAGGCACTAATAATATTACTTTTAATACCGGCGGAGGATTATCAGTACAACAAAATATAGCAGCTCAAAGAGGTTGGAGGTTGTTTAATAATCCATTCAATGGTGCAGTAAACATAGCTTCGGTAGCTGCCGCTAATAATATTACGATAAGTACAACACCTAATGGGGCTACTAATTTAACTGATAGTAGAATAATGGATCCTAATGCTTCAAACTTTACTTGGACAAATGTAACAAGCAGTACTTGGGCAGCAAATATACCTTATGGGTTATTTATACGTGGTTTGGCAAATGAAGTGAACGGAAGTGTTTATAGCGGAAATGGTCCATCTGCATTTACCTATAGTGTAACTAATAATGCACTTAACACAATTCCATACAATGGCAATATAGGATATACAGGCGTTTTTGCTTTAGTAGGAAACCCTTTCTATGCTCCTGTAAAAAGTATAGCATTAACCGGTGGAACATCATTACCATACTATGTATATCAAATAGGCGTAACAAGTGCACCTACACAAAAAGCAGGTAATTGGAGCCCTGTTATGAGTTCAAATGCAAGTAATACCATACCCGTACTTGGCGTAATTGCTTTTGTTCCATCATCAAGTACTTATACTGTTTATGGTGGAGATATAAATACAACGGGAACTATGCAAACAGGCTTGTTTGGTGCAAATGATGTAACTAATTATTTAGAATTGGAAATTGATAAAGGAAATGATTATGGAGATAAACTATTTGTGAAAAAAGATGCGAATGCTACCGGAATAGGTATTGATAAAAGTGATTTGAAAAAATTGTATAATGATGACATTAATATTTACTGCATAACAACAGATAGTTTACGATTAGCCATTGATGCAAGAAAAGATTTTAATACAACCATTCCTTTAGGAGTATATGGTAGTGTAGCAAATTATACATTTAAAATAAACAATAATAATTTAACAGATACCAAAATAGTATTACGTGATAAACTATTAAACAAAGAAACAGAACTAATAAATGGAGCAAGTTATTCTTTTAGTATTACAAACGATGCTGCAACAAAAGGAGAGCAAAGATTTGAATTGGCTTTTACAAGTAAAGAAATAGCTACATTACCAGCAAACAATGCAGGTGGTGCTTTCTCAGCAAAATTGTTAGGAAATATTATTAGTAATGATCAACCTATAAAAATTCAAATTGCCAATAGCAATAATGCGGTAATACAAGTAAAAGATATAAACGGCAGAACAATAGCTATACAAGCTGCAATAAATGGTGTAAACAATATAAGTATGAGCAATGCAGCATTAGGTATGTATATAGTACAAACTACAGATGGCAATACTGTAATAACAGATAAAGTAATTAAACAATAATGAGTAGGGAGTATTAAGTAGTTAACTCTCGTCTCACGATTGATGAATGAAACACACTCAAACAAAATAAAACATGAAGAAAATATTCAATACAACCCAAACAGAAAAAATACTAACACTATTGATTTTAATGTTAGTACTTACAAATATTGTAAATGCACAACCACCTGATTTAGGTGGAGATGTAGATGCACCAATAGATGGAGGATTAAGTTTGCTAATAGCAGGTGGTGTGGGTTACGGAATAAAAAAGGCTAAAGAAATAAGTAGAAAGAAAAAACAAGAGTAAAATTTATTTATAGTATTATACTTTTTTAAATGCAGGATGAAATGCCTGCAAAGTGCTTCGTAAATAATCTCTATCAAGATGCGTGTAAATCTCAGTGGTGGTAATACTTTCGTGCCCCAACATTTCTTGCACTGCACGTAAATCTGCACCGCCTTCTACTAAATGCGTAGCAAATGAATGACGGAAAGTATGCGGAGATATTTTTTTACGAATACCTGCTTTAGCTGCCAATTCTTTTATAATATAAAAAATCATTATACGAGATAAATTTTTTCCGAATTTGTTTAAAAATAAAATATCATCAAATCCTTTTTGAATGTGTTGGTGTGTTCTTACTGTTTCTTTATAAATAGTAATATATTTTACAGCAGCACTACCAATGGGCACTAATCTTTCTTTATCACCTTTTCCTATAACACGTATAAAACCAACATCTAAATACAAACTACTTAGTTTTAAATTTATTACTTCACTAACACGTAAACCGCAACTATACATAGTTTCTAAAATAGCTTTGTTGCGTGTACCATCGGGTTTGCTTAAATCTAATTGTGTTATAATATTTTCTATTTCTTCAAAGCTTAAAAAATCGGGTAAAGTTCTTTTTGTTTTTGGTGCTTCTAATAAAGCTGTGGGGTCTGTTGTTACAATTTGTTCTATTAAACAATATTTATAAAAACTTCTTATGCCCGATATAATTCTTGCTTGCGAGGTTGATGTCATACCTAATTCATGTATCCATTGTATAAATTGTTGTAAATCTTTTAAACTCAATTCCTGCGGGCTTTTCATCGTATTGTTAGTTACTAAATGTTGTGTTAGTTTTTCAATATCGTGCAAGTATGCTTCAACCGAGTTTTCACTCAATAATTTTTCTAATTGCAACCAATGTTTATATCCTTTTTTATATGCTTCCCACATTAAAATAATAAATTATAAATAATGAATGTTGAATTGAGTTGCTTAAACTGTTATTTTAGCAGCTATCAAAAATAAAAATTTATTGCAGTAAGTTCTGCGTACAATTTTAAATTATTCATTCTTAATTGTTAAGCATGCAGTCGGTTAATCTTCGTTCATTTAAGCAAAAAGTACATCATAATAAAAAAGCATTTAAACGTTTTTTAGGAAAGTTAGAAAAGAATCCACCAAAAAATTTAGATGCCGTTGCCGAAATAATTGATAAAGAAGTTTGGAAAGAAGTAGATTGCTTAACATGTGCCAATTGTTGTAAAACAATGACGCCAACTTTTACTGCACAAGATATTAAACGAATTGCTACACATTTTAGAATGAAGCCAAAAGAGTTTAAAGAAAAATGGTTAGAGTTTGATAAAAAAGCAGGCGATTGGATGAACGTAAAACAACCTTGCCAATTTTTAGATTTAAAAACAAATATGTGTAGCATTTATGAAGTAAGACCTGCAGACTGTGCGGGTTTCCCACACTTAGCCAAAAAGAAAATGAAAGATTATTTGCATGTGCATCAACAAAATGTTGAATACTGCCCAGCTACTTTTAAAATGGTTGAAAGAATGATGCAGAGTGAATATGTTTGGTAATAGAAAATAGGATTTAACAAAGATTTCTTTTAAAAAAATACATCTTCAATTACAAAAATTTCTTCAACATTATTTTTATTAATAGTTATTGCAATAACATCAAACTGAATTTGTTTCCATTCTGTTTGTTGCAATAAAAATGCTTCGGCTGCTTTTTTTAATGCATTCATTTTATATTGATTTACACTTTGTTCAGGCAAACCAAACTTATTGCTGCTTCTTGTTTTTACTTCAATAAAATGTAAAATATTATTTTGAGTGGCTATAATATCTATCTCTCTTTGCTTGTGTCGCCAGTTGCGGTGTAGAATTGTATAACCTTTTTTTAATAAATATTCAGATGCTATATTTTCTCCTCTGTTGCCCTTATCTTTATTTTTATTCATTATAAAAACTAATTGCAATTGTTATGGTGCTGAAAGATAAAATATTTAAACTAAAAGGTAAAGTGCAAAACTATGCATGGGGTGGTTACGAGTATATTCCTAAATTGTTAGGTTTTAAAAATGAAGAACATAAACCTTGTGCCGAATATTGGATGGGAGCTCATCCTTCTGCATCATCAGAAATAATTACTTCCGAAAAAAATTATTCTCTCAATCAATTAATTAAAGAATATCCTAATGAATTAGTAACCGAAAAAGTTTATAATGAATTTGGTGAGCTGCCATACTTGTTTAAAATTTTAGATGTAAAAGATATGTTATCTATTCAAGTACATCCAACTAAAGAAGAGGCTGCCAAAGGTTTTGACGCAGAAGAAGCTGTGGGTATTCCTATAAATGTACCGCACAGAAATTATAAAGATAGAAATCATAAACCTGAAGTAATGGTAGCATTAAGTGAGTTTTGGTTATTGCATGGTTTTAAACAATATGCAGATTTAGAAACAGTTTTAGAAGATGTGCAAGAGTTTAATTTGCTATTGCCTTTATTTAAAAGAGATGGAATAAAAGGTTTGTATCAATTTGTAATGGAAATGAATCAGGCAGAAATTGATGCTATGTTAATTCCTTTGGTTAAAAAAGAAATAAGTAAAAAATCTTTACAAAAATTAAATAAAGCTATGCCCGGTTGGTGGGTTACTAAATTGTATGATGGAACAACAGAAATAAAAAATATTGATAGAGGAATTTTTTCTATTTACTTTTTTAATATTGTAAAAATTGAAAAGGGTGGAGCTATTTTTCAAAAAGCAGGAATACCTCATGCTTATTTAGAAGGGCAAAACGCAGAATTAATGGCCAATAGCGATAATGTATTACGCGGTGGTTTAACACCTAAGCATATTGATGTAAAAGAATTAATGAAACATACATTGTTTGAACCTGTTGTGCCTAATGTTATGTATGGTAATAACTTATCAGGTGTTGAAAAAAATTACGCTTGCCCTGTACCCGATTTTGGGATTAATAAAATTGAATTGAATGGAACAGATAAACTAACAGCTTTAAGCACATCGTTAGAAATTTTAATTGCAATTGAAGGCGGAGGAATTATATATGATAGTAACAAAACAGGTATTGCTTTTAAACAAGGTGAGGCATTAACTGTATTACCTAATGAAGAATATAGCATTGTATCATCTGGTAAATGTTTAATTTTTAAAGCTTTTGTTCCATCTAATTAACACAATGGGCAAAACATGGTTTGTAATGAATTGATTTAAACTTATTTTTGCATAAATTTTTATTAAAATGAAGAATACTTTAAGAATAGCATTGTTTACATTGTTTGTTGTTGCATTGGCTACAATTTCTAAATTATTGTTTGCTGCTAAAATAGAATGGAGTGGTTTTTCTCCATTAATTGCTACGGCATTATTTAGCGGAATGATTGTAAAAGATAAAAAACTTTCTTTTCTATTACCTTTAATAGCATTGTTTATAAGTGATGTAATTATTCAAATTTTATACATTAATAATTTGTTTGTTTTTGCAGGCTTATATAAATATCAATTAGTAAACTATGCGTTGTTATTATCTGCAACATTAATAGGTTGGGCATTAAAAGGTAAAAGTATTACTGCTGTTGGTTTTGGTGCAGTAATAGCTCCAACTGTTTTCTTTTTGTTATCAAATTTTATTGTTTGGTATGGCAGCAAAATGTACCCGCAAAATTTTAATGGATTAATTACTTGTTACGAAGCAGGGATTCCTTTTTATAAACATGCTTTAGCAGCCACATTAATATTTTTACCAACATTAATTGTTACTTACAATTATATTGTTAAACAAAAACAATCGGTAAATATTGTTTTAGGATAATTTATTTTTTTTGAATAAAAAATAAAAGCCATTAGTATTTTATAATGCTAATGGCTTTTTGTTATACTGTTGTTTGAATTTTAGTTTTTAACCAACTTTCTTTTATAGATACAATCCACTTACTTAATAATTCTTCTTTATTGGCAACAAGGTTATTAAAGTATAATGTGTTAGCTGTAATAAAATTATTTTCTAAGGCGTAATTAAGTTGTTGCAATGGCAGTATTTCAATTTTATTTTTTACAATAAATGCTAAACTGTGCCTGTTAAACAATTCAACTTTAAATAATTTTTCAATTTCTTTAATTACTTGCATGCTGCTGCTAATGCTGCAACCACCAAGCTGGGCAACTGTTTCATCGGCCATTAAAATAATAAATTGTCCGAAAAATAAATTTGCATAACCTTTAACAGCGTCACCATGGCTTTGCCAAGTTGTTGTAAAATCGGTTAGCATTTTTTCAATAGTAAATACTTCATTTAATGTAAACAAACGGTTGCTTTGGTATATCCACACTTTTGAAGTAGGATGAAAGTTTTCGGGAATATGTGATTGATAATTTAAGTCCATAATAAATTAATTTTTCTTTTCTACTTTATAACTTGAATAAAAAAATGCTCCTACTAATGCTGCTAATATTTTCCAAAATAAGTTTTCAAAACCAAAAATTTTGTGCCAATCTAAATTCTTAAAATCTATTATTACATCTGCAATAAAAACAAAAGCAATAAAAATAATAATGCTGCTAATTATAAATTTTTTCCAGTTAATTTTTGTTTTCATTGTATAGTTTATTCAATTTCATTAACAATTATTTCGGCAATATCCATCACTTTAATATCGGCTTCTTTTTCTTTATTTTTAACGCCATCTGTAAGCATGGTATTGCAATAAGGGCAAGCCGATGCTACAATTTTAGCATTGGTTTCTAAAGCTTCTTCCGTTCTTTCAATATTTATTCTTTTATTACCGGGTTCATCTTCTTTAAACATTTGAGACCCACCTGCACCGCAACAAAGCCCATTGCTTTTGCAGCGTTTCATTTCTACTAATTCTGCATCTAATGCTTCTAATACTTTACGCGGAGCTTCGTAAATATTATTGCTTCTTCCTAAATAGCAACTATCGTGGTAAGTAATTTTTTTTCCTTTAAAATTGCCGCCTTCTTTTATTTTTATTTTTCCTTCATCAATTAACTGTTGCAATAATGTAGTGTGATGTATTACTTCATAATTTCCACCCAACTCTGGGTATTCATTCTTTAAAATATTAAAACAATGTGGGCAGGCAGTAACAATTTTTTTAATATTATACCCATTTAATAATTGAATGTTATTGTAAGCCATCATTTGAAATAAAAACTCGTTGCCTGCACGCCTTGCAGGGTCTCCGTTACACATTTCTTCTTTACCTAAAATAGCAAAATTAATATTGGCTTTATTTAATATTTCAACAAATGCTTTTGTTATTTTTTGAGCTCTTGCATCAAAACTGCCTGCACAACCTACCCAAAATAAAATTTCGGGAGATTCTCCGTTGGCGGTCATTTCTGCCATTGTTTTTACCTGCATGTTCTGTTTTATTTTTCACGAAAATAATTAAAAGAGCTAAGAAGTTTAAAAGTTTAAACTTTTAATAAATTTTATTGTTACAACTAAACATTGGGTTTGCTAATTTGTTGTTTACATTATCTTCACCGCCTTATTATGATATTACCATATTTATTTTTAGCTCCATCTCCTAAAGGTGGCAAAGGTGTTTATACTTCAAAAAATATTAAAGCAGGTACAACAATAGAAATTTCTCCGGTGTTAATTTTTATGAAAGAAGAAGCTGCCCTTATTGAAAAAACAAAATTGCATAATTATGTTTTTGAATGGGGAAACAATAAAAAGAAACGTGCTTTGGGTTTAGGATATATTTCTATGTATAACCATCATTTCAATGCGAATTGTATTTATGAAATGGATTTTGTAGAAAATACTATGTGTATTATTACTATTAAACCAATAAAAAAAGGCGAAGAATTATTTATTAATTATAATGCTACGCCTAATGATACAAAGCCTTTATGGTTTAAGGCTAAATAATAATTGCTATTGCCAATAATTGTAGCCCATTAATTTGGTTAATTCTATTTTAGCTAAGCATAATTGAAATTGATAACGTAATTCTGTTAATTGAATTCTTGCGGTTGCAGTAGCTGCATTAGTTAGTTCAATATTAGTGCTTACACCATTTTGGAAACGTGTGGCAGCAAGGCGTTGGGCATATTTAGAATCGTTAATTTGCCCTTGTGTATATTTAATTCTTTCTAAATTACTTGCTATATCTTCTATGGTTTGTTGAATATCTTTTTTGTAATTATTGTTTAATGTTTCTACTGCTAATTGATTTTGTTTTACAATATTTTCTGCAAGCTTAATTTGTTGTTTTGTTTTTCCTCCATTATAAATAGGAATTGATAAACCAACACCTGCATTATAATTAAAACGCATATCTCCAACATTGGGTACATAACCATTTTTAACACCAGTAGATGCTTTAATGGCAACAACAGGTTTGTCGTTTGTTTTAGCAACTGTAACATCGTTTTCGGCTTGTTTAATTTTATCTTTTGCTAATGCAAAATCTATATTGTTGGTTTGTGCTGTAGTTAATGCAGTTGTGGCATCTGTTAAGTTAATATCAAAATCAAAACTATTACCAGCTTCTTGTTTTATACCTGTTGTGTATTCTAATAAAAATAATTGTTTGTTTAATGTATTTTGTAAATCTACTTTTCGGTTTTGTTCTTCATTTAGTTGTGTTTCAATATTTAATACATCCAATTTTAAAGCATCACCATTTTTTAATTTGTTTTCAACAATTCTTTTATTATCGGTTAAAAAATTAATAATACTGTCTTGAATTGTAATTGCTTTTTTTATGTACACAATGTTATAATATACCTGTGCTACTTGGTAGGCTAATTGCGTTTTAGCATTTTCTACATTATGTTTTGAAAACTGTAATTCATCTTTCGATTTTTCTACATTGGCTTTAAACCTTCCAAAGTCAAGCAGGGTATAACTTCCATCAATAGAAGAGCTTACGGCATGTACGGGTGCAAACTGAAAATCTATACCATTAAACGGTAAAACTATTTTGGGTTGAACGTAAGCGTAAGAAGCATTGCCTGTTACTTCGGGTAAATTATTTAATTTGGTTAATGCTAATTTCTGTTCTGATGTGGTAACAGTATTTTCTATTTCTTTTATTTTAGGAAAGTAAGCAAATGCTTGGTTAATAAGGCTTTTTAACTCTGCATTGCTTTTTACTTGTGCATGTAAATTTATTGTTAATACAAGTGCCGATGTGATGATTAAAATTTTTTTCATGGTTAAACTTTTTTAGTTGCGTAGCGAATAAGTTGTACAAGTGTGCGACGCAACAACTGTTTTATAGTAGTATTATAGTTGGTATAATAATTTATTTTAATGTGATTCTGCAACGGCTTTTAATGCTGCTGCTTGTTCTGCTGCTGTTTTTTTCTTTACTCTTAAAAATGCTACAAACGGAATTACGGCAATAAAAAATATTGCAATTAATCTGAATGTGTCTAAATACGATAAGTAATATGATTGTCTTTCAACTGATGCATTCATAATAGTTAATGCTTTGTTAGTTGCAACTGTAGCAGCATCGCCGGTTTTAGCTGCTATGCCTTGTGCAATGGCAGCAGCTTGTTCTGCACCATGTTGCATAGTGCTAACAATATTGCTGCGATGATATGCGTAACGATTGGCTACATAATTATTTGCCATAGCAATACCAAATGCACCGCCTAATTGGCGAATCATATTATTTAATGAAATGCCTGCTGCATAATCTTTTTGTTGCAAACCCGCAACTGCCTGATTAATGAGCGGTAATTGACACATTGAAATGCCTACTGCTCTAATTAAAAGTGGAATAAAAAAATCGCCTTTACCAACATCGGGGCTAACGTTAGCACTCATTACACTGTATATGGCAAAAAAGGTAAAACCCAATACCACAAAGGGAATTGGCGTTACACCCTTACTCATTGTTTTACCAATTATAGGCATCATAATTACTGCTGCTAATGTGGGTAGTAATAATGAATTACCTGTTTCAAATGCAGTAAAACCTAATACTCTTTGGGCCAATACCGGATAAACAAATACAGAAGTGAATAAACCAAAACCTGCAACAAAAGTAAATATGGTTGTGAATGCTAAATTCCTATTGCCTAATACTTTAAGGTTTACGGCAGGATTTTTAATATTTAATTCATATATAATAAATGTAATTAAACCAACTGCTGCAACTATTGAACATATACGAATAGATTGACTGTTAAACCAATCTTCACTTTCTCCTCTCTCTAAAACAAATTGCAAACAACCAATACCTGCTGCTAATAAAATAATTCCATTATAATCTATATGAATATCTTTTTTCTTTTTGCCTTCGCCTTCTTTCTTTTCAATAAAATAAAATGAAAGAAGTGTAGCAGCAATTCCTATTGGAATATTAATCATAAATATTAAAGGCCATGATGCATGGTCAATAATATAACCACCAAGTGTTGGACCAAGTGTTGGACCTAATACTAAACCCATCCCAAAAAGTCCCGATGCCATTGGTCTGTCTTGCGGTTCAAATGCATCAAACAAAATTGCTTGCGAGGTTGATAGTAATGCACCACCACCAACGCCTTGCACAAAACGCCATGCTATAATTTCAACAAGACTGGTAGATTGTGCACACATGTATGATGCAATGGTGAATATTATCATGGAAGTGATGTAATAATTTTTTCTTCCAAAATATTCTGCTAAAAAACCTGTAAGCGGTATAATAATTACGTTGGCAATAGCATACGATGTAATAACCCAACTAATGTCTTCAATACTTACGCCAAGGCTTCCACTCATATCACTTAATGCTACGTTTACAATTGAAGTATCAATTAACTCCATTACTGCGGCAGTAACTGTTGTTAATACAATAATGGCTCTGGCAAATCCTTTAGGTGTAGCCATATTTTAATTTCTTTAAATAAATGAAATAAATTATTTTGAAGTAGCAACTACATATACACTTAACCCTGCACGTAATAATTGCTTGTATTTGCTTAAATTATCAATTGAAATTTTTACGGGAACTCTTTGTGTAACTTTTACAAAATTTCCACTGCTATTATCGGGAGGTAATAATGCAAATTTGGCTCCTGTGGCTTCACTTAGGCTGGCTACTGTTCCGGTAATTTTTTCATCGGGGTATGCATCTACTCTTAACTCTACTTTTTTACCGGGCGTTAAAGCATATAATTGATTTTCTTTAAAATTGGCTACTACCCAATAAGCTGTATCGTTTACAATAGAAAATAGGGGAGTGCCGGCTTGTACAAATTGCCCTTCAGTTACAGATATCTTTCCAATTTTCCCTGTAATTGGAATAATTATTTTTGTATAAGATATTTTTAATAATTGTTGCTCTATCTTGGCTTTTTTAATTTCAATAGCTGCTTCAGCTTTTTTAACAGCTGTTTGCATTATAGCAATTCTGCTGTTGGCTGTACTTAAATCATTATTACTATTTTCTAATTGCTTTTGTGTAGTTTCAACTGTATATCTGCTATCATCTAATTGCTTTTTAGTAATAGCTTCACTACTATATAAATTTTTATCTCTTTGTAAATTTTCTTCTGCTTGTTGCAGTTTTACTTTTGAAATATTAATATTGCCTTTATTAACTTTTAACGAAACAACAGCATTGTTTAATGTTGCTTTTGCATTTTCAACATCTGCAATAGTTTGGTTATAATCGGCTTGCATTTCTGCTAATTGTGTTTGCAAATCTGCATCATCAATATTAACTACAATATCGCCGGCTTTTACACTATCATAATCTTTTACACTAATGCTTTTTATATAACCCGCTACTCTTGGTAATACGGGTGTGATTTGTGTTTCAATTTGTGCATTATCTGTTGTTTCGTGTGTTAGGGCAAAGTTTATTTTCTTATAGCCAAAATATACACCAACTAATAATACTGCAATAAGAATAACTAATTTTAATGGCGATTTTTTCTTTTCTGTTTTAGGTGGTTGCTTCTTTGTCATACAATAATTGTTGTTATCTGTTTTATTTATTTAATAAATGTGAATGAATGAGTTGTTTAATATGTGTGATTAATCTTTTCTTGAATTGTTCATCTTTATAAGGATCATAATTTTTATTATACCCTGCAAAAACATTACATACTATTTTAGATTTTAGAATTTGATTAACTGTTCCAATAATGGTTGCAAAAACCAAAGGAGCATCTACTTTAGTAAAGACTTTTTTTCTAATTCCTTTTTCAATAATGCTGTTAAAATTGTTGGTGTTTTGAATAAAAGTGTTAATTAGTTTTTCATGCATGCCTTCTCTTTTAGTTACCAGCATTTCTTGTTGTATCATTTTATGAAAACCGGGCTGAGATAAAAAACCTTCAACATATAATTCAATAATTAAATCTACTTTTTCAATTTCTGAAAGCGTTTTATTGGCTGCTATTTCTTCAATTTTATCTCTTGTGGTAGCCATTCTTGTTTCAACAATTTGCTGAAAAAGCCCTTCTTTGGTACCAAAATAATAATTTACCATAGCAATATTTACATCTGCCTGAGTAGCCAAATCTCTTACACTTGCTCCTTCAAAACCCTTTTCTGCAAAGAGTTCTATGGCTCTCTCCATAATGTGAGTTCTTTTATCTGTAACCATAATTTTATTTTTTGCGAATGCGAAATTAAACAAATGTTTGAATTAAACAAACGTTTAATTAATTTTTACTAAAAATTAATTTTGTATTGTTAAGTGATAATAAAACAGAAACTCTTTAAACGAATAGTTTGTATGTTTGTTTGCACTAAACGCAGTATTATGTTACGAACCTTATTTGTTATTGTTTGTTCTTTTAATGTTTATACGCTTTTTGCCCAAAATAAAATTGTCATACCTGCATATACGGCGTATGCTGTGCCCGAAGAAATTAATGAAAGTAAATTTATTTCACAACAATCTTCCGTAATAAATTGGAGTAATACCAATACTCAAATTGAGTTTTATTTTTTTGCAAAAGATACCGGTAATCTTGTAATGAATATAAAAGCAGCAAGTACTATAAAACCTGCTGCAGTAAACGTTTTGTTTAATGATGCTGTTGTAAAAACTAATATTTCTATTGCCACCCATTTAGCACTTTCTAACAATATTGTTTTACATGTTTCAACATTCGGGTTTCAAAAAATTTCTTTGGCAGCAACTAAAATTCCAAAACTTATTCAACTGCAATCCATAGAATTATCAGGCACTATTGTTAATACAATTGAATACAATAAAAAACAAAGACGCAATGCTGCTTCTGTTCATTTATCTTATCCAATAAATGATAGTTTAAAAGTGTTGCAATTTTATAATGAAGTGCGTGTACCTAAAGGTGCAGATATTCCTTACAGTTATTATGAGACTTGTGGTTTTGCAAGAGGTTATTTTGGCATACAAGTTAATAGTAATAAAGAACGAAGAGTAATATTTTCTGTTTGGGATGCAGGTGCAGAAGCTGTTACCCGTACTAAAGTTGCAGATACAAACCGAGTTAAATTATTAGCAAAAGGTATTGATGTTGTTGCAGAAGATTTTGGTAATGAAGGCACTGGCGGACATAGCCACTGGGTGTATAATTGGAAAGCCGATTCTGTATATAAATTTTTGGTGAATGTAATACCCGATAGTGCAACAAGAACTTCTATTTATACAGCTTACTTTTTTATTCCCGAAAAAAAAATGTGGAAATTAATTGCAAGTTTTAAAGCTCCGAAAGATGGAAATTATTTAAACCATTTATATTCTTTTAACGAAGATTTTATTGGCAAAAACGGACAACTGCAACGCAAAGCATATTTTGGAAACCAATGGATACAAACAAAAAAAGGTGAGTGGATTGAACTTACCGAAAGTAAATTTTCTACTGATGCAACCGGCAAAGCAGGCGATAGGATTGATTTTGGCGGCGGTGCAGATAATAATGTTTTTTATTTATGGAATGGTGGTTTTAAAACTGCAACAGCAAAACAAGGCGATGTTTTTAAACGTATTGCTAATAAACAAAAACCAAATGTAGATATTACCAAAAATATTGATAGTGCAGCACAACACGCTGTTGATATTAATACAATTGAAAAAGCAGTTGCCAATAAAAAAATAGACACAACAGGTTCTGTAAATAGTATTTATTATAAAATATTAAAAGAAGGAACGGGCGAATTTGTTAAAGTAACCGATACTTTAACCGTTTATTACAAAGGCTCGTTATTGAGTGATGGCTCTGTATTTGATTCTACAAAAGAAAATAAACCTGCAACTTTTCCTTTAAAAAGATTAATAAAAGGTTGGCAATTAGGTTTAACAAAATGCAAAGTGGGCGGAACTATACGTTTAATTATTCCATCTGCAATGGCATACTCTATACGCAGCAGAAGCAAAGACATACCACCTAACAGCATTTTAGTTTTTGATATTGAAGTGTTAGAAGCAAAACATGAAAAATAATTTTATTAATTATTAATTCTCATCTCTATATTCTAAAATGTCGGCAGGCTGGCAGTTTAAAGCTTTGCAAATAGCATCTAAAGTACTAAAACGAATAGCTTTTGCTTTTCCTGTTTTTAAGATGGAAAGATTAGATAATGTTAAATCAACTTTTTCTGAAAGTTCATTCAACGAAATTTTTCGCTTTGCCATCATCACATCTAAATTTACTATGATTGGCATAAATTATACAGTTAAATCGTTTTCAGTTTGAATTTCAACTCCCTTTTTAAAAATTGTTGCAATAATATAAATTACGGCAGCCATTAAAATAAAAGCCTGACTGTCTTCCCAAAATTGATTTAAATTATCTACCACATAACCATGATGTTGCAAATTTTTAGCAGTTTGTCTGGCTACATAACTTATTATGCCTATTAAAAAAGTTGAATAACTAATTTGCATTATTTGTTGTGCAACAAAATTGTTGAAAGGTTTTAATAAATTTATTTTGGTTACCAACTTAATAACTACATAAAATAAGTATGCTTTTAAAATTGAAATAAATAAAATGAAAGAATACATACCAAAAAAAGCCCATTTGCTTTTGTTATACATTTCACTTAAATCTAATTTTTGATATAGATTATGAATAAATTCTGGTTTGTATAAACTGAAAATAAAATTTACTATTAAACCGCCTGCCTCAATACATAAACCAACAAATATGAGCCAAGACACAATTTTTAAAACTGTAAATATGAAGTTGTTTGTTTTTGACATAATTGTTTAATTTAAAATTGTACTGCAAATATAATAAATATTTATTGATAAACAATAAATTTATTCCTTTTTTCAAAAAAAATAAAACTTAGCGTAAAATAAATTTTTTAATTAGGTTATGTTTCAAGTTTAACTTTACACAACTTGTAACTTACTTAGTTTCCCTTACATTTGCACACTTTTATTTCATGCCGTAACATGAAGTGAGTCGCTCCGTCTTTAGCAGACGGCGGCAAACTAAATGTGGCGTTATATATTCAAACTAAATAAACCACATGAAACTTTCGCAATTTCGTTATGATCTTCCACTAAATCTTATTGCTCAGAATCCAACAAAAAACCGTGAAGATGCCCGTATGCTGGTAGTAAACCGCAAAACCGGTAATATGGAAAACAAACACTTTAAAGATATTCTTGAATATTTTAATGATAAGGATGTTTTTGTAGTAAACAACACTAAAGTTTTTCCGGCACGTATGTATGGACGTAAAGAAAAAACGGGTGCAAAAATTGAAGTATTTTTATTAAGAGAATTAAATAAACCCAATCGTTTATGGGATGTTATTGTTGATCCCGCAAGAAAAATTAGAGTAGGAAATAAATTATATTTTGGAGAAAATGAAGAATTAGTTGCCGAAGTAATTGATAACACAACCAGCCGTGGCCGTACCATTAAATTTTTATGGGATGATGATGATACCAGTTTTAAAGCCATGTTAGAACATTTAGGTGAAACACCCATACCAAAATACATTAAACGCAAACCCGACGAAGAAGATAAAAAACGTTATCAAACAGTTTATGCTAAATACGAAGGTGCTGTTGCTGCACCAACTGCAGGCTTGCATTTTAGTCCTGAGTTAATTAAGCGTTGCGAAATTCACGGTATTCGTTTTGCAGAACTTACTTTACATACAGGTTTGGGAACTTTTCGTCCGATAGAAGTTGAAGATTTAAGTAAACATAAAATGGATGCTGAATATTTTAGAATTCCTGAAGAAGCTTGTGCAACAGTAAATAAAGCAAAAGAAAATGGGCGTCGTATTTGTTCAATTGGCACCACAACAATGCGTGCTATGGAAAGCAGCTTTTCTGCACAAAAATTATTAAAACCTGCTGAAGGATGGACAAATCATTTTATACATCCACCTTATGATTTTAATGTTGCTGATAGTTTAGTTACTAATTTTCATTTACCTAAAACAGGATTATTAATTATGACTTGTGCTTTTGCAGGTTATGATTTAACAATGGAAGCATACAAAAAAGCAATAAAAGATAAATATAGATTTTTTAGTTATGGAGATTCATTATTAATTATCTAATTATTATAATAACATTAAAGCCCTGCAATATGCAGGGCTTTTGTTTTGTACAATTATTACCGTTGGTAAATATGCACAGCGTTTTATAGTTTGAATTTTAACTTTGCATAATAAAATTTTCAATAATGAATTATATTGTACCCTCACAAACACGTATTGGTCATATTCATTTAAAAGTAAGCGATATTGATAAGGCATTAAATTTTTATCATAATATACTTGGTTTTCAAATTATGCAACGTTGGGGTAATCATGCTGCATTTATTTCTG
This sequence comes from Bacteroidota bacterium, assembly GCA_018267725.1. Taxonomy (GTDB): domain Bacteria; phylum Bacteroidota; class Bacteroidia; order Chitinophagales; family Chitinophagaceae; genus CW01. The sequence continues at coordinate 229,300 of JAFDXY010000016.1, forward strand.
CCGGAGGCTATCATCATCATATTGGTTTAAATACATGGCATAGTAAAAATGCAAAACCTGCACCATATAATACTCCTGGTTTGTATCATACAGCTATTTTATATCCTACCAGAAAAGATTTAGCAACTATTTTAAAAAGATTGATTGATGCAGATTATCCGCTAACGGGTGCAAGCGATCACGGAGTATCTGAAGCATTGTATTTAAATGACCCCGATGAAAATGGCGTAGAATTGTATTGGGATAAACCTAAAGAACAATGGCCTTTTAATGAAGAAGGTAGTTTACAAATGGTTTCAGAACCATTAGATTTAAAAGAACTATTAACTGAATTGGAATAGATAAATCACTTTAACGGTTTTATTTCATAAACTCATTTCATCATACAATTAATTCTGTATATATTCAACCCAAATATTTTTTTATGAAACTTAAACTGCTTGCTGCTACAACTATATTGCTAATAGCTTCTTGCAAAAACAACGAAATGAAAAAAGAGCCCTATACATGGCCAAATGTAAAGCCGCCTATTGCCGATACAAAAGAACATGTAAGAATTATGTTTGGAGATACTGTACCCGACCCATATTATTGGATGTACGATTATTTTGGAAAAGGACCCGATAGTACCAAAGTGGTAAATTATTTAAAAGCAGAAAATAATTATTTAGATACCATGATGAGTGGTACTAAAAAACTACAAGAAAATTTGTTTACAGAAATGAAAGGCAGAATAAAAGAGAAAGATGAAAGTGTGCCTACTTTTAAAAACGGTTATTATTATTATGTTAGAACAGAAGATGGAAAACAATATTATAAATACTGCCGTAAAAAAGGAAGTTTAGATGCTAAAGAAGAAATATTATTAGATGTTGATGAAATGGCTAAAGGTCATGCATATTACGCTGCTGTTGGGTTTGATGTTAGTGAAGATAATAAACTAATAGCTTTTGGTGTAGATACTGTTTCTCGCAGGCAATACACTATTTATGTAAAAAATATAGAAACCGGAGAAATTTTACCAGATGCTATTACAAACACAGAAGGGGCTCCTTGCTGGGCAAGCGATAATAAAACAATTTTTTATACTGCCAAAAATCCTGTTACATTATTAAGCGAAAAAATTAAACGCCATACATTAGGTACTAATGCTGCTAACGATGTATTGGTGTATGAAGAAAAAGATAAGAGCAATTATATTAGTGTTGAAAAAAGTAAAAACAATAAATATATTTTTATATACTCTCAAGCAACTATGAGTAGTGAAGTAAGAATGATTGATGCTGCCAAACCAACTGAATCTTTTAAAATATTTGCACCAAGAATAAGCAATGTTTTATATAGCGTAATTCCGTTAGAAGATAAATTTTTAATTTCTACAAATAAAGATGCAAAAAATTTTAAACTTGTTGAGTGTGCATTAGATAAAACAAATGCAGAAAACTGGAAAGATTATATTCCACACCGTACAGATGTTTTAATACAAAGTGTAGATGAGTTTAAAGATTTTATTGTAATAAGTGAACGTAAAAATGGTTTAACACAATTGAGAATTCGCAACCTTAAAACTGGTAATGAACATTATATAGATTTTGGAGAAGCAGCTTATGCCGCCAATATTTCTTCAAGCCCCGAATATACAAGCACTGTGCTTCGCTATAACTATACATCATTAACCACACCCAATTCTGTATATGATTATAACATGAACACAAAAGAAAAAAAATTAATGAAGCAATTACAAGTTGTTGGCGGTTATAATAACGAAGATTATACAACAGAGCGTTTATATGCAACTGCAAAAGATGGAACTAAAATTCCTATATCATTAGTTTATAAAAAAGGTTTTGCAAAAAATAGTAACGCACCATTGTTATTATATGCTTATGGAAGTTACGGAGCATCTACCGATGCAGGTTTTAGCAGCACACGCTTAACTTTATTAAACAGAGGTTTTGTTTACGCAATTGCACATATACGCGGCGGACAAGAAATGGGAAGACAATGGTATGAAGATGGAAAAATGATGAAGAAGAAAAATACTTTCACAGATTTTATTGATTGCGGAGAATTTTTAGTGAAAGAAAAATATACAAGTAAAGAACGTTTATATGCACAAGGTGGAAGTGCCGGAGGTTTATTAATGGGTGCCGTAATAAATATGGCTCCAAATTTATGGCATGGCGTAATTGCACAAGTTCCTTTTGTTGATGTTGTAAATACTATGTTAGATGAAAGCATTCCTTTAACAACCAATGAGTTTGATGAGTGGGGAAACCCAAAAAATAAAGACGCATATTTCTATATGAAAAGCTATGCACCATACGAAAATATTGAAAAGAAAAATTACCCGAATCTATTGGTAACAACGGGTTTGCACGATAGTCAGGTACAATATTTTGAACCTTCAAAATGGGTAGCAAAATTAAGAGCTACAAAAACAGACAATAATATTTTGTTACTGCATACCAACATGAATTTTGGTCATGGCGGTGCAAGCGGACGTTTTGATTATTTAAAAGATATAGCACTAAATTATGCCTTCTTGTTTGCATTAGAAGGAATAAAAGAATAGCATTAAACAAATAATAAAATAAAAAATTAATAGCTCTTGTAAAATTTTGTGAGAGCTATTTTTTTTGGTAACAAACATTTTAATTTCTATTAAACTTTTGTTGCGTCGCACACTTGTACTTTTAAAACTTTATTCAACAATAAAAACCTTGTGTTATTTTGTGCCTTCATAGTAATTAATGTAATGTGTGAGTAATAATTATTTTCAATTCAAACAATTTACAATTCAACAAGAAAATTGTGCCATGAAGGTTACAACAGATGCTTGTTTATTTGGTGCATGGTCTGCTGCTATTTGTCGCCATTTATCTGCCAATTCAATATTAGATATTGGCACAGGCACAGGTTTATTGTCTTTAATGTTAGCACAAAAAACAAATGCAATTATTCATGCCGTAGAAGTTGATGAAAACGCTATAACTCAAGCACAGCAAAACTTTCAAAAGAGTTGTTGGAATAATAGATTGCAAACGCATCATTCTTCTATTCAATTATTTACACAAAAAAATAATTCGCAATTTGATTTTGTAATTATTAATCCGCCTTTTTATCAGCATGATTTAAAAAGTAGTAACAAACAAAAAAATATGGCTCACCATAGCACGTTATTAAGTTTAGAAGAATTAATTAATTGCATTAAAAAATTACTTCACTCAAAAAGTTATTTTTCTATTTTATTACCTTATGCAAGAGCAGATTATTTTTTACAATTGGCAAAAGATTTTTATTTGGTAGAAAGAGTAAACGTAAAACAAACACCTAATCATACTTATTTCAGAACCATGTTATTATTTGGAATGCAACCTTCAATTGTAATAGAAAAAAATATCATTATTAAACAAAGCGAAAAAAAATATTCTTTTGAATTTACTGAATTACTTAAAAATTATTATTTATATCTCTAATTTTCTACTTCTTTAATTTGTTTTCTTTTATCATTATTGTTTCTACGGTCGTAATTAATTTTAAATACGTTTAAATTAGGTTTATATTTCCTATTTCGCTGTAACTCGTACTGGTATAGTGTTTGGCCAATTTGGTACATAAAAGGCCAACCAATTGTTTCATAATCGTATTTATCATCATTTAAAATACCATCACTATTTACATAAATAGTTGCTGCCAACATAAATTCTATTTTGTTTTCAAAATCTACTATGTAAGATGCATCGGTTAAAAAACCATAAGCCCAACCCACTTTATTAAATACACGAACATGTTGTGGCATTTGATGTTTTTCTCTGAAAAAAAACTTTACATAACTATCATAAAAATGTGTTGTATCGTAAAAAGGATATTTTGTTTCTGATGGATATTGCGATAAATATTTGTACAAAAATTTATAATCAACTGTTGTTAAATTAAATCTTTGTTTTGCCGAAACAGATGCAGGAAATAAAACAGACTGAAGCATTTGCTGTAAATCTTCTAACGGCAAATTATTTACTTTGGTAAAATCTATTGGCTCATTAATTAAACTATCTTTTGCATTTAAATAACCTTTACCAACTTTTATAGGCGGCGGAAAATGAAATGAATCTGTATTGTATTGCATAGGTTGTTTGTAAAGCACATTGCCTTTTGTATCAATAAAACGTATAGGGTTTGTATGCCTATTTTCATCTTCTGTAAAGCCCATAAATTCTCTGGTAATTCTTGTATGGGTGTATCCTTTTGCGTGTAAATTTCTGTTAATAGTTTGCTGCCCAACCCATTGGTACATTCTGTTGTAAGCATCATTATCGCTTACTAAAAACGCTTTGCGAATAAATTGTGCAATTGAAGGAAAACCATTTTCTGCAGTTGAATCACTATGCCTTATAACTTGATTAGAATAAGCACTATCAAACAACATTGAAGTATAGGCGTTTATGTTTTTTTCTTTTAAATTATTAAATTTTTCTAACGATAAAAATGCTAAAGGAAGTTTTACGGTTGATGCAGGGTTAAAATAATTATTAGCATCTACATTAAAATAATAATTGGTAAAATGCGGTGTATTATTTTTATCTCTGTTTATTTGTGTGTAAATAATTTGAACTTTAAAACTGTCTTTATTATTCATCACGTTTTGTATTAATTCACTTTTGCTTTTAGTAAGAATGTCAATTAATTCTTTACTCATTTTTGGTTGTGCAAAGCTGTTATAACAACATAACAATAATAAAAAAAGTTTAATGTATTGCATATTCACTCATGTATTTATAATGTGCAGTTAATTTTCCGTTGTATATTAATGTAGCCCGCTCTATGGTTGAATTATTTTGATTAATTAAATAAGGTAAAACATGTTTTATTAATTGCTCTCCAAAAAATCTACTGGCATCTCTTGGTAATTCATTAGGTAAATTACCAACAGCCATTACATCAATACTATTGGGCAAATAAGGATCTGTTTTTGCTAAAGTATTTCTATCAATTCCGTAAACAGGATTATTAATATCTTGGTCTCCTAAGTTAATAGGCACCGAACCATTTTTATCATCGGTAATATCTGCAATTGTTTCAATAGTAAAACTTTCGGTAATATCTTCTTTTTCAAAAAGCCTTGGTACATCTGTATCCCAATAAACTCCATTCAATAAAATATCTGTACAATGTGTAAATGGTAAAAACCTGCTTCTGTACTCATTTGCATGTGCATGAAAATGTTCTCGTTTATAAGTTTTTAAACTTTTGTGTGTGTATAATTCATGCCCTTTTAAATGCACATAAACTGGATAAGTATATTTTTTTTCTAAATAATCATCTGGTTCTACTTCTTGTATATCCATTAAATTCATAATTTCTATAATGCCATGTGCAACACGCCCACTGCCTGTTACAGCAATTCTTAACGGCGGAAGTTTTAACCCAAAATATGTATGAATTAATTCTCTATAATCTTTTACTTTAAAAACTCTGTTTAAATTAAATTGTTTTGTTCTGTTACCATAACACATTATGCCATTGTGTGCACCTACTATGCCTGCAAAAAAACCAAAACCTAAAATGCGTTGTCCATCTTCATGCTCTAAACATTCATAATCAATTAATGTAATTTGTTTATCCATCATTGCATGAAACAATGCTTGGTTATTGAGCTGTAATTTTTTTGTGTGCGAAAAAAATAAATAAATTTTATGCTCAATTAAATCTTTTATAGGCACTTCTTTTATGCCTAATAAAATATTGCAACAACTAATATCATCAACAACTTTAATACCTTCTTTTTCATATTCTGCATTGCTAAAACAACGGTTGATACTGCTTTGTACAAATATTTCTAAATCTGTATTATGTTTCATTAACCACTTACATTGTGCAGGTGTTAATGCTACTCGGTTATCAACCGGAACTTTTCCTTCTTTAATAAGTCCTATCTTCAGCATGATACTAATTTTACATTTGCAATGTATGATTTTAAAAACTAAGCAGCAAGGTGTAAGTTATAAAAACAAATTTTCTATTTAATTAATTCTTTATGTATGAATTATTTTGAATTGTATAATATTCCGATTTCGTTTATTGTTAATGCTAATGAAGTAAAGAAAAAATATTATGAACTAAGTAGAAAATTTCATCCAGACTTTTTTAGCAATGCAACCGAAGAAGAAAGAACAGAAGTATTAGAAAAATCGTCTGCCGTAAATAAAGCGTTTAAAATTTTTACTAATGAAGATGAATTAATTAAATATGTATTACAATTAAAAAAATTATTGCAAGAAGAAGAAAAATACAATTTGCCCAATAGTTTTTTAATGGAAATGTTAGAACTGAACGAAGTATTAATGGATGCAAAAATGGAAGGAGATGAAGATAAAATTGCAAGCATTAAATCTCAAATTTCTAATTTCAAATCAATAATATATGAACCTGTTAAAACAATTATTGAAAATTATAAAGAAGATATTTCTACCGAAAAAGAGTTGTTGCAAATAAAAGAATACTATTTTAAGAAAAAATATTTAACCCGTATTTTGGACGGAATAAAATGATGCTGCATATTTGCAGCCCAATTCAAATGCCCAGATGGCGGAATTGGTAGACGCAGCAGACTCAAAATCTGCCGTTCGCAAGGATGTGCAGGTTCGATTCCTGTTCTGGGCACAATTAAAAAATAAAAGCCTTGATACTGTTAAGTTTCAGGGCTTTTTTATTGTTGTAAAAATGATAATTATTTTCTTAAACAATCAATCTTTGCTTTTATCTATATAAAAACCAAGTGCAACTAAATTCTTTTAAACAATCTATTAGTTATAAGCATTAAAATTGTGATGAGAGTTTTATTTTCGCATTAAACAACTTTCATTTTGCATCAACCTATTGTAGCAATTGTTATTTTAAATTATAATGGCAAAAATTATTTAGAACGCTTTTTGCCTTCTGTAATTTCTTCAACTTATCAAAACAAAAAAATTATTGTTGCAGATAATGCTTCAACTGATAATTCTGTAAACTTTCTACAACAAAATTTTCCTTCGATAGAAATATTAGTTAATACAAAAAATGATGGCTTTGCCGGCGGATACAATTGGGCATTGAAAAATATAACAGCAGATTATTATGTTTTATTAAATTCTGATGTTGAAGTAACCGATAATTGGATAGAACCAATAATTAATTTAATGGAAGCAGATAAAACTATTGCTGCTTGCCAACCTAAAATTTTATCTTACAATCAACCAAAAAGTTTTGAGTATGCAGGTGCATGTGGCGGCTGGATTGATGTATTGGGTTATCCTTTTTCAAGAGGAAGAATTTTTGATGTGTTAGAAAATGATACAAACCAATACAATACAACTACAAAAATATTTTGGGCTACCGGAGCTGCAATGTTTGTAAGGCCTAAAGTTTTTCATGAAATGAATGGATTTGATAAACAATTTTTTGCTCATCAAGAAGAAATAGATTTATGTTGGAGAATGCAGTTGGCAGGCTATTCTGTTTATGCTTGCCCAACTTCAATAGTGCATCATGTAGGAGCAGGCACATTACCACGCGGCGGAAGAAAAGTATATTTAAATTTTAGAAACAATTTGGTAATGCTATGTAAAAACCTTCCATTAAAAGAAAAAATATATAAACTACCACTTAGACTTTTTTTAGATGGACTTTCTGCGTGGAAAGGTTTATTAACCGGAGATGCTTATTTTTTTACTGCCATTGTTAAAGCACATTATGCATTAATTGTTTGGTGGATGAGAGGGAAAATTAAAATAAGCCAAAACAGAAAACCATTTTATCAATTAAATGGTGTGTATAAAGGTTGTTTAGTTTGGCAGCATTTTGTAAAAAATAAAAAATCATTTCATGAAATTGTTGATAAGAAGCATGAATAATTTATTTTTGCCCCTTATTTTTGTAATGCAATAAAAAAAATATGTCACACCAAACAGAAGATAACAACACAAGTAAAGACTTTACCGGCAATTGGGTAAGCTCTTCAAGGTTTTTATTTTATTTACAAGTATTTATAGTAGTTGTGTTTGTATTAGGCGGCTGTTACCGTTTATATAACCAACGTTATAAAGGCAAACCCGATGTAAAAGTGCAGGGAAGTTCTAAATATGTTCCTGATTATAAATAAAGTTGTATAAAAATTTTGCTGAGAACTTTTGATAACTAAATTTGCACTCCCAAAACAAAAGAAGTTCTTAACAAAATGCGGAAGTAGCTCATTTGGTAGAGCACGACCTTGCCAAGGTCGGGGTGGCCGGTTCGAGCCCGGTCTTCCGCTCATAAATAAATCCACTTGTGTAAGTGGATTTTATTTTGGATGCCCCGGTGGTGGAATTGGTAGACACGCAGGACTTAAAATCCTGTGATCAGCAACGGTCGTAACGGTTCAACTCCGTTCCGGGGCACGCTTTAAAAATAAAAGCCTTGTTACTTTTAAGTTTCAGGGCTTTTTTATTTTTTGTATATGCTGAAATAAATTTTTGAAGTAAATAATTTTTCTAATATAACAAACAGCAAAGTTGTTGTGTTGTTATTTAATTCAACCAATATTTAATTCCATAACATAATCGTTCATGTAATAATTATGGCCAATATTTATATCATCTTCTTTTATAATTTCAAACCCTAATTTTTCGTAAAAACCAATTGCTTTATTGTGTCTGTTTACATTTAATTGCAACTTAGTTTTTCCTGCTTCTTTAGCTAAACGTATTACTTCATTCAACAATAATTTCCCTGCTCCTGTTTTTTGTTCACTTGGCAATACATATAACTTTTGCAGTTTGTAAGTATTAATATTTATTTGATTGAAAGAAGCAAAGCCAATAATATTGTTATTTGTTTTTGCAATTATGAATTGATGTTGATTATTTATTTGGCTTGTTAAAGATTCTTTTGAATAAAACATATCGAGCATATATTGCAATTGCTCATTCGAAAGAATAGCACTATAAGCCACAGGCCACGTGCTAAAAGCTATATGCTGTATGGCTTCAATATCATTAATAGTTGCAGGAAGAATAATAACTTGCTGCATAATTATTTTTGTTTGAATATTTTTTTGTTTAACCAATGTGCAATGTATGCACTGCCAATACCAACTGCTGCACCTGCTAATACATCGGTTGGGTAATGCTCTCCCAAGTTTAATCTTGAATAACCAACTGCTGTTGCCCATGCAAATGATGGCACAACTACATACCATTTTTTTAACTGAATACTTAATGTAGCTGCAGTTGCAAATGCTGTAGATGTATGTGTAGATGGGAATGATGGACTATTATCATTATCGTATGAAATAATATAGGTAGGATAATCTTTATATGGCCTGTTACGATTAACTACATATTTTAAACTTTGAGTAAGTGCTAAGTTTACACCAATAGCACCTAATGTTTCCCATCCTTTTTTTTGTAACTGTTTATCTTTTTTTATAAAACCTGCAGCTAATAAAGATGCGGGAGCTGCTAACGTAATTGGATAAACTGAGTTTGATGTGTTTATCCAGAATTGCGAATGTGTTTGTGAAGGATTAATATTGTGTAACCATTGTGCCTCGCTGCTTTGAGCATTTAAAGAAAAAAAACTACAACAGCTAATTAATAATAAAAAAAGGTATTTTTTAGTTGATTGGTACATTAATAATTAATTTAATGTGTTTAAGCTTTCTTCAATAGTTTTTATTCTGGCTTCGGCATCGGCTTTTTTCTTTTGCTCGTTGGCAATAATTTCAGGCTTGGCGTTGGTAACAAATTTTTCGTTACTTAATTTTTTTGTTACACTTTCTAAAAATCCTTTTTGATAAGCAAGGTCTTTTTCTAATTCTATTTTTAATGCAGCAGCATTAATTTCTTTTTCTGCTTCAATAAAAAACTTTTCATCTTCAATAGCTACAACAATTGTATTATTTATTGCAGTTGTAACGTAAGTAATATTTTCAGCATTTACTTGTTTCTTTAAAACATCTTCAATAAACGTGTAATTATTTTGTTTACTTGTTTGAATATGAAGTTTAATAGTGTCTTTTGGTTTTATTTGATTTTTTGCTCTTGCTTCACGTAAAGCAGTAATTACTTTTTTAAGTAATTCCCCTTGTTCTAAAACTGTGGACTGTGGACTATTGACAATGGACTGTTGCTTCACACATAAATCATCTGTTCTTTCTTTTAATTGGTGATAAATTTCTTCGGTAACAAATGGCATAAATGGATGAAGCATTTGCATTAATTCTTCAAAGAAAGTAATTGTTTTATTATAAACAGTTGCTTCAATTGGTTGTTCAAATCCGGGTTTTATCCATTCTAAATACCAACTGCAGAAATCATCCCATATTAATGAATAAATTGCTTTTAATGCTTCGCTTAAACGAAATTGTTTCATTAAATTTTCTACTTCTGTTTTGGCTTCACTCAATCTGTTTTCAAACCATAGAATAGAAAAGTTTTGAGTTAAAATTTCTGTGTCTGTATTGTTAATTCTTAATTCTAAATTCTTAATTAATTTCAACGCATTCCATAATTTATTATTGAAATTTCTTCCTTGTTCTAAAGTGCTTTCATCAAACAATAAATCGTTTCCGGCAGGAGAAGAAATCATAATTCCAAAACGAACTGCATCTGCACCATAAGTATCAATCAAGCCTAACAAATCAGGGCTGTTGCCCAATTGTTTACTCATTTTTCTTCCTTGTTTATCACGCACCATTCCGGTAAAATAAACATCTTTAAAAGGTAGTTGTTGCTTGTATTCATAACCTGCCATAATCATTCTTGCAACCCAAAAGAAAATAATATCTTGCCCCGTAACTAATGTTGTGGTTGGATAATAATAATTTATTTCGGGATTGTTAGGATTGCTAATGCCTTTAAAAACTTCAATGGGCCACAACCAAGATGAAAACCATGTATCTAACACATCTTCATCTTGAATTAATGTTGGGTTGTTAATTGAATATTGTGTATTGAATAATTGTTTTGCTTCTTCTTCTGTTGCAGCAACTACAAATCTTCCTTGCTCATCATACCACGCAGGAATTTGTTGCCCCCACCAAAGTTGTCTCGATATACACCAATCTTTAATATTTTCTAACCAATAACTATAAGTATTTTTTAGTTTGGAAGGATGGAAAACAATTTCATCGTTCATAACAGCAGAAAGTGTTTCAGGGTTTTTTCCCAAAAACTTTTTCATGTTGATGAACCATTGTAATGATAAACGATTTTCAATAACAGCACCTGTTCTTTCACTTGTTCCTACTTGACCTTTATATTCTTCAATTTTTTCTAATAAGCCAATGGCTTTTATATCTTCTGCAATTTTTTTTCTTAATTCAAATCTATCAATACCATTGTATGCTAATACTTGTGCAGATGGGTTTTCAGCCAGTAAGTCTTCAGCAGTAAATTTTCCTTCGGCATCTAAAGTGTTTAATGCTTTTAGGTTATGTTTTTTGCCTAATTCATTATCGTTTTTATCGTGTGCAGGCGTAATTTTTAAAGCACCTGTTCCAAATTCTGCATCAACATATTCATCTGCAATTACCGGAATTTTTCTGTTAATGATAGGAACAATAACTTCTTTTCCAATTAAATTTTTATAACGCTCATCATTTGGATTTACACAAATAGCTACATCGCCTAAAATGGTTTCAGGACGTGTAGTGGCAACGGTAATATAATTGTGAGTGGTAAGTGGTGAGTGGGTATTATTCACAATTGACGAATCACTACTCACGATATATTTTACATAATAAAGTTTGCTGTCAATTTCTTTAAAAATAACTTCTTCATCACTTAATGCAGTTTTGCTTGCAGGATCCCAATTAACCATTCTTAAACCACGGTAAATAATTCCTTTGTTATATAAATCAATAAAAATTTTAATAACACTTTTATAATAATCATCATCCATGGTAAATGATGTTCTGTTCCAATCTAAACTGCAACCTAATTTTTTTAATTGTTGCAGAATAATTCCTCCGTATTTTTCTTTCCATTCCCATGCATATTTTAAAAACTCATTTCTTGTAAGTGATGATTTTGTAATACCTCTTTCGCGAAGCATAGCAACAACTTTTGCTTCTGTGGCAATAGATGCATGATCTGTTCCCGGAACCCAACAAGCATTTTTGCCTTGCATTCTTGCACGGCGAATAAGAATATCTTGAATTGTATTATTAAGGCAATGCCCCATATGCAACACACCGGTTACATTGGGCGGCGGAATAACAATTGTGTAAGGTTCTTTTGTATCATCAACTGTACTGTTAAAATAACCTTTGTTTAACCAATGCTCATACCATTTAACATCAATTTGTTGGGGCTCAAAATTTTTGCTCAATTCACTCATCATATTTGCCTTTTGTAAGTTGGCAAAAATAAGGAAATGAAAAGATGGCAGAAAGAGTTAATTCAGTCTGTGCAGCTAATTATTTGCTACCAATCTATTTTAGTTTTTTTAAAAACGAATTAAAATTCATTTCTAAATAAAATAACAAATAGCCAATATTACACCAAAAATTAAAATGGTGTAAAGTGTAACGCGAATAGTTTCGCTGGTGTGTGAATGTGAGTAACTGTGTTCCATGGCAAAGAATTTTATAAGTTAAATAATGGGGTTGTTGCGGCTTTCAGAGGAAAATTGGGTAGGAAGATATCCGCTTGAAGAAATAAAAACTTTGCTTTTGAATATAACCTTATGCGTTAGCATAAAGGTAAAAATATTTTTATTGATTTTAAAACTTTTTTTACAGTTTCGGCAAAAAAAATTATTTTTCCAATAACATGTTTGCAATTGTAGATATAGAAACCTCCGGAGGTCACGCATTAGGACACGGGATTACCGAAATTGGCATTGTTTTACACAACGGAATAACGGTAGAAGGAAAGTATTCTACTTTAATTAATCCTAAAGTTCCTATTCAAAAATATGTGCAAGGTTTAACAGGTATAACTAATGCAATGGTTGCTAATGCTCCTGTTTTTGCGGCAGTGGCTCCTAATATTTTTAATTTATTAAAAGATAGAATTTTTGTTGCTCACAATGTAAACTTCGATTATTCTTTTGTAAAACATCAGTTTAAACTTTCGGGATATGATTTTAATGAACGAAAACTTTGCACCATACGTTTAGCAAGAAAAATTTTTCCTACTCTTTCAAAATACGGATTAGAAACCGTTTGCCGAGAATTAAAAATTATTAACCACAATCCACACCGTGCAATTGGAGATGCAATGGCAACAGCCGAATTGTTTTCATTATTACTTGCACACGATAAAAATAATGAGGTTAAAAAAATGCTGAGAGTAACACATAAAAAATCGGTTGGGTTATAATTTTTCAACATTAGCACAATCAAATTTTTCTTTTTCATTCCTGCTTTTATATTCGCTGCCCATTTATTAAAAAGTTTTAAGTAGAAATAATTATGAATGAATTTTCAACTGCAATTGCAGTTAAACTAAATTTTCGTGCAGCACAAGTTGATGTTGTATTGGAATTATTAAGTGAAGGTGCAACCATTCCTTTTATTGCCCGATACCGAAAAGATAAAACAGGCGGATTAGATGAAGTTCAAATTCAACAAATTCAAGATGAAACTAAAGTTTTAAAAGAATTTTCAGAACGTAAAATATTTATTGAAAAGACAATTACCGAACAAGGTAAAATGACAGATGCTTTACAAGAAAAAATTAATAAAGCAACTACCATAAATGAGTTAGAAGATATTTATCTTCCTTACAAACCTAAAAGAAAAACAAAAGCACAAACTGCAAAAGAAAACGGTTTAGAACCTTTAGCAATTTTAATGCTTCAACAAAAAAATTTTGCATTAAAAATTGAAGCAGAAAAATTTATTACTGAAAATGTAAAAGATGCAGAAGCAGCTTTGCAAGGTGCAAGAGATATAATTGCCGAAACTATTAATGAAGATGCCGTTATTCGTACAAAACTTAGGAAACTGTTTGAGGATAAAGCTTTGCTGCAAAGCAAAGTACTTGCAGATAAAGAAACAGAAGCCGTAAAGTATAAAGATTACTTTGATTTTAGTGAACCTGTTTCAAAAATTCCTTCACATAGAATATTAGCTGTATTACGTGGTTTTTTAGAAGGGTTTTTAAAAATGAATATTGCTCCGTTAGAAGAAGATGCTTTACAATTAATTGAAAATGTATATATAACAACAAGTTTAAATGAAAGTGTTGAACAACTAAAAAAAGCAATTAAAGATGCTTATAAAAGATTATTGCAACCAAGTTTAGAAACAGAGTTTAGAACATTGCTAAAAACTAAAGCAGATGAAGAAGCTATTAATGTTTTTGCAGAAAATTTAAAGCAGTTGTTATTAAGTTCTCCTTTAGGCAGTAAAAGAGTTTTAGCAATTGATCCCGGTTATAGAACAGGTTGTAAAGTAGTTTGTTTAGATGAGAAAGGAGAGTTGTTGCATAATGATTTAATTTATGTACATGAAAAAAATAAAGAGTACGATTCATCTTTCACTATTCAATCTTTAGTTAAACAATATAACATAGAAGTGTTTGCTATTGGAGATGGAACTGCCGGAAGAGAAACAGAACAGTTTATAAAAAAATTACAATTAAACTTACCCCTTTTTTTAGTAAATGAAGATGGTGCTTCTGTATATTCTGCAAGTGAAATTGCAAGAGAAGAATTTGGAGGGTATGATGTAACCGTACGTGGTGCTGTAAGTATTGGAAGAAGATTAATGGACCCGTTGGCAGAATTAGTAAAAATTGATCCTAAAAGTATTGGTGTAGGGCAATATCAGCACGATGTAAACCAAACTCGATTAAAAGAAAAGTTAGATGCAACAGTTATTAGTTGTGTAAACAAAGTAGGTGTTAATTTAAACACAGCATCAAAACATTTATTAAGTTATGTAAGTGGCATAGGCTCTACATTGGCAGAAAATATTATTAAATATAGAAATGAAATTGGTGGCTTTAACAGTAGAAATCAATTATTAAAAGTTCCGCGTTTAGGTGGTAAAGCTTACGAGCAGTGTGCAGGTTTTCTTCGTGTAAAAGAAAGTAATAACCCGTTAGATGCAAGCTCTGTTCATCCTGAAACTTATGCAATTGTTGAGAGCATTGCAAAAGATTTGCAAGTAGAAATTGTTTCTTTAATTGGTAATGAGAAATTATTAAAAACAGTGAATGCAAAAAAATATATTACTGAAGAAGTAGGAGAATTAACTATTAAAGATATTTTGAATGAATTGAATAAACCCGGACTTGACCCACGCAGCGAACTTGAACAATTTGAATTTGCAAATATTTATAAAATTGAAGATGTAAAAACAGGAATGATTGTTCCTGGTATTGTAACTAACTTAACTCGTTTTGGTGCATTTGTAGATATTGGTGTTAAGCAAGATGGTTTAGTACATGTAAGCGAAATTGCTCATCAATACATTACAGATCCTTCAGAAATTTTAAAGTTAAATGATAAAGTGCAAGTTAAAGTTTTAGAAGTTGATGTGTTAAGAAAACGTATTGCATTATCAATTAAGCAAACGCAAGAAACTTCTGTAAAGCAATCTGGACAAAAGTTTCAGCAAACTAAAAAACAAGAAACAGAATTAGCAAACTTAAATTTAAACGATGCATTGAGTGCACTAAAAAATAAATTCAAAAAATAATTCAAATAAATTAACAAGCTCTTAAACATTAGTTTTTGTTGGTAACTAAAGTAACATGTTTCTTTACAGTAATACTATGAAATATTTTACTTTAGTTTTTTTATTGCTGATTACTTTTAGCACAAATGCTACGCAAATAAATGGTGTTATAAAAGATTCAAAAGGAAACACACTTCCGTTTTCATCTGTGTTAATTAAAGGAACTACAAAAGGTACAACTGCTAATGCCAAAGGTTTTTATACTTTGCAATTAAGCAATGGCAATTATACATTGGTTTGTCAGCATATAGGTTTTGCTTCGGTTGAAAAAAAAGTAAAAGTTACCAACGAAAATGTAGAAATTAATTTTGAATTAAATGAACAAGAATATAAGTTAACAGATGTTGTAGTAAAAAGCGGAAGTGAAGATCCTGCTTATGAAATAATAAGAAAAACAATTGCTAAACGCGAAGAACATTTAAATGAAATAAAAAAATATCAAGTTGAAGTTTATATAAAAGGTCAAATGCAATTGAGAGATTATCCTAAAAAATTTATGGGAGAGAAAGTTGATTTTGAAGATGGAGATACCAGCAAACGCAAAATGATTTTTTTATCTGAAACAGTTGCCAATTATTCTGTTGATGGAAACAAAAAAAAGATAGATGTACTTTCAACACGAGTAAGCGGAAGCAGTAACAGCTTTGGTTTTAGCAGCCCACAAATTATTTCATTTTATGAAAATAATATTTCTATTACAGCATTAAATCCACGTGGTTTTATTTCACCCATAAGTAACAATGCATTAAATTATTATAAATATAAGTTTGAAGGAATGTTTTTTGAAAACGGAAAAACTATTAACAGAATAAAAGTTATTCCTAAAAGAAAATACGAACCTTTATTTGCAGGGTACATAAATATAATTGAAGATGATTGGCGTTTGCAAACTGTGCAATTGTATTTGTTAAAAGAGCAGCAAATGCAATATTTAGATACTTTAACTATTGAGCAGTTGTATGTTCCGTTAAAAAATGTTTGGGTTATAAAACAACAAGTTATAAAACCTGCGGGCAAAATTTTTGCATTCGATTTTTTTGGAAGCTTTTTACAAGTGTATGATAAATTTAATATTGAACCTGACTATAAAAAAGGTTTCTTTGGTAATACACTCATGAAATTTTTTGATAGTTCAAACAAAAAAACAATGAACTATTGGGATAGTATTCGCCCTGTGCCTCTATCTGTTGCAGAAGCAAAAGATTATAAGAAAAAAGATAGTTTAGAACAAGCAAGAAAAGACCCGCACTATTTAGATTCATTAGATAAGAAAAGAAATACACTTACGTTTGGAAAACTTTTTTTAACGGGTTACAATTACAGTAAAGAAAAATATAAAACTAATTTTTCATTCGATCCTTTAATAAAATCTTTAAATAGTTACAATACTGTTGAAGGGTATGTATTAAACTTTTCTGCCAATTATAACAAAAGATTTGAAGGAAGAAAATCTTTATCATTATTCTCAAATATTCGTTACGGATTAAGCAATACACATTTTAATGCATCAATAAACGGTAGTTATAATTTAGGTAAAAAATATAATACATCATTGTTTTTTGGTGGCGGAAAAAATGTGTATCAATTTAATAATGCTAATCCAATTTCAACTTTTAATAATACAATTTCTACATTGTGGTACACTGCCAATCACATGAAGTTATATGAAGCATGGTATGGTAAAATTGGCTACAGTAAAGGGTTAGGAGAGGGATTTGATTTTTCTGTTGTTGCTAATTTTCAACACAGAATGCCTTTAGAAAATACAACCGATTATAAATTCAGTACTTATAAAAATAGAGCATTTACGCCTAACTTTCCTGTAATTCCTGCGTATGCCTCTGCAAATATTACAGAGCATAATGCTTTAATGCTAACAGCTAATTTAACGTGGAGGCCCGGAGCAAAATATATTGAAATGCCCGACAGAAAAATAAATATTGGCTCACGTTATCCTACATTTAATTTAAGTGTAACCAAAGGAATTAATAATTTGTTAGGAAGTAATGTTGATTATACTAAATGGCATTTTCGTATTAACGATAATTTGAATATGAAATTAGGCGGAACATTGAAATATGAGTTAGAAGCAGGAGGTTTTTTGCAAGCAGATAAGGTTTATACACCCGATTTTATTCATTATTTAGGAAATGAAACAGTTATTGCAAGTCAATACATGCAAGGCTTTCAGCTATTACCTTATTATGAATTAAGTAATATGGATAAGTTTTATACGGCAGGGCATATTGAGTATCATTTAAACGGATTGTTGAGTAATAAAATTCCTTTGTTTAGAAAATTAAATTGGTTTTTTGTTGTAGGTGCAAATGCTTTATATATAAATAGCCAGAAGAATTTTTATGAAGCATTCTTTTCAATAGAAAATATTTTTAAAATTATTAGAGTAGATTTTGTACAAGGCTACAAACAAAATGGAGAAACGCCACGTGGCATAAAATTTTCATTACCGTTGTTGTTTTAAAATATCATAAAAATTATTCACTTACTTTTGTTGCACATTTTGCCTGTTATGCAAACGGGTTTATTTTTTAATAAAATATTGGTTAAATAAACCGATGTCTAAAATGAAATTTATGGCAGTCTTACACAATCGCATTAATAACGATGAGTTAAAACAATTATTAATGCAAGAAACGGAAAAGCGTATCACCGTTAGCTTTTATCAGTATTTCCCTATTCAAAATCCGCAAGAGTTTAGAGATTATTTGTACAAAAACTTAAACAACTTAAAAGTTTTTGGAAGAATTTATATTGCTAAAGAAGGTATTAATGCACAAGCAAGTATTCCTGAATCTAATTTCAATTCATTCAAAAATTTTCTTTATAGTATTGAACACTTAAATGGTTTGCGAATAAATATTGCGGTTGATGATGATGGCAAAAGTTTTTGGGTATTGAAAGTAAAAGTTCGTGAACAAATTGTTGCCGATGGAATTGCAGATACCTCTTTCAGTATGAATAATAAAGGCAAATATGTTACCGCAATAGAAATGAATAAACTACTAAATGAAAATGATACGGTAATTATTGATATGCGTAACCATTACGAATATGAAGTGGGGCATTTTGAAAAAGCTATTGAAATTCCTTCCGATACTTTTAGAGAACAATTACCTATGGCTGCAGATATGATGAAAGGTAATGAAGATAAAAATATTATAATGTATTGCACAGGTGGTATAAGATGTGAAAAAGCCAGTGCATATATGTTACACAAAGGTTTTAAAAATGTTTTTCATTTAGAAGGAGGTATTATTAATTATGCTAAACAAATTAAAGAACAACATTTAGAAAGTAAATTCATTGGTAAAAATTTTGTATTTGATAATAGGTTAGGAGAAAGAATTACAGAAGATATTATTGCACACTGCCACCAATGCGGTAAGCCTTGCGATGTGCATGTAAACTGCAAAAACAATGGTTGCCATTTATTGTTTATTCAGTGTAATGAATGTGCCGAAAAGTTTGATGGATGTTGCAGTACCGAGTGTAAAGAAACTATTCATCTTCCTTTAGAACGACAAAAAGAAATACGCAAAGGAATTTATAACGGAAAAAATATTTTCAATAAATCAAAAGCAAGATTAAGACCACGCCTTAATAAACAACAGTAAACATAACTTCACTAAAAACCTAACATGCTTTTTAGAAAAATTTATAAACTAATAATTGTTGTATGGATAGTAAGTTGTATTTCATGCACACAAAAAAATTATATATTACAAACACCGCAACCTAATGTTAATGCCATCAATGGTAATCAATTTTATAAAACAGTTGCAGCATGGAAATGGAAAGAGAGAGATTCTTTAGCTGTTAAAGAAATTCTTTCTGGCAACATTCCTTCTTTTCTAAAAAAATTTGTAAGAATTAATGTTCAGTGTTTTGATTCTGTAAATAAAAAAATAATTCATGCATATTATTTTGTTGCTCCCGATTATTTAAGTATAGGCTCAAATGCAAACTGGGCAAGAGTTCCACTTACGCCAATGGCTGCACAAAAAATTGCTGATACATTACATTGCTTTCTTCCAACAAGAAAAATGGTAAATGATATTTACAACCAATCTGTAATTAAATTAGAACCTGTGCCCATGTATGCTTTTAGAGATAGTAGTGTAACAATGTGGCAACATCATTTAATTATTGAAGGGCAGCGACAATTAAAGAAAGGATTAATTGCAGGAATTAAAAAAGATGTAGTTATTTCCGGATTAATCTCTCGTTATCCAAAACCTAATCACGAAGCTATTTACGGTTGGCATAAATTAGATGGAAAACCAATTCAACCATTATACGTAGGGCATATTAATTGGTGGGTAGATTACAGCCATGGAATACGTTTGGTATATGAAAAAATTTGGGTAGAAGGAAAACCCATGTTGTATGCTGATGTACTTTCTAATACGACATTAAAAAATCTTTTGTGTGATGAAGAATATTGCGATTTTTATAAATATAATTATTAAGTTAAATATTCTCTCTTCACTATTATTTGTTTATTTGGTTGGCAACTTCTTCTGTATGTTCAAATATTCTTAAAAAATGATTTTCAAAATGGCTGCGTATGGCGTTTCTGAACAATTCAGGAGTTCCTGTTTTTAAAACATCTACTAAAGATTTATGAGATACAAATGTTTTTAAAGTAGGTTGTTTTTTTAATAGCCCGCTATGGTGTACATAATCAAAAACCGGAAGCAACATTTTTTGAAATTTTTTTAATGTGTTGTTACCTGTTATTTCGTATAGTTTTCCATGAAATGCAATTTCATGTTCAATATTAAATAAATGATATTGTGTTATGGGTGGCTCATTGCTTACAATATCATACAACTCATCAATATCATCTTTTGTTACTCTTTCAAAAAGAAAATCACTCATGCCTATTTCTAAAACTAATCTTATTTCAAACATGTCTCTTAATGTGGTTTGATCTAAGATGTGCGGGTTTAAACTTTTACTCATAGTTGCAAATACATCTGGGCTGGTAATAACTGAACCTTTTTTCTTTTTAGATTCAATTAAACCTAACATCCTTAAACGCATAAGTGCTTCTCTGATTACTGTTCTGCTTACGCCTAATATTTCTGCTAATTCTATTTCTTTCGGAACAGAATCGCCAACATTTAGTTTGCGTTCCTTTAATAAGGATACAAGTTTAAATTCTACTTTATCTACTAATGAACTTGTATCAATTTCTTGAAAACTTTCTTTTATATTTTTACTAAACATAGGTTATTATGTGTGTCTTAAATTTATTGTGCTGCTTCTTCTCAAAACTATAGATTTTTTTTCTGCTTCTCCTAATTTAATTATAAATTGTTGATTATCAGTAAGTTAAAAAACTGTAAAAAAAAGTTAAAATATTTTTTGCAAATATGATTTTTTTTCTTTCTATTTGTAATGTCATACATAATACTTTATGTTATGTCAAACATAATACTAAAAACACGCTTTATGAACAAAAAAATTAACTGCAACAAAGTTCTTCTCAGTTGTTTGTTTTTTGTTTGGGCACTAACAAGTTATGCTCAAGTAAAAAAAATTTCCGGTAAGGTTGTAACCGAAGACAACTCGCCTCTTGCGGGAGTTACTGTTTTGGTAAAAGGTAAAAATACCAATGCGGTTACAGATGCAAGCGGTACATTCTCTATTCAAGCGTCTAACAAAGACGTTCTTGTTTTTGAATTTGTTGGCTATGCTTCGCAAGAAGTAGTAGTAACTGGCAACACTATTGCTACTGTTGTTTTAAAATCGTCTGTTTCAAAATTAGACGAAGTGGTGGTAGTAGGTTATGGTACTCAAAAACGTAAAGAGGTAACTGGAGCAATTTCCAGTGTAAACGCTTTATCCTACAAATACACGCCAAGTGCTAACGTAGGTACAGTATTACAAGGAACGGTACCAGGTTTATTAGTTCAGCAAACTACAGGTGCTCCGGGTAGCACACCAACTATTGCGTTTAGAGGTGGTACTGGTTTTGATGGTTCAGGTACTCCAATGGTTGTGTTAGATGGAGTAGTGGTACCTTCTCTTTATGGTATTGATATGAACGATGTAGAAAGTATAGATGTATTGAAAGATGCTGCTTCTACCGCTATTTATGGTGCAAGAGCGGCTAATGGTGTTATTTTAGTTACCACTAAAAAAGGTAAAAAAGGAAGAACACAAATTCAATATACTGTAAGACAAACTTTTAATGAAATAAGAACAATAGGACAAAATTATATGAGTGCTGCTGATTACCTTAGAATGAACAGATTAGGTATTCAGTCTCGTTATTTAGCAGATTCTTTAGATGGAAACGTTTCTGCAATGAATGCTGATAAAGGACAACTAAATGGAGCTTGGGGTTGGGCATTTGGTACAACTAACCCAAGCCAAGGTGGAGGATTATATACAACACAAAGAGTATCAAATACCAATAGACAATACTTAACAGACCCTAATTGGAAATTATTGGTTGATCCTAATCCTTTCTTTCCTTCACAAAGTGATAGTATTTTATATAAAGATTTAAGTGCAACTACCAGAGAAGGTATGATTGTGAAATCTACACCAACAATTGAACACAATGTTTTATTCTCTGGTGCTAATGATCAAGGAGCTTTTGCACTTAGTTTAAGTTCTTTAACCGATAATGGTATTATTATAGGTTCTACTTTAAAAAGAATGTCGTTAAATTTTAACGGAGGTTTAAATGTAGGAAAGAACTTTAAACTTTCTCTTAATACATCTGCATATAATGTAAATACTACAAGCCCTTATACAGATCCGGGTTCTGGTTCTATAACTTCACAAAGTTCAGCAGGTTTATTACAAAGATTTGTAGGCGTATCTCCAACAGTAAGATATAGTAATGATACTTCTGGAGCTATGTTGCCTGGCCCTAATGATAACACTTTAGGTAACCCTGCATATTGGAGTACTTTATATGTAAATAATAATAACGAACAAAGATTTACAGGTAGTTTAAATGCTGAATATACTATTCTTCCTTATTTAAAAGTTATTGCAAGTACTTCTGGCTTTATGCGTTATGGAGGTAGTAATGCATTTACAAAATCTTATATTCAAGGAAATGGCGGTTCATTAAACACAACTCGCCCTGGTTCTTTTTCAAACTATAATGATATTCAATATTCATACAATGCTTTTTTACAGTTTGATAAACAATTTAAAGATCACAAACTTACTGTAATGGCAGGTGGAGAGTATTTAGATTACAAACGTTATATTTTTTCAGGTAGTGCCCAAGGTGCACCAACAGATTTAATACCTTGGTTAACAGCAGACCCTTCTCCAACAATTATTAACGGAGCATTAGCATACCCCGGTGGAGCATCTTCAGACTTTGTTTATTGGGAAAGATTAGCTTCTGCTATTGCAAGAGTAAATTATAGCTATGCCAATAAATATTATGTACAAGCAGTTGTACGTTATGATGGCTCAAGCCGTTTAAACAGTAATAATTTTTACGGAACATTCCCTGGTATTTCTGTAGGTTGGAATTTACACAACGAAAATTTTTATAAAAACAGCAAACTTGCAAATTATATTACTACCATTAAACCAAGAATTGGCTATGGTGTAAATGGTAACTTATACAATTTTGGAAATAGTTATTTCCCAACAGCTTTAACCTATTCTTCAGCAGGTATATATAATGGAATGGGTGGTACTTATGCAGGTTCTTATATTAATCCTAATTTAAGATGGGAACGTACTAATTCTACCAACTTTGGTATTGATTTAGGAATATTAAGAAACAGAATTACAATTAGTGCAGATTATTTTGTAAAAAATGTATTTGATAAATTAGCATCATTACCAATTTCAGCACAAACAGGTTTTACAGGCTTTACAACTAACCTTTCTCAATTACAAAACAAAGGGTTTGAAGCAACAGTAAATGCAAAAATATTAACACCTTCAAAAGCAGATGGTTTAAGTTTAGATGCGGGCTTTACATTTTACACTGTTAAAAGCTATGCTGTTAAATTACCATTTAATGGTTTACCAGGAAATAGACAAGGCACAATACAAGTTTATGACCCTAACAATCCTGGCCAATTTAAATATGTAAATGGTTTAATTGAAGGACAAAGAATAGGTTATGATGAAGTGTGGGCTCCTAAATGGGATGGTATTTACAGAACTGCTGCCGATTTAGCTGCAGGTGCTAATACTTACAATGCCTTCTTACCTTATAACAACAAACGCACAAAACAATTAGGAGATGCAATTTGGCATCAAGTATATAATAACGATACTATTAACCAATACCAATATGTTTATGTAGGAAGAACAACACCACAAGCTACAGGAAGCTTCTTCTTCAACCTTGGTTACAAAAACTTCCATTTATATACAGCGTTTGATTATGCTTACAGATTTGTTATCTTAAACAATACTAAACTAAGAGGCTTAAGCCAAGTACAAGGTTCTCAAAACGGTACAGTAGATGTTCTAAATACTTGGACAGTAAACAACCCTAATGCTCCGTTACCAAGATTCTATTGGGCAAACCAAGGTCGCAACTATGCAACCGATGCATCTGGTAATAATCCTCCAGCAAATATGTGGGAGAAAGGAGATTATATAGCATTAAGAGAATTAACCTTAAACTATCAATTTACTCCAGAAATGTTAACCAAAGCATTTAATAATAAAGTAAAAGGAATTAGTTTATTTGTTACAGGTTCAAACTTGGTTTACTTTACTAAATACAGCGGAACATTCCCAGAAGTAGGTGGCTTTGATAACGGACGTTATCCTTTACCACGCCGTTTAACTTTAGGTGCCCAATTAACTTTTTAACTTATAAAAGATATACAAATGAAAAATATTAAAAACATTTATTATCTGTTAGCTTTGGTTGCTTCAACCGCCTTATTTACAGGTTGTAAAAAGCAATTAGAAGAAGTTGCTCCTCAAGATGCTATTAGCATTCAGGCTGCTTTAACAGATGCAAACGCAACGCAAACTCTTTACTACGGAGTTTATGCAAGATTTAGAGCCTATAACAGCACTTTCTTTAATTTAGGAGAAATGCGTTCAGATATTTGGGCAGATGGTTTATTTACAGAATCTGCAGATGGTACTTCCTTTCAATTATATACGCATAATATAAGTAGTACTCAGGTACCTTATAGCAATTGGGCAAGCTTTTACAATTTAATATATCAAATAAACAATTTAATATATGTATTGCCACAAAGCCCGGTTGATAAAGTAACGCAAGCTAAAGAATTAGCAGAAATGTATGGCTTAAGAGCTTATGTATATTATACCATGTTAAAAACATGGGGCGGTGTGCCATTAACAACTGCACCTATTCTTACAATAAATAATGCGGCAGATACTTATAAACCAAGAAGCACACCCGATTCTATTTTGTTGCAAGTAAAAAGTGATATTGCTCAATCATTACTGTTATATAATGGCAATAATGCTTTTGCAAGTGGTAACAGAGTATATTGGAATCGTGTAGCAACTTTAACTTTAAAAGGCGATGTGTTTTTATGGTCTGCCACAAATATGAGTGGAGGAACTGCAGATTATACTACAGCATTAGCTGCTTTACAAGAAGTGAAAAATTTAGAAGGTGCAACTTTAAAATTAAATGCTGCATATAGTGATAATTTTAATCCTACTAAAAAAGCAAACAATCCTGAAATAATTTTTGCATCAAGTTATGAGCCCAGCCAAGCTAACAACACCTATTTTGCTAGTATATTTTCAGTAAATAATATTCAAGCAGCAGGTCTTTCATTTAGCCCGGCACCAACGCCAACTGTTCAATCGGTTTATCCTTATGTTGGTGGAGCAAACAGAGTGGGAATGTCTCAAACAATGATTAACCGTTTAACTGCAGGACCAACTGATCAACGTATTACTAATAGTTTTAATGTAATGTATAGCACTACTTCGCCTTTTCCTGTTAAAAGTGTATTTCTATTGAAATATATTGGTACAGTTTCAGGTACAAGCCAAGTTTATAATAATGATTATCCTATTTATCGTTATGCAGATGTAATATTAATGTTGGCAGAAGCCAAAGCTCAATTAGGACAAGATCCTACAAATGAAATTATGCAAATAAGAACAAGAGCTTATGGCATTGCTGCACCTGCATTTACTAATGGTTCTGTTAATGCAAACATGAATGCAGTTTTAGAAGAAGGATTAAGAGAATTTATTGGTGAAGGAAAACGTTGGTGGAGTTTACGCAGAGCAGGCGATGCTTACGTTTATGCTAATATTAAACCAACTTATTTATCTACATCAACTGTAGCCAAGTTGTTATTACCAATTAGTTCAGGTATGATTTTAAACGACCCTTTATTAACTCAAACACCTGGTTATAATTAAAAAATAGTTTATTAGAGCATAATAAGCAGTTAGTTAGAAGTTTAATCCGGATATTTCTATATCCGGATTTTATAACATAAAGAATCTTACATTTATTTTTAGTAAGTATAAACAAGTGTCTATGAAAATCAAACATCTTGAGGGTTTAATTGCTGCTCCTTTTACACCTATGCAAAGTGATGGAGCATTAAACCTACCTCAAATAAAAAATTATTATCATTTCTTAAAATATAATAATGTAAAAGGTGCTTTTATATGTGGCTCTACCGGCGAGGGCGTTTCTTTATCTCTTAATGAAAAAAAAGCTGTTGCAGAAGCATGGCAGCATTGCTGTAAAAACGATGACGATTTTAAAGTAATTATGTTATTAGGTGGCACAAGTATAACAGATTGTAAAGAATTAGCCTTATATGCAAAATCTATTGGTATTTATGCTGTAGCTTTTACGGCACCTAATTATTTTAAACCTCCTACGGTTGAGGCTTTAGCAGAATGTTGTATTGAAATTGCAAGCGTTATACCCGATATGCCATTTTATTATTATCATATTCCGGTACTTACGGGTGTTGGCTTTGCTATGTTCGATTTATTAAATTGTTTACATGGTAAACTCCCAAATTTTGCAGGCGTAAAATACACTCACGAAGACTTTATGGATTTTTTATCTTGTATTCACTTTAATAATAATCAGTATGATATGCTGTGGGGACGTGATGAGAATATGCTGTCTGCACTTGCTGTAGGTGCAAAAGGTGCAGTGGGTAGTACGTTTAATTATGCAGCACCTTTATATTATAATTTAATTGATGCATATAATAAAGGAGATTTTGCAACTGCCAGAAAATTGCAACAACAATCTATTGATATGATTAGGCTATTAGGCAAATACGGCGGAATAGCTACAGGAAAAGCTTATATGAAATTGGTAGGAATAGATTGTGGTGGTTTTAGATTGCCTGTAAAAAATATGAGCAACGAAAAGTTTATTGAATTTGCTAAAGATGTAGAGGCAGTTTCTTTTCATACCTTTAAATCAGTATCGCCTTCTTAATTTTTTATAAGAACAGTTAATGTTCACAAAACAAAAATTTGCTTTCTTATTTTTTATACAAACCATATTGTTTGTATATAACTCTTATTCCCAACACAAAATGATGTATGATGTTAATTGGCGTGTAATTGCATCTTTGCCTGTTTCTGTTTCAGGTTCTTTTTGTGGTGTTAGCAACGGCATGTTAATAGTTGCCGGCGGTTCTAATTTCCCCGATGCAAAACCATGGCAAGGTGGCAAAAAAAAATATTGGAATAAAATTTATGTAATTGATATTAAAAATAATTATCAATTATTATCAGTTCAAGATACTTTAGAAAAAAACATTGCTTACGGAGCATGTGTAAGCACAGCAAATGGTATGGTATGTATGGGTGGAGAAAATGAAACAGGTGTTTTAAATGATGTTTTTTTATTACGCTGGAATTTAAAAACCAAAAAAATTGAAAAAGAAAAATTACCTTCTTTACCAATTGCTTTAACAAGTTCGTCTGCTTGCACCTATCAATCAAAAATATTTTTACTTGGCGGAGATAACGGAAAAGAATCTACCAATTCTTTTTTTGAGTTAGATGTAAACGTTGTAAATAAATGCTGGCAACAACTTCAGGCATTACCGGTTTCTTTATCATTTCCTATATCTGCTGTAAGCTCTCATGCAAAAAATACAAATGTTGTAGTTATTGGCGGAAGATATAAAAAACAAAATGAATTAACGCAGTTACACAATTCTGTGTATGCTTATAACTCCTCATTAAAAAAATGGGAAGAGAAAAAAAATATTTGCAATACAGATTTTGATTCCTCACATCTTTCAGCCGGAAATATTGTTAGCTTAAATAATGAAAATATTATTGTAATAGGCGGAGATGATGGTAAAACTTTTTCTAAGATAGAAAAATTTAATATGTTAATTAGCCAAGCGACCAATGAAACCAAAAAAGCAGAATTGGTTGCCCAAAAAATGGAACTCATTAACAATCATAAAGGCTTTAGTAAAAAAGTTTGGTTGTATAATATTCATACACAACAATGCCTGCCACTATTCGATTTGCCTTTTTCGCCCGTAACAACCAATGCCGTAAAATGGAACGATGAAATTTTTATTGCAGGTGGAGAAATAAAACCCGGAGAAAGAACTAACTTAGTTCTGTGTGGTAAAATAACAAGAAAGCATTTATAATGCGAAACTCAAAACAATATGCCTGGGTTGTAGTTTTTTTATTGTGGATAGTTGCCTTACTGAATTATATGGATAGGCAAATGCTTTCTACAATGAAAGATGCTATGCAAGTTGATATAACAGAATTGCAAAAAGCCGAAGCCTTTGGTTTTTTAATGGCAATTTTTTTATATGTGTACGGGTTTATGAGCCCCATTGCAGGAAGCATTGCAGATAGAGTTAATCGTAAATGGCTTATTGTTGGTAGTTTATTGGTGTGGAGTGCAGTTACGTTTTGCATGGGTTTAACAAGCAGCTATAATCATTTACTTTGGTTGCGTGCATTAATGGGCGTAAGTGAAGCTCTCTATATTCCCGCAGGTTTAGCAATGATAACAGATTATCACACAGGTAAAACACGCTCATTAGCTGTTGGCATTCACATGACGGGTTTATACACCGGTCAAGCATTAGGAGGTTTTGGTGCAACTGTTGCTGCAACTTATTCTTGGCATACAACTTTTCATTGGTTTGGAATTATAGGAATAATATATGCATTTATTTTAGCATTTGTTTTGTACGATAAAAAAACACAACATCAACCATCATCATCAGAATCTTCACTACATAAAAAAAATCTTCAAAAATTACCAATAGCAAAAGGGCTAAGTATATTGTTTTCAAACATAGCTTTTTGGGTAATCTTATTATATTTTGCAGCACCAAGTTTGCCGGGTTGGGCAACAAAAAATTGGTTGCCAACTTTATTTTCCGATAGTTTAAAAATTCCTATGTCAGAAGCAGGCCCTTTATCAACCATTACCATTGCTGTATCATCTTTTATAGGAGCCGTTTTTATTGGAGGCCCGCTTAGCGATAAATGGGTACAAAAAAATATTAAAGGTAGAATTTATACAGGTGCTATTGGTTTAGCCTTAACTATTCCTGCATTAATATTATTGGGTTATGGTCATTCATTTATTACCGTAGTAGGTGCAGCCGTTTGCTTTGGTGTAGGTTATGGTATGTTCGATGCTAATAACATGCCCATACTTTGCCAATTTGTTCCTGCAAAATTGCGAGCCACTGCTTACGGATTTATGAACATGGTTGGCGTATTTGCAGGTGCAGCCATAACACAAATTTTAGGAAAGTTTAAAGATGAAGGAAATTTTGGTTTTGGTTTTGCTGCGTTAGCTGTAATTGTTGCGTTGGCATTATTGGTTCAGCTAATTGTTTTAAAACCAAAAGCTCAAAACATGGAATAATTTTTTATTAAATAAAATATTAATTTGTGAAACAAGCTTCAAAACAAAAAGCAACTTCGTTGCGTCGCACACTTCAACTCTTTGTTACGCTATGCAGCATTTTTTTATACCACAATACTGTGTTTGCACAAAAAGATATTCCCGTTTTTATATCGGGGCAAGATGGTCATAAAAGTTTTCGTATTCCTGCAATCATAGCATTACCCAACGGAAAAATTCTTGCATTTGCAGAAGGCCGTGTACACAATGCGGGAGATTATGGAGATGTAAACATTGTTATGAAAACCAGCAATGATAATGGTTTTACATGGAGTCAATTAAAAACTGTGGTTGATTATGATGCACTACAAGCAGGCAACCCAGCACCAGTTGTAGATTTAACAGATCCTGCCTATCCAAAAGGGAGAATATTTTTATTTTATAATACAGGCAACAATCATGAAGGCGAAGTAAGAAAAGGGCACGGACTTAGAGAAGTATGGTATAAAACTTCAGTAGATGGCGGAGAAACATGGAGTGAACCTGTTAATATAACTACACAAGTTCACAAGCCTAAACAACCTAACATAAACCCTGCATATAATTTTCCGGAAGATTGGCGTGCTTATGCAAACACTCCGGGGCATGCATTACAATTTGCATGGGGCAAATACAAAGGCAGAATTTACATTGCTGCTAATCATTCTTCAAGCAATCCAAAACCAAAAGGAAAAGATTATCAGGCTCATGGTTTTTATACTGATGATCATGGCAAAACATTTCATATAAGTGAAACAGTAGATTTAGAAGGTGGCAATGAAAACATGGCTGCACAACTTTCAGGCAACGGATTGATGTTAAACCTTCGCAACCAACAAGGCCATGTAAAAGCAAGATATATTGCATTAAGTAATAATGGCGGAGAAACATGGTACAAACAATATTTCGATACCAATTTACCCGACCCTGTTTGTCAAGGTTCGCTACTTAATATTGGTAAAAAAACATTAGCATTTTGTAATAATGCCGATACCGTAAAACGAAATAATTTAACATTAAGAATAAGTACTAACGATGGCAAAACTTGGAGCAAAAATTTTCTTATTTACAATAATGATAAAGAAAATGATGCATCTGCTTACTCTGATATTGTTAAACTGAATGAAAACACTATTGGAATTCTTTATGAAAAAGATGGTTATTCAAAAATTGTTTTTACTACTATAAAATGGAAATAAAATTTCAATTATATATAAATAGATAAAAGTGAATATTGAACAGTTACAGAGTTTAGAATTATTTTATAAAAATCAATTACTGAATGATACGGTTCCATTTTGGTTTCCGCGTTCATTTGATAAAGAATACGGTGGATATCTTTTAATGAGAGATGCAAACGGAGATTTGATTGATGATGATAAAGCAGTTTGGATACAAGGAAGAGCCACTTGGTTATTAGCAACATTATACAACACATTCGAAAAAAAAGATGAATGGTTAGAAGGTGCTAAACTTGGTTATGATTTTTTAAATAAACATTGTTTTGATGTTGATGGGCAAATGTTTTTTCATGTAGCAAGAAACGGAGAACCTATAAGAAAAAGACGTTATTATTTTTCTGAAACATTTTATGTAATTGCAGCAGCAGCTTATGCAAAAGCAAGTGGAGATAAGGATGCAGCCAAAAATGCAAAACGTGTTTTTGAAAATTGTATTGATTATTTAACAGGCAAAAAAAAACTTGCACCAAAATACACAGATACAAGACCAGCAAAAGGTATTGGTCCGTATATGATAATGATAAACACGGCCCAACAATTAAGAGATAACTTAAATGATACAAGCTACGATAATTTAATTATTGAATGGATTGCTGAAATTGAAAAACACTTTGTGAAAGATGATATACAATGTGTAATGGAACAAGTTGCACCAGATGGAAATATCATTAATCATATTGATGGAAGAACTTTAAACCCGGGGCATGCTATTGAAGGTGCATGGTTTGTTTTGCATGAAGCCGTATATAAAAACAACGATAAAAAATTAATTGAATTAGGTTGTAAAATGTTAGATTATATGTGGGAGCGTGGATGGGATAAAGAACATGGTGGCATTTTATATTTTAGAGATGTTTACAATAAACCTGTACAAGAATATTGGCAGGATATGAAATTTTGGTGGCCACATAATGAAACTATTATTGCAACTTTATTGGCATACTTAATAACCAAAAATGAAAAGTATGCTCAATGGCATAAATTGGTGCATGATTATGCTTACAAAAAATTTCATGATAAAGAAAACGGAGAATGGTTTGGATATTTACACAGAGATGGAACAATAGCACAAACAGCAAAAGGAAATTTATACAAAGGCCCGTTTCATTTGCCAAGACAAGAATGGTACTGTTGGAAAATATTGAACGAATATTTTAATAGCTAAATGCAAATACATGAAAAAAATAATTAGCTATTTATTAATTATCTTTTTTCAGTGTGTAAACTTACATGCTCAAAAAAATATTATTCAAAAACCTAATATAATTTTTATATGTGCAGATGATTTAGGTTATGGAGATTTAAGTTGTTACGGTGCAACAAAAATTAACACTCCCAATATTGATGCTTTAGCAGCACAAGGCATTAGGTTTACAAATGCTCATAGCACATCTGCAACTTGTACGCCATCACGTTATGCACTAATTACAGGGCAATATCCTTGGAGAAAATCAGGAACAAATATTTTGCCCGGAGATGCTGCATTAATTATTCCAACCAATAAAACAACACTACCCAAAGTATTTAAAACTGCAGGATATACAACAGGCATTGTAGGAAAATGGCATTTAGGTTTAGGTGATAAAGTAGAAAAAAATTGGAATAATGAAATAACTCCTGGCCCAAATGAAGTTGGTTTTGATTATTCATTTATTTTTCCTGCAACAGCCGATAGAGTTCCTACTATTTTTTTAGAAAACCATAAAGTTGTTGCACTTGATACAACCGATGCTATTGAAGTAAGTTACTCACATAAAGTAGGTAACGATCCAACAGGTTATGAACATCCCGAACTCTTAAAATTAAAATCTTCTCCCAATCATGGTCATGACCAAACAATTGTAAATGGTATTGGAAGAATTGGATATATGAGTGGCGGAAAAATAGCAAGATGGGCAGATGAAGAAATGCCTTTAACTTTTTTAGAAAAAGCAAAAACATTCATTCAACAAAATAAACAACATCCTTTCTTTTTATATTATGCTTTAACTGAGCCACATGTACCACGCATGCCATCAACAATGTTTAAAGGCAAAAGTAAATTGGGTTTAAGAGGCGATGCTATTTTACAATTAGATTGGGCTGTTGGCGAAATTGTAAAACAAATAAAATATTTAGGTATTGAAAAAAATACAATAATTATTTTTTCGAGCGATAACGGTCCAGTTTTAAATGATGGTTATCAAGATGGTGCAGTAACTATGTTAAATGGACATACACCTTGGGGACCTTTACGCGGCGGCAAATACAGTATTTATGAAGCAGGCACCAGAATACCTTTTATAATAAATTGGCCAGAGAAAATAAAACCACAAACTTCAAATGCTATGATTTGCCAAATAGATTTGTTGGCATCT
Organism: Bacteroidota bacterium; assembly: GCA_018267725.1. Lineage (GTDB taxonomy): Bacteria > Bacteroidota > Bacteroidia > Chitinophagales > Chitinophagaceae > CW01. Next base: position 262,507 of record JAFDXY010000016.1, read on the forward strand.
TTTTCTAATATGTTTCAGCAACAAATTTCTTCAACAGAAAAATTTGATAGTGAAAATATTTTGAATACGTTGTTGGGGAAAACTCAAAAAGGGCGTTCTGTTTTAGTAGAGCATGGTTATACATTAGCAGTTGTTGATGGAGATTGGAAATACATTGCACCTGCAAACGGAAAAAGCTACGATTCATTAACATCTATTGAAACTGGTATTTTATCTAAACCACAATTATATAATTTAAAAAATGATATTGGAGAGAAGCATAACCTTGCCGAGCAATATCCTGAAAAAGTAAATGAGCTTAAAAAGTTGTTAGATAAAATTAAAACTCAAAAAAACAATGAATAGCAAAAATAAATTTCTATTTTATATACTGCCTTCTGTTTTTGTTTTAATAAATTTATGTACAAAGGCACAAACGCAACGCCCCAATATTGTGCTTATTATTTCAGACGATCATGCTTATCAAGCTATAAGTGCCTATAACAAAGGGCTTGCACAAACTAATAATATTGATCGCATTGCACACGAAGGCGCAATTTTTAATAAAGCCTACGTTACTAATTCGCTTTGCGGTCCAAGTCGTGCTGCTATTCTTACCGGAAAATATAGTAATAAAAATGGATATAAAGAAAACGAAAAATCATTTTTTGATGCTTCACAAAATTCATTTATTAAAGAGTTGACAAACTCAGGTTATCAAACAGCATGGGTTGGTAAATACCATATTGGAAATAAACCTGAAGGGTTTACCTATTGGCAAATACTACCGGGGCAAGGCATGTATTATAATCCGGATTTTTTAATGATGGATGGAAGTAGAAAAAGAGTTGAAGGATATGTTACCAATATTGTAGAAAACGTTGCAGAAGATTGGCTTAGCCAACGCGATACAACTAAACCATTTTGCATTGTTATTGGCCACAAAGCAACACACCGTACTTGGATGCCCGACACTTGCGATTTAGGAATGTTTGATAAAAAGAAATTTGCACTTCCTGCAAATTTTTATGATGATTATAAAAACAGGTTAGCTGCACAACAACAAGATATGACCATTTCAAAAACAATGGTTATGGGTTACGATTTAAAAATGTTTGATAGCAAAGAAGATGAAAATAATGAAGGAAGTTTTAAAAGAATGAATGCAGCACAAAGAAATAAATTTGATGAATATTATCGCCCTATTTATGAAGATTTAAAATCAAAAAACCTTAGCGGCAATGCACTAACCGAATGGAAATTTCAACGTTACATGAAAGATTATTTAAGTACGGCAGCATCGTTAGATAGAAATATTGGAAGAATGTTAAACTATCTTGATGCTGATCATCTTTCACAAAATACAATTGTAATTTATATGTCCGACCAAGGATTTTTTTTAGGAGAACATGGTTGGTTTGATAAAAGGTGGATGTATGAAGAATCTTTCCGTACACCAATGGTAATGCGTTATCCAAAATTAATTCAACCTGGTACAATAGATAATCATTATGTTTTAAACATAGATATTGCACCGTCTTTACTACAAGCATTGGGTGTTGCTATTCCAAAAGATATGCAGGGCGAATCATTTCTTCCATTATTAAAAAATGAAAACAACAAAGGAAGAAATGCTATTTATTATCACTATTATGAAAATGGGGAGCATAAAGTTTCTCCACAATTCGGAATAAAAACAAATCAATATAAACTTATTCGGTTTTATGAACGTGTAGAAAGTTGGGAGTTATATGATTTAGAAAAAGACCCGCATGAAACGCATAATCTTTTTGGTAAAAAAGGATATGAAAAAATTGCTATTGAATTAAAAAAGAAATTAGAAAAACTTATTAATGAATATGATGATGAAGAAGCTTTGCAGATATTACATAAACAAATTTCTGGAGCAAAACGGAATTTTTAAATAAACTAAATGAAGTATTCAAAAAAATATATTAATTTATTATTTATAGTGTTGTTGCTTTATGCTTGTGCTAATAATTCTCAATCTGTTACAAACATAAAAGATGAAACACATGCATGTATAGCTCCTGCAACTGTTCATTATACATCAAATATTCTCACTCAAGAAACAATTACTTCAAGCCCTGCATCACACGAAGGAATGGTTTGGATAAAAGGAGGAGAGTTTATGATGGGTGCCGCAGACGATGAAGGAAGATTAGATGAATATCCGCAACACAAAGTAAAATTGCATGGCTATTGGATAGATTGTACAGAAGTAACTAATAAACAATTTAAAAAATTTGTAGATGCAACAGGATATATAACTGTTGCAGAAAGAAAACCAGATTGGAATGAAATAAAAAAACAATTACCCGAAGGAACACCAAAACCTCCTGATAGTATTTTAGTTGCAGGTTCATTGGTTTTTGAAATGACCAATCATCCCGTTGCGTTAAATGATCCATCACAATGGTGGCATTGGGTAAAAGCTGCTAATTGGAAACATCCACAAGGGCCAAACAGCAATATTATTGGTAAAGAAAATTATCCTGTAACACAAGTTGCTTATGAAGATGCATTGGCTTATTGCAAATGGGCAAAAAAAAGATTACCAACCGAAGCCGAGTGGGAATATGCAGCAAGAGGCGGTTTACAACAAAAAAAATATTCGTGGGGAAATGAAGATGTTGAAACAGGAAAACCAAAGGCAAATACATGGCAAGGCATTTTTCCTACAAAAAATACGCAGTGGGATGGGTTTACAACAACAGCACCTGTAAAAAGTTTTGCAGCAAATGGTTATGGGTTGTTTGATATGGCGGGCAATGTTTGGGAATGGTGTGCAGATTGGTATAACAGAAATTATTATCAACAAATTGCAAATAAAATAAGTATCAATCCAACAGGAGCTGCTTCAAGCTTTGACCCTGATGAACCAACTATTCCTAAAAAAATAATACGCGGCGGCTCATTCTTATGTAATGCTTCTTATTGTAAAGGTTATCGCGTAAGCAGTCGTATGAAATCTTCTCCTGATACTGGATTAGAGAATACAGGTTTTAGATGCGTGGCAGATGAATAAAATAAATTATAAAAATTTTGCATAAAAAATAATGACTTAAATACAAATGAAAAAACTGTTTTTTATCATTCTCATGTTTTTAATTAGTTATACAATTTTTTCGCAAGAAAATATTGCTATAATTCCAAAACCTGTAAGCGTTGTTATGCACGATGGTAATTTTGTGATAGATGCTAAAACAAGTATCCTGTATAATACCAGCAATAAAGAAATAGCAAATGCCATACACTTTTTTACTTCTTCCATAAAAGAAATTTCAGGAATTGATTTGAAAAAAAATCAGCATCAAGAAAAAAGCATCAATTTTCAAATTAAACAAATTCCTAATATTGGTAAAGAAGGGTATCAATTACAAATTACTCCAACAAACATTACAATAGCTGCAAATTCAAACGCAGGAATTGTTTACGCTATTCAATCAATTTTACAATTATTACCCGGTGTAAGAACAAATGCAATTTTAAAATTACCTTGTTTAACAATAGAAGATTACCCGCGTTTTGAGTGGAGAGGAATGCATTTAGATGTTAGCAGACATTTCTTTTCTCCTGAAATTGTTAAAGAGTATATTAATTTAATGGCAAGATATAAAATGAATGTTTTTCATTGGCATTTGGTAGATGATCAAGGTTGGAGAATTGAAATAAAAAAATATCCTAAGCTAACTTCTGTTGGTGCGTGGAGAGTTGATTATACTAATTTAGTTTGGGGCAGCCGTCCGCAAGCAAAACCTAATGACGATGCTACTTACGGAGGGTATTACACACAAGATCAAATAAAAGAAATTGTGGCTTATGCTGCCGAAAGAAATATAACTATTGTTCCTGAAATTGAAATGCCAGGTCATGTTGCATCGGCAATTGCAGCTTATCCTGAGCTAAGTTGTTCTCAAAAATTTCAGTTGCCATTAACAGGTGGTAACTACACAAATATTTCATCTAATTATTGTGCAGGTAACGACTCGGTATTTACGTTTTTGCAAAATGTATTAACAGAAGTAATGCAATTATTTCCTTCAAAATATATTCATGTTGGTGGAGATGAAGTAGATAAAACACCTTGGAAGAATTGCGTAAAATGTCAGAATAGAATTAAACAAGAAGGCTTAAAAAATGAAGAAGAATTACAGAGTTATTTTATGAAACGAATAGAAAAATTTATTATAAGTAAAAATAGAAAGATGATTGGTTGGGATGAAATTTTAGAAGGAGGATTAGCACCCGAAGCAACCGTAATGAGTTGGAGAGGAGAGGCTGGGGGAATAGAAGCTGCTAAACAAAAACATAATGTGGTAATGACGCCTGGAACACCTTGCTATTTTGACCATTACCAAACAGGGCCGGAAGGAGAACCGCTTGCAATTGGTGGAATGAATACTTTAAAAACTGTGTACGATTATGAGCCTATTTCTAAAGAGTTAAATGATGAAAATAAAAAATATGTTTTAGGTGCACAAGCTAATTTATGGACAGAATTTATAACAACAGCAGAACATGTAGAGTATATGGTATTGCCCAGAATGTTAGCTTTAGCTGAAGTTTTATGGAGTAAAAAAGATGCAAAAGATTGGATTGATTTTAATAGAAGATTACAACCCTCCTTCAAATATTTTGATGAAAAAGGTTTTCATTACAGCAAAGGAAATTTTAATGTAGAAATAAAACCAACATCAATTAATAATAAACTTTCTGTAACATTAACTTCAGAAATCCCTAATGCAATTATTGTTTACACAACCAATGGCACAGAGCCAAATACATTAAGTAATGTTTATACAAACCCTATTGTAATAAATGCTTCATTAACATTAAAAGCTGCAGTTGTGGTTAATAATAAAGTAATGAGTGTAAAACCTGCCGAGCAAAAATTTGTAATACATAAAGCTATTGGGAAAAATGTAATGTATCAATATTCTATCAGTAAATATTATATGGCAAATGGAAACAATTCATTAACCGATGGTGTTACCGGAACTTTTGCAGTAAATAAATATTGGCATGGCATAAATGAAAAAGATTTAATTGCAACAATAGATTTAGCAGAAACAAAATCTGTTACAAATATTTCAATCAATTGTTTGCAGAAATATGCCGATTGGATTTTTTTACCAACTTCTGTACAGTTTGAAATATCTACCGATGGAATTAATTATACAACTGTTGGTAAAGATGTAAATAATATTTCAACCTCAATAAAAGAACCAACTATTAAAACTTTTTCTACAACGTTTAATCAAGCAAATGCAAGGTATATAAGGGTTTCAGCTTATAACTTAAAAGAATGCCCTAAAGGTCATCCGGGAGAAGGAAAACCTGCTTGGCTTTTTGCAGATGAAATTATTGTAAATTAATAAATGCTAATAATGAAACTAAAACGAGTTAATATTTTAATAATAATTATAATTTGTTCTTTTTTTAATGTAAAAGCACAAGTTGTTGGAGCTAATGGAAAACTATTAGCACCCACTCCGCCAATGGGTTGGATGACTTGGAATTTTTTTGGAGAAAATATTAATGAACAAATTATTAAAGAAATGGCTGATGCCATGTTTGCAAACGGAATGGTTAAAGCAGGTTATCATTATATAATGATTGATGATGGTTGGCAAGGAGGCAGAGATAATAAAAACAATATTATTCCCGATCCGAAAAAATTTCCTTCGGGCATAAAAGCTTTGGCAGATTATTTACATAATAAAGGAATGAAATTGGGAATATATTCAGATGCTGCAAACCTTACCTGTGCAGGTTATACAGCCAGTTTACATTTTGAAGAACAAGATGCAAAAACATTTGCTGCATGGGGAATTGATTATTTAAAATATGATTATTGTAATGCTCCTTCAGATTCTGTTACCGCAAAAACAAGATATAAAAAAATGAATGATGCATTACGCAAATCGGGAAGAGATATTGTTTTTAGTATTTGTGAATGGGGGGAAAGATATCCTGCTAAATGGGCTAATAAAGTTGGCGGACAACTTTGGAGAACAACAGAAGATATTAGAGATAGTTGGAAATCTTTAATACATATTATAAATAAAAATGCAATATTAAATAATTATGCTGGGCCCGGGCATTGGAATGATCCTGATATGCTGATAGTTGGTTTAAACGGGAACAAAGGCCCTGCGGGAGACTTAGGTGGAACAGGTTGTACACTTACAGAATATAAAACTAATATGAGTTTGTGGTGCTTAATGGCATCGCCACTTATTGCAACTAATGATGTAAGAAATATGAATAATGATACAAAAGAAATTTTATTGAATGAAGAACTAATTACCGTAAATCAAGATGCATTAGGTATTCAGGCAGAAAGAAAAATAACAACAGATTCAGTTGATGTTTTTATAAAGCCTTTAGAAGAAAAAAATTATGCAATAGGTATTTTAAATAAAACTAACAGAGAAATAAAGTACACATTAAATTTTACAGATATTGGTATAAATGAAAAAATGAAAATAAAAGATTTATGGCTTCATAAAAATATTAACGAAGCAAAAAACATAGAAACAAACATTGCTGCACATGAAACCAAAGTGTATAAACTTAGCAAAAATTAATATGCTGTTATGAAAAAAAATATTTTTCTTATTACACTATTCATTTCAATCAAACTATTGGCACAGCCCGTTTTACCTAATTATGCCGATTCGCTTTTCCCTACTTATTATTGGCAAAGAGCTACACTTTTTCAAACATTACCTAAACAAAATACCGACATTGTTTTTTTAGGAAACAGTATAACAGATGGTGCTGAATGGAGTGAAATATTTAATGACATAAAAATTAAAAATAGGGGAATTAGTGGAGATATTTCTGCAGGTGTTATTAAACGTTTACCGGATATGGTAGCAGGAAAACCTGCAAAAATATTTTTGTTAATTGGTGTAAACGATATCTCTCGCGGAATTAGTGTAGATAGTATTTTTACTAATATTAGTTTAATTGCAAATTATATTCACTACTATTCTTCAAACACAAAATTGTATGTACAAAGCATTTTACCTGTTTCAGATTTTTATAAAAAATTCGGAACACATACCAATAAATTTAATGTAATCAATCAACTTAATTCATTATTAAAAAATAATGCTGAAAAGTTGAATTACACTTTTATTAATCTGCACGATTTTTTTGCAGATGAAAATGGTAAAATGAATGTAACACTTACCAATGATGGTTTGCATTTGAAAGGTGATGGTTATATGTTATGGAAGCATATTGTTTTTCCTTATGTGTATAATGTAGAAAAAAAGCCTGCGTTAATTCCTTATCCAAAACAAATAACTTGGAATGAAAAACTATTCCCGTTTTATAAAGTAAAAAATGTTGTAGTTAATAATGAAGCGTTATTAAAACTGAATATAAATGAAGTATTAAACAAAAATTTTGAAACACAATTAAACAAAAATTTTAATGATGCTTTACCAATTATAAAAATAAATTTAGCTAATGTAAATGCTCCTTTGTTAAAAGATGAAGCCTATCAAATTCATATTGATGCTAATGCTTTAATTGTTAATGCCAATTCGGTTAAAGCTGCATACTATGCTTTACAAACTATAAAACAATTAGCAAGAGATAATACATATTTAGATGGTTGTAATATAACAGATTGGCCTTCTTTTGAATGGCGTGGATATATGACAGATGCAGGAAGAAATTATCAAACCGTAAATTTTTTAAAACAACAAATTGATGTAATGAGTAATTACAAAATGAATATTTTTCATTTTCATATTACCGAAGATCTTGCATGGCGTTGGCAAATAAAAAAATATCCGCAATTAACTAATGCAGAAAATATGTTGCGAGATAAAGGAATGTTTTATTCTATTGATGATATTAAAGAACTCATTAAATATTGTAATGATAGATTTATAACATTAGTTCCTGAATTAGATATGCCAGGGCATAGTGCTGCTTTTACTAAAGCAATGGGGCATAACATGCAATCTGAAGAAGGTAAAAAAATAATTGCAGATATACTTGATGAAATATTCAACACATACAACTTCCCTTATTTTCATATTGGTGCAGACGAAGTAAAAATTACCGATACAGCATTCATTCCTTATGTTCAAAAAATAATTGAAGCACATCATGCACAAGTAATAGGATGGAAGCCCGGCGGTAATTTTAATAATAAAACTTTTTTACAATTATGGAATGGAGATGAAAAATTAAAGAATGGGTTTAAGTATATTGATTCACGCCATTTATATCTAAATCATTTTGATCCTTTTGAAAGTGTGGTAACCATTTTTGCAAGAAAAATTTGCGATGTAAATGAAGAAACCAATGAAGCTAAAGGTGCAGAAATTTGTTTGTGGCATGATAGAAGAGTGCAAAATGAAAATGATTTAATTGAAATGAATGCAGTGTATCCTGCAATGCTTTCTTTTAGTGAAAAAATTTGGAATGGTGGCGGAGATGGTGGTTTTATTACCAATATTTCTCAAATGTCAGATAACAACAAAAAATTATTTGAAATATTTGAAAACAGATTATTAGAACATAAACAATTATATTTTCAGCACACTTCATTTCCGTATTACAAACAATCAAACACAATATGGAAATTAGTTGGCCCTTTTTATAATCATGGAAATCTTGCAGATAAATTTCATCTTGATACACTCACTTTCGATAAACTATATCAATCAGCTACTCAAACTGAAATAGGAAATACAATTGTATTAAGGCATTGGTGGAATCCAATGGTAACAGGCGTTTTAAAACATCCTGAAGAAAATACAACTTGGTATGCACTGCAAAAAATGTGGAGTGATGCTGATACTATTCAACCGTTTTGGATAGGGTTTAATAATATTTCTCGTTCAACTGCAACTACTGTTCCCGAACTAAACACTTGGGATGATAAACAAAGCTCTATTTGGATAAATGGAAATAAAATTAAACCAACTGTTTGGTTTAATGCTAACCAAAAAATTGATTTAGAAACACCTTTAACCAATGAAGGATATGAATTTAGAACACCAACTTTTGTTTCTTTAAAAAAAGGATGGAATGAAATATTAGTAAAATTACCCGTTGCAAGTTTTAAAGGAAAAAATTGGGAAAATCCCGTTAAATGGATGTTTACAGTTGTTCCAGTAAAAAACAATTAATTTAAAAATAATGAAAAATAAATTCAAAAAAAATATAATATTAGCAAGCTTATTTTTTGTTACTATTATTACACAAGCACAGCCTCAAAAATTTGAAATAAAAAACGGGAACTTTTTATTAAATGGTAAAACAATTTATATACGTGCCGGAGAATTACATTATGCCAGAGTTCCTAAAGAATATTGGAAACAAAGGCTTTTAATGTTGAAAGCTATGGGTTTAAACACGGTATCTACTTATGTGTTTTGGAATTATCATCACCCAAAACCTAATGTTTGGAATTTTACAACCGATAATCATAATCTTAAACAATTTCTTTCCATTGCAAAAGAAGTAGGTTTATTTGTAATACTACGTCCTGGTCCGTATGTGTGTGCAGAGTGGGAGTTTGGCGGATTTCCTTGGTGGTTGCCAACAGTAAAAGGATTAGAAATTAGAACCAACAATCAACCATTTTTAGATTCTTGTAAAAATTATTTTCAACAATTAGCTAAACAAATTAAAGGCATGCATATTAGTGAAGGCGGACCCATTATTTTAACACAAGTTGAAAACGAATTTGGTTCTTATGTATCACAACGAAAAGATATTCCGTTAAAACAACATAAACAATACACTACTGCCATAAAAAAAATATTAGAAGAAACAGGGTTTAAACCTCCTTACTATACAGCAGATGGAAGAACATTATTTAATGGCGGTTATGTTGATGGCGTTTTTCCGAGTGCAAACGGAGAAGATAATGTAGATAGTTTAAAAGCAACTGTAAATAAATACAACAATGGTGTTGGACCTTATTTTGTTGCAGAATTTTATCCGGGTTGGTTAGATCATTGGGCAGAACCTTTTCCTAAAGTGGCTACCGAAAAAGTTGTAGAACAAACTGAAAAGTATTTAAAAAACGATATTAGTTTTAGTTATTATATGATACACGGTGGAACAAATTTTGCATACACTGCCGGTGCTAATTATAGTAAAGAACATCCTATTCAACCAGACCTTACAAGTTACGATTATGATGCACCCATATCTGAAGCAGGTTGGGCAACACCAAAGTATATTGCGTTAAGAAATTTAATACAACAATACACTTCTTATAAATTACCTGATATTCCAAAAGCTGCATCTGTTGTTACCATTCCTTCTATAAACATTAATAAAACAATTAATTTTTTTGAATGGAAGAAAACCATAAAACCCATAACAGCTAATCATCCTTTAAGTTTTGAAGAACTACATCAAGGGTTTGGTTTTGTTATGTATTCAATTAAAATAGAAAATGCAATCGAAGGAGAAATGAATATTGACGGACTGAGAGATTATGCAACTATTTATGTAAACGGAAAAAGAGTGGCAGAACTAAACAGATATTATAATAATACAAAAACACATATTAATATTCCTGCAAATGCACAATTAGATATTTTGGTTGAAAATATGGGTAGAATAAACTATGGAGCAAAAATTACAGAAAGTTTTAAAGGAATTATTTCGCCAGTTATTATTAACGGAAAAGAAATTACTGGTAATTGGAATATGTATTTAATGCCTTTAGAACAACAGCCTGATTTTTCAAATATTTCACAAACAAAAATTACTAACGAAACTCCTGCATTTTATTCAACTAATTTTAATATAGAAAAAATTGGTGATATGTTTTTGAATATGGAAAATTGGGGAAAAGGAATTGTTTTTGTAAACGGGCACAACTTAGGCAGGTTTTGGAATGTAGGCCCACAACAAACCTTATACCTTCCCGGATGTTGGTTAAATAAAGGGAAAAACTCTATTGTAATTTTTGATCAAAAAAATGATACAATACAAAAAGAAATTTCTTTCTCAAAAGAACCAATACTGGAAAAATTAAAACACTAAAAACAAAATTTTTGTTACCAATTAAATGTTACATCTAACTTAATATCAGGATGCAAACTTTTTTCAACCGGGCAAGCTCTGGCAATTCTTATTAATTGTTCTTTTTGTTCGGTTGTTGCAACAAAATTTTCTGTAAAGTTAAGCATAGCTTTAATTTCAACTACTCTTCTTGGTGCGTCAGAACTCATAATTTTTGTAATATCAATTTTAGTTCCGTCAAAATTTAAATTCATAGAAGCAGCTTTAATAGCCATAGTGGTAATCATACATGCACCGTAAGATGTTGCCAATAAATCGGTTGGAGAAAATCTTTCTCCTTTACCCATATTATCAATAGGAGCATCGGTTTCAACTACCGAACCACTATGCAAATGTGTTAATTCTGTTCTTAAATTTCCTTTGTAAATAATACTTGATGTCATTGCTATAATTTTTTGCCTAAATTTACGCATACAAAACAAATACGAGTGAAGAAGATTTTTATTTTACTAATCATTATTGTTCCGGTAACATTATTTTCTCAAAACGAAAAACAAACAAGGCAAGAAAAAATTGCCCAACGAAAAGAAAGAATAAACAAATTAATTAAGCAAGAAGAAGAAGGTGCATTAATTTATGAAAAACAAAACGCATTTGGTATAAAATTAAATACAGACGGGTACGGTTTTTTTTATGAACATGGAAAATATAAAACTATTGAAAAAACAAATTCTTGGTTTATAGAATTAGGTGAAAGAAAAGATAAAAAAGAAGAAAAAATTACCAATGGAAATGGGTTCTTCGCTTTTGGCAATCCTTATATTTATGGTAAAATAAATAACTTCTATTATCTAAAATTAGGAATAGAGCAACAAAGATTATTAGGAGGAAAGGGAAATAAAAACGGAGTAGCTGTTTCATTAATATATGGTGGTGGTTTAAGTTTGGGAATGTTAAAACCATATTATTTGCAAATAAGTTCCTCTTCTTTAGGAACGTTAGATATTAAGTATGATGGAGGTAATGATTCTACCTTCTTAAATCAAAATGTAATTAATGGTTCAACAGGTCCGTTCAAAGGATTTGGAGAAATGAAATATGTACCCGGTGCATTACTAAAAACGGCTATACGCTTTGATTACGGACGTTATAACGAATTACTTTCTGCAATAGAAGTTGGTGTTAATGCCGAATATTATTCTGATAATATGCCTATTATGGCAAAAACAGAAGCCGGTAAACTTTTCTTTAATGCTTATTTGGCATTCGTATTTGGTAAACGAAAGTAAATTACTTTTGCTGCCATTATTCAAATAAAAATAAACTGCAAACTCAGTTATTTTAAGTAAAGAAAAGCAGATGCAAGAACTACCAATTATTTCAAACAACACTACAGTAACTAAAATAAAAAAACCCGATTGGCTTAGAGTAAAACTACCTATTGGGCAAAGCTACAAACACGTTCGCAGTTTAGTTGATACACATAAATTGCATACCATTTGCGAAAGCGGTAATTGCCCAAATATGGGTGAATGTTGGGGAGAAGGCACTGCCACTTTTATGATACTCGGAAATATTTGTACACGCAGTTGTGGCTTTTGTGCAGTAGCAACCGGAAGGCCAGAACCTGTTGATTTTGATGAACCTCAACGCGTAGCAGAAGCTGTTTTTTTAATGAAAGTAAAACATGCTGTTATAACATCGGTAGATAGAGATGAATTGAAAGATGGTGGCTCAATTATTTGGCACAACACTATTAAAGCAGTAAAAACATTAAATCCTAATACAACACTTGAAACTTTAATTCCTGATTTTAGAGGTAATGAAGAACAAATACAACGCATTATAAATGCAGCACCTGAAGTAGTTAGCCACAATATGGAAACAGTTGAACGATTAACTAAATTAGTTCGCATTCAAGCCAAATACAGAAGAAGCCTTGAAGTTTTAAATATATTAAAAAAAGGTGGTATGCGTACTAAAACAGGTATTATGTTAGGTTTGGGCGAAACAAAAGAAGAAGTCATACAAAGCATGGAAGATTTAGTTAAAGTAGGTTGTGATGTATTAACACTTGGCCAATATTTACAACCAACAGTTAAACATTTAAAAGTGCAACGTTTTGTGCATCCCGATGAATTTGCAGAATTACGTGAAATTGGTTACCAACTTGGGTTTGATTATGTTGAAAGTGGCCCGTTAGTTAGATCATCTTATCATAGCGAAAAACATGTTATACCGGGCTACGGTAAAAACAAATGGATGAACGAAAAAGAAAATTTAGTTAATATATAAATAATACGCCGGTTAAAACTGGCGTTTTTAATTTCAAAAGTTATGAAAAAAAATATTTTACTTTTTGCATCCTTATGTATAACATTAAATCTTTTTGCTCAGGTAAAATGGCAGAATGTAGATTCTTTGTTTCAACCATTACCACAAGGGTTTCATGTTTATTACACTAATGATAGTTTAGATGGCAAACCTAATATTGCTTATTATGCAGAAGCCGATTTAAAAAATAAAAATTTAATTTTTACAACAGATACTACTAAAGGAAGAAGGCTAACACCAACTCAATATTTTGAGAGAGATAGTAAACCTTTATTAGTTATTAATTGCACTTTTTTTGAATTTGTGCATAACAGTAATTTAAACTTGGTTGTAAAAGATGGCAAAATTTTATCATACAATCATCAAACAATTAATGGCAAAGGAAAAGATACTTTAACTTACCGACATACTTTTCCCAGTGCATTAGGCATTGATAAAAAAAGAAATGCAGATGTTGCATGGACGTTTACTGATTCTTCTTTAAAAAATATTTATGCCACGCAAACCATTATTCAACCTATAAAAGATTCTGTTGAAAATTTTTCATATAATAAAATAAAGTCATCTAATACATTTACTAAATGGGATATGCAAACTGCAGTTGGCGGCGGACCAGTTTTATTACAAAACGGTGAAATAAAAATTACTAATAACGAAGAATTAAAATTTACAGGTAAAGCCATTAACGATAAACATCCAAGAACTTGTATAGGTTATACTACTGATGGGAAATTGATTGTTATGGTAATTGAAGGAAGAAATAAAGGAAAAGCAGAAGGAGCAACACTTGTACAACAAGCCAAACTATTACAACAAATTGGTTGTGTTGAAGCATTAAATTTAGATGGAGGCGGCAGCAGTTGTATGTTAATTAACGGAAAACAAACTATTAAGCCCAGCGATAAAGAAGGAGAAAGACCTGTGCCTGCCGTGTTTTTAATTCAAGCAAAAAAATAATAGTTATACAAACAAACCTTTATGTTTATTTGATAACAACTTCATTTTAAAAGTATCTTCACCGCATGAATTATGCAACCTTAGAATCTTGTTTAATTGATTTAGAAAAACATGGGCATTTAGTAAGAGTAAAAGAAGAAGTAGATCCTTATTTAGAAATGGCTGCTATTCATTTACGCGTACATGAAGCAGGAGGCCCGGCATTATTGTTTGAAAATGTAAAAGGAACTAATTATAGAACTGCATCTAATATTTTTGGTACGTTAGAAAGAAGCAAATTTATTTTTAGAAAAACATTTCAATCTGTTCAGCAACTTATTCAATTAAAAAAAAATCCGGTTGAGGCATTTAAGCACCCATTCAAAAATATTAATATAGGTTGGGCTGCATTAAAAGCATTACCACTTCATTTAAAGTTAAATGAAAAAGGTTTTGAAGGCTTAAATAGAATGTTTCCATTTTATCAAACTCAAAATAGCTTTCAAGAAATAAACATTGAAAATTTGCCATTAATTCATCACTGGAAAAATGATGGTGGTGCATTTGTAACGTTGCCACAAGTTTATACAGAGGATGTTGATGCACCTGGAATTATGAATGCAAATGTGGGAATGTATCGCATTCAATTAAACGGAAATAATTATATATTAAATAATGAAGTTGGATTGCATTATCAATTACACAGAGGTATTGGTGTGCATCAAACAAAAGCAAATAAAAAAGGATTGCCGTTAAAAGTAAGTTGTTTTGTAGGTGGGCCGCCAAGCCATACATTAGCAGCCGTAATGCCTTTGCCCGAAGGTGTTAGTGAAGCAACATTTGCAGGCGTTTTAGGCGGTAGAAGATTTAGATATTTTTATAAAGATGGTTATTGCATTAGTGCAGATGCCGATTTTGTAATAACAGGAGAGGTGTACCCAAACGATAATAAACCCGAAGGCCCGTTTGGAGATCATTTAGGTTATTACTCTTTACAACATGATTTTCCTGTTATGAAAATTAATAAAGTGTATGCAAAGAAAAATGCAATTTGGCCTTTTACAGTTGTTGGTAGACCACCGCAAGAAGATACAAGTTTTGGTACATTAATACATGAGTTAGCAGGTAATGCTATACCACAAGAAATACCAGGTTTAAAAAATGTGAATGCTGTAGATGCAGCAGGTGTGCACCCTTTATTAATTGCAATTGGTAGTGAGCGTTATACACCTTACAACCAAACAAAACATCCTGCAGAATTATTAACTATTGCTAACCATATTTTAGGAACAGGGCAATTAAGCTTAGCAAAATTTTTATTTATAACTGCCGATGAAACCAATCAACTTTCAACTCATAAAATAGATGAATATTTTAAATATGTTTTAGAACGAATTAATTGGCAGCGTGATATTCATTTTTATACAAACACAACTATTGATACATTAGATTATTCAGGTACATCTTTAAACAACGGAAGTAAAGTAGTATTTGCTGCTTATGGAGATAAATTAAGAGAATTATGTACGCAAGTACCGCAATGTTTAAATGAGTTTGGAAATGCACAATTATGTATGCCTGGTGTTATTGCTATTGAATGTACGAATTACGAATTACGAATTACGAATTTGATTGAGAAACTGTCATTTGCCAATTCTCAATTATCATCTGTTGCTATGATTGTGTTGTGTGATGATGCAAATTTTACTACAGCTACCTTAAATAGTTTTCTGTGGGTAACATTTACTCGCTGTAACCCAAGCCATGATATTTATGGTGTTGGTGATTTTTTTGAAAACAAACATTGGGGTTGCAAAGGTCCGTTGGTTATTGATGCACGTATAAAACCACATCATGCACCTATTTTAGAAAAAGATGCAGCTACCGAAAAAAAGGTTGATAAATTATTTGAAAAGGGGGGCAGTTTATATGGTATTAAATAAAATATTTTTTTCGAATGAATAAACAATTTTCTCAAATTTCTTTTTTTAATGCAATAGCAAATGGTATTGGACAGATTATGTTGCAAGAAAATAAATGGACAGGTTTATTTTTTATTGCTGGTCTTTTTATAGGGAATTGGCAATATGCAGTTGCAGCAATTGTTGCGGCAGCAGTTGGAACAATGCTGGCAATAGTATTAGCTTTTAATAACGATAATATTAATGCAGGTTTATATGGATTTAGCCCTGCATTAGTTGGGATAGCTTTAATTTTTTTATTTGCTAATACATTATTTGTTTGGATATTAATTATTGCAGGTGCAATTGCTGCAGCATTACTTCAACATTTATTTATTACTAAAAAAATATCCGGTTACACTTTTCCATTTATTGTAATTACGTGGTTACTTATTTTTTTTATTCGAAATTATACAACTATTCCTCCATCTAATTTCATGCAAACAAAATTTATGCAAACTCAGTTTGATAATTTTTTTTCATTAACGAATGGCTTTGGAGAAGTGATGTTTCAGTCTAACAAATTATCAGGCATCCTTTTTTTTATAGGTGTTTTAATAAGTAAACCTATCACTGCTTTGTATGCATTAGCAGCATCTTTAATTGGGATTTTAGTTGCATTATTAAATGGACAAATGATAGAGCAAATACAAATGGGATTATTTGGTTTTAATACTTTACTTACTGCAATTGTTTTTTCAGCATCAAAAAAATTAACTGCTTTGTGGGTTGTAATTGGTTCTGTTATTACTATTGCCATTCATATTTTATTAGTTAATTATGCTGTTTTAAATATTGTAGGAGGAGTGTTTACTTTTCCGTTTGTTGCAGGCACATGGATTACATTATTCATTCAAAAGAATGTTGCAAAATAGTATCAGCATAAAACTAATTAGGGATAATTTATTTTATTTCTCCCAAAATTTATCTTCCCAATTATCTGTAAAAGAATCTTTATTAAGTTGTGCTAATAAATTTAATTGTTGTGTAGTGGCTGCTTCTTGAATTGCGTTAAATAAAATTCTTTCTTCAAAACGAATATGTGCATCTAATTCTGCTTCAATAGATTTAAGTGATGGTTCAATATTTTTATCGTCTTCAAAATATTTTTTTATTTTATTATGTTCAGCTAAAGCCTGAATAATAAGTGGATTGTTTGCAGGCAATATAGAAAAGAGATATTTTTCTTCTTCTGCAAAATGTTGTTTTAAATGATTATGCCAAAACCAATTGCTGTATTGTTTTATTCGGCCTGCTGCAATATTATGTTTAAAGCCTTCTTTTATTTTCCAACAAAGTAAAAGTGCATGGTGGTGCTCTCTACTAAATGGTTGTAATAAATCATTTCTTTTAATTGGTTTTGTACTCATGATTATTTTGTTTTAGTCAAAACTTCTAATAATACAACTGCTTGATTCATTTGCGAATCTTTTGCAGAATACAGTAGCGTTACATTTTGTTTAGCTGCAATATTTTTTAAACGCTTTAATTCTTCTTGTTTTGATTTTAATTCTTCTTTGTATCGTTTTTTAAATTCTGTAAATAATACAGGTGTATGATTAAACCATTTGCGTAATTCGGAAGAAGGTGGTATTTCTTTATTCCATTCGTTAATAGCAGCATTTTCTTTTTTAATACCTCGTGGCCATAAGCGATCTACCAACACCCGATAACCGTCGCTTGGTTCAGGTTTTTCATAAATGCGTTTTATTATTATTTGTTTCATAGTGCTTTTAAATAAAATAACATTTAAGCAAGCGGAATTGCATTACTGTTTTTATAATATCTAATTTTATTTAAAAACATTTCTGCCATTCTTTCTCCTTGCCATTTAGCTCTTGTTGCTTTTTCTCCAACAAAATATTCATCAACAGTTGCATTAAATAATTGTAACCATCTTGTAAAGTGTTCTTCTTCAACAGGCAATTTTGTATGTGGCGGAAATGGAGTACCGTTGTAGGTATATTCATCTAATAAAACAGTTTGCCAAAAACTGTACATTTTTTCTAAATGTTGTGGCCATCTGTTTTGTATTATGTTGTTGAAAATATCTTTAAGCATATCATCTTCACGCACTTTTCCATAAAAACTATCTACTAAAAGTTTAATATCGGTTAGGTTTTGTATTTCTTTTTTTGTACTCATTATATAAATAGTTTATTACTTATTTTTCCAATAGTTATTTGCTAAGGCAATAGTTTGAAATTCAATGGCAATAACATTTGCAGAAGCTATTAATTGTGCGGTATCGGTTGCATAATTTGTACGTAATTTTTTTCTGATTTCAGAATCTGTTTGAATAGCTGCAATAGATTTACGTGCCATTTTAATTGCTAATTCTCTTCCTTCTTGAGGTGTTTTGGTAATTAAGGTTTCTAACCATATTTCTTTGTTTTCCATAATTGTTTTATTTATTCGTATAATATTCATTTAATATATTTAACGTATTAAAATTGATTTGCCTGTTTTTATTTTTGTAGCAAGCTCGTGTATAGTAGTTGTTTCTAACATTTTTTTAAGTTCGCTTCTTATCTTCACAAATTTATCGTGCATGGGGCAAGGTTTTAATGCATTGCATTTATCCAACCCTAAACCGCAACCGTTATATATTGCATCTCCATCTATTGCGTAAACAATTTCGCTTATTTTAATTTGCTTCATTTTTTTTTCTTCAATTTCAAAACCTCCGTATGGACCTTTTAGTGAATGCAGCATATTATGTTTAGTAAGTGTACTTAATATTTTTGCTGTAAAGGCTTCGGGCGAGCCTGTATTTTCTGCAACATCGCCAATTTTTACTCGTGTGTTGTTGAGTGATTGTGTTGCAATATATAACACTGCTTTTATTGCATATTCGCAGGTTTTAGAAAACATAATCTTTACGTTAATTACACAAAAGTAAATTGTTTTTATATTTCGGACAAAAATATCCTAAATATAAATTAAATTTGAAGAAAATAACTGTATTGTTTTAAAATTTAGTTGTTTTTATATTTTTTGAAAAACCAAACTTTTAAAATATCGGCAGTAAAAATGTATCCTGCTACTATAAATAATAGTAGTCCTAATTCTTTAATAGACATAGCATACAACCCGGCTTGTTTAGCAAAATTAAAATAAGGTAGCGTAATGGTTATTATTATTCCTATTAAGCTTAACCAAAATAAATATTTGCTGGCTTTGCTTTTAAAAAAGTTTCTTCTTGTTCTTAAAATAAATAATACAAATAACTGTGTTAAACAAGATTCTATAAACCATCCTGTTTGAAACGATGCTTCTTTTAGTTTTAATCCGTACAATAAAACTAAAAATGTAATTACATCAAACAACGAACTGTGTATTCCAAAAATAATCATATACCTGCTTACCATTTTTAAATTCCATTTGCCGGGTTTGTTTAATTGTTCTGCATCAACATTATCAGATGCAATAGACAAGTAAGGAAAATCTGTAATAAAATTGGTTAATAAAATTTGTTTAGGCAGCATTGGTAAAAATGGCAAAATGAGTGAAGCTATTGAAACGCTAAACATATTGCCAAATGTAGAGCCCGTATTTATTAAAATATATTTTAATGTATTTGAAAAAGTTTTTCGGCCTTCTTTAATTCCATCAATTAATACAGATAGTTTTTTTTCTAATAAAACAAAATCGGCTGCTTCTCTTGCAACATCTACTGCATTATCAACCGAAATGCCAATATCTGCAGCGTTAATTGCAGAAACATCATTAATGCCATCACCCATATAAGCCACAGTATATGTTTTGCGTAATGCCCTAATAATTCTTTCTTTTTGTTGAGGTTCTACTTCTGCAAAAATGTGTACTCGTTTTACTTTTTGGGGTAAGGCTTCGGCACTAATTTTTAATAAGTCTTTACCGGTAAGTATTATGGGCTTTTTAATTCCTAAACTTAACCCAATACATTTGGCTACATTTCTATTATCGCCGGTAATAATTTTTAATTGCACTTTTAGTTTGTGCAATTTTTCAATGGTATTAACAATATCTTCTTTAATAGGATCTTGCAATAAAATAAACCCTGCAAAAATCATTTCAGCTTCATCATTAATAATAATATCTGTATGCTGAATAGTTTTATAACATATTGCAATTACACGAAACCCTTTCTCACCAAAGCTTTCATACAATTTATTAATAGTGGGCAATAGGGGCGTAATTGGTAAACTGTTCCCATTATTTAATTGTGCAGTATTACATATTGAAATAATTTCATTAAATGCTCCTTTACTTATTAATAGTTTTTCGTTTTGGGTGTTAATGGCAATGCTTAATCTTTTTCTTATAAAATCATAAGGTACTTCTCCTATTTTTTCGGGTATATTTTCTGAAGGAATATTTATTTTTTTTAAGGCTTCATCTATCGGGTTATTATATCCTGTTTGAAAAAATGCATTCCAATAAGCTAATTTTTGTGCAAACGTAAATGGGTTACCGTTAGCATCAATAATAGAATGAACAGAAATATTTCCTTCGGTAATAGTACCTGTTTTATCTGTACATAATAAATTAATTTCTCCTATATTTTGAATTGATGATAATTTTTTTACAATTACTTTTTTAGCTAACATTCTTTTTGCACCGGCACTCATAGCAATAGTTGTAATAGCCGGTAATAATTCGGGAGCCATGCCAACAGCTAATGCTAAAGCAAACAATGCAGACTCAACAACATTTTTGTGATTTAATAAATTAACAATAAGAATACAAAATGAAAGCACAAGTGTAATTCTCATTAAAAAGAAACCAAAGTCTTTAATTCCTTTTTCAAAAGTTGTTTCACTACGTGAAGAAGCAGATTGAACAATGCTTCCGAAAATAGTTTGTTTGCCTGTATTAATTGCAATTGCTTTTGCAGTGCCGCTTACAATATTTGAGCCTTGCCATAAGCAATTTGTACGTTTTGATAGTTCGGTATCGGTATTTATAATTCCTACTTCTTTTCTTGCAGGATATGATTCTCCTGTTAAACTTGCTTCGTTGGCATGTAATTCATTCGATTCAATTATTAAACAATCGGCAGGAAGCATATCTCCGGCTTTCAATAAAATAATATCTCCGGTTACTACTTCGGTTGCAATAATTTCTTTTATAATACCATTACGTAAAACGGTAGCTTTTAATGCAATTAATGATTGAAGTTTTTCTACTACTCTGCCTGCATTTCTTTCTTGAAAAAAGCTTAATATACCAGATGATAGAACTATAAATATAATAATAAATACATCTGAATAGTCTCCCAAAAATGCAGATAAAATAACTGCACCAATTAATAATAATACTAACGGATTTTTAAATTGCCTTGCAAAAAGATAAAAATCTTTTTGCAAGGCAGAATAATGTTTTTTATTCTGCTTAGAAGCGTATAACCTTTCAGCAGCTTCATTTTCATTAAGCCCGTTTATACTGCTATTTAGTTTTGTAAACCAATAGTTGGTGTCAAACTGCCAAAAATTAGTTGTCATTAAACTTATGTTTAATTGTACATTGTTTTATAGCAAATGCACTACATAATATTAAGATTTTTGTTTGATATTATGGTTGAACAAAGTAAAAACAATTATAAAAATTCCTATAGATGCTATTATGCCTGCAATTAAAAAGCTAATAAAATAAGGTTGCAATGTGTGCATCATAACACCAAAAGGAATAGTGTTATAATGGTTCATTTGCCAATTGGCTTTTAATATTCCAGCAATAATTAAACTAAGCCAAAAAATAAAAAGTGCAGCTAATGTAACATAAAGCCCTGCTGTTATTGTATGTATAGTTTTTTGTTTATGTATATTAAAAATATCAAATACAAAAGATAATAGCAGAAAACTATTAATACCAATTGTTGCACCCATTGTATGTGCAACAGTAATATGTGTACCGTGTGTGTAAATATTAATGGCAGGGATAGACATTGCAATGGCTAAGAGTAAGGTTAAAAGAATCCATACATCTGCTGCAACTAAAAAACGATAAGATAAAATGTGATAATGTTTTTTTGCTGTGTTAATAGAAGTTTTCCAATTATAAATTATTCTGCCTAATAATAATAATTCTGTCATACTTACTGCATAACTAATGTATTGAATATATTTAGGAATAGGAAGCGTATAAATATGATGCCCCCAATTAAACATTAAATTAAATAAACCTAAAAAATAAAGTGCAAATGCTATTTTAGAGTAACTGTATTTTTCGGTTCCTGAAATTTTATCTAACAAATAAATACTTGAACCATAGATTAACATATTCCAACCGCCCACCATTGATCCGTATGACTTCCATTGTATCGTCATATCTTTTACAACATTTGTGCGAAAAGCCGGAATAAGCCACAGATAGGATTCTAAAAAAGTAAAAAGAAAAAATACAACGCCCGTCATCCACATCCAAATATATACAGGTTGATTATGAAAATTTCCTATTGATTTAAATACGTTAATTATAAAAAATATCCATGCTGTAATTATTGGTATAGCTAACACTGGGCTAAATTCCCAATATTCTCTGCCTCCAAAAATTCCAAAGAAATAAGATACAAGAATTGTTAGTATAGCAATAATAAATAAATACCACTGCCATATATACAACTTATTAGACCACAGCTTTCCTTTAACAGAAGCTAAATAATTGTTTACAACACCGCATGCAGAAAGTAATATCCAAAATACTGCAGAAGAAACGTGTAAAGGGCGTACTTTTTCAAATGAAAATATATTTCTAAACAAACCCGGTATTACATATTGAAATGCACCCAATATACCAAACAATAGTGTACACAATAATAAAATTAATGCTACAAAAATATATTGTGTGCCTACTATATTATTAAACGAGAACTTTTTTTTAAACTCATTATCTTTCAATACTACCATCGTTTTTTATTTTTAATCTACTCGGAGCTGCAATACCTGTAGCATCAATACTTTTTAAATAGGCTACAATTTGTGAAACCTCACTATCATTTAAATTAAAGGCAGGCATTATATTAGTTCCGGTATGTAAAAATGCTTTAATATGTTCTTTGCTTCTGGTTGAATAAATATTTGTAAGATCTGGACCTAAGTAACCACCTAAACCGTATATCTGATGGCATGCACCGCAGTTTTTTGCTTGCCAAAGTTTTTTACCCTTGTCTGCTAAAGCTGTTGCAGAATTTTCGGGACTGTAATTTAATTTATATAAATAAAAAGAATAACCAAAAAATAAAAATAAAAGCCCCAATAACACAAATACTTTAATCTTATCTGACATAGTAAAAGTTGCCGAAATTAATTAAATGCAATCTTGCAAATTACTATATTTCATGTGCTTCAATCTATGATTATAATCATAGATTGAAGTGATTAACGGTTGCTTATTATTAATGATAATAATTTTATTTTCTTTCTTTTCTAAGTTCTTTTGTTGTTTTAGAACTTCCATCGTGGCTCCAACCGGGTGCATTAAATAAGTATGAAAGAACATGTTTTAACCCTTTGGGTTTACTTAAATCTTTTCCAATATTTATCCATTCATGAAATGCAACTTTTGCAGGATTAAATGTTTTTACATTTTTTGTTAATCCGTAAGTAGGCGTATAAATTTCTGGTTGAAATGTTTTAAAAATTCTATCCCAAATAATTAAAGTGCCCGCATGGTTTTTATCAAGATATAATAAATCACTTCCATGATGTACTCTGTGATGAGAAGGTGTGTTAAAAATAAATTCAAACCATTTTGGAAATTTATTAATTGCTTCTGTATGAATCCAAAACTGATAAAGTAAACTAACAGATTGCATTAGCAGAATCATGCCCGGATGAAAACCAACTAAAGGCATCCACGCCCAAAAAATAAATGCACCGGTTAAATTTCCCGTCCAAGTTTGGCGTAAAGCAGCAGCAAGGTTATAATGTTCAGATGAATGATGCACTACATGGCTTGCCCAAAACCATCTTATACTATGTGCCATTCTATGAAACCAATAATAACTAAAATCATCAGCAAAAAAGCATAAAACCCATGCCCACCAAATGTTATAAGGTATAGTAAAAAATCTGTATGTATAAATCCACGTAAAAAATAAAAGAATAAAACCTTTGGTAACAATACCAATTAATAAATTACCTAAACCTAAACTTATGCTGGTAGCAGTATCTTTTATTTCATAAAACTCTCTTCGCAGTTTTACTGCATAAATAATTTCAACAACAATTAATAAAACAAAACCCGGAATGGCATGTACTAAAATATTGGGGAATTGAGGCATAGCAAAAGCATTTCACCTCAAAAATACAATGCTTTTAAGGTAAAATGCTTTACAAATAATTAATTGCAGCAAAGCGTTATTCGCCACACTCAATATTGCAACCATCTGCTTTTCCACCAATAGGTTCAGTTTCATAACCGCTACCTACTTCTGCCCAAAAAAATTGTTTGGTGTAAAAGTGATGTACATACAATTGATTGCCTTTGCAACAAGTGTAATCCATACTGGATTTAAACTTTTTGCCAAACATTGTAGAGTTAGGAACTAATGCAGTAGCTGCAACAATTGTAAGGGAAACAAAAATGATAACGAGGTTTAACTTAATACGGCTAAACATAGGAAATTGTTTTAGGATGATTAGATTTCAACCGTAAAAGTAGCTTTTTATTTATAAAACCCAAATTTTATTTTGCGTAACTTTAAATTAGCGAGGACATTCAATATTACAACCACCCGGAGAAGGCTTGCCAATTTTTTCTTTTGTAAAACCAGTTTTTACTTTAATCCAAAAAAAATATTCAGTATAATAATGGTAAGTGTACAGTTGCCCTTCTTTGCAACAAGTATAATCGTTATAAGATTTATATGCTCTGCCAAACATATTGGTGTATGGAGATGCAACAATAACAAACACTAAAAAAGTAGCAATTGCTATAACAAACTTATTGCTTTTTTTAGCAGTAATATTTTTGGTTTCTTCCAACACAAAACAAAAATATGGTAAAGCAGTATTAATAAAAAATCCCTTCCAAATAAAGAAGGGATTTTAATTTTATTAGGTGAACTTAAGTACAAATTTCAACAACTGTTGCGTCGCACACTTGTACGTTCTGTTAGGTAATCATCATGAGTTGTTGCGAAAGCTAAAGCTGGTAATCGTTCCCTTATATTTTGGAATTAAAGCAAAATATTTTTTTGACTCTATTTCATTTAATTCTTTGCCGTTTACAACAATCGTTTTCCCCTTAATTTGAACGTTACAATTTTCCGTAGTAGCTAATCCGTCATTTATTAATGCACCAACAAAAGAAGTATATTCATTTGTAGCTTCTTTAACGTCAGTATCAGCAGACCAATTCATTACTTCAAATTTCTTTTCAACTTTAGTAGTAGCATTATCTTTATGCAACTGAGCCAAAGTAGGAGCTACCACTAAAGAAACAATACTCATTAATTTAATTAAAATATTCATTGATGGACCAGATGTATCTTTAAAAGGATCTCCAACTGTATCTCCTGTTACAGATGCTTTATGCGGTTCAGATTTTTTATAATGAACAACGCCATTTATTTCAACACCTTTTTCAAAAGATTTTTTTGCATTATCCCATGCACCACCTGCATTGTTTTGAAACATTCCCATTAAAACACCACTAACAGTTGCACCTGCCAAAAAACCACCTAAAGCCTCAGGGCCTAAAATAAAACCAATAATTAATGGAGAAATAATTGCAATAGCACCAGGCAACATCATTTTTCTAATAGAAGCATCGGTAGAAATTGCAACGCATTTATCATATTCAGGTTTACCTGTCCCTTCCATAATTCCGGGAATAGATTTAAACTGGCGACGAACTTCTTCAACCATTGCCATGGCTGCTTGCCCTACGGCACGTATTGCCAATGAAGAAAATATAAATGGAATCATAGCACCAACAAATAAACAAGCTAATACTTTAGCTTTATAAATATCAATACCTGCCATTGTGTAACCATTATTATTAACTACACCTACATAAGCTGCAAACAAAGCTAAAGCAGTTAATGCTGCAGAAGCAATAGCAAAGCCTTTACCGGTTGCTGCGGTTGTGTTTCCTACGGCATCTAATACATCGGTTTTTTCTCTAACTTCTCCTGGCAATTCACTCATTTCTGCAATACCACCTGCGTTATCTGCAATAGGACCAAAAGCATCAATGGCTAATTGCATAGCTGTTGTAGCCATCATACCTGCGGCAGCAATTGCTACACCATATAAACCTGCACAAGCAAAGCTTCCCCAAATACCTCCTGCCAAAACTATAATTGGTAAAAGTGTACTTTCCATACCAATAGCTAAACCACCAATTACGTTTGTTGCGTGACCTGTACCTGATTGGCGTATAATAGAAAGTACGGGGCGTTTGCCCATTGCTGTATAATATTCTGTAATAATACTCATTAATGTTCCTACAACTAAACCTACTGCAATAGCACCTAAAACGCCATTGCTTGTAAATGTTTGTCCACGTAGTTCCATTGTTTCAGGAAGTATATATTTTACTAAACCAACACAAGCCAAAGCAGTTAAAATAATAGAGCCCCAGTTGCCCATATTTAATGCTTTTTGTACGTTGTTTGTGTTAATGCCTGCTGCATCGCTTACACGAACAAATAATGTTCCTATAATAGAGAAAATGATACCAATACCAGCAATTAACATAGGTAAAAGAATAGGAGCATATCCACCAAAATTATCAATAGATTTTGTTTCTTGTCCCAACACCATTGTTGCCAGCACAGTTGCCACATAACTTCCAAACAAGTCTGCCCCCATACCTGCAACATCTCCAACATTATCACCCACATTGTCTGCAATAGTTGCTGGGTTACGAGGGTCGTCTTCAGGAATTCCTGCTTCTACTTTTCCAACTAAATCGGCACCAACATCGGCAGCTTTAGTATATATACCGCCACCCACACGAGCAAACAATGCAATACTTTCGGCACCTAAAGAAAAGCCAGTTAATACTTCAATTGTTTTAACCATTTCGGCACTATCAACACTTGCCGGAGCAAAATATGCTTTTAATATTAAGAATAATCCACCTAAACCTAATACAGCTAACCCTGCAACACCTAAGCCCATTACAGAACCTCCTGTAAAAGAAACTTTTAATGCTTTTGATAAACTTGTACGGGCTGCATTTGCGGTACGCACATTGGCTTTGGTGGCTATTTTCATTCCAATTAAACCTGCAACTGCACTGCTTACTGCACCAATTACAAATGCTACAGCAATTGTCCAGTCTGAGTTAGCGTTTCTGCTTGCCATAAACCCTAAAAGCAAGGCAACAACAACTACAAAATATCCTAAAATTTTCCATTCGGCTTTTAAAAATGCCATAGCTCCCTCGGCAATGTAGGTGCTAATTTCTTTCATTCGGTTATTGCCTGCATCTTGCTTGGCAACCCATTTAAATTTAATTAAAGTGTAAAGAAGTCCAATAACTCCCATTGCAGGAACTGCATAAAAAAGATAATTGTTCATAAGCGATTTTTATTTTTTGGTTTTTTATAGGGAAGGCAAAAATAGGGGGAAACACTTCAATTTTTTAACAAAATATACTTGTATTTTAATAATCTTTATTCAATTAGTTGTGTAGTATCGCTTCGGCCAGTAAATACTGAGCTTATTTGCCCGGCTCTGTATATATTTCCGTTAAGTTTATTGCCAAGAATAATAACGGTTGCAGTATCATGTACAAGGCGTTTAAAAACAGTATTACTTCCGTGCCATTTACCGTTATGATATACAATGGTTGGTTCGGGTGGGTTGCTAAACAAATGCCAGCCTAAACCATAGTAGTGACCCACTCTTCTTTCATAAGAATAAGGTTGAATGGCAAGATTGTATGTAAAAACACTTACAAATTTATTTTCATATAACGCTTTGTCCCATGCCAATAAATCTCTAACAGTACTATAAACATTTTTATCGCCATATACTGCATCTAATTTATCCATTTGCCAAGGAGAATTACCTCTGTAAGTTGGAATATAATTGGCAGAATCTTTTATGCTAAAGATAAAAGTATGCGTCATTCCTAAAGGTACAAAAACACTATCACGCATATATTGCGGAAAAGGTTGTTCTACAATACTTTCAACAATTAATGCCAACATAGCAAAATTGGTATTGCAATAATTATATACTCTGTCTGGTAATGCTTGTACCGGAGGTTTTTTTGCAACCAAGTATTCATATAATGTTTGGTTGGTAAGCATTTTAGTTATCTCCGACTTCTTTTTTATATACCGTTTTTTTGTTATTAGTTTGCCTCTTTTGTTTTTTGCCTTATATGTTTCAACAGTTGCATTATCTGTAAAATTTAAATAATTTGGCAAGCCACTTCTATGCGTTAATAAATGTTTAATAGTTATACCATGATAAGGAAATTGTGGTAAATATTTTTGAATAGAATCGTTCAAATCAAGTCTGCCTTGTTCCATTAATTTCAAAATAGTCATTCCCGTAAATGTTTTTGAAATAGAAGCCAAATGAAAAGGTGTTTCTGCAGTAATAGCTTCTTTTGTTTTTAAGTTTATATAGCCATGATAATCTTCAAAAACAATTTCTCCGTTTTTTGCTAAAAGAATAGCACCGTTAAAACCTTTTTGCAATAACATTTTATTATACAAAGGCTGAATGGCATTACTATAATTTTCTTTTTCGGTTTCAGTTAATGTTCTGAATTGAAAACCTTTTTTTAAATTAGCTACAACAGCAGGTTTATTTTGTTGTGAATTGCATGAACAAAATGTAAACACTAATAAAATGAATAATAAAAATCTTTGCATTAAATAAATAATCTATTAGGGGTTGGAAAGTTGCAAATATAAAAGCATATTCTATTTTATGTATGCTCTGTTAATTAGCAAAAATTAGTTTGTGGATAATAAAACAAATAACAAGTATTTTCGTAGCATGAGCAATATAACAAGCTATCCCAAAGAAAAAATAAACATTCTTTTTTTAGAAAACATAAGTGATAAGGCTACGCTACAGTTTAAGCAGAACGGATATATTAATATAAAAAAAGTAAGTGCAGCATTAAGCGAACAAGATTTAATTGCAGCTATTAAAGATGTTCATATTATTGGTATTCGTTCAAAAACAAAAATTACTTCAAAAGTTTTAGCAGCCGCAGAAAAATTGCAAGCCATAGGTTGTTTTTGTATTGGTGTTAATCAAGTTAATATAGAAGCAGCTACCAAAAAAGGAGTTGCTGTTTTTAATGCACCTTATAGTAATACAAGAAGTGTAGCAGAATTGGTAATTGGGTTAGCTATTATGTTGATACGAAGAATACCCGATAAAAATTTAGCAGCACACAAAGGCATTTGGTTAAAAGAAGCAAAAGGAAGTTTTGAATTACGCGGAAAAACTTTAGGAATAATTGGTTATGGCAATATTGGCTCTCAGGTAAGTGTGTTGGCAGAAAATTTAGGTATGAAGGTTTTGTTTTATGATACTGAAACAAAGCTTCCGTTAGGTAATGCTACAGCTGCAAAAAGCTTAAAAGAAGTAGTAAACAAAGCTGATATTATAACATTGCATGTACCCGAAACGGAACAAACTAAAAATTTAATTAATAAAAATATAATTAAAAATTTTAAAGCAAAAAGTATTTTAATAAATTATGCAAGAGGCGAGGTGGTTGATTTAGATGCTTTAGCAAAAGCCTTGCAAACAGGGCATTTAAGCGGTGCGGCGGTAGATGTATTTCCGTATGAACCTGAAAAAAATGGAGATAGTTTTATAACTCCGCTACAAGGATTAAGCAATGTAATTCTTACACCGCATATTGGTGGCAGTACCGAAGAAGCTCAAGAAAATATTGGAGAAGATGTAAGTATTAAATTATTTAATTATTTGGAAAGAGGTATTACCAACGGCTCGCATACGGTGCCTGCAATAAGTTTACCGCCTGTAGAGGGCACACACCGTATTTTACATATTCATAAAAATGTTCCGGGGGTGTTAAGTGCTATTAATACTTCTTTATCTTCCCACAACATAAACATTGTTGGACAGTATTTAAAAACTAACGATATGATTGGTTATGCTGTGTTGGATATTGATAAAAAATTGTCTAAACATGCGGTTGAGTTATTAAAAAAAATAAAAGAAACTATTAAAGTAAGAATTTTGTATTAAATAAAATTCTACTATGAGAGTGTTTACATTTTTAACTTTATTATTTTGTTGCTTTTGTTCATCTGCACAAAACATAACTATTCAAGGAACGGTTGTAGATGCCGCTACTGCAACACCTGTTAGTAATGCATTGGTATTTATTAACCAATCAACACACGGAAAAATTACTGATAGCATAGGAACATTTTTGCTGACAGATGTAAATGAAACCCACTTTGAAATAGTAGTGTATGCCAAGCAATATGAACCAATTATTTATCGCTTCACCAAAAATCAAATAAATAAAAAAATAAAATTTGAACTAACTAAACAACAAGTTGTAAAGCAACCTAAAACAGATTCATTGTTAGCCAATAACATATTAAAATGGCAACAAATATTTCTTCAAGAATTTTTAGGTACGAGTACTAATGCAGACGATTGTTATGTGGCAAATTTATCGGCCTTAATTTTTACGGTTGATACTGCCACACATTTTATAAATGTTACTGCAACCGAACCGTTACAAATATTTAATGAAAGTTTAGGTTATTATATTACTTGTTATTTGCATGAATGTACATTAACCGAAAAACAAGAACTTAACAGTGTTGAATATTACACATGGTATAAACCATCTACAACCAAAAGAGAAGAATTAATTACTAAATGGAAAACAAGAAGGCACGATGCTTATGATGCTTCTGTTATGCAATTTATGCGGGCATTTTATAAAGGAACAATTAATACTAACGGATATAGTATTAAAAAAATTACACGTTATTATGAAGACGACTCTCCAAACTTATTTGATAATGCAAAAAAAATGAGTAGAGCTTCTGCCGTGCAAACAGAAGCAATTGCAACAACTAATAATGAATACAAATACAGAAAATTTATTGAAGTAATTGATAAAGAAGAATTACCCATTGAAAAAATAACACGTATAGATACACTTAACAATGCAAAAATATTTGTAGGCGGAAATAGATACCAAATATTATACAAAAGCAAAATTTCAAGATTGTTTTATAACAATGGCACAAACGAAATGCTAACTATTACATCAAACTTAAACTTGACAGATAATTTATTGATTTTCTCTTCAGGAAGATTTTTTGATGATACTCAATTAAACATACAAGGTTATTGGCATTTATTGCGGTTGGCAGATATTTTACCTTTTGATTATGTTGAAGAAAAATAGTATATAATATTAGTTTCATTATTTCTCTACATTATTTATAACGAAGAGAGAAATCTATTTTAAAAATTAGACACTTCACCTTCACACAAAACATAACAAATAACAGCTTAATATTCAGGCTTTATTACTCTAAAAAGAATACAATTGTACTTACCACTCTAGCTTTTTGTATGTACGGTTCTTTGGGTGCATCGCTGTCTGCTCCTCCTGTATCTTCATCATAATGATATTTTCCTGCAATGCTAATTTGACCTTGCGAAGCAGTTTTAATTTTTCCTAATGTAGCTTTTGAATCATTCGCAAACTGTTCTCCGGCAACTCTTGCATTTTTGGTACTTTCAGCAATTAGTTTAGGTTTAATTGAATTTAATTCGGGAAAAGAATAATTTGTAGTAGCAGTAGAAGTTAAATCTTTATTAACTAAATCTAACTTAATTTGTGCAGCTTTATCTTCAGTGCCTTGTATATCTTTTGATTGTATTGTTAAACTCTGTGTAGTACTATACCTATCAACTTTTGCTTTTACTTGCTGCCCATTTTGCCATTGAATTTCGTAATACTTTTGTTTGTCATCAAAATTAATATTACCTATTTGAATGTCTGTTTTATTATATCCTTTATTTATTAAATAGGTAAGTACTAATTCTTTTTTTGCTTCAGATTGTTTAATAATATCTTGCAAATTGTCTCCTGAAAAAGAGAAACTTAAGGTGATAGAAGCAGAAATTGCTGTTATTTTCATTTCGGCAAGACCTTTAACAGTTACAATTCTATCCTTGTCGCTAAATGTTTTTAACCCTTTATAAATAAACACACCTAATAGTGTTAAACCCAATAATAGTGAAATGCTTAAGAGGAATGATTTTCCTGAAGTTTTAGTTTCCATTTTTTTGAGGTATAAGTTTTTAGAATAATTTGTTTCAACTTAAAAAAGCTTTCTTGTTTTGCCTAAGCTAATTTAAATAAATTTTACAGTAATAATAAGAGAAAAAATAAATAAATTTTTTTACTGCTAAAACGGCATCTAAAAAATGAATACTATGCTTCTTGATGATGAGTGTTGGTTGTTTCTTTCTTTATTCCTGTTTTAGTTCTAAAATGAAAAACAAACGTAATAGCTAAACCTAAAACACAACCTGCTAGTACGGCTATAATTCTTTCTAATGCTGTATCCCACAAATGTTTTCCTTCTTCATGTAAAAGAATAATTATGGTTGCAGCTAAAGCAGAACGTATGCCTGCATCTAACTTAAATAAATAACATAATGCAACAGTAATACACAATGCTAAAGTTATTAACCACATATTGGGCTGCACTATTAATAAACTCAATACACCAACTGTTGCACCAATAATATTTGCTTTAATTCTTGTTAAAGCCAATTGCATAGAATCTTTACCATCTGCCGAAAGCACCAGCATAACAGAAATTAAACTCCATGCTATATCATGATAATTAAATAAAGCAGCTAATATAAAAACAGCCAAACTACCTGTGGCACATTTGGCTGCATAAACTAAAAGACTGTTTACTCTTTCATTCATTGTTTATTTACTTAATAAATGCAAATTTACTGTTTCAAAATTTCTGTTACTGTCCCTAATAAAACATTTGTACCTAAAGCTAAATCCTGGTAAGATGAATATTCTAAAGGGTTGTGACTAATTCCATCTTTACTTCTTATAAATATCATTCCATAATCTGTGGCGTAAGAAAGTGGTAATGAATCATGAAAAGGACCGCTCATTAATTCAGGTGCATCTAAATTTAATTGTTTGCATTGTGCATGAATAATTTGTTTAATCCAATCTGCACAATAGCGAGGTTCACTATTAGTATCTTCTGTTAAAGAATAAGTTAAGCCGTGTTTTTTTGTAATGAGTTCAATTTTTTCTTTTAATTGTTTTTCATATTGATGTCTTCTTTCTAAATCAATATCACGCAAATCAATAGTAAGTGTAACTTCTTCGGGAATAATATTTCTGCTTGCAGGAAAAACATTTAAAGTGCCTACAGTACCTACTGTTGGTGCACCCGGAATTTGTATAGCAATTTCATTTAATGCAATAATAATTTCTGCTGCACCAACTAAAGCATCTTTTCTTAAAGCCATTGGTACAGAGCCTGCATGACCCGCCATTCCTTTTAATTTTAGTGTTGCCCATAATGGTCCTGAAATGCCCGATACTA
Source organism: Bacteroidota bacterium (assembly GCA_018267725.1). Lineage (GTDB taxonomy): Bacteria > Bacteroidota > Bacteroidia > Chitinophagales > Chitinophagaceae > CW01. The sequence goes on from JAFDXY010000016.1 coordinate 296,320, forward strand.
CACCAATTGGTTTGTTGGCAATATCTAATACGGGACCTTGTTCAATATGCAATTCTAAAAAACAATAAATGCTGTTAGGTTGGTATTCATCTTGTTTAAACTTTGTTATATCGCATCCAAAACTTTTTAATGCTTGTTCTCTTGTTATGCCATCTTTATCTTTTCGTTGTAATTCGCCTTCTTCTAATTTTCCTAAAATACCACGGCTACCAAATAAACCTTTATTAAAACGCCAACCTTCTTCATCTGCAAAAGAAATTACTTCAATGCTTCTTTCAGGTGTAATATTATTATCGTGTAAAGTTTTTACAACTTCAACTGCACATAAAACACCTGCAACGCCATCAAATCTTCCGCCATAAGGTTGAGAGTCTAAATGAGAACCCATCATTAATACAGGTAATGCATTATTTTTCCCTTCTAATCTTCCAATTAAATTACCAAAATTATCTATATGAGTTTTCATACCTGCATCTTGCATCCATTGAGCAGTTAATTCAAATGCTTTTTTTTCATCTGCAGAATGTGCAGGTCTGTTAGTGCCTGTTTCGCCAATTTTTCCAATTAAACTCATAGCTTCAAAATGTTGTTGTAGGCGAGTTTTATTTATTTCCATGTTTAAAAATTTTAATGAAATGAATTTTAATTTACTATGCTTGCTTAAGTTACATTCAATAAAATAACTTTCACCGAAATGTATTAGCTAAAATAAGCACAAACCTTATCTTCGAAAATATTAAAAACTATGTTTAATGAAGAAAATTAATTTATCTCTTATTGCGTTAGTAATAGTTATAGTTGCGGTTGCACAAAAAAAACCTTTAGATCATTCTGTTTATGATGCATGGCAAAGCGTTGGTGAAAGAGCAATTAGTAACAATGGAAATTTTGTTACATACACAATAACGCCGCAAGAAGGTGATGCAATATTATATATTCAAAAAACAACAGGAGAAAAAATTGCAGAAATACCAAGGGGGTATAATGTAAAAATTACTGAAGATAATAAATATGTAATCTGCAAAATAAAACCAACTTATTTACAAACAAGAGCAGCACGCATTGCAAAAAAAAGTGCAACTGATATGCCTAAAGATAGTTTGGCAATTATTGAAATTGTAACAGCAACTATTCAAAAAATAGCTCATGTAAAAAATTATAAGTTGCCCGAAAAAAATAGTAACGTATTATTTTATTTGTTAGAAAAAGTAAATAATGATTCGTCTGCAAAACGCTCAAATGCAGATACAGCAAAACATACAGCTAATACTACACCTGCAACACCAACAAGAAGATCGGGTGCAGGAACTGCAAGAAGTGGCAATGCATCTTCAGGAAATGCAGATGAAACAGGAACAGATTTATTGATGATTAATTTAACTAACCACGCTAAAACAACATTTCATTTTATAACAGATTATACAATAAGTAAAAACGGAAATATTGCTTTATTAAAAGCAAGTAAACATCCTGCCGATTCGTTAAGTGTTGCTTCGCTTATTAAATTAAGCACTCAAACTTTAAAAGCCGATACTATTCTCAAAAAATTTAATGATGCTAAAGGTTTTGTGTTTGATGAAGATGCAAACCAATTAGCTTTTGTTGCAGAAAGAGATAGTACTGCAAAAGCATTGCAAAAATTTTATAAACTTTATTATTATAAAAATGGAGCAGATAGTGCTGTAATTATTGCAGATAAACAAACCAAAGGAATTCCTGCAAAGTGGGCGGTAAGCGAGTTTGGTAATATTTCTTTTAGCAAAACAGGGAAGAGATTATTTTTTGGAACAGCACCAATTCTTCCGCCAAAAGATACTTTAACACCAGATTTTGAAAGAGTAAATGTAGATGTATGGAATTATAAAGATGATGATTTAATGACTGCACAGTTATATAATTTGGAAAGAGATATTCGTAAAAATTATTTAGCACGTTACGATTTTGATAATAAAAATGTTGTGCAATTAGGTAACGAAAAATTACCATTTGTACAAACAACTTTACAAGGCGATGGAGCTATTTTTTATGCTTCAAGCGATTATGGTAAACGAATAGAAAAACAATGGCAAGGTTTTGCATTAACAGATTGGTATGCTATAAATGCTGTTACAGGGCAATCGGTATTAATCACTCAAAACCTTAAAGGTCGTGGCTTTGCATCATATACAGGTAAATATTTATTGTGGTACGATGAAAAGAAAAAAACATATTCGGCATACAATTCAATCACAAAAAAAATAACAATTGTTGCAAAAGATATTCCTTATGCTTTGTATGATGAAGAGAATGATGTACCCGATGAACCTAACCCTTACGGCATTGCTAAATGGATGAAAGATGATAAATATGTTTTAATATATGATAAATATGATGTGTGGAAAGTTGATGCTGATGCAAAAGAAAAATCTATTGCAATAACTAATGGAAGAAAAGATAAAACAGAGTATCGTTATATAAATGTTGATGCAGAAGAAAAATTTATTGAACCCGATGCAACCTGCTATTTTAAATTGTACAATGAAAAAGACAAAAGCAACGGAGTAGTATCCTTCTCTTTTAAAGAAAATAAAATAGCAATATTATTTAAAGAGAAAGTTAGTATTGGCAATAGTTTTATAAAAGCAAAAAACACAAATGTGTTTGCATATACAAAAGAAACGTTTGAGCAATCTCCCAACGTATTTGCAAGAATTAATAATACTGAAGAAATTAAACTTTCAAACACCAATACGCAACAATCAAATTATTTATGGGGCACCGCAGAATTATTTAAGTGGAAAGCATATACTGGAAAAGAAACAGAAGGCATTTTATACAAACCCGAAAATTTTGATGCAAAGAAAAAATATCCCATGATTGTTTATTTCTACGAAAGAAACAACAACACATTGTATAATTATTTGGCACCATCACCAACACCATCTCGGTTAAATATTTCTTTTTTTGTAAGTAGAGGCTATGTTGTTTTTGTACCAGATATTTGGTACACAACCGGTCATCCGGGCAAAAATGCTTACGATTATATTATAAGCGGAACAAGGGCTTTAATAAAAAAAGGTTTTATTGATAGTGCAAAAATTGGTTTGCAAGGCCAAAGTTGGGGCGGTTACCAAACAGCTATTTTAATTACACAAACAAAATTATATGCTGCAGCTTGGGCAGGTGCTCCTGTTGTAAATATGTTTAGTGCTTATGGTGGAATAAGATGGGAAAGTGGCTTAAACAGGCAGTTTCAGTATGAGCATACACAAAGCCGTATTGGTGCAACACCATGGGAAAGAAGAGATTTATATATAGAAAATTCTCCATTCTTCCATTTGCAAAATGTAAAAACGCCTTTGGTAATTATGAGTAACGATGCAGATGGTGCAGTGCCTTGGTATCAGGGAATAGAATTTTTTACGGCAATGCGTAGATTAAATAAACCTGTATGGCTTTTAAATTATAATGGTGAAGCTCATAACCTTGTTGAAAGAAAAAACAGGAAAGATATTCAGATAAGAGAGCAACAATTTTTTGATTGGTTATTGAAAGGAGAAAAACCGGCAGACTGGTTAATTAAAGGTGTTCCGGCTGTTATGAAAGGAAGAGATTGGGGTTTAAAAATAGCTGACTAATAAAATGTAACAGCAAAAAATAATTGGTATAATTCTTTATAAACAACACTGTAAAGAGCTTTAATGAAAGGAATTGAAATTGTTTCAATTCCTTTTTTGTTACTGAAAGTGCTAAAACAAATCAATTTTATGCCTTGCTTCGTAATTAAAAGGTACGTTTATATAAATACCTGCTTTACCAACTTTTGTGGCGCCTTTTACCGTTACTAACACTTCTTTATTAAACAAAACATTAAGTGTGTTTTTGAAAACGTTTTTCATATCCACATCAATTTTTGATGGTAAACTGAATTCAGATTTTCTGTCAATATGCATTGTAGTATCTAATAAAAATTTGCCCAAATAGTTTTTATCAACATAAACATCGCAATCAACGTGTTTTAAATCTACTCCAAAATTGTTGGGATTAAAATAAATTAAGTCCATAGCCAATTGAGTTTTGTTAAAACCAAATTGTTTTACGCTTACATTTTTTATATCTCTGTATTCAAACCCCTGAGGTTTTTTGCAACCCCAAAATATTAAAACTGCTAAAAGGAGGGAAGTAATTTTTTTCAAGGAAAATAATTTGCTGCAAAATATTAAATCATTTTTTTCTCTGAAATATTTTTTATTTTTATGGCTAAAAAATTGAGTATTTTATCAACTTTGTTTAGTTTGAAAAAATACTATTATTTGTAGTTGTATTATTATTTCATAAACTATTGATTGTTAGCTAAT
>JAFDXY010000017.1 GCA_018267725.1 Bacteroidota bacterium
ACTTTTTTTCTTAGCAGCATCTTTATTTGCTTTGTAACGCATATCAGGTGTGCCATCTTTTTTAGTTGGGCCAGCAGGTGCAGTTTTTTTAGCAGCATCTTTATTTTGTTTGTAACGCATATCTGGCGTACCATCTGCTTTTGTTTTAGCTGCCGGAGCTGGTTTAGAAGTTGCTTTAGTTTCTTTTGGTGGTGGTGGTGCAGGTTTAACCTGTTTAGGGGTTGTTTTAACTTCTTTTGGTGGCGGCGGAGGTGCTTTTTTGTCGTTCTTTTTTGCTTGTGCAAAACTTAAAGTTGCTATGCAAACAATAGCAACTAATGTGGTGAGCATTTTTTTCATACTTGGTTTATTTTAGAGTTTGAAAATAATAATGTTTTTTGATAGAATAACTATTTTACTCTTTAAAAAATGTCATAAAATATGTTGCCATGAAAACAGAACCCAAAAGCGAGCGTGGCAACAGGTGATGACATAAGTACTAATGCCAACTACAAAAAACCTTACTGTGTATGATTTTTAGCTTAAAAACCCTACTTTTGCAACCCCGATTTAAAAACACGGGTTTTTATTATGAATTTTATTGTTAAACAATTAAACGCAGAAGCTCAGGAGAGTGCAGCAGCAGAAACTGTTGAAGCACCTACTGCGACAACAAACACACCTGCAGCAGAAGCTGTTGTTACAGCTCATGACGATTTTGACTGGAGTGTTGACAAACGTAATGTTAGCCACTACAGTGCAGATGAAAAAGTTAAATACGATAAAGTGTATGATAACACTTTTGTAACAATTGAAGATGGCGAAATAATGAAAGGTTCAATTGTGGCTTTAACTAATACAGATGCCGTTATCAACATTGGTTTTAAAAGCGATGGTTTAATTTCTTTAAACGAATTTCGCGATACACCGGGCATTAAAGTAGGCGATGAAGTAGAAGTAATGGTTGTAGAAAAAGAAGACCGCAACGGAAACTTATTCTTAAGCCGTAAATCTGCTCGCATATTCCGTGCATGGCAACGTATTGTTGAAGTGCATAAAACAGGCGAAGTTGTTACCGGTTTAGTAACAAGCAAAACAAAAGGCGGATTAATTGTTGATGTATTTGGAATGGAAACCTTTTTACCAGGCTCTCAAATTGATGTTAAACCTGTTACAGATTACGACCAATTTGTTGGAAAAACAATGGAATTTAAAGTAGTTAAAATTAACGAAACTATTAAGAATGCAGTTGTTTCTCACAAAGCATTAATTGAAAGCGATATTGAAGCACAACGTGCAGAAATAATGGGTAAATTAGAAAAAGGTCAAGTATTAGAAGGTACAGTTAAAAATATTACAGATTTTGGTGCATTTATGGATTTAGGCGGTTTAGACGGCTTATTATACATTACCGATATTTCATGGGGAAGAATCTCTCACCCAAGTGAAGTATTAAAAATGGATCAAAAATTAAATGTGGTTGTATTAGATTTTGATGATGATAAAAAACGCATTAGTCTTGGTTTAAAACAATTAACTCCACATCCTTGGGAAGTATTACCAGAAGGCTTAGCTGAAGGTAGCATTGTAAAAGGTAAAGTAGTTAATATTGAAGATTATGGTGCATTCTTAGAAATTCAACCAGGCGTTGAAGGTTTAGTACACGTAAGTGAAATTACTTGGGCTAACACACCAATTAACGCTAAAGAATTCTTTAAATTAGGAGACGAATACGAAGCTAAAGTAGTTACATTAGATAAAGAAGCTCGCAAAATGAGTTTATCTATCAAACAAATGTCAGAAGATCCTTGGAGTACTATTGAAACTCGTTTTGCAGAAGGAAGCAAACACAAAGGGCTTGTTAAAAACATTACTCCTTACGGTGTGTTTGTTGAATTAGAAGCCGGCATTGGTGGAATGATTCACATTAGCGATTTAAGTTGGTTAAAACGTTTAAACCACCCAAGTGAATACACAAAAGTTGGTGAAAATATTGATATCATTATTTTAGGTATTGATAAAGAAAATCGTAAACTACAATTAGGCCATAAACAATTAGAAGAAGATCCTTGGACTGCTTTAGAAGATACATTTGCCGTAGGTTCTTTACACGAAGCAACTGTAACTAAAAAAGATGACAAAGGTGCTATAGTACAATTGCCTTATGGTTTAGAAGGTTTTGTTCCGGGAAAACATCTTTTTAAAGAAGATGGTAAGCAAGTACAAGTTGATGATGCTGCACAATTTGTGGTTATTGAATTTGACCGCAACGAAAAAAGAATTGTGTTAAGCCATAGCCGTATTTGGGAACAAGCACATGCAGAAGAAAAAGAAACTGCAAAAAAAGAAGCTAAAGTAGAAGCAGAAAAAACTAAAAAAGCCGTAAAAGCTGTTCAAGCAAAAGTTGAAAAAGCTACCTTAGGCGATTTAGGAGCCTTAGCAGATATTCGTGCTAAATTAGAAGGTGAAAACTCAGAAGAAACTAAATAATTTTCAGTTTCTATAAATAAAACAAAAAGCTCTCAGCAAAAATGTTGAGAGCTTTTTTATTGCTGTAAATATTGATTTTCATAATGCAACAAATTTTATCTTCGTCGCTAATCAACAGCTCATGAAAATCATCCCATTTATTTTTTCAATATTATTTTATTTTAATTTATATATACCTGCATCTGCACAAAGTATTTCTTCTTCCGAAATATATCTTCAATTAAAAAAATTAAAAACAACTGCAAGTGTATTATACATAGCTGCACATCCTGATGATGAGAATAATAGTTTACTTCCTTACTTAGCAAAAGAAAAACTTTATCGCACTGGCTATTTAAGTTTAACAAGAGGAGATGGCGGGCAAAATTTAATTGGCAACGAACAAGGTGTTGAGTTAGGAATGATTAGAACACAAGAATTATTAGCGGCCAGAAAAATTGATGGATGCGAACAATATTTTAGTACAGCTTATGAGTTTGGTTACAGTAAAAATGCAAAAGAAGCTCTTACTATTTGGGATAAAGAAAAAGTATTAAGTGATGTTGTTTGGGTTATAAGGAAATTTCAGCCGGATATAATTATTACACGCTTTCCTGGCGATGCAAGAGCTGGGCACGGACATCATGCTGCCTCATCAATTATTGCTAACGAAGCATTTTATGCAGCAGCAGATCCTAAAAAATTTCCTGAACAATTTAAATATGGAGTAACCCCATGGCAAGCCAAAAGAATTTTATGGAACACATTTAATTTTGGTGGAAACAATACAACCGCCGATAATCAACTTAAAATAGAAGTAGGGCAGTTCAATGCCTTATTGGGAGAGAGTTACGGAGAAATTGGAGGTGAGGCAAGAAGCATGCACAAAAGTCAAGGTGAAGGCAGACCCAAAAGGAAAGGAAGTATTATAGAATATTTTACTACAACAGGTGGAGATACTGCAAAAACAGATTTAATGGATGGTATTATTACCGATTGGAATAAAATTTCTAATGGAACAGAAATAAATAATGAAATAGATAAAATAATTGCAAACTATAATGTTGCACATCCTGAAAACTCAGTTAAAGCTTTGGTTGAATTATATAAAAAAGTGCACACCCTATGGCCAAGTAGTTATGCATGGCTCAATAAAAAATTGAATGATATTCAAGATGCCATTATTAATTGCAGTGGTTTATTTGCCGATGCTACTACGCAAGAAGAATTTGCATTAAGAGGAGATACTGTAAACGTTTCGTGCTTTATAAATAGTAGAAATTATAATAATATAATTTTTAAAGGTGTTAATATTCAAGGATTTCAGTTAGATACAGCAAATGTGTTAGAAGCAAACGTCAATCAAACTTATTCTATAAAAGTTAAATTAGTAAAGCCTTCCGAAGAAAATGAAACACAACCTTATTGGCTGCAACTACCGCAAACATTGGGAAATTTTACAGTAACCGAACAAAATTTAATTGGTAAAGCATGGAATGATCCGTTATTAACTGCAAGATTTAATTTTAGAATTGAGGATATAGATTTTTATGTAAATAAACCTGTTGAATATAAATATATTGATCCTGTTAAGGGAGAAGTTTATCAGCCTTTTGTAATGATACCGCATCTTTCGGTTTCATTATCTCCACATGTTTTACTTTTAAATTTATTCCCTAAAAATAAAAGTATTAATAGCGATACTTTCTTTGTAAACTATCAATCAAACTTCTCAGGAAAAAATATTCCTGTTACATTATATGTTTTGCAAGACACAACTAAAACCGTTTTTGAAAATAAATTAATGAATTTTGAAAAGAATAAAAGCGATAGAATTGCTATTCCAGTAAAGGAGTTTTATAATTCCAAAAAAGGTAATGCAATTGAAGTAGCTATTCGTTTAAGCATAGACGGAAAAGATTATGTATATAACCAATACTTTGCAACCATTCAATACAATCATATTCCGAATATTCATTATTTCTTTAAAGACAAGATTAAGTTTATAAACGATCCCATAAAAACAATTGGTAAAAAAATAGGATATATACAAGGTCCCGGAGATAGAGTACCAGATGCAATAATACAAATGGGTTATGATATAAAATTTTTAAATGAAACAGATATTAAGCCTCAAGAATTAAAACAGTTTGATGCAATTATTGTTGGCATTAGAGCCTACAATTTATACGAATGGCTTACAGATAAAAATGATATATTAAATGAATATGTACACAATGGCGGCAACTTAATTGTTCAATATATTAAAAGCAATACGGTTGGTTTAAAAAAAATACAAATAGGCTCATATCCTTTTACTGTTAGCACTGCTTCTCGTATTACCGAAGAAAATGCTAAAGTAAATTTTTTATTACCGCAACATTCAGTATTAAATTATCCTAATAAAATAACGGAAAAAGATTTTGAGAATTGGGTGCAAGAAAGAAGTACTTATCAAGCAACGCAAATAGACGCTCATTTTGAAACACCAATAAGCATGCATGATACAGGCGAAAAAGATAGCAACGGAAGTTTATTAATTGCACCTTATGGCAAAGGAAATATTGCTTATGTAAGTTTAACTTTATTCAGACAGTTACCCGCAGGTGTATCGGGTTCATTTAAAATATTAGCTAATTTAATAGCATTACCCAAACATTAATTTAATGCAACAAAGAAAATCAATTACAGCAGTAGTAGTTATAGTTATAGGAATGATTATTGGCTTATTTTTAAAAAACGTAAAAACAGGTTTAATAATTGGTTTAGCATTGGGTTTATTAGCCGGCGGATTATTAAAAAACAGTAATTAATTATTAATGAAAAAAGATATTCCACTTTTTAAATCTTGGAAACAATGGTATATTTTAGTAACTGTACTACTTATTATATTAATTATTTTTTTCATGTGGCTAACTAAATATTTTGCATGAGCAGTTTAGATTGGATAGTACTTTCGTTTACCTTAACAGCTATTATTATTTATGGCTTATACAAAAGCCGTACAAGCAAAAATTTAGAAGGTTATTTTTTAAGCAATCGTTCTATGCCTTGGTACATTGTGTTATTAAGCATAATGGGTACACAAGCAAGTGCCATTACTTTTTTATCTGCACCCGGGCAAGCTTTTACCGATGGGATGCGTTTTGTGCAATACTATTTCGGTTTACCAATTGCAATGATTGTGTTGTGCATCACTTTCGTTCCCATCTTCAAAAGGTTAAAAATTTTTACTGCGTATGAATATTTAGAACAACGCTTTGATGTTAAAACAAGAACACTCACTTCGTTTTTATTTTTATTATCGCGTGGACTTTCAACAGGTATTAGTATTTATGCACCTTCCATTATTTTATCTTCTTTATTAGGCTGGGATATTTTTTGGACAAATATTGTAATGGGTGGTTTATTAATTATTTATACTGTTAGCGGTGGTGCAAAAGCAGTTGCCTACACACAACAATTACAATTAATTATTATTATTGGAGGAATGATTGTAACAGGTTATGTTATTATGCATTTGCTGCCAGAAAACATTGGTTTTATTGATGCTTTGAAGATTAGTGGAAGAAACGGGAAAATGAATGTTATTACCACAGGCATTACTAATAAAGGTTTTAATTGGAAAGACAAATACAATATTATTAGCGGAATTATTGGCGGCTTCTTTTTAGCATTAAGTTATTTTGGAACAGATCAAAGTCAGGTAGGAAGATATTTAACAGCTAAGAATGAAACAGAAAGTAAAGTAGGTTTATTAATGAATGGTGTAATAAAAGTACCTATGCAATTTTTAATTTTATTGTTAGGCGTCTTATTATTTACATTTTATCAATTTAAACAACAACCCGTTTTTTTCAATCCCGCTGTACAACAAAAAATGTTAAACAGCACTATGAAAGATAGTGTTGCCTCACTTGAAAAAAGCTTTTCATTATTAAATGAAGAAAAGCAAAGTGTTTTATCAAACTATAAAAAAGATACAGCTGTTGCTTTACAACAATTAGCAGTAATTAATAAAAAATCTGAAACTGTAAGAAGCAATTATAAAAATTTAGTAAAGCAATTAAAAGCAGGAGATGATAATGATACCAATTATATTTTTTTACGATTTGTAGTTGATTATTTACCCAAAGGCTTAGTTGGTTTATTAATTGCTATTATTTTTTTGGCAGCATGGGGTTCTATTGCTGCTGCATTAAATTCTTTGGCAAGTTGCACTATGATTGATTTTCATAAGAAGTTTAGAAACTTTAAGCATGATGATACCAATGAAATACTTAATAAAAAAGACTATCGTATTTCAAAATATTACACATTAGCTTGGGGTATTTTTTCTGTAATAGTTGCAGAATTTGCAACCGGTATGGGCAGTTTAATTGAGGCGGTTAATGTTTTAGGTTCTTTATTTTATGGTGTTATACTCGGCATTTTTTTAGTGGCATTTTATTGCAAAAAAATAAAAAGCAATGCCGTATTTGTTGCAGCATTAATTACCGAAATGATTGTTATTACTTTATTTCTATTAGATAAATATGAAATTATAGGCCTTGGGTTTTTATGGCTGAATGTTATAGGAGCATTGTTGGTATTAGGTTTTGCGTGGATAATACAAAAAATTTCATTCAGTAAATAAACTCTATAATTTCAGTTCATAATTTAATAGCATAGTTTCTTGTGCAAATTTCTGGTTAAAAAATAACCTACTATCGGAACACATATAGTTATATAAATTAATGTTACTCTATTCGCTCTACTTATCTTATTTTCATTATAGCATTTATTAATTTTAGCAAGAGCTATAATCATCAGTACACAAGAAATAAAAACCATAAAAATTAAAAACGATACTTTCATTGCATTGATATTTATTTAAAGCTACACTATTTTCTAATACAAAATTTTTAATTATCTGATTATTAATAGTTAAACATAACAAGTTAGTATTTACAGATATTTGCAAAATATTCTTAGCAATAAAATTATTTATGGCAGTACATTTTAAAACAGTAGATTGGGCAATTAATACTAATATATACGAAGTAAATATTCGTCAATATACTAAAGAAGGAACTTTTGCTGCCTTTGCCAAACACTTGCCACGCTTGAAAGATATGGGTGTTGAAACATTATGGCTAATGCCTATTACACCTATAAGTGTTGAAAAACGTCAAGGCAGTTTAGGTAGTTATTATGCTTGTAGCAGTTATACAACTATTAACCCTGAATTTGGAAGTTTAGCAGATTTTAAAACCTTAGTTACACAAGCACACATATTAAAAATAAAAATAATTATTGATTGGGTAGCCAACCATACTGGTTATAATCATGCATGGACAAAAGAACATACCGATTGGTATGAGAAAGATGAACATGGAAATTTTACAGAAAAAAACGGTTGGGCAGATGTTATTGATTTGAATTATAAAAATAATGAATTAAGAAAAGGAATGATTGAAGCCATGCAATATTGGATTAACGAATGTGATATTGATGGTTTTAGATGTGATATGGCACATTTAGTTCCGTTAGATTTTTGGCAAGAAGCAAGAACACAATGCGATAGTTTAAAAACTTTATTTTGGTTGGCAGAATGCGAAGAAGTAAAGTATCACGATGTTTTTGATGTAACCTACGCATGGCAGTGGATGCACGCAACAGAAAAATTTGTAAAACATGAAATTGATATAAATGAATTATATAATGTGTTGCATACTTACTCGCAATATCCAAATGATGCTGCAAAATTATTTTTCACTACAAACCACGATGAAAATAGTTGGAATGGAACTGAATATGAAAAATATGGAAATCTTGCCAAAGCCTTAGCTGTATTTACTTTTACGTGGAAGGGCATTCCATTAATTTACAGCGGACAAGAGTTGCCCAATAATAAACGATTAAAATTTTTTGATAAAGATGAGATTGAATGGACTGAAAGTAAACAACCGTTATTGCATAATTTTTATAAACCATTAATTGCTTTGCATAAAACAGAAGTTATTGCAACAGGTGAAATATTTAATTTGCCCACCAGTAATAATTGCATGGCTTATTTAAGAAAGAAAGATGAAGAAGTTGTACTTGTAATTTTAAATCTTTCAAATAATGATAGAATTAAATTGTCTCTTTCGCATAGTTGGTTGCAAGGTAATTTTAGCAATGTATTTTCCGAATTAATTTATTCATTTAATGTAACTGAAACTTTTGAATTGCAAGCAGGAGAATATTTAGTATATGCTAAAAAATAATAATAAATAGCTTATCTTTCTTCTGCTAACTTTTTCAAATTATCCAAACTTTGTTCCATTGTTGTGCCAAGTATTTTATCGTTAAGCATTGTACCAAATTTTTGCCAAAAATACCATTTCACATGTTGCTCAAACTGCCACTGCACAACAACTATATTGTTTTTTGGTATTAATTGTATGGTTGAATATTGAGTTGTGTTTTTACCCTTCCATTCGTGTTTCCAAATATTATTTGTTACAGATTGCAATTGAATTGTTGTGATACCAAAAAAAGCTTTTGTGCTGTCTTGTGCTATAACTTTTAATTCGCTTTGCTTCGCTCCTTCCATCCATAAATTCCATTTATTATAATTATTTATAAATGTTGCAATAGAATCTTTTGAAGCAGAAATATTTACGGCTCTTGATACAATAATATCTGACGGAAATAAACTTCCTATTGCTGTTAACAATACAAAAAGAATAACAATACCTAATAACCCGTGTTTTAATAATCGCATGAATTGGTTTTATTATTATAAAGTAAATAATACAGCTCAATATATAAATTACTGTACAAGTGTGCGACGCAACTACTGTTTAATTTTTAACTGTTGCTTGGTACAAAATTATTCCCACTTAAACGTTTTTCCTGCAATAATATAAACAATTATGCCCCAAACGGCCAATATACAAAGCTCTTTCCAACAACTAAATAAACTAACTCCTTCAAAAGAAACATTTCGCATAGCATCGTTTACAGCTGTTAGCGGAAGATATTTTATAATTGCTTGTAACCCTTCTGGCAAAGCACTTTTAGGAAAAAATGTGCCAGACAAAAAATATTGCGGAAACATAAAAAGATTAGCATAAACAGGTATTACATTCTGGTTTTTTGCAATACCACTTATTACAAAACCAAAGCCCATAAATACAATTAATGCAAAAAATGATATAATTAAAATATTAATAAAAGTTATAATTCCATTAGCTAAAGTAAAATGATAAAAATATTTACCAAAAAATATTAACACTACTACAGTTGTTAATTGAAAAATAACTCTTGCCAAACTTTCGCCTAAAACAATATATTGTTTTTTAATGGGAGAAGAATACATACGTTTTAATACTAATGTATCTCGCAAAGAATAAAATGCAAATGCAACGCCAAACACTGCAGCTCCTATTAAGGCAAAACCAATCATTCCGGGTAAAAAGAAGTCAATCATTTTATATTCTCTGCCTTCAACTATTTCTTTTGAAATACTTACATAAGAAGGGCGGTCTTTAAAAATTTTGGTGTCAATTCTTGCAGATAAATCGTTTAAAATAGATTGTAGTAAAGGATAATCTTTTTGACTTGCCGATGATGTTTTTATGTATAAAGTATATTTTGAGGAAGCAATATCATTTTTTGTTGGCTGAATATTTATAATTGCAGTTAGTCTGCCTTTTTTTAATTTATCGTTTAACGTTGAATCATCTCCGTTTACTATGTTTAGCACTGGAATAGATTTCATAGTGGTGTACAAAACATTGGCTGTATCTGTATTTTTTGCAAATGCAACATCAACTGATGCAATACCTTTTCCACCCAATGCTCCAAAAATGGCAACTAAAACTATAGGAAAAAAAAGGCTAAAAAAAACAGCTTGCGGACTTCTGAAAATTGCTATTAAACTTGCTTTTGTAATAGCCATCATGGCTTTAACCTGACTATAATTATTTGACATAAACGCTTTGTTTGCAAAACAAAACTATTGGTTTATTTATTAAAAAAAATATTTTGAAAATAAAGACAAGTGTCATAAATTTGGTGACAAATGACAGGTATGAAAAAAAACAAAAAATCAAAAGCATACCAAACTCCAGAAATAAAAGCTTCTGTAGCTCAAGAGCCAAGTGCATTATACGCACCTGCAAGTTTTATAAAAATTCCTACAACAACCGAATTTACATTTAAACGATTTCAGAAAGTTGCAGATAAAGCTCCTTTTACTTTAAAAGAATGGGCAGATATTTTGCATTTATCTGAAAGAACTTTACAACGCTATGCAAAAAACAATACTGCTTTTGAAGGTATTTATGTAGATAGAATTTTGCATATTGAACAACTTTTAAATTTGGGATTGCAAACATTTATAGATAGCAATGCTTTATACCGTTGGCTTAAACGAGATAAAAATATATTGGGACAAATGCTAACTTTTGAATCATTAAATTCAACTCATGGAATACAATTATTAATTGATGAGATTGGCAGAATTTTATACGGCGTATATATATGATTGTGTACAGATTTTCTCCAAAACAATTTGTTAGTAACTTGAGCGGAGAAGGCTCAAGGTTGTATGGCGGCAGATGGAATAATAAAGGGCTACCCGCCTTATACACAAGCCTCACAACTTCTTTAGCTTTAGTAGAATTGCTAATTCACAATGCCTCATACCATGAAATAAAAAATAATTGCCTCGCTTTAATTGAATTACCAGAAAAAAGTTTATTAAAAATAGAAACAACCAGTTTAAAAAAGAATTGGTGGAACGATGAAGAATATACGAAATATATAGGTTCAGAATTTTTAGCAAGTAAAAAATATTTAATATTGAAAATTCCTTCTGCCATTGTTCATGAAGAATATAATATTATCATCAATCCGTTACACCAAGATTTTAAAAAAATTAAATTGAAAGAAATTAAAGACTTTACTTTTGATGCAAGATTGTTTAAAACCGTGTAATGCAAAGTGCATATTTACTTATTGGAGGCAACTTAGGTAATACAGAACAAAATTTACAAACTGCAATTGACTTAATTAATAAGCAATGTGGTATTGTAATTAATAAATCTTCAATATATAAAACAGCAGCGTGGGGTTTAACAAACCAGCCCGATTTTTTAAATCAGGTATTAGTATTAAACACAAGTTTAACTGCACAAAATTTAATGCACGAATTATTATTAATTGAAGAAAAAATGGGCAGAGTAAGAAGTATAAAAATGGGCCCCAGAATTATTGATATTGATATTTTATTGTTTGATGATTTGATTTTGAATACAGAAATATTAACAGTTCCGCATACGGCATTGCCCCAAAGAAAATTTGCGTTAATGCCTTTAGCCGAAGTTGCAGGCAATATTATTCACCCTGTTGAAAAAAAATCTATTCGGCACCTATTATTGAATTGTAAGGATACATTAGATGTGCATAAAATTTCTCCTTCTGCATAATGCCTAAGTATAATTTTGAACGCACTGAAACTAATTAATGAAGCATCATTTTATAACTGTAGAAGGAAATATTGGAGCAGGCAAAACAACCCTTACACATTTGCTGGCAAAGCATTTTAATGCCAGAATTATTTTAGAAGAATTTGCCGATAACCCTTTCTTACCAAAGTTTTATGCAAACCCGCAACAATATGCCTTTCCGTTAGAATTATTTTTTATGGCAGAAAGATATAAGCAGTTAAAAGATATGGTGCATACTAAAGATTTATTTCAAAGCATTACCATATCAGATTATTTGTTTACCAAATGTTTATTGTTTGCAAAAGTTAATTTACCCGATGAAGAATTTAGATTGTATCAAAAACTTTTTGATATTATTAATCAGCAATTAGTGTTTCCCGATATTTTAATTTACTTGCACGCTCCTATTCATAAACTTCAAACAAACATTAAAAAAAGAAATAGAAGTTACGAGCAAAATATTCCAGATGAATATTTATTCAACTTACAAGAAACTTATACCGGTTATATAAAACAACATAATATTAAAACTATTTTTATTGATGCAAGTAATGCCGATTTTTTAGGAAATGAAAATCATTTTAAAGTTGTTTTAAATGCTTTAGAAAATGATTATGAAAACGGGCAACATTACTTTACGCTACCATAAAATTTCTTAATAGATTTGCTTTATGGACAACGCAGAGCAGAAAAATAATCCTTACGCAGCCATTGCCATTCCTGAATTTCGCAACTTGTTAATTGGCAGGTTCTTTTTTATTATGGGTTTAAGAATGATAAGTACTTTACTTAATTGGTGGATATTTCATTTAACATCAACTCCGTTAGCAATTGGTATTATTGGTTTATCTGAATTTTTACCTGCATTTGGTTTTGCATTGTATGCAGGTTATGTAATTGATATAAGTGAAAAAAGAAAACTTTTATTAACAGGAGTTTTTTTATACTTAATTACTTCATTAATTTTTTTATTGCTTTCAAGTTCTGTAACAAGCACACATTTAAATAAAAATTGGATAGTAGCTTGCATATACATAACAGTTTTTTTAACAGGAATTATAAGAGCTTTTACAGGACCAACTTTTAATGTAATGTTAGCTAACATTGTTCCAAAATCTGTTTTACAAAATGCTACTACATGGAATCAAGGAACATGGCTTGCAGCCTCAGTTACAGGGCATGCAGTAAGTGGATTATTAATTGCTTATATTGATATTACAGGAACTTTAATGGTAGTTACCGGCTTAATTATTTTTGCTTCTTTCTTTTTATTTAAGTTGAAAAAGAAACCCGCATTAAACCAAAAAGGTGAAAAGAAAACATGGGATAGTGTTGTTGAAGGAATAAAATTTGTTTTTAAAACGAAAGAAATTTTAGGTGCATTATCGTTAGATTTATTTGCAGTTTTATTTGGTGGTGCCGTTGCAATGATTCCTGTTTTTACAACACTTATTTTGCATATAAGTGTAATTAAATACGGTTGGTTAAATGCAGCATCAGATATAGGTTCTGTTTGTATAATAATTCTACTTACATTTCTTCCATTAAAAAATAAACAAGGCAAAAAATTATTATTTGCAGTTGCAGGGTTTGGGTTATGTATTATTGTTTTTGCTTTATCAAGAAACTTTTGGTTATCGTTTGCTGCATTAATGTTTAGCGGAATGTTAGATGGAATTAGTGTTGTAGTAAGAGGTACTATTATGCAATTAAAAACTCCCGATAATATGCGTGGTAGAGTGTTAAGTGTAAACTCTATGTTTATAAACAGCAGTAATGAATTGGGGCAATTTGAAAGCGGTATTGCAGCTCAATTAATGGGTAATATTGCATCGGTAATATTTGGTGGAAGCATGACTTTATTGGTAGTTATAATAACTTGGTTTAAAGCACCTGCATTAAGAAAAATGGAGTATTAAATTTTTTCAATAAGTTTTTCTAACACATAAAAAACAATAGGGCAAAATTCACTGTTTTTTAAAGTAATGTTTTGCCTTTTTAATAAAACATCTTCATTAGTATAGGGGAAACGATGGCAATCACTTGGTCTTTGTTCGTAAATACTGCAATAATTATCTGCACCTAAAAACGGGCAGGGAGAAGATTTTACAACATAATCTCCATCATTATCCAAATTCAAATAAGTATCTATAAAAACACTTTCTTTCATTTTTAAATGTTTACTTATTCGTTTTATATCGGGCGTTTTAAAACGTGGAGAATAATTTTTGCAACAAGCAGCACAACTTAAACAATCAATTTTTTCAAAAGCTTCTTCGTGCAAATTAGGCAACTGTTTTAATGCTTTGTTTTTATCTGCTTTCTGTAAAAAATTTTTATACAGTTTATAATGTTCTTTACTTTTTTGTTGCCAATTTTGCAATGGTACTTTTATCATTAAGCTAAGATAATAAACCAATTTGCTTTTACTGTTAATTTGTATATGCATTTAAAAGAACAATGGCTTTTACTTATTTCAACTCCATTTTATTTAATAATAATTGGTATTGAAATTTTATTATCGCATTACAAGCATAAAAAATTTTACACTTTTACCGATACAGTTACCAATATTTATTTAATGTTATTAAATGGTGGTATTGATGTTTTGTTTAGGTTGGTGTATTTAAATATTTTTCAATTTTGTTTAAGTTATAAAATAATTAATTGGCAAAATGCTTTACTGTATTGGATTTTATTAGTATTGGCTGAAGATTTTTTATATTATTGGTTGCATAGGTTTGATCATGAAATACGTTTTTTTTGGGCAACACATGTTACGCATCACTCCTCACAAAAAATGAATTTTACAGTTGGTTTTCGCTCTTCTGTTTTTCAACCTTTGTACAGGTTTATTTATTTTTTACCGTTACCATTTTTAGGTTTTAAACCTTTAGATATTGCTTTTATTTATTCGGCTACACAGATATGGGGAATTTTTGTTCATACAGAATTAATTAAGAAAATGAGTTGGTTAGAATATTTTTTTGTAACACCATCTCACCACAGAGTACATCATGGATGTAATCCAAAATATTTAGATAAAAACATGGGTATGTTTTTAATTATTTGGGATAAAATGTTTGGTACATTTCAAAAAGAACTGAGTGAAGAAGAATATCAACCCATTCATTACGGCCTTACAAAAAACATAGAAAAACCTAATGCCGTAAATATTGTTTTTCATGAATGGAATGCCATTGTAAAAGATATTTTGCAGCCCAATCTTTCTTTCAAACAAAAAATAAAATACATATTTGGCCCGCCCGGTTGGAGCCATAACGGAAGCAGAAAAACCAGCAAAGAATTAAGAAAAGAAGAAATGGCCAACAAGCTAAAATAGTTGCTACCAAAGCTTTTCAGGATACTCTCCTGCTTGTATTAATTTATGCAAACTTGTTTTTACAACAGGTGCATCTTCTTTATAAGTAACACCAAACCATTGTGCAGAAGTTGGCACAACTTTTACATTGCCCATTCCGCTATGAATAAAATGATTGGTTACAAAAGGAATAAAAAATTCGGCTTTAGGATCGTTACGGTTGCGTTTTAAAAATTCATAAAACAAGGTTTCGCACAAATCAATTACATTAGGATGAAAACATATATAATTCATACTTACCAATCCATTTTCGGCTAATACATGTAAATCACTTTCATCTTCATACACAATTCTTCCATCTTCTAACCTATATATTTTTGTGCGTTCATTTATTTCAGTTAAATTATTATTAGCATCTACATCACAAACTCCGCGACTAACACTTCCATGTTCACTTAATGTATTTGCTAAATGATAACCTATAATGCTGTAAGTTTTTTCGTTGCATTCATTTTGTAAAAAATAAGATGCTTTTTCAAACGCATCTTTTCCATAAAAATCATCGGCATTAATTACGGCAAACGGTTCATTTATTTTTCCTTTACAACATAAAACTGCATGGCCTGTGCCCCAAGGTTTTTTTCTTTCAGGATGAATGTATTGAGCTTCTGCAAATGCGTTAATGCTTTGAAACACATAATCAACTTCAATTTTTCCTTTTAATTTGGCTTCAAATTTTTCTTTAAACGTATCAACAAATTCTTCTCTAATAATAAAAACTACTTTGCCAAAACCTGCTCTAATAGCATCGTAAATTGAATATTCCATTATGGTTTCACCATTCATTCCAAAACCTTCTACTTGCTTCATAGAGCCATATCTGCTTGCCATGCCTGCTGCAAGAATCACTAATGTTGGTTGCATATTTACTATTTACAATTAATGCCAAAAATGCGAAACTATGGTTTATGCCTATTCAAACCAATATTTTTGCAATTATACTTATGTTACGTTTAAGTTTTATTGATATACAAATACTGCACCCTATTTCAATTTTAAATACTACAGATTCTATTTTATTAAATGTATTAAGATTAGATAAAATTAATGAAGTTGTTAGCGGTAATAAATGGTTTAAACTTCAATATTATTTGCAAGATGCCGTTAAAAATAATATAAACACTATTGCCACTTTTGGTGGAGCTTATTCAAACCACATTGCAGCAACTGCTTTTGCTTGTAAAGAATATAATTTAAAATGTGTGGGAATTATTAGAGGAGATGAAAGCCAAACATCGCACACATTAAAATTTGCAAAAGAGTGTGGTATGCAATTAATATTTATTAGCAGAGAAAATTTTAGAAATAAAGATGCTGTTAAAGAAAAATACAAAACCAATAATTGGTATTGGATAAATGAAGGAGGATACGGAATAATGGGAAGCCAAGGTGCTGCAAGCATTATGCAATATATTCCACAAAACACAACACATATAATAGCTGCAATAGGCACAGGCACTACGTTTGCTGGTTTAATTAAAGCTGCCTTACCACATCAAAAAATTATTGGTATCAATATTTTAAAAGGCAATACTTCAATTAATAATGAAATAAATAATTTACTAACAGAGGAAGAACAACAAAAAAGTTTTGAAATAATAAATCAATATCATTTTGGTGGTTATGCAAAACATCCAAAAGAATTAATTGAATTTATGAAACAATTATGGATTGAAAATAATTTACCAACAGATATAGTTTATACTTCAAAAATGATGTTTGCTACATTAGATTTAATTAGTAAAAAATATTTTCCTGCCGAAAGTAAAATTGTTGCTATACATTCTGGTGGGTTGCAAGGAAATTTTTCATTACCACCTAATACTTTACCATTTTAATAATAATGTGTTATTTATATTTGCCTTAATGAAAAAGCAGTTTACGTTTGTTTTATTTTTTTTAGCAATTAGCTTTAACATAAAAGCACAAGACACATTACCAAAGTTTACCGTTAAAGAATTATCTCAAGGAAAAATTTTAATTAGTTGGGCAAACCCATTTGCCAACTGCAATCAATTAATGGTGCAACGCTCTTATGATAGTCTTAGATTTTTTAAAAGTATTTATGCGACACAATCTCCTAACCTTCCTCAAAATGGTTTTGTAGATGCTGATGTTACACCAGGCATAAAAGCATATTACAGAATATTTTATGTTTTAGAAAGCGGAGAATATTTTTTCACCAAAGCAACATCTGGTAACGAATTTAAAAATAGAATACAGCAAGAAACTAACAACAACAATAACGAAGAAGAAAGCAAAACAAACACAACACCCAAAGTAGTTGAGAAAAAATATATTACCGTTTATAAGCAAACAAAAGATACTGTTTTACGAAAAATTGAAACTTCTTTTTATAAAAAATTTAAAGACTCAATTACCACACAAACAAAAGATACTTTATACTTTTTTAGTAACGATGAAATTATTTGGAAACCTTATGTACCAAAGCCTGTATGGAAAGCATCAACCTATGTTTTTAGCGATGAAAGCACTTATGTAATTATATTTTTACCGCAATATAAAATACACAAATACCGTATTAAATTTTTTGAAGAAGACGGAAAAGATTTGTTTGAAATAAAACATATAAACGAAGAAAAACTTATTTTAGATAAAACCAATTTTATACACTCAGGCTGGTTTAATTTTGAGCTGTATGAAGATGATAAGTTGAAAGAAAAGAATAAAGTTTTTTTAGTAAAAGATTATTAATTATTTTAATTCACAATTAAAAACTATTTCAAAGTTTTTTTTCAATTTTTCTTTCGCTTCATTTATATCAATATGCCTTCCTAATTCTTTTTGTAAAGAAGTTACTTGTTTATTTTGAATACCGCAAGGCACTATATAATTAAAATAATCAAGGTTAGTATTTATATTAAAAGCAAAGCCATGCATTGTTATCCATCGGCTGCATTTAATACCCATTGCACAAATTTTTCTTTCTTTGCCAGCAATATTCGGGTCTAACCAAACACCAGTTTCTCCTTTACTTCTATCGCCTTGTAAGCCATACTCAGCAAGTGTTTTAATAATTGCTTCTTCTAAACTTCTTAAATACCAAGTTAAATCTGGTTTAAATTTATCGAGGTCAAAAATAGGGTAACCAACAATTTGTTCGGGACCATGAAAAGTTATATCTCCACCTCTGTTAATATGAAAATATTCAATACCTTTTTCTTTTAATGTTTCATCGTTAAGTAAAACATGTTCTTTCTTTCCGCTTTTTCCTAAAGTATAAACAGGGTTATGTTCAACAAAAAATAAATGATTAACCGTTGCATTGCGTGTTGCTTCATTCGCTTTTAAATCAACATTTTGTTTTAAAAAAACTTCTTGCAAATCCCACACTTCTTTATATGGACGAACACCTAAATCTTTAAAAAAAACTGTTTGTTTCATTTGGCAAAAATAGGTTGAAAATAGTGAGACATAAATTGCAAATCGTAGTTCATACTTTGTAGTTCGTACTTGGTAATTACATTTGCATAAATGAATACAGAACCTGAAATAGAACAACAAGAGCAACTCGAAGAAATGTATGAACGCCGTGCTTTTATTATTGATAAAGGGCAAGAGCCTATGCGTATTGATAAATGGTTGCAAATAAGATTAGAAGGTGCTACCCGAAATAAAATTCAACAAGGTATTGAATCAGGTTTTCTTACTGTAAACGGAAAAACAGTTAAGAGTAATTATAAAGTAAAGCCCGGAGATGAATTGTTGTTAATGACGTTTATTAACCCTGAATACACAGAATTAAAAGCAGAAAATATTCCGTTAAATATTGTGTATGAAGATGATGAAGTATTGGTAATTAATAAGCCTCCAAATATGGTTGTGCATCCCGGAGTTGGTAATCACAGTGGTACTTTATTAAATGGAGTGGCTTATCATTTACTGCAACAAAATCCTAATTTGCATGATGATGAATTACCGCGTTATGGTTTAGTGCATCGTATAGATAAAAATACAACAGGCTTAATTGTATTAGCCAAAACTGCCGATGCTGCTGCACATTTAGCCAAACAATTTGCAGCACATACCGTTAAAAGAAAATACGAAGCATTGGTTTGGGGAAATATTGAAGCAAACGAAGGAACAGTTAATGCACATATTGCACGCCACCAACAATACAGAAAAACTTTTACCACCTACCCCGATGGAGATATTGGTAAACATGCCATTACGCATTATAAAGTTATAGAACGTTTTAATTATGTAACATTAGTTGAATGTGTTTTAGAAACGGGAAGAACGCACCAAATACGTGTGCACATGAAATATATTGGGCATACTTTATTTAACGATTGGGAATATGGCGGAGATAAAATTTTAAAAGGAACTATCTATACCAAATACAAACAGTTTGTAGATAACTGTTTTACTATTTGCCCTCGTTGTGCATTACATGCCAAAACATTAGGGTTCATTCATCCTAAAACAAATAAAGAAATTTTGTTTGAAAGCGAACTGCCGCAAGACATGCAACAAGTTATTGAAAAGTGGCGGAAGTATGTTGATAATAAAACGTTTTGATAGTTGTAAAAAATATAAGTTTGTGTAAGCAGCACCTTATGGAAGTTGGGTTAAAAAATATCACAAAAAATAAATTCGGGCAATACTTTACGCCAAAAGTGGTTGCCGATTTTATGATTGAGCTGGCTGATATTTCAAAAGAATCAAAAATTTTAGAGCCATCTTGTGGAGAAGGTGTTTTTATAGAAGCACTTCAACAAAAAGGTTACACTAATATAACTGCTTATGAAATTGATACAGAACTTGCTCAAGAGTTTTTAAATGTTCACTACCAAAGTTTTGTTTCTGCAAATATTAACGACACATTCGACTTAATTATTGGAAACCCGCCGTACATACGTTGGAAAAATTTGGAGACGGAATTAAAGTTAGAGCTTTCTGTGAACTTACTTTGGAATAAATATTTTAATTCGTTATGTGATTACCTCTATATTTTTATTCTGAAGTCTATAGAATTACTTAATGAAAAAGGGCAATTAATTTTTATTTGTCCGGAATATTGGATGAATACAACACACTCGGTTTCTTTACGTAACTATATGATTCAAAACGGTTCTTTTGAAGAGATATATCATTTTAATGAAACACCTATTTTTAATAATGTTACAGTTTCTATTGTAATATTCAAATTTGTAAAAAGCAAAAAGAAATTCAATAAAATAAAGGTTGCAAAATTTTACGCCAATCAAAAATTAACCTTTGAAACGCTTAACAATTTAAAAAAACAAATAGCCATTAAAGATGCAGAATATGTTGAAGTCTCACAATTTAAAGTTAATGAGCGTTGGTTATTGCAAACAGATATAGTTAGAAAAGAATTACAAAAGTTAGAAACAGTTTGCCAAAAACAAAATGTAACATCATTACTTGATTTGTTCGAAAAACCAAAAACATCATTTCATACCATTGGCGAAGTTTGTGATATTGGGAATGGGCTTGTAAGTGGTTTGGATAAAGCGTTTCAGCTAAATGGTTGCCAATTAAATGAAGCCGAAAAAATAGCAACTATTAACGTTATTAAAGCAAAAGATTTAATGCCATTCTTTGCAGAAAATATTACCAAATATATTTTTATTAAAAACAATTTAAAGGAAACTGAATTTCAAAAAATATATCCAAATTTTTATTTGCATTTTCAGGAATACAAAATAGATTTAGAAAAACGCTATCAATACAATCGAAAAATAAATTATTGGGAATGGGTTTTTTTGCGAAATTTTAATTTATTCAGTAAACTTGAACAACGAATTTTTGTTCCATGTAAAGAACGAATATCAAATAAGAATCATTTTCGATTTGCACTTGTTGATAAGAATGTTTTTCCTACACAAGACGTAACAGCAATTTTCAAGAAACCGAATACAAAAGAAAGTATTGAGTACATATTGGCATACTTAAATCAGACTGTTATTTTCGATTGGTTAAAAAACAATGGAATTGTAAAAGGTAATATTATTGAATTTTCTGAAAAGCCAATTGCCAGTATTCCATATAAAAAAATTGATTGGAAAAATCAAAATGAAATTTTGTTGCACGACTCAATTACCGATTTAACAAAACAATTTCTTACTAACAAAAATGAAAAGTTATTATTAAAAATAAGTGCTCTATTCAATCAACTTCTTAAGTTATAATAATGAACATCAATTATAATAAATTATCAAAATGTGTAAAAGGTACTTCAGTACCTAAACCTCTTTCAGGAACACTTTCAGGTCATGCAGCAGGTGAACCTTTTGATAAACACGTTTATAATGAAATAAAAAAACAGCTTCCTAAAAATACATTTCGGCAATACGAATATTTAAATGATTTGTTTAATAAAAACCCAACCATTATTGGTTTTGAAGCAAGGCAAGCATTATTTAATTCACCAACTGTTTTATTTCTATTAAGCCGTGGCAAAAATGCTACAGACAAATGGAGTATTGAGAACCCATTTGAAGAAAAACAAAATGACACGGCCGATATTTTAGTTGTAAAAAATGAGTTCTACGAAATCATAGATATTAAAACAAGAAATATTTCAAAATCTTCACAACCTCCTAATATTATTTCGGCTTTCAAACTAGCACAAGTTTGTGCTAAAATGCTTGACAACAAAGAGTTTAATACTTTTACTATTAACTATTTTGAAATTGATTGGCAACTTGTAAAAGAAAAATTAGTTTGTAATGATACACACTTTGCTTGCTTATTTAAGGCACAACCAAATAATCTTTATATAAATTGGGCAGCAGCTATGCAAATTCAATTTCATGTTCAAGATTTAGACCAAACTTTTAAAGGAACACTTGAGCATTGGGCAAAAATTTATTTAAAGCATTTCGTAACACAAGCTAAGAAACGTGCAGATGATATGATTACGAAATTTGTAAAACCATTCGAAAAATATATTAAATAAACTAAATACTTATTTTGCTTTTTCAAGCTATCAAAAAAATATTAAAGCCTATTGCCAGCCTTTCTCCAATTGCATTAACAAAAAATGAGTTGTATGATAGGCTTACCAAAAAAATTATTCAACAGCATTGCAATAAAAAAAGTGTTTGTATAGATATAGGAAGCCATAATGGAAAAATTTTAGAAATCATGTTACAGGTTGCACCTAATGCCATTCATTATGCATTTGAACCTATTGAAATTTTACACCAACAATTACATCAAAAATTTCAACAAAAAATTAAATTATACCCAATTGCATTAAGCAATAAAAAAAGTGTTGAGAATTTTAATTTGGTACTTACAGATATGGCTTACAGCGGATTAAAAAAAAGGTTTTATGATAAAATTGAAGAAGATATATCTATACAAGTTAAAACAGATTTATTAGATAATATTATTCCTTCAACACAAAAAATAAGTTTACTAAAATTAGATGTTGAAGGTTCAGAACTTTGGGTTTTAGAAGGAAGTATAAAAACCATTCAATCCTCTCAACCGCTTATTCTGTTTGAGTTTGGTAAAGCAGCAGAAGTTTATAATTACAATTGTGAAATAATGTTTCAATTCATTAATCAAACAATAAACTATCGTATATACACATTAAAAAGTTGGTTAAAAAAAGAAAAGCATTTGTCTGAAAATGAGTTTAATAATTTTTATAAAAACGGTAACGAATTTTTCTTTGTAGCTGCTCCTTATAAACGTATCATTTAAAACGCATCTACTTATATTTGTTCAATCAAAACATTGCCATGCAAAATATTATACGCAATAATTGGAGCTTAGAAGAAATTCATTCTATTTATAACACACCATTATTACAATTAATTCATACAGCATCAAATATTCACCATCATTATAACGATACTGCCGAAGTGCAAGTTTGTACTTTATTAAGTATTAAAACAGGAGGTTGTACAGAAGATTGTGCTTATTGTCCGCAAGCTGCACGTTACAACACAGGTGTAGATGTGCAAGCATTAATGAAAAAAGATGAAGTATTACTATATGCACAAAAAGCTAAAGATGCAGGCAGCACAAGGTTTTGCATGGGTGCAGCATGGAGAGAAGTAAGAGATAATAAAGATTTTGACCGTGTGTTAGATATGGTAAAAGGCGTAAATCAAATGGGCATGGAAGTTTGTTGTACATTAGGTATGCTTACCGAACAACAAGCACAAAAATTAGCCGATGCAGGTTTGTACGCATACAACCACAATTTAGATACAAGCTCTACACACTACGAACAAATAATTACTACCAGAACTTATGAAGAAAGATTAAATACGTTAGATAACGTTCGCAAAGTCGGCGTATCTGTTTGTTGTGGTGGTATTATTGGTTTAGGTGAAACACATGAAGACAGAATTAAAATGTTACATACATTAGCAACTATGCCAACGCATCCTGAAAGTGTACCCATTAATGCATTGGTTGCTGTTAAAGGAACACCGCTTGAAAACAATTCAAAAACTGATGTATGGGATATGGTTAGAATGATTGCTACCGCAAGAATTATAATGCCCGCAACAATGGTACGTTTAAGTGCAGGAAGAACTGAAATGAGTGTTGCTGAGCAAGCATTATGTTTTATGGCAGGTGCTAATTCTATTTTTGCAGGAGATAAATTATTAACCACACCTAACCCAAGTTTTGAAGAAGATAATGAAATGTTTAACCTCTTAGGATTAAAGCCACGAAAGGCTTTTAAAGAAGAGAAACAATATTTACGAGAACTAATTGAAAATTAATATTCATCAATTTATTCTTTTTAAAAATTTTATTCAACAACAAAATATATAGTATGAAAAAAATAACGATTAATTTAAAAATGCTTTTAGCTGCACTATTTATATTAAGCAGCTTTCAATTATTTGCACAAAAAAATGAAGAACCTAAATTAGTAGAAAAAACAAGTTATGATGGTGTTTTAACCGGAGTTTTAAGTCAGGGTTCAATTATTAAAACCGTAAATTTTCATTATTATATTTTAGATGAAGAAGTGAAGTTGGCTGCGGGTATTAATAACCCAACTATTACCATAAATAAAATTGGAAGAAAATTAACAATGGAAATTCAAGGAATAGATAAAGCTATTAAATGCCATAGAGAATCAGATGTTTCAGATAGCCAATTAAGAGGAAATTTTTCAGGCTGGACAGGTAGCACAAGTTTTTCGTTATTAAACGGTGAAGTTTGGATGCAAGATGAACCCGGAATAAAAAATGCAAACATCTATCAACCCAAAGTTTTAATATACAGAACACCCGATGGTTACAGAATGAAAATGGAAGGTGTTACAGAATTACTGTTAGTAAAAAAGGTTAATTAATTTAATATTGTTAAAGGCTTAATACTCAAAAATATTAAGCCTTTATTTTTTAGTGTAGTGATGCAATATCTATTACAAATCTATACTTCACATCTCCTTTTAACATTCTTTCATAAGCTTCATTAATATTTTGCATATTAATTAATTCAACATCGCTTACAATATTTTTTTCGGTACAATAATCAAGCATTTCTTGTGTTTCTTTTATTCCACCAATCATAGAACCAATAACACTTCTACGGTTTTTTATTAAAGAAAATGGCTTTACTTTAGGCTCTTCTGAAGGCAAACCAACTACTAATAATTTCCCGTCTAAATCTAATAAATTCAAATACTTTGTAAAATCATGATTAGCAGAAATAGCATCTAATATTATATCAAAATAACTATCGTATTTTTTCATAGCTGCTTTATCTGTTGTTAATACAAATTTTGTAGCACCTAATTGCATTGCATCTGCTTCTTTATTTGCAGAAGTACTTAAAACAGTTACTTCTGCACCAAACGATACTGCAAATTTTACACCCATGTGCCCTAAACCTCCTAAACCTACCACTCCTACTTTCATTCCTTTTTTTACACCTGCATATTTTAACGGCGAATAAGTTGTAATGCCCGCACAAAGTAAAGGTGCAACTGCTTTTAAATTTAATGTTGAAGATATTTTTAATACATATTTTTCATCAACTACTATGTTGGTTGAGTATCCACCTTGTGCAATTGTTTTACCATCTCTTTCGTAACCGTTATATGTTCCTGTTATACCTTCTATACAATATTGTTCTAAATTTTTTTTACAATTTTTACAAGTACGGCAACTATCTATCATTACACCAACACCCGCAGTATCATTCATTTTAAACTTAGTTACTTTATTGCCAACGCTTACAACTTTACCAACTATTTCATGTCCCGGAACCATTGGATACATTGACTCGCCCCATTCATTTCTTGCTTGGTGCAAATCGCTATGGCAAACGCCGCAATATAAAATTTCAATATGCACATCATATTCGCCTACATTTCTTCTTTCAAAATTATATGGCTTTAAGGGCGTAATAGCATTATATGCAGCATAAGATTTTGTAGCTATCATAAATTATTTTTTGTTGAAAGAGAATTAAATTTTATTACAATTGATAACGCCAATTATTGTTATGTGAAAACAATTGAGCTAATTAACAAAAACACATTATTTTTTTCTTTCATGTAAATAAAAAGTAAATCCTGCTCTAAAAATAGGTAGGGCAGAATTATTGTAATCTCTGTAAGGCGAATAAATATCTGTATTCAAATCAATTAATATAGCTGTATAAAAACTACTCTGTCCAATAACTCTTTGTGCATAACCAATACCTGCCAAAATACTGTTGGAGTTAGTAGTTAATGATGATGATTGATTTGTATTTACGTTTAGATAATTGTATTTAATCCAATTGGTTTCTAATTGCCCTTGCAAAAATAAAAATGGCATTGGATAAACCCTAACAAAAGGGCCACCACCATAATTAAAACTTCTTTGCCTTATATTATTATTATAATAAGGATCTGCCCGCATTGAATTATAATTTAAGTTTATTGCCAAACCTGCATCTAACCAATTGGTAAGTGAATAACCAATTTCTGGCGTGCCGCCTATATTAAAACTATAACTGCTAAATCCTAAAGCTAAACTACCACCTATAAACATTTTATTTATATTAAATCCTTTTTTTTCAGGCACTGGTACGGTATATGTTGGAGGAATATTTCTTTGTGCCGAAACTGAAGAAATAATAATACAACTAAGTATAAATAATTTTACTTTTTTCATAATATGTTTTAATTAAATTTTTTGTAACAAACACCAAAGCAATAACAAATTGTGTATTGTTGTTGTTAATTCAAATCGAAAATTTTACCTGCATTTAAAATATTATTAGGATCGAATGATTGTTTAATAGAACGCATTAATTTTAAATTAGCTTCTTTAAAAACAATATTCATATATGGTTTTTGAATTAAACCAATACCATGCTCTCCGCTTATAGTTCCGCCTAAACTATTAACCAATGTAAATAATGCTTTTAATGCATTAACCATTTCTGTATTACCATAACTGTTTTTAATAGTTGGATGATTAATGCGAATATGCAAATTACCATCTCCGGCATGGCCATAACAAACTGCATGAAAACCATATTGTTTACCTAACTCTTTTACGCCTTTAATTAATTTTGGTAATTCTGCTCTGGGTACAACAGCATCTTCTTCAATAGTATAGCCACTGCTTTTTACGGCTTCGGCTACACGTCTTCTTAGTTTCCATAATTCTGCTTTTTGTTGTGCATCGTCTGCAAAAAAAACTTCACCTGCATTATATTGTATTAATAATTCGCTAATGGCTTCCATTTCATTCATTAAAACATCTGCATTATTTCCATCAACTTCAATTATTAAATGTGCAGCAATATCATCATTAACCGGTACTGCGTGGCTATCAACCATTTTACTTACAATTTTTAATGCATCTATTTCCATTAACTCTAAACCACTTGGCGTAAAGCCTGCACGAAATATGGCACTAACGGCTTCGCTTGCTTTTTCTAAATCGGCAAAAGGCACCAACATTAATAAATCGTATTTAGGTAATGGAATTAGTTTTAATACAATTTTTGTTACTATGCCTAATGTACCTTCGCTTCCTACAATTAATTGTGTAAGATTATAACCGGTAGAATTTTTTAATACGTTACAACCTGTCCAAATAATTTCTCCGTTTGGCAAAACAACTTCTAAATTCAACACATAATCTTTTACAACGCCATATTTTACGGCTTTGGGTCCGCCACTATTTTCAGCAATATTTCCACCAATAAAACAACTGCCACGGCTGCTGGGATCTGGCGGATAAAACAATCCTTTTTCTTTTACGGCATTTTGTAAAACTTCGGTAATAACGCCGGGTTCGGTTGTTACCTGAAGGTTGCGTTCATCTATCTCTAAAATTTTATTAAACCTTTCGGTGCTTAATAAAACGCCTCCCAACTGTGGCAATGCACCACCACTTAAACCCGTGCCTGCACCGCGTGGTGTAACAGGAATTTTATGCTGATTGCAATAGTTTAAAATGGCACTTACTTCTTGTGTAGTGTAAGGTTTTACTACTGCATTGGGTAAGAATAAAAGATGTTCGGTTTCATCATGTCCGTAATTATGCAAAGCTTCTTCATCTACCAAAATATATTCTTCTCCCACAATACTTTTTAATACTTCTACATCTTTTAAAGTTAGCGTTTGAGGTGTTGCTGCCGGCTTCATTATTTAATTTTAATTTTTGCATAAAAGTAAAGGTTGATTGGGAGATAAGAAACCTAAAAGAAAATTAAATAATTTAAAAAATGTACTAACGTTTGTTAGTTCAAAATCTGTCTCTACCTTTGCAGCCTAACTAACGATTGTAACATATGCAAAACACAACATCATTATTATTAATGCAACCTCCTATTGAAAAACTGCAACAATTAGGTTTTACAAATTTAAAAAATGTTCATTATCAATTAAATCCCGAAGAATTAGTAGAACAAACCGTTTTAAGAAAAGAAGGAATTTTAAACAATACCGGAGCCTTATGTATTAATACAGGAGAGTTTACCGGAAGAAGCCCTAAAGACAAGTTTACCGTAAAAGATGCTCTTACAGAAAACACCGTTCATTGGAACAATTTTAATTTACCTATTGAAGAAAAATATTTCTTTCAACTAAAAAAGAAATTGTTAGAGTATTTAGGCAATAAAGAAGCCATTTGGGTAAGAGATGCTTATGCTTGTGCATCAGAAAAATATAAATTAAATATTAGAGTTATTAACGAGCAACCAAGCAGTAACTTATTTGCATACAATATGTTTCTTCGCCCCTGCGAAAAAGAATTAGAAAATTTTGAACCCGATTGGCATATTATTCAAGCTCCGGGTTTTAAAGCAGACCCATTAGTTGATGGTACAAGACAACACAATTTTGCAATAGTTTCATTTACACATAAAACAATTTTAATTGGCGGAACAGGTTATACAGGAGAAATAAAAAAAGGAATTTTTAGTGTATTGAATTATTTACTTCCGCACGATAAAAATGTATTAAGCATGCACTGCAGTGCCAACGTAGGCGAAGCAGAAGATGTAGCCATATTTTTTGGATTAAGCGGAACAGGTAAAACTACTTTAAGTGCCGACCCCAATAGAAAATTAATTGGTGATGATGAACATGGCTGGACAGATACCAACGTATTTAATTTTGAAGGTGGTTGCTATGCAAAACTGATAGATTTAAGTGAAGAAAAAGAACCAGAAATTTATCGTGCAATACGCCCCGGTGCATTAGTAGAAAATGTAACTTTTCATGCAGGAAGTAACGTAATTGATTTTGCAGGTAAAACAATAACAGAAAATACACGTGTAAGTTATCCGTTAAACTTTATAAGCAATGCATTAGAACCCAGTATTGGCGGGCTTCCTAAAAACATATTTTTCTTAACCTGCGATGCTTATGGAATACTTCCACCTATAAGCAAATTAACTCCGGGCCAAGCTATGTATCAGTTTATTAGTGGTTATACCGCAAAAGTTGCAGGTACCGAAGCAGGTGTAACAGAACCAAAATCTACTTTTAGTGCATGTTTTGGGGCACCGTTTTTACCATTACATCCAGGCTATTATGCAAAAATGTTAGGAGATAAAATGAAAACACATGAAGTAAATGTGTGGATGGTAAACACAGGTTGGAGTGGTGGAGCTTATGGTGTTGGTCAACGTATGAAATTAAGTTATACCAGAGCAATGATTACTGCTGCATTAAACGGAGAATTAGATAATGCCGAATACGAAGCACATTCTGTATTTGGAATGATGATACCTAAACAATGTGCAGGTGTTCCGGTAAATATTTTACACCCAAGATATACTTGGGCAGATAGAAATGCTTACGATGCTGCAGCTAAAAGCCTTGCACAACAATTTATAGATAATTTTAAAAAATATGAAGCTAATGTTGATGCTGAAATTTTAAGTGCAGCTCCTAAAATTTAAAAAATAAATTAAGCTAAAAAGTAATGCTTCAAAATTTAGGGGCATTACTTTTTTATTGTGTTAATCGCTTCAATAACATTTCATCAATTTTTTTAAAGAGATGATAAGGTTTATAAGTTCTCCATTCACTCAATTGTATTAATTCAATTATATAGTGTAATTTTTTCTTTTTAAAATCGTATTGCGTTTGTTCGGGCATGTTTAATGCTACAATCCAACCATTGTTATCGGTTGCTTCTTCGTACCATTCTTCATAATATTCTTTATCGCTGCTATGAAAGTTTAAAACATTTTCTGTAATAAGAATAAATTTTGTTATGCCTTGTTTAGTAAACTTATCAATTACTTCACGCTTTAAATACATGATATCATTTTCAATAGCATCATTCCATTCGCCAATCATTTCAATAATACAAAAATGTAATTCGTAATCTGCATAAATTACTTTTAAGTATAATGTTTTACTTCCAAACTCATCCCATTGCGGATGTATGTAATAGTTGTAAATAGTTTGAGAAAATTCGAACTCACTGTAAACTCTTCCATAAAACGGAGAAAGTTTGTCTTCTTCTGAAACATATATGTGCCGCCAGTTATAGAAGGGTTCTATCTCATGCATGTCCGTTTAATTTTACTGCATCAACCGCTTTTTTTACACTGCCATGTTTTACTAATAAATCTTTTGCAGCTTCATAATTGCTTAGTTGTAATCTTTCCATTACCATTTTTACGCCTCTATCAACTAATTTAATATTGGTAAGTTGCATGTTTACCATTTTATTGTCTTCAACACGGCCTAATTGTATCATTGCAGAAGTACTAAGCATATTTAATACTAATTTTTGTGCGGTGCCGCTTTTCATTCTTGTGCTGCCTGTAACAAATTCGGGACCTACAACAACTTCTACCGGATAATCTGCTGCTTCGCTAACCGGCGAATTTTGATTACACGAAATACTTCCTGTTACAATATTTCTTTTTCTACATTCTTCTAAAGCACCAATTACATAAGGTGTTGTGCCGCTTGCTGCTACACCAACTACAACATCTTTATCGCTTACAAAATGTTTTTGCAAATCTGTCCAGCCTCTATTTCTATCATCTTCTGCATATTCTACTGCTTGTGTAATAGCTTTTTCTCCGCCTGCAATAATGCCTATTACCAAACCATAAGGCACACCATAAGTAGGTGGGCATTCGCTTGCATCAACAATTGCTAATCTTCCGCTGGTGCCTGCTCCTATATAAAATAATCTTCCGCCTGCCAACATTCTGTCACTTATTACAGATGCTAATTTTTCTATTTGCGGAATAGCTTTTTCAACAGCGGCGGGTACTAATTTATCTTCATTGTTTATGTTTACTAATACTTCTTCTACACTCATTTTTTCTAAATGCCTGTATTTAGATGCTTGTTCTGTAACTCTTACAAATGTTTTCATAATGCTTTTATAAATGGTATTTTATTAAACCATCCATTGGTTTTTTAAGTATGGTTCCTAATTCAAATTCATAACTGTGGCAAAGTTCTTTTAATATATCTTTAAAACCAAATGCAACGCTTCCAATAAAATTTATAGGCAACAACCAACTTTCGCGATACTTGCATAAATGCGTAAAGAAAAAATCGTTTAGCCCATCTTCAATAATATTTTCAATCATATAATGCCCTCTATTTTCTGCTAAAAAAATAGCAAACGATGCCAAGTATCTGTTGGCCAAAGGTTGTTTATACACTTTTTCTAAAATTTCAATAGGATTAGTATTGAACATTTTTTCAAAACTATTTTTCAGTTCATCATCAAAAGTGTTATATAAATAGTATTGAACAATTTTTTTACCGAGATAAGCACCGCTGCCTTCATCTCCTAAAACATATCCAATACCCGGACTATTGCTAATAATTTTTTTACCATTGTAAAAACATGAGTTTGAACCTGTACCTAAAATGCAAGCAATACCTTTTTCTTTGCCACATAAGGCTCTGGCAGCAGCAAGCAAATCGGTATTTAAACTAATGGTTGCTTTAGTAAATATTTTTTTTAATGCTAAGTTTAAAATTTTTTTATTGTTATTATTATTTAATCCGGTGCCATAAAAATGTACTTCTTTAATAAGAATATCTTTATTAAGTTTAGGTAACAACTCTTTTTGCAGTAGTTCAATAATTTGAACAGTAGTTAAAAAATAAGGGCTAATGCCTTGCGTAATAACTTTTTTTTTCTTTCCGTTATAAAGTAAGCACCACTCACATTTGGTAGCACCACTATCGGCAATTAATTTCATCATTAATAAGTTTAAAAATATAACGCTAATTTACCTTTTATAAAAACACTTACTAAAAAAGTATAACTTAAATTATATTAATTGATATTTGCGTTTTGTGAACTAAGGTACAAAGTAGGAAAATAATATGGGAAGTAAAAAATTACAAATAGCACTGCCAGTTTTATTTGCACTGGTTATGATTGTTGGAATGTTAATTGGTTATAAATTAAAAGAAGAAACAGGCGGAAGTGGTTTTTTTAATGCAAATAAAAAATATACTGTTCAAGAAGTATTAAATTTAGTTAAAAGCAAATATGTTGATAGTGTTTCTTTTGATACATTAAACAATGTAGCTATTGATGCTATTTTAGAACAATTAGATCCTCACTCAGTTTATATTGCACCACAAGATGTAGCAATAGTTAATGAAGATTTAGCTGCCAACTTTGAAGGCATTGGCGTAGAATACGAAGTTTTAAACGATACAATAACTGTAAGCCGAGTTATTACCGGAGGCCCATCTGAAAAGGCAGGCATACAAGTGGGCGATCAAATAATTGCAAGTGCTGATACTGTTAATTTAACAGGCAAAAAATTTAAGTTCAATGAATTAAGAAAATATTTACGAGGTCCGGCAGGTTCTCAAGTTACTGTAACAGTTTTAAGAGATAATCAAATAAAAAAAATAACCATAACCAGAGGCAGAATTCCTATACAAACTGTTGATGCAGCTTATATGATTGATAGTTCTGTTGCTTATTTACATATAGCAAAATTTGCTGATAGAACTTATGAAGAGTTTATGCAAAACCTTGAAAAATTGCAAGCAAAGGGAATGAAAAAATTAATTCTTGATTTGCGAGGAAATGGTGGCGGGCTTTTACAACAAGCCGTAAATATTGCCGATGAGTTTTTAGATGAAGATAAATTAATTGTTTACACCGAAGGTTTACATAACGATAAAACAGAATACCGCTGCAAACGCGATGGATTGTTTGAAAAAAATAAATTAGTTGTTTTAATTGATGAACTTTCTGCATCTGCCAGCGAGGTGGTAAGCGGTGCTTTACAAGATTGGGATAGAGCCACTATTATTGGCAGAAGAAGTTTTGGTAAAGGTTTGGTACAACAACAATTTCAACTAAGCAATGGAGGAGCAATTAGATTAACCGTTGCAAAATATTTTACGCCATTAGGTAGAAATATTCAAAAACCTTACAACAAAAAGAAAAGCGATTACAGTATGGAAATTATAAATCGTTTTCATAATAATGAAATGGATAAACCAGATACTGCACAACCAAAAGGCCCTATTTATAAAACACCTGCCGGACACACAGTTTATGGTGGGGGAGGCATAACACCAGATATTGTTGTTCCTGTTGATACCATTGCATATCCTTCCGTTTTTTATAATCCAAACTTTAAAAATATTGCTGCAAATTTTGCAATGAATTGGTATAGAAAAAATAAAACTTATTTAGCTACACTTTCTATTAACGATTTTAAAAATAATTTTAATTTCACTGCAAATGATTTAGAATTATTTGAAAAAACAGCTTTAAAAAATACTTTAAATATTCAAAATATAAATAAAACTGCTTTATCTAATATACTAAAATCAATTGTAGGGGAACTTGCTTGGGGCATACAAGCCTATTATGAAATAAAAAATAATGAAGACAATGTGGTAAAAAAAGCATTAAGTATTTTAAAATAATACTTATTTTAGTTGCCAAAATTTTACTCTGTATATAATCAATATTCTAAAATGGAAATGGTTTATTTGCTAAAGAAAAATAAAATAATTAACGGTCCGTATAATTTAGAAACTTTAAAACAAAGAGGTATTAAAAGCACCGATATGGTTTGGTGCAAGGGTTTGGTAGATTGGACACCTATTTCACAGGTTGATTTCTTGGTTGATGTTCCTGTTATTCATTCAAAAAAAAGTAGCAAAACAATTATTGAACGCGTTTTTTCTTTCTTAAAATAATTTCAACAATTTTTCTTCTTTAAGTATCTTGTGTTTTTATAATAAACACAATACTTATGTCTTTTACATGGAAAGGAGTTTTTCCTGCTCTTACAACTAAATTCACAAATCAAGATGAATTAGATCTTCCTTTATTCAACAAAAATTTGCAAACCCAAATTGCTGCAGGTGTTAATGGCATTATTTTAGGCGGTACTTTAGGCGAAGCAAGTGTTTTAACAAATAATGAAAAAGAAACATTAGTAAAATTTGCAATTGAAAAAGCCGAAGGGAAAGTACCTGTAATTTTAAATATTGCCGAGGGTTCTACCAAAGCTGCTTTACAAGCTGCAAGTGATGCAAAAAAATGGAGTGCAGCGGGTTTAATGTTGTTGCCGCCTATGCGTTATAAAAGTGATCATAGAGAAACCGTTACTTATTTTCAAACAATAGCTTCTTCTACCGATTTGCCTATAATGATTTATAATAACCCTGTTGATTATAAAATTGAAGTAACACTTGAAATGTTTGCAGAATTAGTAAACTATAAAAACATAAATGCAATTAAAGAATCTACCAGAGAAATTAGTAATGTAACCAAAATGCTAAATGCTTTTGGCGATAGGTTTAAAATTTTATGCGGTGTAGATACTTTGGCAATGGAAGAGTTAATAATGGGTGCACATGGTTGGGTAGCAGGTTTAGTGTGTGCATTTCCGGCAGAAACCGTTGCAATTTATAAATTGGTTAAAGCAGAAAGATATGAAGAAGCATTAAAAATTTATCGTTGGTTTATGCCTTTGTTGGAATTGGATTTACATTCAAAATTAGTTCAATATATAAAATTAGCAGAAACTAAAACAGGAATAGGTAGTGAAGATGTACGTGCCCCACGCTTAACATTAATTGGAGAAGAAAGAGAACGTGTTTTAAAAATTATTGAAAACGGAATTGCCTCAAAACCAACATTGCCCGATTACCTTTCTATTAAATTATAATTTATATTATTAAAATAAATAAACTGTGATTGATAACACACTCGAAGAAATTGAATTGGCTGTAACCCAATCTTGGCAAGCTTTTCAAACATATAGTAAAAAATCTTTACAAGAAAGAGCTGCTTTCCTAAAAGCCATAGCTGTTGAATTAGCTTTAGTTGAAGAAATATTAGTTAGTACAGCTATGCAAGAAACCAATCTTCCACAAGCAAGATTAAAAAATGAATTAGCAAGAACTATTTTTCAATTAAACAGTTATGCAGATGCTTGTGTAAAAGGAGACTGGTTAGAAATTAGAATAGATACCGCCATTGCAGAAAGAAACCCACCCAAACCTGATATAAGAAAAATGTTAGTGCCTTTAGGCCCTGTGGTTGTATTTGGTGCAAGTAACTTTCCTTTTGCTTATTCAACTGCAGGCGGAGATACTGCTACAGCTTTTGCAGCAGGTTGCACCGTTATTGTAAAAGCACATCCGGCACATGCAAAAACTTCCGAAATAGCTGCTACTGCTATATTTCAGGCTGCTGCTAAAACAAATATGCCACATGGTGTATTTGCACATATTTATGGTGCTTCTATAAATGTGGGCAAAACTTTAGTTACCCATACATTAGTTAAAGCTGTTGGTTTTACAGGTTCTTATGCAGGAGGAAAACAATTGTTTGATTGGGCTAACCAACGCAAAGAACCTATTCCTGTTTTTGCAGAAATGGGAAGTATTAACCCTGTTTTTTTATTGCCGGAAAAATTAAATCAATCGGCTGTTGATATTGCTAAAATGTATGCTGCATCTATAACATTAGGAGTTGGGCAATTTTGCACCAACCCAGGGTTAATAATAGCAATACAATCAAACGCATTAAATATTTTTATTAATTGTTTAGGTGAAGAAATAAAAAAAATTGCTCCTGCAACTATGTTACATCAAGGCATTGCCAATGCTTATGCTGAAAAGAAAACAAAAGCATTACAACAAAAAAATGTAACTACTGTGGCTGAAAGTGTTGCTCAGCCTGCACAAAATCAAGGTCAGCCAACTATTGCCACTGTTAATGCAAAAACTTTTTTAGAAAATAAAATTTTGCATGAAGAAGTATTTGGCCCTTATTCATTAATTGTGCAATGTAATAATGAAGATGAAATGCTAACTATTGCACAACATATAGAAGGACAATTAACAAGTACTTTAATGGCTACTGAAAATGATATTATAAAAAACAATCAATTAATTGAAGTTATAAAAAACTTGTGTGGAAGAATAATTGTAAACAGTGTACCAACCGGTGTTGAAGTTTGTTACAGCATGCAGCATGGGGGACCATTTCCTGCAACAACCGATAGCAGATTTACTTCTGTAGGTGCAGATGCTATTAAACGTTTTGCACGCCCACTTTCTTTTCAAAATTGGGATGATAATTTATTACCCGATGAATTAAAAAATAATAATCCGTTAAATATTTGGAGAATGATAAACAATGAGTGGACGAAGGATAGTGCAAATAGGTAATTATTTCTTATACGTTTAAAAATGTGCGAACATTGTTGAAGGATGTGTATAAGTTTTTTCTCATTCAACATTAAAATAATTTGTTTTTAATTTTTATACATTGTAGTTTAGCTGTGTTGTTTTTACCATAAACCAACTGACTATGCACCAACGCTACACTTTATCTTTATTGCTTATGGTTGCATGTATTGCAACCGCTAATGCCCAAACCCATGCGGGGGGGGGTAAACAACAACAGGTAACAATACCTGTAACAGCCCAAACAGCCAACAATGCCCAAACGGAATACTTGCCCGTATTTGCAGGCAGCCGCTACAATATAGAGGCAAGTTTTACCGCAACTGCCAAAAAAACAACATTAAGTAAAATTTTAAAAGCTGCAGGCTTGGCAACTGCCACATACCAAACCACCCAAAACATAGCTTGGGGCAAAGGCCAGTTAAAAACCGCCAACCCCAATTGGTTAATACCCGCAGGTTTAGGTGTAGCATTGGGGGCAGATAAATTATTACCTCATAAAAAAGCAATAGCCTATATACGCTATACTTTATACAATACCGATACCGCTATACAACAAGTGTATATAGAACCCGTAAGCGGTAATAAAAAACCTGTTGTTTTTAATGGCACAGTACCTGCAAACGGTTTTTTAACGGTAGCGTTTTTAAATACAAAACTTATACCCGTAACGGGCGGTAATATTACCGTAAGCATACAGCAGTTTACAGATGATGATAACCTGCCTGTTGTTAAAAAAATATTAGATACCCAATTACTGCTGCCCGAAAAAAAAGCATTGGTACTGCCCCAAATAGAGCCTGTGCCGCCTGTTTTGCCTGCATTGTATGCAGTAGCAGAAAGTACTGCCGTTATAGTAAACCCCATTACAAAAAAAGGTAATAGCCATAATACTTACAACCCACCTGCTGCAACACCCTTAAAAACACAAAGCAGTATAAACAAAACCCTGCATTTACCAAACCCTTTACCGCAACCTGTTGTGCCCGAAACACCTACAATACCTTTGCCGTTTTTTTTGTGGGAAGCTTTACCACCCAAACGTTTTGTAATTAATGAGGAAGAACCCGAACCTGAGCCGATTGATGACGGCGAGCATTATGCTTTGTTTGATGATAGTTACTCTATACATTCCGGATGGGGACCGCCTTTGCCAGATGTAACTGTTGTATCTCCGCCTTCACCTCAACCTCCTCCTCCAGACCCTTCATACCCAAGTTATGATGATGGTGGAGGCGGAGATGGTGGTGGTGGTGGTGATGATGGCGATGGAAGTGGAAGTGGAGATAACGCTCCGAGTCCTTGTGTTACATTAGATACTCAGTACATGGATGAAAAATATTTTGAAGCGTTAACTAATACTCAAGGTTTTGGGCCTTGGGTTACTGCCGGAAGTGATTTATTGAATTATTTAGCCGATATGCAATTCACTGATTTAATGAATTCGTTACCCAATCAACCAATAATTCATTATAATGAGGCTCCTCCAGGTTATCATATAGATGCAGATGGGAAGATGTTTGACGATTCAACTGGTGAACAGGTAGATGGATCAACAGCATTAAATGGTATTGATATTTATATATCAAAGACTGCATTTAAGGACCCTACAAATAGGATGTATACTTTAGGTCATGAATTAATGCATGCTTATATCATACAAAACTTTCCAAACGATTTTACATATGAAGAAGCGGAGTATATGTGTCAACTTTATGAAGTTGTAATTGCGGGAAAACTATTCGGGGCAACTGAAGCATTTAATAAGGTGATAGATGCCGAAAAATATAGAATAAAAAAAGGGATAGCAAATAATAGTGAGAAACTAAATAATTTTAATAATAATAATCTAAAAC
>JAFDXY010000018.1 GCA_018267725.1 Bacteroidota bacterium
AACATCGTATTGGCAATAGGCGGGGCGAAGTGCTTCGTATCAAACTTTTTCGTAAATTTGAACATTCGTGCTTCGTATCAACTTTGGTGCATAAAATCCCGCCCATCGCCAATACGCGGCTCGTTGTGTGCAATACGCAACGACGGGGCTGCCGAAAACCGCATTTTGAAAGAGTAGGCAAGAAATTAACAATAAATGAAAACAATCGGACGACTTTTCGGCATTCTTGCATTAATCGGAATGGTATTAGGTATGATACCACTTTTTGGATGGCTAAATTGGTTAAATATTCCTTTAGCTATTTTAGGACTTGTTTTATCCATAGTAGGTAAATCAAAAGGTGGCATAGCTATATGTGTCGTTGCTATTTTATTCGGTGGCATCAGACTTTTAATGGGAGGTGGAATTGTTTAACACAAACACATAAAGACTTATGGCAATCTACGGAATTGGTGCTTATTATGACGGCGATGTAAGCGATGAATTTATTGACAACAACATTGTTGGAACAGGTTGGAACCTAAATGACGCACCAGAACTTCATTTGTATTTTAGGACTTTAAAAGTTGGTGACATAGTTTATATTAAATCTGCGGCATTTGGACAAGATATAGCTGTAAAAGCAATTGGCGTAATAACCAACAACGACATTCTATCTACAGCCAATCATTATCTGACAGAAATTGGACGAAATGTAAGGTGGCTAAACACTGACAAATTCACAATACCAAGACCAGCAGAGAAAAATAATGTTCGTGCAAATACTACGTATGAAGAATTCCATCCCTTAGTACAACAGGAAATAATTAGACGAATTTGAAAAATGTACTGCACACAACAAACGGTTTGGCGGCAGTCGGGGGGACAAGAATATGTTCTCAACTTCAGTTCGCTAATCAACTTTTGTTCCAGCTTGACGAAACGCTATTGAACATTTGTGCTAACATTTAACTTTACATTATTATTCAGCTTCGGTTGTAGGCTGGCGTTTTCCAAATGCCCGCCCGACCGCCAATCCGAAACCGTTACCTGCTATGCTATGGCACCTCCAAACAAAATAAACTGAACGACAAATTTTACGCCTTTCTTTTAACCATTCGACTACGAAGCATACTCAAAAATTCAGGAGTAATGCCGAGATAGGAAGCTATATGTTTTTGTGGAATACGCTGTTCCAAATCAGGACGGGTTTGAATAAAGTTCAGGTAACGTTGTTCAGCATTAAGTGATATGCTTTGGCTGACACGCTCCATTGCTGCCAACAAAGCGTTTTGATAAAATAGACGAAAGAATTTTTCAAAGGACGGCACAGTCGTATATAGAAGCTCAAGGTTAATTTTTGAAATACCAAGCAGTTCCGAATTTTCCAATGCTTCAACAAAAATTTGGGAGGGATTTTGCGATAAAAAACTGTGCAAACCTGAAATCCATTGACCCTCAATTGCAAGATAACTCACACGTTCAACCCCGTCTTTATCTATTTGATATGCCCTGAAACAACCCTTTAGAATGTAGTATTGTTGCTGTGTAATTTCTCCTTCAAAAACAAGTAACTCCTTGCGTTTTATTTTTTTAGGTTCAAGCAAGGAAACAAAGAAGTCTTTATCTTCTTCGGTAAGAATAATATGTTCGCAAACACTATTTAACAAAATATCTACACTTATTGAAAAATGTGTATGTTCCCAAGTCATTTCGTTTTCTACTTTTTTAGCCACCGTTTAAAATATACCTTTTGTTTGTATAACAACTATCAAAATTAATGATTTATTGTTGCCCTTTCAGACAGCTTGTTTTCAAATCGAACTATAAGACTTTTAAATTCGGCACTCATACTTTCGTTAACAATGTGAAATCCATCAGCATCGATTTTTGTATTTTGGTAGAAAATCGGCAAAGAAAACTTATCAACCACATTCCCACCCAATTGGGTGATAGTTCCAGTGGCATTTTCAAGGGCTACAGAAGCTCCGACCGAGCCGGGAGAAGTACTGAGCAACAAAACAGGTTTGTCTCTAAAAACATTTGTGTCAGCAGGATTGTTGGTTTTTACGGATTTGGAAAGCCAATCAATTGTGTTTTTAAAAACTGCCGTAACAGAACGATTATTTTCTGCAATTGAAATGATAAAAGCATCATATTTTTGAATTTCATCAAACAATAAAATGGAGTT
This sequence comes from Bacteroidota bacterium, assembly GCA_018267725.1. Classification (GTDB taxonomy): domain Bacteria; phylum Bacteroidota; class Bacteroidia; order Chitinophagales; family Chitinophagaceae; genus CW01. The sequence continues at coordinate 2,171 of JAFDXY010000018.1, forward strand.
TTCAGGAACACCCTCTTTGCCTAATATTTCCACAGAAAATAAAGGCATCGGATAGTCCCGAAGATTGATTAAAGTAGAACCGTGTTCCGAAAGTAAACCTGTGGCATAAGCCGCCAACTGCTGATTGATAGATTGTGGGTTGTTGCTACCTGCAAAAGCTAATATTTTCATTTTTATTTTATTACTTATTGAATTGAAGCACAAAACAACAACAATAGAGAGTGATAAAAAATAAGATTGTTTAAGAAATAGAGTAGTATAATGACAAAAAGCACAGCAGGTAACAAGGTATTGCCAAAAGCGGAGCTGAAGTGCTTCGATTGGACATTTGTGCAAGTTTCAACATTCGTTCTTCGATTGAACTTTTGTGCTAAAAATCCCCGCCTTCGGCAATACCCGAACCGTTACAGGCAAGCGTAAAACGACCGTGCAACAATCAACATTCGTGCTGACAATAAACAGAAAAATACCAACCCTTCGCAAAATTAAAAGAGGTGCAACCAACCGCACAAAGCCAACGCTTTGCACCACATTTAATTTTGCTCCAACGCTCCTCCGACTATCGAGCAATCGCAATTTTGAACCCAATTTTGACGATAACACCTTTTAAAATTGTAACTTTACAGACTGAATATAAATTTGAATTGAAAATATAACAATGGCTAAAAAAGCAAAAGAAATACAAGACGAACCATTAGAAAAAAAACTTTGGAAAGCAGCTGACAAACTGCGTAAAAATATGGACGCTGCCGAATACAAACACGTTGTATTGGGCTTGATATTCCTGAAATATATTTCTGATGCTTTTGAGGAACAATATCAAAAATTAGTTGCTCTGAAAAGTGAAGGTGCCGACCCCGAAGACAAAAACGAATACATTGCCGAGAAAGTATTTTTTGTCCCTGCAACGGCTCGTTGGAATTACATACAAGGCAGAGCAACACAGCCCACCATTGGCAAAGACATTGACGATGCAATGGACACGATTGAAAAAGACAATCCGTCTCTGCGTGGTGTTTTGCCAAAAGTTTTTGCACAAGAAAAGTTGGACAAAACAAGTTTAGGCGGATTAGTAAACCTTGTTGGCTCGGCAACTTTGGGAACAAAAGAAGCACATCTGCCTGTGCCGACACGGCAGACAGGAAGCAAAGATTTATTAGGACAAGTATTTGAATACTTCTTGGGCGAATTTGCTCTTGCCGAAGGCAAAAAAGGCGGACAATTCTACACTCCGCAAAGCGTTGTAAAATTATTGGTTGAAATGCTTGAACCTTACGAGGGTAGAGTGTTTGACCCTTGTTGTGGTAGTGGTGGAATGTTTGTACAAAGCGAAAAATTCATCAAATCACATCAAGATAATTATAAACAAAAAGGGAAAACAGGATTAGCATTAAACCCTGCCGACCGCATTTCTATTTACGGACAAGAAAGCAACCAAACCACTTGGCGATTAGCAAAAATGAATTTATCTATTCGTGGTATTGACAGCAGTAATGTAAAATGGAACAACGAGGGTAGTTTTTTAAACGATGCCCATAAAGATTTGAAAGCCGATTACATTATTGCCAATCCGCCTTTTAACGACAGCGATTGGAGTGGCGAACTTTTGCAAAAAGATGCACGCTGGCAATATGGTGTGCCTCCAAACGGCAATGCCAATTACGGTTGGATACAGCATTTCCTTCACCACCTTGCACCCGATGGCAACGCAGGTTTTGTGTTAGCCAAAGGCTCGCTATCTACTAAAACAGGCACAGAAGGCGACATACGCACCAAGCTGATAGAAAACGACCTGATAGACTGCATTGTAAACCTGCCCACCAAATTGTTTTTGAACACGCAAATACCCGCTTGCTTGTGGTTTATGCGAAAAGAAAAGACAAAACGCAAAGGCGAAGTGCTGTTTATTGATGCTCGCAACCACGGCTATTTGGTAAACCGCAGAAACCGTGCTTTGACCGATGAAGACATTACCGCCATTGCCCAAACCTACCACAACTGGCGAACAGGCGATGGCGAATACAACAACATTGACGGCTTTTGCAAAAGTGCCACCTTACAGGAAATTACCGACAAAAAATATGTACTTACGCCCGGCAGATACATTGGCTTGCCCGATGAAGAAGACGATTTTAATTTTGCTGAACGATTTACTGCCTTGAAAGCAGAATTGGAAAAGCAAATTGCCCAAGAAGCCGAACTCAACAATGCCATTATCTCAAACCTTGCTAAAATAAAATATTAAGCTATGGCAAAAGAACTTACACATCAAAATATGAGTTTGTTTGAGCAAATAAGACAAACAGACGAAAATGGTAACGAATTCTGGAGTGCAAGAGATATATCTAAAGTATTGGAATATTCCGAATATCGGCACTTTGTACCTGTAATAGAACGGGCAAAAGAAGCCTGTATCAACAGTGGACAGCAAGTAGGTTATCATTTCGAGGATATCCTCGAAATGATAACCACAGGAAAAACAGCACAGCGAGAAGTGGAAAGCGTAAAACTCTCCCGCTATGCCTGTTATCTGATTGTACAAAATGCCGACCCAAGCAAAGAGGTTGTGGCATTGGGGCAAACCTATTTTGCGGTGCAGACCCGATTGCAGGAGATACGCCAAATGGATGAATACAACCGTTTGAGTACCGAAGACGAAAAACGTTTGTTTCTCCGCAACGAAATGGCAAAGCACAATACACAGCTTGCTGCTGCTGCTAAAGATGCAGGAGTAATAGAACCTTTGGACTATGCCATCTTTCAAAACCACGGATATATGGGTTTATACGGAGGCTTAGATGCCAAAGCTATACACAAACATAAAGGATTGAAGAAAAGTCAGCAGATACTAGACCATATGGGCAGTACAGAACTGGCAGCCAACCTTTTCCGAGCCACGCAAACCGAAGAAAAACTAAAACGGGAAAACATAAAAGGCAAGCAAAATGCCAACAAAACACACTTTGAAGTTGGTAAAAAAGTAAGAAAAACCATACAGGAATTAGGTGGCGAAATGCCCGAAAACCTACCAGTAGCCGACAGTATAAAAAACCTGTCTGCCAAGACACAGGTAGAAATAGAAAAAGCACAACAGCCCAAACAGCTAAAACCCAAGAAAAAAGATAAGGAATGAGCGAGTGGAAGGAATATAAATTGAGTGAAGTAACAGAGCCAGTTAAGGAAACATACAATCCTGACGGAAGCGATGATTTTGCATATATTGGGCTTGAACACATTGAGCAGGAAACTTTGCGTTTAAATTCGGTTGGTGTTTCTTCTGATGTTACAAGTAATAAATTCAAATTTCAACCTAATGATGTTCTTTTTGGCAAACTTCGTCCATACTTCAGAAAAGTTGTAAAGCCGCAATTTGGCGGAATTTGTTCTACAGATATTTGGGTTTTCAGAGCAAAAGAAGATTTTGAGCAAAATTTTCTGTATTACTTTTTAGCGAGTTGGGAATTTGTAAATACGGCAAATGGTGCAGAAACAGGAACTCGTATGCCAAGAGCAGATTGGGGTTTTTTGAAAGATACTGTTTGGAATTTCCCCACCCTACCCGAACAAAAAGCCATAGCCGAAGTATTGAGCAGTTTAGATGATAAAATAGACCTGCTGCACCAAAACAACCAAACGCTGGAACAACTTGCGGAAACGCTGTTTAGAAAGTGGTTTGTGGGAAGTGAAAAATTAGAAACGAAAAGTGAAAAATTAGGAGATGTGATTACAGTAAAAGGCGGAACAACACCAAGCACTGCAAATCCTGATTTTTGGAACGGAAAAATTAATTGGACTTCGCCAAGAGATTTATCAAATCATAATTCTGTTTTTCTTTTTGATACCGAAAGAAAAATTACTGAACAAGGATTGAAGCAAATTAGTTCAGGTTTATTACCTGTTGGAACAGTACTTCTTTCATCAAGAGCACCAATTGGATATTTGGCAATCACAGAAATTCCTGTTGCAATCAATCAAGGTTACATCGCTATTATTTGTGATAAAATTGTTTCAAATTATTTCATCTATTTATGGTGTAAATATAATATGCCTGAAATAGAAAATTCTGGCAATGGTTCTGTATTTCAAGAAATATCCAAATCGACATTCAAGGATATGGATATAAATATTCCAGCAAAAGAAATATTGAAACAATTTGACAATGAAGTTGAACCATTTTTTGAAAAACTAAAATCCAACACCACCCAAATCAAAACCCTACAAACGCTGCGAGATACTTTGCTGCCAAAGTTGATGAGTGGGGAAGTGAGGGTGTCTGAACCGTGATTTTCGCATGATTTTTAAGATGAACAGGATTTTTTATCTTGGTAATCTTAAAAAGATTGACAAAATCAAGGTTAAAGATTAAGATAATTAAATAAGATTTTTAGTGTTATGTTAAAAGAAGAACAAGATAAATTAACCCACCAAATAATTGGTAGTGCAATGGAAGTACATTCCATTTTAGGCAATGGCTTTCAGGAAGTGGTGTATCAGAGAGCCTTGTCTATTGAAATGAATTTGCGTAATATCGAACACCAACGAGAATTTGAAATGCCTTTGTTTTACAAAGAGGTAAGCGTAGGTGGACGCAGAGTAGATTTTCTTGTAAATGGAGAAATTTCAGTTGAAATTAAAGCAATTATCAATTTAGATGACACACATTTGGCACAAGCAATGAATTATTTGGAAGCCTATAATTTAGAAACAGGTTTACTAATTAATTTTGGTACAAAGAGTTTACAGTTTAAACGATTGTTCAATAAAAAATATAAGGCACAATAAAATCTTTATAATCCTAAAAATCTTGTAATAATCAAGGTTCAGACAATATGAAACAATGAGCAAAGAACTAAATATAAACAAAGATTACAGCAATTTGGTAAGCCCAAATAAGTCAGAAGCCTTCTAACTTATTGTAAAAAGAAATTATGAAGATGAGTAACGAAATAGAACATATAAACTACCAATCATTGTTAGGTGAGGTAAAAAAAGCCATACAACAAGCACGGTTGCGAGTTGCTTTTGCAGTAAACACCGAAATGATATTGCTCTATTGGCAAACAGGCAAAATGATAGCCGAACGCCAACAGCAAGAAGGTTGGGCAGCAAAAGTAATTCCACGCTTGGCATCAGATTTAAAACTCGAGTTTGCCGACCTAAAAGGATTTTCGGAACGAAACTTGGGCAGAATGTTAGCATTTTACAAAGAATATCAGAATGATACAATTTTGCCACAAGCTGTGGCAAAATTACAAAACACAGATAATCAAGAAAATACAAATTTGCCACAGGCTGTGGCAAATTTGCAGCAACTTGTTGCAAAATTACCTTGGGGACACAACATTTTGCTTATGGAGAAAGTGAAAGATAAAAATGTTCGTTTATGGTATGCACAACAAACCATCGAAAAAGGTTGGAGTAGAGATTGGTTGCTCAACGCCATAAAGATGGACAGTTTTAGTAAAACACAAATCAAATCGCACAATTTTGAGCAAACCTTGCCCGCAGTTCATTCAGATTATGCCAACGAAGTGTTTAAAGACAACTATAATCTCAGTTTTTTAGGTATTAGCGAGCAAGTAAAAGAAACAGAATTAGAAAAACGATTAGTCGAAAAAATCAAATCGTTTATATTGGAATTAGGCAAAGGATTTAGTTTCATCGGAAACCAATACCGCTTAGAATACAACAGCAAAGAGTATTTTGTAGATATGCTTTTCTTTCATAGAGGTTTACAAGCGTTGGTCGCCATTGAATTAAAAATCGGAAGTTTTAAAGCTGAATATGTTGGCAAAATGAATTTGTATTTGTCGCTGTTAGACAAGTTGGAAAAAGGCGAAAACGAAAACCAATCTATCGGCATTATACTTTGTGCCGATAAAGACCATTTAGATGTAGAAATTGCTTTGCAAGACATTAACAAACCTATAGGAGTAGCAGAATATCAACTTTTAATTCCTAAAGACAGATTGCAAAATCTACTAATTGAGGAAATTAAAAAATCAGAAGAATGAGCAAGCCGATTACTGAAGATAAAATAGAAAATTTTGCATTAGAAATACTCCAGTCTATGGGTTGGGAGTATATTCACGGTTTGGCTATTGCTCCCGGTGCAGAACAAGCAGAAAGAGAAAATTTTGAGCAAATTGTTTTGATAAACCGTTTACGCAAATCGGTTTCGGCTCTCAATCCAACTATTCCACACGATGCACAAGAACAAGCCGTTCAAAAAGTATTGCGGATTTATTCGCCTCTGCCTGTGCGTTCCTTTTTAGATGAAAATAATATATTGAACAGCACGCAGACAGGTGAATTGTTGCACAACAACGAAGAATTTCATCGTCTTTTATTAGAAAAAGTAAAAATTCCTTATCAACAAGACGGCTTTGAACGCAGTTATGAGGTAGCTTTGATAGATTTTGAAAATCCACAGAACAATGAATTTTTATGCGTTAATCAATACACTATTGTAGAGAAAAATCCCGCCTGCGGAACGGGCAGGCAAAACAAACGACCCGATGTATTATTGTTTGTAAATGGTTTGCCATTGGTAATTATTGAGCTAAAAAATGCAGCAGACGAAAACGCTACAATGCGAAAAGCATTTGACCAATTACAAACCTACAAAGCTACTATTCCGAGTTTGTTTACTTACAACGCCATTTGTGTAATATCAGACGGAATGGAATGTAAAGCAGGAAGCGTTTCGGCTGGATTTAGCCGTTTTATGACTTGGCCTGTCTGCGTGCGGACACGCACAGGCAGAAAATCGGCAGACAAAAAAGAAACCTTTTACGTTTATGTTATTGAATGTGAAGATGGCACTTTTTATAAAGGTCAAACAGAGGATTTAGAAAAAAGATTTTTAGAACATTTGAGTGGGAAAGGTGCAGATTGGACACGAACGCATAAAGCTAAAAGAATTATACACTATGAAGTTTATGCTACAAGAGAAGAAGCAGTAAAAAGAGAAAGTGATTTAAAAACTGGGTTTGGTAGAACCTGGTTAAAAAGGGAAATAGAAGCAGGCAGAAACAAAGAATATAAGTTTGAGGCTGAAGAGCCAGTTTTAGCATCACGATTTATTCCGCAGTTAGAAATTTTGCTCAAAGGAATGTTGAACCCTTCTACCCTTTTGGATTTGGTTCGCAACTTCATCGTTTTTGAAAAAAGTAAAAAAGAAGACCTGTCTGCGTTCAACGGACAGGCAGATACCAAAACAGGCATTACACAAATTGAAACCGTTAAAAAATTAGCGGCTTATCATCAATATTACGCAGTAAACAAAGCGATTGAAAGTACCCTGATTGCATCAGGCTTTCAACCCGCCTCTAACTCCTCCCAAAGGGAGGAGAACCAGTACAGAGGTGGATTGTATTTCTCTGGATTGCTAAAAGAAGCAAGAGAACTAAGACAAAAGCAAACAAAAGCAGAGGAGGTATTTTGGCAATTAGTCCGAAATAGAAAATTTTTAGACTTAAAATTCAGACGGCAACATCAAATAGGACATTATATTGTTGATTTTTTCTGTAACGAAAAGAAGCTAATCATTGAGTTTGACGGGGCAGTCCACGATACAGTCGAACAAAAGAAACACGACTCTACACGAGATAAATATTTAACTACAATTGGAAATACGGTTCTAAGATTTAAGAATGAAGAATTACTAAATGAACCTCAAAAAGTTTTTGAAAGAATAGAACAGGCTATTTCTCCCTCTCCTTTGGGAGAGGGTTGGGGTGAGGGTTTCGGTAGCCGCAGGGCTGGTGTAATCTGGCATACACAAGGTTCGGGCAAAAGTTTGAGTATGGTTTTTTATTCGGGAAAACTGATTACCGCACCCGAGATGCAAAACCCAACTATTTTGGTTATTACTGACCGCAATGATTTGGACGACCAATTGTTTGACACCTTTGCCAATTCCAAACAATTACTACGACAAGAACCTGTTCAAGCAAAGGACAGAGAACATTTAAAAGAATTGCTAAAAGTGGCAAGCGGTGGAATTGTATTTGCTACCATTCAAAAGTTTTTACCTGCCCGTTCCGCAGGCGGACCCGAAGACCAAAAATCGGTTTACGAGCAACTTTCGGAACGGAAAAATATTGTAGTAATAGCCGACGAAGCCCACAGAACGCAATACGGTTTTGAAGCATCTATCAAAGAAGTAAAAGACAAAGACACCAAAGAAAAAATTGGAGAACGAATTGCTTATGGTTTTGCCAAATATATGCGTGATGCTTTGCCAAACGCTACTTACATAGGATTTACAGGAACACCCATTGAAGGAACAGATGTAAATACTCCGCAGGTTTTCGGGCAATACGTTGATATTTATGATATTTCACAGGCGGTTGCCGATGGTGCAACGGTTCGTATTTATTACGAAAGTCGTTTGGCAAAAGTAAATTTAGATGAAGAAGGCAAGCGCCTGATTGAAGAGTATGACAAAGAACTTGAAGAAGACGAAGAAATAACCGACCAACAAAAAGCCAAAGCCAAATACACCAAATTGGAAGCAATTGTTGGTAACGAAGAACGTATAAAAAATTTAGCGAAAGACATTGTAAACCATTCTGAACAACGCCAAAAAGTATTTGACGGAAAAGGAATGATTGTGGCAATGAGCCGAAGGATTGCAGCCGACCTTTACAAAGAAATTATTGCATTAAGACCCGAATGGCACGATGATGATTTGAACAAAGGAGTATTTAAAGTGGTAATGACGTCAACAAGTGCCGATGGACCCGAAATGCAACGCCACAACACCACCAAACAACAGCGTAAAAATTTAGCAGAGCGAATGAAAGACCCAGCCGACCCATTGCGTTTGGTAATTGTTCGTGATATGTGGCTCACTGGTTTTGATGCTCCTTGTTTGCATACGCTTTACATTGACAAACCAATGAGAGGACATAATTTAATGCAAGCCATTGCAAGGGTAAACCGTGTTTTCAAAGACAAACCAGGTGGTTTAATTGTTGATTATTTAGGAATAGCAACGGATTTGAAAAAAGCATTGTCATTCTATTCAGATGCAGGAGGAAAAGGCGAACCAACTTTAGATTTAGAAAAAGCGATTGCTTTGATGAATGAAAAATTTGAAGTAGTTCAGCAGTTTTTTAATGAAGAAGCCAAAACACAAAATGATATAGTTGCCGAAGACCCCGAAGCGTATTATTCTGCCTGTGACGGTACGGCAGACAGGGCCAATAGTTTCAAGTTCAATTACAGACGTTTTTTCAAGGTAGAAGCAAAAGAAAAAATGTCAATCATTCTGCAATCAGAAGAACATATTTTAGGATTGGAAGATGGCAAAACTCGTTTCATAAGAGAAGTAACTTTGTTAAGTCAAGCCTTTGCATTATCTATTCCACACGAAAGAGCAATGGAAATCAAAGACGACATTGCATTTTTTCAAGCCGTGAAAGCCCGACTAGTAAAATTTGAAGGTACTGGAGGCGGTAAATCAGATATAGAAATTGAAACCGCTATCAAACAAATAGTTGATGAAGCATTAAGCAGCGACAAAGTGATTGACATTTTTGAAGCAGCAGGAATTGACAAGCCCGAAATATCAGGTTTAGAAGTGCTTTCAGACGAATTTCTTTTAGAAGTAAAAGGAATGAAGCACCAAAATTTGGCTTTAGAATTGTTGAAGAAATTATTGAATGACGAAATAAAAACACGTTCAAAAACCAATTTAGTAAAGAGTAAAAAACTGTTGGAAATGTTGGAAGGTGCAATAAAACGTTATCAAAATAATTTGCTCACAACTGCCGAAATTATTCAGGAACTCATCAATATTGCAAAGGAAATTAAAGAAGCAGACAAAGAAGGTGAACAACTTGGACTAACAAAAGACGAAGTTGCTTTTTACAACGCTTTAGAAGTAAACGACAGCGCAGTAATGGTTTTGGGAGATGACCAACTAAGAGAAATAGCAAGAGAAATCACAGAAAAAGTAAAAGCTAACTCAACAATCGACTGGACAATTAGAGAAAGTGCAAGAGCAAGACTTATGGTAATTGTAAAGCGAACATTGACAAAGTGGGGGTATCCACCAGACAAACAAGCCAAAGCAATAGAAACGGTGTTGAAACAAGCGGAATTATTGGCAGACAATTTAACAACGAAATAAGCCAACGCTTTTGATGGCACATTTGTATTTTTTCCAACGCACAGACCAACGCTAAAAAAATCCAAAAGAGCCACCAAGCCAACGCACCAAGACACTGTAAACAATGAATAATACAGCAACCATAGACAGAACGCCAGCCTGTAACAAGGTATTGCCAAAAGCGGGGCTGAACGGCTTCGATTGGACATTTGTGCAAGGTTCAACATTCGTTCTTCGATTGAGCTTTTGTGCTAAAAACCCCCGCCTTCGGCAATACCCAAACCGTTGGCTGTAATGCATTTGCAACCCTTTATACTCAACTCTGTATGAAATATAACATCTCAATAATTCTGCTATTTTTATTTAACACAGCTATTGGACAACTAAATAATGCTACCAAGAATATTGCTTTCCCTAAACAAAGTTTTACAGACAGTAGCAGCTATGAAAAGGGAATACAAAAGTTAGCGACTGATGTAATACAATTATATAACAACACTGATAAGACAACTTATTATAATGACTTATTTCGTTTACAATTTGCTGAAAACAACTACGCCGCAACTATTCAATCTTTGGACAGTTTTGCCATGTCCGCTATTCTTGACAAAGCATATATAAACGCTTATGGTTTTCATTACAGGGTGTATTGTATAGTAATGTTAGCAAAGCAAAAAAATGCAAATAATAATTTTGAAACTTCTTATGAAAATGAATTCAATAAATTATATGCACCATTGCCAGATGACGGTAAAGAAGAGGTAAATAGTGTATATGACAAAGCCAATACAGCAAATGAAAAGGAAAAATTTTTAAAACTAACAAATCAGTATTTAGCAGGTAGCGATAGCATTACAATTGCTGATGCCATAGAGTATATTAAGCAATGGAATTTTTGGCAGGTGTATAAAAATACTTTGCCGCTTGCCAAAAAACAAATTGCAATTTATCAGGCATACGAAAAAGCTAATGCAGAAAACAAATTACTTGGTTTGGACGAAGGCGCAACCATTGATCCCAATGCAAAAACCTTTATTACCAACGTAACGCTTCTTGACGTTGAAAAACAGAAGTTAGTTCCCAATGCTACGATAGGCATTACAGGTAAAAATATTTCATCAATTACCACAAAAGGAAAACCTTCTATTCCGGCAAATGCAACAGTTATTGACGGAAGCGGACAGTATTTAATTCCCGGGCTTACTGATGCACATATTCATTTCTTTCAAAGTGGTGGGTTATATACAAGACCGGAAGGACTTGGGTTTATTAAAAACCTGCCACCTTATGAGAAAGAAATAGAATGGAGCCACCTGAATATGAAAGATGTTTTAAAACGGAATATCATCAACGGCATTACAACAGTAATAGACGTTGGGGCCACTATTAATTTGCTGGAACTAAGAGATAAATTTAAAGGAAAAAGTTTTGCGCCTGATGTATATATGACAGGACCCTTGTTAACTACAAATGAACCTGATGTGTATAAAAGTCTTGCAAAAGATGAGCCATTTACATTGGTAACAAATGAAGAAGAAGGCAGAAAAATGGTACAGCAGCAACTGCCTTATCACCCAGATTTTATAAAAATATGGTATATACTTGAGCAAGGTAAAGACAAAGAACAATCTGCCCGTAAATACCTGCCCATTATAAAAGCAATCATTGATGAAAGCCATAAACACAGCCTGAAAGTAGCTATTCATGCAACAGAAAGAATCGCAGCACAATTAGCTGCTGAAAACGGATGTGATTATTTAGTTCATAGTGTAAATGACGAAGTTATTACTGACGACTTTATTAAAATATTAAAAGACAAACATGTTATTCTTTGCCCAACACTTACAGTTAGTGAAAACTATGGTAAAACATTTGGTCAACTGTTTGATTTTTCTGCGTATGAATTAAAAAATGCAAATCCTGTACAAATAGGTACTTTATATGACCTTAAACATTTACCTGAACAAGCAGTCATTAATTCTATTAAAAATAATGTAAGAGCAAGTAAGCTTTATTATGAGAAACAAGATTCAATTTGTTTAGTAAATCTAAAAAAATTAATAAATGTAGGTGTCGTTATAGTAGCCGGAACTGATGCCGGTAATACAGGAACGATGCACGGCACTTCATTATTAAACGAATTAAAGGCTATGAAACAAAGTGGAATTAGCACATGGCAAATTTTGCAATCTGCTACTATCAACCCTGCATACATCTTAAATAAAGAAAAACAAACAGGAAGTATTTCGGTAGGAAAAGCTGCCGACATGGTTTTATTAAAAGCTAATCCGATTGACAGCTTACAAAACTTACAGCAAATAAATTTGGTAATAAATAAAGGGTTTGTAATTAAACCGGATACTTTAATAAAAGAAACGGCTCTTGCTTTGGTACAAAGGCAATTAAATGCTTACAATGCACGGAACATAGATGCATTCTTAGAGCCTTATGCAGACGATGTAGAACTCTATCAATTTCCCGACAAATTACTTTCAAAAGGAAAAGAAGCTATGCGTAAAGATTATACTTTCTTCAATGACTTACCAGACTTGCATTGTGAAATTAAAGAACGCATTATACAAGGGAATATCATTATTGACAAGGAAAGCGTGACAGGAGTGGGTTCTGCTAAACCTGTTGAAGCTACTGCAATCTATCATATTGAAGGGAATAAAATTAAGAAAGTATATTTTATACAATAGGACGAAACAGTTTGCACTACAGCCAACAAGCAGTTTTGCAATAGCGGGGCTGAAGTGCAAAATTGAACGTTTGTGTTTCTAAACTTAGCAAAATGTAAAAAGCTAAACCGAAAAAATATTCAGAAATAAATTTCAATAAAAACAATCAATCAATAGTTATTTTTATCATATTATTTTATTAGTGTGTGCCCTGTTTTTACAGGGTACTTCATTTTTATATAATCTATTCAGTACATTCGTAATATGAGTGCATTAGTTAATTTACTTTGGATAGTTGCCACGTTAATATTAATTGGTTTTTTTTCGGGCTACGAAATTGCTTTTATTAGTGCCAACCGTTTAAATATTGAATTAAAAAAGAAACAAAAACGAAGCAGCGGAATTATACTTTCAAAATTTTTAGAAAATAAAGCAACCTTTATAAGTACTTGTTTAATTGGTGTAAATGTTTTTTTGGTTACTTATGGTTTACTGTTCGATCAGTTTATAAACTCGTTAGCTTGGAGCAGGTGGGGCGTACAAAACGAATATATAAAATTAATAATAGATACCGCATTATCAACACTAATAGTACTTGTGTTTGGAGAGTTTATTCCTAAAGCAATTTTTAGAGCCAAGAATGATACTTTATTAATAACCTTTGCTCCAATAGCAAGTTTTTTTTACAGCTTGTTTAAACCTATTGCAGCATTTTTTGTTGGCATAGCACAATGGATATTAAAATATATTTTTAATGTTCATATTAAAAATAATAAAGAAGCGTTTTCTAAAGTAGATTTAGAACATTTCTTTCAGCAAACAAAAGAACAAGAAGAAATTAATCCTGAATTAAACAAAGAATTATTTGAAAATGCATTAAGCCTTCCTACTGTAAAAATTAGGCAATTTCTAATTCCCAGAACAGAAATAGAAGCAATAGAAATAAATGAAAGTATTGATGCCGTAAAACAAAAATTCATTCATACACAATTAAGTAAACTTGTTGTTTATGATGATACTATTGATAATATAATTGGTTACATACATCAGTTAGATTTATTTAAAAATCCAACTAACATAAAAGAAATATTACTATCCATATCAGCCGTTCCAGAAAGTATGAGTGCATCAGATTTAATAAACAAATTAACCAAAGAAAGAAAAAGCGTAGCATGGGTTGTAGATGAATTTGGCGGAACAGCAGGCATTGTAACAATGGAAGATGTTTTAGAAGAAATTTTTGGAGAAATAAAAGATGAATACGATACTGAAGAATTAGTAGATAAACAATTAGCAGAAAACGAATATATATTTAGCGGAAGAGCCGAATTAGATTTTATAAATGAAAAATACAAACTTGGTTTTCCTGAAAACGAATCTGAAACATTAAGCGGATATATTGTAAACGAACACGGCACTTTTCCTAAAACCAAAGAACGCATTATTATTGGCAATTACCAGTTTGATATACTGAATGTTAGCGAAACCACTGTTGATCTTGTAAAACTAAAAAAACTTAAATAAATTTTCTAACACCCAATTGCCAACAAAAAATAAAGGCAATGATTCAAGAAGAAATTTTACTACACAACTTATTAAACAGCAAAGGGCTTATCCATCAATACGATAAGTTGAACACTATTTTTAACAGCGTTAGAGAAATTATTTTTACCATAGATTTAGAAACCGGATTTATTGAAGACATAAACGATTCTATTACCAAACTCGGATATAAAAAAGAAGAATGGGAAAAACAATCATTTAAAAATTGGCCACTTCAACGAAAAAAAATTTTTCTTCCTTTAGTAAAACACGGAGCCAAAAGCACAACAGAAGCAAGCAGTGCCAAAGTATTAATTCCTGTTAAAAACACAGATAAAAAAATACCATACGAGTTCTCAACGGTTTATTACAGTTTTGATGGAAAGAATTATCTGCTCTGCGTTTTAAGAGATATTACCGAACAAGAAAAGTTATTGCAAGAATTAGAACAAGCCCTACAAAAAGAAAGAGAGTTAAATGAGTTACGCTCAAGTTTTGTATCAATGGCATCACATCAATTTCGTACACCATTAACCATTATTCAAAGTGGAATAGAAATAATGGATATGTATTTAGAAGATATGCCGGCAGAAAAAAGTGTACGCTTTCAAAAACAATTTAGCAGAATACAAGGCGAGTTAGAACGTTTACAAACATTAATGAATGATGTGTTGGTATTAGGAAAAGCAGATGTTAGCAGAACACCTTTTCATCCTAAAGAAAATGACCTTGTTGTTTTTTTAGAACATATTATTCAAAATAAATATAATAGCAGATACCCAACAGAAAGAAGCGTTATACTTACAACAGAAGGAAAACATCAAACCGTTTTTTTTGATGAAAAATTATTAGACCATGTTTTTGAAAACATATTAAGCAACGCCTACAAATATTCAACACAAGGCAATATAAATGTTACCGTTTGTTTTGAATATGATACAGTAATAGTAAACATTTCAGACCAAGGCATTGGCATTCCTGAAAACGATTTAGTACATTTATTTCAACCCTTTTATCGTGCATCTAATACAGATGAAATTCAAGGAACAGGTTTAGGACTTGCAATTGTAAAAGAATTTATAGACCTTCACCAAGGACAAATTTTTGTAATAAGCGAATTAGGAAAAGGCACAACCGTAACAATTTCATTACCTTTAAAAAATAAATAATCCTACTGCTATGGAGAACAAAGCAAAAATTTTAGTAATAGAAGATGAACAATATATTAGAGAAAATATTCAAGAGTTATTAGAAGCCAAAGGCTATTTAGTACGCACCGCCATTAATGGTAAACAAGGAATTTTAGAAGCAATAGATTATCGTCCCGCATTAATTATTTGCGATGTAATGATGCCCAAAATGGATGGCTTTAAAGTATTAGAACAAATAAGAAAAACTTCTTCTATTCAAAACACTCCCTTTATTTTTCTTACTGCAAAAATTGATAAACTTGATGTAAGACAAGGAATGGATTTAGGTGCCGATGATTATATTACCAAACCCTTTACAGCCAAAGAACTTACGGCTGCTATAGAATCTCGGTTACGCAGGCAAGATAAAATGAGTAACCAATATGCCAAAGTAAAACACGATATTGAAACCTCTGTATTTGCAACTTATTATCACGAGTTTAATATGCCCTTGCAAAGCATTATTAATAGTATAAATTTATTACTAAGTGCAGGAAAATCTTTTACAGAAAAACAAATACAAGATTCACATGTATCTATATTAAAATCTGCTTTGCGTTTAAACCATTCACTTTCTAACTTAATGTTGTTTGAAGAAATTAAACGAGCAGAAGTGCATCCAGAATTAACAACCATGTTTTCAAACGGTCAATCGGGTAGTTATTGGCATCATAAAATAAATGATGAGTTACAAACTATTGCAAAAGAAATTTATAAACGCCCCGATGGAGATTTAATAATACAATTTAATAACGTTACAGACTTAGGCGTAAATTTTGATTTTTTATTACGAATGTTAGTTGAAGTTACAAGCAATGCTTTAAAATATTCATCGCCTGGTCAAAAAGTAAACATTGTTGGCAACAGAGTAGATGATGATTATATTATTGAAATAACAGACCAAGGGCAAGGCTTTCCCATTCAATCAATTGATGAAATACAACCATTTAAACAATTTGGTAAAAGGCGTTTTGAACAACAAGGCCTTGGTTTAGGTTTATATTTAGTAAAACAATTAATAGGCTTTAATAGTGGAGATTTTAAAATACAATCGGTTGAGGAGCAAGGCACAAAAGTTACTATTGCTCTACCTATTTTAGAAATGGCATAGGTATTCTCAGGTTAAAATCTAAAATTCATCCACTAATACATTAAATATTTTTATTCATGCCCATTTCATTACATTCGGGCAAAATTTTTAACTAATATGAGTGTTTTCGATACTTCAAAACCCATTGCTATTGGGTCAGACCATGCAGGTTTTGAATATAAGCAAGCCATTAAAACATGGCTGCAACAAAAAGGGTTTACCGTACAAGATTTTGGCACCAATTCAACTGCTTCTGTAGATTATCCCGATTTTGCACATCCCGTTGCTTCTTTTGTAGAAAGCAATCAAGCTGCATTTGGTATTTTACTTTGCGGAAGTGCCAATGGCGTAGCCATTACAGCCAACAAACATCAACATGTGCGTGCAGGTTTGTGTTGGGATAATGATGTAGCAAAATTAATTCGTATGCATAATAATGCTAATATTATATGCTTACCCGCAAGGTTTATTGCATTGCCTTTAGCAGAAGAATTAATTGAAACCTTTATGAACACTGCTTTTGAAGGCGGCAGACATGCTAACAGAGTAAACAAAATTGATTGTTAATATTTTAAATCACTAATTATTATTTACACATGAAAAAAATCTTACTACTCGTTTTGCCATTGGTAACAACGGTTGCAATGGCACAAAAAGAAACGCCTAATGTTAAGTTTGGAAATCTTATTACCACACAGGCTTTAAAAGAAAAACTATCGGTATTGGCAAGTGCAGATATGGAAGGAAGAGAAACAGCCACTCCGGGTCAAAAAAAAGCAGCAGCTTATATTGAAGATCAATTTAAACGTATGGGTTTAAAACCCGGAAACGGCAACAGCTATCAACAATATTATCCGGTGTATCAAGATGAGTTAGAAAGCAAAAGCTTATCTGTAAACGGAAAACATTTTGATTGGGATAAAGATTATTCTTTCTCATTAAACTCAATTGTAAGTGGTAATCATAATTATAACAATACAGTTTTTGTAGGTTATGGTTTAGATGATGCTGCCAATAAAAAAACAGATTATGAAGGCTTAGATGTAAAAGGAAAAATTGTAATTGTTTTAGAAGGTTTACCCGAAGGCTATAAACCTGCAACTAATCCTGCACAAGGCGGACGTAATTTTGGTGGCCCCGGTTCTGCTTTTGCAAAAGCATCTGTTGCACGCACAAAAGGAGCAGCAGGCATTTTAGTTGTAACAAAAGATTTTCCTAAAAAAACACCAACGGCAACAAAAGGAAATATGTATTTGCAAAAAAATACCAATGCACCTTTTTTTACTGCAACAATTTCTGAAGAGGTAGCCTCTGCTTTATTAGGCAGAACTTCAAAACAATCTCACAAACAATTATCAGAAATAAATAAAGGAAATTATGTTGCCGAATTAAAAATTGATGCAGAAAAAAATACAACTGAATTACAAAGCAGCAACGTAATTGCTGTGTTAGATGGTACAGATAAAAAAGATGAATATGTTTTTATAACAGGCCATTATGACCATCTTGGTAAAAAAGGAGATGTTATTTGGTACGGTGCAGATGATGATGGAAGCGGCACCACTGCTGTATTACAAATGGCAGAAGCATTTACTGCTGCAGCAAAAAAAGGATATAAACCAAGAAGAACAATTGTGTTTATGACTGTTAGTGGAGAAGAAAAAGGTTTATGGGGTTCTCAATATTACTCAGAACATCCAATATTTCCGCTTGATAAAACTTCGGTTGATTTAAATATTGATATGGTAGGAAGAATTGATACCGAACGTAAATCTGCCGATACTAATAATTATGTATATGTAATTGGTCACGATAAATTAAGCAGCGATTTACCAATTATTAATGAAGGCATGAACAACAAATACACAAAACTTGTTTTAGATTATAAGTTTGATGATCCTAAAGATGTAAACAGAATTTATTACAGAAGCGATCATTTTAATTTTGCACGCAAAGGAGTTCCTATTTTATTTTTCTACGATGGAATGTTGTTGGCAGATTACCACCAACCAACAGATACAGTAGATAAAATTAATTTCCCTTTAATGGAAAAACGCGTTAAAATGATTTATTATACAGCATGGGAAATGGCAAACAGAGATGCAATGTTAAAACGCGATACACCTTTAAACATGCCGGCTACAAGATAATCGTCCTACATTTTATACAACATTAAAAAGCTTCGCAAAATTTTGCGAGGCTTTTTATTTTAATATCTTCAACAAATATTTTAATATCTTGTACACATAAACAAAACGCTATGAGAAAAAACAATTTATTGTTATTGTTTGCATTTTTTATTTCACTTTCTGTTTCGGCACAAACAATTCCTTCTCCTAAAGAACATTTTGGTTTTAATATTGGCGATGATTATATGCTTGCCAATTACACACAAACCGAAGCTTATTTTAAAAAGTTAGCGGCAACATCTCCCAAAATAAAATTGGTTGATATTGGTAAAACCGAAGAAGGCAGAACACAATGGATGCTGATTATTTCTTCTCCTGAAAATTTAAAAAAATTAGATAGATATAAAACAATTGCACAACAATTAGCACATGCCGAAGGTTTAACAAACCAACAAGCTACCGCATTAGCAAACGAAGGAAAAGCAGTTGTATGGATAGATGGTGGCTTGCATGCAACCGAAGTGGTGGGTGCTCATCAACTAATACAAACCGCTTATGAATTAATAACACGTACCGATGCAGAAACAAATAAAATATTAGATAATGTAATAATATTAATGACTCATGCAAACCCCGATGGGCAGGAGCTTGTAAGCAATTGGTATATGAGAGAACAGAATAAAGAAAAAAGAACCACAAGGTATTTGCCAACCTTATATGAAAAATACGCGGGGCACGATAATAATAGAGATTTTTATATGTTTAATTTAAAAGAAACTCAAAATATGGGTAGGCAATTGTTTATTGAATGGTTGCCGCAAATTATGTACAATCATCACCAAACAGGGCCCGCAGGATCTGTTGTTGCAGGCCCACCATTTAGAGATCCTTTCAATTATAATTTTGATCCGTTGGTAATGACAGAGCTTGATGCTGTTGGTGCTGCAATGGTAAATCGTTTAAATGCAGAAGGTAAACCGGGTTATACCGAACGTGCAGGCTCGGTATATTCAACTTGGTATAATGGTGGTTTAAGAACATCAACTTATTTTCATAATATGGTTGGTTTGCTTACCGAAATTATTGGAAGCCCAACACCAATGAATATTCCTGTTGTGCCCGATAGATTAGTTCCCAGCAGTGCTACTCCTTTTCCTGTGTTGCCACAAAAATGGCATTTCAAACAGTCAATAGATTATTCTGTTTCATTAAACTATGGCGTGTTAATGTATGCTGCAAGACATAGAGATGAATTGCTTTATAATATTTATAGAATGGGAAAAAATGCAATTGAACGTGGCGAAAAAGATACATGGACACTATCTCCAAAACGCTCGGCAGAAATTATAAAACTTCATCAGGCAAGTCAATTAAATATTAAGAAAAATGATAATTTGAATGAAGAGAATAATTTTATAAATGGAAGAAGCGGCAACAATATTTCTTTAAAAATTTATGATTCAGTTTTAAAAAATGCTAATACTAGAGATCCGCGAGGATACATTGTTTCAGCCAATCAACCCGATTTTGCAACAGCTACTAAATTTATAAATACACTTATAACCAGTGGTATGCAAGTACAAAAAGCTACTGCAGATTTTACGGTAAATAACAAACAATATCCGGCAGGTTCATATATTATAAAAACTAATCAAGCATTTAGGCCACATATTTTAGATATGTTTGAACCACAAGATCATCCAAATGATTTTCAATATCCCGGAGGGCCGCCCATTCCACCTTATGATGCAGCCGGTTGGACGTTGGCTTACCAAATGGGTGTGCAGTTTGATAGAATATTAAATGCTTTTGATGGCCCGTTTGAAAAAATTGCATACGGAGAATTGCAAACAACAAAAAGCAATATTGTTGTTGCCAATAAAACAGCAGGTTATTTATTAAATGCTGCAACCAATAATTCTTTTAAAGCCGTGAATGATTTATTGAAAGAAGGAATTGATGTGTATAGAACCAACGATTCTGTTTATAATAATTTCAGTAAAGGCTCATTTTATATTCCTTCCTCTTCAAAAACAAAATTACATATTGAAAAAATAATTAATGAAAGCGGGATAACTGCAGTTGCTCTTGAAAAGAAACCATTAAATATTACAAAAATTTCAACTGCAAAAATTGCTTTATGGGATGTTTATGGAGGTTCTATGCCAAGTGGCTGGGTACGTTATTTGTTTGAACAATTTCATTTTGTTGCAGATATTGTTTATGCAAAAGATATTGATACCGGAAATTTAAAAAACAAGTATGATGTAATTGTATTTGTTGGCGGTGCTATACCTTCTGTAAATGCTGCCAACAGAGGCTTTGGTGAACCTAATGCAGATTCTATTCCGGCAGAATACAGAAACAGATTAGGAAGAATAACAGCAGAAAAATCTATTCCGCAATTAAAAAAATTTTTAGAAGATGGTGGTAATATTATTACCATTGGTAGCAGCACTACTTTAGCTTATCATTTAAAACTTCCTGTGCATAATGCTTTGGTAGAAAATGTAAATGGAATTGAGAAAAATTTACCAAATGAAAAATTTTATATTCCCGGAAGTATTTTAAGTGTAAATGTTGATTCAACCCAACAAGCAGCATACGGCATGAACAGCAAAGCAGATGTATATTTTGAAGCAAGTCCTGTGTTTAATATTTTACCCGAAGCACAAACTAAAGGCACAATAAAACCTATTGCATGGTTTAGCGGAACACAAAATTTAAGAAGCGGTTGGGCTTGGGGGCAATCTTACCTAAACGGTGGTATAGCTGCATTTGAGGCGTTTGTAGGAAAAGGAAAATTATTTGCTTTTGGTCCTGAAATAACATTTAGAGCACAACCTTATGGTACATTTAAACTTTTGTTTAACGAGTTGTATAAATAAAAATTACATAAAAAACTCAAGCTTAATGCTTGAGTTTTTTATACTTCAATAAATGTTTTGTTTTGTATAATATGAAACAATTTAATGCTTAATGCCTGAAATAAAATTTTACTGTTGGCATTACGTTCAATATAATAAGTTGCTTTATCTAACTCTTCAATAATATTTTCTTGTTGGCTAATATTTGCAATTTTATTTAAGCGTTGAGCAAAATCTTTTTCTTTCTCTGTTAAAATAATATTATCTGCACCCAATAATCTTATACGAATACTTTGTTCTAATAAATGAGTAAAATACCGAAGTAGTTGCTTTTGTTTCTCTCTTCCCATTTTACTTATTTCTTCTGAAAACTTTACTTGAGCAACAGGCCCTTCTCTAAGAATTGCTTTTAACCATTCGCGTAAAAGGCTTTGCCAGTCTTCTTCGGCGTGTTGTAATAATTGTAAAGCTTCTCTGTAATTACCTTCACAAATACCTGCAATTTGAGTTGCCGTTTCGGCATTGGTATTATTTTTTATTAATAATGCTTCTTCAATTTCTTTTGCTGTTGGTTTTTGAATTTTAATTAATTGGCATCTGCTTAATATAGTTGGTAAAATTTGTTCATCGTTTTCTGCAACTAAAATAAAAACAGTATTGGGCGGCGGTTCTTCAATTAATTTTAATAATTTATTTCCTTCTTTTTTTAAATACTCGGGCATCCATAACAACAAAACTTTGTATTCACTTTCAAAACTTTTTAAACTAAGCTTTCTTAAAATATCATTACACTCATCTGCGGTAATATTGCCTTGTTTATTTTCTGCACCAATCATTTGTAACCAATCATATACATTACCGTAAGGAAAAGTTTTTATAAAATCTCTCCATTCAGAAATAAAATCTTTGCTGGTTGGCTTTTCTCCATTTTTTTTTGAAACAACAGGATATGAAAAATGAAGATCGGGATGTATTAATTGTTCTGCACGCTGAAACGCAGCGTGGTTTTGTATTTCATTAGGATGAATAAAAGCAGGAGTGGGTTCTAATGCAGTCATTCCACCAAATAAATCTTCTACAACAGGTGCAGGTTGTGGTTGGCTTACAATTAATTGTGCAAATGCTAAAGCTAAAGGCAACGCACCGCTTCCTTCACTTCCTAAAAACAACAATGCATGAGAAAGTCTGTTGTGTTCAAGCATTTCAATTAATTGTTGCTTGGTTTCAGTTAAACCAATTATATCTTTAAACTGCATACAGCGAAGATAAAAGAAGCAAAAGTTGTAATTTAAAATTTCTGATTTTTAAACATTTATTTTATGGTACAGGATCGTGGCCATGCCCGCCCCACGGATGGCAACTTGCAATTCGTTTTAATGCCAACCAACTTCCTTTAAATAATCCGTATTTTTTTAATGCTTCAACTGCGTATTGAGAGCAGGTTGGTGTGTATCTGCATTTTGGGCCCAATGCAGGAGATATTACATATTGATAAAATTTTATAATCAATATAAAAGGATAACTAAGTATTTGCAACAAAATTTTCATGCAATGCATTTATTAGTTTATCAATTAGTAATGGCATTTTAGTTTGCAGTTGTGGCAATTGTGGCAACTCTTTTCCAATATATAAAATAAAAACGGCAAGTTGCTTTTTATGTTCGTGCATATAATTATGCAAAGGCGTTTTATTTAATCTGTATGCTTCGCGAATTAATCGTTTAATATAATTTCTATCAACTGCTTTTTTAAAAATTTTACTACTTACACCAACGCCTATTTTTATAGGAAAATCAAGCTCAACAGCAGGAGAAATATAAAATACTTTAAACGGAAATACACTAAAAGATTTTCCTTCGGCAAACACTTGTTCAAGCAGTTTACGGCTCTTTAGTTTTTCTTGTTTGTTGTATGAAAATGAAGCAGACATATTATAAACTAAAAAAGTTCTGCTAATAAAAGCAGAACTTCAAATATACTAACACCTAAAGGTGCTGATGGATTATTTTAATCCTTTCTCGCTAGAAACAGTTAGTTTCTTACGGCCTTTCGCTCTGCGGCTGGCTAATACTTTACGGCCATTGGCAGTTTGCATACGTTTACGAAAACCATGTACCGATTTACGACGACGTTTATGCGGTTGAAATGTACGTTTCATGTTTAAAATTTTTTACTAACTCCAACAATATTGTTTCAACTATACAGTGGCCACCATGCCACTATTTTGTGAAAGGACGGCAAAAGTAAGGGGTTTGTGCTAATTTTTGGTTATTTACTAAAATATTTTTTGTTGAATAGTTTATAAAAAAACTACATTATTCATTCATTCTCAATAGTTTTAACGTAATTTTTTTTAATTGATAAACATACTTTTGCAACTAAATTTTTGCTATGAAACTGAAAGCCATAGATATAGTAGAAAACATAAACGGAAACGATTTTAAAACTAAATATTACAATACTTCTACTCCGGTAATTATAAAAAATTTATCAAAACAATGGCCTGCTTATAACAAATGGAATTGGGCTTTTTTTAAAGAATTGGTAGGAAACAAAAAAGTAGCATTGTACAACAACGTAAAAAGCGATGCTTACACACCAATAAATACGGCAGATGATTACAAAACTTTTGGAGAATATATTGACATGATTAGTGCCGGACCTGCAGGATGGAGAATTTTTTTATTTAATATTTTTGATCATGCTCCACAATTAATTAATGATTTTACATGGCCCGATGAATTAATGAGCGGATTTGTAAAACGCTACCCCATGTTGTTTACAGGCGGAGAAGGAGCCATTACACACATGCACTTTGATATTGATGTAAGCCACATTTTACATACACAATTTGTTGGTAGAAAAAGAGTATTATTATTTCCGTTTGAAGAACAACATAAAATATATAGAAAACCTTACGAAGTTTTAAGTATGGTAGATTTTAGCAATTATTATGACGCCGAAAAAAGCAAAGTTGATTACGAAAAATTTCCTGCATTAAAACATGCAGAAGGTTACGATATTACTTTAGAACACGGAGATACTTTATTTATGCCTGCCGGATATTGGCATCACATGGAATATTTAGATAGCGGCTTTGCTATGAGTTTACGTGCCATGCAAAACTCTTTAGGTGGAAAACTAAATGGTGTTTGGAATTTATTTGGAATGAGAAGTATTGATACATTAATGAAAAAAACAATACCGCACCCTTGGTATAATTGGAAACAGAAAAAAATATTTGAATTGGCTGAAAAAGAATTGTAAGTTTTTACTTTTCTTTTTTATTAATTAAGCTGTAGTAGTACTATAAGTTAAACTTCAATAAATCTATTGGCTTAAATAATTATTCAAACCCTGTACTAAAAAATTCTTCAATTGAAATATCGAAAGCATTAATGAGTTTAATTAAACTGCTAAACCTAATGTCTTGCCCTTTTTCATATCTGCCGTATTGTGCTCTTGAAATATCATGGTCGTAAGCAAAATATTCATAGCTGGTGTAGCCACGTTCAATTCTTAATGCTTTTATTCTTGCCGCAAGTTTTACCAATTCGTCATCAGCATTAAGATTGACTTTCTTTTTTGCTTTCATAAGATAAAATAACTTATAAAGCCGCTTCTCAGTTACTACTCATAAAGTACTACTTATAAGTAGCTAATTTGTAAAAAAATTATATCTTTATTTCCAATTAATAATTTTTCTTAACTAAAAACATTTTAAAAATGAAAAAACTTTTATTAGGTTCAGTTGTACTTGCCGTGTTTTCAATGGTAATTATCCTTTTTCAATTAAGTTGTCAAAAAACAGCCAGTGCTCAAACAACTAATGGGAGTGGGTTAACTCAATTAAATAAAATACTTTTTACAAAATACATTAGCAATGGTAATAATAGTGTTAGTACTGAAGAAGTTTGGACATCTAACTATGATGGTACAAATGCAGTAAAAGTAAATATTGTATTACCAAGTGGAATTGTATTTACAGACGGCATGTTACCAAGATTATCTCCAGATGGAAAGAAAATATTTTTTAATGCGGGTGCTGTTAATTCGGGTGGTTATAATAGTAACGCAGATATTTATTCTTGCAATATTGATGGAAGTGGCGTAACAAAAATTATAGATAAAGGAGGTAGCAACAATAATATAATTCTTGGTGGAGCGTATTAATTAAGAACTTTTTATTTAATGTAAAGCTTAATGTAAGTGATACATTCGTTAAGTTTATAACAATCAATTTATCAATGATGAGAAAAATAGAATTAAGAGATATAATGCGTTACTATGTTTCTTATTACGACATTGAAAAAAATATTATTGATGCAATTTTGACAAAAAAATCGATTAAAAGAGAAACAGCTTATTATAGGTATGTAAATAACTATATGAAAATTGGTAGAAATTTCAAACCGAAAAGTGCAGCAATGGTACTTGGAACAGTTGATAATATGCTACGTAATGAGGGGAATTTAGGCGTTGAAGTTCTATCCGATAGATTTGTCAGTGGCGAACTTGTAAGCAGACCGGAAATTAAAAATGTAAAAGTAGCAGCATCTAAATTGCTTTGGCTCTTTAACAAAGAGACAATTATTATGGACAATAATAATATGCAGGTATTAAAAGTAAAATCTTACAAGGAATATGTTATTAAATGGACAGACCTCTTTGAACAAAAGATTATAGAGATTGATGCTCTAATAAAACTTCATTTCAAAAACATTGACCAAATACTCGATGAAAGATGGTTTAAAATGCGAGTATTTGATATGTATTTATTATCGGTATATGCTGAAAATTTGAAATGACAGTTTGAAATGCCCGATGCAATCAAAGAAACGAGTAAAGTTTTTGTTGGTCAACAATACCAATAACTCTTGTTAAATTCACAGTAGCACAAAAGTTTATTTAATAAAAAAAACGAAACTAAAAGAAACACAAGTTGTCAGTTGTCGGGTTTTGTCATACTGAGCTTGTCGAAGTATGTTGAAACCGATGAGGAGTCTCCTTCGGCCGACATGGCGTAACCGTCTTTTCGAGTGGAGCATAGCGAAACGAGAAATCTGTTGGGAAGTTTATGTCGATGAGATGTCTCGATAGGCTCGACATGACGGAATCGCCTGTAGCTATGGCGTCTCACGAACCAAGGCGTACTTTCTTTCGCATCAATACAAAAGAAAGTACTTAATTATTTAACTGTAACTTATCTCTTCCCTTGTAAAAAACCTAATTGACTTAAAATACCTTTCAAAATATTCATTCGCATTTTTACCAAATCAGCATTGTGTTCTCCTTCTATATTTAATGCAAAAAAGTAAGGATGTTTATTTTCTTCAAGCCAACCCACTATCCATGCTAATGATTTGCCATCTTCTTTATAAGCAAAACCTGTTTTATAACTTAAACTATAATTGGCATTGTTTTCTTGCAACATTATTTTTTTTACAATGGCTTGGCTGCGTTTATCAAAAGGCAATTGATCAAAATATAAACGTTTAACCAAACCCAATTGTTCATCAGCCGTTACTTTTAAAGAATTGTTTAACCAAAAAGTATCTACGGTTCCACTAATTTTTTTATTACCGTAATGCAAACTATCTAACCAAAATTGCATGGTATCTTTTCCAATTCTTCTTGCTACTTCTTGGTAATATGGAACGGCAGATAATTTAAAAGCTTCTTCCATGGTTAAATCTTTATTCCATGCTTCGTTCCAGCGTTTAACACCATCCCATTTAATTATCATTTTTTCATTCGTAATTTTTCCTGTTTGCAAACCAATTAATGAGTTTACAATTTTAAAGGTTGATGCAGGTAAGAAAGCAGAATCTTTATAGCGAGATAAATTATAAACCGTAAACTGTCCAGAGCCGTTATCAAACAAAGCAAATGTTCCGTTTACGTGGTTATCATCAAAATATTTTTGTAACGAATTATCAATGGTTACATTGTTAGGAGAACATGCGTTAAATAAAAAATAGAAAAAAATTAAGATTAAATAATAAGCGTTCCGCATTTTCATAAAATAAAACTTTGCGGCAAAAGTAAGCTCTAATTTACTACTTCAATATATCTATTTAAAAAGTAAAATAGGTAAACACATAATAATTATAAATAGCTATTGAATTGGCTTATTTAAAAAAAGAAAAATAAATTTGGAAATTACATGTACATACATGTATATTTGCATTGTGAAATTAGAAAACGCCATACAAAGCAATAAATTTAAAAGCGAAGTGCAAAAAGCAGGGTTAAATATTTTATACACAGCTTGGTGGTTAAAAACACTAAGTTGTAAAGAACTAAAAGAATTTGGTTTAACACACGAACAGTATAATGTATTAAGAATTTTAAAAGGCAAGCATCCTAACCAAATGTGTGTAAAAGATATTGCCGGAAGAATGATTGAAAAAAATTCAAACGTACCAAGAATTATAGACAGATTAGTTGTAAAAAAATTGGTAAAACGCACACAGGGTGAGCATGATGGCAGACAAACGGTTATGGCTTTAACGCAAGCAGGGCTAAGTGTATTAGAATCTTCTACCAACAAAATTGACGAAATATACGAAGCAACAGTTTCTTTAAACAATAAAGATGCCGCTGCTTTAAATAATTTACTTGAAAAAATACGCGAAAAAGAAAAATAATTTTTTTAATAAAATACATGTATGTACATGTAATAAAATAAAAAAGGAGCTAATATGAAAACAATAAAACAAATTATAAAAGGAAGAACCATAAATGTTGGCAGCATGCATGTGCAAGAATTATTACCGTTTAATAATGAATTTTTAAATCCGTTTTTAGTATTCCATCATGGTAAAACCATTGCCGATAGAAATATTCCAACACATTTACAAGGCGTTGGCCCTCATCCTCATCGTGGT
Organism: Bacteroidota bacterium; assembly: GCA_018267725.1. Lineage (GTDB taxonomy): Bacteria > Bacteroidota > Bacteroidia > Chitinophagales > Chitinophagaceae > CW01. The sequence goes on from JAFDXY010000018.1 coordinate 30,680, forward strand.
TTTTCTCCAATCAGTTTTATTTATAAAGGCGGAATTCATCACCAAGATAGTCGTGGCAACAACCATGTTGTTTTTGAAGGCGGTACACAATGGACAAATGCCGGAATGGGCATTATACATAGTGAAAGAATGCCGGCAAATATTTTTGACCATGGTGAAGACCAAGAACTGTTGCAAGTTTGGGTAAATACACCCGCTGCACATAAAATGGATGAGCCTAAATATTACCCTGCAACTAAAGAAGATACGCCAACAATTATTACTGAAGATGGATTAACAACTATTCGTATTCCCGCAGGAGAATTAAATGGCGTAAAAGGCATCATTCCAACATTTACACCCGTAACAACATTAATGGGAGAAATGAAAAAAGGAGGTTCTTTCACTTTTTCTTTCCCTAAACATTATAATACATTATTATATGTTTTAGAAGGAGAAATTGTTATAAACGAAAAAGAAATAGTAAACAATAAACAGTTAGCTGTTTTTAATAATGATGGAGAAACTTTTACAGTTAATGCCAATACCAACACATTATTTTTTGTTGGAAGCGGAGAGCCTATTAACGAACCCATTGCAACACACGGCCCTTTTGTAATGAATACGCAAACAGAAATAATGCAGGCTTTTAAAGATTATCAAATGGGTAAAATGGGCGTATTAATTGAAGAAACACCTGCAACTATATAAACAATTATTTATAAAAATTTTAAATATAAAACAATGAATACTTACAAAATTGACGCAACACACAGCGAAATTACTTTTAAAGCAAAACATTTAATGATTACTAATGTAACAGGAAGCTTTACAAAATTTGACGCAACTATGGAATCTGAAAAAGACGATTTTACAGATGCTAAAATTTCTTTTGAAGCAGATACAGCAAGCGTTAACACCAACAACACACAAAGAGATGAACATTTAAAAGGAGATGATTTTTTTGCATCAGAAAAATTTCCAACTTTAAAATTCACTTCAACCGAATTTAAAAGAGTTAGCGATGATGATTATACTTTAACCGGGAACTTAACCATTAAAAATGTTACCAAACCAGTAACATTAAAGGTAGAATTTTTAGGATTAGCTAAAGACCCATGGGGACAAACAAAAGCAGGTTTTGAAGCAACAGGAAAAATTAACAGAACAGACTTTGGTTTAACATGGAATGCAGCTTTAGAAGCCGGCGGCGTATTAGTAAGTGAAGATATTAAACTAAATTTTAATGTACAATTTGTAAAGCAAGCATAATACGCATTGCAAACAAAGTATAATTAAACTGTTAACATGAATATAGAAGTTATAAGCGGAGGTCCAAGGCAGGAAAGCATTACAAGCAGGTTGGCTCTTTTTTTACAAAAAGAAATACAAAAAAAATCAACGCACAATATTGGTTTAATTGATGTTAGAGATTATGATTTAGGCTTTTTACAAACTGTATATAAAAGTGTTAGTGAAACGCCTGAAAAATTTAAGCCTTTAGCACAACGCATGTTTGCTGCAAATGCGTTTGTAATTGTAACACCAGAGTATAACGGAAGCTATTCATCTGCTTTACAAAACTTGTTAGATCATTTTCCAAAACAAGCAAGAAAAGTTTTTGGTTTAGCAACTGCATCAACTGGTGCATTAGGTGGGGCAAGAAGCAGCCAACAATTATTATTATTAGTGCCTGCATTATTTGGTATAGCATCGCCCTATTTATTAATTACACCGCAGGTTGATAAAAAATTTGATACAGAGGGAAATTTATTAGACGGAAATTTTCAGAAACCCATAGATATTTTTATAAAAGAATTTTTATGGTTAGCAGAATCGGTACAACAAAAACAGAATTAATATTTCATACAAAGGCGAAGCATTAACTTCGCCTTTTCTTTTTTAGCATTATTATGAGCGACGCAATAAAACATGAATGTGGCTTAGCCTTTATTCGTTTACGAAAACCTTTCTCTTATTACTTGCAACAATACGGCACAGTAATGTATGGCTTAAACAAATTATATCTGTTAATGGAAAAACAACATAATCGCGGGCAAGATGGTGCAGGTGTTGCCGCGGTTAAATTAAATGTTGAAGCAGGTTATCCGTTTTTGCATCGCATTCGTAGCAATCAACCACAATCTATTGCCGATATTTTTTTTAAAATTGGAGAAGAAGTAAAAGAATTAGAAAAATATCAATCAGATATTAAACAATTTCCTAATTTAATGAAAGGGCATTTACCTATGTTAGGAGAATTGTTGTTGGGGCATTTACGATACGGAACACAAGGAAAAAATAATGTTGAATTTTGCCATCCTTTTATAAAAAGAAATATACAACCATCAAAAAATTTAGCATTAGCCGGAAATTTTAATTTAGTAAATACAGATGAGTTGTATGATTTATTAAATATCAATCCGGGAGATTTTCAAAAGCAAAGTGATCTTGCTGCAATGATGGAAACTATTCATCATTTTTTATTAAAAGAAGATGATAAAAATCCTAATCATCCTGATGTTGGCGGAGTATTAAAAAAAGCTACACAATTATTTGATGGAGGTTTTACCGTTGGCGGATTAATGGGCAATGGGTTTAGTTTTGTAATGAGAGATGCACATGGCATTCGCCCCGCATATTATTATATAAACAATGAAGTTATTGTTGCCGCAAGTGAGCGTGCTGCTATAAGAACAACTTTTAATGTTGCAGAAAACGAAGTGTTAGAACTGTTGCCAGGCAAGGCTTTAATAGTAGATGCAAAAGGAAATTACACCATACAACAAGTAATAGAACCACAAGAAAGAAGAGCTTGTTCTTTTGAAAGAATTTATTTTTCAAGAGGAAGTGATGAAAAAATTTACAGAGAAAGAATTGCATTGGGGCATCATTTAAGTAAAACAGTTTTAGAACGTATAAATTATAATTTAAAAAACACTATTTTTTCTTACATACCTAATACGGCAGAAATTGCTTTTTATGGTTTGGTTAAAGGCATGGAAGAATATTTAAATAAAATAAAAATTGAACGTATTTTAAGTTGGAATGGAAATGTAACGCCCGATAAGTTAGAGGAGATGATTAATAGAAAAATTCGTCAAGAAAAAATTGCTATTAAAGATGTAAAACTTAGAACTTTTATAACAGAAGATAGTAGCCGTAATGAAATGGTACAACACGTTTATGATATAACATACGGCACCGTAAAAAAGAATGAAGATACTTTAGTAGTTATAGATGATAGCATTGTTAGAGGCACTACTTTAAAAGAAAGTATTGTAAGAATGTTGGCACGTTTACAACCTAAAAAAATAATTGTTATTTCATCTGCACCACAAATTCGTTACCCCGATTGTTATGGTATTGATATGAGCAAAATGGGCGATTTTATTGCCTTTCGTGCAGCTATTGCTTTATTAAAAGAAAGAAATTTAGAGAATGTTATAAATGAAACGGTAGAAAAAATAAAACAATTGCAAAGAGATAATCAATTACATATAGAAAACGCTGTAAAACAAATTTATAAGCCATTTACAGCCGAAGAAATTTCTTTAAAAATTGCAGAATTAATTACACCTTCAGAAATAAATATTCCGGTTGAAGTAATTTACCAAACCATTGAAGAGTTGCATGAAAGTTGTCCAACCAATACAGGCGATTGGTATTTTACCGGAAACTATCCAACACCCGGCGGAAACAAAGTTTGCAACAAAGCATTCTTAAATTTTATGGAAGGAAAAAATGTAAGAGGATATTAAATTTATGCAAGAATGAAATCTGTAATTATTATACGCCACGCAAAAAGCTCGTGGGATTTGCATACACTTTCAGATTTTGATAGGTCGTTAACTGAAAAAGGAAATAAAGATGCCTTAACGATGGCAAAAAAACTAACAGATAAAAATATTGTTATAGATGCATTTATTTCAAGCCCTGCAAAAAGAGCCATAACAACTGCAACGTATTTTGCAAAAGCTTATAAAGTTGATGAAGAAAAAATTATTCAAGTAAAAGAATTATACAATGCTTCGGTAGAAATATTTTATAATGTTATTGCTGATGTGAGTAATGAGTTTAATAATATTGCTTTGTTTTCTCACAATCCGGGTATTACTTATTTTGTAAATGAATTAACCGAAACACAAATTGATGAAATGCCTGCCTGTGGCATGTTTGCAGTAAAAGCAGCATGTGAAAGTTGGAAAGATTTTTCTTCGGCAAAAAAAATATTTTCGTTTTTTGATTATCCTAAAAATTATTAATCTACACACTCCATTGCTTCTGGTGCAGATAATTTCTTTTTATAATTCACCAAATAAACGCCGCCAAAAATAAAAATGGCTGCAATTAATTTTACGGTTGATAATTTTTCGTTATATAAAACCATGGCAGTAATGGTTGCAAAAACCGGTTGTGTGTAAACATAAGCTCCAACTACCGATGCACCTAAAGTTGCAATTCCGTAAACAATAAATAAATAGGCAATAAATGTAGCACCTAACACAACTACAATTAACGATAGCCAATGTGTCCAATTAAACAATTGCCATTTTATTTCTGTAAAATCATTCCATGCAATAGGCAACACAATTATTGATGCAAATAAAAACACCCATCTTATTACATGTATGGGTTTATAATTATCCATTAAGGGTTTTACAATGGCTAAATATATTGCATACGAAGTAGCATTTAATATTACATAAAAATCTCCCAATATATTGCTGTCTTTACTACTATCATTATTCTTTAATAATATTAAAATAACGGCTCCGCTAATTCCTAATAACAAACCAATTAATATATTCCACAATAATTTTTCACCTAAAAATAAAACTGCAATAATGGTTAAAACAATAGGTGTAACTAATGCAAGTAATGAAGTGTGTACAGGGCTTGTTAATGAAGCTCCTTTAATAAAAAATACCTGATTAATGGCAACGCCCGTTAAACCACAAAGAAAAAATAAAAAAACATGTTTCTTTTTTATAGATGCGTTAGACGGTTTTATTAAAAACATTAACCAAAATAAAATTAATGCACAACTTAAACGTAAAAAATTTAATGCCAATGGTTGCATTACAACTTGCGTTAAATGTTTTACAGCCACAATACAACTGCCAAAGAAAAAATTGGCAATTAAAATTGCTATATGAGCTTTTGCTTTACTGCCCATGTAATAAGGGTTCTAAAAGATTTTCTATTGCTAAATTAGTATCAACAACTTTTGGTAATTGATAGTTAAATTGTTTTGCTTTTAAATAAATTTCTTCAATAAAAAAATTGTTTTGCTTTACTGCATAACACCAATTTTGTTTCATTAATTTTTTTGCTAAATACTCTTGTTCTGTTTGCCCGGGTGTTGCAATTAAAATTGATTTTTTGTGTAATGAAAAAAGTTCCATAATTGTTGTATAACCACTTCTTGCTACAACAAATTCGCTTTGTAAAATTATTTCTTCTAACTCTTTTTCGGGTAAATGATTTTTTATAATTAAATTATTGGAAGAAGATAAGGTTGTGCTTGTTTCAGGCAACCCTCTTATTAAAAAACATTTTAAGTGTTTTATAGTATTTTGTTGTTGAATAATTTTTTGTTCCAACAAAGTTCTTTGTGGCTCTGGACCCGATAATAAAAAACAACAATCGTAAATAAAATTTGTTTGATTTTTTGGTTCATTAAACCTTGATAAAATACCAATATATTGTACGGGAATAGAAGGCATTGTATTGGGATGGGATAAGGTTCCGGCAATATTATTTTCTCCTTCAAAATCTGGTACCCAACATGTTGTAAAACAATTAATGTATTTGTAATTTATTTTTTGAACAATTTTTTTTAACCAATTATATGAGGCTTCAATTTGTAATTGATGCGTAATAAAAACACAAGGAATTTTTTTGGTAAATAATCCAAACCGATTATCGCTTATAACAATATCAATTTTCAATTCAGTAATAATATTTTCTAACCATTTTTTTTCCCTATTAATGCAATTAAAAATTTTAAACATTTGTCCTATTAATGCAAAAGGCAAAGTGTATTTATTTTTTGTGTAATGAATATTATAACCAAACAAATTAATAAACTTTATACTCGTAAATTCTTTCTGTAATAAACTTTTTTGCTTGTTGTTTACGGCAACAATAACATTGCATTTTGCTTGTTGCAAGCTGCGAATAATAGGAATACAACGGGTTGCATGTCCCAAACCCCAATCTAACGGGGCTATTAATATCGTTTTAAAAGCTATTTTCACCGAAAATGAAAAATGTGTGTAAAGATTACAAATTAAAATATTAATTTAGTTCATGTTTTTAAAATACAGGATAGATAGAATGCTTTTTATTTTTGTTTTAAGTTTATTGATTTTGGCATTTTCTTCGTGTGGCATTTTTAAGAGTAAATATAAAAAGCACTGTATGTGCCCTGTTCAAAAAGCTGTTTAAGCTTAAATATATTATACCCCCAATTTCAGTAACTTATGAAACAAGGAAGCAGAGATCTTCTTGTATTAGCAAAAAGCGTTGAGTTAAACAAAGTTGCATTTGAACAAGAAGTTAAGTGTTTAAATTTATTGCTGCACCATGTTGAAAGTTTTAAAAACTTTTGTATTGCTAATGAAATTATTGATGTTAACCGCAGAAAAATTTCTACAAACATTTATTATTTTCAAGAATTAATATACTTAAAACGGGTAAAGCCATTTGTTTTTATAAACAATAAAAATTAAAATATGCTGAATTTTTTCAGTTTTATTCAATAAACAAAAGGGTTATTTCTTTTTTTATTATACTCACTTATATTTGGTATATAATTAATATTTGGTTATATGGTGTTTTTGAAAAAAGATTTACGCTGGGGGCAAATTTGGTTTGTTATTACTTTACTTCTATTGTTTACTCCCGGAAACGAATTGCCAACCATAACTTGGTTTGAAAAATATTATTGCGATAAAATAGTACATGCCACAATTTTTGGCGTTCTTGCATTTTTATTTATATATCCACGCCGTAAAGACGAAGTAGAATTGAAAAACCTTTGGGTGTTTATTGTATTAATGGCTTGTTTAATTTATGCCATTGCTTCAGAAATGATTCAGCATTTGTTTATTCCACACAGAACAGGTGATATTTTAGATTTTTTAGCAGATTCGGTTGGGGCTTTGGTTGTTTTTTTATGGTTTAGAACTCATAATTACGAAGTGTTGCCTTGGGTAGTAGAAGGAGATACTATGAAAGCTAACCCCGAGTATCTTAAAAAGAAAAAGCCTCTGTAGAAACAGAGGCCGTAACCAAAACTAACTGCTTATGAGAAAATTGACTATCTTGAATTAATATCTTTTTATTCTTGTTTTAATTATAATGCAAACCGCTTGCCAAAAAACATTTTTTTTGTTAAAAAAACCTTAGAACCCATTTTTCTTTTTTTAATACCCCAAAAAATTAAGAACTATTCTTTCTTCTTTTCTCTTTTACAACACAAAATTCTGAATTAAAGACTGAAAAAAAACATAACGGTTTAAAAAGAAAATGTTAATAGACGTTTTTATGACAAACTTCTCTAAAAACATACCTTTTACTTTAACAATATACGAAAAAATTTTGAACTATCTGCAAAAAAAATATTTATATCTGTAGGGGTAGCAATTCCATTAATGGTTGCGGCGTCTGTACATTGCCAAAAAAGCCAGTCTCTTTTAATGTTTGGTTTATCCTTCTCTAAATAATTGGCAACCCATAAATAATACCCATCAAAGTCTTTACCCAAAAAGGTTTCGTAAAAATTCGCATAGCTATATAAAATGGGTTTTACCTTATAATAATTTTCTAAAGTTTGCAAACACTCTTTTAACCTTTGTTTTACAATTGGTACGGGCTGGCCGTAAAGCTCTTCAATATCTACAACCGGCGGTAAATCTCCTTTGCTTAGGGCTACGTTTTTTATAAAATTTTCTGCTTGTTTTTCGCCGCTTTTGGCAGCTAAAAAATAATGATAGGCACCTTTTGTAATATTGTTTTGTGCTGCATTTTGCCAATTAGTTTTAAAAAACTTGTCGGTATCATTCAATCCTTCGGTGGCTTTAATAAACACAAATCCAATTTTTATATTTTGAGTAGATATTTGCTTTACTAAAGCCCAATTAATTTGTTGTTGGTAGCTACTTACATCAATTCCATAAATTGAATAATTTGTAGGAATATTAACCCCAAATGCTTTATACACAGCTTGTTGGGCATTAGCTTCTTTTTTTCTATATTGAAAGAATAAATACAAAAAGCAAAAAAACACTGCACCTAATACCAAGAAGATAATTAAAAATAATTTTCGTTTTTTCTTTTTAACCATTACAAAAAATTACTACAAATTTGAAGATTGAAAATTGAAAGCAACCAATATTTTTTTCGGTATGCGAAACTTATCAAAGCATTAATATTTGCTATTGTATTTTTACAACTCTTATGGCATATTTTAATTTAAATGATAGTATTAATTTCTTAACCAAACTTACTCCACGCCGTTTATTAAACGGTGCCAAAGTGTGGAGCAGTTATCAAATAAGTAAAATTTTTCAAAAACCTATTCAATGGGGCTATCCTGTTTCAATATCGTTTGAGCCAACAACTTCTTGCAACCTACGCTGTCCGGAATGCCCAAGTGGATTAAGAGAATTTACAAGACCAACCGGTATGTTAGAAGAATCTTTTTTCAAAAAAACTATTGATGAAATATATAAAGAACTGCTATACTTAATTTTTTATTTTCAAGGAGAACCATTTTTAAACCCTAATTTTTTAGAAATGGTAAAGTATGCACATGATAAAGGAATTTATACCGCAACTTCTACCAACGCCCATTATTTAACCGATGCAAAAGCAAAAGCAACTGTAGAAAGTGGTTTAGATAGATTAATTATTTCTATAGATGGAACAACACAGGATGTTTACCAATCTTACCGTGTTGGCGGTAAATTAGATAAAGTAATAGAAGGAGCTAAAAATATTATTAAGTGGAAAAAAGAATTAAAAAGTAAAACTCCGTTTGTATTTTTTCAATTCTTGGTTGTAAAACCTAACGAACATCAAATAGAAGAAATAAAAAAATTAGGAAAAGAAATTGGAGTAGATCAGGTACGTTTTAAAACAGCACAAGTGTACGATTTTGAAAACGATCCCAATCAACTTATTCCAACCAACAACAAATACAGCCGTTATAAAAAAGATAAAAACGGAAACACTATTTCAAAAAGCGGATTACAAAATCATTGTTGGAAATTATGGCAAGGCAATGTTATTACTTGGGATGGTTTGGTAGTACCTTGTTGTTTTGATAAAGATGCTATGCACCGGTTAGGAAATTTAAAAACACAAACGTTTAAAGAAATTTGGCATAACGATAACTACAAACAATTTAGAAAAGAATTAATGACCAGCAGAAAAAATATTGACATTTGTGCCAATTGCAGCGAGGGTTTGCACGTTTGGGAAAGTTAATGTTAATACTTCAACTCACATTCTGTAAATCATACACAACGGTTGCTACACTTATAAAGTACAATATATTTACAGCATGAAAAAAATTACCCTTTTAATTACCGCCTTTCAATTTTCATTTATATTATTTGCACAAACACCTCCTAAGTTTGAGTTTAGAGCAGTATGGGTTGCAACTGTTGAAAACATTGATTGGCCAAGTAAAAAAGGATTAAGCGTTGAAGAACAAAAAGCAGAATTTATTCACTTGGCAGATATGCACAAACAAAACGGAATGAACGCTTTAATTGTACAAATTCGCCCAACTGCCGATGCTTTTTATCCTTCACAATACGAACCATGGAGTGAATATTTAAACGGAACACAAGGCTTATCGCCAACACCGTATTACGATCCGCTTCAGTTTATGATTGACGAAACACATAAACGCGGTATGGAATTTCATGCATGGTTAAACCCGTACAGAGCTGTTTTCAGAATTAATAAATCAACCGTATCTCCAACACATATTACAAAAATTCATCCTGAATGGTTTTTCACTTACAACAATCAAAAAATATTTAATCCCGGTTTGCCCGAAGTAAGGCAGTTTGTAGCAAGCGTAGTAAAAGATATTGTTAGTAGATATGATGTTGATGGCATACACATGGACGATTATTTTTATCCGTATAAAGATGGAAAAGGAACCGATTTTCCTGATAACAAAGCATTTGAAAAATATGGCAACGGATTAAGTAAAGATGATTGGAGAAGAAGCAATTGCGATAGCATTATAAAATTGTTAGATGAAACTATTAAAAGCACCAACCCTCGCGTAAAGTTTGGCGTAAGCCCGTTTGGTGTATGGCGTAATAAAAGTAAAGACCCCGATGGTAGCAATACCAAAGCAGGCATTGGGAATTATGATGATTTATATGCAGATATTTTATTATGGTTAAAAAAAGGTTGGATTGATTATGCAGCACCACAATTGTATTGGGAAATAGGCCATAAACTTTGCGATTATACTGTGTTGTTAGATTGGTGGGGCAAACATACTTATGGCAGACAAATGTTTATTGGTCATGGAATTTATCGTTCATTAGAAACAAGCGAAAGAAGTGTTGCATGGAAAAATCCTAATGAACTTCCCAACCAAATAAAACTTTTACGCAACAATAAAAATATTGATGGCAGTATTTATTTTAACAGTAAAAATTTCGATAAAAATCCAAATGGTTGGAGCGATTCTCTTCGTTTAAATTATTATGCATTACCTGCTATTGTTCCGCCAATGCCTTGGATAGACAGTATTGCACCCGAAAAACCTATTCTTCAAAAAGTAAAAAAACAACTGTATAAAATTTCTTATAACGGCAAACAAAAAATTAAAGGCTTTGCAGTATTTGTATTACCTCCGCAAGTAGATGTTAAATTAGATTATGCAACACTTACAAAAATTATTACAACCAATAAAAATGCCGAGTTTGATAGAAGTACATTTTTAGCAAACACAACAGATAAAATTTTTATTGCAACCATAAGCATAAATAATAATATTAGTGAGTGGGTTGAGGTGAAGTAAAGCTCAGTTAATGTTGTGTAACAAACGCATTAAGTAATTTGAAATAATAAACCGCTTGTAATGAAAATTAAAATTTTAGTAGGCTTATTTACTTTAAGTATTGCAGTTAAAAATTATGCACAAAATACTTTAAAATATAAAGAAAAAATTCCATTTGAAAATGTTGATGTAAGCTGGCAAAATGGTAGTGATAGAAGAGATTCTGTTGTATGGAAAGGAAAATATTTTATACCAAGTATTTTAGTAGATGTAAATTATAATTACTCATTTAACAACCCTATTGATAATACAGCTGTTGGCTCTACAGCTATTGCAAGAACCAATGAAGTACAATTAGCTGCTTTACATTTAGGTGGAGATTTTACGTACCAAAATACACATGCTAGAATTATGACTCAATTCGGCACAAGATCAACAGTTGTTCCCAGAAACGATCTTAGTCCATATAGAGGTCAATATAATCTTGCAGATGTATATCGTTATTTAAGTGAAGCTTATGCAGGTATTCACATTAATAAATGGTATGGTGTAAATATTGATGCAGGTTTGTTTATGTCGTACGTTGGGCTTAATTCTTATTATCAACCCGAAAATTGGGAATATCAAGCTTCCTTCACTTCAGATAATACTCCTTGGTTTTTTAATGGCATTCGTATTCAAATGTTTCTTTCAAAACATATAAAATTAGAACCATGGATAATTAATGGATGGCAGAGCTATGGTAAATTTAATAGTATGCCCGGCTTTGGATTCAATTTTACTTATATGCCCAATAGTAATTTTAAAGTACTTACCAACGATTATTTTGGAACAGATGCAGGCGGAATACCTGAAAGAAAACGCTTTCATTCAGACAATAGTTTATTAGCCAGATACTATAAAAGCAAAGGCGATACAAAAGGCATTAGTCAAGCTGCATTATCTTATACGTTTGATATTGGTTTTGAAAAAGGCGGCGGTGTAAATGGTTTTAATAATAACGACCCCGCAAAAGGTCCTGCACAATATTTTATAAGTTCAATGATTTATAATAGAATTTGGTTTAATAATAACAAATATGCTTGGACAATTGGCGGCGGTTGGATGACAAACCCCGGGCGTTATTTAGTATTGCTTCCAACAGGCCAAGCAAGCTCATTACCAAATCCAAACAATCCAACACAATCAGCAGGTGCATACCCTTTTACTGCAAACCCAGGAGACCCTTTTACAGGTTGGGATATGTCAACCAATTTTGATTATATGCCCAACCAAAGTACCACTTTGCGTTTTGAAATTGTAAACCGAAATTCAAGCGTATCATACTTTGCAGGGCATGGTGGCGTAACATCTCCAGACGGATATTCAACAACACCCTTAACGCCAACATGGAGACCAGATTTAGTAAAATCTGAAACAAGAATAATACTTGCACTTCTATTCAGAATGTAAATAACATAAAAAATACAGCAGGGTTTATTTCAGCTTATCTCTAAAAACAAATTAATTCCATTTACAATTTATCTTTGAAAGATGCCAACAAATTTCAAAGACGAGTTTAATAAAATTTATAATAACTTAAACCAACAACAACAACTTGCTGTTGATACTATTGAAGGTCCTGTAATTGTAAACGCTGGTCCTGGTACCGGAAAAACACAAATATTAGCTGCACGCATTGGCAATATTTTATTGCAATCAGATACTAATCCAAGCAATATTCTTTGTTTAACTTATACCGATAATGGTGCTGTTGAAATGCGTAATCGTTTGTTGGCAATGATTGGTGCAGCAGCATACAATATTCAAATTCATACTTACCATTCTTTTTGTAATGAAGTTATTCAAGATAATATTATTTATTTTGGTAAACTAAGTTTAGAACCCATTGGCGAATTAGAAGAGATTGATTTGTTTTATAAATTAATTGATGCTATTGAAAACAATAGTCCGTTAAAACGTTTTAGAGGAGATATATATTATGAAAAAAACAGATTAAAATCTCTGTTTAGTTTAATGAAAAAAGAAGCATGGACTCCCGAATATTTAAACGAAAGAATTGATGCTTACATACAAGAGCTACCTACCAAAGAAGGATTTTATTATAAGCAAAAATACAAAAACTTTTCTGCAGGAGATCCAAAGCAGGCTGCTATTGCAAGCGAAATAGAGAAAATGGAAATGCTGCGTGCAGGAGTTAATTTATATCCGAAGTATAACGAAATGATGAAAGGAATAAGTCGTTATAATTTTGATGATATGATATTATGGGTATTAGATGCATTTGAGAAAAATAAAAATTTATTACTTGATTATCAAGAACGTTATCAATACATTTTGGTTGATGAATTTCAAGATACCAGTCGCTCACAAAACTTATTACTACAATATCTTATAAATTATTGGGATGTGCCGAATGTGTTTGTTGTTGGAGATGCAGACCAAAGTATTTTTTCTTTTCAAGATGCCAACGTGCAAAACATAGAAGCATTTGTAAAAAAATATAAAAACAATATTGTACAAATAGATTTAAAAAATAATTATCGTTCAACACAAAATATTTTAGAAGCTGCACATCAGTTAATTATTAATAATCAACAACGCATAACCAATAATGATGCAGCATTAGTTTCTTCTAAACCTCAGTTACAAAATATTTCCATTCAACCACAAATAAAAGAATTTATTAACCCTGCACAAGAATCAGTTTATGTTGCTACACAAATTGAAAAGCTTATGCAGCAAGGAGTTAGCGGAAAAGAAATTGCAGTTATTTATCGCAATCACGTACAAGTAGAAGATATTATTAGAGTTTTACAACAAAAGAAAATTGCCTTTAATACAAAGAAAAAAACAGATTTGTTGCAACTGCCTTTAGTGCATCAAATTATTTCTATACTTAGTTGGATTGATAAAGAAAATTATATTTCGTATAGTGCAGACGATTTATTGTTTCAAATATTACATTATAACTTTTTTAATATTAAACCATTAGAAATTGCCAAACTAAGCATTGTTGTAAATCAAAAAAATAATAAAACAAAAGAAGAAATTTTTTCTTTAAGAAGATTAATTGCAGAAATGCCAAATATTAAAGCAGACTTATTTAATGAACCTAACAGCTGTATTAAAAAGGCAAGCACTATTTTAGAAACACTATTACAAGAGCAACACAACATTACACTTCAACATTTAATTGAAAAAATAATTCAACAAACGGGTTTGCTTTTTTATATTATGAAAGAAGCTGAAAAGCCTTGGCTAATGCAGGTTTTAACAACCTTCTTTAATTTTGTAAAAGAAGAAACCAAACGCCAACCCAATTTGCAACTTCATGGGTTTTTAAACAATATTGAAGTAATGAAAAAAAATAAAATTAGTATTCCGTTATATAAAACCACAGCAAGCAATGTTGGAGTAAACCTTGTTACAGCACACAGCAGTAAAGGAAGTGAGTTTGAACATGTTTTTGTTATTGGTTGTACACAAGGTGTTTGGGATGATAAAAATAATTCTTCAAACAAAACATATTCACTACCAGATAATTTAATAAGCAATCATAATGTATCAACCAATTTAGAAGAAAGTAGAAGGTTATTTTATGTAGCCATAACAAGAGCTAAAACAAATTTATATATTTCATATGCTACAAAAAACGATAAAGATAAACCGCAATTAAAAAGCAGTTTTATTACAGAGCTAACATCATTACCTACATTAAACATAGAGCAGGCAATAGTTTCAGATGATGATATGATAGATTATTCGGCACTGCAATTTATGGAAACAGCCATGCCCGAAATTGATTTAGTTGATGAAGCTTATATAAGCAAACTATTACAGAGTTATACATTAAGTGTAACAAACTTAAATAATTATTTAAGCTGCCCACTAAAGTTTTATTATCAAAACTTAATAAAAGTTCCTTCGGCAAAAAATGAAAGCATGGTGTTTGGAAGTGCTGTGCATTATGCATTAGAAATGTTATTTAAAAAAATGAAAAACAATAATGATGTTTTTCCTGATGAAACGATTTTTGTAAACGATTTTAAATGGTATTTACACACAAACAGAGAAGCATTTACACCTGAAACGTATAAATTAAAATTAGATTACGGTGAAAAAATTTTACCCGCATACTATCAATACCATATTAACACTTGGAATAAAATTATAAAGTCTGAAACACCCATAAGAAATGTTGTTGTACAAAACATTCCTTTAAACGGAAAGCTTGATAAGCTTGAGTTTAACGTAAATAAGGTTAATGTAGTAGATTATAAAACCGGTAGCTTTAAAAATGCAAAAAAGAAATTATCACCTCCTAACGATAGTGAACCTTTAGGCGGAGATTATTGGCGACAAGCAGTATTTTATAAAATTTTAATTGATAATGATAAACGGAATAATTGGCAAGTTGTATCAACACAATTTGAATTTGTTGAACCTGTAGATGATGAATATAAAACAGAAAAAATTATAATTACAGATGCCGATGTTACAACCGTAACACAACAAATTAAAACTACATGGCAAAAAATTCAAAACAAAGAATTTAAAAAAGGTTGCGGGAAAAGCGATTGTGAATGGTGCAACTTTGTAAAAAACAATAACCTTGCCGTTGCTTTACACAAATTGAATGAAGAAGAAGTTTGATTAACAACTTGTAAAGATTAATAAAGTTATGTTTGCAAATATTGAATGTGTTTTTTAATGAAAAAGATATTATTATTTTTTACTATAATTTGTGTTGTAATAATTGCAAGCATTTGCAACGTAGGTTGTGCTAATATTATTCCGCCGGGCGGCGGACCAAAAGATACTATTCCGCCAATTTTAATTAATGCACTGCCTAAAGATTCTGCAACTAATGTTACTGCCAATAAAATTATTTTAACCTTTAATGAATATGTTGAAGTAAAAGACGCACAACAACAAGTAATTGTTTCTCCGGTTCCTAAACACAATCCTCTTATTGATTATAAATTAAAAAATATAACTGTTAAACTAAGAGATTCTTTAGAGCCTAATACTACCTATACAATAAACTTTGGCAATGCAATAAGAGATATTAACGAAGGGAATATTGCTAAAAATTTTTCTTATGTTTTTTCAACCGGAAACATAATTGATAATAATAATTTCACCGGAAAAATATTATTAGCCGAAACAGGAAAAACAGACAGTACATTAATTGTAATGCTCTATAATAATTTAAGCGATACGGCTGTTGTTAAAACAAATCCGCGTTATTATACAAGAGTTGATAGCAAAGGAAAATTTACATTTCAACATTTACCAAAAGGTACATTTAATGTTTTTGTTGTAGAAAACGGATACGATAAAAAATATAATGATAGCACCAAACTGTTTGCATTTTTAAATCACCAAATAAAAATTTCAGATTCTACTAATCAAGAAATATTATATGCTTATCATCAAGTAAAAAAAGCAGAGAAACAAAGCACAGCTGCATCTTCTGTTAAAACAAATAAAACTACCGAAAATAATCGGTTACGTTTTACAACAACATTAGAAAGTGGGTTTCAAGATTTAATTAGTAATCTTCAATTAGAGTTTAACAGAAAACTTAAAAAAATTGATAGCTCAAAAATTGAATTAACAGATACTTCGTATAAAAAAATTGAAGGTTATACTTTACATATAGATTCAACCAACACAAAAATTTCTATTAATTATAAATGGAAAGAGGAAAAATATTTTCGTTTAATTATTGCAAAAGATGCGGTGGCAGATACCAATAATATTTCGTTACTAAAATCAGATACTTTAAAATTTGTAACTAAAAAAGAAAGTGATTACGGCTCTTTAAGTTTACGTTTTATAAATTTAGATATCAATAAAAAACCTGTATTGCAATTTATACAGCAAGATAAAATTGTAGAAACTGCAGCATTAACTAAAAATGAGTTTAGTAAAAAATTAATGAAACCCGGTGAATATGAATTAAGAATTTTGTTTGATACAAATGGTAATGGTGTTTGGGATGCAGGTAATTATAAACAAAAACTACAACCCGAAATTGTACAAAGCATACCTAAAAAAATTACCGTAAAAGCTAATTGGGAAAATGAAGTAACTATTAATTTATAGAACCCTATTGTCATTCCGAGATTGGGTTCTTGCCCAACGAGGAATCTCATCATCATTTATTACATAGATTTCTCAGGCACGAACCTTCGAAATGACGGCACATCATTAATCATGTATCACCATCAACGGTGTGTGGCTATGAAATACAAGCTGTTTTAAATGACTTCTTTTAAATAATTTTTCAAACAAACTGTGTTTTTTAGAAGTTGCCATAATTATATCAACTCCTTTTTCTACAGCAAAATCATTTATGCCTTTTATAAAATTGTTATTATCTGCAAAATAAAATTCCGGATGAAATTCTTTGAACAAATTAGTAAACGTTTTTGTTTCTTCATACATTTCTGGTGTATATGTTTCGTTTTCAGAACTTATATGTAATACGTTTAATTTGGCTTTAGTGGTTTCTGTAAAATCAATAACATGTTTAACTGTACTTGCAGCCATATCTTTTTTAAAATCACAAGCCAGCACTATTGTTTTTATTGTTTTATACGTGGCATTGAGTGGAACTATTATTACAGGTACTTTAGAATTTTTTGCAATATTTAATGTATCACTTCCCAACAAAAAATCTTCTATTTCATCATTATTATTTGTGCCAATAATAATAACATCAACATTATGTGTTTGTATAGTTTCATTAATATCAAAAGTTAAACTACTAATCTCACACAATTCTTGTGTATCAATTCCTTCTGCATCAACTTCGTTCAATAAATGTTTATGAAAATTTTCTAATGCTTGCTTTTGTATTTTATTGAAAGATTCATAATCAAATAACTGAATTGCCGGCACAACAGGATCTCCGCTTACAGCAGGTAATTGATAAGTATGATATAGAATAATTTTTTTTATCCCATATTCTTTTGCAAAAGCGTAAGCATATTTTGCTGCTTTTGTACTGGCTATTGATAAGTCTGTGAAAAATAATATTGTTTTCATGGTAATCTATTTTTAAAAAATAAAAAGCAGAACCATTTAACACATAAAAATTAATTATAAATTTTCAATAATACCTGCAATGCCTTGTCCGCCACCAACACAAGCTGTAACCATTCCGTATTTTTTATTTAGGCGTTTCATATCATTTAAAATTTGTACGGTTAATTTAGCACCTGTACAACCTAAAGGGTGCCCCAATGCAATAGCACCTCCATTAATATTTACAATATCATTATTCAATCCTAATTCGCGTATTACGGCTAATGATTGAGAGGCAAATGCTTCATTCAATTCAATTAAATCAATATCATTCAAACTCATATTGGCTTGCTTTAAAACTTTTGGTACAGCAGCTATTGGGCCAACTCCCATAATGCGTGGGTGCACGCCGGCACTTGCACAATTTACCAAACGGCCAATAGGTTTTACGCCTAATTCGTTTACCATTCTTTCACTCATAACAATTACAAATGCAGCACCATCGCTGGTTTGCGAGCTATTGCCTGCCGTAACACAACCACCTTGTGCAAAAGCAGGTTTTAATTTTGCCAAACCTTCAATAGTTGTATCGGCACGTAAACCTTCATCGGTATCAACAACATAACTGCGTGTTGCTTTTTTTCCTTTTTCGTTTAAATAAGTTTCTTCAACCGTTATAGGTAATATTCCACTTTTAAAATATCCTTCTTTAATAGCAATACCTGCTTTGCGGTGAGAGTTATAGGCAAACTCATCTTGTGCTTCTCTGGTAACATTAAATTCTTTGGCTACTGCTTCTGCAGTTAAACCCATTCCTAAATAATAATCGGGTTCATCTTTTGCAATAGCGTACGATGGAACTGTTTTCCAACCTGCGGTTGGCACCAAACTCATACTTTCTGTTCCGCCGGCAACAATACATTCTGCCATACCTGTTCTAATTTTTGCGGTAGCCATTGCAATACTTTCTAATCCACTTGCACAATAACGGTTAATGGTTATTCCCGGTACTTCAATACCCAATGCTTTGGCAGCAATCATTCTACCAACTTGTAAACCTTGCTCTGCCTCAGGCACAGCATTACCAACTATTACATCATCAATTCTTTTATTTTCTAATTGTGGAATGGTTGCCGTTAAATTTTTTATTACTTCAACAGCTAAATCATCCGGGCGATAAAATCTAAAACCACCTTTTTTACTTTTGGCAACTGCAGTTCTGTAACCTGCAACAATGTATGCTTCTTGCATAGCAAAATAATTTTAAAACCAAATGTACAAAAAAGTTGTTTATGCAACTAATTTTAAACTAAACATTAATAATGCATATTTAAAAATTGCTTTTGCATCTTTGCAGCATGATATATTCATTGGTTCGCAGTTTACTTTTTAATCTTGAACCCGAAACTGCACATTATTTTAGTATGAACAGTTTACAAAAAGCATGTTCTATTCCTTTCATTAAAAAAATTATTCAATCAAAATATACTTTTAATCATTCTTCATTAGAAAAAGAAATATTTGGGTTGAAATTTAAAAACCCTGTTGGCTTAGGTGCCGGGTTTGATAAGAATGCTTTGTATTTGAATGAATTGGAAGCTTTAGGTTTTGGTTTTGTAGAAATAGGAACAGTTACACCTAAACCGCAAAACGGAAATGAACAACCACGTTTATTTCGTTTGCCAAAAGATAAAGCACTCATTAACCGAATGGGTTTTAATAATGATGGTGTTGAAGTTGTTAAGCAACGTTTGCAAAATTGGAATAACTCACAATCTACAACGCACAATTCACGGTTAATTGTTGGTGGGAATATCGGTAAAAATAAAATAACTGCTAACGAAGATGCATGGAAAGATTATATAATATGTTTTAATGAATTATTTAATGTGGTTGATTATTTTGTAGTAAATGTAAGCAGCCCCAACACGCCCGGCTTGCGTGCATTACAAGAAAAAGATGCTTTACAAAAAATTATTGGAGCATTGCAAGAAATAAATTTCGGGAAACAAAATCGTAAACCTTTGTTGCTAAAAATTGCTCCTGATTTAACCAATGAACAATTAGATGATATTGTTGCTTTGGCACACGAAACAAAATTAGATGGCTTGGTTGTAACCAATACAACTATTAACAGAAATAATCTTATAACACCCAACTCACAACTCATAAACCAACAAGGTGGCTTAAGCGGAAAACCTTTGCAGCAAAGAAGTACAGAAGTTTTGCAATACTTGCACAACCAATTACAAAACACAATTCCAATTATTGCAAGTGGCGGAATTTTTACAGGAACAGATGCAAAAGAAAAAATAAATGCAGGAGCCTCTTTAATACAAGTGTGGACAAGTTTTATTTATGAAGGTCCAACTATTGTAAAAAATATTTGTAAAGAATTGGTTGACTTTTACCATCAATAATTTTTCGTCATATCGGACGAAGTGAGATATCTATGTACAAACAAGATTCATTTTTCATGAAATAATTTTTTGAGATTTCTCAGTCGTTATACTCCTTCGAAAAGACGAGAACATAAAACCAAACATCCAAAAATTTTATAGGTTTAATTATTATAATCACGGTTCTCTATCTTCGCCACTCAAAATTTTATTATGCAATTGAGTGCCGATATTCAAAAATTACCTCGCCATTTTCTTCCGAAAGATTTTATGGTAACAACTTGGGAAACTTTAGAACCTTATTTTAAAAATTTGGTTGATAGAGCAATTAATTCTGTTAATGATTTACATGTTTGGTTAAAAGATATAAGTGAAGTTGAAGCCGTTGTAAGTGAAGATGCTTGTTGGAGACAAATTAAAATGACTTGCGATACAACTAATAAATCTTTAGAAGAATCTTTCACTTTTTTTATGATGGAAATTCAACCTAAAGTACAACCGTATGCAGATGTGTTAAATAAAAAATTAATCAACTCTCCTTTCACTAAACAACTTCCGCAAGAAAAATTTTTTACTTATTTACGTTCTGTAAAAAAGAATATTGATTTATTCCGCGAAGAAAATATTCCACTACAAGCAGAACTTTCTGTTATGCAACAACAATATGCAGCCATTGCCGGAAAAATGACGGTTGAAGTAAATAATCAAGAATATACTTTACAACAAGCAAGTAAATTTTTACATAATCACGATAGAGATTTGCGAGAAAACGTATATAAAAAAATATTAACAAGAAGAGCAGAAGATAAAGATGCTATGCATAATTTATATTCTGAATTAATTACAAAACGCCACCAAGTAGCTGTAAATGCTGGCTTTGAGAATTATAGAGATTATAAGTTTGTTGAAATGGGCAGGTTTGATTACAGTAAAGAAGATTGTTTCAACTTTCATGAAGCAGTTAAATTGCATGTGTTGCCATTGGTTGAAAAAATTTATCAGAATAAAAAACAAAAACTAAATGTAGCTATTTTAAAACCTTGGGATACCGAAGCAGAACCTTTAGGTATTGAACCTTTAAAACCTTTTACTACAGGGCAAGATTTATTAAAAAAATCTGAAATATGTTTTCAGCAACTCAATCCGTTTTTTGCAGCATGTTTAAAAAAGATGGATGAGTTAAAACATTTTGATTTAGAAAGTAGAAAAGGAAAAGCACCCGGTGGTTATAATTGCCCGTTAGCAGAAAGCGGTGCACCATTTATTTTTATGAATGCAGCGGGGCAAATGGATGATGTAACAACAATGGTACACGAAGGCGGCCATGCTATTCATTCTTTCTTATCGCATAATTTAGAGTTGAGTGCGTTTAAAGAATATCCTATGGAAATTGCAGAAGTAGCAAGCATGGCAATGGAATTATTTAGTATGGAATATTGGCAAAGTTTTTTTGATAATGAAGAAGATTTAAAACGTGCTAAAGAACATCAATTAGAAAGAGTAATTACTATTTTTCCTTGGATTGCAACTATTGATAAATTTCAACATTGGGTATATGAAAACCCAACACATACGGTTGAAGAAAGAACCACAAAATGGATAGAAATTACAAATGAATTTTCTGTAAAAACTATTGATTTTACAGGCTTAGAAGAATTTAGAAAAATAAGTTGGCAAAGGCAATTGCATTTATTTGAAGTTCCTTTTTATTATATAGAATATGGTATTGCACAATTAGGTGCTATTGGTTTGTGGATGCAGTTTAAAAACAATAAACAAGCTGCTATTAATAATTATATAAACGCTTTAAGTTTAGGTGGAACAAAAACTTTACCCGAATTATATGCGGCAGCAGGTTTAAAGTTCGACTTATCTCCCAACTATATAAAAACATTAATGGAGTTTGTAAGAGATGAAATGGAAAAATTATAAATAAATATTTCAAGCATAAAAAAACCACCAAATTAGTTGGTGGTTTTTTTATTAGTTTTTTGTAGCGTATTTAAACCAATTAGAAAGTATAGTGCAATCTGCATAATCTTTATCTATACTTATATAATATGCAGGTAAATGTTCGTTAAACCACGCTTCTAAATACTTTTGTTTTTTCTCGTCTAAAGCACGTTGTGCAATTCTATTATAATCTAATTTAAAATCTTCTCGGTGTGGTGTTGTTTTTGTTTTTATATAAACCAATCTAACCATTTTTTTACCACGTTGTTCATCGGTATAAATTTGTGGTGTAGAAATATCTCCTGCTTTCATGTGTTCAATTGTTTTTACCATGTCTTTATCTAATGCATCAATGGTAATATAAGTAGAGCCGTCTCTCGCCTGAATTTGTCCGCCGTTAAAACTTGCATTTTTATCATCGCTATATTTTTTTACAGCTTCACCAAAAGTTAATTCGTGTTTTAAAACTTTATTTCTAACACTATCTAATTTTTCAACAGATAAATCTATTTCATGTTCGGTAACCGGAGGCACTTTTAAAATATGCCTTACTACTGCATCGTCTCCACTACGGCTTACCATGTAAATAATATGATATCCGAATTCTGATTTTATTACAGGAGAAATTTGCCCTTCTTTTAAACGAAATGCTGCTGCAAGAAATGCAGCATCTATAACACCTTTATCGTTTCTGTTAATGGCCAAAGTACCACCTTGGTTTTCTGTTCCTTTATCATCAGAATACATTTTTGCCAATTGTTCAAATTTTTTCCCTCCGTTTTCTACTTGGCGTTTATAATCATATAACTGTTTTATTACATATTCATCAACATCTTTATTTGATTTTGGAGTAGAAGTTATTTGACTTATTTCTAATTCTGTTTCATAAAAAGGCAAACTATCTTTCGGTATTTTATCCCAATAAATTTTTGCTTCTG
The DNA here is from genome assembly GCA_018267725.1 of Bacteroidota bacterium. Taxonomy (GTDB): domain Bacteria; phylum Bacteroidota; class Bacteroidia; order Chitinophagales; family Chitinophagaceae; genus CW01. The sequence continues at coordinate 54,028 of JAFDXY010000018.1, forward strand.
TTGGCGTTATTTTAATAGATTCAACAATCTTTTTACGCATTTGGTCGGCTAAAGATCTTTCTCTAAAAGGCTGACGAAAAGATTCTTTAATTTGATAAACTGTTTGCCCTGCAATTTCTTCTAATATTTCTTTTGAACCATATTCACGAATAAATCCGCGAACCTGATTATCTAATTGTGCATCAATTTCATCATCACTTACTTGTAATGAATCTTTTTCGGCTTGTAATACCAATGCTTTTTGAATTAGTTGCCCTTGCATAAAAGCACATTTTGCATTGGGCGGAAGTTCTTGCCCTTGGCGTTTATAATCACTTATAGCATTATCAATATCAGACTTTAAAATAATTTTATCGCCAACTTGGGCTACAATTTTATCTGCCACAACTTTTTTTACCTGAGCTGTTGCCAATAATTTAAAACATAATAATACAAGAAGTACTCCTATTTTCTTCATAATCAATTCATTGTTCCGTTCAAAAGTAAAGTTTACAGTTGTTACAGCCTTAAAAAAAAAATGTTTTAACAAAAAATAAGAAGACAATTGTTTAAAATGAATTGATTGAAGGCTATTTCTAAAAATGTAATGCTATTTTTTAAGAACCAACAGGTTTATTAAGTATTGTCCAAAGTGCATCTTTTAATTCTGTAAGCCCTTTATTGGTTATAGATGAAATAAAATAATGTGGAATATTTTGCGGTAATTCTTTACTAATTTCTTTTTTCAATTCATCATCTAACATATCACTTTTGCTTACGGCTATAATAAAATCTTTTTGCAACATTTCTTCGTTATACTCTTTCAATTCATTCAATAAAATTTCAAATTCTTTTTTATAATTTTCACTATCGGCCGGAATTAAAAATAACAAGCAACTGTTTCTTTCAATATGCCTTAAAAACCTATGACCTAAACCCTTTCCTTCTGCTGCACCTTCAATAATTCCGGGCAAATCGGCAATACAAAAACTTTTTCCGTCTCTATATTCAACCATACCTAATTGCGGCGTTAAAGTTGTAAAAGCATAATTGGCAATTTTAGGTTTTGCAGCCGTTATAACACTTAATAAAGTAGATTTTCCTGCATTGGGGAAACCCACCAAACCTACATCTGCCAATACTTTCAGCTCTAATTGTTTCCAACCTTCAATGCCGTCTTCGCCGGGTTGGCAGTGCTCCGGAACTTGGTTGGTTGGTGTGGCAAAATGTTGATTGCCCAAGCCACCGCGGCCGCCTTTCATCCAAACAATTTCTTGTCCGTCTTCTAAAATTTCGGCTTCTGTTTCTCCTGTTTCTTCATTTTTAGCAATGGTTCCTAAAGGCACTTCAATAATAATATCTTCTCCGTCTTTACCGGTTTTATTTTGCTTCATTCCACGTTCACCATTCTTTGCCAAAACGTTTTTAAAATATCTTAAATGAAGTAAAGTCCAAAGTTGTGCATTACCTTTTAAAATAATATGTCCGCCTCTGCCACCATCTCCGCCATCGGGACCGCCTTTAGATGTTAGTTTATCTTGTCTAAAATGTTTTACACCGGCACCGCCATGCCCGCTTCTACAAAAAATTCTGATGTAATCAATAAAATTATTTTTTTCCATTGTTGGCAGCAAAGATAACAGAATGTTTATGTGCAATAGTTTTTGAAAAGTACAGCAACAAAATTTATAACACTTATTTTTACGGCTTCATTAAAAGAGAAAGTGTGGCCGATATTATTCAATTATTACCCGATAACATTGCAAACCAAATAGCAGCAGGCGAAGTTATACAACGCCCTGCCAGTGCCGTAAAAGAATTATTAGAAAATGCGGTAGATGCAGGTGCAACAGAAATAAAATTAATTATTGCAGATGCAGGTAAAAGTTTAGTACAAGTTATTGATAACGGTAAGGGCATGAGCGAAACCGATGCCCGTATGGCTTTTGAACGCCACGCTACCAGCAAAATTAAAAATATAGAAGATTTATTTCATATAAAAACAATGGGCTTTCGTGGAGAAGCTTTGGCAAGTATTGCCGCAGTTGCACAAGTTGAAGTAAAAACTCGCAAACCAGAAAATGAAACAGGGACTTATATAGAAATAGAAAACAGTAATGTTGTAAAGCAAGAAGTTTGTGCATGTAGTGTTGGCACAAACATTAGCATGAAAAATTTGTTTTTTAATGTGCCTGCCCGAAGAAATTTTTTAAAAAGCAATGCTGCAGAAACAAGACATATTATAGATGAATTTATTAGAGTGGCTATGGCTTTTCCGCAAATATTTTTTTCGCTTACAAGCAATGGTCAGCAAGTTTTTTATTTAGAAGCTGGTGGTATTAAACAACGTATTGTTCAAATAATGGGCAATAGCTACAATGCCAAAATGGTAAGTGTAAAAGAAGATACCGATTATATGAATATTCAGGGTTTTATTGGTAAACCCGAAACTGCTAAAAAAACAAGAGGCGATCAATATTTTTTTGTAAACAATCGTTTTATAAAAAGTGCCTATTTAAATCATGCAGTTAATACGGCGTTTGAAAACATGATTGCGAAAGATAGTTTTCCCAGTTATGTTTTGTTTATTGATATAGACCCAAGCCAGGTTGATATTAACGTGCATCCTACCAAACAAGAAATTAAGTTTGAAGACGAAAAAATTATTTATGCATTTGTGCAAGCAGCCGTAAAACATGCACTGGCACAATTTAGCGTTGCACCCAGTTTAGATTTTACTTTAAATGCCGATATTCAAAATTTAGATGCAGTAAGCAAGCCTTTTACGCAAGAAAAAAAAGAAACAGTTACAACTTCATCTAATTTATATAAAACATTTACACAAAAAAATCAGGCACACTTTATAGAAAAAAATAATACAAGTGAACTAAAACATTGGAAAGAATTTTATGAGCATGAATCGTCAGTTGTTAATCGTGAGGAAAAGGAGCAGGCTTTATTATATCAACAACAAACTCAGGTTTCACCATTCACGTTTCATACTTTCTTTCAATTAAACAATACTTATATTGTTGCAACTACCAATAATGGTTTTAAATTAATACATCAACAACTGGCACACGAGCGTATTTTATATGAGCGTTACAGCAATGCAGCACACAACAAACAAATGCCTACACAAAAAACTTTGTTTCCGGCAACGCTTGAATTATCATCTGCCGATGCTGCTTTAATGAATGATTTGTTGAACGATTTAAATTTTATTGGTTACCACATAGAACCCTTTGGTAGCAACACTTTTGTAATTCAGGGTACACCTGCCGATGTATTGCAAGGAAATGAAAAACATGCGTTAGAATTATTGATAGAACAGTTTAAACATTTTAGCAGCGATGTTAAATTTAGCAAAAGAGAAAAATTAATTCGTTGCATGAGCAGGCAACAAGCTATTAAAGAAGGGCAACCTCTATCTCAACAAGAAATGCAAGTTTTGGTTATAGATTTATTTAATTGCCAAGCACCCAACGTATCGCCAAGTGGTAATGCAACGTATATAGATTTTAAAGAAGATTATTTGCTTAGATTATTTGGTAAATAATTATTCATTTCAAAAAAATAAAACAATCAAAAAAAACACAAGAATAATTTTATAATATGTTTATAACAGATGATATACAACAACGTTGGTGGAATTTAGAAGCCAAGCTAACAGAACGTTTTGGTAAAAAACCAGATGTTGAAGCCGTTTTATTTTTAATTGGTTTACAAGAAACCGGTTTTATAGAAGATAAAATTAGTAAAGAACAAAAACAAGATTTAATGCATGTAGCTGTTTGTACTTTGCTGCAACCAAGTGGTTATTATATGGTAGAAAAAACAGATGTAGACGGATGGCCGCATTTTAAACAATTAAAAGAATTACCTGTAATGAATTTAACCGAGCAGGAAAATTTTTTAAAAGATCATATTCTTCTTTACTTTGAGCAACAAGGCTTTTAATTTCAATAACTTCATTCATAATGAAAAAAATTCTTTTTATTTTAATTTGTTTTTCAATTGCTTTAGTTAGTAATGCACAGGTAAAAAAAATTTCAACTCCTGCAAAAAAAATAATAACAACTTCCGCAAAGCCAACACCACTAATACAAAAAGAAACATTGGTTGAAATAACTACAGATTATGGTGTAATGATTGCCAAGTTGTACAACAGCACTCCTTTACACAGAGATAATTTTATTAAGTTAATAAAAGAAGGTTTTTATGATAGTTTATTATTTCATAGGGTTATAAAAGATTTTATGATTCAGGGCGGAGATCCTACCAGTAAATATGCCGATAGTGTTACAATGGTTGGTGCAGGCTCAGCACCCGGTACAGAAAGAATTCCAGCAGAGTTTAGAAATAATTTCATACACAAAAAAGGAGCATTGGCTGCGGCAAGAGATGGCAATCCACAAAAAGCAAGTAGCAATTGCCAGTTTTATATTGTTGAAGGAAAAAAATATGATACAGCACAATTAAACCAAGTATATAACCAAGGCGTAAAACACAATAATCCTGCATTTAAATACACACCAGCACAAAAAGAAATTTACGAACGTATTGGTGGCACACCTTTTTTAGACCAAAACTATACTGTATTTGGTGAAGTAATTAGCGGAATGGATGTTATTGATAAAATTGCTTCTGTACCTACTATAACACCAGATAGGCCAATAAAAAACATACGAATGAAAATAAAATTGCTTAACTAAAAATTCTTTTAATATTTGCAAAAAAATACATTATGAATTTTCCTGCTAACTTACGTTATACAAAAGACCATGAATGGGTAAAACTTGATGGCAATATTGCTACCATTGGTATTACAGATTTTGCACAGCACGAATTAGGAGATATTGTTTATGTTGATATTGCTACGCTTAACAAAGATGTAAATGCTGAAGAAGTTTTTGGAACAGTTGAAGCCGTTAAAACAGTAAGCGATTTGTTTATGCCTATTGCAGGAAAAGTTGTTGAAGTAAATGCATTATTAGAAAAACAACCCGAAGCAGTTAATAATGACCCTTACGAAAGCGGTTGGATGGTAAAAGTTGAAGTAAAAAATACTGCCGATGTTGATGCTTTAATGGATGCAGCGGCCTACACATCTATGGTTGGATAAAGTATAAATAATTATAATATTATAAATTGGAAGGAGTTGCATTAGCCAGCTCCTTTTTTTTATTTAACTAATTATCGTATAATAGTAATGGTTCCTTTTTTTGTTGTTTGTGGTAAGCCGTTAAAAGAATAAGATGCAAACCAAACATAAGTTCCGCCATCTAATTGTAAACCCTTAAAAGTACCATCCCATTTTTTAAACGGATTGGTTGATTGAAAAATAATTTCACCCCATCTTCCATAAACAGTAAATGAATAATTTTTTAATGCTGCTAAATTACCTAAGGGGCCAAAATTATCATTCCTTCCATCGCCATTGGGCGTAAAACCAGATGGAAAATAAATATCAGAACAATCAACCGTTACATTAATACTGCTTGAGCCCGTGCAACCATTATTGTCGGTAACTTTTACAGAGTAAGTTCCTGTTTTTGTTACATTATAAGTAGATGTTGTAGAATTGTCTTGCCATAAATATTGTGCAAATGCACCGGGTTTTAATGTAAGTATATCTCCGGGGCAAATGCTGGTATCGTTCCCTAAAAAAATATTTACGGGAATGGTTACATCGGCAACAATTACATTATTAAAATTACTAATACAATTATTAGCATCTGTAACTTGTAATGCGTAAGTACCTGCCAAAATATTATTAATAGATGCAGTTGTTTGTCCGCTATTCCATAAATAATTATAAGGAGAAGTTCCGCCACTAACTGTTGTTGTTATAGCACCATTGCTATTGCCGCATTTAGATTTTGTTGTTTGAATAGATGCTGCTATTGCGGTAGGTTCTGTTAATGTAATATTTGAACTAACAGTACAAGCATTGGTTGCACTAACGGTAACTGTATATGTTCCGGCTTTTAAATTACTTGCTATTGCCGTAGTTTGTGCAGGGCTTGTATTCCAATTATAATTATAAGAACCACTGCCGCCGCTAACCACTGCTGTTGCTGCACCTGTTGCATCTCCATTACAATTTATAGGAGATATAATATTTGTGCCAACACTTAACACTGTAATATTTTTTTGAATATTGGTAGTTGAACCATTTGAAAATTTAATGTCTTCGGTAACTGTATAAGTTCCTGCTGCAGAAAATGTATGAGATGGATTAGCTATAGTTGATGTGTTGTTACTTCCGCTTGCTGCATCACCAAAATTCCAAGAATAATTTGTAGGGCAAGTTCCGGCAGTAACGGTTGTAAACGAAACGGCATTATTAGCAGAACAAGTAAAACTAAAATCTGCAGAGGTTGCCGGAGCTTCATTAATAAAAATATCATCTACACCAACGCCATCAAAATCGTTACACTTTGTTCCTGCACCAAATAAAAATCTAAATTTAACATTAGGTCTTCCTGCTAACATATTTAAACTGTGTTGTGCAGTAACCCAATTACTGGGGCCTCCGCCAATACCACAAGGTATTCCGCCATCGCTATATGAAACAGTTTTAATATTTCCCGCCCAGCCACTATTACCAATTACAGTAATATTAGAAGTATTAAACCAATTGTTAGTTGGGCAAGAAGTATAATCACTATAAGTACCTAAAGCAGCCCAAGAATTTCCTCCATCAATACTGTATTGAAAAGTAACACCATCATAAGTTTTTTCTGTATTCCAAAATATTTTAAAACTTATATATGGATTAGTTAATGCAGAAAAATCGAAACATGGACTAAGCAACCAAGATGCTTCATTATTTGGATAAGAGCCTCCTGTTAATCCACCATTTACCCAACACTTAGTTCCGCTACCTGCCGTTTTTATTACAGGCTTATTGGGTGTTCCCCAAACCCACGTAGAAGCATTACCACCTGTAGTCCAATTTCCGTTATCATTTTCAAAACCTTCGTTATATGGGTAAGTATTAATTGTTGTGCTACATTGAGCAAACAAATTTTCATTTATTAATATTGCTGTAAAAAGCAGTAAATAAAATATTGGTGTTTTCAAAAGTTCAAGCATAAAGAAACATGCAATATACTAAGTTGCAAGTAATAAGTTTTCAATTAAATAAATTGTTCATTCGTTTTTTGTAGTTTATTTGTACATGGCAGCAAACAATAATAAAAAGCTAATTATACTTACGGCACCAAGCGGTGCAGGCAAAACATCTATTACACATTTTTTATTAAACAAATTTTCGCAATTAAGTTTTTCAATTTCTGCGGCAACAAGGCAAGCCAGAGAAGGAGAAGTTGATGGAAAAGATTATCATTTTATAAGTGTGAATGAATTTAGAGAAGAAATAAAAAATGATGCATTTGTAGAATGGGAAATGGTATATGAAGGAAAGTATTACGGCACATTAAAAAAAGAATTACAACGTATTTGGAGTTTGAATAAAATTCCGGTTTTAGATATTGATGTAAAAGGTGCAATTCATGTGCAGCAACAGTTTCCGCAAACAACACTTTCTATTTTTATACAACCGCCAAGTATAGAAGAATTAAAAAAAAGATTAGAAGCCAGAAAAACAGAAACACCCGAAAGTATTGCTACACGTATAAACAAAGCCACTTACGAAATTTCTTTTAAACAACATTTTACAAAAATTATTGTGAATGATGTGTTTGAAAATGCCTGCAAAGAAGCAGAAGAAACCGTAAATAATTTTTTAGGCTGAAAAAATAATTATGAGTTATGAATGATAAATTATAAGTTTATTCATTATTCATAATGTATCGTTTAAAATTTAATATAATATGAGTTTTCAAAACAAAACAATTTTTATAACAGGTGCAAGTAGAGGCATTGGTAAAGCCATTGCATTAAAGTTAGCTAAAGAGGGTGCTAATATTGTTGTTGCCGCCAAAAGTGTTGAAGAAAATTCTAAATTAGGAGGAACTATTTTTTCTGCTGCAAAAGAAATAGAAGAAGCTGGCGGCAAGGCTTTGCCATTACAAGTTGATATTAGGTTTGAAGAACAAATTGAAAACGCTGTAAACAAAACTGTTGAAGCTTTTGGTGGAATAGATGTTGTTATTAATAATGCATCTGCCATTCAATTAACCAACACCGAACAAACAGAAGCCAAACGTTTTGATTTAATGCATAATATTAATGTTCGCGGAACATTTTTAGTAACTAAGCATTGTATTCCGCATTTAAAAAAATCTACTAACGCACATATTCTTACTTTATCTCCACCAATAAATATTACAGCTAAATGGTTGGCACAACATGTGGCTTATACTATGAGTAAATTTAATATGAGTATGATGGCTTTAGGTTGGGCAGAAGAGTTTAAAAAAGATAAAATTGCAAGCAATGCATTGTGGCCCAGAACAACTATTGATACTGCAGCCGTAAGAAATATTTTAGGAGGTGAAGCATTAGCTAAAATGAGCCGTACTGTTGATATACTTGCCGATGCAGCTTATTATATTTTAAATAAAGAAAATTTACAATACACCGGAAACACTTTTATTGATGAAGAAATATTAGCTAAAGAAGGAATTACAGATTTATTAAAATATTCTGTTGTATCCGGAGGAAAATTATTTACCGATTTATTTGTTGATTGAGTTTAGTATTTATTAATAATTTCTGTAATAAATTTTTCAAACCCTTTTCTAATATTACTTGCCGATGTTTGATGCGAATTAACCAACAATGAAAAAATATATTGTTTACCCTTGTTGGTTATAATGTATCCGCTTAAAGCTACAACACCACTTAATGTACCTGTTTTAGCATAAATTTTTCCTGCATAATTTTTATACAAACCTGCTAATGTGCCTTGGTTGCCTGTTTGTAAAATAGAAGTTATTCTGTTCCAATTAAATTCTTGTTTCATTTTATTTAATACAAAAACAAAATCTTGCGGTGTTACTAAATCGTATCTGCTTAAGCCGCTTCCATCTACCCAGCGTGGCTTTTGGGGCATAGCTGCATAATCTGTTTTTAAAATAGTATCTATTATTTTTCTATCATTCATATAATCCAACCTTTCATTACTTACCATTAATAAAGTTTGTTCTGCAAAAAAATTATCGCTTCTGTGCATCATAATTTTTAATAAAGAATCTGTTGGTTGAGAGTATAAATTTTTCCAACCAATATTTTTTACTTCTGCATCAATGGCTGTAATATCATTATGCAAACTATCTTGTAATAATTTTATTCCTAAATCAAAAGAGGTAATAAAAGGAATTTCTGCACCATTAAACTTTGTGTTGCTTGCTTTTACTGTAAAGTTGTTTGCGTTTTCATCTCTTACAATTTTAAAATTATTTTGCCTTGTATCTGCCAACATTAACAAAGAGTCTTGAAATATTTTGGGCATGGCAGTAATTGCATTACTTTTTTTAGAAAACCTAACAGTGTTGCCATATACAGGCATTGCACTTCTTTCGGGCATATAATCTGCATCGTAATCGTTCCAAGCCCAGCCAGAGCCGTATTTTGCAGTTTCCCAATCAGCAGGAATTACAGTTATATTATCATGATTTTTTTTAAAGAAATCATAAACAGGATGTTGTTTAAAATCAGGATGCAATAATGTTGGATCTCCTGTAAACTTTACGGTGTATTCGTTTTCATCGTTTATATATTTTAATCCAACCAAACTATCTCCTAAATATTTCATGGCCACATAGCAAGTAAGTAATTTGGTATTGCTTGCCGGAACAAAATATTTATTGCTTTGATAATTGTAAACGTATTGTTGTTTTTCTACATCAAACAATGCAATGCCAACATGTGCAGCAGAAAAATTACTATCACTTAAAATAGATTGTTGTGCTTGTTTTGAAATTTGTTTTTGAACAGAACAAGAATAAAATAACAAACAGCCTGCAACAAGTTTTATAAAAGAATTAAAGTATTCTCGTTTCATATAAATTTTTTATTTCTGCTTTTAGCTTAATACAAAAATGAGGTAAAAAATTAATGCAGAAAGGTATTCTTTTTTATTGCAAACAAACTAAAAGAGCACCATTCACCTAAAAAACTAAAGTTATAATCATCAAACCATTAATTTCATTATCCTTAAAATTAACTGAGATGAAAATACAACATCACTTACTTATTGCTTCTGTTTTATTAAGCAGTATAACTTATGCTGCAGATGGTGGAAAAAATAAAAAAACACCGCCGCCTGAAAAGAAAAAATACATTGATAAAGCCAATATGGATTTATCTGCAAAACCAGGCGATAATTTTTATCAATATGCTAATGGCACTTGGGTAAAAAATAATCCTGTTCCTGCATCAAGAACACGTTGGGGCAGTTTTGATGAATTGCGTCAAGAAAGTTCAAAACGCTTACAAAATTTATTAGAAGGTGCAACCAAAACAACAAACCCCGATAGAAAAACAAAAATTATTGGTGATTTATATAAAAGCGGAATGGATAGTTTAGCTATTGAAGCTAAAGGATATCAGCCCATTAAAAATGATATAGAAAAAATATATAATATTTCAAGCGTTGCCGATATTGTTCATGAAGTAATATATATGCGTGTAAACGGATTGGGTAGTGCTTTATTTGGAATGAATGTTGGACCAGATAGAAAAAATGTTATGGTTTATATTCCTTCCATTAGCCAAGGCGGAACAAGTTTGCCCGATAGAGATTATTATTTGAAAGATGATGCCCGCAGTAAAAAAATTCGTGATGCATATAAATTGTATGTACAAAAAATGTTTTCTTTAATTGGCCAAGATGCTACTACTGCAGCCGCAAGTGCAACCTCTGTTTTAAAAATTGAAACTGCTTTGGCAAATGCACAAATGAGCCGTATAGAAATGCGAGACCCCAATAAAACTTATCACAAATTTGCCGTAAATGATTTAAGTGCAACTACAGCAAACCTAAACTGGGCTTCTATTTTAAGCGAAGCAAAAATAAAAGGTGTCGATAGTGTGTTGGCAAGTAACCCTGAATTTTTGAAGAAAGTAAACGCAATGTTGAATGAAGTTCCTTTAAACGATTGGAAAAATTATTTGTGTTGGCATTTAATTAGAAGTGCTGCTCCTTATTTAAGTCATGATTTTGTTGATGCAGATTTTGAATTTAATAGAGTACAAACCGGACAAAAAGTTCCAACTCCGCGTTGGGAAAAAATGAGTAGTTTAATTGATAGAATGTTGGGCGATTTAATAGGGCAACTTTATGTAGAAAAATATTTTAAGCCCGAAGCAAAAGCTTACATGGTAGATTTAGTAAACAACATGCAAACAACATTTGCCGATAGAATTAAACGTTTAGATTGGATGAGTGAAGCCACCAAACAAAAAGCATTAGAAAAATTAAACGCTATTGTTAAAAAAATTGCATATCCTGATAAATGGAGAACTTATGATGGCATAGAAATTTCTGATGGAGATTTTTATAAAAATGTTCGTAGTTGCAGTGTTTGGTTTTATAATTTTAATGTAAACAAAATGGGCAAACCTGTTGATAGAACTGAAATGGGAATGACACCTCCAACCATTAATGCCTCTTATAATCCATCTACAAACGATATTACCTTTCCTGCAGGAATTTTACAATTCCCTTTCTTTGATTTTGGTGCAGATGATGCAGTAAATTATGGTGGCATTGCTGCTGTTATTGGTCATGAAATGACACACGGTTTTGATGACCAAGGAAGACAATTTGATGCAGTAGGTAATTTAAAAGATTGGTGGCAAAAAGAAGATGCCGATAAATTTAAAGCTAAAGCAGATGAAGTAGTAAAACAATATGATGCTTTAACTGTACAAGATTCTATTCATGTGCAAGGAAGATTAACATTGGGAGAAAACCTTGCAGACTTAGGTGGATTAAGCATTGCCTATGAAGCCTTTACTAAAACCAAACAATTTAAAGAAGGTAAAAAAATAGATGGTTTTACACCACAACAGCGTTTCTTTTTAAGTTGGGCACAAGTTTGGAGAAACAATACTTTAGCTGATACTGAAGCACAATTAATTAAAACAGATCCCCACTCTCCCGGTATTCACAGAACTAATGCACCTATTACCAATATTGATGCATGGTATGAAGCATTTAATATTAAAACTGGAGATAAAATGTATAAAGCACCTGAACAAAGAACACATATTTGGTAATAAATAATAATTAATCTATACAATAACCCCCGAATAATTTACTCGGGGTTTATTATTTTAATTTCTTTCTGCATAACGCATCCAACGTTCGGGTATTTCATTACGAGAAGATAAGTAATAATCTCCTTTACTGCAAGCAAGCATTTTACCATCGTGTGTTTGCATCCACCACCTTCCTGTTTTTTTACTTTGTAAAAAAACAGTATCAAAATCTGCAAGAGCTAATGTTACTTCATTAAAATTATCGCGTTGTTCTATACTACTTTCTTTTTTTCCTTTATGAATACCATCCATTAAATACCAAAGCATGTGTGCAATTTGTGTAGCGGTTAAATTATTTTCATCTTGCTCATGCAAAAAATTATAAATACCTACACTACAAGGGTTGGTACTCATGCCAGCATATTGCATTAAAGTGCAAGCTTCTTCTCCATTAAAACCATTTGGTGTTAAATAATTTGCAGGTGCATGTGCATGTTGAATAGAACATATATCAAAAGAAAATAATGATGCGTTACGAATAGCAGGCTCTATTTCTTCAATGGCTTCTTTTACTTTTCCTACACGCCAACAATCAAAACGCAACTTATCAATGGTTTCTAACATTTGCGGATGCACATAATAACTTTGAAAACCAATATGGTTGTAGTGTTTTATAAAATTTGGTTCGCCGGTAAGCATTTCCATTAAAAATTTATCGGCAGGCAATGCACTGTCCATATCTAAATCAATTTTTGCATCTACACAAACTGCTTCAATAATTTGTTGTTGTTGCACATAAGCATTGTATTGTGCCAACGTAACATCATGCGAGCCACCAACAATTACAACACGTTTGCCTGCTTCAATTAATTCTGTAACAACTGTTTTAACTGCTGCGTAACTATCTTGCAAACTTGCTCCTTGTTTTATATTACCAATATCTGCAACCGTAACATCTTTATGCCAATGATATAAATTGTAAAAAGTTTTTCTTACGGCATCGGCACTTCCTGTTTTGGCATTAAAATTTCCTGAGCCTCTGTATTCTTCACAACCCATAATAATTAAATCTGCATTGGTAATATCGGGGAAAACAGTTTCATATACTTCTACATGTTTTCCTAATTGTGTATCTCTGTAACCTTCGTCGTTAGAAATAACAGAAAGATTAATGGGATTTAAAAAATCTATAATTGTATGCAAACTCATGTACAGTTGTTTATAACAAACTTAAATTATTTGCAATGGAAATAAATGCTGTATGTGATTTTGTTAATAAAAGAAATTGTGTTGAAGAATTATTGACTATTTGGTGAATTTATAACCTGCACCACGCACCGAATGAAAGTGTTGCGGGTTGCGACTATCAACCTCAAAATATTTTCTGAAAGAGAGAATAAAATTATCTATGGTTCTTGTTGTTGGATAAACATTGTAACCCCAAACAACTTGTAAAATTTTTTCGCGTGTTACAACTTCTCCTTCGTTTTCTATTAACAGCTTTAACAGCATGGTTTCTTTTTTGCTTAGTGCAATTTCTTTTCCGTTAATGGTTGCTATTTGTGCTTTAAAATCTATTGTATAATTATTGAAGGAATAAATATTTGCAACGGTTTGTTTTTCTTGCAGCTTTCTATTTTTATCAATCATTTTTTCAACACGCAACAATAATTCTTCCAAATTAAAAGGCTTGGTTAAATAATCGTCTGCACCTTTTTTTAAACCTAAAATTTTATCTGCTCCGCTATTTTTTGCACTTAAAATTAAAATAGGAACATCGTTATTAGAAACTCTAATGGTTTCTGTAACGCTTATGCCGTCTATTTCCGGCAGCATTACATCCATAATAATTAAATCAAAATATTCTTCTTGTACGGCTTTTAATGCAGCACTTCCTGTAAAAGCAGAAGTAACATCGTACCCTTCTAACTTTAAATTTAATTTTAATGTTTCATGAAGGTTTTCTTCATCTTCAACCAATAATATATTGTATTTTTTTTCTTGCATTATGTATTAAAATATTACTGTAAAAATACTTCCGCATGGTTTATTATCGGTAAGTGAAATACTGCCTTTATGCATTTTTACAATTTTATGGCAAAGATATAAACCCAAGCCTGTGCCTTTTGTATTACGTGTGTTTTCGTTACCGGAGCGATAAAATTTTTCAAACACTTTTTTCTTTTCATCGTGTTTTATTCCAATGCCTTCATCTGCAACGCTTAATAATATTTTATTATTTTTTTGCTGAAGTGAAATAGTTACAGTTGTGTTTTTAAGAGAATATTTAATAGCGTTTTCAATTAAATTGTTTAATAACATTTGTAATAAAAGCTCTTCTCCGTTAATACAAACATCTTCGCAAATGCTTGATGTAAAAGGCTTTTGCGGAAACCGAACTGAAAAATTATGAATAGTTTTTTGTAATAAATTACTTAACGCCACTTCTTGAAAATGGTAATGGTATTTACCTTCATCTAACTTGGCAGAAAATAATATGTTGTTGCATAAATTATTTAATCTGTTTGCTTCTTGCAAAGTATTGGTTAATAATTTTTGTTTTGTTTCATTATCTAACTTATGTTTTTGTAAAGTTTCTAAATTTAGTTGTGTTATGGCAATTGGTGTTTTTAGTTCGTGTGTTACTGCCATCATAAAATTTTGTTGTTGCTTAGATGCTTTTAATTGTTTTCTTACAATTCTGTAAACAAAGCCGGCAACTAAAAGTATAAGCAATAAAAACGTAATGCCCTCGCTAATATATTGTATTGTTTTTCGGTGTTGCTCTTTTTGAATTTTTGCAACGCTATCTAAAAAATTTGGAGCATCTTTTTTAAGTTCTAATAATTTGTAATAAGCCATTGCATTGTTTTGGTTATTTAGTTCTATAAACCACCACAACAAAGCAGCTATCATATATAATAATAAAAACCAATATGCTATAGAAACAATTGCTAACTGATGTTTTTTAAAAAATTTCATTACTGTTGTTTTTCAACACGAATGCCAGCGTTTAATACATGTTGCAACGGATCTTCACGCATAGCTTGTTGCAAAGTAAAAGTGTAATTTCCTTTTTTTAATTTGGTTGGTGTTGCATTAAAATTTAATCTGTGTTCAACTATATCATCCATTTCAGAACCTAACCAATGTTTATTATCTGCTAATTGAAATTCTCTTTTTATAGTGTATGATGAATCGGAATCTTTTACATGAATATTTAACCAAATATTCTTAAACCCATAAGCATCTTGATGCCTTAATATAATGTATAAATTATACAATGCAGCAGTATCTTCAATAGTAAAATTAAAAGAGGTTGTGTCTGTAGATTTCCAAGTGTGTTGCGGAAAGAAAACAGTTTTTTCGTACACACCCATTGTGTTACAAGAAATAATAACAAGAGAAAATATTGCCGTTATAAAAAATAATTTCATAGTTTTTTTTCGAATAAATTATAAAACATTTAAAACTTGTTCTTTAGCTTTTTCTAATTCATCTTTCATTAATACTACACATTTTTGAATTTCGGCATCATAAGCTTTAGAGCCTGTGGTGTTAATTTCTCTGCCAAATTCTTGTAAAATAAAAGATAGTTTTTTGCCTTTGCTTTTTTCTTTTCCGTCTAAAATTGATTTAAAATAATTACAATGATTTTTTAACCGAACTTGCTCTTCACTTATATCAATTTTTTCTATGTAATAAATTAATTCTTGTTCTAAACGGTTAGCATCGTATTTATCTGTTCCAACATTTTCTTCTAAAACTTTTTTTAATCCGTCTTTTATTTTTTGCCTTCTTTTGGGTTCTAATATTATTATGGCTTCTTGCTGTGTGTTAATATTATTAAGCCTTTCCAATAAATCTGTTTCTAAAGTTTTGCCTTCTTCTGCACGGTGTTTGTTTAATAAATTAATTGCTTCTTTTAATATTTTTTCAAGTTCTATCCAATCGTTTTCGTTTAATATTTCGGTTGAGTTTACTACTACTTCTGGTAGGCGTAAAACTGCTGCCAACAAATCATTTACTGGGGCATTAATTTCTTTGGCAACATCTGTAACAGATTGGTAATAAGCTTTTAATAAATCTGTATTAATAGTAACAGGTTTTGCCGAGCCACTTTGTTTAATGTTAATAAAACACTCTACACTGCCGCGTTCTAAACCTTCATTTAAAATATTTCTAATATCAAATTCGTATGGTTTTAATAAAGCTGGTATTAATAACCGTAAATCAAATTGTTTTCCGTTTAAAGAACGTACTTCTATTAAAAAGGTTTTCTCTCCAATTGTTTTTTCTACTCTTCCATAGCCCGTCATTGAATATAACATATAGATTATTTATTGTTGCAATGTAATGAATGTTTGTTTGAGAATGCACATAAAAAGAAGGGCAGCACTAATGCTGCCCTATAAAAAACACATACTAAAAACTACAACTTATTATTGAATACTATAAGTATAATAACCCGAATTACTTAGATTTATTGTAACGGTTTTGGTTCCTGCTGTTAATGCACTGTTTTTGGTTGCATCACCAATATTATTTCCTCCATAAGATAGTGTACCAATTGCAGAACCGCCAGCATCTCCTAAATTAATTGTCCAATCATTGTTTGCACGAATTTTAAATTGGTCTCCTGCTGCTACGGTAATGGTTCCAGTCCATGTGTTTGAAGATGCGTTGTATGTCATAGGAATATCTGTACTCCAACCACTGGCAGCAAAACTTCCAATTAAACTCCAGCTTATTTGAGTGGCCGACCATTTATTGGTATTAGTGTTAGCTGTTAAATAATAATAGCCTGCAGTTGCTACATTTAAATTACCTCCGCTTGTACTTAAATTACCTCCGCCGGCATCTCCGTAATTAGTGCCACTCCATGTAGGAGTGCTTGTTAATTTAAATCCACCGGTTGTTGTTATATTAAAATATCCTTCATATTTACCATCATTATTTACAGATGCAATGGCTCCTGCATTAGCAGGATTCCATCCTTGATAATCTCCGGGAACATATAATAATCCGAATACTTTTACAGGTACTACCGAAAATTTTCCTTTTTGAAAATCAACAGTTATAGTGTACATACCGGTTGCTGCAGGTGCAGGAATATTGCTTCCGCCAGAAGTATAAAATCCAAAATCTCCACCGGCACTTAAACCTGTTACACTTGCATCTGCTACTGCATATTTACTACTCCAATCTCCGTTTACGGGTAATAGTAAATATTGTTTTCCGCCGTTTAAATAAAATGTTCCTTGATAGGTTGTGGTATTTAATTGTGTAAATTGTTGTGTTGGTACAGGTACCGGATTATTCCATCCGCCGGCAGATGCATCTCCTACTATAAATAATTTTCCGGAAGAAGGTACTTGTACTTTAGGAGGCACCAAATAGGTTTTAAAATTAATTACAAGTGTGTTTGATTTTAATTGCTCGTTATTATTGCCTTGAGATGATGTAATTCTAACATCAATATTATAAGCAGTATTGTAAGCAAAACCATAATTTAATAAAATAGTATTTATTTGTTTAGCCGTAAAAGAAGCAGTGCGTGTACCAATTACTATGGTAGTAGTTTCTTTGGCAAAATTTCTTCCCGAAGAATCTATTTCAATAATATATTTTACGGTAGAAGAATCAACTGAATAATTTGGATTACTCCAAGTTAAGGTTAATGCTACTTTGTCTGAATCTGAAACAGCAGGGGCAATAGTAGTGGCCGAAGCAGCTAAAGTTACTGCTGTGCCATTGCTATACACCTGTAAATCGCCAATCTTTTTTTCGCAGGCTACAAAAAATATTGTTGCCAGAAATGCGAAGGTTAATAATTTAAAAATATTTTTCATATCTTATTATTTAAGTTTTGAGAAGTTATTGTTTGGTTACTATGAATTTGCCTCTCTGAAAATCTACATCAATTTTGTAAGTTCCGTTTGTTGTTGGACCAGGGAAATTATCATTCCAATCATAACCAAAATCTCCACCAATATTTCCATCGGGAGGAGAGGTTGTTTTGTTGCAAGCAAACTTGTGTCCCCAATCTCCATTTAACGGAAGAAACAAATATTCTTGCCCACCAATAAGGGTAACGGTAATTGTATAAAACGTAGTACTTACTTTGGTAAATTGTTGGCTTGGTACAGGTACCGGATTACTCCAACCACCGGCAGTTGCACTTCCAACTAAATATAAATTACCGGTTGTAGGTGGTGCTACTTTAGGAGGTATGGCATAAGGTGTTACTGTAAATTTTAAAACGTTTGAAACTAATTTAGTAGCAGTTGTATTATTAATAGTTGCCGTAACTCTTATTTCAATGTTATGTGCCATTGTAGTGTTTAATAACAACTGGTTTAATAAATAATCATTTAAACTGCTTTGCGAAATTGATACACCTAAATCTTTGCTGAATGAAAGCGTTTTTTTATTAGGATTGGTGAAGTTTGCCCCCGAAGTATCTATTTCAACTAAATAAGATACATCTTGTGAACTAATGCCCGATGCAAATTGATATGCAGGATTTGTCCAAGAAAGTTTTACGGCTTCGTTGGCGGCAGTGCTATAAGCTAAAGGAATGGTTGTGCTTACAGAGGCGGTTAATACCGGAGCGGTACCACCCTGATATACATCCATTGCCTGATCTTTTTGGCAAGACCACAGCATACTTACTGTTGCACTTAGCAATAAGAGGTTGGTTAATAATTTTTTCATAATAATATTTTTAAAAATTTAATATTTTATTATTAGTATCCGGTGTTTTGTTTAAGATTGGTGTTAGCAGATACATCTGCAGATGGTAAAGGATAAAGGTTTCTGAAATCGGCAACGGCAGCACCATCTTTTACTCCACCTTTCCAAGGCCATAAATAAGCATTGGTTGTAAATTTTCCGTATCGAATTAAATCTGTACGGCGAAAACCTTCCCAATACAATTCTCTTGAGCGTTCATCTAAAATAAAATCTGTAGTAAGTTGTATGCCTGTAATGTTGCCAGATGCATTGCCATAAGCTCTTTGCCTAATTGCATTTATATAACCAAGTGCTGTTGCAATATCTCCACCTGCTCCGCCGCGTAAAACAGCTTCTGCATAAATAAAATACATTTCGGGTAATCTAAATAAAGGCATATCAATATCAACAAAAGTTAAGTTAGATCCTGTAACTCCACCTCTTGTTTTGTTTATAAATTTAGTTACCGCATAACCATCTGTAAATACGGTTAAATCATTAATATCTATGTTTTGCCCGCTGGTATAGAATTGAGAACGTTTATCGGCAGTGCCTGTAACATCTGGAAATAATTGCGGTAGTTTTTTTGTACAACGAATACCGCCCCAACCACCATCAATACCATAGTTTGATGCAGTCATAGAACCACCAACGGCTGCATGTGTTAAGAAGGTAGTACCTCCGTATGTTTGTGTTTTAGTTCCATCGTAATTAATTGTAAAAATAAATTCGTTGGTATTTAAATTATTATCGGCTAACATTAACCAATTATAATTAGGTGTTAAAGTATATCCGGCATTAATAACTTTTGAAGCATAGGTTATAGCGTCTGTCCATCTTGCGGTACCTGTATATACTTGTGCATTTAAATAAATTCTTGCTAACAAAGCCCATTCTGCTGCTTTATCTGCACGGCCATATTCGTTAGTTTTGGGTGCTAATAAATCTGCATCAATAGCTTTTAATTCACTTTCTATATATGTAAATAAATCTGCACGTTTAATTTGTTTTGGAAGAAAAGTACCTATTGCATCGTTTTCTGTTGCAAAAGGTGGGTTTCCAAATAAATCCATTAAGATAGAGTATTGATAGGCTCTTAAAAATCTTGCTTCGGCTTTGTATTTGCGAATGGCATCGGCATCTGTTCCTATTATACCTCTGCTTGCCAAATTTGCATCGGAGCATTGATTAATAAAATCATTACATAAAGTAATTTGATAAGATGAACGATAGTAAACTCCTTTTAACATTGGGTTATCAGAAGTCCAATTCATTTTATGAAAATCTTGAATGCCGGGGTCTCCCCATGCAACAACTGCTTCATCTGTACTTAACTCTTGTGCTTTCCAGTATAAACGGAAAAAATCAGAAGTACCTTCATCAATTCCTTGAACATCTCCATTGCCTGCCGGGCCTGCATTTCCTGTTAGTGCAAAGCTTCCGTAAACTTTGGCAAAAGCTTGTTTGTACCCTGCCGGTGTACTGTAAACAATGGCAGCAGTAACATCGTTGGTTGGTGCTAAGTCAAGGTTTTTCTGACAAGAAACTAATAGCCCTGCCATTAGCCCTGTAACTAACCATTTTTTTATAATATTATTTTTCATAATTATTTTATTTAATGTGTTTTACTGAATTAAAAATCAATATTTGCACTTAAAGCAAATATTCTTGGACGTGGATAAAAGTTGTTATCTATACCTCCATTAATTTCAGGATCAACACCTTTGTAATTGGTAATAACAAATGCATTTTGAACAAAAGCACCTATTCTTAAATTAGCTTTATTGTTTAATACTTTACCAAAATTGTAGTTAATGTTTATGTTATCCATTCTTAAGAATGAAGCATTTTGTACATAATAATCTGATAAGAAGTATTGTGAACCGTTTCCGCTAAAATTTGTTTTTAATAAATCGGTTGAGCCATTAGCTAAAAAACCAAGTGGGTTTAAAATATTTCTTGAAACACCAGTGCTTGATGCAACGTTGTTATACATATAGTTACCAATATTTGCCCTCAGTACAAAACCACCACTCCATTGTTTATATGCAATGGTTGAATTAACACCTAAAAATACAGTTGGGTCTGGGCTTTTGTATTTGTATAAATCTTTATCATTTACAATTCCGTCTCGGTTTCTATCGGCAAATAAATTATCAATTGGGTTTCCTGCTTTATCATATACTTGTTGATATACATAGAATGAATTGCGTGGAAAACCAACTGCATTAATTTGTATGGTATTACCTGTACCACCGGCAATTCCTCCTGTTAAAGCTCCGGGATAATTAGGATCGTTTGAAACGGTTAGCTTAGTTATTTTATTTTCATTGTAGGTAATGTTAAAACCAAAATCCCATCTTACATCTTTTGTTAGAACAGGGGTTGTATTTAATGTAAACTCTACTCCTCTGTTTTCCATGCTTCCAATGTTTGCAACAATAGTATTAGAGAAGTTTGATAATGCAGGTTGTGTAACAGCATTTAATAAATCGGTTGTGTTTTTATAATAAACTTCTATGGTGCCGTTTATTCTGTTATTTAATATTCCAAAATCTAAAGCTGCATTATAGGTTTCTGTTTGCTCCCATTTGCGGTTGGCATAATACCCGCCGGGTCTATACATTTGGTAGAATGTATTTCCTAATTGATATTGAGCTGTTGTATTACTTAAACTGTAATAAGAAATATAATCGTAATTACCAATGCCATCTTGCTGGCCGGTAATACCATAACCTAAACGAAGTTTTAAATCACTTATCAGTTTTGAATTCTTCATAAAAGATTCTTCTTTTATATTCCAAGCAAGTGCAGCCGAAGGGAAGTTTGCAAATCTATAAGCAGGACTAAATCTTGAAGAGCCATCTCTACGAATAGTTGCAGTTAGCATATATTTATTTTTATATGCATAAAACAATCTTCCAAAATAAGAGATAATAGTATTGCGTGGTTCGTTGTAAGGATAAGTTGGGTCTGAATTTTTTACTTTAGTACCATCTGCAAAATAATCTGCATAATTATAATTGGTACTTAAATAATCATTGTATTCATAACCACCTGTAATATCAATACGGCTGTTGATTGATTTAAGATCTTTTGTATAATTTAAATAAGCTTGTAAAAATTTGTTAGAAGTTATTTGTTTGTATTGTGTGTTCTGACCGCTTTTGTAAGTATTGCTTGCATCTTGTGCACGGTAGTAAGAACTTGCTGCACTATCTGAAACATACACGGTTCCTTCTCCTTTAGATAAATCATACATCACATTTACTTTAGCGTGTAAGTCTGGTAAGAAATGAAATTTATAATCTATTTGTGCACTACCTACACTTCTTTGCACGGTGCTTTTATCGTTACGCAACATTAAAAGGCTTAAAGGGTTTCTTGGTGTTAAACTTTTTAAACCAGATGCTGTTGTGGGGTCAAGCCATTCCCAATAACCACCATATCTTTTATTGCCTGAATATACAGGTTGTGTGGGGTCAAACGTTACGGCTGCACCAATTGCTCCTTCGTTAGCAAATCTGTTATTACTTACTGCTCCTAACAAACTTAAATTAACAGTTAAATGGTCATCAAAAAATTTTGGCGAAACGTTTATTGATAAAGTTGTACGTTGAATATTTCCTGTTTTTAAAATTCCATCTTGATTTAAAAAACCACCTGAAATACGGTAGGGCATTTTAATTGATTTTATGGTGCCCGATACACTTAAATTATTATCGCTGGCAAATGCTGATTGATAAATTTGATTTTGCCAATCTGTACTTGCATTTCCCATTAATGCTTTTAAAGCATTTGAACCTGTAGCGTTTACATAACTACGAAATTGATCTGCACTTAATACATCTACTTTTTTTGCTAAAGTTGAAAGGCTTGCCTGAGTTGAAAAATTAAAAACAGGCTTTCCGCTTTTCCCTTTTTTAGTTGTAATAATTATTACACCGTTTGAGCCTCTTGCACCATAAATGGCAGTTGCAGATGCATCTTTTAATATATTAAAACTTTCTATATCATTTGGATTGATTAATGATAAAGGATTAGCTACACCACTAATTCCATTGTTGCTTAATGGAACACCATCAACCACAATTAACGGAGAGTTGCTGGCAGATAATGAAGAGCCGCCTCTAATACGAATGGTGCTACCACTACCCGGAGCTCCGCTGTTTGAAGTAACTTGTACACCTGCAACTTTTCCTGAAATTAATTGCTCGGGTGTTGATATAACACCTTTGTTAAAATCTTTTGTAGTTACAACTGCAACAGAACCTGTTAAATCTTTTTTGCGAGCAGTACCATATCCAATAACTACTACTTCATTTAAATTTGAACTTACTTCTTCAAGCATTACATTAACAGACCCCGAGCCAATAGCAACTTCTTTATTGGCATAACCAATAGATGAAATAACTAATGTTTTTGCTGTTGATGGGGTTTTTAACGTAAAAGAACCATCGGTAGTTGTTGATGTTCCTAATTTAGTTCCTTTTACTAATACAGAAGCTCCTGCAATTGGGCTTCCGGTTTTTAAATCAGTTACTTTTCCTGTAACTGTTTTTTCTTGTGCAAAAGTGGCTATACTAAAACATAGTAGCGGCAACACTAATGCAAGCAGTCGTTTTACATTCATAATTGTTGTGTTTACTGGTTTACAAGTAAAAAGTTTAATATATTAAATAGTTAGTTGTTTTTATTTTGCTATCATAAATTTTTCTGTTTTTTTAATTCCGTTTATTGTTAATTCTAACAAATACAATCCGCTACTTAATGTTTGTGCTGCAAAACCATTTGTGTTTAAACTAATGGTTTGTGTTCCTTTGGGTTTGAAAGAATTAACTAATGTTGCTATATTATTTCCGTTAAAATTTTTTATACTTATTGTTACATTACCACTTTGTGGAATGGTGTATTGAATATTGGCATTATTATAAATAAGGTTGGGAGTAATATTTAGTTGTATGTTGTTTTCTGTTGTTGAAGGTGTATTGTTAATAGCTGTAACAACTGAATTATTAATATTTCTGTTTGTATAAACATAATATTCTCCGGGTTGTAGTGTTATGTTTTCTGCATTGCCTGTTGCTGTACGGCTTGTGTTACCTAAATAACTATAGTAAGTACCCGATGTAGGAAATGTAACAGAACCTGTTTGAGTGGTTACATCAAAATTTCCTATTACAACAACTTTTAATGAATCATCATTTAATATTAATGATTTGAATAAACCTGAAGTATTCCATGTAACATTATTAGTTGTAAATGCAGTAAAATAATTTGGTGTTAGTTTTAGTTTAATAAGTTTTGTATAAACATCAAACAATGCTTTTCGGTTTGTGTTGTTATAAAAATCCCACCGTATGGGTTTTGCATCTGTTCTACAATTAGTATTTATAGATAAATCTGCACAAGTGTTTATAGAATAATGATAACCTAATTCTCCAAATTGCCATAACATTTTTGGGCCGGGTATTATTGCCCAAAACGCTGTTGCCATAGCATTTCTATTTAATGCAGTAACGGTATCTTTTATATTGTATGAACCATTGCTGTTGCCATAGTTTATATTTTTATACATTAATCTTTCTTCATCGTGGCTTTCTTGATAGGTAACTAAAAACGGATTAGTCCATCCTCTGTTTTTTGAAATTCCATCACTAATATCAGAACCGCTTGCATAACCCATTGTACTTTGGTTAAAACTGTAATTGCTGTTTCCCCATAATAACATGCCGTAATTAGATAATTCTATTTCTTCGGAATTGGCTGCAAAATGTTCTAATATGCAAATTGAGTTTAAAGAAACGGCTTGCATGGTATCATAAATTCTTTTCCAAATAGCTATTCGGCTTGCATCGTAAGCACTCCATGCATTTACATCGGTTGGGTTGTTGGTTTGTGTAAATCCTTTTGATAAATCCCATCTAAAACCATCTAATTTATAATTGGTTAACCAATGCCTTACAACTCTGGCAACTAAATCTTTGGTAGCTTGTGCTTCGTGATTAAAGTCGTTACCTACATTGTATGGATGTGTTGCCGTAACATTTAACCACGGGTTGTTTGCTGCCGGGCGGTTGTTGGCTGTATCCCAATACATTTGAGCTTGTGGTGCACTGTTCATGCAATGGTTCATTACTAAATCCATAATTACCGCCATACCTTGTTTGTGGCATTCATCTATAAATTGTTTAACGGCTGTTTCGGTGCCATAATATTTATCGGGTGCAAAAAAGAAATTAGGATTGTAGCCCCAACTTATATTTCCTTCAAATTCACTGAAAGGCATTATTTCTATAGCATTAACACCTAAGCGTTTTAAATAAGTAAGTGTATCTTTTAATGTTTGAAAATTGTGTGCAGCAACAAAGTCTCTTACTAATAATTCATATATAACTAAATTTTTTTTATTAGGGCGTGTATATGATGTGGCTGTCCATGTATAAGTTGGTTTTGCAGTTTGTAAAATACTTACTATGCCTATTGCTTTCCCTGCCGGATATGCTTTTAATGACGGATAAGTTGAAGAAGGAATATAACTATCATTGTATGAGTCTAATATTTTTTCAGTATTGTAATCTGCTACTTTTAAACTATTGTCAATATAGTATTGATAGGCATATTCTGTACCCGGAGTAAGCCCTGTAATTCTTACCCAAAAACGGCTGCCATCGGGTGTTTTATTCATTTGTGTGGCAAGCGTTTCAGCCCAATTATTAAAATCTCCTATTACCGAAATTTTATTTTTGTTAGGTGCATATAAAACCAGTGTAACAGAAGTATCGCCACTTTCGTAATTAATACCATCTTTTACGTTTGGTGGTAAAGCAGCAATATTTGTTCCGCCACTTACTAAAAAACTAACAGTATCTCTTGAAACAATTGTACCGTTATTGGATTCTGCAATAATTTGTTGTGTACCTATTGTTGTAATAGTTGTATTAGCAGATATTGTTGATGCACTACTTGCTGTATTTATTTGTGTGCCGTTAAAATAAATTTTTAAGGTAGAAGATTGGCTTGCGTTGGCGGTAATATTAATATTATCGGTTAAATTTTTAGTAATGGTTTCGGGAGATAATATATAGTTGGGTTGGCGAAGTGGGTTATCTATTCTAACATATAATCCGTTATCATAAACAGGAATGTACATATCACTTCCATCTGTATTTGCTAACTTTTTGGTACCAGCTCCGTTACGAAACAGAATAGCAATTTTTAAAATTTTTTCTGATGAATTTGTAATTCCAAAAAAACTTCTTAAACCACCCGTAATAGTAAACTTCCATTGGTTAGCACCCGCAGAAGTACATTGTGCTAATGTATTGTTAGTACCCCATACACAATAAGCAGGTACATATTTCCAGTCTGACGCACTGCTACTTAAAGAAGTAATTACACCTATATGAACATAAACATCTGTAACGGGCGTATAATTATTTAAACCCTGATTGCCTTTTGTAGCATCTGCTGTAATAGTAATAGTTGAAGAGGTTTCTTGAATAAATGTAGGAGACCAATTTAATAACTGGGCATTTACTTGCAGTAAACAACAACCGAAAATAATTGTAAGAATAAATCTCATACAATGAAGTGGGATTGCAAACGTTACAACAATGTGTAATTTTTACACATTACTTACAAAGATGTGTTTTTTTTACACAAAAGAAAAATTTTTTGCCTACTTTTTTTTAGTGCATAAACTTCTTACAAAACAAACAGAAAAAACAAGGAAACATTAATATGCGGCAGCTTGCAAAAATTTAGAAATATTATTATTAAGTTTTACCACATCGCTATGTTTGTTTTTGCTGTGCAGAAAAACAATTCGGTTGGTATTTAATTGCTGTTGTGTAACAGCATCTTCTTCGGCAAACAAATAAGGCCAGCCCCAAGCTTTTATATCTGTTATTAAATTTTTTGAGTTTTGAAGTGTGCCACCACTATCTGTATAAATATTTATAAATTTTGAAGTTGGGTGCATTTGCAAATTCATGGCAAATTTTTCTATTTCTCCATACAAAGCATCAAACAATATAACGCCCTTACAATTATATTTTGAGTGAAGTAATAAATAACTCATTACTCTGTATGCACCACTATGCCCTGCATAAATAATATTGTTTTTTACATGCGAGGTAATTAATTTTTCTTTTAAAAGAAATTGTTCAACATCTTTCATAAAAAAATTAAATGTATCGGGCTTCTCAAATTTACCACCGTAACTGTCAGGAGCGTTTTTGGGCCCTTCGGGAAAAACAAAAACAGCATTTATATGAGCCATATAAAATTGCTCTTGTACTTTATATTCTTTTAAAGCAGAATCAATATTATTACCCCAACCATGAAACCATAATACATAAGTAAAAGGTTTGTGTTTATCAAAATAATCGGGTACAAAAATGTAAACACTACTATCGCTATAATGCTCGGTTGCTTTATAAGTTTTATTATCGTACACTCTTGGTTCATTGTTTCTTAACGAATCGGGAAACATTGCGTGTGTTGATGTTATACGAAAAGGTTTGCCCTGTTGAGCCATAATATGCCAGCAACTAAAACTTAATAGTAAGGTTATTATAATTTTCATAGCAATTAAATTATTTACAGTATTTTATTTTTAGCCAACTTTGCAATTTTAATTCTAAAATTATACATGCAACTCTATTGTAACTCATTAACGCAATATAGCCGTTTAAAAACACGTGAAGTAAAAGTAGGAGATTTATTGTTGGGAAATTTTAATCCTATTCGGGTACAAACAATGACTACTACCGATACCATGAACACTATTGCAACTGTAGAGCAAAGTATTCGTTGTATAGAAGCAGGTGCAGAGCTAATACGCATTACAGCCCCAAGTAAAACAGAAGCAGAAAATTTACTAAATATAAAAAATGAATTACGCAAACGAGGTTACAATACACCCATAGTTGCCGATATTCATTTTACACCCAATGCTGCAGAAATTGCTGCACGTATTATTGAAAAAGTAAGAGTTAATCCCGGTAATTATGTTGATAAGAAAAAGTTTGAACAAATTGAATATACCGATGCAGAATATGTAGAAGAAATTGAACGCATTCGTGAACGTTTTACTCCGTTAGTAAAAATTTGCAAAGAGTATGGAACGGCTATGCGTATTGGCACCAATCATGGAAGTTTAAGCGATAGAATTATGAGCCGTTACGGAGATACACCTAACGGTATGGTTGAAAGTGCTATGGAGTTTTTGCGTATTGCAAGAAATGAATCATATTATAATATTGTTTTAAGTATGAAAGCCAGCAATCCGCAAGTAATGGTGCAGGCTTATCGGTTATTAATACAACAAATGGATGCAGAGTTTGGAGAAATTTATCCTTTGCATTTAGGTGTTACCGAAGCAGGAGATGGTGAAGATGGAAGAGTAAAAAGTGCCGCAGGTATTGGAACTTTATTAGAAGATGGAATTGGAGATACCATAAGAGTTTCGCTTACCGAAGATCCTGAATTTGAAATTCCTGTTTGTAAAGATTTAGTAAAGAGGTATTCAGTCCATAGTCAGCAGCCCATAATCGATAGTAAAATTCCAAAACTTGCGATTCACGATTCACGATTCACAATTCCATATTCTCCCTTCAATTATAAAAAAAGAAAAACTTTTGCAATTGATAATATTGGCGAAAACCACGTACCTGTTGTAATTGCAGATTTAAGTAAAGTTGAAAATATTACACCGCAAACACTGCAAAGTATTGGTTATACATACAACGAAGTGTTAGATAAATGGAATATTGCAGACACAGCCGCCGATTATATTTTTACAGGTAAAGCAGCATTAAACTTCGCATTGCCCGGCACATTAAAAGTTATTACTTGGCCCGATTATGCAATACAAGCAAAAGATATTAATAAATATTTTCCTATATATGATGCAAAAGGTTTTGTTGAAGCAAACAACCATCACCCTGCTATAAATTTTGTAATGCTTGATTGTTTTAGTGATGATACAACTATTAACGATTTTACTTATTTAGATGAATTAGCCAACAACAAATCTGTTGTGTTGTGTTTATCATCAACCAATAAAAATGCAATGCAATCTGTAAGAAGAATGTTTATAGAATTAATAAACAGAAATATTGAAAACCCTGTTATCATAACTGTAGATAGTAATTGGCAAACTGCCGATGAGCATTTAATACATTATGCAACAGAAGCAGGAGCTTTATTTTTAGATGGATTTGGCAATGGTGTTTGCTTTGGTATGTCGAAAGAAAGTTATAATCAATCAACAATCAATAGCCAACAATCAATTGCAGGAAGAAATTATTTACAGAATAATTCTATTGAACAATTTATTAATAACACTGCCTTTAGTATTCTTCAAGCAACACGTACCAGAATTTCAAAAACAGAATATATAAGTTGCCCAAGTTGTGGTAGAACGTTGTTTGATTTACAAGAAACAACAGCAAAAATTCGCAATAAAACCAATCATTTAAAAGGTGTAAAAATTGCTATAATGGGTTGTATTGTAAATGGCCCCGGCGAAATGGCCGATGCAGATTTTGGTTATGTAGGCAGCGGTGTTGGAAAAATAACATTATACAAAGGCAAAGAAATTGTAAAGAAAAATATTGATAGTGAAATTGCCGTAAACGAGTTAATTAATTTATTAAAAGAAAATAATGCGTGGGTAGAACCTGCTTAGTATTTCGATAAACGAAAAATCAAGCTTAACAATACTTTCAGCCCAAGCAAAACTTTATTTTTGCAATTGAATAAACAGATGTACTATGATTAAAACAGGCAACCCAATTATTAGTATTTATACTGAAATGACACCCAATCCCGAAACAATGAAATTTGTTGCCAACAAATTATTGTATCCGGGAAAGAGTATAGATTTTCAAGATGAAAGTACAGCCAACCCATCTCCTTTAGCAAAAGAACTATTTAGTTTCCCGTTTATAAAAAGTGTTTTTATTGCCAGCAATTTTGTTACACTTACCAAAACAAGTGATATTGAAGATTGGCAAGATGTTATTCCCAACATAAAACAATTTTTAAAAGATTATTTAGAAAACGGAGGCATTGTAATTAATGAAGAAGAAGTTGCCAAAGTAAAACACGAAGCAAGCAATATAATTTCTGCCGATGATGGAGATGTTGTAAAACGCGTAAAAGAATTATTAGAAAATTATGTAAAGCCTGCTGTTGAAATGGATGGTGGTGCCATACAATTTAAAAGTTATAACGATGGCGTTGTAAACCTAATGCTACAAGGCAGTTGCAGCGGTTGCCCTTCATCTATGATTACTTTAAAAGCAGGTATTGAAGGTATGATGAAAAGAATGATACCCGAAGTAAAAGAAGTTGTTGCCGAAGCAGAATAATTATTTTATAAATTATACAACCAAAGCATCATGTAAATACATGGTGCTTTTTTATTTAACGCTTTATTACCGATATCATTATTATTTTTATAAAATGACAGATGCAACCAAAACAACAATACACAGAGATTTTTTATTTGTAAAATCGGAATATAAATTAATAAAAATAATTTTAGGAGATGTTTTGTTTTTATCGGGTTTAAGAGATTACACACAAATTTATATTAAAGGGAAAAACACACCTTTAACCACTTTACAAAACTTAAAAGAATTTGAATCGAAACTTTCAGCTAATGAATTTATTAGAGTGCATCGTTCCTATATTGTTTCTATAAAACAAATAGATACTATAACCAGAAGTGAAATAATTATTGGTAATCACAGAATACCAATTGGTATATCGTATAAACCTGCGTTAGATGAAATGATAGAAAAAAACTCTTAGCAAGTGCTAAGAGTTTTTTTGTTAATGTGTTATATGTAAACTATCAATTTCGGCGGGTGTTACAGAGGGAAACTGCATTTTGCCTTCCGTCATTTTTTTTATTACGTAATCTCCTAATCGTTTCGCTTCTTCTTCACTTACAAAACCTTTCCTTCCTGCAATTGCAGGAATATAATCTTGCCTAATAAAAGGCTCGTGGTTTTTGTAAATTTCATATCCATAACCAAAATCTGTTTTAATAATTTTTAGTTCAACATAAACGCTATCGCTTTTTTTTGCTTTATCCATTTGTTGTTTTGCAACAGCATCGGCAGGTAAAACATTTTTTGTTTCTTCCTGTTTAGGTTGGTTGCACGATAAAGCAAGAACAACAGCAATGCCTACTACACTTATTTTAAATAATTGATTAATCATTTACATCGTAAGTTGCTGCAGGTAAAAATTCATCTAAATCATCTAAATAATAACTGCTATTGCTGCCTAAGGCTACAAAACCTCTGCCTTTAACTGCAAAGGCAACAGCACCGCCGCGTTCAGCTCTTTCATAAGTTGTTTTGCGTGTCCATAAATCGGTAGCAAAATCATACTCCCAAGTTTTTTTGGTATATCCACCATTTTGCCCGCAGGCTAAATATCCTTTTGCTACTCCGTTATTATTAATTACAAATGCAACTGCATTGTTTCTTACAATGTCGGTATAGTCATCATCATAAGTATCGCTGCTGGTATTGGTAATATTTCTTAATTGAGTCCAAGGGCCTGTAGAAGAATTAATTTGAGAAGGATCAAATACCCAACCATCATTTACTGTGGTTACTTGTCCGTTGTTAATACCTGTAAATAAATAGGCTTTGTTATTATAAACAAATGCAATTCCTTGAGAGCGTTTTGTTCCTCCATTACTTACAACAGAAACCCATGTATTTGTTGATGGAGTAAATTGCCAAATATCTTTTAAATATCCTCCGTTAAAACCTGAATAAACATAACCTGAATTTCCTATACCAAAACCAACTGCATCATATCTTGCACCACTACCAACAGGTGCATTTGCAGGATCTGGTAATGAGGCTTTTGCTGCCCATGAATTGGTAGCTTGGTTATATTCCCAATTGTCTTGTAATCTGTTTACGCCATCGTAACCGGTTGTTATATAACTTTTGGTTCCTACGGTAAATGCTACGGCACTATTACGTGCAGCTCCGGGAAATTGTGCTCTTTGTGTCCAAAAGTTTTTATTTTGGTCGTAAGCCCAAACATCTTGATAACGAATATTGCTTCCATCAACTCCTGTTGCTATGTAAGCGGTATCGCCAATTACAAAAGAAACAGCTTCTGTGCGTGCATTACAATCACATTCTGCACGTTTAACCCAGTTACCACTTGATTCTGTTGGATCTTGTGTTGAAGAAGGGTTACATGACGTAAATGTAAATAAGCAGATAGCTACAGGAAGAAAAAATAAGTACTTTACTTGCTTCATCTTTTTTAAAATTTTGCCCAAATTATTTGTATAGGTTGTCTGAAAATCGTTAAAATGGATTTTCAGTCTCATTTGCCTGACGAATATTTATTTTTTGTCTGCAAAAGAGAGCGGCAAATATAGGGGGCTTCTCTCAAACAAAAATAGAAGTTAAAATATTTTACAAATGAATTAATTTGATAGGTACATAAATATATTTGCCGCACTTGAACAGAAAAGACTAACCTTTTCTGAATACTGATTGACTTTATGCAGAAAATATTTTACCTGAGTTTGCTTGCAGCAATAATTATGGCAGCAACTGCTTGCAACAAAACCGATATTACTTTTGGAGATACGTATATAGACAACGGTGCCACACAAATTATTCGTACAGATACATTTGGTGTAAATCTATCTACGGTATATACAGATTCATTTATTACTTCTTCTAAAGGTGTTACATTAGTTGGTGGATACACCGATCCGTATTTTGGAAAAATTCAAGCTCAAACATTTTTAGAAGTAGCAGCACCGGCTTATACAGATATTTATCAATACACTTCTTTCGATTCTATATCATTAATATTAAAACTTAAAAAAGGAACAAACTATTACGGAGACTCTACACAAAGTTTGCATATTGATGTAAACCAACTTACAGAAAATATTCTTCCTTGGGATAACGGAAATTATTTATATAATGTTGATAAATTTAATTATAACTCAACACCATTAGGCTCTACAGATGTTATTGTAAGGCCAAATTATACAGATACAATTGCTATACGTTTAAATGATGCATTAGGTATGCAATTATTTGGTATGCTGCAAAGAGGTAGTGATACTATTAAAACAGCAAGTGTATTTTTAAATTATTTTAAAGGGTTAAGATTAGGTGGAGGAATAAATAATAAAATGATATTAGGGCTTGCAGATAGTTTAACCATGAGAATTAATTATAAAAAAGCAGGTGTTATAACTAATAATATGCAGGTAGATTTTAAACTTGCAAACACATCACATCATTTTACTAATGTAACTGCCGATAGAACCGGAACACCAATTGCAGCCTTAAGTTCAGCTTTACACGAAATAAATAGCACATTAACAGGAAATGCTGCTTATACGCAAACTTCAACAGGTATAACGGCTAAAATTACTTTTCCAAGCATAAGAGATATTTTAAAAATTCCTAATTATGCAAAACTTTTGCAAGCGGTATTAATTGTAAGACCTCAAACTTCAACATTCGGCCCTATTTATTATTTGCCACAACAAATGCGTTTATCTACAACAAATATTTTAAACCTATTAGGTCCAGATGTATTTGTGCTGTTACCTAATGGTACAACTTCTACGCAATACGGCAATTTAGTAACCGATTATATATATGGACAGAGCACAACTTATACTTATGATGTTAGTACTTATATAAAATCTATACTTGCAGACCCAACCATTAATGTAAGCAACAATGGTGTTTTATTTGCTCCGCCATACGGTGCATACGAAACACAATTTAGCAGAGTAGTTCTTGCAAATAAAAATAACGGCACTAATAGTATTTCTCTTCAAATAACGTTTGTAGCAATTCAATAGTAATTTAAAAATGAAAAAAAATATTTTATCATATATTGTTTTATTATGTTGCATTAGCCATTATGCAACGGCACAACAAAACAATTCGCCCTATTCAATAATTGGTATTGGTGATATTGAAAAAAGTTATTTTGATAGAACAACGGGAATGGGTTATACCGGCATTGCATTGTCTTCATACAGATACATGTACACAGCCAATCCTGCCGCTAATGCAGCATTAGAATATCATTATTTTAATATGGAAGTTTCTGCAAGGTTTAAAAGTGTAAACTACGCAGGTAAGCCGGTATCTTCTGCATCGCAAACCAATTCATCAGATCTTCAATTTAGAAAATTATTATTAGCCGTAAAACCTAAATCATATTGGGCAACTACATTAGGGTTACTTCCTTTTAGTACTGCAAAATATTCTATGTATGGTTTAAAAAGCGTTCAGGGTACACCTTTAAGCACACCTGTATATTATCAGGGAGATGGCGGATTAAATAATTTCTTTTTAACCAATAGCTTTAGAATTGATTCAAATTTTTCAGTTGGTGTTCAAGCATCCTATTTATTTGGTCACATGAATGAAACTGAATCTGTTTTAGGAAATGTAGGAGACAGTTCTCTTACTTCTACTCGTTATATAACTATTTCAAATCCGTATTTTAAATTTGGGGCACAGTATAAAACAAACAGAAAAAAGAAATGGAATTACGCAGCAGGTATTACGGGGTCTTACCAAACTAAATTAAGTGCAGATTATAGTTTGTTGGTTACAGATGGAAATACAACTTTACAAAACGATAATATATACAGAAAATCATATTTTACATTACCTGTAATGTATGGGGCAGGCGTGGCCGCTACTTTAAACAACAAATTAACTTTTGCTGCCGATTATAATTACGAAGGCTGGAGCAGTTTAAATTATAAAGGCATTAGTTATGGTTTAGTAAACAGCAGCAAATATTCTTTAGGATTTGAGTATTCAAAAAAAATAAATTTTAGAGATGTATCGGGCAATACGGTTGCATCAATTGAAAAAAGTTATTTTCAAGCAGGGCTTTTTTATAAAACTTCATATTTAAGAATAAACGGTTATCAAATTGATGAGGTAGGTGGTACAATAGGAGCAGGCTTACAGGTTTCGGCATTCTTTGCTGTTAATGCAGCATTAGAAGTTGGAAGAAGAGGCACAACAGATAATGGTTTAATAAGAGAAAATTTTACACAATTAACTGTTTCATTTAGTTATAGAGATTTGTGGCGTTCAAAAAAATTAATCAGATACGATTAACCACTTGTAAAATATTTTAGTAAAACGATAATGGGGTGTTTATGCATCCCATTATTTTTTTATTACTTTCATGCAATGAATAAAATTATAATTCTTATTACTTGCGTTGCATTTGCTATTAGTGTAAAAGCACAAGAAGATACTGCTGCCAAACATTATTGGTTAGCAAAAACAAAAGGTAAATTACCATCGTTAGCTTATGGTTTGGGAGATGATAGATTAGGCGGTGCCAAACTTGGTTATATTGATACAAATGTTTTATTAAAAGTAATTGACTCAACGGGGCATTTATACCATGTTCAATTGTCAAAAAACCATACTGCTTTTATAGATAAATCATATATACAAAAAGATACTACTGTAAAAGAAAAGCCTTTTTATTTAACTAATTCTTGGAAAGCAAACGGAACAGATAGTTGTTATGATATTCTTGCCATAAGTGTTGATGAACGGTTGCCTTATAAAAGTTGGATGGAAATTAATCCGTCAAAAATAATGTTACAGATATATGGAGTGCAAAGCAACACTAATTGGATAACGCAACTACAATCTCTTAAAGAAATAAGAAACGTTTATTATAAACAAATAGAAGATGATGTTGTTGAAATAACTATTGATTTAAAACACCAACAACATTGGGGTTACAGCATTGCGTATAAAGGAAAACATTTAATAATAAAAGTAAAACACCAACCAGAAAATTTAAGTTTGAAAAAATTAGTAGTAGCTATTGATGCAGGGCACGGTGGAAACAATTTGGGTACAGATGGCATAAACACTAAAGAACTTGAAAAAACATTAACACTTGTTTTTGCAAAAGCTGTACAAAAAATATTAAAAGCCAATGGTATTAAAACTATTATGACCAGAACTACTGATACAAGTTTTGATATAAAAGACAGAGTATTGTTTTTGCAAGAAAAAAATCCGGATGTGCTAATAAGTTTACATTTAAATTCTTCAAGCAATGCGGCAATAAATGGAAGCAGCACTTATTATAAACATATTGGTTTTAGAACATTATCTCAAAATATTTTAAAACGAATGCTTGAAATAAAAATGAATGAATTTGGTAATGTAGGCAATTTTAATTTTACATTAAATGCTCCAACAGATTTTGTAAATGCTTTACTTGAAATTGGTTTTTTTAGCAATATTGATGATGAAAAGAAAATTGTTACTTCTAAATTTCAAACAAAAGTTGCCCAGCAAGTTTACAAAGCGTTAAATGATTGGGTAAAGCAAATAAAAGCACAAAAATTAAATTAAAAATATTTTATATAACCCATTCTACTTCGTGTAAATTAAAACTTTCATAAACAGAATGTTGTACTAACAGTTTCCCATATTCATTAACACCTTTAATAACACAATTAAAAATAACTTGCTCTTTTTTTAGTTTAACCGTTTCATTTTGTTTAAATAAAATTTTATTTAACTCTATTAGTTGTTGTGTTTGTTTATCATTTTGTAAACGCACATATTCATCATTTATACAAGTGCATAATTCTTTTGCTAAATCAACAACATTAAATTGCTTGCCTGTAATTTGTTTTAATGATACAGGATTTTTTACTCCTTCGCTAAAAACAGTTTGATTAATATTAATCCCAATACCAACTACTGCAAACCTTTTTTTGCCCCACTCTCCATTTTCCATTTTCCATTTTTTACTATTCAATGTTTCAATTAAAATACCTCCTGCTTTTCTTTCTCTCCAATAAATATCATTCGGCCATTTTATTGTAGTTTCTTCACCAGCGTATTTGCAAAAAAATTTATAACAACCCAAAGCAACCATTACACTTATGCAAAACTGATTATTGATTGGAATAAAAGACACATCAATTGCTAAGGATAATATAATATTTTGGCAGGGCTCGCTCTTCCAAACCTTACCCATTTGCCCTTTTCCGGCAGTTTGTTCATCGGCAAAAACAGCCGTGCCGTGTGCAGCCAAATTGCTCCGTAATTTGTCCAATAAAAAAGTATTGCTGCTTTCAACAGTATTTAAGTGTATAAATGGCAGACCAATAGTATTGAAGGTAGTAGAAGATGACAAAAGAGTGTTACTTTTGGCGAAGATAGAGAAGCAAGTAAAAATGGTACAATATTTATACTGCTTTTTCGTCTATAAAAATATATCAATTACAAATCAAAGTTTAATTTATTGGCAACACCAGTTTCAGTTTTAAGCAATCGCAAAAAAAATAGCGTAATACGGTTAAATCGTAATTCAAAAATTTTCAAAACAATTATAAAAGCCATTCAAGAAAAAAAAGGTGAAAATATTGTAAGCCTTGATTTACGTAAAATTCACGAAGCCGTAGCAGATTTTTTTATTGTTTGCCAAGCAAGCAGCACAACACAGGTTAAAGCAATTAGCGATTTTGTGCAACATGAAGTTTTAAAACATTGTGGTGAAAATCCGTATAAACATGAAGGTTACCAACAATCGCATTGGATACTGATAGATTATGTAAACATTGTAATACACGTAATGCAGCCCGATGCCAGAAAATTTTATAAATTAGAAGAAATGTGGAATGATGCTGAAGCAACAGGCCACAATGAATAAATAAAAACTTTTATCTGAAAAAATAAATAAGTTATTTGCAGAGAAAAGTAGAAAACAACAAACAAATTATGCAACCCGAACAACAACAAGATAAAAAATCAAAAATCCCTTTTATGGGAGGAGGCGATTCTAATAACGATAATAAACCGCAGCGTAAACTTCCAAAATTTAATATTTACTGGATTTATATTATCATTTTTGCAGCACTATTGGGTTCTACTTTTTTAAAATTTACTCCCGAAACCAATACCGTTAGCGAGCAAGAAGTTTTTCAAAAAATGATATTACCTGGTGATGTAGATCATTTATTACAAGTTACCAATAAACAAGTAGTTAGGGTTTTTATGAAACCCGATAGCATTACCAAAGCTTGGTACGAAGAAAGGTTTAAAATGAAATTTGAGCCGGCAAAAGTAAAAGGCGTTCCGTTGTTTGAATTTCAGGTAGTAGATTGGAAAGTTTTTAGCGATAATCTTTCAAGCTTTTATAGAAACAATCAAATTCCCGATAACAAACAAGTTCCTGTTGTTACAAAACAAGATCCCGATTGGTTTGGCCCAATTAGCAGCACCATTTTTTCAATGGTAGTAATAGTTGTTATTTGGATTTTATTAATGCGTAAAATGGGCGGCGGCGGTGCTGGTGGTGGTGCTGGTGGTATTTTCAGCATAGGAAAATCAAAAGCACAGTTGTTTGATAAAGGCACTAAAGTAAACATAACTTTTGCCGATGTTGCAGGTTTAGATGAAGCCAAAGTAGAAGTAATGGAAATTGTAGATTTTTTAAAACAGCCTAAAAAATATACTGCTCTCGGTGGTAAAATTCCTAAAGGTGCTTTATTAGTTGGCCCTCCGGGCACAGGTAAAACATTGTTGGCAAAAGCAATGGCTGGCGAAGCTCAAGTACCTTTTTTTAGTTTAAGCGGAAGTGATTTTGTAGAAATGTTTGTAGGCGTTGGTGCAAGCCGTGTAAGAGATTTATTTAAACAAGCCAGAGAAAAAGCACCATGTATAATTTTTATTGATGAAATAGATGCCATAGGCAGAGCAAGAGGAAGAAATGCAATAATGAGTAATGATGAAAGAGAAAACACATTAAACCAATTATTAGTTGAAATGGATGGCTTTGGTGGAGATAGCGGCATTATTATTTTAGCTGCCACCAACAGGCCCGATGTTTTAGATAGTGCCTTACTACGCCCCGGAAGATTTGATAGACAAATAAGTATAGATAAACCAGATGTTAAAGGAAGAGAAGCAATATTTAAAGTACATCTTGCACCAATAAAAGTTTCTGAAACTTTAGACATTCATAAATTGGCAGAACAAACGCCGGGTTTTGCAGGTGCCGATATTGCTAATGTTTGTAACGAAGCAGCTTTAATTGCTGCACGTAACAACAAAGAAGGTGTAGATATGAAAGATTTTCAAGATGCTATTGATAGAGTAATTGGCGGATTAGAAAAGAAAAACAAAATCATTGCTCCGCACGAAAAAGCAATTATTGCTTATCACGAAGCAGGCCATGCAATTTGTGGTTGGTTTTTAGAACATGCTTATCCTTTATTAAAAGTTACCATAGTACCAAGAGGTACAGCTGCATTGGGTTACGCACAATACACACCTAAAGAACAATACTTATACAACACCGATCAATTAATGGATCAAATTTGTATGACTTTAGGTGGAAGAGCCAGCGAAGAAATTTTCTTCGGAAAAATTTCAACAGGTGCAAGCAACGATTTACAACAAATAACACGCATAGCATACAGCATGGTTACTGTGTATGGTATGAATAGCAAAGTTGGCAACGTAAGTTTTTACGATCCTTCTCAAGAAAATACTTTTACCAAACCCTATAGCGAAGAAACAGGAAAATTAATAGACAACGAAGTAAGAGCTATTATTGAAGAAGCATATAAAAGAACATTGACTTTATTAACTGAAAAAAAGAAAGAAGTAGAACTGTTAGCAAAACAATTATTAGATAAAGAAGTTTTATTACAAAGCGATGTAGAAGAATTAATTGGTAAAAGACCTTTTGAAGAAAAGAAAATTTTAGAAGTAGAAAACGAAGACACAGAAAATAAATCAACCGATGGTTCAATAGATGCAGGCGTTCCGCCATACGATAGCAAACAACCTGTGCCACCATTAAATTAATTTTTTTGTAATGAATGTTTCGGCATCAAAAGAAAACATATTAAAAAAAATAAGGCAAGCATTATCACATCCAACAAATTTGCCATTTCCTGCAAGTGAAGGTGTTGATAGTGTTTTTAAACCATCTCAACAAGAATTAGAATTTGAGTTTGCAGAACGGTTTACCAAATTACAAGGGCGTTTTTCTTTTTGCGAAAATCAACAACAATTAACAGAACAACTAAACACATTAATTACAGCACGCAATTGGAAAAATATTTTTTGCAAAGAAGATATATTAAAACAAAATTTAATTAAAAACGGATTTACAAATTTTAATGCAACAGACTTACATAGTTGTGATGCATCTGTAACCGGTTGTGAACAATTAATTGCCCGAACAGGAAGTATTGTAATGAGTACTGCACTACAAAGCGGAAGAACTGTTAGTGTATATGCACCTGTACATATTTGCATTGCCTACACTAATCAATTAGTTTATGATATTAAAGATGCCATAACAAACGTAAAAGAAAAATATGCTGAGGCATTACCTTCATTAATAACATTAGCAACAGGCCCAAGCCGTACTGCAGATATTGAAAAAACATTAGTGGTTGGTGTGCATGGTCCCAAAGAAGTTTTTTGTTTTTTAGTTGAAGAATAAATTACTAGAAAATTTTACAATGCAAGCAACAGCAACACACCCAATATATTTTCTTTCAGATTTTCATTTAGGAGCACCCGATTATGAAAACAGTTTGTTGCGAGAAAAAAAAATTGTTTCATTCTTAGATTCAATAAAGCAAAACGCTTCAACCATTTTTATTTTAGGAGATATGTTTGATTTTTGGTACGAGTATAAAAAAGTAGTGCCCAAAGGTTTTGTAAGATTGCTTGGAAAATTAGCCGAATTAACAGATGCAGGAATTGAAATTCATTTTTTTGTAGGTAATCATGATATGTGGATGGTTGATTATTTTCAGAAAGAATTAAATATTAAAGTTTATTTTCATCCAACAACTTTTCAAATAAACAATAAAAAATTTTTTATTGGTCATGGAGATGGTTTAGGTCCCGGAGATCATGGTTATAAATTCATTAAAAAAATATTTCGTAATAAAATTTGCCAATGGCTGTTTGGGCAATTGCATCCAACATTTGGTATTGGTTTAGCAAATTATTTCAGTAGAAAAAGTAGAGAAAAAACAGGCAGTAGCGATGAAGTTTTTTTAGGAGAAGAAAATGAATGGTTGGTTGTTTACTGCAAAAAAATTTTACAACAAGAACAATTTGATTATTTCGTTTTTGGGCACAGGCATTTGCCTTTAACCATTCAATTAAATGCAAACAGCAAATACATTAACCTTGGAGATTGGATAAGAAATTTTACTTATGCTGTTTTTGATGGAAACGGTATGCAGTTAAAAAAATTAGAAGAATAATTAACTTGCACGTATGCAAAAAATTTTACAACAAGTTTTTTTAGATAATACTATTAAGAGTTACTTAATTGTTTTTGCATGTATATTATTTGCGTTTCTTGTTAAACGGTTTATTTCAAAATATTTTGCAAGAATATTATACAAAGTATTTTCTAAAAAAGGGAAAGCTTTGCATAAAGATGCTTTTGTTAATTTAATTATTCCACCTTTAGAATTATTCTTATTAATTTTTATTTCGTTTATAGCTTTTGATAAACTCTATTTCCCATCAGATATTGATTTTAAAATTTATAAAATTACACTGCGTGTTTTATTAGATAGTTTATCAAATGCAATAATGGTTTGGGTTTTTATTTGGCTTTGTTTACGTGCCATAGATTTTGCTGCAATGATATTAGAAGAAAAAGCTAATCAAACGGCCGACCAATCAGAAAATCAACTCATTGTTTTTTTTAAAGATTTTTTTAAAGTAATACTTGTATTAATTGGTGTATTATTAATACTTCGTTTTTCATTCAATAAAAATATTAGTAATATATTAACCGGCTTAAGCATTGTTGGTGCAGCCATTGCATTAAGTTTAAGAGAAAGTTTAGAAAATTTAATTGCATCGTTTGTTATATTTTTTGATAAACCTTTTATAACCGGCGATACTGTTAAAGTACAAAGTTTTACAGGCACTATAGAAAAAATTGGATTGCGTAGCACAAGGGTAAGAACAGATTCTAAAACATATTTATCTGTTCCTAATAAACAAATGGTTGATACAATTATTGATAATATTACATTACGCACACAACGCAAAACAGAATTAAGAATTGAACTTTCAATTTCAACAACAGCAAAACAATTAAAACAATTTTTATTTGCAGTTAAAGAAGAAATAAACGAAGAAAATATTATTGAAAAATATAACGTGTATTTAATGGATACAGGCAAAAATGCACATATAGTTGCGGTAGATTATTTTTCTGCTATGCCACATGATATTGATGATTATTATGTTTTGCGAGAAAGAATTAATTTAAAAATAATTGATATTTTGGCTCAACAAAATTTACAATTGGCAGCCGCTAATACAGAAGTAGTTGTAACCAATAAACAATAATTACAATTTAGAAACAATCTCTCCTAATTCTTTATTAACTAATCCGTATTTACCGTATTCAACTACACGACCAACTTCTTTACCGTTTTTTAATACAATAAAAGTAGGCACACTTATTATTGCATATTTAGTATGTAAATTATTTACGGTATGCTTATTTTCATCAACAGCTAATAATGTAATATTTTTTTCGGAGTAATGACTTTCATCAATTAATTTATAAAATTGTGGCAATAAAAATTGTGTATCGTGGCACCAAGTTCCGCCAAAAACAATAAGCGTAAACTTATTTTTATTTTTGCTGAAAGCCTTAATGGCGTTGGTATCTATTTGTCCCAACTTCATATTTTCTTTAAACCATTTAAAAGAAGAATCGGTTTCAATTACTTTACGGTTAATATATCCTGTTAATATTTTTTCTTCTCCATTTTGTGTTGTTTGATAAGCAACTTTATGTTGTGTTGTGCAAGAAAAAAGTAAGACAACAAAAACTAAATATTTTTTCATGAATTCAAATTCGCTTTCAGTTCTAATAAAAATGCTTTGCAGTTGTTTAATGTTGCGGTAAGTTGCTGGTGTAAGGTTGCAGTAGTTTTATTATTTTTTAAATAGTCTTTTGCACCTTCAATACTGTATTTTTTATTTCGAAGTAAATAATATATCAACACTAAATTTTTAATATCTTCTTTTCTAAACAATCTATCTCCTTTTTTATTTTTACGTGGTTGTAAAATTGTAAACTCACTTTCCCAAAAACGCAGTAATGATGGGTTTACTCTAAACCACTCTGCTACTTCACTTATAGAATAATATAATTTTTTATCAAGTGTTTCATCATCGGGAACATTAATTAAGTCGGCACTATTATACATTTCTTTGTAAGACTTTCTACCACGTTTACTTTTTTCTTTTGGTTTAATTTCTTCAACAATAATTTCTTCTTTTATAACAATAGGTTTAACAGCAGGCTTAACCTTTTTTGTTTTTACAACAGGTTTAGGTATCTCGTAGCCAAATAAATCTAATTGTTCTAATGCCATATTGTAAAAATAATATTTAATTACAACTATCTTGCAACTATGTTAGTAATTAAAAAAATAGCAGTTTGCGGTGCAGGTACAATGGGCAGCGGCATTGCTCAAATTATAGCACAACATGGGTTTGAAACAGTTTTGTTTGATTTGAATGAAGAAGTATTAAATAAAAGCAAACAGTTAATAGAAAGTAGTTTGCAAACATTGGTTTTGAAAAATAAAATTACTAAAGAAGAAGAACAGCAAACACTTAGTAATATACAATTTACTTCTAATATTAATAATTGTAAGGCTCATTTGATAATAGAGGCAATAATTGAAAATAAAGAAGCTAAATTGAATTTATTTAAACAAGTAGAAAAAATAAATAGTAAAGAAACTATTATAGCCAGTAATACATCTTCAATTTCAATAAGCCAATTAGCGGCTGAAATACAGCACCCACAAAAGTTTGTAGGAATGCATTTTTTTAACCCTGCTACAATTATGAAGTTGGTTGAAATAATTAAAACCAATGCTACAAATAATATTGTTATTGAACAATTATGTTTATTAAGTAAAGCATTGGGTAAAACTGCGGTTGTTTGTAACGATGCTCCGGGTTTTATTGTAAACAGAGTTGCAAGGCATTATTATTTAGAAGCAATGAAGTTGGTAGAATTAAACTTAGCAACTATTGAAAATGTAGATGCAATTATGCAAGCAAGTGGCTTTAAAATGGGTCCGTTTAAACTAATGGATTTAATTGGTATGGATATTAATTACAACGTTAGTAATATTGTTTGGAACGATTTAGGGAAACCCGAAAGATTAAAACCTTCTATTATTCAACAACAAAAAGTTGAAGCGAAACAATTAGGAAAGAAAACAGGAAAAGGTTTTTATAATTATTAAGCAAACGAGTTTTAAATGCGAATTGCAGTAAACACTATTTTTTTACAGAAAAATAATTTAGAAGGCTACGGATATTTTGTACAAGAAATATTTAAACGGTTAGCTGTAAAATATTTGGAGCATGAATTTATTTTTTTGTTTGATAGAGATTTTGATAAGCAATTTATTTTCTCTTCAAACATAAAACCAGTTATTATTAAACCCAAAGCGAGGCATGCATTGGCATTTAAGTTTTGGTACGATGTAAAACTTACGCTGGTATTGCGTTCTATTAAACCAGATATTGTTATACAACCTTATGGCTTTTGCAGTTTAACAACTAAATTTCCGCAATTATTGGTGCTGCACGATTTAGCTTTTTTGCACTACCCAAAATTTATTTCTAAACAACACTTATTATATTATAAAAAATTTACACCTAAATTTTTAAAAAAAGCAAAACATATTGCAACTGTTTCAGAATTTTCAAAACAAGATATTAGTAATCAATATAAAACTT
Organism: Bacteroidota bacterium; assembly: GCA_018267725.1. GTDB lineage: Bacteria > Bacteroidota > Bacteroidia > Chitinophagales > Chitinophagaceae > CW01. The sequence goes on from JAFDXY010000018.1 coordinate 98,793, forward strand.
CTTCAGAAAAAATTAGCGTAGTGTATAGTGCAGCAAAGCCTGTGTTTGCAACTATTCCCTATGTATTACAATCTGCCGTAAAAGAAAAATATACAGATGGTTGCGAGTATTTTTTATTTACCGGCGGTATTCATCCAAGAAAAAATTTACTAACCTTATTAAAAGCATTTTCTGTTTTTAAAAAACGGCAACAAAGCAATATGAAGTTAGTAGTTGCAGGAAGGTTAGCATGGAAAAACAACGATTTACTTGATAAATTAGAAACCTACAAATACAGAAACGATGTTGTGTTATTAGGTTATGTAAAAGAAGAGGAGTTGGTAAATATAACAGCATCTGCATACGCATTAATTTTTCCTTCTTTCTTTGAAGGCTTTGGTGTACCACCTTTAGAAGCCATGCAATGCAACGTTCCGGTAATAACAAGTAATGTAAGTAGTATGCCCGAAATATGCGGTGCTGCTGCATTGTATGCCAACCCGAATAGTTACAATGAACTTGCAGAAAAAATGATGCAGTTGTATAAAGATGAAACTTTACGCAATAAAATTATTGACGAAGGAAAAGAACAATGCAAAAAATTTAATTGGAACACAACAGCCGATTTAATGTGGCAAACTATTTTAAAAACAGTTGGCTAATTTTTTTTCTTTAAAAACATTAATGGTCGCAATCATCTTTATGTGCATGATTGTGTTTTCTGCAAGATTTATAATTTAATAAATGTGCATATACAATAAATACAACAGCCGGAATTAAAAACACTAATTGAAGGTTATGCCAAACTTGCTTTCCAACTAATAATAATATTCCAACAGAAAAAATTATTAATGGCACAAAACTATGATGGTGTTTTTTCCATCCGTGGTATAATGAATAAGCACCCACTAAAAATGCTAATGCAATCATTCCGTATTCAAAAGAAACATTATCAATTATTTCAACACCAAATAATGGCAAACTGGTTAGCACCAAAGGCAATATGGCACAATGTATGGCACATGCTAACGATGTTGCAATACCAAAAGCATCCCAATTAATTTTGCGAAACATTTTGCAAATATAATATCTTGCAACATTGTTGCAAATTATAAAACAAGTATTTTAATATCTCTTGCTTGGTTTTGCAATAACTAAATTTGCATTTTAATTTTTTAGAAATGAATAAGAAGAAGTTGTTGTACTATTTATTATTTTTTATTGCATTAACTATTGCCTTTCAAGTTTTTATTTTTAAAGGAACAGATTTTTTTAATAAAAGTCCTTTATCTAAAAGAAGTAAAGTAGAAAATTTTTCATTCATAAATCAAGATGGAGTGCCGTTTACCAATACTAATATGGAAGGGAAAGTATGCGTTGTAAATTATTTTTTTACAACCTGCAAAGGCATTTGCCCCAAAATGAATAATAACATGAAATTAATTTATGAAGCATTTAAAAACGAACCCGATTTTTTAATTGTATCAAGCACTTGTAATCCGAGCACAGATTCTGTTTCGGTTATAAAACATTATGCCGATTCGTTAAAAGTTGATACAAAAAAATGGGTTTTCTTAACAGGAAAAAAAGATAGTTTATACAATATTGCAAGAAATAGTTATGGTATAGACGACCCCAAACGTGCACTTGCCAATATTGATGATGATTTTATTCATACACAATTTTTTGCATTGGTAGATAAAAACGGAAATGTACGCGGCGGCGTGTATGATGGTTTAAAAAAAGATGAAATAGAAAAACTAAAAAAAGATATAAAAGGTTTATTAGCAGAAAAACAAATCTACTAAACGGTATTTTAAAAATTTATTTACACCAGTGAAATGAAAAGTGAAATTGCCGAAATATTAAAAAAAAATCAACTAAGTGTTACGGGTAGCAGAACAGCTATTTTAGAAATGTTTAAAAAAAGTAACGGAGCATTGGCACATGCCGATATAGAAAAAAAATCTACCGAACAATTTGATAGAGTTACCATTTACAGAACCTTACAAACATTTGTAGAAAAAGGAATTATTCATACCATTCCTACAACAGATAATTCTGTTTTATATGCATTGTGTATAAACAATTGCACACAAAATCATCATCACGATAATCATGCACATTTTATTTGCGATGTATGCGATATTACTTTTTGTTTAAACCATGTTACCATACCCGAAGTAAATTTACCCGAAGGCTTTAAGAAAAAACGTGCAGATATAGTATTAAGCGGCGTATGTAAAAACTGTAGCAACAAATAAATATTCATTATGATTTTAGTTACCGGCGGCTCTGGTTTAGTAGGTTCTCATTTAATAAAACAACTTGTTGCCAATGGCAATATTGTTAAAGCAATATATCATTCTACAGAGCCATCGTTTAAACACAATAACGTTCAATGGGTAAAAGGAAATATTTTAAATGTAATTGATTTAGAAGAAATAATGAATAATGTAACGCATGTGTATCATTGTGCTGCTACGGTTTCATTCAATCCAAAAAATAAAAAACAATTATATCAAACCAATGTAGAAGGTACAACCAATATTGTAAATGCTTGTATTGATGCTAATGTGAAAAAATTAGTATATGTAAGTTCTGTTGCTGCTTTAGGAAGAATAAGAGAAAATGGAATGATTACCGAAGAAATGAAATGGTCTGAAACTACAAGTAATAGTGAATACGGAAAAACAAAATATTTAGCTGAAATGCAAGTGTGGCGTGGTATTGCTGAAGGGTTGAATGCTGTAATAATTAATCCTACCATTATTTTAGGTGCAGGAGATTGGAGTAAAGGCTCATCAGAAATATTTCAATCTGCTTATAATGAATTCCCTTGGTACACAGAGGGCATTAGTGGTTTTGTAGATGTTGAAGACGTTGTAAATGCAATGATTGTTTTAATGGAAAGTAATATTAGTGAAGAACAATTTATTGTTAGCGGGCACAATGTTTCCTACAAAAAAATATTTACACTTATTGCAGAAAACTTTAATAAAAAACCACCACATAAAAAAGTAACACCTATAATTGCTGCAATAGTTTGGCGGTTAGAAGCTATTAAAGGAAAACTTACAGGTAAAGAACCATTGCTTACAAAAGAAACTGCAAAAACAGCACAAGCAAAAGTAAATTTTGATAATAGTAAATTATTGAAAGTGTTGCCCAACTTTAAATACACAACGTTAGAAGAAACTATTAAACGCGTTTGTAACGAGCTAAAACAAAAATATAATTTGTAATCTTCAGTTATATTTTTTAATTATCCTTCCATAACTTTTTTCCATAATTCAGGAATACGTTTTATCCAAACCAATTCTCTTCTTTTAATTGAAGCATCTTCTGCCGGATAACCAAAATAAGTTTTATCTCCTTTTAATGATGAAGGCACACCGCTTTGTGCCAACACAACTGCATTAGCACCAATGGTTAAAGTTTTGCTTACACCAACTTGCCCCCATAATGTTACACCATCTTCAATTGTTGTTGCACCTGCAATACCAACTTGTGCAGCAAACAAACAATTTTTACCAACAACAGTATCGTGGCCAATGTGTACCATATTATCTATAATAGTTCCTTTACCAATTTTTGTTTCATGTGTTACACCTCTATCAATAGTGCAGCTAGCACCAATTTCAACATTATCTTCAATTATAACAGTTCCGCAACTTTTCATTTTTTTAAACCAAACATCTCTGTTTTTTTTGCTGTTATAATAAAATGCATCACTGCCAATTACAGTGCCGGCTTGTATTACAACATTATTTCCCAACACACAATAATCCATAATAGTTACATTAGGATGAATAATACAATTATTGCCAATAGTTACATTATGCCCAATAAATACATTTGGCATAATAACAGTATTTTCTCCAATAGTTGCAGTATCGCTAATTTGTTTTGTGTACGGAATAAAAGGTCTAAAGTGTTCAACAATTTTTAAATAGGCTTCAAAAGGTTGCTCTGTAATTAGCAATGCTTTGCCTGTTGGTACAACAACATTTTTTGTATTAATAATAATAAATGTTGCATTACTGTTTAAACATGTATCGTAATATTTTGGATGATCAACAAAAGCTAAATCACCTTCTTCAACTTTATGAATTTCATTTATACCTAATGCATTAGCAGTTGTATTGCCAATTAATTCTGCATTAATTAATTCTGATAACCATTGTAATGAAACGGGTGAAGGAAACTTCATACAACTATATTTTTTATTGCATCAAAGGTAATAGCAATGTGTTGCACTAAAATTTTTTGTTGTGTTGAATAATACTTTGAAATAAATTTTTACCATAAAAAAATGAAATAAAAAATAGCATAACACATAAAACAAAAAATAAACAACATGCTGAAAACCTTTATTCATAATTGTTTCAGAAGAATGAATAAATTATTTTTATAACTAACTATTGCAATGTTTAGCAATAAACAATTTAAAATGAAGAGAAAAACAAAACCGCAATTCACATATTATTTTAAAATGTTAATAAAATTCTTTCTGTTTTTTTTTGAGTTGGTAAAAACTATTTATAATATTGTGATGGAAACGAAAGTTTCCGGTACTTACTAACCCATCCATATACAAAGCTTCGCTTCTGCGAGGCTTTTTTATTATCTGTTTTTTATCTTCACTTAATAAAAAATTTTCAATGAAAATTTACCAAGCAATACATACCGATTATATTATAACAACCAATAAAAATAAAATTGATATTAGTGTTGTACATAATTATTTATCTAATAAATCTTATTGGGCAAAAAATATTCCGTTGCATGTTGTGCAACGTTCAATAGAAAATTCATATTGTTTTGCATTATTATATAAGCAAGAGCAAGTTGGCTTTGCAAGGTTAATTACCGATTATGCAACCTTTGCTTATTTGGCAGATGTGTTTATTGTAGAAGCACATAGGGGTAAGGGTTTAAGCAAACTACTAATGCAATTTATTCATAACAACGCCGAAGTACAAGGATTAAGAAGATGGCTATTAGGAACAAGAGATGCACATGAATTGTATAAACAATTTGGTTGGAAAAATTTTAATGAAGAGCAAGCCAAACGTTTTATGCAATTGCATAATCCAAATGTGTACAATGAAATTTAAATACTTTGTTACCCAATAGCTTGTTGTAAATCTGCAATTAAATCATCTGCATCTTCAATACCTACACTTAACCTAATTAAAGAATCACTTAACCCATTTTTAATTCTTTCTTCTTTGGGTATAGAAGCATGCGTCATACTTGCAGGATGATTAATTAAACTTTCAACACCGCCTAAACTTTCTGCTAATGAGAATAAATGTGTGGATGATAAAACACGTTTTGCTTCTTCAACAGAATCGTTTTTCAATTCAAAACTTATCATTCCACCAAAACCTTGCATTTGATTTTTTGCAACTGTATGGCCTGCTGCATCTTCAAAACCGGGCCAATACACTTTTGCAACTTTATTATTGTTGCGAAGCCAATGAGCAATTTTTTCTCCATTCTCGCAATGGCGTTGCATACGCACATGCAAAGTTTTTATTCCACGCAAAACCAAAAAACAATCTTGCGGACCAGGTACTGCACCACAACTTTTTTGTATAAAATATAATTGTTCACGCAAAGCAACATCATTCATTACTAAACAACCTTGTATAACATCACTATGTCCGCCTAAATATTTGGTTGCACTGTGCATTACAATATCTGCACCTAAGTTTAAAGGATTTTGTAAGTAAGGAGAAGCAAATGTATTATCAACACAAAGCGATACATTGTGTTTTTTTGCAATATTTGAAACAGCAGCAATATCAACAATATTCATTAACGGATTGGTTGGTGTTTCTGCCCAAATTAATTTAGTGTTGTTGTTAATTAATGCTTCAATATTATTAATATTTTGCATGTTTATATAATGAAACTTAATGCCAAATTTTTCATATATTTTAGTGAATAATCTGTAAGTACCGCCATACATATCGTTTCCGCAAATAACCTCATTACCGGGTTGTAATAATTTCATTACAGCATCTGTTGCGGCAACACCGCTACTAAAAGCTAAACCAAATTTTCCGTTTTCAATTTGTGCATAAGCATCTTCTAAAGCTTTACGTGTGGGGTTTTGGCTGCGTGCATATTCATATCCTTTATTTATACCCGGAGCTTGTTGCACATAAGTTGATGTTTGAAAAATAGGAGTCATTATTGCACCAGTTGATGGGTCTGGTTCTGCACCCGCATGTATATACTTAGTTGCTATTTTCATATTTATATTTTTTTAATTAATTTGAATTTTTTTACGCAAAGAAAAAAACAAATAACCAAACAAAAGGTGTTGCTAATAATAAAGAATCAAACCTATCTAAAAAACCGCCATGCCCAGGCATAAAGTTGCCACTATCTTTTACATTAGCTAAACGTTTTAATTTACTTTCTAATAAATCTCCCGCAGTACCCATAATTGCTGCAATTGCAGAAACGCCAATACATAGTTGTAAAGAAATATGTAAAGCATAATAACCAACTAATGAAACAACTATAACACATAATAAAGAACCGCCTACAGTACCTTCCCAAGTTTTTTTAGGAGATATTTTGCTGAAAGGTGTTTTACCAATTAATGAGCCTACAATATATTGCATGGTATCATTAATCCAAATAGAAGCAACTAATAAAATGGGAACAACAAAACCTAATTCTTTTACAAAATTTTTTGTTTCAATTAAATTAGTAACACTTCTTAATCCAATCATTAATCCCCAACTTAATGAAATATACAGCAACCCAAAAATGGAATGAGCAATTAACTTAACATTCAAATTTTTCTTAAATACAATTTCAAACAAACAAAAAATAATAATTAATATTAGAATGCCGTATTCACCAATTCCTTTCAAACTAAAATTTCCTATTTTATACATCCCGCCACACATATATAGCATAAAGCACCAACCAATTAGCATAATACAATTTCTGTGAAAAGATGTAATACTTAAATAATTTTTATCAATTATGCCTATTAGTTTTTGATATTCTATCCAACAACCAAAATGGATAACAGAAAATAAAATAAAAAAACTCCAGTGGTTGTATAACAAACCTGTTAGCATTACTACTGCAAAAATTATTGCAGTTAATGTGCGTGTTTTAAATGTTTGAATATTAAAAGCCATTGTATTAATTAAGTAATGCTTTGTTTAAAACATTATTGGCAACTTCTTTAAAATAATCGGGGACATAAATTTCAATATCGCCGAAGTTAAGATAGCTGCTATCTTGTTTGTTTAATAGTTGAACGGGTATATCGTTTTCTTGCAGTAAACCTTTTACAATATTTGCTTCTGCAATGTTGCGAGTGCTTTTTAATAAATACCATGATGCTTGCATTATGCCTGTATATTTTGTTTAGCAGTTTCTTTTTTTAATAATTGAAATAAATAAATAATAACCAATAATGCAACCGCACCAATCCACAAAGGATAAGTGTCATCGTTTAAAGAATCTTTGGTTACTTTTTCTTTTTTCATAACAAAAAATAATCCTGTTATAGCAATACCATTATTTATAAAATGCATTAAAATATTTAACCACAAACTTTTTGTTTCATAAAAAATAAAACCTAATACAATGCCCAACATGGCTCTTGATAAAAAACCGTAGTAACTAAAATGAATGGCACTAAATATAATGCTTGTAATAATAATGCCTACCCATGCATTTTTTGTCCATTTTACTAATATGTTTTGTAAGCCGCCTCTAAATAAAGTTTCTTCAACAATTGCAGGGGCTAAGGCTATTACAAGTAATGAAAACAAATAATCTCCAATAGTTTTCATGTTAGCCATTATTAAAACTTGCTCACTGTATTTATCTTCCATTTGTTTAAAGTAAGTACTCAAGTTTTTTGATATAGGAATTATTTCGTTTAAACGTGCCAATGCACCACTTAAATACAAACCAGCAAATGCAATAGCTATTACAATAAATATTTGTTTTATACTAATATGTTTATTAAAACCAAGTTGCTTAAACGGATTTTTATTTACAATGCGAGCATAAAAAAATGCAGGAACAAAAAATATTACAACAGAACCTATTAATTGTGCAATTTTAGAAGCATTGGCATAAGCAGGGTTTGCCATTGCTTTTTCTAAATCAAAAAAACTGGTATGCGTTAAACCAACAAAAACAATTCCGGCAATTAAAGAACCAATAATTAATGCAACACCCAACAAACCAATTAAAATACCCAATTGCCCTGCATAACTTATGGCAGTGGTTGTTGTTTTCTTATTAAAAAATTGTTGGAAATGTTCCGAATCTTCAAAACTTTGTTGTTGTTCTTCATTCATAACTAATCATTAAAAAATCAAACTGTAAATTTGCAGGCTAAGATAATAGAAGCATTTTGATTAAAATACATAACATACAATTACCTGAGTTTCCATTGCTACTTGCACCAATGGAAGATGTGAGTGATCCACCGTTTCGTTCGGTGTGTAAAGACAATGGTGCAGACTTAATGTACACCGAATTTATTAGTAGCGAAGGCTTAATTAGAGATGCCATTAAAAGCCGTAAAAAGCTTGATATATTTGAAGAAGAACGCCCCGTGGGTATTCAAATTTTTGGTGGAGATGAAGAAGCAATGGCATTAAGTGCTAAAATTGTTGAAACCGTAAATCCAGATTTAGTTGATATAAATTTTGGTTGCCCCGTAAAAAAAGTAGTTAGCAAAGGTGCAGGTGCAGGCGTGTTGAAAGATGTTGATTTAATGGTTAAGTTAACTAATGCTGTTGTAAAATCAACCTCATTACCTGTAACCGTTAAAACACGTTTGGGTTGGGATGATAATAGTAAAAATATTGAAGAAGTTGCCGAGCGTTTACAAGATACAGGCATTAAAGCATTAAGCATTCATGGTCGTACACGTAGCCAAATGTATAAAGGCGAGGCAGATTGGAGTTTAATAGCCAAAGTAAAAAATAATCCACGCATTCATATTCCCATTTTTGGAAATGGAGATATTGATTCTCCACAAAAAGCATTAACCTATAAAAACCGTTATGGTGTTGATGGTATTATGATAGGAAGAGCAGCAATAGGTTACCCTTGGATATTTAATGAAATAAAATATTTTATTAAAACAGGCGAAATGCTTGCTCCGCCTAATATTCAGCAACGCATAGCAGTTATAAAAAAGCATTTGCATAAAAGTATTGAATGGAAAAAGGGTGTGTTGGGAATTTTAGAAATGAGAAGTCATTATGCTAATTACCTTAAAGGATTTCCTAATATAAAAGAATTTCGTAATAGATTGGTGCAAATAAAAGAAGTAGAAGAAATAGAAGCCGTACTTACCGAAATAGAAAATTATTATAATGGATATGAAGTAGAAAGAACACCTATTGAATTAATTAACTATCACGAAAAATGTGCAGTATAGTTTTAAAATAAAAAACCTAAAAGCAAGCATCCTATAACTATAAACGGAGCTCTTACAGAAGTGTATTTTAATAATAAAAAAGTTGCTGCAATGATAACCACATCACTAATTCCGGTAAAAACATTTGTAGCAAACTGCGGAAACACAATGGTGTTTAATAAAAATAAAACAGTACCAATCATTATTCCAACTATAGAAGCATTAATACCTTCTAACGATCTATAAATAACTGCATACTTTTTTAAATTATTCCATACGGGGAAAAAAAATAAAATTAATAATGCACTGGGTAAAAATATTCCAATACCTCCTAACACGCAACCTAATAATTGAGCAGTAGTATTATTTTCATTTCGTAAAGCAATGCCGCCAGCAAAAGCACCAATTGAAAACACAGGACCTGGTATAGCTCTAACAATTCCGCTTCCAGCAAAAAAATCATCTTGCTTTATGCTTAATACATCTCGTTTATTTTGTTGTATATGTTTGGTTTGCGGCCTAACAACATATTGGTTATACATTAAAGAAATTAATACATCTCCTCCGCCAAAAACAATGCTTCCAAAACGATAATTATTTTCAAACACATTAAATAATTTTCTGTTCTTCCAATTTTCTTTACTTGCTGTTTCAGATAAATATCCTGCAATTGCAAATAGTGAAATAAATATTAATATGTTTCCCCATTTAATTTTTTTAGGAGGAATTTCTTTTTGAGGAATACGTTTGCTGCTAAAATTAGTTGCAATGCCTGCTGCTAAAATTAATAACGGAATTGTCCACGGAGTTTTAAAACCCAATAATGTTATTAATGCAGTAATAACAACAATAGTTTGGGTAATAGTATTATTAACGGCAATACCAAAAGTTTTAACGGCAGAATAAATTATAAATCCAATTACCATAGGTTGAATAAACTTGAATGATTGAACGGTAATTTTCATATCATCAAAATAATCTAACAAAAAAGAAAAAGCACCCATTAAAGTACATGCCGGAAAAATCCAAATTAATAAAGTAAGAATAGCCAATGGTATGCCACCACGTTTATAACCAATTAATGTAATGGTTTGTGTTGATGATGCACCGGGCAACATATTACAAAAACTTACATATTCTAATAATTCGGCTTCGGTAACATCTCTTCTTTTTTCTACAAAAGTTTTCACCATCATACCATAATGCCCTTGTGGCCCGCCAAAAGCAGTGGTGCTGTACCACAATACAGAACGCAGAAAAGGAATATGCCTATATAGCGACATTTATTACCGATGGTTTATAAAACATAAAGTAAATAAATTATTACATAAGTACACAGAAACAATATTTATAAAATAAAAACTATCGGTAAAATATTGCAACTTTATTATATGAAGGCATGTAGCATTATAACAACTTTATTTATTTTTATTCTTACTGCTTGCAATAATAAATATCAGCAGCATATTAAAGATTATACTTTTCATGCTATCAACGGAAAGCCAGATTATAACAATTTGAATTATTGGGCTGCACATCCTTATAAACACGATGCATCAGATAGTGTTCCCAAACCATTAAGAAAAAATTATCATCCAGATTCTGTAGTTGATATTTTTTTTATTTACCCCACCACTTATACCGATAAAGAAAAAATTTTAGGTTGGAATGCACCTGTTGATGATGCAACTTTAAATGCCAAAACAGATTATACTTCTATTTTATTTCAGGCAAGTATTTTTAATGAAGCAGGAAGAGTGTTTTCCCCACGTTATAGGCAGGCAAACTATTACAGCTATTTTCCGCAAACTAAAGATGATACTTTAAAAGCTGTTGCTGCTTTTGATACAGCCTATGCCGATGTTAAAACTGCATTTGAATTTTACTTAAAACATTGGAATAATGGCAGACCAATTATTATTGCATCGCACAGTCAAGGCACCACACATGCAAAAAAATTATTACATGATTTTTTTGAAAACACAAATCTTCAAAACAAATTAGTAGTGGCTTATTTGGTGGGCATACCTGTAGAACCCAATTATTTTAAAGAATTAAAACCTTGCGAAAACCCTAACCAAACCGGTTGTTATTGTAGTTGGCGTACTTTACAACAAGGCTATAAACCCAATTATATTTTGAATGAAAAATACATTGCTGTTGTAACCAACCCATTAACTTGGGATAGCTTGAAACCCAATGCCGATAGACATTTGAACGAAGGTTCTATTTTATTGAATTTTAATAAATTATACAAACATGTAGCTGCTGCAAATATTGATAGCGGCGTTTTATTTACACCCAAACCAAAATTTTTTGGCAGTATGTTTTTAAAAACAAAAAACTACCATATTGCCGATTATAATTTTTATTATTTAAGTGTAAGAAAAAATGTACAGCAAAGAATTAATGCTTTTTGGAAATAGAACCTACTGTAGAAAAATATTATGTGTACTTAATGGATACGAAAAAAATGCACCTATAGTTGCTATAGATTATTTATCTGCCTGCCACAAGATATTGATGATTATTTTGCTTTAAGATAAAGAGTTAATTTAAAAATAATTGATATTTTAACTCAACAAAATTTACAATTAGCTACTGCAAATACCAAAGTTGTAATAACCAATAAACAATAATTACTTTTTCAATTTACTTTCTTCATCTGCTAAATGTTGTAAATAATAACAATAAATCAATTGTCCTTTACGAATACTTGAAAGCCTGAAAAATTCATTGGAAGCATGCCACTTTTCGTCAGGTTGTTCAAAGCCTAATGAATATGGATAAATTTTCAAGATTTCTTTTATATCAATTAATGGTCCAACGCTACCACCTGTGGCAATTTGTAATGGTTGTTTACCATAAATTTTAAATAGAGCTTCAGATACATAATTATAAGCTTTAGTGTTTGCTGGAAATTTTATAGGAGTTGCATAGCCATTACTAAATTTATAAGTTGCCGTTGCCCCAATAGGAAGATTTTTGTTGATATGCTTTACAATCAAATCTATAATTTCTTTTCCTGATTGATTATTTACTAACCTGCAAGTAATTCTTGCCATTGCATTACTGGGAATAATATTTGCATGTCCTTCTGCTGCGGTATAACCACTTTGCATACCCACTATTTCAAGCGTAGGGCGATACCAGATTCGTTCCAATGGCGAATAACTTGTATCACCCACTTCTGCAGTTGTACCCAACAATTTCATATCATCATATTTATTATAAGGAACTTTTTTTATCATTTCTTTTTCTGCAGCAGTGGTGGGCACTACTTTATCATAAAATCCATCTACTGCAACATTTCCTTCTTTTGTATAAAATGAAGAAATGATTTGAGACATGATAACTGCGGCGTTAGGAGTTTTGCCACCAAATTGCCCTGAATGAGCATCAATGTTGGCTGTTTTTATATTGAACTCTAAAATTGCAGCACCTCTTAAACTCATTAAAATTTCTGGGGTAGTTTCGTTATATTGAGTCCCATCGGCATTTAAAGCAAAATCAGCTTTTAATAATTCTTTATTCTTATCAAGAAAGCTTTTAAAACTTGGGCTGCCCTTTTCTTCTTCGCCATCAAAAATAAATTTTACGTTCACAGGTAATTTTCCATCTGTATGCAACATGGCTTCAATTGCCCAAATAGTTATCATTACCCCGCTTTTATCATCGCTTGCTCCACGACCAAATATTTTACCGTCTTTTATTATTGGAGCAAAAGGAGGGTTATTCCATTCTGATTCTTTAACCGGTTGCACATCATAATGAGCGTAAATTAACACGGTTGGTTTGCCCGGTGCTTTGTCCCAACTTCCATATACATAAGGGTTTCCATCGCTTGGCAATGTTTGTGCCGTTGTCATTCCAATGGCTTTTAATTTATTTACTATCCACGCAGCAGCTTTGTCAATATCGGTTTTGTGTGATGGAATAGAAGATATACTTGGAATAGAAATTAATTCCATAAATTCTTTTAAGTGTGCGTTATTATTTTCATCAATATACTTTTCATAAGATGATAAAGATGGTTTTGTTTGAGCTATTGAATTTGTATTAATTAATAAATTCAATCCGAAAAAAATTGAAACAACTAAAATTTTTGAGTTTATCATTATCATTATTTTTTTATTAATTTAATATGATACTCTTGTATTAACGCAGGATTTTCAGGTGTTAAGGTAAAACTTATTTCAATATTATTGTTGGCACATTCTATTATAAAACTTCCGCGTAAATTATTTTCGGGTATCATATTTTTTACTTGTAATATTTTCCCTGCTTTATTAAAAATAGTAGTTGCTTCTTTTTGTAAACTATCAATAAAATAATCTAAGAAAAAATTATCGGCAAAAATGTTAGTTGCTTCTGCATTATTCCAATTGGGTAATAAAGTAAGCAGTTGTTGTTTTCTTTCTTCTAAAATAGAAGATGGCTTTAATTGCCTTGGTTGTAATTGTGCAACAGCAATTAGTGTATCTAAAACTTGTGTGTTTATATATGCAGTTGATGCATACGTTGCATTAGCAAATAATATAACACCAATTCCATAGTCTGGCAATATATTCCAGTTGCTGCCAAAGCCGGGCAAGCCGCCTGTATGCCCAATGCTTACTCTGCCTTCTCCATCTTTACTCCAACGCAAACCATAGCCGTAAGCCGTAGCCAAAGGTGTTGCCCTGCCTGTTGCGTATTTAAAACTTGCATTTAAAGTATTAAAATTCCATGCGTGGTGCATTTCTCTAACACTACTTCTTTTTGCAGGACCAATTTCTTTATTGTTATTTGGCGGCCATGCAGATAAATTAAAAATAACATATTTGCTAAAATCTTCAACTGTTGTAATCATTCCTCCCATTGCTCCAAAAGCACCATCGTGTAATAAAGGTTGTTCAACATAATTATTATTCAACCATCTGTATCCGTGTACCAAATTATTTGTAGAAACATTGTTGTATTCCCAATAAGTATGGTTCATGCCAAGTGATTGCAAAATATTTTTTGTTATATAATTTTCATAACTTAATCCGGTAACTTTTTTTATAATATATCCTAATAAAGTAAAACCAAGATTGCTGTATTCATAAGCAACACCTGCGTTGTTTGAGAAAGATAATTTTTTATTAAGTAGTTGCATTAACTCATTATCGGTTCGGGCTAATTGCCTGTCGCCCCAAGGGTTATCTTCCGGAAAACCAGCCATATGTGTAAGCAAATGTCTAATAGTAATAGGCGGTGCATCTTTAGTGGTGTAGAATTGATTTTTTAATTCAGGAATATATTTACTTGCCGCATCATCTAACTGTAATTTTCCTTCATCTCGCAATTTTAAAATTGCCATTGCAGTAAAACTTTTTGTCATAGAAGCAATGCGATAGGCCGATTGATTATTGGCATTTATTTTCTTTTCAATATTTATAAAACCAACATAGTTTGTATGAATTAATTTTCCATCAACCACAATACCATAAGCTATAGAAGGAAAATGATTTTGTTGAGCATATTCGGTATAAATTTTATCAATTAGAGGCAATGCTGTTTTTATTTTTTCTAACCTTATACTACTATCTGCAAAATAAGGTGGGTAGTAAGTTACAGGCTGTTGTGCTTTAATAGAATAAGCAATAAAAGTAGTAGTAATAATGCCTAATAAAAATTTCATAGTAGTTAGTTTAAGAAGTTTTCTAAATTACAAATGTTTGCCCTGCTAAAAGTTTTTTTCACCGAAAAAACAGTAAATGATTTCTTTCTTCAAAGTAATTGTTTAGCTTTCACATCCCGATTAAATTAAACCAAAACAATATGAGAAAAATTAAACTCTTGTTATCTGGGTTATTGGCAGTTGTATTGCTGCATGCTCAGGAAACATTTCCGGTAAATGGCGTTGCCGATAAACGAACCGGCAGTTATGCTTTTATTAATGCAACCATTGTAAAAGATGCACAAACCACTTTACAAAATGCAACATTAATTATTAAAGAAGGAAAAATTGTTGCAGTAGGTGTTGGGCTTGCTGCACCCAAAGATGCTGTTGTAATTGATTGTAAAGACAAATACATTTATCCTTCGTTTATTGATATTTATTCTGATTATGGTATTACAGCACCACAACGCCAACAAGGTGGCGGATTTAATTTTAATCAACCTTCACAAATTACTTCTAATACAAAAGGTGCTTATAATTGGAACCAAGCCATAAAACCTGAAACAGATGCATATAAACAATTTAATGTAGATGATGCTAAGGCAAAACCCTTACGCGATGCAGGTTTTGGCACTGTATTAACACATGTAAAAGATGGTATTGCACGTGGCACAGGTACTGTAGTTACTTTAGCCAATACAAAAGATAATTTTGTTATAGTAAAAGAAAAAGCATCAGCACATTATTCATTAAGCAAAGGCACTTCTACGCAAAGTTATCCAAGTAGTGTAATGGGTAGCATTGCATTATTACGCCAAACATATTTAGATGCACAATGGTATAAAAACAAACCTGCTACCGAAGGCACTAATATTTCTTTAGAAGCATTTAACGAAACACAATCATTACCACAAATTTTTGAAGGAAACGATAAATGGACTGATTTGCGTGGGTACCGTATTGGAAAAGAATTTGGTGTACAATATGTAATAAAAGCCGGTGGAAACGAATACCAACGCATTAATGAATTAGCTGCTACAAAAGCAACATTTATTTTGTCTTTAAATTATCCGCAAGCTATGGATGTTGAAGATCCTAACGATGCCCGTGCCGTTTCTTTAGCAGATATGAAAAATTGGGAATTAGCACCAACCAATGCAGCAACTTTTGAAAAAGCAAATATTCCTTTTTGCTTAACTACTGCCGATTTGCGTGATACAAAAACCTTTATGACCAATTTGCGTAAAGCAATGGATATGGGTTTAAGTGAAACAAAAGCTTTTGAAGCATTAACTAAAACACCTGCTACATTATTAAATGTTTATGATAAAGTAGGAAGTTTAGAAGCAGGTAAATTAGCAAACTTTGTTATTACTTCTGCACCCATATTTAAAGAAGGAACAACCATTTACAGCAATTGGGTACAAGGAGAAAAATATGCAGTTAATGAAAGTGCATGGAATGATATTAAAGGAATTTATAATTTAACAATTACTACTTCTACAGGAACAAATAATTATACGGTTGATGTAAAAAGTTCAAGCTCTGCAAGTGTTATAGCAAAAGATACTTTAAACACACGCATTTCTTTTGATGGAAAAGTTGTTAAACTAAACTTCAATAATACAGCAACACAACGCAACAGCGGCTTTGGTGGTGGCTTTGGTGGAAGAGGCGGTGCAGGAAATGCAGGAGCGTTAAACGGAAAACAATTTCGCTTAACAGGTTTTGTAAGTGGTGATAGTTGGAATGGTTATGGAGAAGATACTGCTGGAAATAAAATAACATGGACAGCTTCATTTGTAAAACCTATTGCAATAACCGAAACAGCAAACAGAAGAACAACACCAACAGCTAAACCTTTAGGAAAAGTTACTTATCCGTTTGATGGTTATGGAAACGAAGAATTACCAAAACAAGAAGATATATTAATAAAAAATGCAACTGTTTGGACTAATGAAAAAGAAGGCATTCTTCACAATACAGATGTATTGGTTAAAAACGGAAAGATTGCAAAAGTTGGTAAAAATCTTTCAGCTGCCGGAGCAAAAGAAATTGATGGTACAGGAAAACATTTAACTCCAGGAATAATAGATGAACACTCTCATATTGCGGTATCTTCTATAAACGAAGGCGGACAATCTGTAACATCTGAAGTAAGAATTGCAGATAATTTAAATCCAGAAGATATTAATATTTATCGTCAATTAAGTGGCGGCGTTACTTCATCACATATTCTTCATGGCTCTGCCAATACCATTGGTGGGCAAACACAATTAATAAAATTACGTTGGGGTGCAGATGATGAAGGTTTGAAATTTAAAAATTGGGATCCGTTTATAAAATTTGCTTTGGGCGAAAACGTTAAACGCACCACTTCACAAAACAATAATCGTTTTCCTGATACACGTATGGGCGTTGAAGAAGTATTGAATGATGCTTTTGCCCGTGCAAGAGATTATGAAAATGCAATGAAACTTGACCCTACACACACTCGTAGAGATTTAGAATTAGATGCATTAGTTGAAATATTAAATAAAAAAAGATTTATTACTTGCCACTCTTATGTGCAAAGTGAAATTACAGCAGCCATGCGTGTTGCAGAAAAATATGGTTTCAGATTCAACACATTCACTCACATTTTAGAAGGCTATAAAGTTGCCGATAAATTAAAAGCACACGGAGCCAATGCTTCTACTTTTTCAGATTGGTGGTATTATAAAGTTGAAGTAACAGATGCAATTGCATACAATGCAGCCATTATGCACAAAGCAGGTTTAAATGTTTGTATAAATTCTGATGATGCAGAAATGGCTCGCCGCTTAAATCAAGAAGCTGCTAAAACAATAAAATACGGTGGCGTTACAGAAGAAGATGCTTTAAAAATGGTTACCCTTAATCCTGCAAAAGCATTACATGTTGCTGATAGAGTAGGAAGTATTAAAGAAGGAAAAGATGCAGACCTTGTTTTGTGGAGCAACAATCCGTTAAGTATTTATGCAATGAGTTTATATACTATTGTTGATGGTACTATTTATTTCTCTCGCGATAAAGATTTAGAACAACGCAAAAAAATAGCTGCAGAAAAAGAAAGATTAATTCAAAAATTAATTGCCGAAAAACGTGTTGTTGGTCCGGGTGGTGTACGCCCTGCAGAACCAAGCTGGCAAATAATTTTAAGCTGCGGAGACCATGCAGAACATAACGGATTATTTACAGTAGATATTCAAGAAGGAGGAGAAGAAACAACAAGCGGTAACAAATAAAAAAATTTAGTAATGAAAAAAATATTCATAAATATATCAGCATTGTTGTTGATGGTATCAATAACAAAAGCACAGGAAACCATTTATCCTGCACCTGCCAATAAAGGAAAGTTTTATATTAAAAACGGAACCGTACATATTGGTAACGGGCAAGTTTTAGAAAATGCAACCATTGAAGTAAGCAACGGAAAAATTGTAAGTGTTGGCACAAACATTAATCCAGCAAGTGGTGCTGAAGTGTTTGATGCAACAGGTAAACAAGTATATCCGGGTTTAATACTTCCTTCATCAGATTTAGGATTAAAAGAAATTGCCAATGGTGTTCGTGGAAGTAATGACCATACAGAAATAGGAGATTACAATCCAAGCATTCGCTCAATAACTGCATACAATACAGATTCAAGAGTTATAAGAACATTATTAGCTAACGGAATTTTATTAGCCAATATTGCACCCGAAGGTGGCACTATTAGCGGTTCATCTTCTGTTGTGCAATTAGATGCATGGAATTGGGAAGATGCAGCCTATAAAATGGAAAATGGAATTCATTTACGTTTACCAAGTTTTGTTGCACGTTTTGGCAGAAGAGGTGGCTTTACTCTGCCTGCAAATCTTCCTCCCGATATTGCTGCAAGATTTGGTTTAGGTGGTGGCGGTGCAGATGCCGGCAAACAAGCATTAGATAAATTAGAAGAAATTAAATCTTTCTTCCGCCAAGCAAAAGCTTATTTAGCAGAAACTTCACACAAAGAAACCAACTTAAAATTTGAAGCAGTAAAAGGTTTATTCGATAAAAAACAAAAACTGTTTATACATGGAGATCAAGTAAAACAAATGTTAGCAGCTATTGATATTGCCAAAGAATTTGGTTTTGATGTAGTAATGGTTGGTGCAAGCGAAAGTTATCATATTGCAGATTTATTAAAAGCAAACAATATTGCCGTAATATTAAATCAGGAACACGCTTTGCCCGCAACAGAAGATGATGATATTGACCAACCGTTTAAAACTCCGGCAGCCTTACAAAAAGCAGGTGTATTATTTGCACTGAATGATGCTTTTGATGAAGCTCGTTATCGTAATCTTTCTTTTAATGCAGGCACAGCAGCAACTTACGGTTTAACTAAAGAAGAAGCTTTGCAAGCTATTACACTAAACAGTGCAAAAATTTTAGGTGTAGATGCTACAACCGGAAGTATTGAAGCAGGTAAAGATGCTAATATTATAATTGCCGATGGAGATATTTTAGATATGAAAACAAGCAATGTATCAACTGCATTTATACAAGGTAGAAAAGTAAGTTTAGATAATAAACAAAAAGAGTTGTACGAAAAATATAAATACAAATATGGAATAAAATAAATACATTTCTCTCTGTTTATTTTCCTGATAGCCTCAAAAATTTTGGGGCTATCTTGTTTTAAAGCCGCTCATCAAGTTTTAGCTTTTACCCATTTATCAAGTAAGATTTCTCCGTAAAAATTATTTACTATTTAGATTATCTAAGTTTAAAGAAAAAGAAATAAAACAAACAAATTCAACTTGTATAAGTTTAGGCACATGCTTACTTTTACTTCATGCAAAAAAAATTATTTTTATTAGATGCGTATGCATTAATCTTCAGAGCTTATTATGCATTAATTCGTAACCCTCGTCTAACAGCAAACGGAAAAAATACCAACGCACAATTTGGTTTTACCAATACATTGGTTGAATTAATTAATAAAGAAAAACCAACACATATGGCTGTTTGCTTTGATGTTGGCGGAAGCGTTGCAAGAGAAACAGACTTTGCAGATTATAAAGCCAACAGGCAAGAAACACCCGAAGATTTATTAGCTGCTGTACCCGATATTAAAAAAATTATTGAAGGATTTAATATTCCCGTTATTGGTGTAGAAGGTTATGAAGCAGATGATGTTATTGGAACTTTAGCATGGGAAGCACATGATGCAGGTTATGAAGTTTTTATGGTAACGCCCGATAAAGATTATGGTCAATTAGTTCGTGATGGAATAAATATTTATAAACCTGCTTACCAAGGTGGAGATGTTGAAATAATGGGACCTAAAGAAGTTTGTGCAAAATGGGATATTGAAAAAGTAGAACAAGTAATTGATATACTTGGTTTAATGGGAGATGCGGTAGATAATATTCCCGGAATAAAAGGTGTTGGAGAAAAAACTGCAGCAAAACTTTTAAAAGAATATGGTACACTTGAAAATGTTTTGGCTAATGCAGAAAACATTAAAGGATCGTTAGGAGAAAAAATAAGAGCAGGGAAAGAAGATGCTGTGTTAAGTAAAAAATTAGCAACCATTATAACCAAAGTTCCGGTTGAGTTTCACGAAGAAAATTTTTCTTTAAAAGAATTAAATAAAGAAGCATTAACAGAAATTTTTGCTGAATTAGAATTTAAAACTTTAGGTAAAAGAATTTTAGGAGAAAGTTTTAATGTATTCAATCAAGTTCCTGCCGGAGTGCAAACAGATTTGTTTGGAAATATTGTTGATGAAAAACAAAAAACAAAAATAAAAATTGAAAAAATAAAAGAAGAAACAGAAAATGAAATTTCAACAACTTCTTTCAACTTGCAAACAATTCATACAGTTAAACATAATTACCAATTAGTTCAAACAGAAAAAGATATTCAACAACTTGTTTTAAAACTTCAACAACAAACAGAAATTTGTTTTGATACAGAAACAACAGGCATTGATGCCAACGAAGCAGAATTAGTTGGGATAAGTTTTTCTTTTACACCACACGAAGCTTATTATGTTCCTTGCCCCGCTAATAAAAATGAAACATTAAGCATCCTCAATCATTTTAATGTTCTATTTAATCAACCAACTATTACATGGATTGGACAAAACATAAAATACGATATGTTAGTATTAAAATGGTATGATATAGAATTAAAAGGAAATATATATGATACCATGTTGGCACATTATGTAATTGAGCCAGAAGGTAAGCGTAGCATGGATTTGCTAAGTACACAATATTTGCAATATGAGCCTGTGCATATTGAAGAATTAATTGGGAAAAAAGGAAAAACGCAAGGCACTATGCGTGATGTTGAAGTTGAAAAAATAAAAGATTATGCAGCAGAAGATGCTGATATTACTTTACAATTAAAACAAACACTTCATCCATTATTAAAAGAAAAAGAAGTAGAAAAAGTTTTTTATGAAGTAGAAAACCCGTTGGTAAAAGTATTAACCGATATGGAGTTTGAAGGTGTTAAGATTGATGAAAATTTTTTAAAAGATTACAGCAAAGTTTTAGATACTGATGCAAAACAAGCAGAAGAAAATGTATATAAAGCAGCAGAAGTTCGTTTCAATTTGGCATCTCCAAAACAATTAGGAGAAGTATTATTTGAAAAATTAAAATTAGATTCTTCTGCAAAAAAAACAAAAACAGGTCAATACCAAACCGGAGAAGATGTGTTACTAAAACTTTCTGCAAAAGGGCATACAATAGTTGATGATATTTTAACATATAGAGAATTAACCAAGTTAAAATCTACCTATGTAGATGCATTGCCTTTAATGATTAATTCTAAAACAGGAAGAGTGCATACATCTTACGCACAAGCTGTTGCCGTAACAGGAAGGTTAAGCAGCAACAACCCTAACCTGCAAAATATTCCCATAAGAACAGAAAGAGGAAAAGAAATTAGAAAAGCATTTATTCCTAAAGAAAAAAATAGAATTTTAGTTAGTGCAGATTATTCTCAAATAGAATTAAGAATTGTTGCTGCTATTAGTGGAGATGAAAATATGTGCCAAGCATTTCAACAAGGAAAAGATATTCATACCGCAACCGCAGCAAAAGTATATAATGTAGAGGAGGCAAGCGTTACAAAAGAAATGCGATATAAAGCAAAAAGTGTAAACTTTGGAATTATATACGGACAAGGTGCTTTTGGTTTAGCAGATAATTTAGGAATAAGCAGAACAGAAGCTAAAGAAATTATTGATAATTATAAACGTGAGTTTTCGGGTATTCAAAAATATATGGATGATACTATAAACTTTGCAAGGGAGTATGGTTATGTACAAACATTAATGGGAAGAAAACGTTGGCTTAGAGATATTAATTCATCAAACTTTACGGTACGTGGTTTTGCAGAAAGAAATGCTATTAATTCTCCCATACAAGGCACAGCAGCCGATATGATTAAATTGGCTATGATAAAAATTCATCATGCAATTAAAAAAGAAAAACTACAAAGCAAAATGATTTTGCAAGTACACGATGAATTGGTTTTTGATGCAGTTGAAACAGAATTAAATATTTTAAAACCATTAATTTTAGAAAATATGAAAACTGCATTGCTGTTGCCAAACAATGTTCCTGTAGAAGCCGAAATTGGCGTTGGAAAAAATTGGTTAGAAGCACATTAATTTTTAAAAATAATTTTACTTAATTGTAAACACAATCTTGCTATTTTAATTTTTAGCAAAAATTCCCCTATTCTCTTTGGCCATTCATCCATCTCATGCAAACATTCAGCAAAAAATCCTATTATCTTTAATCAAATTTTAATCTTAGTAGTAAATACAAACTTCATCAATGAAAATAAACCAACTGCTACCAAGTATTCTTCTGTTTTCTTTTATAACTTCTTGCGGCAGCAAAAAAAACGATAAAACTATTAATGCCAAAAAGCAAGATGCACCAGCTATTGTAGATGTAATGGTAGCAACACAAAAAAGTATTACTAATAATGTTGTAACCAACGGAACCGTTGTGGCTAATGAATATGTAGAACTGCATCCTGAAATTAATGGAAGACTTACTTACTTAAATGTACCCGAAGGAAGTTTTGTAAAACAAGGAACAATAATTGCCAAAGTGTACGATGCAGATTTACAAGCACAACTTAATAAAAGCAAAGTACAGCTTGACCTTGCACAAAAAACAGAAGAGCGATTAAAAAAACTTTTAACAGTAAACGGCGTAAACCAATCAGATTACGATAACGCTTTAAATGCAGTAAACGGATACAAAGCCGATATTCAATACACACAATCTCTTATAGAAAAAACAATATTAAAAGCACCCTTTAGCGGCGTATTAGGTTTAAAACAAATTAGCCCCGGAGCTTTTGTTACACCCGCAACCATTATTGCAACCTTACAACAAGTAGATAAAATTAAAATAGATTTTACTGTTCCCGAGCAATACACTTATCTAATTCAAAAAGGCAAAACAGTTAATGTAGCAATAGATGCCACCAACCAAAAAGCAGTAAAAGCAACTATAATTGCAACAGAACCTCAAATCAATCAAAACTCACGCAACTTAAAAGTAAGAGCAATTTTAAATGAAGGAAAAATAAATCCCGGCACATTTGTAAAAGTAACTTTATTGGCAGGCACAGATTCCAAAGCCATACTGATACCTACAGGCTGCATAATTCCCGATGATAAAAACAAAATAATAATTATAGTAAAACAAGGCAAAGCCAATTTTACAAAAATAGAAACCGGTGTTAGAGAGGCAGCATTTGCAGAAGTAACAAAAGGCTTAAACGTAGGAGATTCGGTTGTGGTAACAGGCGTATTATTTGCAAGACCAAATGCACCCGTAAAAATTCGCAGCGTAAAAACATTAAATCAATTAAGTAATCAATAATTTTTGGTTACAAACAATTGTACTAATAGCATCGTTCCTTGCGTCGCACACTTGTACAACATAACATTACGCAACATTAAAAATAAAATTAATACTGGTTATTAAGAACATATTATGAATATTTCAGAACTATCTCTTAAACGCCCCGTACTTGCTACCGTAATGAATTTGGCAATTATATTATTTGGTGTAGTAGGTTATACATTTTTAGCAGTAAGAGGTTATCCTGCAATAGATCCTCCTGTAATTTCTATAAGCACCAGTTATACCGGAGCCAATCCAGATATTATTGAAAGCCAAATAACAGAACCCTTAGAAAAACAAATCAATGGTATTCCGGGCATTCGTTCCATAACATCATCAAGCTCTTTAGGCAGCAGTTCCATATCAGTTGAGTTTGATTTAGGTGTAGATCTTGAAGCCGCCGCCAGTGATGTAAGAGATAAAGTAGGTCAGGCACAACGCTCACTACCGCAAGATATAGATGCACCACCGGTTGTATCAAAGTCCGATGCTAATAGTGATCCTATTTTAATTCTTGCAGTACAAAGCCGTACCAAAAGTTTATTAGAGTTAAGCGACTATGCCGAAAACGTATTACAACAACAATTACAAACTATTAAAGATGTAAGTTCTGTATTCATATTCGGGCAAAAACGCTATGCCATGCGTATTTGGTTGCAACCCGATAAAATGAATTCTTACAACGTAGCATATACAGATATTTCTTCTTCCTTAAATAAAGAAAATATAGAACTGCCACCCGGAAAAATATACGGAAACAATACAGAACTAACCATTCGTGCATTAGGAAGATTAACCACCGAACAACAATTTAGAGATTTAATTATTAAAGAAGATGCTAACGGAATTGTAAGATTAAGTGATGTTGCTAAAATTGAATTAGGCCCCGAAGCATTAGAACAAACTTGGAAATTAAATGGCTTAAATGCAGTAGGGCTTGGCATAGTACCACAACCCGGAGCTAACAATATAGTAATTGCCAATGCCTTTAATAAAAAATTAGCTCAAATACAACAAGCAAGTAAAAATGATATTGAAACACGTGTGTTAATAGATAATACTATAAATATTCGGCAATCTTTAGAAGAAGTAGGAGAAACATTAATGATTTCATTTGGGTTGGTAGTATTGGTTATATTTTTATTTTTTAGAAATTGGTTAGTTGCATTAAGGCCATTAATAGATATTCCTATTTCATTAATAGCAACATTCTTTATAATGTATGTGGCAGGTTTTTCAATTAATATATTAACCTTGTTAGGCATTGTGTTAGCAACAGGTTTAGTGGTTGATGATGGTATTGTTGTTACCGAAAATATTTTCAGAAAAATTGAAGAAGGCTTACCCATTCGCAAAGCTGCGTTAGAAGGCAGTAAAGAAATTTTCTTTGCCGTAATATCTACCTCACTCACATTGGCTGTTGTATTTATGCCCGTAATTTTTTTAGAAGGGTTTATAGGAAGATTGTTTAGAGAATTTGGTGTTACATTGGCAGCGGCCGTTTTAATTTCTGCATTCGTATCATTAACCATAACACCTGTTTTAAATGTTTACTTAACTACCAAACACGCCAAAGAAGGTTGGTTTTATAAAAAAACAGAACCGTTTTTTGTTGGAATGGAAAATGGGTATAAAAAATTATTAAAATCGTTTATAAAAATAAGATGGATGGCATGGGTAATTGTTGCGGCTTGCATAGGAATAATTTATTTTATTCTACAAAATTTACAAAGTGAATTAGCACCCTTAGAAGATAGAAGCAGTGTACGGTTTACTGTTACAGCACCCGAAGGCACCAGCTATAATTTCATGCAAAAATTTGCTGATAGCTTAACAGATTATTTATACGATTCTGTACCCGAAAGAGATTTTGTTTATGCACGCACTCCCGCAGGTTTTGGTGGAGTAGGCGGTTCTGCTAACACTATACAACCACGTATTGGGTTGGTTGATCCTCAATACAGAAAACGCTCTCAAACAGAAATAGCTAATGATCTTCAAAAAAAATTATTAAAGTTTAATGATGCAAGAATTTTTACCATTCAAGAACAAACTATTGCCGTAGGCTTAGGTTCCAGAGCTTCTTTGCCCGTTCAGTTTATTTTACAAAATCAAGATTTAAATAAACTAAAAGATATTATTCCTAAATTTTTAGATGAAGCCAGAAAAGATAAAACATTTGCCAATGTTGATGTAAATCTGAAGTTTAATAAACCCGAAGTACAAATGACGGTTGATAGAATGAAAGTAAAAGATTTGGGTTTAACTACACAAGATGTTGTAAGTGCATTACAAGCTGCATTTAGCGGCGGAAGATTAGCTTATTTTATTATGAACGGATATCAATACCAAGTAATTGCACAAGTTGAAAGAGCTGATAGAGATGTTCCAAATGATATAAAAATGTTATATGTAAGAAACAATATGGGAGAAAATATTCCTTTAGATGCAGTTGTACATATAGAAGAAAGTAGCAATCCATCAACATTATATCATTTCAACCGTTATAAAGCAGCAACTATTTCTGCCTCACTTGCTGAAGGAAAAACAATTGGAGATGGCATTAAAGCAATGAGAGTAATTGCCAATAAATTATTAGACCCAAGTTTTCAAACAGCATTAAACGGTCCGTCAAGAGATTATGATGATAGCTCCTCAAACATTCTCTTTGCATTTGGCTTAGCACTCATATTAATTTATTTGGTATTGGCTGCACAGTTTGAAAGTTTTTTAGATCCATTTACTATAATGATTACAGTACCATTAGCTTTGGCAGGTGCATTACTTAGTTTATACGTATTTAAACAAACATTAAATATTTTTTCTGAAATAGGAATGATTATGCTTATTGGTTTAGTAACCAAAAACGGAATTTTAATTGTAGAATTTGCCAACCAAAAAAGAGAACATGGCTTTAACAAATTTGAAGGCGTAATAGAAGCAGCACAACAAAGGCTAAGACCAATTTTAATGACAAGCCTTGCAACCTCTTTAGGTGCATTGCCTATTGCATTAAGTTTAGGTGCAGCATCTACCAGCCGTATTCCTTTAGGTATAGTAATAGTAGGAGGTTTATTATTTTCTTTAATATTAACCTTATTTGTAATTCCGGCAGTATATACTTATATATCAGGTAAACATAAAGCCAAAACAATTCATATAACAGAATAAAACAAATACACATATAAATTGTATGTTTATATGTTATGCGTTATAAAGTAAAGCTATAACCATTTAAGTTTAACAACAATTGCATAATTATGGCTTTCATGTACCTTTGCCAGCAAAAAACAATATAATGCCAATTAACTCTACCATAAAAATTGATGTTGAATTAGACGATAATAAAATACCAGATAAAATTTTTTGGAGTGCCTCTGCAAGTTCTGCCGAGCAAGCCGAAGCAGCAAAAGCAATGATGCTGGCTTTATGGGATGGTGCCGATAAAGCAGCATTAAGAATAGATTTATGGACAAAAGATATGATGGTTGATGAAATGGGCGATTTCTTTTATCAAACCTTAATGGGCATGGCCGATACATTTGATAAAGCAACCCATAACCATGAGTTAATGGAGGAGATGAAAACCTTTGCAAAAAACTTCTACCAAAAATTCAGAGCCACCCAATTAAAAGAAAACAAAGCATCATAAACTATTAATAAAAATTACATATATGAGTTTAGAACAACAAGTAATGAGTGAAATGAAAGATGCAATGAAAGCTAAAAATGAAGCTTTATTGCGTGGGTTACGTGCCATAAAAGCAGAAATTATTAAAGCAAAAACAGAACCCGGTGCCAACGGTCAAGTAACAGAAGAAGGAGAATTAAAATTGTTGCAAAAATTAGTAAAGCAACGTAAAGACAGTCTTGAAATATTTAAACAACAAAACAGAGCAGACCTTGCACAAAAAGAAGAAGAAGAAATTACAGTTATAGAAAAATTCTTACCCAAACAATTAACCGAAGCAGAATTAAAAGAAATAATTGCAAAAATTATTACAGAAGTAGGTGCAACCTCTCCGGCAGATATGGGTAAAGTAATGGGTACTGCAACAAAACAATTAGCCGGAAAAGCAGACGGCAAAGCCGTTTCAACCATAGTAAAAGAATTACTAAACAAATAATGGTAATAGATTTTTTTTACTGCTTATTAATTATAATGGCAATTATAAAAGGCTTTCGCCGTGGTTTTATAGTTGCCGTATTTTCTTTTTTTGCAATAATAATTGCATTAGCCGCTGCAATGAAATTATCGGTTATTACGGCAAATTGGATAGGCAAAACAACCAATAGCAATAGTGCATGGTTGCCATTTATAGCATTTGCATTAGTATTTATAGGTTTTGTTTTTTTAATAAGGCTTACTGCTAATATTATTCAAAAATCTGCCGAAGCCGTAATGCTGGGCATATTCAATAAAATTGGCGGAATACTTTTATACACTTGCATTTACACAATGGTATTTAGCATACTGCTTTTTTATGCAACACAAATACACTTTATACAACCCGAAACAGTTAAAGATTCTAAAACATACGGTTTCATAGAACCTTGGGGCACAACAGCCATAAATACTTTTGGAGAAATAATTCCATGGTTCAAAAATTTATTCATTCAGTTACAACATTTTTTTGAAAATATAACTGCATAAAACATTATCAATTTTATTAATTTTATTATAGTATCTTAGCAAGGTTGCAATAATTAGGTAACCGGCAATAAAACATTGTTCAACACCTGTTGCGTCGCACACTTATACTGCAACAAAAAATTCAACAATAAATAATCACTACAATAACAATAATAAAAGTATTTTCCTTTTATTTGTAACTATACAACAGCAGTAAAAAATAATGGAATATCAAATAAAACAGTTAGATAAATTTAAATACTTAGAAGAAGGCGAAGGAGAACCGTTGCTTTTACTGCATGGCTTATTTGGTGCATTAAGTAATTTTTCAGATTTAGTAGAACGCTTTAGAAAAACACATAAAGTTATTGTACCATTATTACCACTTTTTGAATTAGATATTTTTCATACAACTGTTAGCGGATTAGAAAAATTTGTACAAAAATTTATAGAAGCAAAAGGCTACACCAATATTCATTTATTAGGCAATTCATTAGGCGGCCACGTAGCATTAGTGCATGTTTTAAAACATCCCGAAAAAATAAAATCATTAACACTTACCGGAAGCTCAGGTTTATTTGAAAACGGCATGGGCGATAGCTATCCCAAACGTGGCGATTACGAATATATTAGAAAAAAAACAGAAGTAACTTTTTACGATCCTAAAATGGCAACCAAACAATTGGTTGATGAAGTGTTTGAAATAACCAGCAACCGTTTAAAAGTTATAAAAATTATTGCCTTAGCCAAAAGTGCCATTCGCAGCAACTTAGGCGAAGAATTAAATCAAATAAAAATTCCAACATTACTTATTTGGGGCAATAATGATATTATTACACCTCCATTTGTAGGAAGAGAGTTTAACAGACTAATTCCTAAAAGCGAATTATATTTTATTGATAAATGTGGGCACGCACCCATGATGGAAGTACCCGAAGAGTTTAACCAAATTTTAGAAAAATTTTTAAGTAAGTTGCAATAACAATTGCATCTTATTTATTAATTAGCATAGCGTAGTTATTAATACATGTTTTTAGCATCTCAATTAATACAAACCAATTACCCGGCCATTAATTTGCAAGATAAAATTTCTTTTGCTCTGCAATTAATGGAAGATTATGATGTGCAACATTTACCCGTTGTTAGTGATGATAAATTTGTAGGCCTAATAAGTAAAGATGATTTATTAGATGCAGATGAAACACTAACAATTATTTCCCTTGAAGAAAGTTTAAATAAATTTTTTGTAAAAAATGAAGAATACTTTTTAGCAGCTTTAAAAATTATTGCCAACAACCAACTAAGTTTAATACCGGTAATAAACGAACAGCAAGAATTAAGCGGCGTAATTACACAATCAAAATTATTACAAACCTTAAATGTTTATACAGGCTCAAACGAGCCGGGAGGTTTAATAATTTTTGAATTAGATAAACGCCAATATTCTTTTGGAGAAATAAGTAGATTAGTTGAAACCAATGATGCATACATAACACAATTAAATACTTATACCGAACCCGAAACTGGATTAGTTTTAGTAGCCGTTAAAATAAATAAAACCGAAATAAGCGATATTGTTGCCACTTTTCAGCGATACGATTATAATGTACGTTTTTATTTTGGAGAAGAACAATATGCTAATGAGTTAAAAGATAATTATAATCATTTAATGAGTTACTTAAATATCTAACCAATTCTTCAAAACCATATTTTTACCGCCAATAAATAAATTGCTTTGCAAATAATTAAAAATTTTTGTGCATTACTGTTGGTGTTATTTGCAAGCACCCATCAATTTACATTTGCACAAACTATTGAAGGAGAACCCGATTCTGTTGTTAAAACACTCAATAATTTTTCAAGCGATAAACAATTGGTTATTGGCGGAATAAATATTTCGGGAAATAAAAAAACCAAACCTTACATTATTTTACGCGAAGCCACTTTTAAAGTAGGAGATACACTTTCATTACAATCATTAACCGAAAAAATACAACGCTCAAAAGAATATATTTATAACACTACTTTGTTTGTAGATGATAGTGTGTATGTTTCATCTGTTCGCCACGATTCGGTATTGATAAACATTGTAGTTAAAGAACGATGGTATTTTTTTCCCTTACCTTATTTACGTCCCGTAGATAGAAATATAAATCAATGGCTATCTCAAGGTGCAGGTTTAGACAGAGTTAATTATGGAATAAAACTAACGCACAATAATTTTAGCGGACAAAATGATAAACTTAATATTTGGTTTATTACCGGTTACAACCAACAAGTTTCTTTAAGATACAATTTACCTTTTATAGATAAAGCATTAACAAAAGGTATTGATGTAGGTTTTACTTTATCTCGCCAACACGAAATAAATTATGCAACAAGTTTAAACAACCAACAATTATTTTTAAAATTAACAGATCAGTTTGCACGGCACTTAACAAGGTTTGATGCAACATACTCTTACCGCCCCGACCAAAGGCAAAGACATTATTTTAGAATTTCTTACACCAATGATAAAATTGCCGATACTGTTTTTCAAACCAACCCAAATTACTACCCCGATGGAAGAAAAGAAATTAATTATATAGATTTTTTATATGCATACCGCTACATTAATACCAATTATCTTTATTATCCAACAAAAGGGCTTTTGTTAGAAGGATCTGTTTATAAAAGAGGATTAAATAAAACAACAGACCTATGGCAATTAAGTATACATGGTTTATATGCAAAAACAATTTCTCCTAAAACTTATGCTACTATTGAATCTGCCGCAAGTGTTAGGTTTGCAAACACCAATAACTTTTATAGCCAAAGTTTATTTGGATACGGAAATTATCAAATGCGAGGGTTAGAATATTATGTAGCAGATGGCACAGCAGGAGCTATAACAAGATTTACAATAGGGCACGAACTTTTTAAATATATTTTTCATACACCCATTATTAAAACAAAAACACACGATAAAATTCCGTTTCGTTTTTTTCTTACTGCATACACCGATGTTGGATACAGTTACAACCCTTACGTAAACAATAACCTGCTAAATAATAAATTTTTATATACTTATGGCATTGGTTTAGATATTGTTTCTATATACGACTTTGTATTACGTTTAAATTTCAGTTTCAACCAAATGGGAGAGAATGGCTTATATTTACATGCACGAAACGATTTTTAGCGTATAATTTTTTTTGATTGATTTTTTGTTAATCAAATAACCAAGCACGAAATGAAAATAGCCATATACAGCAGAGGCTTAGATGCAGACCTTGGTAACCCCTTGCAAATAATTTTAGAAGAGTTAGCCAAACATAAAGTAGGCATTTTATTATACAGGCCATTATTGGGAATGTTTCAATTGCCTTCTGCATTATTAAATTATATTACGCCTTTTCAAGTAGCTGCAGATTTTGAAGATGATGTTGCATGCTTAATAAGTTTAGGAGGAGATGGAACTATGCTTGATGCCGTAGTTTTAGCAAAAGATACCAACATACCTATTCTTGGAATTAATTTTGGGAGACTCGGTTTTTTAGCAAGTATTAGCCCGCAAGAATTACCCATTGCAATAGAAGCAATTCTGGGTCATACATTTTTAACAGATAAAAGAACATTGCTGCATTTAGATTCTAACGTTCCCTTGTTTGGCGATGCACCTTTTGCTTTAAATGAATTGGTGATACATAAAAGAGAAACATCTCCTATGATAAAAATTCACACGTATTTAAATGGAGAGTTTTTAAATTCTTATTGGGCAGATGGTTTAATTGTTTCTACACCAACAGGCTCTACCGGTTATAATATGAGTTGCAACGGCCCTATATTATTTCCCGAATCTTCAAGTTTTGTAATTACGCCTGTAGCCCCACATAACTTAAATGTACGTTCAATAGTAGTGCCCGATACTAATATTATTTCTTTTGAAGTAGAAGGAAGAGCAGAACAATTTATTTGCTCTTTAGATGCAAGAAGAGAAATAGTAGATAAAAATATTCAGTTAGCTGTAAAAAAAGAATCGTTTAACGCTAACCTAATAAGGCTAAACGAAAATAGTTTTTTAACCACACTTCGTAATAAACTAACTTGGGGTTTAGATAAGCGTAATTAATTATGCTACTAAATAAAATTTATTCTTACCAAATATGAATTCGGGTACTATCTGATAAATACATTTTATCTCCTTGTTTTACATTAAACGCATTATAAAAATAGGTTGAATTCATTAAGGGTCCGTTTACACGCCACATGGGTGGAGAATGCGGATTGTTGTTAATCCAATAACGTAAAAATTGTTCTTTCATTTTTACTTGCCATATTAGCCCTACCGAAATAAAAAATCTTTGGTCGGGTGTAAATTTTCCAAGCTTTGTTACATCGGCTCCTTGTTTGGTTAATTTAAACGCATCGTATGCAATAGCTACACCGCCTATATCTGCTGTGTTTTCGCCAAGTGTTAAAGCTCCTTTTACGTGTACGGTATCTAAAACAGTAAAAGAATTATATAAATTAATTACTTGTTGTGTTTTTGTTTTAAACTTATTGTAATCATCTTTCGACCACCAATTTTTTACATTTCCATCTTTATCAAACTGTGCACCTTGGTCATCAAAAGCATGCGTCATTTCATGTCCAATTACCATTCCAATTCCACCATAGTTTAATGCATCATCTGCATTAACATCAAAGTAAGGAGGTTGTAAAATTGCTGCCGGAAAAACAATTTCATTAGCAGAAGGATTGTAGTAAGCAGTAACGGTTGAAGGGGTAGTAAACCATTCTGATCTATCAACGGTTTTATTTAGTTTGGCTAATTGAAATTGATAATCTGCTGAAGATGCTGCTACTACGTTTTCAAAATATTTTCCTTTTATAATTTTTACATTGCTGTAATCTCTCCATTTATCTGGGTATCCTATTTTTTTGGTAATGGCAAATAATTTTTCTTTTGCTTTTTGTTTGGTGCTATCACTCATCCAATCTAATTTATCCATTCTTGCAGCAAATGCTTTTTGTAAATTATTTACTAATTCAAAGGCTCTTTTTTTAGCTTCTTCTGTAAAATATTTTTTTACATATAATTGGCCGAGAGCTTGCCCTAATAATTGATCTACCATGCCTGCTATTTTTTCTCCTCTTGGTTTTTGAACGGCTTGCCCCGTTAAGGCTTTGCTATATTCAAAAGCTGCATCAACAAAAGGTTTGCTAAGAAGCCCTGCATAATTATTTAAAGAGTATGCTTTTAAATAAATTTTCCAATCGTTAATAGAAATAGATTTTAAAATGCTATTAAGTTTATCGTAATAAGCAGGTTGTGCTACATCAATAGAATCTGTTTTGGCACCCATTTCGTTCAAAACATTTTGCCAACCAATATTGGATTGTTTTTTTGCAAGATCGGTTACTGAAATTTTATTATAGTTTGCATTAACATCTCGTAGTTCAATATTTGTTCTGTGAGAAGAAGCAATTTGTTTATCAATACTATAAACTATATCGGCATTTTTTGTAGCAGTTGCCGCATCACTACCTGTAAGTTCAAATAATTTTGTAAGATATGTTTTGTAGGCTTGTTGAATGGCAATGTTTGGAGCATCAGTTTTAAAATAATAATCTCTATCGGGCAAACCAATACCAGATTGATAAAGATGTGCAATATTTAAGTTACTGTTTTTATTATCGGGGCCAACAGAAAACGCTATAATAGAATTGTTACCTGCTTTTACTTCTGTAGCTACAAGTTTTATTAAAGAAGTAATATCAGTAATATTATCAATTTGAGAAAGCAACGGTTTTAACGGTTCATAACCAAGATTGTTTATTGTAGTTGTATCTATTCCCGAAGTATAAAAATCTCCAATCATTTGTTCAATACTTCCGGCAGCATTTGAGGCTTTTGAAACACTATCTAAAATTTTTTGTAAAAGCAGTTGTTGTTTATAATTCATAAACATATAAGCTCCTACTCCAGATTGTGAGGGCGGTATTTGTGCAGTATCATACCAAATACGGTTTACATAATTAAAAAAATTATCTCCGGGTTTTATAGTAGTATCAATACCGGTTATTTCTTTTATTTTATTTTCAGGTTTGTTATTACATGCTGTAATTAAAATTAATACAGCAAACAAGCATAAAATTTTTTGCATAAATATATAGTTGTAATAAATAATATGTTTTTTTGGTTGAAAAATTAATGCAAGTTTTGGTTTGCATTTTTCAATTAGTTTTAAAGTTATGTTCTGTTGGCAATATCTTATTTTTTTAAGTATAAAAATTGATGAACGGATATATCTTTTTAAACCAAACATCTATCTTTGGTAACATAGCCTTTCTTCTTACACATTCATAAACCATTAAAATTAATTGTATGAAAGTTATTAAAACAATGCTGGT
Organism: Bacteroidota bacterium; assembly: GCA_018267725.1. Classification (GTDB taxonomy): domain Bacteria; phylum Bacteroidota; class Bacteroidia; order Chitinophagales; family Chitinophagaceae; genus CW01. The sequence goes on from JAFDXY010000018.1 coordinate 133,814, forward strand.
TGCCACCATGTTGCTTCCGGTGCTTTTGATAAATGCACAACCACCAAGAGAAGCTCCAATGCAAAGGTCTGCTATGCGAGACAGCACTGGCGGTAGCGGAATTAAAGACATTAAAAAATCGCAAAAATCTGTTACTCGCGGTTCTGTTACCATTGAAGGAAAATCTATAAACTATGAAGCAAATGCCGGAACATTGGTATTAAAAAATAATCAAGATGTGCCAACCATAAGCATGTCTTACGTTGCTTATTTTAAAGATGGAGAAAAAGATCTTTCAAAACGCCCAATAACTTTTATTTACAATGGTGGTCCCGGAAGTTCTACTGTGTGGTTGCACATGGGTTGTTGGGGTCCGCAAAAAGTAAATATAAAAGATATGAGCCGCTCAAGAGCTCCATACAGCACTGTAAATAACGATTACAGTTTATTAGATGCAAGTGATCTTGTATTTATTGATGCACCAGGCACAGGCTTTGGAGAAATTATTACAAAAGAAAAAGGCGGAGCCGGCGAGCCAAAAGATTTTTATGGGATTGATGAAGACGGGCAAGCTTTTGCATCTTTTATTACTCAGTTTGTTACAGATTTTAATAGATGGAATTCTCCAAAATATTTGTTTGGAGAAAGCTACGGAACTTTTAGATCTGCATTGGTTGCCAACATTCTTCAAAGCTCAAAAAACATAAGTTTAAATGGCGTTATACTTCTTTCACAATTACTTACTTATAGTAATATGACAGAAACTACGGCAGGAAATCCGGGTACAGATATGCCTTTTATATTAATACTGCCTTCTTATGCAGCAACAGCTTACTATCATAACAAATTACCTGTTAAACCAAAATCTTTAGAAGCGTTTTTAAAAGAAGTTGAACAATTTGCTTTAACCGATTATGCATTGGCTTTAAATAAAGGTGCCGATATTTCTGCAGATGCTTTTAATGCTATTGCAGAAAAATTGCATAATTATACAGGACTTCCGGTAAACTATCTTAAAAAAGCAAACCTTAGAGTTACAGGCCCTCAATTTTCTCAAACATTATTGGGAGATGATAATGAAATTGTTGGAAGACTAGATTCTCGTTTTTCGGGAGATGCTATTAATCCGTTAAGTGAAAATGCACAATACGATCCTATGAATTCTTTTATTGCTGCAGCATTTACTTCAACATTAAATTCTTACATGCGTAACGATTTAAAATTTGGCGGAGATGCACAATATAAAATAAGCGGAAGTGTGCAACCATGGAATTTTCAACGCAGAGGAAACTTTATTGGTTTTCCTAATGTAATGAACGATTTGGCACGTGCAATGGTTTATAATCCTTCATTAAAAGTTTTATTAACTGGCGGTTATTTTGATTTAGGTACTCCTTATTTTGAAGGAAAGTATGAAATGAAGCATTTGCCAATGCCTGCATCATTACAAAAAAATATTAGTTACCAATATTTTGAATCAGGACACATGATATATCTTCATCCTGAATCTTTAAAATTATTACACAACACGGTTGCTAAATTTATTAATGATACACATTAAGCTAATAAATTTTTTGTAGAAGATAAAATTTAAAAAGCTGCTTCAAAAAAATTGGAAGTAGCTTTTTTTATGTAAATTAATTGTAATGTTTTTATTTTAAACAACTTCTGCCTTCATGCTTTTGGCTGCTTTATTTCTTTCATTTTCATCTAAAATTACTTTACGCATACGAATGTTTTTTGGTGTTACTTCTATACATTCATCTTGCTGAATATATTCCATACACTCTTCTAAAGTCATTTGAATTTTTGGCGTAATACGAACACTATCATCACTACCGCTTGCACGGTGATTGGTTAATTTTTTTGCTTCAACAGCATTTACATTCAAATCTCCGGGTTTAATATTTTCTGCAATAATTTGTCCAACGTAAACATCTTCTCCAGGTTCAATAAAAAAGCTGCCTCTATCTTGTAATTTATCAATTGAATAAGCGGTGGTTGTTCCTGCAAATTTGTTTACTAAAACACCATTATTTCTTCCGGGAATATTGCCTTTCCATGGTTTGTATTCGCTGAAGCGATGTGCCATTACGGCTTCTCCTGCAGTATTGGTAAGCATTTGCGAGCGTAAACCAATTAAACCACGTGAAGGAATATCGAATTCTAAATGTTGCATTTCTCCTTTGCTTTCCATTACCAACATTTCGCCTTTTTTTTGTGTAACAAGGTCTATTACTTTACCGCTAAATTCTTGTGGTACATCAACCACTAAATTTTCGTATGGTTCATTCTTTTTACCATCAATATGTTTAATTAAAACTTGCGGATTACCAACCGTTAATTCATAACCTTCTCTTCTCATTGTTTCTACTAACACACCTAAATGAAGAATACCACGGCCATATACTAAAAAGCTATCTGCACTATCTGTATCTTCTACTCTTAATGCTAAATTCTTTTCTGTTTCTTTCATTAATCTATCACGTAAATGGCGAGAGGTAACAAACTTTCCATCTTTACCAAAGAAAGGTGAGTTATTAATGCTGAACATCATACTCATAGTTGGCTCATCTACACTAATAACCGGTAAAGCTTCCGGATTTTCGGCATCTGCAATAGTATCGCCAATTCCAAAATCTTCTAAACCTACTACTGCACAAAGGTCTCCGCTTAATACTTCTGCTACTTTGCGTTTACCCATTCCTTCAAACACATATAATTCTTTTACTTTACTTTTTTTAATACTGCCATCGGCTTGTACTAAAGCAATGTTTTGATTTTCTTTAATAGAACCGCGAGTTACTTTACCAATAGCAATTCTTCCTAAAAAAGAAGAATAGTCTAATGATGTTATTTGTAACTGCAATGTACCTTCGCTAACTTTTGGTTCGGGAACATATTGTAAAATGCCTTCCATTAATGGTGTAATATCTTCGCACTGTTCGTTTTTGCTATTAAACCAACCATTTTTGCCACTACCATAAAACGTAGGAAAATCAAGCTGCTCTTCGGTTGCATCTAAATTAAAGAATAGTTCAAATACAGCATCGTGTACTTCATCGGGTCTGCAATTGGGTTTATCAACTTTATTAATAACTACAATTGGTTTTAAATTTAGTTGCAGTGCTTTTTGCAACACAAAACGTGTTTGAGGCATGGGTCCTTCAAAAGCATCAACCAATAAAATAACACCATCCGCCATTTTTAATACACGTTCTACTTCTCCTCCAAAATCACTATGGCCTGGTGTATCAATTACATTAATTTTTACGTCTTTATAAGTTACGGCAGCATTTTTTGAAAAAATAGTAATGCCTCGTTCTCTTTCCAAATCATTGCTATCCATAATCAACTCGCCTGTTTGTTGATTTTCGCGAAAAACTTTTGTAGCATGCAAAATTCTGTCAACCAAAGTTGTTTTACCATGGTCAACGTGGGCTATAATTGCTATATTTCTTATTTTCATAAACGTTGATGTTAAGTTATAAGTGTAGAAAATTTATACTTATAACTGCTAAAGGGCTGCAAATGTAGGGCTTTACAGCCGTTTTAAGGCATTTAACTTGTAACTTAATATTTTAATTACATTTGCCTGCCGATTGACTTTTATATGAGGAATATTTTTAAGAATATTATTAAAAGCCCCACTTAGCCGTAAGCAAGTAAGAAGTATAAAGTACAAAGTACGATTTACGTAGTATGATATACCATTTTAGATTTAATTAATTAAACCACTTTTCATTTGTATAACTGCATAATTGCAGATTTATAAATTCATTTTATTATTTAATATGAAAACAATTATAGAACCATTTAAAATAAAATCGGTTGAGCCAATTTATTTTACAACCAAAGAAGAGCGTATTAATATTTTACAACAAGCTTTTTACAATCCATTTTTAATAAAAGCACATAATGTAATTATAGATTTATTAACCGATAGTGGCACCAGTGCCATGAGTAGTGAACAATGGGCAGGCATTATGCGAGGCGATGAAAGTTATGCAGGAAGTGATAGCTTTTTTAGATTTGAAGAAGCTGTATATTCTATTACTAATATGAAATATATTATTCCAACACACCAAGGAAGAGCTTCAGAAAAAATATTATTTAGCATATTGGGCGGTAAAGGAAAATATTTTATTAGCAATACTCTGTTTGATACAACACGTGCCAACATTGAGTTTTCGGGTGCAGAAGGAATTGATTTGTTGTGTGATGAAGGAAAACAACCATCATTAATAGCACCCTTTAAAGGAAACATAAATACTGAAGCATTAAAGAAAACAATTGAAGAAAAAGGTGCTGAAAATATTCCGTTGGTAATTATTACCATTACTAATAATTCAGGCGGTGGGCAACCTGTAAGCATGCAAAATATTAAAGAGGCAAAAGCTATTTGCACACATTATAATATTCCTCTATTTATTGATGCATGCCGTTTTAGCGAGAATTGTTACTTCATAAAACAAAGAGAAAAAGGCTATGAGAATAAAAATATTCAAGAAATAGCTAATGAATTATTTTCTTATGCAGATGGTTGCACTATGAGTGCCAAGAAAGATGCGTTTGCAAACATTGGCGGTTTTTTAGCAATGAATAATGAAGCATTAGCACAACAATGCAGAAACTTATTAATTATTACAGAAGGCTTTCCAACTTATGGAGGCCTTGCCGGGCGTGATTTAGAAGCCATAGCTATTGGTTTAAAAGAAATAATGGATGAAAATTATTTAAAATATCGCATTAGAAGTATTGAATACATTGGAGAAAAATTAGATGCAGCAGGTGTACCTTATATTAAACCAACAGGTGGCCATGCTATTTATTTGGATGCTAAAAATTTCTTACCACATATTACTGCTGAACAATATCCGGGACAAGCATTGTGTTGCGAATTATTTATAGAAGGCGGTGTTCGCGGTGTTGAAATAGGAACTGTAATGTTTGGAAAATATGATGCTGATGGAAAAACAATTCCTGCACCAATGGAATTAGTTAGATTAGCAATACCCAGAAGAGTTTACACACAAAGCCATATAGATTATGTTGCCGAAGTAATTATTGAAGTATTTAAAAGAAGAGAAAAAATTAAAGGCTTACAAATAACTTTTGAAACACCATTGCTACGCCATTTTACTGCACAGTTTAAACAATTAAATTAAAATCATTTTTTTAAAAGGAAAGAAAAAATGTTGGCAACGCTTTACATACAAATAAAAATTACATTTGGTAAAACAATACTGTAATGAGAATTTTTCTCGCGTTGGTTACAACATTTTTTCTTTTTGCATTTGTGCGAAATAAAGAGGCAGTTAATACAAAAATTACTGTTCCGCCCGGCACTTCATTTATTAAAGAAGGTTTGTATATGGATAATTATGAAGTAAGCAATATGGCATGGCAAGAATTTATTGCTTGGGTACAAAAGTATGATGAAGATACAACCAAGTACAAACAACTTCAACCCGATGCAACGGTTTGGTATGCTTTAAAAGTTGATGCAGAACGATACGTTAATTCTTATTTTTCTTCCAATGCATTTGCAAGTTATCCTGTAGTTGGTATTAGTTATGAGCAAGCAAAAGCATTTTGCGAATGGAGAACAGAAAGAGTAAATGAAATACTGCAAAAAACACCCGGCTCTGCTTTTAAACGTGTTGAATACAGATTACCAACCGAAAGTGAATGGGAATTTGCAGCAGCAGGAAAATTAGATACAACAAAATATCCTTACGGCTCTGAGCAAACAAAACAAAAATTAAAAAATAAAGATGTTGTACGAATGTTTAATTGCGTATATCCCGAAAAAGATTCTTTAGATGATTCTCAAAGCAGTATAATGCCTGTAAATTTTGGCAAACCCAATCAATACGGTATGTATAATATGATTGGTAATGCTGCAGAAATGGTTGCTGAAAAAGGGTTAGCTAAAGGTGGTTTTTATGATTTGCTTTTAGAATATTGTAAAATAAAAGAACAATCGGCATATAAATTTCCTAACAGATATTTAGGGTTTAGATGTGTTTGCACGGTTGATAATAATTTTTCAAGTAAACAACAAAAAGAAACATTTAAAAAAGAAAAAGCGGAACAATCTAAAAAAGATAAAAAGAAAAAAAATGCAGGATTTGAACAAGACCAATAATTTAAAAAATAACTTATGCGTTGGGTTAAAAAAATAGTTGCAATCGTTTCAATTTTATTAATTATTTATTTGCTGGGCCCCAAACCACAAACGCCTATTTATAATATTAATTTACCAATCGTTCCAGATAATAGTGCTGCGTTAATAAATTATATTCAAGCAACTGAATCAGCACATAAAATAAAACCCGATAACGAAGCAAGAATTATTTGGAACAACGATTCGTTAAAACAAAAAACAGAATATGCCATTGTTTACTTACATGGTTTTTCTGCTTCGCAGGAAGAAGGTAATCCCGTACATAAAAATATTGCTAAACAATTTGGCTGCAACCTTTATTTGGCAAGGCTTTCACAACATGGTATAGATACAACAGATGAATTGCAAAACTTAACAGCAGATAATTATTGGGAATCTGCAAAGCAAGCTTATGCCATTGGCAAAGAGTTGGGAGATAAAGTTATTTTAATGGGCACCTCAACCGGAGCAAGTTTAGCATTGCAATTAGCAGCAACTTATACTGATGTTGCCGGATTAATTTTAATGAGCCCTAATATAGAAATTAACGACCCTAATGCATGGATATTAAATAACCATTGGGGTTTGCAAATTGCAAGAATGGTTGTTAAATCAAAATATAGAGATATAAAAAATAAATCGAATGCGTATAAACAATATTGGAATACACATTACAGGTTAGAGAGTGCGGTAGCTTTAGAAGAATTGTTAGAAACAACCATGAACAAAACTACTTTTAATAAAATAACACAACCAACATTGGTTTTGTATTATTATAAAGATGAACAACATCAAGATAATGTAGTAAAAGTTAGTGCCATAAAAAATATGTTTAATGAGTTAGCAACACATGCCAACGAAAAAAAATTAATTGCTGTACCCAATGCAGAAAATCATGTACTCAGTTCTCCCATTCAATCAAAAGATATTATAACGCCGCAAAAAGAAATAACGGCTTTTTTAAAAGAAGTAATTAATCTTCCGTTTCAATAAAATCATAAAAAATAAATTCCCTTACCTTCATTAACTCTAACGAAAAAAACTATGCCTAAAAGTATAATAGCAGGTATTGGTATGTATGTTCCCGAAAACATTGTTACCAATAATGATTTGACTAAATACATGGATACAAGTGATGAATGGATACAAGAAAGAACAGGAATTAAAGAACGCCGATACGCCCACCGAACCAATGAAACCACCACTACTATGGCGGTTGAAGCATCTAAAATTGCAATTGAAAGAGCAGGAATAACAGCACAAGATGTAGATTTTATTGTGTTTGCAACATTATCGCCCGATTATTATTTTCCCGGTTGCGGTGTATTATTACAACGTGCCATGAAGATGAAAGAAATTGGTGCATTAGATGTTCGCAATCAATGCAGCGGTTTTGTATATGCTTTAAGTGTTGCCGATCAATTTATTAAAACCGGTATGTATAAAAATATATTGGTAGTAGGTGCAGAAAAACATTCGTTCGGGTTAGATTTTTCTACAAGAGGCAGAAACGTAAGTGTAATTTTTGGTGATGGAGCAGGTGCGGTAGTATTACAATCAACCGAAGATAATAATAGAGGTATTTTAAGCACACATTTGCATAGCGATGGTGAAAGTGCAGAAATATTAGCAATGTATAATCCGGGTACACATGCAAACTATTGGGCAAATAAAAATTATGCAACGTTTAATGATGCAGAAATTTCTGATATGTTTATGAGCCACGCCATGATTGATAATGCACAAAATTTTCCTTTTATGGATGGCCCGCATGTTTTTAAAAAAGCTATTGTAAAATTTCCTGAAGTAATAAAAGAAGCATTAGAAAAAAATAACTTTTCATCTAAAGATATTTCTGTACTTATTCCGCATCAAGCAAATTTGCGTATTGCACAATTTGTACAACAAAAATTAGAATTGAAAGATGAACAAGTATATAACAACATTCAACACTACGGAAACACAACTGCAGCCAGCGTTCCCATTGCATTATGCGAAGCATGGGAAAAAGGAAAAATTAAACAAGGAGATTTAGTTTGCTTAGCAGCATTTGGTAGTGGCTTTACTTGGGCAAGTGCATTATTAAAGTGGTAAACTTCACATACAATTATTATAGTAGAAAAAATAGTGAATAGAAATGGAAAGGGGCAAAATTATTTATCTTATAAATCCTATATCGGGTACATCAAAAAAAGATACCGTTAAAAAATTAATAGAACGAGAATCTAAAGCACAACAAATAAATTTTGAAATTCTATCAACCAACGCAAAAGGAAATTATGATGATTTAAAAGAAAAAATTTCAAAAGAAAACATTACCGATATAGTTATTGTTGGAGGAGATGGAACTGTAAATCAAGTTACAAACGCATTAAAAAACGAGAAAGTAAATTTTGGTATTATACCCGTTGGAAGCGGTAATGGACTTGCATTTGCAGCAGGCATCCCTAAAAAAACAGAAGCAGCATTAGCAATTATTTTTTCGGGAAAAGCAAAGCCTATTGATGCTTTTTATATAAACAATCAATACTCTTGCATGTTAAGCGGTGTTGGTTTTGATGCACAAGTAGCACACAATTTTGCAGCAAAAGAAAAAAGAGGTTTACTTACTTACACACAACAAAGCCTTATTAATTTTTTTAAAGCACAGCCATATCAATTCGAAATATTGTTAGATGGATTTTCTTTTTTTACAGACGCATTTGCCATAAGTATTGCAAACAGTAATCAATTTGGAAACAACGTAACTATTGCACCGCAAGCAAGTTTAAATGATGGTTTGTTAGATATTGTAATTGTACAAAAAATGAATAAAGCCAAATTACCTTTTGCTTTATTAAAACAATTGCGTGGTAATAATAAATTGCAACAGTTGTTTGATGATATTACCAGCAAAAACATTATTTACTTTCAAACACCTTCTTTAATTATTCGTAATTTAAAATATGCACCTTTACATATTGATGGAGAGCCGAGAGAAACCGAAACAGAACTTAATATTAAAATTGTAAGAAATTGTTTTAAACTATTGCAGTAACCTTCTTTTTTATTTTTTAATTAAATTAATATGAGCATAAAAAAAATGAAATGGCTTATTTTATTAATAGCATTTCAAAATATTAATGCACAATCAATAAGTAAATTAAAATTTATTAATGAATATACCATTCCATATAATTTTCAATTTAAAAACACAACCGTTGGCGGATTATCGGGTATTGATTATGATGCAAAGAAGAATGTTTATTATATGATTAGTGATGATAGAAGTGCTATTAACCCTGCTCGGTTTTATACTGCAAAAATTCATTTCACACAAAAAGGAATTGATAGTGTTGAGTTTGTTAATGTAACAACGTTGTTACAAAAAAACGGCAAACCATATCCTAATAATTTACAAGATAAATTTCATGTTCCAGACCCCGAAGCATTAAGGTTAAACGTTGCTACCAATCAATTTATTTGGAGTAGTGAAGGCGAAAGAAAAATACGAGCTACCGATACTATTCTTGAAAACCCTGCCGTAACAATTATTTCAAAAAATGGAAAATATATTGACACGTTTGCATTACCCAAAAATTTATTAATGCAAGCCACAGAAAAAGGGCCAAGAGTAAATGGCGTATTTGAAGGATTAACTTTTGCAAACAATTATAAAACTTTATATGTAAGTGTTGAAGAGCCTTTGTATGAAGACGCTGAACGGGCAGATGTGTATGATAACGATGCTTACATTCGTATTTTAAAATTTAATACAGCAACTAAAAAATGTATTGCACAATATGCTTACAAGTTAGACCCAGTAGCACATCCAGCCATTCCTGAAAACGCATATAAAGTAAATGGCATACCCGATATTTTATACATTGGCAACAATAAAATGTTGGTAATGGAACGTTCTTTTTCAACCGGAAATATGGCTTGTACTATTAAAGTTTTTGAAACAGATTTAAACAATGCATCAAATATTATTAATAATAAAGGAATGAAAACGGATAAAAATTTTACTCCCGCAACAAAAAAATTATTATTCAATTTTGATGATTTAGGAATTTATATTGATAATGTTGAAGGAGTAACCTTTGGGCCGACATTACCCAATGGCCATAAAACATTATTGTTTGTTGTAGATAATAATTTCTCTCCATTAGAAAAAACACAATTCTTTTTATTTGAAATAATTCCATAAAAAATAAAACAAATTGTAAATAGAATTATTTAAACGCAATAAATTTGAAGTAATAAGGCTGCATTGTTTTATAAACGGTTGCGGGCATTATAAACTAACACTTACCTTCACATGCAATAAAAATTAAATAATGAAAAATTTTCTAAAACTATTTTTAACATTAATAACGGGAGCAATTTTTTTTGCTTCATGCTCTAATTCTATAAAAGAAGCAAGGTTTATTCCTAAAGATGCAACATTTGTTATAGTGGCACAACCCGCATCTCTTAACGATAAATTGGCAAAAGCCAATATAAGTTTAGATACATTGTATAAAGAGTTTGCAGAGAAAGATTCTTCATTTAATATAAAGTTTGAAGATTTAAAAAATTGTGGAATTAATTGGTTAGGTAACATGTTTGTGTATATGCATACTAAAAGCGGTGCAAACAATAGTGCAACCTTTTATGTAAATGCATTGGTAAATATTAACGACTCTTCAAAAATTGTGGCATTTATTAAAAAACACAATACCAAAAAAGAATTTGAAATTAAAAACACAAAAGATTTTAGTTATATAAAAATGAGCGATGAGTCTATTCTTTCTTGGTCAAACAAATATGCAATAATAACCGTAGCACATACAACTTATCAAACTCCAAAATTCTCTACCGATAGTATTAGCAAAGTACAATTTATACCTACAGATAATGAAAATGTTGCTACTGATTTATTGCAGCAAGTAACAACTTACTATACTCAAAAAGAAGAAGAAAGTGTAGCTTCTGTTAAACAGTTTACAGATATGTTTAAAGAAAAAGCAGATGCTTACACTTATAGTAGTACCAATGGTTTTTTAAATTCATTAAATAATTTACCTTATTTACAATTACCCAAGTTGCAAGAATTGTTGAGAGATAATTATTCAACATCAACCATCAACTTTGCAGATGGACAAATTGAAGTAAAAGGAAACTCATACACCAATGCAACCTTAAGTGCATTGTTTAAAAAATATCCGGGTTCTGCAATCAATACTTCATATATAGAAAATTATCCATCTAATAATATAAACGGATTTATGTTGTTTGCATTTAATCCGCAAATATTTACAGGTTTATTAAAAGAATTGGGAGTAGAGCCTATTGCAGATTCTTATTTAGATAAAAGTGGTTTTACAACTGCCGATATTTTTAAATGTTTTAAAGGAGATTTAGCACTCACAGTTTCTGATGTAAATTTTTCTGATATTTTAATAAACGGTAAAAAATTACCGCCTGTTAAAATGTTGATTGATGCGAATGTTGGTGATAAAGCAAGCCTTGATAAAATAATGAGCAAAGCAGTTGAAAGTGGTTTAATAATAAAAACAGGAAACACATATACAGGTGGAGATTTAGTAAAAAGTATGGGCATGATTGTACAAATAGACGATAAACATTTTATTGTTGCATCAGATTCTTTGTTGTATAAAACTTATATAGCTCAAACAACAAAATCAAATATTAGTAGTGATGTGTTGGGGAAAATAAAAGGGAAAAGCTCTGCTATTTATGTAAACATTGAAAGCTTAGTAGCAGCATCAAACAATAAAAATTTTAAAAATATTTTTAAAGATGTAATTGTTACCGGAAATAATTTTGATGGCAGTAAGTTTCATACAGAAGCTATTCTTAGAATGAAAGATGACAAACAAAACAGTTTAGCAACCATAATGAAATTAATGCCTGAGTTTGCCAACACAGCCCGTAAAAAAAATATTACGGCAGATGATATTAAAAGCCTTCCGTTTCTTAAATTTTTATAACTTATAATTACAAACATTAATAAGGGCTGCGTATGCAGCCTTTATTGTATATTCATTTGGTATGCAACTAACAATAAAAAATATTGTTCCCGTTCCATTAAAAGAAAAATTAATACAACGTTCGTCTGATGTGTGGAATAAACAATTAACATTCAACACAAACGAATGGATAAAAATTAATGCACCCAGCGGAACAGGCAAAACAACCTTTATTCATATTTTATACAAACTAAGAAATGATTATGAGGGAACAGTGCAATACAATGATAAAGATGTAAAACAAATTAATGCTACTCAATTAGCAATATACAGGCAACAAAATATTAGTATTGTTTTTCAAGATTTAAAATTGTTTCCCAACATTACCGCCAAAGAAAATATTGAATTGAACAGAGTAATGCAAACAGCCTTTTATGATGAAAATAAAATTAATGAAATGGCTGAAACATTAGGTGTAGCAAGTGTTTTAAACCAAAAAGCGGGTTTGTGTAGTTACGGAGAACAACAACGTATTGCCATAATACGTGCATTAATACAACCATTTAATTGGTTACTAATGGATGAACCTTTTAGTCATTTAGATAAAGCAAACATTAGCAAAGCGGCAACATTAATTGCAGAAGAATGTAAAAAAAGAAATGCAGGATTTATTTTAACCGATTTAGATGAAGATGAACATTTTAATTACAGCAAAAAAATTTCATTATAAATAATTAATGATGCAAAATAAACAGGCATGAACAAATTATTAAAAAAATTAATTAAAGCAGCAAGTGGCAGAACAAGATTTGTAATGGCTGTAATGGGTTTATCTGTTGCATTAATTTTAATTTTTGCTGCTGTACAAATTCAAGAAAATTATAATGAGTTATTGAATGGCAAAACCAATCAAGATAGTGTTGCCAATTTTTTAGTGTTGAATAAAATTTTAAATGCAGAAACTTATGGTCATGCATCTTTAACTAATAATGATATTACCAAATTAAAACAACAACCGTTTGTTGATGATGTTGGCATACTTACGCCGGGCAGATACAAAGCTTCTATTGAAAGTTATAGTGATAGATTTCCTTTTAGTACAGATATTTCTTTTGAAGCAGTGCCTTCGCAATTTATTGATGTAAATACCAAAGAATGGAGTTGGAATGAGAACAGCAATTTTATTCCCATGATTGCACCCAATATGTTTTTAGATTTTTACAATTTCCAATTTTCTTTTTCGCAAAACCTTCCGCAATTAACACAAGATGTTGTAAAAATGATTGTGTTTAAAGTAAACATTCAAACACCCAACGGAAAAATAAGTTTTAATGGAAGAATTGTTGGTTTTAGTGATAGAATAACTTCTTTATTAGTACCACAAAATTTTATGGATTGGGCAAACAATCATTACAGCAATACACAAACAACACAACAACCATCAAGAGTTATAATAAAAACTAAAGACCCGGGGAACCCTTTACTGGTAAAGTATTTAAAAGATAATGGCTTAACTACCGATGCAGATAAAACACGTTTTAGTAAGTACAGACAAATTGTAAACGTAGTTGTAAATATTAGCGGTGGTGCAGGTATAGTAATGTTGGTTTTTGCTTTATTAATTTTTACATTATTTATTCAATTAACCATTGCATCATGTAAAACCGAAATTGAATTATTAATTACATTAGGTGCATCGCCCAAACAATTGCAAAGTTTTTTACTGAAACAATTTTATCCTTCAAACATTGTAATTATAATTGTTGCATTAATTATAATAAGTGTGCTACAGTTTTTTGCACATAACTTTTTGCAACAGCAAAATATATTTGTAAATAAATTTATTTCTATAGCAACTATTGTGGCTGCGGTAACAATGGCATTGGTTTTATTTTTAACCAATTACTTTACCATAAAAAAATATGTTACAGTAAAACAGTAATAAATTTTATTTTACTAAACTTACCGCAATTTTACTTGCTGTTTCGGCATTGTGTTTTATTAAGGCAATGTTTGCTTCTAAACTTTCGCCATGTGTATGTGTGGCAATATGTTCTAATAAAAAAGGAGTTACATTTTTACCTTTAATATTTTTTTCTTTTGCTGCTTGTAATGCTTGTTGAATGTAGTTTTCAATAACATCATTTGCAACTTCGTATTGTTTAGGTAATGGATTGGCAATAAGAACACTTCCGTTTAAACCTAAAGCCCATTTGGTTTTTAGCATTTCAGCAATTTCAGAAATATTATCTATTCTTAACGGAGTTGTAAAACCACTTTTACTTGAATAAAAACTTGGAAACTCATTTTGCCCAATGGTTATTACAGGAATACCTTTTGTTTCTAAATATTCTAATGTTAAACCAATATCTAAAATACTTTTTACGCCGGCACTAATAATAGCCACGTTTGTGTTTTCCATTTCAGTTAAATCTGCCGAAATATCCATTGTGTTTTCTGCATCTCTATGTACGCCGCCAATACCGCCTGTTGCAAAAATTTTAATGCCCGCCATTGATGCAATACGCATAGTAGCTGCAACTGTTGTGGCTCCGTATATTTTTTGAGAAACTACATAAGGCATATCTCGCAAACTAACTTTCCAAACATTTTTTTCTTTACCAAAAACTTCAATTTCTTGGTTAGATAAACCTACACAACATTTGCCGTTTATAATAGCAATGGTTGCAGGAACGGCACCATTATTTTTAACTGTTTGCTCTACCATTAATGCTGTTTCAACATTTTTTGGATAAGGCATTCCATGAGAAATGATAGTGCTTTCTAAGGCAACAATTGGTAAATTATTGTTGAGTGCATTGGTAATTTGCGGAGATATTTTTAAAAATGAATTCATTGTTGAATATTGTTATGAACGTATAAGTGTGCGACGCAACAACAGTTAAATAGTATTACAAAAGTTGGAAACCAAAAACTAATCTTTATAATATTTACTTACCGATGCTAATAATTTTTCTTGTGTAATATGTGTGGCAATGGCTCCATTAACTTGCAAAATTTCTGCACTTAATGTATGAGCAATTTTTAAACATTCTTCGTCTGTTTTTCCGAGATATTGTGCCAACATAAAACCGCTTAAACTTCCATCGCCGGCTCCGGTAACATCTTTAATAGTGGAGACTTCGGGAGCTTGTAAGGTGTAATTTTTTTCTTTAGTAAAAAGCATTGAACCTTGTTTGCCTTTGTGTAACCAAACTTTTTGTACACCTCGGTTTAATAATTCGTTGGCTTGCTCTTGAATAGTTGTTGCATTGCTGCTGCACATGGCGGGCAACTCATCTTCATTGGGTGTTACCATGTAAACGCCTTGCAAATTCATGTGTGCAAATTTTTGTGCAGGCGGCACTGATACTGGTTCTATAATAAATGGAATATTTTTTCTGTGGCAGAATAATGCTAACCATGCAACGGTATTGGGATGTATGTTGGCATCTGCAATTATTGCAAAAGCTGTGCTTAATAAATCTTCGTGTTGTTGTAAATGCTGCGGTGTTATTGCATCTAACGATGTGTTGGTAAGCAATGCTGTGAATAAAGATTTATCTGTATTTAGAATACCGGTGTATCTTCCGGTTAAAGAGTTGGTTGTAATGGCTGCATCTAATTGAATGTTGGCATAATCACAAATGGTTTTAAGCCAATCTCCTTCACCATCGTTTCCAAAAATAGAAATTAATTGAATGGGTATGCCCAATAATGCCATTTGGTGTGCAATATTTCTGGCAACGCCGCCGGCACTGCGGTGTACGGTTGCATCAATAGTTGTTGCTAAAATAATGGGTTGGCGGGCACTGTATAATTCATCAACCAATGCTGCACCAATACAAATAACTGGTTTGTTCATGGCTGCAAAGGTAAAAGCAATCTATTATTGCTATAAAATAAAAAACTGCTTCGTAATTAAAATGAAGCAGCTTTGTTTGTTGTATTAATTTGGGTTATAAATATTTTTCGCCTTTTTGTTTTTTTACTTCGGCTACATATTCTTTAATGGCTTGTTCTTTTTCTTTTTTACAAATCATTAATACATCTTTAGTATCAACTACTATAAAATCTTCTAAACCTTGTAATAATAATAATTTATCGGGAGAAGCACTAACCATACATTCTTTAGCATCAATAATTATTACATTTTCTGTTGCTAATGCATTGCCCATGGCATCTTTTTCTAAATTATCGTAAGCACTGTTCCATGTTCCTAAATCGCTCCAACCAAATGAAGAAGGAATTACATACACATTTTTTGCTTTTTCCATTATGGCAAAATCTATTGAAACATTGGTGCATAAAGGATAAATACGTTCAATAGCTTCTTTTTCGTTAGTAGTATTAAAATTATTTTTTTCTCCATCAAACAACTCAAACATTTCGGGTTGGTATTGTTCAAAAGCATCTACTACATCTTTTGCTTTCCAAACAAATATGCCTGCATTCCATAAAAAATCTCCACTTGCTAAAAAAGATTTTGCAATTTCTAAGTTTGGCTTTTCTGTAAATGTTTTTACTTTATATATGTCTTTTTCTTTAGCATTGGTATCGTACTGAATATAACCGTAACCGGTATTAGGATGTGTAGGTTGTATGCCTAAAGTTATAAATGATGCATTTTTGGCAACAAAATTTAATGCGGTAGTGGCTATTTTTTTAAATCCTTCTCCGTCTAAAATCATGTGATCACTGGGGGCAACTACTAATGCTGCTTCAGGATCTTTTTGTAATAATTTAAAAGCAATGTATGCTACACATGGTGCAGTGTTTTTACGGCTTGGTTCTGCAATAATATTTTCTTTAGGAATAGAAGGAAGTTGCTGTGCAACAATATCTTTATATTCTTCAGAGGTTACCACATAAATATTTTCAACAGGCATAAAAGAAGCATATCGCTCAAACGTCCATTGTATAAGCGTTTTGCCTGTATTTAAAATATCTAAAAATTGTTTGGGAAAACCGGTACGACTTTTAGGCCAAAACCTACTGCCAATACCGCCAGCCATAATAGCTACATAGTGATGTTGGTTCATTTTTTATTGGTTAAATGTTTTTCAAATATAATATGCGGAACAAATTGTAAAATTATTTTTTAAATAATTCCTTCTTTTACTAAATCGTGAATATGAACAATGCCGCGGTATTGATTATTTTCTGCAACAACTAATTGGCTTATATCATATTGTTTAAATAAAGCAAGTGCGTTAACTGCTAATTCTTCGGGAACAATAGTTTTTGGATTGGGTGAATAAATATCTTTTGCAATAATATTATTAATGTTATCACTTTTTTCAAGCATTCTTCTTAAATCTCCATCGGTAATAATTCCTACAATATTATTGTTGGCATCTGTTACGGCGGTAACGCCTAATCTTTTTTCTGTTATTTCTACAATAATATCTCTTAAAGTAGCGGTTAAAGAAACTTTAGGTTGTGCATTGTTTTTATATAAATCTTCAACACGTAAATACAACCGTTTGCCCAAATTGCCACCAGGGTGGTATTTGGCAAAATCGTAACCATTAAAACTATTCAATTCCATTAAAGCAACAGCCAGTGCATCGCCCATAACCATTTGTGCCGTTGTGCTGTTTGTTGGTGCTAAATTATTGGGGCAGGCTTCTTCTGTAACAGTTGTATTAATTATAATATTACTTTGTTTTGCAAGAAAGCTTTTGGTATTTCCTACAATAGCAATTAGTATATTATTAAATTTTTTTATAAGAGGAATTAATACTTTTATTTCGGGGCTTTCTCCACTTTTGCTTACTACAATTACTACATCGTCTTTTTGAATCATACCTAAATCGCCATGAATGGCATCGGCAGCATGCATAAACAATGCAGGTGTGCCTGTTGAATTTAAAGTAGCAACAATTTTTTGTGCTATAATAGCACTTTTACCAATACCACTAATTACAACTCTGCCTTTTGATTGGTGAATGGTTTGAACTGCTTTTTCAAATTCTTCCGTAATAAAATTTTCTAAACCTGCAATAGCAGCCGCTTGGGACTGAACAGTTTTTTTTGCCGATAAAATAATAGATGAACTCATAATAAAAAACAAATGTAGTAATCAACTCTTGTTTTCAAGCATTTGCTTTATTAACTTCGCCGTCCTTTTAAAAAATTATACGTAATTCTTTTAAACAACGCTGCTGTAATAAAACTTACTCTGGTACAATAAAGTTCTTTTTAAAAAATATCTTTTTGTTTCAGAAAAAATAAGTAACTTATTCGTCCGTTTCACCCATTCTGTTGCAAAACAGAAAAGTTAATTTTAATGTAATGGCTACAACTACTAAAAAGGCAACACCCAAAAAAACCACATCTAAAACCGCTTCAAGAAAAGCTCCGGTGGTAGATGGTTCTTTGCCAACAAAAATTGATAACTCAAAGTTTGATATTTATAAAGGAGTTCAACAACATTTTGGTTTTAAAGATTTTAAAGGCAGACAAGAAGAAGCAATAAATAGTTTAATGAGTGGCAACGATACTTTTGTTATAATGCCAACAGGCGGCGGCAAAAGCCTTTGCTACCAATTACCTGCTATGATGATGGAAGGTTGTGCCATTATAGTTTCTCCTTTAATTGCTTTAATGAAAAACCAAGTTGATTTAGTAAGAGGTTATAGCGAGCAAGATGATGTTGCACATTTTTTAAATTCTTCTTTAAACAAAACACAAGTAAAAGAGGTAAAAGACGATTTACTTACAGGTAAAACAAAATTATTATATGTTGCTCCTGAAACTTTAACCAAAGAAGAAAACTTAGAATTTTTTAGCGGATTAACTATTTCATTTTTTGCGGTAGATGAAGCACATTGTATTAGTGAGTGGGGGCATGATTTTAGGCCGGAATACAGAAGACTTAGAGAAATGATGATTGTTATTAATCCCGATATTCCTGTTGTTGCTTTAACAGCTACTGCAACACCCAAAGTGCAAAATGATATTATAAAAAATTTAGGGCTACGCCAACCCAATATTTTTATTTCATCTTTTAATCGCTCTAATCTTTATTATGAAATTCAACCTAAATTAAAAAAAGAGCAAACCATAAAAAGTATTGTAAAATATATTTCGCACAACAAAGGCAAAAGTGGAATTATTTATACATTAAACAGAAAAACCACCGAAGAGTTAGCAGAAGTTTTGGTAGCCAATAATATTAAAGCAGTTGCTTACCATGCAGGGCTCGATCAAAAATTAAGATCAGAAAGACAAGATAATTTTTTAAATGAAGATGTGCAGGTAATAGTTGCCACCATTGCATTTGGAATGGGTATTGATAAACCTGATATAAGGTTTGTTATACACTACAATATTCCTAAATCAATAGAAAACTATTATCAAGAAACAGGGCGTGCCGGCCGAGATGGTTTAGAAGGAAATTGTATTTTATATTATTCATATAAAGATGTTCATAAACTTGAACATTTAATGCGAGATAAACCTTTAAGTGAGCGTGAAGTAGGTGCACAATTAATTGATGAAACAGTAGCTTTTGCAGAAAGCGGTGTTTGCCGTAGAAAAATATTAATGCATTATTTTGGAGAAGAATGGAATACACCTAATTGTAAAAATTGCGATAACTGTAAACATCCTAAAGAAAAAATTGAAGCAAAAGATGATGCCATAAAAGCAATGAAAGTTATTAAGGCATTAGATGAACGTTTTCCGGCAGAATATGTTGTAAATGTTATTATAGGAAGATTAACGCCACAGGTTACCATGTTTAGGCACGAAAAATTAACCGAATTTGGTATAGGAAAAGATAACGAACAAAATCATTATTGGAATAGTTTGCTAAGGCAGTTAATGTTAGAAAATTTAATAAGAAAAGATATTGAAGAATATGGTTTATTAAAGTTTACAGAAAAAGGAGAAAAATTCTTTAAAAAACCAACATCGTTTACAATTGTTGTTAATGAACAATATGAAAGTTCTGATGATGATGACGATGATGAAACCGAAACAGACAGCCAAACCGGTGCAGCAACAGATGAAAAATTATTTGAAATGCTGAAAGAACTTAGGCAAAAAGAAGCCAAGAAAAAAAGCCTGCCACCTTTTGTTATTTTCTTAGAAAATTCTTTGCAAGATATGGCTACAATGTATCCTACAAGTTTGCAAGAGTTAGAAAAATGCCAAGGTGTTAGTAAAGGCAAAGCATTAAAATACGGAAGACCATTTGTAGATTTAATTACAAAATATGTTGAAGAAAATGAAATAGAAAAACCCGAAGACTTTGTAATGAAAAGCGTTGCCAATAAAAGCAGCAACAAAATTTATATTATTCAAAATGTAGATAAAAAAATTCCGTTAGAAACCATTGCTCGTAATAAAGGCTTACAGCTAAATGAATTGTTAGAAGAAATGGAAACCATTGCAGCAAGCGGAACCAAACTAAATTTAGATTATGCTATTGAAGAATGGTTAGATGAATACGACCAAGAAGAAATTATAGATTATTTTAAAGGTTGCGAAACCTCATCATTAGAAGTGGCACAAAAAGAATTGAGTGATAATAATTATACTTGGGAGCAATTAAAAATTATGCGGATTAAATTTTTAAGTGTTTACGGTAATTAAAAAAATAATAGCAAAGTTTTTTACACCGCTGCATTAATGCAGCGGTCTTTTTTTAACCATTCCGCCTTTAGTATCCTTAATACTACTCATTACCACAAAAGCATTAGGGTCAATTTTTTCTATTTCTACTTTTAGTTTACTTATTTCTAATCTTGTTATTACAATAAAAATAATATCGCTGTTGGTTACATGCCCATGTTTGCCATAACCACGTTTACCGCTATACACAGTAACACCTCTTCCCATTTTATTTACTATCATATCAATAATTTCTTCAAAGTGAGTTGATATAATGGTAATGCCAGTATATTCTTCAATTCCTTCAATAATAAAATCTAAAGTCTTAGAAGCAGACAAATAAGTTATCATAGCATACATTGCTGTTTCTATTGATAAAAAATATGCTGCCGCCGAAAAAATAAGTACATTAATAACTATAACAACATCACCAATAGTTCCGCCTATTTTTCTACTTAAATAAATGGCTAAAACTTCGGTGCCATCTAATACAGCACCGCCTCTTACAGATAAACCTATGCCTGCACCTAAAAAAAATCCACCAAAAAGAGATACTAATAATTTATCATGTGTTATTTCAGGAAAAGGGAATGAAACCATACAAATTGCCAAGCCACAAATAGCACATGCAGTTTTTATGGCAAACTGTTTTCCAACAGTTGTGTATCCTAATATTACAAACGGAATATTTACCAATACCAATAAAAGAGGTAAATGCAATTTGGTAATTTCTGAAATTAATAACGATAATCCGGTTGCACCACCATCAATAAAACTATTGGGTAATAAAAAAGATTCTAAACCAAAAGCAGCCGAGCCAATACCTAAACAAATAAGCAAAATATCTTTTATCCATGTTCTAATGGTAATTCTTAGCTTTCTTATTTTTTTTGCTTTTCCGTAAGCAGAAAGCTCAACATGTTTTTGTATTGCCTGTTTTATATAAGCCATATTGCGGAAAGATACAGTAATATGATTTTATTTTATTCAACCGAAAAACATAGCTTCGCAGCCAAATAAAAAAGTATGAGTTTAATTGTTGTAGGATCAATGGCTTTTGATGCAATTGAAACCCCTTTTGGTAAAAGCGATAAAATTGTTGGCGGTGCCGCAACTTATATAGCATGGTGTGCAAGTAATTTTACCGATGTAAAACAAATTTCTGTTGTTGGAGGAGATTTTCCGCAAGAAGAATTAAATGCATTGGCTGCACGCAACGTTAGCTTAGAAGGTGTGCAAATTAAAAAAGATGAAAAATCTTTTTTTTGGAGTGGCCGTTACCACAACGATATGAACAGCCGCGATACATTAGTTACCGAACTAAATGTGTTGGGTACTTTTGAACCTGTTGTGCCCGAAAGCTATCAAGGAAGTGAATTTTTAATGTTAGGAAACTTAGCTCCTTCTGTGCAGTTAAGCGTTATAAAACAATTAAAACAACGCCCTAAATTTATTGCAATGGATACCATGAATTTTTGGATGGATATTGCAATGGACGATTTAAAAGCCGTATTAAAAGAAGTAGATATTTTATTAGTGAACGATGCTGAAGCAAGGCAATTAAGCGGAGAATACTCTTTAGTAAAAGCTGCCCATGTAATTAGAAACATGGGACCCAAATATTTAATTATTAAAAAAGGCGAACACGGAGCTTTATTGTTTCAAGATAACAATGTGTTTTTTGCACCGGCTTTACCTTTAGAAGAAGTGTTTGACCCCACTGGAGCCGGCGATACTTTTGCTGCAGGCTTTATTGCACATATTGCAAAAACTAAAGATGTAAGTTTTGATAATATGAAAACAGCTATTATTGTGGGCAGTGCAATGGCAAGTTATTGTGTAGAAAAATTTGGAACACAACGCTTACGCGAAATAAACAAAACAGACATTGAAGCAAGGTTAAAAGAGTTTGTGCAACTAAGTAGTTTTGATATTAGCTTAGTGTAATAAAACTTAATTAATTCTTTTAATAGCTGCACCTAAGTTTCTTAAACGTTCATCAATGTATTGATAGCCTCTGTCTATTTGTTCAATGTTTTGAATAATACTTTTCCCTTCGGCACTTAGGGCTGCAATTAATAAAGCTTGCCCTGCTCTAATATCGGGGCTGCTCATGGTAATACCTCGTAAATTATTTTTTCTTCCTAAGCCTATAACTGTTGCACGGTGCGGATCGCACAAAATAATTTGTGCACCCATATCAATTAATTTATCTACAAAAAACAATCTACTTTCAAACATTTTTTGGTGTATTAATACACTGCCTTTTGCTTGTGTGGCTACTACTAAAACAATGCTTAATAAATCTGGTGTAAAACCGGGCCATGGGTTATCGTAAATAGTAAGTACACTCCCATCTAAAAAATTTTGTATTTCATAAATATCTTGTTCAGGAATAATAATATCATCATTTTTTATTTGTAATTGAATGCCTAATTGTTGAAATTTTTCAGGAATAATTCCTAAATGCTCAACACCTGCATTCTTAATAGTAATTTGACTTTGCGTCATTGCAGCTAAACCAATAAAACTGCCTACTTCAATCATATCGGGCAACATAGTGTGTATGGTACCCGATAATTTTTCTACACCTTCAATAATTAATAAATTACTTCCAACGCCTTTAATATTTGCACCCATGCTGTTAAGCATTTTGCATAGTTGTTGTATGTAAGGCTCGCAAGCTGCATTATAAATTGTTGTAATACCTTCTGCTAAAACTGCCGCCATTGTTATGTTTGCCGTTCCGGTTACAGAAGGTTCATCTAACAACATATAAGTGCCTTTTAATTGCGGAGAAAATAATTTTGAACAATTATTTTCTGCATCGTATTCAAAAGCAGCTCCTAATTTTTGAAACCCAATAATATGTGTATCTAATCTTCTTCTTCCAATTTTATCTCCACCGGGTTTGGGTATGTATGCTTTTTTAAAACGTGCTAACATAGGCCCGGCAAGCATTACAGAGCCTCTTAATCTTCCTCCTTTTTTTCTAAAGGCACTGCTTGCTAAATAATCGGCATCAATATTATTAGCGGTAAATGTGCAAGAGTGTTTGTTTTGCCTTTCAACTTTTACACCAATTTCTTGCAATAATTCTATTAATAAGTTTACATCTAAAATATCGGGAATGTTATGTATGGTAACTGCTTCATCGGTTAACAATACGGCAGATAAAATTTGTAAGGCTTCGTTTTTTGCACCTTGTGGTGTAATTTCTCCGTGTAATTTTTGTTTACCTATTACTTCAAATGAACTCATAAATAAAATTTAATAGTTTGTGCTTGTACGAAAATAAAAAGAGCTGCATTTAGCAACTCTTTTATTTATTCACTATCAACAATTATATTTTAATATCGCTTTTTAAAGTTGCGATTGTTATTGTTGTTGTTGCGATTGTTGTTTCTATTGTCTCTGCCTCCTCCGCTGTTATTATTTCTGTTATCTCTGCCGCCTGCATTCATTCTATTATCTCTTCCTCCACCGTTATTATTACGGCGGTTATCTCTTCCGCCAAAGTTTTGTTGGCGGCGGTTGTTATTTCTTCCATAATCATCTCTTTCAAAATTTTGATTGCGATGTTTTATGAAAGGTGTGTTGCTAAATTCTAATTCTCCGCCGGTAATATTATCTAACTCACTTCTAATTGCATCATCATGCACTAATTCTTTGTGCCAGTTGCTGTATGATAGTTTCATGTAATAAGCAATAGCGTGTGCAAAGCCTGCTTTTTTTTCTGCATCTTCTTCTTTTAAAGCTTTATCTATAACGAGTTCTAAATTTTTTCCGAGATGCGAGTAGCGGGGTTTTCGTTTAGGATAAGGCAATGCATCTGGTTTTGCTTTGTAGGTTTCTTTTTGCGGAATTGGATAGGGGCTATCTACATCTAACTTAAAATCACTTATAAAAAATAAATGATCCCAAAGCATGTGTCTAAAATCTTCTACATTACGCAAATGCGGATTTAAAAAACCCATTAATTCAATAACTGCTTTTGCTTGCTCGTTACGTTTTGTACGGTCTTCAATAGTTAAAACATAATCTACCATACCTTGAATATGGCGGCCATATTCTCTCATGCTTAAATAACTTCTTGTTGTATTATATTCCATTTACAAATTATTCTGTAAGCAACAAATGTAGGTTTTTTAAATTTATTGCTGTATGTTGTGTAAAAGGGAACAGTATTAATTTTTGTTTGATTAATAAAATATGATGAGGACATTTTTTGTTATTGCAATATTTTTTTGTTACAAATTTTCAATTTCTCAAACTCCAACATTTTTACGTTTTGAGCATATTACTACAAATAATGGATTAAGTAATAATAGAATAATTTCTATACATCAGGATGCTAATGGTT
Source organism: Bacteroidota bacterium (assembly GCA_018267725.1). Lineage (GTDB taxonomy): Bacteria > Bacteroidota > Bacteroidia > Chitinophagales > Chitinophagaceae > CW01. Next base: position 158,901 of record JAFDXY010000018.1, read on the forward strand.
TTATGTGGTTTGGCTCGGAAGATGGGTTAAACCGATATGATGGTAATAATTTTAAAACGTATAGGCATAAAGAATCTGATAGTTTTTCTTTACCTGGAAATAATATTATAGCAATTAACGAAGACCGTAATAACCCAAACAAACTATGGATTTCTTGCCATTGTATGGGGCTTTCAAATTTTAATTTGAATAATGGGAGAAGTAAAAATTTTATAGAAAATATTCAAGACTCTACTCAACTTAAATCTAACTGCGAAATTGGTATTTTGTATGATGATGAAGGAAACACTTGGGTAAAAAACAGAAAGCACCTTTCTTTCTTTAATAAAAAAAATAATACGTTTAAAACAGTTTATACAGATGATTCTTCAATTATTTACTCGTTTACCATTCAAAAAAATATTATTTGGATGGGGCTGGTTAATTCTGTAAAAACATATAATATTAAAACGGGAGAAATAATTAAATACAACTTATCTAAAACTAATAATAATTATGCATTATACACTCCAAAGTTTATAACAAACACCGGAGAAATTATATGTGGCTCTTGGGAAATGGGTATGTGTATATTTAATCCTGTTACTCAATTAAAAAAATATTTTTTTGCAAATGCTATTATTAGCGATGTTAAAGAAGTAAATTTATATAATAAAAAACAACTATGGGTTGCCACTAATCAAGGCTTATTTGTTGCAGATATAAATAATGGTTATGCATCTTTAAACGAAAAATCTTTTACATGTTTTCGGCCTAATACTGCCAATCCGTACTCAATTTCTTCTACAAGCATTTCTACTATATACCAAAGTAATGATGGTATTATTTGGCTTGGAACAGAAGATAATGGTATAAATAAATTAGCCCCCAATTATCTTAAATTTCAACAAAAGCAAATGAGTTCAAAAAATAATTTATGGAACACGTTTGCAAATGAAACTCCAATTGATGTATTGATTGAACAAGAAAATGGGAAAAAAATTTATTGGTTTAATTATTGGTACGGCGGTGGTTTAATGAAAGTAAACGAAGACTTTGAAGTATTGGATAGAATTAATTTTGAACATGAAAATATTAAATACAAAAAAGAAAATCGCAGCTTAATTGTTTCAAAAGTTTTTCGTTACGGAAAAGATACGCTTTGCATTGCAACATGGAGTGGGCTTTGGCTTTACAACGATAAACAAAAAAAACTATTGCGTTGTTATAAATTAAATGATAATGACACAAGCCAACCCAAACAATCTAAAATTACTTATGCAGTAAAAACTACTCCACAAGAAGTTTGGGTAAGTACTTTCAATCAACAAATACATAAGCTAAATATTATTACAGGCAAATGGCATCATTATAAAGAAGGAGATGCCCCCAATAACCCTAAATATGCGGGATCTTCTTTTATGTTGTTAGATAATAAAAAAAGATTGTGGTTTTCTCGGTTTTATTATTACGATTTTAAAACAAAACAATTTGTGCATCATAATCAAGTTAGCGAAGCAACAAGTATGTTGCAAGATAATAAAGGCACTATTTGGGCTGCGAGCGATTTGGGTTTAATGCGGTATAACGAAAACAGCAAATCGTTTGTTTGCTATACTGTAGAAAACGGGTTAAGAAGTAATTTAATATATAAAATAGTTGAAGATGATAGTGGTTGTATATGGGGCACATCTTCACTTGGTCTTGTTTGTTTTAATACTAACACTAATGTTATTAAAACTTTTACTACAACAGATGGCTTGCCACGCAACAATACCGGAGATTTTTTGTGTAAACTATCCAACGGAAATTTAATGTTTCAATACACAACAAACACTTTTATAGAAAAACACCCTTTTTATACTTTTAACCCGAAAGAACTTTTAATTGCTAATCAACAATTGCCATTTCATTTTACAAGTGTTCGTATAATGAATAATGAAAAATTATTTGAACATTCATTAGATAGTCTTCAGCAACTTGATATTAATTACAAAGAAAATTTTTTCACCATACATTTTAAAGCATTAGAATTTGTTAATAATTTAAATATTCAATACAGATATAAATTAAATAATAATGTATGGACTGAATTAGGCAATCAAGATAATATTACGTTTACCAACCTTCGCGGAGGAAATTATTTATTGCAAGTACAAGCAACAGATATTACAGGCAATTGGCTAAACAAAACATTGCAAATGCAATTGGTAGTGTACCCTCCTTTTTGGCAAACACGTTGGTTTAATATTATTATAGCATTATTGTTAGCGTTAATTATAGTGTATTTGGTAAGAAAAAGAATTACTACACTAAAAGCAAAAGCATTAACACACCAGCGTTTAGCAGAGTTAGAAATGAAAGCGTTAAAGGCACAAATGAACCCGCATTTTGTATTTAATTGTTTAAGCAGCATTCAAGAAAGTATAATGAACAATAAAGCAGAAGCAGCAACTAAATACTTAGGAAAATTTTCTAAACTAATAAGAATGGTGTTAATGCAAAGCGAAACCAAAACCACAACTTTACAAGACGAATTAAATTATTTAAATTTATATTTAGAATTAGAATCATTTAGGTTTGAAGATTTTGTTTATACCATTAATACAAATGCACTAACCGATATTGCTTTTATTAAAATACCACCAATGCTTATACAGCCATACATTGAAAACGCAGTTAAGCATGGGTTAAGTCATAAACAAAACGGAAAAAAATTAGTGATATGTTTTGAAGAAGATACTCCCGATACATTAAAAGTAATTATTGAAGATAATGGTGTAGGCAGAAAACAATCGGCACAAATAAATAAAAATAGAAACGAAGGCCATGTATCAATGGGTATAAAAATTACAGAAGAACGTTTGCAATTATTAAAAGAAAGAAGTGCTAAAATAGATATTGAAGATTTATTTAACGAAAAAGGAAATGCAACAGGAACAAGAGTAATATTACATATACCAATTATAAATAATTTATGATTAGGGCAATAATAATAGATGATGAAAAAAAATGTATTTCACTGCTTCAGAAAATGTTAAACAGCATATTTCCTGAAATAAATATTATTGCTGCTTGCTCCATTCCCGAAGAAGGAATTAAAGCAATTCGTTTACACGAACCCGATATTGTTTTTCTTGATATAGAAATGCCCAACAAAACAGGCTTTGAAGTTTTAGGAGATACTAGAGATATTCCATTTAATGTTGTATTTACAACAGCTTACCAACAATATGCAATTAAAGCTATTAAATTTTCTGCGTTAGATTATTTATTAAAACCAATAGATGCAGATGAATTAAAAGAAACTATTTTTCGGTTTAAACAAAAACACAAAAACCAACAATACGATAAGCAGTTAAATTTATTATTTAATAACTTAAAAAGCAATAGTTATAACAGGCTTTCTTTATCAACAAATGAAGGTGTTATTTTTATTAACCCTGTAGATATATTGTATTGCGAAGCAAGCGGAGGTTATACCTTCTTTTTTATGAAAGCCGGTGAAAAAATTATCACATCAAAAACTATGAAAGATTATGAAGATGTGTTGCCCGAAAATCAATTTTTTAGAATACATCATTCATACATTATTAATCTCTCTGAAATTAAAAGATATATTAAAGGAGATGGTGGTCTTGCCATTATGAGCAACAATACCGAGTTGCCAGTAAGTAAAAGAAAAAAAGAAGATTTTATAAAGCAATTGAAATTATAATTCCACAGTTTAGAAATCTCATCATTAATTAAAGTTCAATCCACTTATCCTCTAACCAATACCACTTATTCATTCAAACACAATAACAAACAGATGTACCTTTTAAACAACTACGTATAAATTATTTTGCTGTATTAAACAAACAGAACAAATGCAAAATGTATTGGCAGGTTATAATTTAACGATTGAAAAAAACTTGTTAAACACAAATGCAAATATTCATTTTACAACACTACATACTTGTAAAATAACAATTAGAGTACTCAATCAAAATGAAAATATAAAATTATTGACGAATGAAGTTGTAAACAAAGGGAAACACACCGTTTTATTTAATTATTGCTGTATGCCAGAAGGCATATACAACATTATATTATTGGCAGAAACAGAAACAACCATAGATAAAGAAACAGTTATTATACAAATTTAAAAACAACTAATATGAAATGTATTAAAACATTTGCTTTAATAATTTTAATGATAAGTTATGGCAACATTAACGGGCAAATACTTAAAAAATTTAAAGATAAAGTACAAGAAAAAATTGAACAAAAAACTGATCAAAAAGTAGATGAAGCTGCTCAGAAAACGGTAGATACTCCTGAAGAAATATTAAAGAAGAAAAATAACAATAGTGATAATAAAACAAATGCATCTAATAATAAACAAATTAATAATTCTGTTACACAATCTAAAAAACCCGATATTGATTATGGCAGTTTTGATTTTATACCGGGCGATAGTATTTTGTTTGAAGATGAATTTATAAACGAAAGAATTAACGAAATACCAAGCCTATGGGTGCCTCAAGGAGGCAAATTAGAAATTGTAAAAACCGAAGATAAAACTGTAATGGGCTTTTTAGGAGAAAATACTTATGCCTATCCACGAATGAAAAAATATAACTATTTACCCAAAAGATTTACGATTGAGTTTGACTTTATGAGCAAACACAATAGTGGAAAAACAACCCAACAAGCTTTTAGCGATGGCAATGGCACTGGTGAAGCCAAAGTATATTTTTATACCGATGAAAAGGATAGAAATAGAGATGTATTGAAAGATTTTGACAATGTACTCTCCATACTTACAGAAGGCAAAATGGAATTTAAAAGCTTTTCTGCCACGTTTAAAAAAGGCGGAAACGATGGGTACGAGCTGCCCGAAGAACTGTGCGATAAATGGATACATATTTCTATTGCTGTAACAGAAACCAATATGAAAGTGTACATGAATAGTAAACGTATTTTAAATGTACCAGTAGAAGGTAAAGCATCATCATTAACATTGGGTGCAACGGGTACAGATTATGAAATGGGCTTTAAGACTTTTATACGCAATGTGCGTATTGCAGGCGGACTAAAAGATCCATACAAACAAGGCACTTCAGAAATAAAAAAATCATTTATAGCTAGAGGCATTAAGTTTGATTATAACCAAGCCACTATTAAACCAGAAAGCATGGGCGAGTTAAATAATGTTGTAGCCATGCTTAAAGATCACCCCGAAACCAAATACGAAATTGGTGGACATACTGATAGTGATGGAGACGATAGTTATAATCTTAAACTCTCTCAACAACGTGCCGATGCAGTAAAAAATAAATTAGTAGAAATGGGCATTGATGCTTCACGCCTTACCACTAAAGGGTACGGTAAAATAAAACCCATAGCTACCAATACAACCCCAGATGGAAAAGCCAATAACCGCAGAGTAGAATTTGTACTTACAAAATAATTGCGTATATGAAAAATAAAAATATAATGTTATTGCTTTTTATTGTTTTACTTTTTAATAAAAGCATAGCTCAAAAATGCGATACTTTAAAAATAGATGGGCAACCTAATCCTTATGGTTGCCCTATAAAGGCATTAAACATTTACAATGCTATTCATAAAAAAGTTGTTGATGCCATTTTTGTTCCGTTAAGTACCGCTACAATAAACTACTGTAGCACCAATTGCAAACTAGATGATTGGAGTTATTACAACTATAAAAACGAATGGGCCAATAACCCTTTTAAAATGCTTGAAGGAGGCTTTAAACCATTGCCTTACCAGCTGCAAACAAGTGTTCCTAATAATGAAGAAACGGAGCCGGCTTTGTTTTTAGCAAATATTAGCAGTCGTGAACTTTATTATCAATACGGCAACCTGCCAAGTGTTTACCTTACCCAAGAAATTAATATAGATCATATTTACTTGCAAAAAGCAGATAGCCTAAAGTTGTATTACAAAGAAAAAGGACTTAACGAAGCAGATATGAATGATAAATTGTTCCCTTCATATACTGCAGCAGCCAAATTACTTTTTGACGAAAGTGTATACCACATACAGCAATCAATTTTTACAATTGAATACATGTACAATAAAACGTCAATTGATTTACACCCAAATGATGTTGAGCCTACAATAAAAAAAATCGCTTTCAAACTAAATAATGGTGTTACTGTTCCATATATCTCTTTCGACAATTTGGTAGATGTTTCTGCCTTTAGTGAAACCGATAGAAAAGATGCTGAAATAGCAAAATATACAGATTATACCAAAAAGCCGAATGCTGAAAGCAAATTGGGAAAGCAATATGTAACGTGGGTGCAATTAGGGCAGAATTTACCCTATCAAAAAACGGATAAACTAAGAGAAGCGGCAGACTATAGCGTGTACAATTTTATTGTAAAAATTGTAGGCATTTCATTTGAAAAAAATCATGAAGCTCTTAATAAAATTAACTGGAACAGTTTATACAGCATAATAAATATAAAAAAATTATAACATCATTTATGAAAAAAATATTTTTCTTAACAACAATTATTTTTGCAGTAACTGCTCAAGCTCAATTTTTAAAAAAATTAAAAGAAAAAGCAGAAAATGCCGTTGGTGGAAAAAATACTCAAACAACAAATAATACCCAACACCAAAATGCGGTAAATACTATTCAAACTACTACTACGCAGCCAGATTATAATTATTTAAATTCTGCACAAGCTGCCGAAAAGTTTGGAAAAAAAATTTATGTACTCCCAACAAGCTATGTTGTAAGACAAGGAAGCACAACTGGTATAACAGTAGAACGGGTAAGGTATCAATACTGGACAGATAGTAACGAGGTAAAATATTATACAGAAATTGGTAAGGTAACAGGTAATGTGGGATATGATGCTGGTGCAGAAATACTTGATATGGGAGTGTTGAAATGGAACGGTAGCATAATTCCCGGAACGCCCGAAAGCAATAAACTTCCTTTTTCAAATTCGGATTTACCTCCTTCTATAAATGGTTACGGAACGTTTGAGCACGAAAGATCTGCTAAAAATTTTCTTAGTCTAACTGAATTCCCCACTACCAAATATTATACAGCTACGGCAACAACAGGGGCAAATTATTTGCCTGCTTATACCATTAGCATAAATGGTTCAGGTAAAAAATATGGTCCTTATTCTGGCACACCAATGCTTGGAATGTATGTAATGGCTTCGGGAGACGTTTATTATGCAACATCTGCTTCGCAAGCATTGGCAAATGAAGCATATAAAAATGGCAAACTATTATTTGATCTAACGGAACCAGCAGCAGGTGGCATGAACGTAAAAACGAGCGTTAACGGAAGTGTAGCCCTTTTTGTTTATATGGATATGAGTAAAACAGGAGGTTCAAAACCTGTATGGATAAATAAGTTAGGCAATGGAAGCGTTTTGCCCTTTACAGATAACCCTATCGATAGTTGGGTGTTAATGAACAGTGGCGAATTATTGCAAAGGGCAGAACGCTCTAACCCCGCTTTTGAAGAAGGCAAAAACATATACTTGGCCAATGGAATGAGCGGCAGTTTTAAATTAAGCTTACCAAATGGAACAGCAGCTTTTTTTAGCAACGAAACCGTAAAAAAATGGGCTGTATGGGAAGAAGGCAGGCAACTTTTTTTTAGTGATGGAACTGCTATAGCCGAGCAGAAAAAGTACTCCAATGGTTTGCCCTACAATGAAGAGTGCATTCTAAACCCCAAGAAACTGGTTATTAACTCAAAAACCTATCTCGTTTGGTTACAGGTAGTTAATGGTACAGATATTTATTTGTGTAAAAAAGAAATGTAAACATGAAACGTATAATTTGTATATATGCACAGGTACTTATTCCTACCATTTTATTATGCAATATGGCATTATCACAAAGATGTAATGGTTCTGGACCAAGGGTAAGAAAGTATGGATATGAAGGAGTTTTATTGTCAGATGGCAGTTTATGCATAGATTCATTAGGAACAAGATTAATACCCCCAAGAGTTAGAGGCAACCTCCCCACTTTTGAATATCCTGCTGGTACAGGTTTAATAAATAAAGCAAAAGAAATTGTTATTGAAATTGATAAAGATTTAAAAAATTTAGAGGAGTTTGGTAGAAAGCCAGAAAATAAACCCTTTGTACAAAGCACACTCTATTTTGCTGATGCTATTAAACAAACTAAACAAGAGATTAAAGCATATACAAAACCAATTGAACAACCCCCTCTACCAGTAGTTCCTTCTGAAAGAAATAGAAAAATTGAAGCTATAAAAGCATTCTATTTTACTAAAAAAAATAAATATTTTGAAATAGTTGAATTTTACAAATTGCATAGAAGGGATAGAGTAGATGATATGCCTTTAATCCCTGCACCACCTTCAACAGATTATAATTGCTGGAATTGTAAAGGCGATAAACAAACCGAATTTGAAGTAGCCAAAGCAACCTATAATTGCGAGTATGCAAAGTTGCCAGACCTAAAGCAAATAGTTGAATATAACAAGTTGCTTTTAGAAATGGGCAGATATTATGAGCTTAATAATGATGTGCCTGCTGATGATATATTTTCAAGCAACGACCCTGAATATGCCAAATTCAGAGAGTTCTGGGGCCCACTTAATGTTGATAAAGTTTCAATGTTAATGGACCGTTTTGAAATGATTTTACAAAAAGCAGTTAAAAACTACAGACAACCTGGGCAGGCTACAATATTAATTCCTAAAGTACTTGATGTTGAAAGAACTAAACAATTATTAGGCATTTCAGGCGGAGGCCAAGAATCAGTTTTGGCGGAAATAGTTCCCCTAATTTTACGAGATAGAGACTTTTTGTTAGACAGATTAAGAAACAAAAACGATTATTTTAGTGTTTGTGCAATACCAACGCTTTTTGGTATGGAAAGGGTGTGCCAACTTGCAGATGGAAGTAGAGGTGAAAATAGTTTAGTTGAAATAATAAATTTATACCAAAAAAATAGACTACAATTAACTATTGATGCTGAAGCCAAAATTGAAACAGAAGATAGTTATGCATTATTCAAAACCCAAATAAAAGCTTACGAAGTAGCGATAGTTCCGCAATTTGACGAAAGTGAAGAGCAACAAAGAGATTCAATAGAAGTTCAATGTGATGATACCCTTGTTCTTAAAATTCCAAAACAGAAAAATGCAAAGCTGGTACTATTAGTTATAGATAATGTAGATAATGGTGGTGCATTTGGTAAAGTTTTGAATGGTGAAATGTTTCAAAAGGGCGAAGCGAAAGATGGTCATGGAAGGGGTGTGTTTAAAAGCCCCATTTCATTTAAGCCTCTTGTATCTTTCAGTGATTTAAAAGGAGAAGAATGTGAGAATGATATTATAATAGATACTATTTCAATTGATAAAATGGGACCTCGAGGAAATGAAATATGGACGGGCATTAATTACCCTCTTCCAGAGCAAATAAATACACTTTCTTTAGCTTGTTTTCAAGTGTATCAAAAAAAAGAAACAATGGAAAATATTGAGCGTAGAATCAGTAAAGACATCAAAAAACAACTAGATTATATAAAAGAAAAAGCACACATTGGATATGAGCAAAATGGTGATATGAAGGGGTTGCAAGAAATTTTACAAAAAACAAAAGAGCTTCAAAATAATATTGCTAAAAATATTTCTGTTAATACTTATAGTTTTCCCTTAGAGTTTAAAAATAAAACAGCTACTCCTATAAATAAAAGAATTAATGTGAACGAGTTAAGCCCAATACCAAATGTAGTGTACGGATACATTAATTTTAAACTTGAAAAAATACAAGGTAGAAGAGTTATAAATAATTAAGTAGCATCAAATACCATTTGGGAGTTTTTAATTAGCATACTCTAAAATAATGGTAGTTCAATTATCTTCGCTGCATGGAAGTATTGTTACAACAAATTGAAACCATTAAGCAAGAAGTAGCTACTTATATTGCAAATCATGCTGATGATGCTGAAGCTTTTCGTATTAAATATTTAGGAACAAAAGGATTGGTAAAAAATATTATGGGCGAAATGAAAAATGTTCCTAACGAAAAGAAAAAAGAATTTGGTTTATTATTAAACGAGTTTAAACAGTTTATTGAAGACAAATACAATTCTTTAAAAGAATCAACACAACAATCAGATGCTGCAATTACTAATTTAATAGATTGGAGTTTACCCGGAAACCCTGTTGCAGTTGGCACAAGGCATCCTTTAAGTATTGTTCGCAATCAAATAGTTTCTATTTTTAAACGGTTAGGTTTTGCTGTTGCAGAAGGCCCTGAAATTGAAGACGACTGGCACAACTTTGGTGCAATGAATTTACCCGAAGATCATCCTGCCAGAGATATGCAAGATACTTTTTATATTAATAAAAATCCTGATTGGTTATTGCGTACACATACCAGCAGTGTACAGGCTCGTGTAATGGAAAATCAAAAACCACCCATTCGTGTAATTTGCCCCGGGCGTGTGTATAGAAACGAAACCATTAGTGCAAGAGCTCATTGTTTTTTTCATCAAATAGAAGGTTTGTATATTGATGAAAATGTAAGCTTTGCAGATTTAAAACAAACACTTTATTTTTTTGTACAAGAAATGTTTGGAAAAGAAACCAAAGTGCGTTTTCGCCCGTCATATTTTCCTTTTACAGAGCCCAGTGCCGAAATGGATATTAGCTGTTTAATTTGTGGTGGAAATGGTTGCAATGTTTGCAAACACACAGGTTGGGTAGAAATTTTAGGAAGCGGAATGGTACACCCTAAAGTATTAGAAAATTTTGGTATAGATGCTAATAAATATACCGGCTTTGCATTTGGTATGGGTGTTGAAAGAATTTGCCAATTAAAATATCGTGTAAACGATTTAAGATTATACTCGCAAAATGATGTTCGTTTTTTAAAACAATTTACAGGAGCAATATAATTTTTAGTACTAACTATTATTCTTTTGGCATCGCTTGTTGTGTCACTCACTTGTACGTTCTTATCTTTATGCAGCATAAATATATTGCTTCAATTTCATGCAAACACATAAAACAAAAGGCATTGTTTTACGCACGGTAAAATATGGCGAAACCAGCATTATTACTACTGTTTACACAGAATTGTTTGGTTTGCAGAGTTATATTGTAAAAGGTGTAAGGCAATCATCAAAAAAAACACAAAGCAAAGCCAACTACTTTCAGCCCGCAGCTATTTTACAAATGGAAGTTTATCATAACGAGTTTAAGCAACTACAGTTTGTAAAAGAATTTCAGTGGGCAAATATTTATAATACTATTTTTTTTAATGTAATAAGAAATGCAGTAGCAGTATATGTAGTAGAGTTGTTACAACATTGTATTAAACAACCAGAAGCCAATCCTGAATTATTTTATTTAACCGAAGAAATTTTATTGGCCGTTGATACTTCTAACGAAACTATTGTTGCCAATATTCCATTATACTTTACATTGCAATTAAGCAGTGCTTTAGGTTTTTTGATACATGGTAATTTTTCATCAAGTAACACTATACTCGATTTAAAAGAAGGAACATTTACAAGCAATATTCCAACACATTCAAATTATGTAACAGATGAAGAAGCAGCAACAATATCTAATTTAATTTCAATTAAAAATATTGCCGACTTAAAAAATATTCAATTCAATAAAATTCAACGTAGAAAAATATTGCAACACTTACAAACCTTTATGGTATTGCATGTTGAGGGGTTTGCTCAATTACGAAGCATTGACGTATTGCAACAAATTATTTCTTAACAGGAACTTTAACAGGCCTAAAACCTAAAGAACAAATTTTTATAATTAGCATACTTGCCATAATGCAAACAATAAAATCTGCTGCAAGATTTATTCCCGAAAACTTTTTACTTGCATCAATAATTTTATCAGATTCTGCACTAAAAAAAGCAAACGGATAACCAATTATATTTTGGCTAAACGATTGAAATTTTGAAGCGGTAAACGTAGTTACCACAAACAAAAAACTACTTAGCAAAGAAGTAATAGAAACATACTTTATCATAACGCATTTTTTACTGTTGTTGATGCAGATATTGGCGTAATGTTTCCTTCTTGCGTTAAATTTTCAATTAACACAATACCCGGCCTTTTACCTTTTTCAAAGCTGCCAAGTTTATCGTTAAGCGATAAAGCCTTAGCACCATTAATAGTGGCCCATTGCAAAACTTGCACTGTTGTTAGGGTAGGAAAACAATTACGGATTACTTTAATCTCATCTAAGATGCTCAATCCCCAATTACTGGCAAGGCTGTCAGTTCCAAGTACTATGTTGCAGTTAAGAGTTTGCAACATTTCTACAGGTGGACTTGCATTCTCGATGTAGCTATTAGCATTAACGCATAAACAGTAAAAAAATTGTTGATGATTATTATTTGAAACAAAATTTATGTACTTAATATCTTCTTCTTTAATAAATGTATTGTGAACCAATATAATTTTTTCGGCGTTTTTAAAATGTGGTAATATAGTTTGTATGCTGCTTTTGCCCGATGGTTTAAAAAATGTATTATCAATTTTCATCATATTATACATTCTTTCAAAATCGCCCTTTCCTGTTTTAAAAAATGCATCTTCAAAAACAGTTTCTTGGTTATGAATGGTTGTTGTTTTATTTTGAAAGAAAGGCTCAATTAATTTCCATAAATTTTCTGAAACAGAATAAGGTGCATGTGGAGCTAAAGAATTTTGAATTTTGAATTTTGAATTTTGAATTTGATTGAAAGAATCATAAAAATCTTTGCTTCTTTCAAAACGATCATTTGCAACTTGTGGCAACCAACCACTTACTTCAATAAAATTGTAATAATATAAATTACTTTTTTGCTTTTGAGGAATGGTAAGCGTGTTATTGCAAATATCTCCAACGGCAACAATACCATTAATAAGCATTTCTTTTTCTGCGTTAGCAATGGCATTTAAAATTTCTTCTTCCGGAAAATGGCGTTGCGTAACTACCTTAAAAACAAAATCTACCAACCCTGTTTTTTCAGAAATTAAACCTTTCATATGGCTTAATTCTAAATGGCAATGGCAATTAATAAAACCCGGCGTTAAAAGCCCAGAAAGTTTTTTAATATCATTACCTGCTTCGGTTTCATGTACAATATCAATAACAACTCCTTTTTCATCGGTTATTAATACATATTCTTGGTTAAGTATTTCATAACCTGTAAATAAAAAATCGGCTTGGTATTTTTGGTAAAGCAATTAATATTTTTTTGCGTTGCGAAGTTCTGTTTTAAATGGGTTCAAAAAAATCATTCCTCAAAAAGCCTTATTTTGTTTAATTTGAAGCCACCAATAAAAATTCACTCCAAAATTTTTACTGAAAATCAGCAACTTATAAAGGTTCAATAAAAAAACTTCCTTTAATTTTTGGAAAATAAATTTCTGCATTGCACCTTCGCACTCCCAAAAATTTGGGCAGTGTTTGGGATAGCAAACATTGAAATTGATAACCTGCCAAAATAATTTGGCAAAAAAGAAAATAAATGAGCAAACTACATTTCACAACAAAACACGCTAATGCGGCTACCGTAAAACATAACTGGTATGTTGTTGACGGTACTAATCAAACCGTAGGTCGTTTATGTTCAAGAATTGCTGCAGTATTACGCGGTAAGAACAAGGCCTATTACACTCCTCACGTTGATTGCGGAGACTTTGTAATTGTTATTAATGCCGAAAAAGTAAAACTTACCGGCAATAAAATGGATGAAAAAGTTTATGATAACTTTTCGGGCTACCCAGGTGGTTTAAAAGAAGAAATTGCAAAAGATCTTCAAAAACGCCGCCCCGAAGTTTTGGTTGAAAGAGCGGTAAAAGGCATGTTACCTAAAAACCGTTTAGGTCGTAAAATGTACAAAAAATTATTTGTATATGCAGGTGCAGCACATCCGCACGGTGCACAACAACCAAAAGAATTTAAATATTAATTACAAATCATTCAATTTCAAATTCCAAATAAATGGAAAAACAAAAAAATGCAGTAGGACGCCGTAAAGAAGCGGTAACCCGTGTTTTCATCAGCAAAGGCGATGGAAAAATAACTGTAAACAATAAAGATTATAAAGAATACTTTCCTTTAGTATATCTTCAAAACCAAGTTGAAGCTCCATTAAAATCTGCCGAAGTAGTTGGTAAGTTTGATGTAGTTATAAATGCACAAGGCGGCGGCTTAAAAGGCCAAGCAGAAGCTACCAAATTAGCTATTGCCCGTGCTTTATTAGAAGTAAACCCAGAGTTTCGCCCGTCATTAAAAGCAGCCGGTCATTTAAAACGTGATCCAAGAGGTGTTGAACGTAAGAAATTCGGTCATAAAAAAGCAAGAAGAAGCTACCAATTCAGCAAACGTTAATCAATTATTATTAATGATGAGTGTTGAATGATAAATTTAATTCAACATTTAACATTCAAAATTCAACATAAAAATTATAGCAATGGAAAATAATACTTCACTTCAACAGCAGCTTTTAGAAGCAGGTGTACACTTTGGACACTTAAAGAAAAAGTGGAACCCCAAAATGTTACCTTACATTTTTGCTGAAAAGAAAGGTATTCATATTATAGACCTTAATAAAACTGTTGATGGCTTACAAGAAGCTGCAGCAGCTTTAAAACAAATAGCAAAAAGCGGTAAAAAAGTAATGTTTGTTGCTACTAAAAAACAAGCAAAAGATATTGTTGCCGAATGTGCTAAAAAAGTAAACATGCCTTTTGCTACAGAACGTTGGTTAGGTGGTATGCTTACCAACTTTAACACTGTACGTAAAAGTGTTAAAAAAATGCAGAGCATTGAAAAAATGTTGAACGATGGTAGTGCAGAAAGCCTAACTAAAAAAGAACGTTTAACATTAAGCAGAGATAGAGATAAAATGGAAAAAGTATTGGGCGGTATTGCTCAATTAGGTCGCTTGCCGGCAGCTTTATTCTTAGTTGATATTGGCCACGAGCATATTGCATTAGCAGAAGCAAAACGTTTAGGTATTACAACTTTTGGAATGGTAGATACCAATTGCGATCCTAACAAAGTAGATTTTGCAGTACCCGCAAATGATGATGCTACAAAATCAATAGCAATTATTACCAACTATATTACTGCAGCAATTGCAGAAGGTTTGGCAGAACGTCAGGCAAATAAAGAAGATGAAGAAGCACATGATGCAGAAGCTAATGAAAACGAAGCAAAAGCTCGCCGTTTAGAAGCAGAAGCACAAGCAGAAGGTGGTCGTGGACGCCGTGGAGGCAACCGTGGTGGAGATGCTCCAGCCGGACAAGGCGGTGCTCCAAAACGCCGTGTACCTAACACTCGCAGACCCGCAGGTAGATAATTAAAATCTATAATTTATTTACGGTGGGTCAATAATCAGTACAAGTGTTTTATGATTATTGACCCATCTTTTTTATAACAATTTAGCACTCGTTGCGTCGCACTCTTGTACTGCATCAATCAATTCATCATTTATAAATGATAACTGACAAATTGCATTCAAAAATTTTGCGGCACAATTGTAGGTAACATTCATTCAACACAAAAAAAGGAAAATATTATGAGTACAACAGTAGCTATTACAGCAGCAGATATTAATAAACTTCGCCAAGCAACCGGTGCCGGTATGATGGATTGCCGTAAAGCATTAACAGAAACAGCTGGAGATTTTGAAGCAGCTATTGATTGGTTGCGTAAACAAGGACAAAAAGTTGCTGCAAAACGTAGCGATCGTGAAGCAAAAGAAGGCGTAGTAATTGCAAAAACTTCAGCAGATAATAAAATTGGTTATGTAATTTGTATTAGTTGCGAAACAGATTTTGTTTCTAAAAATGCAGACTTTGTAGCATTTGCTCAAAGCATTGCCGATGCTGCAGTTGCAACCGATGCAAAAAATATTGACGAAGTAAACAATGCCGTTGTAAATGGGGTTAAAGTAGCAGATATTATTAATGATAAATTAGCAACCATTGGCGAAAAAATTGGTGTAGCTAAATATGAAAGAGTTGAAGCTCCGTATATTGCTTCATACATACATGGTGCATACCGTTTAGGTGTTTTAGTTGGTTTAAATGAAACAGAAGCAGAAGCAGGTAAAGATGTAGCTATGCAAATTGCAGCATTAAACCCTGTTGCTATTGATGCTGACAGTGTACCTGCCGAAATAATTGAAAAAGAAAGAACAATTGTTGTTGAAACAATGAAGGCCGACCCTAAAATGGCAGGCAAACCAGATGAAATGATTGCTAAAATTGCAGAAGGAAAATTAAACGCCTTTTTTAAAGAGCAAACATTATTAGCACAACCATTTGTAAAAGATGGCAGCAAATCTGTAGCCGATTATTTAAAAAGTGTAAACGCTAATTTAAAAGTATTAAGCTTTAAACGAGTAGCGTTAGGATAATATTTTAAGAAGTTCTTTTTATATAAAAACGCCCCCGCATTGCGGGGGCGTTTTGTGTTTATTTTTTCCTTTCTTAATTTCATTGTTATAAAAATTCTTCAAACTTAATTCTCAAACGTGCTATAGAAATAAGGTGTCTTCGCTTCAAATTCTGCACTGCAAGTATCAACCATTTTATAAACACGTGTAATACCTAATGCTTTTCGTTTTTCATATACTTGTTCTTCAGTGCAAGTACCTTGTAATATTTTTGCAATTTGTAAATCGCTAAAGCCTTCTTTTTTGGCATGTTTTAAAATTTCGGTTGGCAAAGTATCTAAACTGTATTCTGCAATTTGTTTTTCTACATTACAAATACTTTGAATTTGATATAAAAACCATCTGTCTATACCAGTTGCTTGTGCAATGGTTTTAACGGTTACACCTTGCATGAGTGCATCTTTAATTCTAAAAATTCTATCCCACTTTGGTGTTTTTATGTACTCAACAATTTCTTCACTCTTCATTAAACTTTTTCCGTAATAACCTAAACCTACTGCTTCGTTTTCTAAACTTTGACAAGCTTTTTGAATGGCTTCTGTAAAGCTTCTGCCAATTGCCATTACTTCTCCAACACTTTTCATTTGTAAACCTAAGGTATCATTAGCTCCTTTAAATTTATCAAAATTCCAACGCGGTACTTTTACAATTACATAATCTAATGCAGGCTCAAAGTAGGCAGATGTTGTTTTAGTAATTTGATTTTTTAATTCATCTAAAGAATAACCGATAGCTAATTTGGCTGCAATTTTTGCAATAGGGTATCCGGTTGCTTTGCTTGCCAATGCAGATGAACGGCTTACACGTGGGTTAATTTCTACGGCAATCAGTTCTTCTGTTTCGGGGTTTAATGCAAATTGTACATTACAACCTCCTGCAAAATTTCCAAGGCTACGCATCATTAAAATTGCTTGGTTACGCATATCTTGAAAGGCAGTATCACTAAGCGTCATAGCAGGTGCAACAGTTATAGAATCGCCTGTGTGCACACCCATTGGATCTAAATTTTCAACCGTACAAATTATTACTACGTTATCGTTTTTATCTCTTAATAATTCTAATTCATATTCTTTCCAACCCAATACTGCTTTTTCTACTAATACTTCGTGAATGGGGCTTGCTTCTAAACCATGTTTTAATGCAGCATCTAATTCTTCTTTATTGTGCACAAATCCGCCACCGCTTCCACCCAATGTAAAAGATGCTCGTATTACTAAAGGAAATCCAATTTCTTGTGCAAATTCTTTCCCTTCTAAAAAACTATTGGCAACATGGCTTGGTGCTACTTTAATACCAATTTTTACCATTAGTTTTCTAAATAAATCTCTATCCTCGGCAGTATTAATTGCATCTACATCTACACCAATTAAACGGCAATTATATTTTTGCCAAACACCCAATTCATCTGCTTCTTTACAAAGATTTAAAGCTGTTTGCCCGCCCATGGTTGGTAGTACTGCATCAATTTTATTTTCTTCTAAAATTTGTTCAATACTTTCAACCGTTAATGGCAATAAATATACTTTATCGGCCATCATAGGGTCAGTCATAATAGTAGCGGGATTGCTATTGATAAGAATTACTTTAATCCCTTCTTCACGCAAACTTCTGGCTGCTTGAGAACCTGAATAATCAAACTCGCAAGCTTGACCAATAACAATAGGACCAGAGCCAATAATGAGTACGGATTTGATGGAGTTGTCTTTTGGCATTGATTGAAAAATAAATTGTGCAAATGTAATGTTGAATTATAAATTCTGCGTTAGAAATTTGAAATGTAGTTTTGCATTGAATATTGTAAAGCTATGATTACATTGAAAGAAAATGATAAAGCCCCTTTGTTTAAAGGGAAAACACAGAATGGAAAAGAAATTTCTTTGAAAGATTTTAAAGGGAAAAAATTGGTTTTATATTTTTATCCGCAAGATTTAACACCAACCTGTACCGTACAAGCTTGCAATTTGCGAGATAATTATGCATTATTAAAAAAAGAAGGATTTGAAATAATTGGTATTAGCCCCGATGATGAAACGAAGCATAAAAAATTTGAAACGAAACATAATTTACCTTTTACTTTAATTGCCGATACCAATCATAAAATTATAGATGCTTATGGTGTTTGGGGAGAAAAGCAATTGTATGGTAGAAAATATATGGGCTTGCACCGCACTACTTTTTTAATTAATGAAAAAGGTATTATTAAAAAAATATTTTTAAAACCCAAAAGCAAACAACATGCAGAAGAAATTATTGCTGCATGGAATGCATTGTAATTACAGCATTATTTATTTTTTAAAATAGTGCTCCAAACAGTTGTATTAATTTTTACCGGATATTTTGTTTTTAATTGTTGCAACCATTCATCCTCCAACACTTGTTGATAATCGGTTACCAATAAAGGTTTAGCATCGTTAAAATTTCTTGGTTCTGTATTATTATAAATATGTGTTATGTAAAAAAAAGTGTACAGTTCCGGATTATTTGTTTGATGAATAGTTGTTACTGTATTTTCTGTTTTATTAGTAATTACAAAAGGAAGTTGATTGTTTTCAAACCTACCACTATCTGCATTTAATAATGAACCATAACTTGATGTAATATTTCGCCAATTATTTGGATTGGTTTTTATTTTTATTAACGCATCGTTAGCAGATGCTGCATTGCTTGCGGTTACAATAATTGCTGCCATACTTGGTTGCCAATTATATTTTGTAGCATGTTGGGTATAATAATTTTTTAATGCAACTGTATCTTTTGATGCACTGCCCCAAACATGTTTATCCATTATTGCAAACAACAAATTTGCTTCGGTAAATTCTTTTACTTGTTCTTTCATTTCTGCATCATAATCTTCTAAATGTTGTTTGTAATATTCGTTAATTTTTTGCTCGGTAAATTCTTTTAATAAGGTTGAATAATTTTTTTTCAACTCACTATTTAGTTTTACATACAAGCAAAAATTTATAGCATACCATTTTTGTTTTTGTGCCGAAAAAATAATTGTTGAATCTTTTATTGTTTTGAATGATTGAAATGTTTTATTCTGAACAAAACTATCAACATATCTATACAATTCGGCTTCGTTATATTTTGCTTTTTGATAGTTAATTTGCTTCATCCATTTGGGTAATAATTTTTGTTTTGCAATTACTAATCTATTACTGTTTTCTACTTTTTGTTTTAAATTATTTAAGGCAATTGCTTCATTTAATGTTTTGGGTAAAGCAACAATTTCTTTCAGTTGAACAATTCTTACACCATCTGCTGAAACTATTGGTGTGCTTACGTTTCCAATATTTTGTAAAGCAAAAACAGCATCTTCAAAATTAGCATCGTGCTTTCCTGTGCTTACTTCTAACAAAGTATTATTAGCATCATCGCTATATTGTTTGGCAACACTATCAAACGCAATATTTGTTTTTAATAATTCGTAAATTTTATTTGCTTTTTGGATGGTGTTATTTTTATCTTTTTCAGAAGCATTGGGCGGAAACGAAAAAAATATCTGTGCTACTTTTCTTTCAGGTTGTGCTGCTCTTTCTTTTTCATTATAAAAAATATGATAACCAAATTTGCCTTTATAAATAGCCGAAAATGTTTTTGGTTTTAATGCGTAAATAATATTTTCAATTTCATAAGGCAAAGAAAAAACAGTAATATAACCTAATACTCCATTTGTTTTTTTTAGGCTTTCATCTGTTGAATATGTTTGTGTTATTGCACTAAAATTTTTACCTGCTTTTAATTGATTGTATGCGGTTTGAATTTGTTTGAATGCAGCAACTGTATCTCTTCCATATTCAACAAAAACCTGTGCTAATAAAATTTCTTTTTTACTTCTTTCATAAGCTTGCTCTACCAACGCATTAATGTTTGCTTGTTTGTTAATTATATTCTCAGCAATTTCATTTTTAAATTGTTGTGCATCTGCATTTACAGAAGGTTCTTTATTTAAACCTTCATCAATAGCTGCTTGAATTTTTAGTTTGTAATTAATAAATAATTGCAAATAATTTTTCAATGTAATTGCAGAAGTATTACTTGTATTATTTTTCTTAAAAGATTGTAAAAATGCTTGTTTACTTACGGTTTTATTACCATAAGTAAATAATGTTTGAGAAAAACTTTTTGTAATGAATAAAAGGCAACTTATAAAAATTATAAACCTCATATTATTTATGCGAAGTGTTTTTTATTTTAAGTTTAGCTGCAATTAAATCATCAAACTGTTCTATGCTTAATTGTTTGCCAATTATTCTTTTTTCATCATCTAACAAATACATGGTTGGTGTTTTGCTAACATCGTACAACTGTCTGTAATTGGGTTTGCCGGCTTGTTGTTCAGCCGTTAATGCAGCATTGGTTTGATAAACATGAATCCAATCTTGGCTAAAATGTTTTGCATTCACAAATTCTTTTAATTCTTTCATTAAATTTTCGTGAATGTTTATGCTGTATAATTTTACATCTAATGCTTTCCATTTAGCTTTATAAATAGAATCTATTCTGGGCAATTCTTCTTTGCAATGCCCGCAAGTAGGATCCCAAAAAACAACAAATGTAAATGCCCCTTTTACATTATATAACGAATTTATTTTACCTGTTGTATCGGTTAAATCTAAAGGTGCTGCAGGGTTGCCAACTTGGTTGGCCATCATGCTGTAAGCCCTATCTGTAACAACTTTTCTGCCTGCTGCTGTTAAATAAACGGTATCGCCTTTTGCATAAAAATTTTCAAACAAAAATAAAAAAACTTTGTCTTGCCCCATGTATTCTGGGTTCATGTATTTATTGGTAAATTTTGTTAGCAAATACGGATAAATTTCTTTTCCTGTTCTTGCAAATAATAACATATAATTTACTTCTTTAATAATTGAATCGGGCTCGGGCGAAACATAATATTTATAATAATCATCTAACTTGGGTTCAAAAAAAGGTGTGTGCAATAAACTGTTATCGTTAAAGGCAACATCATCCCAATAATGTTCTTTTACAAAACGGTAAGGATAAGTTGAATCTGCTTTTCCGTTAATTATAGGAATAGCTGGCACTTCTGGCCTACGCATGGCAGCTAATAAAGTTGCGAGTAATGAGTTTTTATTTTCTTTAATTATTTTGTTTCTATATAGTTGAATTTCATTATTTAAAGTTGTTATTTGTTTATGAATAGCAGATGAATCTGCTTTGTTTTTGGCAACGGTTAATTGTTGTGCAAATGTGTTTAGTTTTTTTCCTCTTTCTGTTGTAAATGCTGAATATTGCTTAAACAAATCATTATCTGCCGAGCCTGTTATTACTGCTTTATCTTTTTGAGTTGTATCTGCTTTAATAGAAAAGTGTTGATTGCTTCCAACCAATAATTCAAACTGAATAGTGTAGTTGGGAGATACTACAAAATACACACCGGGCGTAAGTTTTGTTTTCCCTTTAAATGCTCCTTTGCTTGTTGCATCTAACTGTGCAGAGTCTGCAATAATTTGTGTTTTGCCGTAATAACTTCCCAAATAAATTTTACAATTTTTTAATGGCGTTAATGTAATGCTTATGTTTTTGGGTAATGCTGGTGCTGGTTTTGTTTGTGCATTTAATTCAATACAAAAAAACGTTGCAATAAAAAACACAAATAAAAAGTTCTTCATAAATAAATTATTCTTCGGTAAATGTAATTAAAAGAAAAGAGTAGGTTGTTAAACACAAGCAAAATAAAAACATTAGTTACCACATCATTATTAATATAACCAATATTTTTGCAAGGTGAGAAAGCATAAGCAACCGCAAATTTTAAATAAAGTTTTAATTGAAGATTGTGCAGCCGAAGGTAAGTCGCTGGCAAGAGTAAACGGCAAAGTAATTTTTGTTGAAAGAACTGCTCCCGGAGATATTGTAGATATTCAATTAACTAAAAGCAAAAAAGATTGGGCTGAGGGTTTTCCGTTACAATTTATTGAATATAGTAAAGAACGTGTTGAGCCTTTTTGTAAAGATTTTGGTGTATGTGGTGGTTGCCAATGGCAAATGCTTCCGTACAATAAACAATTGTTTTATAAACAAAAACAAGTTACAGATAATTTACAACGCATTGCAAAAATTGAATTGCCCGAAATATTACCTATTGTTGGTGCTAACCAAACAAAATATTATCGCAATAAATTAGAATACACTTTTGCAACAGAAAAATATATTAGTAGCGAAGAGTTTAAGTTATTAAAGCAACAAGGTATTTTCCCTGAGGCTATTGGTGTTGCTGGCTTTCATGCAAGAGGTTTTTTTAATAAAGTAGTTGCTATTGATACTTGCCATTTACAAAATGAACCAACTAACTTAATAAGAAAAGCTATTGAAGATTTTGCAAGAAAAAATAATTTCCCTTTTTATAATATAAAACAACACGAAGGTTGGTTGCGTAATATGATGGTTCGTATTGCAACAACAGGAGAAATAATGATTAATGTTGTTGTTGCTTTTTACAATAAAACAATGATTGATACATTAATGAATTTTATAATGCAACAATTTCCAAACATTACTACACTTTTATACACCATCAACACAAAATTGAACGATAGTATTTACGATTTAGAACCTATTGTATTTCACGGCAAAGGATATATTATAGAAAAATTAGAAGATTTCAGTTTTAAAATAAGTCCAAAATCATTCTTTCAAACTAATACCAAACAAGGCGAAAAATTGTATCAAATTACAAGAGATTTTGCAGAGTTAAAAGGAACAGAAATTTTATACGATTTATATTGTGGCACAGGAAGCATTGGTATTTTTTTAAGTAAACAAGCCAAAAAAATTATTGGAGTAGAAACGGTTGAAGATGCCGTAAAAGATGCTAAAGAAAATGCTTTGCTAAACAATATTAACCATGCCCAATTTTTTGCAGGAGATGTAATTAATATTTGTAATGATGATTTTTTTGTACAACATGGAAAAGCAGATGTTGTAATTACAGACCCGCCACGTGCCGGCATGCACGAAAAATTAATTAAAAAATTGTTAGAAATTGCTGCACCAACAATTGTTTATGTAAGTTGCAACCCGGCTACACAAGCAAGAGACTTAGCTTTGCTAAATGAAAAATATGCAGTAACAAAAATTCAACCGGTTGATATGTTTCCGCATACACACCATATTGAAAACGTAGCTCAATTAAAACTTAAAGATTAAAAAAATGATGCAAGAGTTTAGGCCATCAAGATTTCAAATATTACCATTAGTTATTAAAAATCTTTTAATTATTAACGGCTTGGTTTTTCTTGCCCAACTTACTATTGGCGGCGGTGCAACACCAACCATAAATATGGATGATGTATTTGCTTTACACACATGGCAAAGTCCGCTGTTTAAACCATGGCAATTAATAACACACATGTTTATGCATAGTACACAAGATTTTTCGCATATATTCTTTAACATGTTCGCCTTGTGGATGTTTGGTTCTATATTAGAAAATTTATGGGGACCCAAACGCTTTTTAATTTTTTATATGAGTTGTGGTTTAGGTGCTGCATTGTGCCACATGGGTGTTTTATATTATGAAACAGAACAATTAATTAAAGCATATACTGCCGCAGATTATGCAACACAACAAACTTTTAAAACAGATTTTTATTTAAGATTGAATGAAGCCACATTAGGTGCAAGCGGTGCTGTATTTGGCTGTTTAGCTGCGTTTGGATATTTATTTCCTAATACACTTATATATATTTATTTCTTTATTCCGCTAAAAGCAAAATGGTTTGTGTTGTTATATGCAGGTTATGAATTATATGCAACTATTAGAAACTCTGCTGGAGATAGTGTTGCCCATGTGGCTCATTTAGGCGGTGCTTTGGTAGGTATTATTTTGGTTTATACATGGAACAAAAAGAACAAAAAAACATTTTATTAATTGTAAATTATGCATGTACAACAACAAAGCAAAAGTAAAATACCTTTATTGGGAGATAGCAATAACAGCCTTGTTTTATTAATTGCCATTAATGCATTACTGTTTGTTATTTTAAACGGATTGAAAGTTGTTTACCTACTTAGTTACGATAATATTAATGCAGAAGAATTATTTCAAAAACAAATTTTACAATGGTTTGTATTACCTGCAAATACAGCAAGTTTGTTTAATAAACCATGGGTAATTTTATCTTATATGTTTGCTCATTACAGTGTTTGGGGTTTAATTGCAACTTGTTTATGGCTTTGGGCTTTTGGTTATATACTGCAAGATTTAACAGGCAACAATAAATTAATTCCGCTTTATATATATGGTGGGTTTATTGGTGCCATTTTCTTTTTGTTAAGCATAAAATTTATTCCTGCATTTCAAAATAATATACAACCATTTATGGGCGGAAGTGCAGCGGTAATGTGTGTTGCTGTTGCTGCTACAACATTAGCACCCGATTATAGAATTTTCCCTTTATTAAACGGTGGTATTCCGTTGTGGGTACTTACTGTAATATTTGCTGCTATTGATTTTGCAAGCATTGCTAAAGATGGAAGTAGTTTAGGGCTTGCTCATTTAATGGCAGGTGCATTTGGTTTTATTTTTATAAAACAGTTAAGAAAAGGAAATGATTGGAGTAAGTGGATGAACAATTTTGTTAATTGGGTAAACGATTTATTCAATCCCGAAAAAAAATATAATAATCAAACCAATAAAGAGAAATTATTTTATAAATCTGAAGGTAAGCCCTACAATAAAAAAGCCAATCTTACACAACAAAAATTAGATGAAGTTTTAGATAAAATAAATAAAGAAGGCTACCACATGCTTACCGATGAAGAAAAAGAATTTTTAACTCGTGCAAGTAAAGAGGAAGGTTTATAATTTCAATTTATGTTGGCAACAAAATCAAATATTTTTAAAAAGATAATTTTCTATATCGGTTGTGTTTATTCGGCCATTTATCTGTTAAGTTGTTTAACGCCCTATATCAATCCTTCTTATACTTGGGTGTTTAGTATTTTGGCATTAGGTTTTCCGTTTTTATTTGGTGGAATGTTATTGTTAATACTACTTAGTTTTCTTGTTTTAAAAAAATATCGTTTACTTTTTGTTGTAATTACATTGTTAGGTTATAAAAACATAAACACTGTTTTTGCATTTCATCTGTTCAATAAATTTAATGATGAAAAGCAAGGAGATTTTAGATTGCTTTCATGGAATGCATCTGATTTTGTAAACACACAATTAAGCACAGATACAGTAGGAAATCCACGCCACACAATGCTTTCATTTATTAAACAAACCAATGCAGATATTATTTGTTTAGAAGATTTTAGCAATAAAAAAGGAAAAGGCTTTTATAATGTGTTTGAATATATTAAAGATTCGTTGGGTTATACTTATACCTATTTTCCGTTAAGTTACACATATCATTTAACTGAATTAGAAGAAGAATATGGCAATGCCATTTTTTCAAAATACCCAATAATTGATACAGGTAAAATTGCATTACCTTTTTCAGAGCCTTCAGAATTTCTTTCATTTATTGATGTAAAAATTAAAGAAAAAAAAATACGATTTTATACTACGCATCTTCTTTCATTAAGCCTTCATACATCATCTACACACCCGGTACAAATTAATTTAATGAACAGAGATTCTTCTTTAATACTTCATAAAAGCACATTGAAAAAACTTTGGCATTTTGATAAAGTTCATGCACAGCAAGCCATTGCAATAAAGCAAATTTTGAATGCTACAAAAACTCCATTTATTTTTTCTGCCGATATAAATAGTGTCCCTTCAACATATACTTATCAGCATTTAAAAAATGGTTTGGAAGATGCATTTTTAAAAAACGGTTTTGGACTTGGTAAAACTTACGATAGTATTTCTCCAACACTTCGTATAGATGTTGTTTTGTTTAGTAAGCAACTAAAAGCCATTCAGCACCAAACGCCGGTTTTACATTTATCAGACCACTACCCCAATATTGCCGACTTTCAATTCAAATAAAATTATTTTAGTTGTATTGTGTATTTTTAAGGCATGGTAAGAAAAGTTATTAAAATAATATGCATGGCAATAAGCATTTTAGTTGTGCTATTATTTTTATTAACTTGTTTAACGCCTTTTTTAAGCCCGAAAAAAGTTTGGTTTATTGGTTTCTGCGGATTAATAACACCACATTTAATTTTTCTTTTATTGTTATCAATTATTTTTTGGCTTATTGCCAAACCTAAGCTGGCATTGCTTCCTGTAATAACTTTGTTAATTGGATACAAGCAAATACAAACAGTTTTTGCTTTTCATATTAAAGATGATTTTACAAACGAAAAAAAAGCAAATACTATTCGTATTGTTGATTGGAATGTGAGAAGTTTTCTTGGCTTATCAAAAAACAAAGAAACCAAAAAACATATTAAAGAAAATATTGTTCAATCAATTTTAACCTTGCAGCCCGATATTATTTGCATGCAAGAGTTTAATAATATACCTGCAATGGCAGATAATATTTCACTGTTTACAAAAACGCATCCCTATTATTTTTTTTCTGAAGATTATTCAAGAAAAGATGGTTATCGCTCAGGTTGTATCATTTTTTCTAAACATCCTATTATTCAATTCAATAAAACAAAATATCCTGTTGCAGAAAGTTTAATTTATGCCGATGTGGTGAAGGGAGAAGATACTATTCGTTTTTACACCACTCACTTACAATCTTTCAAATTTAAAAAACAAGATTACGATGATATTGAAAAAATAAAACAGCAAGAAGAAGATGTATTAATAGCATCTAAAAATATTTTTTATAAAATGAGATTGGCTTTTAAAAGAAGAGCAACACAAACCGATATTGTAACATCTGAAACTGCTAAAAGCCCTTATCCTTCTATTATTTGCGGAGATTTTAATGATGTACCTAATAGTTATACTTACTTTAAAATTAAAAACACCAATAGGCAAGATGCTTTTTTGCAAAAAAGTTTTGGCATTGGCAGAACGTTTAATTCTTTAGCATCAACACTTCGTATAGATTATATTTTACCAACCAATAATTTTACCGTGCAACAATTTGGTTTAATAGATGAAGGTTATAGCGATCATTCTATGTTGGTTAGCGATATTCAATTAAAAAAATAATTTCAATAAAATACTTCAAAAAATCTTTCATTAAAAACATTATCTTCGTTTTAGTACAATGAAAATTTTTTATAATACATATTGCTGCTGTTGCTAAGGCAACAAATTTCTACATTTGCGGAAACTGTTCCGTATTCTTTATTTCATTATATAACAAGTACAACTTTACAATATGTCGCTTCAAATTTATAATTCGCTAACGCGAAAAAAAGAAACTTTTAAACCTATTACGCAAGGCTATGTTGGTTTGTATGTATGCGGACCAACGGTTAGCGGAGAAAGCCATTTAGGTCATGCACGCCCTTACGTTACGTTTGATGTAGTGTACCGTTATCTTACACATTTAAAATATAAAGTTCGTTATGTAAGAAACATTACCGATGCAGGGCATTTTGAAGAAGAAGGAAGAGAAGCTGAAGATAAAATTTCTAAAAAAGCAACCATAGAAAAATTAGAACCTATGGAGTTGGTACAAAAATATACCAACCTTTACCATTGGGCAATGTTGCAATTAAATAATATAGAACCAAGTATTGAACCAACTGCAACCGGACACATTGTTGAACAAATTAATATGATAGAAAAAATTATTGCAGATGGTTATGCTTATGCAATAAACGGTTCGGTATATTTTGATGTAGAAAAATATAATACCGATTTTTCTAAGAAAGGATTGCCTTACGGAATTTTAAGTGGAAGAGTTTTAGAAGATATGTTAGAAACTACAAGAGAGTTAGATAACCAAGAAGAAAAAAGAAACAAAGCAGATTTTGCTTTATGGAAAAATGCACCACCCGAACATATTATGCGTTGGAAAAGCCCGTGGGGAGAGGGTTTCCCGGGTTGGCATATAGAATGTTCTGCCATGAGTACAAAATATTTGGGTGATGAATTTGATATACATGGTGGTGGAATGGATTTACAATTTCCGCATCATGAATGTGAAATTGCACAAAGCACAGTTTGCAATCACAAAAGCCCAGCACGTTATTGGATGCATAATAATATGATAACCATTAACGGAAGAAAAATGGGAAAGAGTTACAATAATGTAATTAAGTTAAGTGAATTGTTTAATGGTAATCATCCAATGTTGGCACAAGCTTATCATCCAATGGTTATTCGTTTTTTTATTTTGCAAACGCATTATAGAAGCACTTTAGATTTTGGTAACGAAGCATTACAAGCAAGTGAAAAAGGTTTGAAACGTTTGTTTGATGCTTACGAAAATTTGCAAAAATTAGAAACCACCAATCAAAAATCGGAAGACGCAGAACTTGAAAAAAATATTTTGCATTTATTGAATGAGTTAGATGAATTTATGAATGATGATTTTAGCACAGCAAAAGTATTGGCAAATATTTTTGAGTTGGTACCAACCATTAATGCTTTAAAAAATAAACAATTACCTGCTAATGCTTTAAGCAGCAGTGTTATTACTTTAATGCAACAAAAATTAAAATTATTTGTTGAAGATATTTTAGGATTACAAAACACTAATGCTGCAAACAATAAGGCAGATGGTGTAATTCAAATATTAATTAATTTAAGAAAAGAAGCAAAAGCAAAAAAAGATTTTGTAACCAGCGATAAAATACGAAACGATTTGGCTGCTATTGGTGTTCAGTTAAAAGATGAAAAAGACGGTAGCATAAGTTATAGTTTATAAAACAACAACGCCTCAATAAAAATTTTTATTGAGGCGTTTTATAATATTTTTTAATCTTTCCTGTTTCTGTTAGCATTGTTAGGCCTTTGCTGAAACTTTTGTGGTGGTTGATTTTTATTTCTAAAATCTTGCTCTCGCGTTCTTGTTTTTTGTTCGTTTCTTCTTCTGTCGTTTTTTTCTAAACTTCTTAAACTAATTTGCCCAACAACATCTACAAATTGTGGTTCTACTTCTTTAGGTTTGCTGCTGGTAATTTCAACTGCTTCTAATTCTTCAGGCCTTATACCTTGTGCATTTAATTTTTTAATTTCTTTTACACGTTGTATGGTTAGCGGATAATGTTTGCTTCCGCCTTCCATCATATACCACATTAAATTTTTAAAAATATCTTTCTTAATTAAAAAAGCTCTGCCTTTGGCTGTTTCAATACTTTCTGCATTTTCAGGAAAATGTTGTAAAGCATCTAAATAAGTATCTAACTCATAATTTAAACAACACTTTAATCTGCCACACTGCCCACTTAATTTTGTTTGATTGATTGATAAATTTTGATAGCGTGCAGCAGTTGTGTTTACGCTTTTAAAATCGTTTAACCAAGTACTGCAACATAACTCTCTTCCGCAACTACCAATGCCACCTACTTTTGCTGCTTCTTGCCTTATGCCAATTTGCTTCATTTCAACTTTTAATTTAAACTCTGCAGCATAAAGTTTAATAAGTTCTCTAAAATCAACTCTATCATCGGCAGTATAAAAAAAAGTAGCTTTTTTGCCATCGGCTTGTATTTCTACTTCGCTCAACTTCATTCTTAAATTAAGTTGAATAGCTAATGCACGGCTGCGTGCTTGCACACTTGGTTCGCGGTCTTTACTTATTTTATAACTTTCAATATCTCTATCTGTACTTCTTCTAATAATTTTTTTCATATCGGCATTAAATTCATCAACGCCTTTTTTCTTCATTTGTAAACGCACTATTTCGCCTGTTACCGATACTTCTCCTACATCAAAACCATTAACGCCTTCAATAGTTACATATTCGCCTTTTTCAAAATATTGTAAAGTGGTATTTCTATAAAATTCTTTACGGCTGCCTTGCTTAAAACTTACTTCAACAACTTTGCAATCGCTTTCAGGATCTGAGAAAGGTAAATTCATTAACCAATCGTGCACGTTTAACCTGTTGCATGCACCTGTATTGCATCCACCATTGCTTTTACAACCATTTGGTTTGGTACCACAAGAGCCACAGCCCATTATATTTTAATTTTAATTGTAGTAAAATTTGTTTAGAAAATAATGAGGCAGGCTGTAGAATATTTATTACGCTTTTGTTGCGTCGCACTCTTGTACATTCTTAACTCTATTCAACAATGCAGAATATATTAATCAACGTTTTCAAAAATTACGTATCAATCTTCACAATACTTTCTTACAAAGCCAACACCATCATTCCCATAAAAATCAAAAATAAGGATTTAAAATTTATTGCTATTATTTATGCTTAATGGCAATAATATTACCAAAACCAATCAATAAAAAATTACTTATAATTATAGCTTTTTCTTTTGCAAATAAGTATCAAATAGTTTTAAAATGCGTTTATACTCATCTGTCCAACTGCTGGGTTCTACAAAGCCATGGTCTTCAACTGGATAAATAGCTATTTCCCAATTATCTTTTCCTAATTCAATTAAGCGTTGGTTTAAACGTACGGCATCTTGAAAATTTACATTTACATCAACCATTCCATGACAAATTAATAAATGATTTTTTAAACCTGCTGCATGGTTAATTGGCGATGAACGTGCATAAGCAATACTATCGTTAAACGGTTCGTTTAAAATATTGGCAGTATAACCATGATTGTAATTTGCCCAATCTGTAACGGGGCGTAATGCAGCACCAGCTTTAATTACATCGGGTGCGGTAAACATTGCCATTAACGTCATAAAGCCACCATAGCTTCCACCATACATACCAATTCTATCTTTATCAATACCTAATTCTTTTACTAAATAATTGGCAGCATCTACTTCATCATCTAAATCTTTTCCGCCCATAAATCTGTAAATTCCTGTTCTCCAATCTCTGCCATAACCACTACTTGCTCTGTAATCTACTTCAATAACCGTATAACCTTTATCAGCCAATAAATTATTAAACATTTGCTCGCGGAAATAACTGCTAAACCAATAATGTACATTTTGCAAATAGCCTGCACCATGCACAAAAATTACGGCTGCACCATTTTTTGTTCCGGCTTTAGGTTCGTATAATCTTGCATATACAGGTTGGCCATCTCTTGCTGTTATAGTAAATATTTTGGTATCTCTCCACGCATAACTTTTGTATTCATTACTTTCTGCTTTGTTGGTTATTTGTGTAGGTTTTTTATTGGTTGTATTTTCTTGTACAAATAATTCCCAAGGTTTTGTTATGTATGAATAACGGTAAGCAATATTTTTTTCATCGGGTGAAAGAGCAACTTCGTAACCACCTACCATACTTGTAATTTTTTCTTTATTTGTTCCGTCTGTTTTTATTTTGTACCAGTTTTGTTTGCCGGGATGTTCTTCGTTGGTAAGTAAATAAAAATGTTGTTTGTTTTTACTTAAAGCAACTTCTTGTATTTCATATTTACCTTGTGTTAAAGCTGTTTTAGTATTGTTGTTGAAATTGTAGGTGTATAAATGTGAATAGCCTGTAGCTTCACTTTGATAATAAAAAACATTGTTAGTTATAAAACCTTCGCTTGCACGAAAACCTGATGTACCAGGACCTCCAATCCATGCTTCATCTCGTTGGCGGTCTATTGTTTTTAATTTGCCTGTATTGTAATCTAATGCAACAATCCATCTGTCTTTATTGTCTTGTGAGCGAACATCTAATACAGCAATCGTTCCATCTTCATTCCAAACAACATTACCAAAACTTACACTTCTTGGTATTGCTTTTTTGTTGGCAAATTTTTTAGGATAATCTTTATAATAATCAGGAAAATCTGTAATGCCGGGTAAAGAATCTGCACTTACTTTTATTATAGTATCTTTTTCTTTATTGTATAAATAAAATTCGTAAATGCCTAATGTGTTACCAACTTTTGTACGCCCCGGAATATCGGTAGTATAACCACTTTCGGTAACATAATCGGGTACAATAGTATTTTTATTATTGGTAGGAGCAGTGTATAAACGATAAGTTATAATAGTGCCACTTGGACTTACTTGCAAACTTTGCAATTGCTTATCACCTATATTAATTGTTTTTAATATTTCAACTTCTTTGTTTGCTTTTAAAAATGCTGCTCTTGCATCTCTTTTTTCTTTTCGTTCTTTTAATACATCAGATGTTGCTAATGATTGTTGTTGCAAAAATTTATCTTGTTGGTTGCCGTTTAACATATTATTACCGCCACCAAAATTTCCTGTAGTTTGTCTTCCAGCACCTTGAAAATTTCCACCACCACCTCTATTGCCACCAGCTGCAAATGTAGGTGCAGTAGGTGTTTCAGCATTATGTGCAATATTGGTAAGTTGCTCTGTAATGCCTGTTTTAATATTCCATGCAAATAGGTTTTGATTTTTATTGTATGCAATCCATTCATTGTTTACAATAAACTTTGGGCTGCTTTCAAACTCTTCTGTTTGTGTAATGCGAGTGGTTTTATTTGTTTTAATATCTAACAAAAACAAATCTCCTTTATACATATAAACCATTTGTGTAAGCGTGCTGTTATATACGCCGTTGCTCATGGCATTATGCAAAGCAATATCACTATACTTAACTTTTGAAATTTCTTTGGTTGTTAAGTTATAAGTATAAGTTGAATCGGAAATATTGCCATCAGGATTCCAGCTAAAAAATATTTGTTTACTATCCCAACTCCAATTAATGTTAGAAGGTTGTGTGCCCATCCATTTGGGGTCTCTCATTATTTTTTCAACAGTTAATTGTGCTTTACAAATAGTAATAGAAGTAATTGTAAATAATAGAAGATAAATTTTTCTCATAATGCAATTATTAGCTTGTTTCAAATGTATTAAATGCAAAAGAGAAGAATGAATTTATTTTATGAAAGGATGAAAATGGATAAAATGAATAAAAAATAAAATCACGCAGGCAACCATTTATTTATAAACTGCATTTAATTTAGAAAGATAATTTGATTTGAATGGAGTTGCAGCAATTATTGAAAGAATGTAAAAAGCAAAGCATAACTGCTCAAAAATATTTGTACGATAGGTTTGCCGTACAATTGTATTTAGTATGCAGAAGATATTTGAAAACCAATGAGCAAGCAGAAGAAATATTGCATAATGGATTTTTAAAAATATTTACAGGCTTATTACAATTTAATTACACTACCGATGCTGCTTTTATTGCATGGTTAAATAAAATTATGATTAATGAATGTTTGATGGATTTAAGGAAGAAAAATAATTTTTTATTGGTAACAGAAGATGAGGCTGAAAATATTATAGTGGATGAATTGATTGAAAATAAATTAAATGCCGATACAATTTATACATTAATAACACAATTACCAATTGGTTATAGAACAGTATTTAATCTTTACTGTATAGAAGGTTATAGCCATAATGAAATAGCAATAGCTTTAAATATTTCGGGAGGCACCAGTAAAAGCCAATTAAATAAAGCAAGAAAAATGCTACAGCAGTTAATTGTAAATAATGAAAGTTATGAAAACAGAAAAGCAAAATAATTTTATAAAAGAATCTGTTACAGGTTTACAGAAATTGCCTACGGGTTTTACGTTTAACAGTACTGCTGTTTGGCAACAATTAGAAAATGAATTACAACCTAAACACAAAAGAAGATGGTTTGTTTTTTTCATGGCTGCTGCCGTTTTATTATTAATAGCAGCAAGTGTTTTTTTATTATTTCAACCCAAAAACAATATTAAACAACAACAGTTACAGGCAAGTAATTTAAGTACCGCAAATTCAAACAAACCAACTATTAAAAGTAATAAAGCAGAAAAAAATTTCAACTCAAACAACACCAATAAAACTATTGAAACTACTAAAAAACATGTAACTGATAAGCCTGATATTGAAATTAAAAAACCAGATTCTATTATTGGTATAGATGAAAACAAAGCAACTGTTTTACAATTGCAAGAACCAAATATTTCTACAAACATTACAATGCCTATAAACAATATTTTAAAAAATAATGTTACAATACAAAAACAGAAAGTACAGCGATTTAAAATTATGCACCTTAATGAGATAGATAATAATATTACAACTGTACAACTTACCAAAACAGAAATTAAACAACTAACAGAATTTCAGCAAAACTTACAAATAGAAAAACAAACACAACAACAAGCAACCGAAAATGTAAAACAAATTTTGTTTTTTAAAATAAAAACAACAAACGGCAATACGCTAACCGATAATCAATAAACACATTATGAAAAAAATTACTTTGTACTTTCTGCTTTTAGCAGGAACAGGAAAAACTTTGTATGCACAAAACAACTTTGGGATATATAACCCTCAACTTAATTCTGAAAGTATTTTTAATACACCTAAGCCAGGTGGTTTACTTAATAACTTTGAATTTATTCTCCCTAAGGGAAACCGTATGATGCTTGAGTTAAGCAGTATTCACCAATTAAAAAGATTTCCGAATATAGATTCATTACTAAAAAAAGTATTAGTAGATTTAGAACCTTTTAAAGATTCAATTAACAACCAACTTTCTATTAAACGTATTGATTGCATTGTTGGAGCAACAAACAATAAAATAAGAATTATACAACATCAACCAACTGCAGATTATTATAGTATTAAAAACAAAGAAGTAACACAATTGAAAACAGACCAAGATACTTTACGAATTAGGCTAATGCTACCTTCTTATGTAAAGGGAGTAATTATTAATGGAGAAAAGAAAACCGAATTGTTACGCCCCTGTTTTGTTACGTTAATTGTAAATAATATTGACGATTTAAAAAACTTACAAGAAAATTACTTTACCAATGCCATTAATAATTTATTAATGAAAGATTTACAAAAGGCTTTTAGCGGCGATAAAGAAAAATGGGAAAGCGGTACTTATTATGCTTTATATAGTATTGAGGCAAACAAAAGATTTATACCCGATAATATTAGGCATTTTGCATGGGGAAGAAGTAGAGGGCTTGATGTTGCAGTAAGCGTAGGTTTGCAATATGCAAAAGGAAGTTGGATTAGTTCCGCAGCCGTTGGTTTATCTTATTTTGCAAAAAATAGTAATGGCAATAAAAACTCTTTTAGCATTTTATACGAGCCTTATTTTTTCTTTTCAAAAGATATTAGCAATAATACAGTAGTTAATAGAAATGATTTTATAGCGTTTGCATTTCATAATGAGTTTAAGGTATATAATACTCCTAAAATTAATTACCAAAATATATCGTTAGGTTATTTGGTAAATAGAAATGGTAATTGGTTAGAAAAAAATACATTTAAGTTTACTTTACCCGGCTTACAAACTAAAAATGTGTTATTAGAACCTGAATTTATTTTTAATGATTTCTTTAAAAATTTTACACCAAGTTTAAAACTATCGCTACATTTTGAGTAGCCAAAAACATAAGGGCTTTTATTGAAAATTATCTCCAAAAAAAATCATGCAATAAAGTTATACATTCTCATCTGCCAACAATACTTGCCATGCTTCATTAACTTTTCCTTTATCTAATAAAGCGGCAGCATAGCGGTGTAATTCTTTTTCCATTTCATTTGGGTTAATAGAAAAATATTGAATAATGTTTTTTAATTGTTCATCTTCAAACGCAACATTTACTTGTGGTAATTGCTGCACATTTGCCAATTGCCCTAAATGATTGCCTGTTAATATTTTACTGTTACGAATATCTTGTGGCAAAGCATCTATACCAATTCCTAATTCTGTATTGGGTTTAGCAACTGTAAATAAATTGTTTTCTTTAATTACTGCATAATAATCTCCACCCAATCTTGCTATATGATTTATTTTTTTTTGATCAATCATACTGCCTTCTTCATTTAAAATACTTTCATCAACATGCATACATAAAACTTCGGCAATAATTAATTGTCCTGCTCCGCCTTGTTCTCCCAAACTTTTTACTTCATTCACTTTACACTCCATTTTTATTTTTGCTTCTTTAACCATTGGCGGTTTTACAATAGTTGCTTGTTGTTTGGTAAAACCTGCTTTAATAAATTCATCTATATTTTTAGGATACTCACAACTACTTAAACTTACTTGTTGCACCATGCTGTAATCGCAAATATTTATTACTACTTCGGCAACATCTAAAACATTTAATAAAGTATGTTTTAAAGAATTGGTTCTTCCGCTACGTGAAGGAGAAAAAATAATAATGGGTGGATTGGTTGAAAATAAATTGAAGAATGAAAACGGACTTAGGTTTACATTGCCTTCTTTATCAACAGTGCTTGCAAATGCAATAGGGCGTGGTGCTATAGCATGTTGTAACCATGCTTGACGTTTAGGAAGAGTGAGTTCTTGTAGGTTAATTGTTTTCATTTTCTTACCGCTAAGATAGTTTGGCACAAAGGAACGGAAAGAACATTAATAATTGTTTGTCCTTATTAGCATTAATTTTTTCAAAAAAAATATTGCCATTGCTAATCATCATCAGTTAAGATTAATTCTCCCAATTCTCTATTCATTTTATATATTGGGTATGAAGAATTTGGGGTTATTTCTTCTTTAGAAATTTTTCTGTATGTAATTTTTGTAACCTCAAAATCCAGTGGTGCCTTAGCTAAATTATAATCTCCATCATAAGTAACTGTTTTTAAAATAATACCATTAAAATAAGGATTGTAAAAATTATTGGATGTTGTTGATAGAATAGTTGATTTAAAGTTCAACGTATCTGCAACATATACTCTTTGAACTTTATTAATATTTTGAGAGGGTGTTATTAAAGCATTAAAATAAAATTCGTAAATATGACAAACTGTGTTTGCAATAACGGTATCAATATGTAAATTGACGAAATGATCTTTTTCAATAAAATCATTTTTAACAATATTGTTACGGATAGCCCACGAAACTAATTCTTTCTTCTGTTCATTACAATAAAACTGTATGTGATTTTTATAGTCTAAAAATTGATATGTGTAACCATGCCTGTAATTTTTTATTGGAAATTCGTGCCTGAGTATTGCTGAGTCTTTTATTAAATAAATTATTTTAGAAAAAGGAGCATTAAAATATTGAACTTCAATTTCTCCTTCAAAATTTTTTGGTAAATTATTTTCTTTAGTTTGACTAAAAGATATGATTTGTGAAAAGAACATAAATAACAAACAAGCACTTAATTTCATTAGAATTAATTTTTAATAGATTATTATAATCCTGCAAGAGCAGAATAAATAGCAGAATTTAAATTTGCTTCGCTACGAAACCGTGGATTTAAAACAACTAAATCAGCCCAAGTGTAACCAGGATTTAAAGCCAATTGATCTCCTATGTATATAGCTGCACCCACCGCATCCATAAACATTATGTATAATATGTCATACATCGGGTCATTTGGATCTGCAGAAAACACTCTATTTGCGGCTGTTGTTTTAATAGTATAATAATTGTTCCAAAAATTAAAACTTTTTTCATAAATACTTAAAAATGTATACCCTATACACTTATCATTGAATGAAGCAGTAGATAAAACTTCAAAGCTTTCTTCAATTATTTGTTTATTCATAATAATTGGGTTAGATAAACTCACTTTTTTAAGTTTATTATAAACCGCATTAACCTTTGATTTGTCTGTAAAAATTTTTAAAAGTTCATTCTTTACAGTTTCCTCCCTTGTATCAGGATTAATAATGCCGTGTTTGATTTTTTCAAAACGATCAAGGTTGAAATTAAAGGCTTTACTTTTAAAAAATACTATTTTATCAGAGTAAGTCATATTAACAGCTCCTTCAGATACAAATTGTGTTAAGAGTTGATTATGAATATTCCCAGATTCTTTTGCTTGAGTTAAAATAATAGAATTACTCCTCTCAGAAGAAGTATCAAAGTTTTTAGTACAACTAATAAATGTTATTAGTGTTGCTAATAAAAAAAGAACATATTTTTTCATTTTAATTGTTTTTTAGTTTTGGTTTTCTTTAAGGCTGTTACCAATTTCCTTATTTGTTAGCTACACAAACATGAATCAGATTCTAACACAATATTAAAGCAATAAGAAAAAATTAACAATACGTGAAATCACTTAATTTTTTCATTACACTATATATTTTTTGTATTTTTTTTTTTTTCATTTGAATGAAAGAATTACATTGCATAAAACTAAAGAGTATGTACTGGGTAGCAATTGTAGATGATAAAGACAAAGATTTGCAGCATCATGCAAAAATTGTAAACGAAACAATGGATTTTGAATTAGTAGGAGTATTTAAAAGTGGCATTGATATAATACGATATTGTAAAACAAAAAAGAAATTACCCGATATTATTTTAATGGATATTGAAATGCCCAATTTTGATGGATTGCAAACTACTGATTTTTTAAATAGTTATTTCCCGCAAATAAAAATAATAGCAGTATCTAGTCATGGAGAAGACGAAATGATAGCAGATATGTTAATGTGTGGTGTTTATGGCTATGTTCAAAAAGTAAAAAAAGACTTTAATAAACGTATTGCAAGCTTTGACAATATTTTAAAAGAAGCTTTATATGCTGTTGCCGATAATAAAAAATACTTAGATGGGCGGTTTATAGAATGCTACAAACTTCCTACTCCCGAAGAATTAATTATAATGCGGCAAAATGAAAAAAATTTACAACGGAAAAAATTTAATATTTCAAAAATTGAACAAGAATTATTGCTACTTAGTGGTGCGGGGTTAAATTATAAGCAGTTAGGAGAAA
Source organism: Bacteroidota bacterium (assembly GCA_018267725.1). Lineage (GTDB taxonomy): Bacteria > Bacteroidota > Bacteroidia > Chitinophagales > Chitinophagaceae > CW01. Next base: position 198,020 of record JAFDXY010000018.1, read on the forward strand.
TTTGCAATAAATCTCCTCGTACAATAGAGGTTCAAATTAAAGCTATAGCTACAAAATTAGATTCCGGGAAGGGGCAACTTGGTTTATTTTCTTTTTCTCTCAGAAATAATTTAATAAAATTAGCTAAGCTATTTAATAGTAAATAACAAATGCAAGAGGAAGTTCTTGTAGGTTGATGACCATTGTATATTTTTGAATTAGTGGATTTGCGAATTACTTAGTTTTTGATTTTAAATATTGAATAAATCCTCCAATTTTTTTAGATAATTCTGTTGCCTTACTGCTGAAATAGCTATACTGAGATTGTTCAATCATTTCGGCTTTATATAGAATTGTAAACTGATTAAAAGCTTCACTACATGAACCTTTTGCGTATGTTAGAAACCGAACAAAATCTTTTTTACTGCTATATTCAAAACCTTCTGCAATATTATTTGATATAGAAGATGCTGCAGCTCTTAATTGATCCTTCATTCGATAATCTGTTTTTAGTTTTCCATCTTCACAAAACTTATACACTTCTGCTGCAAAATCTACCGCTTCTTTCCATAAGGGGAGTTCTGTAAATGATTGATAAGTTGGCATAAAATTGACAAATAGATTATTTACGAATTAACGAATTATTAAATAATTCACCCATTCGTTAATTCGCCAATTAAAAAAATTTCTTCTTAGAAAGAATTGAAAAATCGCTTTCTTCTTTTACAATAGTGTTGGTTAATTTTCCTATGCCTTCTATTTCCATTTCAATTATATCATCTGCTTGTAACCATTGCTCTGTATAATTTTCATCGTTCAGTTTTCCTGTGCCGTTTAATTCTAAAAAGCAACCTGTGCCTACTGTTCCGCTGCCAATAACATCTCCGGGAAAAACAGTTGCTCCGTAGCTGCAACGTTCTATAATTTCGGCAAAAGTCCAATCCATATCTGCAACATTTCCTTCACTAACTTGTTTATTGTTTACCCAACACTTCATTTTCAAATTCCAATTTTTACCAATATGATTTTCTTTGCAAGCAACTTCAAACGGTTGCAATTCATCTAACGTAACCAAACACGGGCCAATAACGGTGCTAAAATCTTTTCCTTTGGCAGGACCTAAATTCAATAACATTTCTTCCATTTGCAAAGTGCGTGCACTCATATCATTCATAATCATTAATCCGCCAATATAATTATCTGCTTCTTCGGCAGTAATATTTCTTCCTGTTTTACAAATTACAATAGCGGCTTCTAATTCAAAGTCAAGTTTATGAAAATGATCGGGCATACAACGGATTTCTCCAGGACCTTGTATGCCATGATGGTTGGTAAAATAAAAAATGGGATATTGATCAAACTCAGGAATCATAGGTACTTTGCGGTTTCTGCGTGCTGCTGCTACGTGTTGCCTAAATGCATATCCATCTCTGCAACTTGATGGAAAAGGTATGGGTGCTAATAATTGTATGTTTTGCAAATCGGTTCCTTTTTCTTTTCCTATTCTGCCTTCAGCAATTGCAGCGTTTACTTGTTGTGCCAACGGAAACATATCTTCCCAAAACTGTAGAAACATATTCATGTTTCCGGGTAGTTCAGGGTGTATTACATCACAATCATATAAAAAATTATTTACTAAAAATGCTAACTGGTCTGTTCCGTCTTTTAAATAAGAAACAAGTTTCATTGTATAAAATTTTGTAGCGAAAGTAGAAGATTTTCTATTTTATTTTTCTTAATTGTTCTGCAGCTTTTTCTAAAGTAGTTTCTTGCTTAGCAAAACAAAAACGCAATACTTTATTATCTGTGTCATTCATATAAAATGCCGATACAGGTATGGTTGCTACACCAAACTCTTTAGTTAATCTTATAGCTAAATCTTTATCTGTTTCATTGGTAAAATTATAACTGTAACATTCAAAATAACTTCCGTGAGATGGAATACAACTGAAAGGAGTTTCTTTCATTAATGCTCGCAAATAATCTCTTTTTTGTTGCATTATATTTCCTAACTCTGTATAAGCATCTTTATGCAAAATATATTCTGCTAAAGCATATTGTTGTGGTGTGTTGCAACTAAAACAATTAAACTGATGCACTTTTCTAAACTCTTTCATTAATGTGGCAGATGCAATGCAGTAGCCAATCTTCCAACCAGTGCAATGGTAAGTTTTGCCAAAAGAAAAACATACAAAACTTCTTTCCATTAAATCTGCGTGGCGTAAAATTGATTGATGTTGCATGCCATCAAAAACCAAATGTTCATACACTTCATCGCTAACAATAATAATATTTGTATTGGCTACAATTTCTTTCAATGCAATAATATCTTTTTCTTTTAAAACAGCTCCCGTTGGGTTGTGCGGAGAGTTAATAATAATGGCTTTTGTTTTGGTATTAATTTTTTCTTTTACTTCATTCCAAGGAATAGTATAATGGGGATATTGTAATGAAATGCAAATTGCTTTTGCTCCGTTAATTTCAATATTAGGAATATAGCTATCATAACAAGGTTCAAACACAATTACTTCATCATCTTTTTCAAGTATGGTTGTTAGTGCGGTATAAATGGCATAAGTACCGCCGGGTGTTATGGTAATTTCTGTTTCGGCATTAATATTACTATTGTATAACACATTACATTTTTCTGCTATTCTTTCTCTAAGTAAAGCATAGCCCGCCATATGAGTATATTGATTTTTACCTTTTTGCATGGCATCGTTAACCAAAGCAATTAATTCTTTACTCATTAAAAAATCAGGAAAACCTTGTCCGAGGTTAATAGCTTTATGTGTAATTGCCAACGAACTCATTGTTGTAAAAATGGTAGTACCAACTTCTGGCAATTTTGAATGTAAGGCAATCATTAAATGGAGTGTTATAACTCAAATGTACTGTATAAGAATAATTATTTTCTTTCTGTTTGGCTTGTCTTAAAAAAATCAGGTTATTTGCAAACGAAACAATTCAACTTTACATGTTACCTAAATACAAACGCGTTTTATTAAAACTTTCAGGAGAAGCATTATTAGGCAGTCAAAAAAGCGGTGATCCGTTTGATCCTAAAGTAATTGAGCAATATGCAATAGATATTAAACAGGTTACAGATTTAGGTGTGCAAGTAGCTATTGTAATTGGTGGAGGAAATATTTATAGAGGTATGAATGAAGCCGATAGTGGTATTGAAAGAGCTCATGGAGATTATATGGGCATGTTGGCAACCGTAATTAATGCAATGGCTATGCAGGCAATGTTAGAAAAAATTGGCGTGTACACACGTTTACAAAGTGCTATTAATATGGAGCAAGTTGCAGAACCTTACATTCGCCGCAAAGCCTTACGCCACTTAGAAAAAGGACGTGTAGTAATTTTTGGTGCAGGTACAGGTAACCCTTATTTTACAACAGATACGGCAGGAAGTTTAAGAGCCATTGAAATGAAAGCCGATGTTATTTTAAAAGGAACAAGAGTTGATGGAATTTATACAGCCGACCCCGAAAAAGATGCAACTGCTAAACGTTATGAAAATCTTACGTTTGAAGAATGTATTAGTAAAAATTTGAAAGTGATGGATATGACAGCCTTTACACTTTGCATGGAAAATAAATTACCCATTATTGTTTTTGATATGAATGGACCCGGTAATTTATTACAAGTAGTGCAAGGAATGAATGTAGGCACTTTAGTAAAATAGTTTAACATCGTTCATCCGTTTATATAAATATTTTTATTGGTAAAACAGTAATATTAACTTCACTTTTATGAAGAAATATTTTGTTGCTGTTTTTATTTTTATAGCCATAGCAGGTAATGCACAACCTCGCTTAACATTAACAGATGCCATTAATCTTGCTTTAAAAAATAATTACAATATTCAAATTGCTCAAAGCAATGTAGATATTAATAAAATTAATAATGATTATGGTGTTGCAGGTGGTTTGCCTACTGTTACAGGAACAATAAGTAACCAAGAGTCTGTTGTAAACATTAACCAAAAAGTAAACTCTTCGGTTGGCGTTTTAGATATTGACCGTAACGGTGCATCAAGCAATTCATTAAACACAAATATTAGTGGTAGTATTTTATTATACAATGGCTTATCGGTAGTTGCCAATAAAAAACGTTTAGAAGAATTAGAAAAGCAAAGCCAACAACAATTAATTTCTCAAATACAAATAACCATTGCTTCGGTTAGTACCAAATATTTTGATGTAGTAAGGCAAACATCTTATTTAAAATCATTGCAATATTCCATCAACCTTTCAAAAAAACAATTAGAGTTGGTTGAAATTAAAAAAAATGTTGGCATGGCTAACAATGCCGATTTGTTTCAATCTCAAATAGACTTAAATGCACGATTGCAAGATTATAAAGCACAAGAATTAATTGTCGCTCAGGCAAAAACAGATTTATTAACGCTATTAAGTGTTAAGCCCGATAGTGTTATAACAATTATAGATACAATTATTGTTGAAAAAAATATTGTGTTAGATAATATATTAAATAATATAAATATCAATTCCGATTTAATTTCGGCAGATAATCAAATAAAAATTAATGAGTTAATTGAAAAGCAAACAGCTGCACAACGCTATCCTGCTTTGCGTTTTAGCACCGGGGTTAATTTTGGAAGAACTGTAAATGGCGGAGGGCAAATTTTATTAAACCAATCTTATGGCCCTTTTGCAGGTTTAAGTGTTGGCATACCCATATACAACGGAGGTGTTTATAAAAAACAACAACAAGTGGCACAGGTAAATACCAAAATTGCTAAGACACAAAAACAAAATTTATTATTAAGCTTGCAAAACGATGCGATAAAAACTTATCAGGCATATACCAATAATTTATCTCAACTAACATTGCAACAAAACACTTATGAAATTGCGTTGCAATTGGTACAACTTACACAACAACGTTATCAATTAGCACAAGCAACAATTTTAGAATTGCGTGAAGCTCAAAAAAGTTATGAAGATGCTGTTTATCGTTTAATTAATTTATCGTTTGCAGCCAAAGCAGCAGCTATTGAATTAAAAAGATTAGAAAATAAATTAGGATTATAATAAAGAAGCTGCTTTACAAAAGCAGCTTCTTTATTTATTATGATATTTTATAAAGTTCGTTTTATTTCTTCTTCTTCGTATGCAACAATGGTATCCCCTTGTTGAATATCGGAATAGTTTTTAACGGTTAAACCACACTCCATATTAGATACTACTTCTTTTGCATCATCTTTATAGCGTTTTAAACTTGCTAATTCTGCAAATGCACCTTCTTGGCGTGGATATAATAAAATGCCATCTCTGAATAAACGAATTTTTGCATCGCGTTTAATTCTTCCATCTGTAACAAAACATCCGGCAACGGTAACTTTATCAAACTTAAATACTTCTCTTATTTCTACGGTGGCTGTTTCTTTTTCTTGAATTTTTGGTTCTAACATACCTTCCATTGCACTCTTCACTTCATCTATTGCGTTATAAATAATGGAGTACATTTTAATTTCAACTCCTTCATTTTGTGCTAACTTATTAGCTTGTGCCGAAGGGCGAACATTAAAGCCAATTAAAATTGCATCTGAAGCAGTTGCTAACAATACATCGCTCTCTGAAATTTGACCTACGCCTTTATGTACAACTTGTACTACAATTTCTTGCGTAGATAATTTTTGTAACGAATCGCTTAGTGCTTCTACAGAACCATCCACATCTCCTTTAATAATGATGTTTAATTCTTTGAAGTTTCCTAAAGCTAAACGGCGACCAATTTCATCAAGCGTAATATGTTTTTTAGCTCGCAAACCTTGCTCACGCAATATTTGAGAACGTTTTGAAGCTATTTCTTTTGCTTCATTTTCATGTTCATAAACTTTAAATTTCTCTCCGGCTTGTGGTGCTCCGTTTAAACCTAAAATAACTGCCGGAGTTGATGGAGGAGCTTCTTGTATGCGTTGGTTACGCTCATTAAACATTGCTTTTACTCTTCCAAAATATTGTCCGCTTACAACTAAATCTCCTTGTTTTAATGTTCCGTTTTGAACTAAAATAGTTGCAACGTAGCCACGTCCTTTATCTAAAGATGCTTCAATAATAGTTCCTGTAGCTTCTTTACTTGGGCTAGCTTTTAAATCTAATAATTCGGCTTCTAATAAAATTTTATCTAAAAGTAAATCAACGTTTAATCCTTTTTTAGCACTTAGTTCTTGACTTTGAAATTTACCGCCCCAGCTTTCAACCAAAATATTCATTTGAGAAAGTTGTTCGTAAATTTTTTCTGGTTTAGCTCCGTCTTTATCAATTTTATTTACGGCAAAAATCATTGGTACACCTGCTGCTTGTGCGTGGCTGATGGCTTCTTTTGTTTGAGGCATTACGGCATCATCGGCAGCTACAACAATAACTGCAACATCGGTAATTTTTGCACCTCTTGCACGCATGGCTGTAAATGCTTCGTGCCCCGGTGTATCTAAGAAGGTAATGTGTTTGCCATTAGGTATAGTAACTTCATAAGCACCAATATGTTGGGTGATACCTCCGGCTTCACCTGCTACAACGTTGGCACTTCTTATATAATCTAATAACGAAGTTTTACCATGATCTACGTGACCCATTATTGTTACAATTGGAGCACGAGGTTGTTGGTTTTCTTCATTATCAACTTCTTCTTCTTCAGTTTCTTCAACATCATCAATACCCATAAATTCAACTTCAAAACCAAATTCGCCTGCCATTAATTCTATTAACTCTGCATCTAAACGTTGGTTAATAGAAACCATTATACCCAAACTCATACACTTGCTAATAATGTCTGTAAAGCTTACATCCATTAAATTAGCTAATTCACTTACGGTAACAAATTCGGTAACTTGTAACTTGTTACTTGCTTCCATTTCGTTGTTAGCATCGGCAGCTTCTTCTCTTTTTGCTTTACGGTATTTTGCTTTTAAGCTTTTACCTCTTCCGCTTGCACCAGCAAGTTTGGCTTGTGTTTCTTTTATTTTATCTTGAATTTCTTTGGCATCAATTTCTTTATCTTCTCTTCTAAAATCTCTATTGTGCCCGCCACCTCTGTGGTGTGTATTTCCTCCGCCTCCTCTTTGTTGATTATTTCCACCACCTCTGTGATGTGTATTTCCTCCGCCTCTTTGCTGATTGTTGTTAGGACCACCACCTTGGCGGCGTTGATTGTTTCCACCTCCGCCTGTGTTTTGTTGATTGTTGCCAGGACTACTTCCGGGTTTATCATCTTTTCTAAAATCAACTCGTTGAATGTGACTTCCACGTTTATCTACCGGAATACGTTTGCGTACTCTGTGTTCGTCTTTCGGAGTTGGTTTTGGTCTGGTATCACTATCAACCGGTAATGATATTTTACCTAATATTTTGGGGCCTGTTAGTTTTTCAACTTCAATATTTTCAATGACAGGATCTCCGCCTGTATTGGGCTGTATTGCAGCAGGTTGTTCTACTATTATTGGTTTTACCGGTTGCTTTGGTTCCGCAACTTCTTTATTTTCTTTATTGCTTTTTAATTCTTGCTTAGTTGGTTCTTTTGTTTTTGTTTCTTCTTTTACAGGAGGCGTTTGTTTGCTCTTGTTTGTTTTTTTAGGTCTGGTTGAAGAGTCTATAGTGCTTAAATCTATTTTGCCTAACACTTTTGGTTCTTCAATTTCGGGAGCATCTATTTTAACAACAGCTGTACTTTCTGAAGGTATAGCAGGTTCTGGTTCTGTAATTACTATTTCTTTTGGTTGTATTTTTTCTTCTACAATTTCTTTTACTGGTACTTTTTCTGCAATAACAGGTTCGGCTTTAACTTCTTCTTTTTCTGCTTCGGGTTTTTGTTCTTCTTTAGGTGCCGGTTTTTTATCTTCTTCTTTTCTTTTTATAGAAATGTCTTCTTCATCTTTTTTCTTTCTTGTTTCGCTGCTGCCTTTAGGTATTTCTACTAAATCAGCTTTGTTTTTAGCGGCTTTATCGCTGCTAAATTCGCTTTGCAAGGCATAGTACATTTCTTCTGTAAGCTTTGCTGTAGGCTTCAGTTCATCTTTAGTAAATCCTTTCTTGGCTAAAAAATCTATAAGGGTATCTTGCCCAATATTAAATTCTTTAGCGGCTGCTAATAACCTTGGTAATTTTAATTCTGACATTCAGTTTTATTTAGTTAAAACAGTAAACTTTTTTGTAAAACTGTTTTATATTTTGTTTTATATAGAAATTGTTAAGCTTCTTTGCTAAACTCTTCTTTTATTATTTTAATAACATCGGCAATTGTTTCTTTTTCTAAGTCTGTTCTTCTTTCTAATTCTTCGGGTGTTAGTTTTAATACGCTTCTTCCGGTATCGCAACCAACGCGTTTAAATTCATCTATAATCCATGTATCAATTTCATCGCTAAATTCGTCTAAATCAATATCAAATTCGTTTGTTTGTTCTTCATCTTCGCGGAATACATCAATTTCATAACCTGTTAATTCGCAAGCTAATTTAATGTTTACGCCTCTTCTGCCTATGGCTAATGAAACTTGATCTGGTTTTAAATATACATCTGCTTGTTTCCTATCATTATCTAAGTTCATGTAACTAATTTTTGCTGGCGTTAATGAACGTTGAATAAGCAATTGCACGTTTGTTGTATAATTAATTACATCTATATTTTCATTTTTTAATTCGCGTACAATACCATGAATACGGCTTCCTTTCATACCAACGCAGGCACCAACGGGGTCTATTCTATCATCGTAACTTTCTACGGCTACTTTTGCTCTTTCTCCGGGTTCACGTACAATTTTTTTAATGGCTATTAATCCATCAAAAATTTCGGGTACTTCTATTTCTAAAAGTTTGGCTAAGAATAATGGACTTGTTCTGGAAAGAATAATTACGGGTGTGTTGTTTTTGGTATCTACTCTGGCAACAACTGCTCTGGTGCTTTCGCCTTTTTTAAAATAATCTTGTGGTATTTGTTCTGATTTTGGAAGTATTAATTCGTTGCCTTCATCATCTAATAATAATACTTCTTTTTTCCATACCTGATATACTTCGGCATTAATAATATCTCCAATGCGGTCGGCATATTTTTTAAATAGAACATTCTTTTTTAAATCTCCTATTCGGCTTGCTAATGTTTGTTTGGCGGCTAAAATGGCACGGCGACCAAAATCTAACATATCAACTTCTTGGTACAATTCTTCGCCTACTTCAAAATCGGGTTCAATTTTTACGGCTTCGGTGTATGCAATTTCTGCTAAAGGATCGTTTACTTCTCCATCTTCAACAATCATACGGCGGCGAATAATTTCAAGGTCGCCTTTTTCGGCGTTTACAATTACGTCAAAATTTTCATCGCTGCCATATTTTTTACGCAACAGGGTTTTAAACACATCTTCAACCACTTTCATCATAGTGGGTCTGTCTAAATTTTCAGCATCTTTAAAATCCTGAAACGCATCTATTAAGTTAATACTTGCCATACAATTTTTAATTTATGATGTACGATTTACAATTGAATAAAAATCAATGTTGTTCTCGTAACTGTTTTAAAATTTTACCTGAACTGTTGTTGTTTTTATATTATTAAATGGAATTACCAATTGTTGTGTTATTGCTTTTTTACCTTTGCCTTCTGTAAATTCTATAATTATATCTGCTTCGGCAACCTGTAATAATTTGCCTTCTTTTTTTGTTCCGTCTAAAAAAATAATTTCAATATTTCTGCCAATATTTTTGTTGTATTGTCTTTGAATTTTTAAAGGTTCATCTACACCCGGTGAGGATACTTCTAAACTAAAATCTCCTTCGGGGTAAAGGGCTGCTTCTTCAATTAATTTGTAAAGTTTGCGGTTAAATTGTACGCATTTTTCAATAGTAATACCATTATCTCCATCAATAAATACTTTAATATTATTGGTGGGTTTAATACGCACATTAATACAGAAGTATTGGGCTTCTGTTTGCAGTATTTGATTTAATAACTGCTGTATTTTTTCTACCTGATTTTCTGTGGGTAACATATTTATAAAGCAGAAGGGAACGGTAATCGTTCCCTTCTATTATTCTTTTTCCGATGCAAATGTATGGTAATGCATAGTTATGTTCCAAATTTTAAATGAATGGGGAAAGCAACAAACAATTAATGCTGCACCAATATTTTCTTTTGTACTGTTTTTTCTCCGTTGCTTATTTTCAGTACATACATACCGGTGGCTAAATTGCTTACATCTACCGCAGCTTGTTGGCTATTGTTGTACTGCAAT
>JAFDXY010000019.1 GCA_018267725.1 Bacteroidota bacterium
ATCCATCTTATTTTATTTAAACATTCTTCATTCAATAGTAAATCTAAACTTGCTAATGCAGCTGTGCATGCTAATGGGTTAGCAGTAAAAGAATGTCCGTGAAAAAAAGTTTTTAATTTATTATCTGTAACGTAAGCATTGTAAATATCAGTAGTGCAAGCCGTAACACCTAATGCCATTGTGCCTCCTGTTAGCCCTTTACTTAAACAAATTATATCTGGTTTAATTTTAATATATTCACTTGCAAATAATTTTCCTGTTCTGCCAAAACCTGTCATTACTTCATCTGCAATACAAATAATATTATGTTCTTTTACGGTTGAAAGAATGTTATTTAATAATTCGGCATCATACATTTTAATGCCACCTGCACCTTGCACCAAAGGCTCATAAATAAATGCTGCAATTTCATTGGCATGTTGTTGTATGGTTAATTGTATTTCTTCAATATTATTTTTTGTTGGAGTATCAATAAAAATTACTTCAAATAATAAATTATGAAAGGCCAATGTAAAAACACTTCTATCACTAACACTCATTGCCCCAAATGTATCTCCGTGATAGCTATTTTTGAATGCAAGAATTTTATTGCGTGTAGTAGATAATGAATGTTTATTCCACCAATATTGAATGGCCATTTTTAAAGCAACTTCTGTTGATGTACTACCATTATCACTATAAAAAATTTTTGAAAAATCTCCTGGAAGTATTGCTAATAATTTTTCTGCTAAGGCAATTGCGGGCTCATGTGTAAAACCTGCAAAAATAACTTGCTCAAGTTGTAATGCTTGCTGGTAAAGCTTTTCGGCAATATATGTATTTGAATGGCCATGTAAAGTAACCCACCAACTACTTATGGCATCAATATATTTATTTTCGTTTTCATCAAATAATATACTGTTTTTCCCTTTAATTATAGGAATAGGTGGCAACATATTTTTTTGTTGTGTAAACGGATGCCAAATTACTTTTTTATCTCTTTCTATTAAATTCATAAATACATTATAATTTACCAACCTTTTACTTTTTTGTTCTCGGCTGTTTGTGTTCTAATCATTGTGCCATAATCCCATTGTTTGGCTAAAGCATTTACTGCCATTGCAATACGTTTACTTTTTGTTTCAACGGTTTTGGCACTTTCAATCCATTTACTAAAATAATTTTGATGACCTTGTGGTAATGTTTTAAAAAAAGTATAAGCTGTTGGTTCATCTTTTAAACATTCAATAAATTCTATATTTAACTCGTAACCTTTTTTATCTTCTTGTAATTGCACTTTTATTTTATCGCCTTTTATTTTTTTAATCCCTTTTCGCATACCTACATTTAATGCCATAATAAAATTACCATCACCCATTGGTAATAATGCTACACCTTTAAATTCAAACTCATCTAATTTTCCTTTTACTCTAAAACTTTTTTTATTGTTAGGTTTTAATTGTTGTGCTATGGTTTTAGGTATTTCAATATAAGTCCAACCAGTTTTTTCACCTTGGCTATCAAATTTTTTTATGATGGCTGAAAATTGAATCATAATTCTTGAATAAATTTTATGTTACGAATTATGCCAGAATATTTTGATCTTTTTAAAGGAGAATATTTAAAAACTTTTTTAAAAGTTTCTTCACTCATTACTTCCCATTCTTTTGTAGATAAATTTAATATTTCTGGAATTGGAACAAAACTATTATCTGTATTGGGTTTGCTGAATCTGTTCCAAGGGCAAATATCTTGACAAACATCACAACCAAACATCCAATTATTAAATTTGTTTTTCATTTCATTGGGTAATATTTCATCTTTTAATTCAATAGTAAAATAAGAAATACACTTACTGCCGTTAATAGTTTTATTAGGAAGAATTGCATTGGTTGGGCAACTATCTATACACTTGGTGCAAGAGCCGCAATAATCTTTTGTATAAGGTTCATCATAATTCAATTCAATATCTACAATTAATGTAGCAATAAAATAAAATGAACCGCTTTGTTTTGTAATTAAATTCCCGTTTTTACCAACCCAACCTAAACCACTTTTTACAGCCCATGCTCTTTCTAAAACAGGAGCACTATCTATAAAACCTCTTCCTGTAATTTCACCAATTTGTGTATTTAATTCAAATAAAAATTCATGTAATTTATCTTTAATAATAAAATGATAATCTTTTCCATAAGCATATTTTGCAATATGTGGTGTATTTGTTTTTTGTTGTTCTGCCGGAAAATAATTTTGCATTAAAGTGATTACACTTTTAGCACCCGGCACTAATTTTTGTGGATTAATTCGCAAATCAAAATAATTTTCCATGTATTGCATTTTTCCATGAAACCCTTTGTGCAGCCAACTTTCAAGCCTTCTTGCGTCTTCATCTAAAGAAACTGCTTTTGCAATACCGCAATAATTAAAACCTAATTGCTGTGCAATATTTTTTACAACTTTTGTATGTGTAGAAACTAATGCCAATTTTATTCTTTATGCTTACTATCAATAAAAATTGTTACAGGTCCATCGTTTAGCAAACTTACTTTCATATCTGCACCAAAAATTCCTGTTTGTATTTTTTTATGCAAATCATTTTCTATTTGTTCAATAGTTTGTTCATACAAAGGAATAGCAATTTCAGGTTTACTTGCTTTTATGTAAGAGGGTCTATTGCCTTTTTTAGTAGCGGCATGCAAAGTAAATTGACTTATTAATAAAATATCTCCGTTAATATCTAAAATACTTTTATTCATTACATCATTTTCATCATTAAAAATTCTAAGGTTTACAATTTTATTACTTAACCAAACAATATCATCGTTTGTATCTGCATCTTCAATTCCTACAAAAATTAATAATCCGTTTTGTATTGTGCCAACTGTTTTATTATTAACTACAACCGAAGCATGTGTAACACGTTGTATAATAACACGCATGTTTTATAGTATTTTTATGCAATGAAGATAGATATTACCTCTGAAATAATTTTTAAAACTGCACGTAGCGGCGGCAAGGGCGGGCAAAATGTAAACAAAGTTGAAACAATGGTTGAAGGCAGATGGAATGTAGTTGCATCAAGCATTGTAAGCGATGATCAGAAAAAAATGATTACAGAAAAATTGGCCAACAAAATTACTTCGGAAGGATTTTTATTAATAAAATCTCAAAAAAGTAGAACACAATTAGGAAATAAAGATTTAGTAATAAAAAAAATAAATGCATTGGTAAATGCTTCATTAATAAAAAAGAAAAGCAGAATTGCAACAAAGGTTTCAGCAGCATCAAAAGAAAAAAGAATTGAAACTAAAAAACGAAACGCTTTTAATAAAGAAGGAAGAAAAAAAATAAACCCGAAAGATTTTTAAACGAATACATTTTTTGTTCTGCTATGAAGATTTTTTCTACCATATTAATAATAACAGTACTTATTTTTTTAAGTGTTGCATGGACAAATAATTTATTTAAGCCAACTCCATTAAAATTTGTTGTACCTAAAAATTGGCCACAACCTGTATATGATTTTAAAAATAATCCATTAACTAAAGAAGGGTTTGAATTAGGCAGAGCATTATTTTATGATGAAATTTTAAGTAAAGATTCAACTATAAGTTGTGCAAGTTGTCATCAGCAATTTGTGGCTTTTACAACGTATGGGCACAACCTTAGTCATGGTATTAATAATTCTTTTACAACCCGTAATGCACCTGCATTACAAAACTTAGCATGGCAAAATAATTTTATGTGGGATGGTAGCATTAACCATTTAGATATGCAACCCATAACGCCTATTACTGCTACAAATGAAATGGGCGAAACTTTGCAAAACATTATTATTAAACTGAATAGAAATAAGCATTACAAACAAATGTTTAAAGCTGCTTTTGGAAATGAAATTATTAATACACAACGTATTACAAAAGCTATCAGTCAGTTTGTAATAATGTTGGTTAGCAGTAATAGTAAATACGATAAAGTAATGCGAGGAGAAACAAAATTTATTTTACCCGAACAATTAGGCTATGAAATCTTTAAACAAAAATGTGTTGCTTGCCATAAAGAACCTTTTTTTACTGATTTTAGTTTTAGAAACAATGGCATAACTGCCGATAGTAATTTAAAAGATTTTGGAAGAATGAATGTTACAAATAATAAAAGCGATTCATTGAAATTTCGTGTACCATCTCTGCGAAACGTTGTTGTTACTGCACCTTATGGTCATGATGGAAGATTTTTTTCTTTAATGAATGTGTTTGAACATTATAGAAAAAATATGAAAGTTATGCAAAACACCGATAGTTTATTGCAACATAAAATACCTTTAACCAATTTTGAAATTGGCCAGCTAACTGCATTTCTTTACACACTTACCGATTCTGCTTTTTTAAATAATACAATGTTTGCTCCGTCAAGTTATAATATAGCTCCTAACTTTACACACAATCATTAATATTGTATTTATTATTTTCCCGTTTTATTTATAAATGAGTATTAAAAAATTAGCAGGACAAACCATGTATTACGGCCTTAGCAGTATTGCTGCAAGGTTTATTAATTACTTGCTAACACCTTATTTAACGGTTATTTTAACAAAAGAAGATTATGGAAGAATGGGTGCAGTGTACGCTATGATTCCTATGTTTAATATTATTTTTACTTATGGAATGGAAACTGCATACTTCCGTTTTATTCAAAAAAAAGAAAGAGAAGAAAGTATTAACAGTACCATTACTATTTCGTTATTGTGCAGTACTATTTTATTATTTGCATTAACATGGTATTATCAAAGTGCATTGGCAGATATTGCTTCTTTAAAAGAATTTCCAAAACTTATTCAATTAAGTATTATTATTATTGGTTTAGATGCACTTTCAACCATTCCTTTTGCACGCATAAGAAATGAAGGAAGACCAATTCTTTTTGCATTTATAAAAATTGCAGGAATTGTTCTTAATGTATTAGCAACTATTTTCTTTTTAAGTTATTGCAGACAATATATTCAAAAAAATCCTGATTCGTTTTTGCAACATTTCTATTCACCAAACACTAATCCGGTATATTATATTTTATTGGCAAATGTTTTTCAATCTGCTTTTACATTATTGCTTTTAAGTAAATGGATGCTGCCTACAAAATGGAAATTTGATTTTGGTTTATGGAAAGAAATGATGTTGTATGCCTTGCCTATGCTTGTTGCAGGTTTAGGTGGCATGATTAATGAAACCTTTGATAGGCTTATGTTAGGCTGGTGGTTACCTTCTAATTATGATTTTGATGAACAACGCGGTATTTACAATGCATGTTATAAACTTTCTATTCTTATAACATTATTTGTGCAGGCATTTCGTATGGGTGCAGAGCCTTTCTTTTTTAAACAAGCCGAAGGCAATAATCCGCAAAAAACATATGCACGTGTAATGAAATTTTTTGTAATTACTGTTTGTGTTATGTTCTTGGTAGTAGCATTATACATTCCTATTTGGAAACATTTTATTGCTTCCAAACATTGGGAAGGATTAAATGTAGTACCTATATTATTATTAGCTAATATGTTTTTAGGCATTTATTATAACTTAAGTATTTGGTATAAACTAAGCAATAAAACAAGTGCCGGTGCTATTATAACAATTATAGGAGCAGCTATTACCATTATTATCAATTATATTTTTATTCCACACTTTAGTTATACAGCTTGTGCATGGGCTACGTTTTTATGTTATTTTTCTATGATGGTAATTAGTTTTATTTGGGGGCAAAAACATTATCATATTCCTTATGCAACAAAAAAATTAATTGCTTATTTGGTAATAGTAGTGTTATTATTTTTTATTCATACAACTGCCATTCGTTTTTACAATCATGTAATATTTAGCTTACTGCTTGCCACTTGTTTGCTTGCTGCGTTTGTGTGGTTTATTCTTCAAGTAGAAAAAAAAGAGTTTAAAAAAATGCCCGTAATTGGTAAATATTTGTAAGCTGGCTTTTGTAGTTGTGGCATCGGTTGTTGTGTCACTCACTTGTACGTTCTGTTTTTATGGCAACAATTATTCTTCACTTTTCTTTACTATTGCCAATATGCCAATTCTGTTATCTTTGCTCGCATTATAATAAATAATATGTTGAAAGCAAGGAATGTAATTTTAATTATAGCAGCAGTTATTATTGCCGATCAGTGTTTAAAATTTTATATAAAGCTAAACTACTTTGCAGGAGAGGAGCACAATATTTTTGGCAATTGGTTTAGGCTGCATTTTGTAGAAAACGAAGGCATGGCTTGGGGTTGGAAATTTGGTGGAGGTTTCGGCAAAATTGCATTAACTCTTTTTAGATTGGTTGCTGTTATTTGGGGAAGTTTTTTATTAAAAGATTTTATCAAGAAAAAATATCACAAAGGTTTTATTATTTGTGCAGCATTAATTTATGCAGGTGCATTAGGCAATTTATTAGATAGTATGTTTTACGGTTTATTTTTCGATTATAGCGATCCCTTTACACAAAACGTTGCTAAGCTTGTTCCATTGGGTAAAGGCTACACAAGTTTTTTACATGGCAGAGTGGTAGATATGCTTTATTTCCCCTTAATAAATTCTAATTATCCAAGCTGGGTACCATTTGTAGGCGGAGATAAGTTTGAATTTTTTGCTCCTGTATTTAATATTGCCGATGCTTCAATTTCGGTTGGTGTTATTATCTTATTAATTTTTCAAAATAAATTCTTTAAAAAAGAAACAGTTACACCAGTAGTAAATGCATAAAATAATTAATGTATTAACCTAATATTTTTATTCAAAATATCTTTTCAATAATTATTAAGTTTATTATAAACCTATTAGATTTACACAAACAAAAACTAATATTATGACTGATGCTTTAAATGAGTTTGAAGAAAAAAAATTGCCTTCAACTTTAAATGTGCTAACTATTCTAACTATTATTGGTTGTGCAATTGGTTTAATTGGAGGGCTTTGGCAATTTGCTACTGCCGATAAAAATGTTGCACAAATTGAATCAGTACTTAACAACCCTGCTCAGTACAATGCACTACCCGATTTTGCCAAAAAATTTATGAGCCCTGAAGCTTTAGAAAATGCTAAACTTGTTGCAGCAAACAAAGTTCCTATTCTTGCTCTTAATTTAATTGGTTGTGTTTTGTGTTTTGTTGGTGCATTGCAAATGCGTAAATATAAAATGCAAGGCTTTTATTATTGGTTGATAGGAGAGGTTGTACCTGTAATTGGCGGATTTATTTTTATGGGTAATGCTATGACAAAAGGATGGGGTTTATTAGGTTTAGTTATTCCTTTAGTTTTTATTATTCTGTACGCAGCCCAACGAAAACATTTAACCGAAAAATAAATTTTATATAAGCACTGTTTTAAAACGGTGCTTTTTTTTACACTTATCTTTATTGCATGTTATCTGTTTGTTTACATAATATTATTTTTAAAGCTTATCATGGTTTGTATGAAGAAGAAAAAATTAATGGAAATAATTTTGAAGTGAATGTTGAAATAAAATATCATCCCAAAGAAAAAATTATTAAAACCATTGAGCACACCATTAATTACGAAACTGTTTTTAATTTAGTTGAAGCAAGAATGAAAATTGCTACGCCGTTATTAGAAACTGTTGCCATGCATATTGCAGAAGAAATTTTACAATATTTTAATTTAGCAGAAGAAGTATTTATTTCTATTAAAAAATTACATCCGCCTATTGCTAATTTAAAAGGTTGTGTAGGCATCAATTATTCATTAAAAAGAAATGAAATATGAAGTTTAGGGTTCTAATAATTTTATTGTTTACTCCTTTTGTTTTGTTGGCTCAAGAAACTGCACAGCTAATGAAAGAAGCAATTAATTTTGAATATCAATTTAAAGAAACAGAAGCATTAGCAAAATACAAACAGGTTTTAATAAACGAACCTAACAATATGAAGGCTTTATTAAAAGCAACAGAATTAAGCTGCTCAACCGGAGAAAGATTACCTATTAAAAATGATAAACGTTTAACTTTTGAATCGGCTTTGGCTTATGCAAAAAGAATGTTGACGGTTGATAGTAACAATGCAAATAGTTATTATGCAATGGCATTGGCCAGCAGTAAAATGGCAGAAACTGAAACAGAAAATAAAAAAATAATTACTTTTCTAAGAGACGTAAAAACCAATGCAGATAAGGCTTTAAAGCTAAATCCGAATTATGCAATGGCTAATTTTATAGAAGGCAAATGGCATTATGATATGATAAGTTATAATTGGATAAAAAAATTGGCAGCTAAAACTTTATACGGTGGTTTAGCAGAGCCAAGTTTAGATGATGCCATACAATATTTAGAAAAATGCAAAAGCATAGAACCTTATTTTGTGTTGAATAGTTTAACGCTTGCAAAAGCATATAGAGATAATAACAACCCTGCTAAAGCAATTGAAACTTTGCAACAAACTATTAAACTTCCTACAAGAACAATGGATGATGCTGCTTACAAAACAGAAGCACAAAAAATTTTAGATGCTATTCAATAACAAATAAACAATTCTATTGTATAGCTATTTTGGTTAATGTGTTTAAAAAATCATCTTTTACAGCGGCACCAATACCGGGTGTTTCATCTAATAATAATTTCATGCCGTTATATTTTACACCACCAATTACAGGATCTATTTTATGACCAAGTAAACAAGTATCTAAATCGTAAAACTGAATGTTTTGTTTTGCCATTGCAAAATGTACTTTGGCAGTTAATGCAACTCTGCTTTCTAACATTCCACCCATCATACAAGGAATATTACTTTGTTGTGCAACTGCATTAATTTTTAATGCTTCGTGTATGCCGCCACTTTTAGCAAACTTAATGTTTATATAAGCTGCAGCATTATTTCTAATTATGTTTTCTGCATCGTAATGTGTAAATACACTTTCGTCTGCCATAATTTTTACGGGAGAAAGTTGGCATAGTTGCGGTAACAAATAATCGTTGTGCTTACGCATGGGTTGCTCGCAAAACTGAATATTGTATTTACCTATTTCTGTTAAAGCAAATACTGCATCATTATAACTCCAACCTTGGTTGGCATCTATTCTTAAAATAATTTTTTCGCCAACTGCTTCTCTAATTTTTTTTATTCTTTCAACATCTTCTTTTGCATTTTTTCCCAACTTTACTTTAATCATATTTACACCATTCTTTATAAATTCTGTAGCAGTGGTAGCCATGTTTTGGGGTGTATCAATTCCAATAGTTAAATCGCTTTCAATTTCTTTTTGTGTCCCTCCTAAAAATTCATATAAAGGTTTATTTTCATATTTTGAAGCAATATCGTACAATGCTAAATCAAATGCACTTTTTGCAGTGTAGTTTCCTGCTATCATTAAATGCAATTCGTTTATTCTTGCTTCAATGTCTAAAGGATTTTTTCCAATCCATATTTCAGAAAAATCTTTTGCTAATTCAAAACATGTATTTTGTGTTTCGCCTGCTATCATAGGAAATGCAGAGCACTCACCAACTCCCATAATATTTTCATTGGTATAAATTTTTATAAAAATATTTTGAGCAAAGTACATAGTGCCTGTTGCAATGGTAAATGGCACCATTGGAATAGAATATTTGTAAACTTCAATTTTTGTTATAAGCATAAAAGAAAAAATGAAGTACGAATGTAAGTGATATTAAGGCTTGTAGCGAAAAGGAAATGCTACTACTATTATTTTTCTGTAGAAATATTATTGCGAAGAAAATTATTTTATTTAACTCCATTATTATCAACAGCAACAACAGGAGTGGCTCCTAATTTTTTTATTACTTGCATTACTTTAATGGTTGTTCCTAAA
The DNA here is from genome assembly GCA_018267725.1 of Bacteroidota bacterium. Classification (GTDB taxonomy): domain Bacteria; phylum Bacteroidota; class Bacteroidia; order Chitinophagales; family Chitinophagaceae; genus CW01. The sequence continues at coordinate 9,813 of JAFDXY010000019.1, forward strand.
TGTGATGTACTATCTCCATTAATTACAACAGAAGGTTTATCTGTTTCTTTAGCTAAAAATTCTTTTAAATCATTTTCTAATTCTTCAAAAGGAATAGCTTTTTGCCCAATATAAATTTGCTGATTTTTATCAACCGTAATAACAACTGTTTGTTTTGCTTTGGTATCGCTTTTAGCTTTTGGGTTAGAAACCTTAATAACATTGGGGTTTGCTAATGTTGATACAATTAAAAAGAATAATAAAAGAATAAATAAAATATCGTTTAATGCACCCGTATGTACTTCGGGTTGCTTTCTAAATTTGCTTTTAATATTCATGTTCTTTAAGTTATAATTATATATTATGAATTAAAGCAATATGCTTATTATTCATAACTTATCACTTATCATTACTTTGTTGGTTCTTGTAAAATATCTATAAACTCTGCACTTGCGTTTTCCATTTTATTGGCTGTTTTATCTATTTGTGTAGTAAGAAAATTATGACCTACATACGCAATTAAACCAATAATTAAACCTGTGGCACTGGTAATCATTTTAGTGTAAATACCACCGGCAATGGTGTTTAATGTGTATTCTCCGGTTGATGCAATTGCATAAAATAATTGAACCATACCAACTATTGTTCCTAAAAAACCAAACATTGGTGCAATGCCTGCAATTAGCGAAAGAATGTTAAGATTACGTTCCATTTTATACATTTCTAATCTGCCTACATTCTCCATACTTTTTTCAATAGCATCAATAGGTTTGCCAATACGTTGAATACCTTTTTCTATAATTCGGGCAACAGGGTTATTGGTATTTTTTGCTAAACTCTTTGCTGCACTTACGTTTCCACTTATAATATTATCTCTAACAATATTCATAAAGCTTGTATCAATTTTAGCAGCTTTGCTAATTGCCATTAATCTTTCAGTAAAAACAAAAATGGCAACCACCAATAAAAAGTATAATGGATACATAATAAAACCACCTTTCTCTAATAAATCCCACATTGAAATTTTTTCGGGAACAGGAGGAATGTTACTTGTTGCTACTTTGTGTAGCGTATCTATAACAGCATTTGTTGTAGCCTGCAATAAATGAAACATGCTTTTTTATTTTGTGTGAACTAAAGTAGAAGTTAATGCAAAGCAAATATGTTGCTGTGAATAAAATTGCAGATGATTTATTTTTTAAGAAAGATTTTGCACATAGTGAATTGTGCTGTAATTAAAAAAGCATCCTAACAATTAAGGATGCTTTTATGTTTAAAATTTGTGTTACTGTTTATTAATTATCTCCATCTTTCATTTTCATTATCCCCATTATTTGTTTCATGGTTTTATCCATTCCTTCGCTACTGCCATCTAAGAAAATAACATTTCCTTTACCATATTCTGCAAAGTTTTTAATAGCTTCTGTCCACATACTAAATAAAATTACGTTGGTATCTAAATTGGCTTGTTTCATTTGCTCTGCTGCTTGGCTCATACCACGTGCAACTTCTTCTCTAAATAAAGCCACACCTTGTCCGCGTAAACGAGCTGCTTCTTTTTCTGCTTCTGCCGAAATTTTTATGGCATTACCTTCTGCTTCTGCAGCTTTTGTTTTAGTAATTAATAAAGCTTGACCTTCATTTTCGGCTGCAGCTTTTAAATTATTGCTGGCAACCACTTTGCTCATGCTATCCATTATTTGTTGGTCAAAAGTAATATCGTTTATTTGAAGGTCTTGTAAATGGTAACCCCAATCTTCTAAACTATGGTCTATTTGTTCTTTTACAAATTCTACAATTTCTCTTCTTAATAATAAAATTTCGGCTTGCTTTTTTGTAGCAACAAATGCACGTATAGAGCCTTCAACAGTTCTTATTAAGGCTTGCATTAAATCTTTATCGCTAATAAATTTAAAGGCAACTTTTTTTATGGTTTCTTCATCGGCATTTAAAACAGAATAAAGTAACATACTTTTAAAATAAACATTTGCCTGATCTACGGTTACTGCCTGAAATTCTAATTCAACCGAACGATTTTGAACACTAACAGTTTTAAAAACAGATTCTAAAACAGGAATTTTAAAGTTTAAACCCGGTCTTAATATGCGTTGGTATTTTCCAAACATAGTTATTACGGCAATAGTACCTTGCGTAACGGTAACTAATCCGCTAAAAAATATAAAAATTAAAACTAATACCCACCAATAATTTACTAATAAAGACATAGTGTGAAAATTTAGAAGCTAAAGTTAATATAAGTTTTGAGGCGGTAAACAAAATTTTACAAATAATATTGTGAACAACTGTTTTTTTTATATATCCCTTATTCACGTGGTGTTGCTTACAAAAGAAAACACTTATTTTTAAGCAGAATTTTTAGGTATGAAAAATATTATTCTATACTGTTTAATAATTATTGGCATAGCTGCAATTGTTTCTTGCCACCATAAAGTGCAGCAAGCAGCACCCGTAAGAAAAGATACTATTCCTACAGTAAAAGAACCTGATGTTTATATTCCGTTTACAAAAGAATTGTATAATATTTTAAAGGCTTCAAATATTGATGTAAGAAAAGTACAGTTTTATGTTGATCAGCAAATTGTATTAAGCCGTAATCTTACACAAGGCAAAACAGAAGTTATTAATGGTGTGATAAAATTTTCTAATGGAAATTATGTTGATGAAGTTATTATACAACAACACACACCTTGTATAGTTGATTCGGTTGATTACGATGGCTTTCGTGTAAGTTTTGGCGGAGCTGCCAATTGGTTTAAATTTATTAACAGTAGGCAAAGCACATACCCCGATAATTATGTTTGCTCGGGAACTAATTGGAAAGATGGTACTGCAGATTTATTGTATAATAAATTAGTATATCGCGGAAGTTGCGGAACATGTGGCAGCCTTGCTGATGTTAGGTTAGAAGTTAAACAAAGTGAATTTGATAACAGCACCAGAAAAACAACTGTATTACCTGGTAGAAGAGTTGGTAATTAGCTGCTTATTATATTATAATTTTTTATAAATTTTAAATAACAGCTTTTCTTAGTTTAACTAATTGCATTAATAAGTTTTCTAATAAATCTAATTGCAACATATTTGCTCCATCGCTTAATGCAATAGAAGGGTTGGGATGTGTTTCAATAAACAAACCATCTGCACCAGTTGCAATAGCAGCTTTTGCAATAGTACCAATCATTTGCGGGTTGCCACCTGTAATACCACTTGTTTGGTTAGGTTGTTGTAAAGCATGTGTGCAATCCATAATTACAGGTGTATTATGTTTTTTCATAATAGGAATATTTCTGTAATCAACCACTAAATCCTGATACCCAAAAGTTGTTCCTCTTTCAGTAAGCATTATTTTTTCATTACCTGCTTTTTTAATTTTATCAACTGCAAACTGCATAGATTCGCCACTTAAAAATTGCCCTTTTTTTACATTAACTATTTTATTGGTTTGTGCTGAGGCAATTAATAAATCTGTTTGTCGGCATAAAAATGCGGGTATTTGTAAAATATCAATATACTTTCCTGCTTCGGCACATTCATCGTGTGCATGCACATCAGATGTGGTGGGAAGTTTAAAAGTATCTCCAACTTTTTTAATTAAATCTAATCCAATAGAATCTCCCAAACCGGTAAAGGAGCTTGCACTTGTTCTATTTGCTTTTCTATAACTTGCTTTAAATATATATGGAATTTCTAATTTTTTACAAATAGAAGAAACTTTATCGGCAACTTCCATTACCAATGCTTCGTTTTCAACAACACATGGTCCGGCAATTAAAAAAAAGTTATCGGGATTGTATGATTGATGTTTAAATAAATCTTGTAAATATTGTGGTAACATAAAATTTATACAGTTTATAAATGTTTGCGAAATTACACTAAGTTTTTATTTCTTTGCTAAAGGTTATTAATGTAGTTAAAGCAAAGAACTTGATAATTAAAAATACGGATGTTTTATTTGCAAGGAAGATTAGTATTGTTGCAGTTGAAGTGTGCGACGCAACAGAAGTTTAATAATAATTCTAAAGTTGATAACAAAAATAAATTATGGTAAAAGAAAAGATTTTAGTAATTGGTGCAAGCGGGCAAATTGGTGTAGAATTAACATTGGCACTAAGAAAAATATACGGAAATAATAATGTAGTTGCCAGCGATTTACGCGAGCAAAACCCTTTATTAGAAGGCACTGGCCCTTATGTAAGTTTAGATGTAATGAATAAAGAAATGCTGCATGTACAAGTTATTAGACAAAATATTACGCAGATTTATTTATTGGCAGCTATACTTTCTGCAACCGGCGAAAAAAACCCGAACCTTGCTTGGCATTTAAATATGCAAGGCTTATTAAATGTGTTAGATATTGCACGAGAAGAAAAACTAAGCAAAGTATATTGGCCATCATCTATTGCTGTGTTTGGCCCCACAAGCCCTAAACAAAGTTGCCCGCAACAAACAATTATAGAACCCATAACTGTTTATGGAATAAGCAAATATGCAGGAGAATTTTGGTGCAACTATTATAACCAACGTTATGGAGTTGATGTAAGAAGTTTGCGTTATCCGGGTTTAATAAGTTATAAATCTGCACCGGGTGGTGGAACAACAGATTATGCAATAGAAATTTTTCATGAAGCATTAGAAAATAAAAAGTATGAATGTTTTTTGCAAGAAGATACTTATTTACCTATGATGTATATGCCCGATGCCATTAGAGCAACCATTGAATTAATGGAAGCTCCGGCAGAAAACATATCTATAAGAACTTCATATAATATTTCTGCAATGAGTTTTTCGCCTAAAGAAATTACAACTTCTATAAAAAAACATATTCCGGAATTTAGTATTAACTATAAACCCGATTACAGACAAAAAATTGCCAACAGTTGGCCGCAAAGTATTGATGACAGTGTTGCAGCCAACGATTGGAATTGGAAACCCGAATATGATTTAGATAAAATGGTAAAAGATATGTTAGATAATATTTAGAAATAATTTTTTGTTAGAATCTAATTCCAAAATTTATTCCTAAACCTCTAACACCTAACCATGGACCAGATGCATCTAAGCTAGCAAACTGACCTGAATTATCTACCTTTCCTGTAACCTTAAACGGAGAAGCATCTATACTGTTTAATTTTTTTTGCAAAGCAGTTTGTTCAGAATCGTAACCCGGTGCCGGTGGTGTTCCTGATAATGGTGGTGTAAATGTTGCTTTTAAATCTTTTGATTGGCAATTGCCAAAGTGGGCACCAATAATCCAAATATCTATAACACAGTTTTTAAATATGTTATGTTGTGTTCCTATCATAATTCCGCCACTCATTGCAGATACACTACCTGTAAATACAGCACTTCTTGAGTTGCTTCCTGTTGGTGTGGTGTAAGTATATTTAATAGGAACAGTCATATCAAAATTTGAATATCTTCCATACAATGCTAAATAAAAACCTCGCATGTTTTTATGGCTGTATAATCTAAACTCTGGTGTTATGGCATAACCTCCTAATTTGTAAGTACTGAAATCTATACTGTTATCTTTTATAATAGATTGTATTTGGCTTTGATAAGGCAATTCTCCATTGGGCATAAAACGATAGTTTACAGAAAGAGAAGTTTTTTTACCAATAGCTCTTTCATAAGTAAAACTATAATTGTTTAATAGCAATGAACTTAAATTCATTTTAATAATATTTCTGCCCGATGCATAAGTTTTAACAGGCTTGGCTACAGTTGTATCTGCTACTTGTGCAAATGATTGTTGCATAATAAAAATGCAAACAATAGAAAATGCTGAGATTGTTTTTTTCATACAGGTATTTTTTTGTTAAAGGTTACATAGTTTTTTCAGTAATATCTGCAACAGTTTTGTTTTCAAGAATAGCTAAGGTTGCATCTCTTACTTCTATCATTACTTTGTTTAAGCCGCAACATTTTTCATCGCAGCTTTTACATTTTTCGTAGAAATTTAAACTTACACAGGGGAGTAGTGCAATGGGACCATCTACCAAACGTATAATTTTAGCCAATTTAATTTTAGCCGGAGGTAATTTAAAAAAATAACCGCCGCCTTTTCCTTTCTTACTATCTAAAATATCTGCTTTTTTTAATTCTAACAAAATATTTTCTAAAAACTTCAAAGGAATTTTTTTCTTTTTTGAAATTTCTGCAATTAATACAGGACCATCTTTATCTTTTTCGGCCAAGTACATTAAAGCTTTAAATGCGTATTGTGTTTTTTTAGATAACATAGTTTATATTGTGCCTACTTTAAACCTAAAAATAATCAATATGTACAAAATAACTAATTTTTTAACGCTAACAATTGTTGTATTATTTTTTTCTGTTAGTAGTAATGCACAAATTGTAAAATTACCGAAAGCATTATTGTTCGGAAATTTTACTTACGCTAACCCGCAAGGAGATTTTGCAAATTCTTATTCGAACGGAACGGGTTTTGAAGTAGGCGGTGGTTTGGGTTTAGGAAAAACTTTGTTGTATGCATCAACAGGTTATATGAAATATAGTGGCAATGGTGATAATTTAAAAGTTGTGCCGTTTAAAGTTGGTATTAGACGTTATTTATTGTTAGGATTATTTTTAAATGGTGCAATTGGTGTTGCATCTCAGAGTTATGATAAAAGCAGTACTACGGGTAGCAGCTTTTTATATGAAGTTGGTGCAGGTATAAAATTGTTAGGCATTGTTGAATTAGGTGCTGCTTATACAAGTTACCAGTTGGCCAATTCAGCACCAGCCGTTAATACCAATCAAATTTTATTGAAAGCGGGCGTTGCTATAAAGTTATAAACCCAACACTTCTTTCATTCCAAAAATTCCTTTTTTATTTTTTAGAAACTCAGCAGCTAAAACAGCACCACTTGCGAAACCTGTACGACTGTGTGCAGTATGTATAATTTCAATATCATCAACAGTTGAATGATATTTTATTTTATGTGTGCCGGGTGCAGGGTCTATTCTTTCTGAAATTATTTCTAAGTCAGATGTGTTTTCACTTAAATGATTTACCCATTTTTCTTTCGCATCAATATGTTGTAATACTTGTTCTGCAAGGGTTATAGCTGTTCCGCTGGGTGCGTCTTTTTTTTGTGTATGATGTATTTCTTGCATGGTTACATTATACTGTTTATGCTTGTTCATTAATTTGGCTAAATAAATATTTAATTCAAAAAATAAATTCACACCAATACTATAATTACTTGCATACACTAATGCTCTGTTATTTTCATCACAATATTTTTTTACTTCATTCCATTTATCTAACCAACCGGTGCTACCACAAACAATAGGTGTATTAAATGAAAGGCATTTCATTACATTTTCAAATGCACTATGTGGGCCGGTAAATTCTATTGCAACATCGGCTTTTGATAAATTTTCTTTTGTAAAATCTTCTGCATTATGTAAATCTATTTTTAATACAATTGTATGCCCTTTTTGTATTGCAATTTCTTCAATGGCTTTACCCATTTTTCCGTAACCTATTAATGCTATATTCATTTCAAAAATTTCAAATTGATTATTTTATTTCTACTTTACTATCTAACAATTTCTTTTATTTTTTTAGTATCGTTTCTAAAATTAATTACCAAACCAATACCGCCTGTTTTTGTAATAGGGTCGAAGGTGGGTTTAATTTTCATACTTAAATCTGGCGTTACATTAAAATTTCTTAAATGTGCAAATACAGTTGCATCGGCAACATTTAAACCCCAAGCAATTAAAAACCAAAACACAGAATAATCTCTGTTTTGTCTGTAAGCATTTCTTGCATTTTGTAAAGCTGCTAAATCTATTCTGTGTTGTAAAATACCGGGTCTTATTTCGGGGTCAATATTATTTAAGGCCGAAGAATCTGCCGAAGTTGGTGGTGGGGTTCCGTTTCCGTTTATGCCATAAGTTGCTAAGAATAAAGCATTGTATGCAAAATTTACTTTTTTAAATTCGTTATTGTTAAAGATAAAAGTAATAACAGGAATTGAAAGTGCACCGTAAACAATTGGTATTTTCCAATACTCACGGTTATATGCTTGGCCCAAACCCGGCAATATTAAAGAACGCATAGTTGCTTTATGTGGGTCGTGATATTTTTTTATAACAACAGGCGTTGTGCTACTATCTTTTTTTGTAGTTGTATTAACTGTTGTTTTTTTTAATGTAGTATCTGTATTGTTTATTAAAGATGTAGCTGATAGTTTAGCTTTATCATCTTGTGCTTTACTACTATTTATAAAAAAAAATAATATAACAAGTATGGTAAGAATACACTTCATTAATAACTAACTGATGGTTACATTCATTTGGTCGAGTATTTTATTAAATTCTTGTAAAGAAAAATATTCAACCGTAATTGTGCCGTAACCTTTTTTATTATGTACCAATTTTACTTTGGTTCCAAAATGAGATGCTAAAGTATCTTCAATTTTTTTATATGCAGGTGGTAATTGATTTTTTAGTGAAGATTTAACTGCACTGTTATCTCCACCAGATTTGTATAATTTTCTAACAAGATCTTCTGTTTGCCTTACACTTAATTGTTTGCTTTTTATTTCGTTGTAAACAAATAATTGTTTATCAACCGTATCAATATTTACCAAAGCACGTGCATGGCCCATAGATAAATTTCCGTTGCGTACCGCTAACTGAATATCGGGAGGAAGTTTAAGTAAACGTATGTAATTGGTTACGGTTGTTCTTTCTTTTCCCATTCTTTCTGCTACTTGCTCTTGCGTATAATTTAATTCTTCCATCATACGTTTGTAGCTTAAACCAATTTCTATTGCATTAAGATTTTCGCGTTGTAAATTTTCTAATAATGCAAGTTCTAAAAGTTCTTTATCGTTGGCTTGACGAATATAAACAGGTACATCTTTTAAGCCTGCAAGTTTTGATGCACGAAATCTTCTTTCACCTGCAACTAATTGATATTTTCCGTTAGTTAATTTTGATACAGTTAGTGGTTGAATAATATCGTGCATTTTTATTGATGCAGCTAATTCACTTAAAGTATATTCATCAAAATCTCGGCGTGGTTGTTTAGGATTTATTTGAATATCATCAATACTAATTCTTGTTGAGGTAACTGTTTTTTCAACAACTTCATTTTTTAATGTTCCAGCAGTAGTTTTTAAATCTTCATCAATATTTTTTAAAAGGCTTCTTAAACCTTTTCCTATTGCATCTTTATTATGTTTGGGTGTAGTCATTTAATTTTAATTAAGCATTAAAAATTAAGAATTAAAAGTTAAGAGTTGAATATATTTATAACTTATAATTCATAACTCATAATTATTCAATGATCCTTTCTTCATTCGTCATTTTTGTCATTTCATTTTTTTGCAGAATTTCTTTTGCAAGGTTTAAATAGTTAATGGCACCTTTACTTTCTGCATCGTATAAAATAGCTGGTTTTCCTACACTTGGGGCTTCGCTTAATCTTGTATTTCTGTGAATAATGGTTGAAAAAACAATATCATCAAAATGCCTTCTTACTTCGCTTACTACTTGGTTGCATAAACGTAAGCGGCCATCATACATCGTCATTAAAATTCCTTCAATTTGTAAATCTGGGTTTAAACGATTTTGTACAATTTTTACGGTGTTTAATAATTTTCCTAAACCTTCTAATGCAAAAAATTCGCATTGCACAGGTACTATAACACTGGTACTTGCCACTAATGAATTTACGGTTGTTAAACCAAGTGATGGAGAACAATCTATTATAATAAAATCATATTTGTCTTTAACAGGCTCTAACAAAGTTTTCATTACATTTTCTCTGTTAGGATAATTTATCATTTCAATTTCTGCACCCACTAAATCAATATGGCTGGGCAATACATCTAAATGAGGCATTTCACTTTTTAAAATTACATCGGCAGCTTTTGTATTGTTTACCATACAATCGTACAAGCTGCTGGTTATGTTGTGCAAATCAAAACCTGTACCTGTTGTACTGTTTGCTTGTGGGTCTGCATCTACCAAAAGTGTTTTATACTCAAGTACAGCAAGGCTTGCAGCTACATTTATAGCAGTTGTTGTTTTTCCAACTCCACCTTTTTGATTTGCTACGCCAATAATTCTTGCCATTAGTTTTTTTATTTTATGTAATCAACTTTTATATTTCTTTTCATACAAATTTTACAGTTCAATTGTTTCTCCAATTTTGGGTAGTAACAATTTTTTTCCTGCATCTGCAAAATATTTTATTGCTTGTTCTGTATCAATTTTTATAAATCCAAATGTATTGTAATGCACACCAATTATGGTATTACATTCAATAAAATCAGCAGCTTTAACTGCATCTGCAACATCCATTGTAAAATTATCTCCAATGGGCAATACACAGTAATTTAGTTTTGCCCAATGGGGAATTAATTGCATATCTAACGTTAATGCTGTATCTCCACTATAATAAAAATTTCCTTCGGTTGTTGTAAAAATAAAACCCATTGGGTTGCCGCCATAACTGCCATCGGGCAAGCCGCTACTATGTTGTGCAACTACACATTTTACTGTTCCAAAATCAAATTTCCATTTTCCACCCGTATTCATAGGGTGTGTGTTAGAAACTTCTTGTTTGTTTAACCATTCATGAATTTCAAAACTGCAAACCACTTTTGCATTGGTGCGTTTGGCAATGGCTATACAATCTGCAATATGATCTATATGACCATGACTTAAAAAAATATAATCGGTTTTTATTGAATGAATATCAATATTTTTTGCTAATTCATTATAGCTAATAAACGAATCGAATAATATTTTTTTGCCACCTACTTCAACCAAAAAAGTTGAATGGCCATAATAAGTTAGTTTCATGCCTTATTTAATTAAGGGCTGCGAAAATACGGTTTGCCTTTTCTTTACACAACAATATTACCTAATTGCTGTGGGTGTTTAAAAGTAAATTTTCAACATTTGGGGCAATATGCTAAAAAAATATGCTGTACAAGTTTAATGTAAGCGTTAATATCAGATTTACATTGTTTATTGCGGCAATTAATTAAACTATTTATTTTTTGTTTGAACCAATTTTAACATGAATATGTAGTTGCTTTCGGTAAAATAAACATTACTTTCATTCGTTACTCTTAAACAAATATTTATACATGAGAACTTCAGGATTTTGGTTAATAATAGCAGGAATAATGTTGTTGGTAGATTTTTATGTGTTTCAAGTAGTAAAATCAGTATCGCAAAATACTTCAGAAAAAACAAAACTAATTGTTGCAATTGTTTATTGGGTTGTATCAATTACTGCGTTGGCATTGCTTATTTCATTTCCTTACATACAATATTTTCAAACATCTAAAAACCTTCGCAATTATGTATTTGCAATTATTGCCGGGTTATTTTTTGCCAAACTATTAGCATCGGTATTTTTTTTAATAGATGATATAAGAAGATTATTTATGTGGATAGGAAGTAAACTTTTTTCTAATACCGGTGCTCATTTTGCCGATGAAGGTGGAAATATTTCACGCTCCGTTTTTATGAATTGGTTAGGTATAGGAATTGGCGGAACTTTATTTGGAACATTATTATATGGCTTTAGCAATAAATACAACTACCAAGTAAGAAAAATAAAATTAGCTTTTGAAAATTTACCTACAGCTTTTAAAGGTTTAAAAATTGTACATATAAGTGATATACACAGCGGAAGTTTTCAAAACAAAGAAGCAGTGCAGCATGGTGTTGATTTAATAATGCAACAAAACGCCGATTTAATTTTATTTACCGGCGATTTGGTGAATGACAGGCATGAAGAAATGGATGAATATATTAATGTTTTTAATAAACTAAAAGCTCCAATGGGCGTGTTTAGCACTTTGGGTAATCATGATTATGGAGATTATATAAGTTGGTCATCGCCGCAGGCAAAACAAAAAAATTTAGATCAATTAAAACAAGTGCATGCTACATTAGGTTGGCGTTTATTAATGAATGAACATGTTATTTTAAATAAAGGAAACGATGCTATTGCTTTATTGGGAATTGAAAATTGGGGAGCAAAAGGGAGATTTCCTAAATATGGAAAAATGAATGAAGCATATCCGGGAACTGAAAAATATCCGTTTAAAATTTTAATGAGCCACGACCCCAGCCATTGGGATGCAGAAGTAAGAACAAAATATGCTGATATTGATTTAATGCTGGCGGGCCATACACATGGTTTTCAGTTTGGAATAGAAAACCCATATTTTAAATGGAGCCCTGTGCAATGGATGTATAAACAATGGGCAGGTTTATATGAAGAAGGTAAACAAAAATTATATGTAAACAGAGGTTTTGGTTTTATTGGTTATCCGGGCAGAGTAGGTATTTTGCCAGAAATTACATTGATAGAATTGGGATGATATTTAATAGATTAACAATTATTTGTTTTTATTTGCAATCAAGAAAAAAATAGAAATAATATTTGGCATAATCATTGAAAAGGCAAACCTCAAATCAAAAAAAATATGAAAAAAATTATTATCCTTTCTACAATTATTTTATGCTTTAGTGCAACAAGCTTTTCGCAGGGCTTTCATTTGGGTGCTAAAGTTGGTGCCAATGCAACTAAAATTAGCGGACAATCTTTTAATAATGGTTTTAACCTTGGTTATCAATTAGGTGGTTTTGCCGAAATAGATTTTAGTAAAACAATTGGTATTCAGCCAGAAGTATTGTTTAGTCAATCTCAAACAACTACAACAAATCTTAACTCAAACCTTACACCAAATAAAGATGCAAAATTCAATTATTTATCAATTCCTATTTTGTTAAGAATTAATACCGGAAAATTATTAACGCTGCATGTTGGACCACAATACAGCATTGTAATGAATAATAATAATACGGCTGTTCAAAACGGCTCAAATGCTTTTAAAAATGGCGATTTTGCAATGGTTGCAGGTTTGCAATTTAATTTAGGCAGTTTAAGAATTTATGGAAGATATAATATTGGTTTAAGCAACTTAAATGATATTGATAATAAAGAACAATGGAAAAGCCAGCAAATACAAGTAGGGCTTGGTTTAAAAATATTCTAATATCATATATTTTCATTTACAAAAGCACACTGTAAAACGGTGTGTTTTTTATTTTATACAATGCCATTTTGTACAAATTTTTATATTAAAATTCCTGTGGCATTAATATTGACTATTTTGCACCACTTATTAAATAAGAATTTTACTGCTGTTATGGCATATTAATTTTTTGGAAAACTTATGAATACAAATAAATTTTTTTCGAGTGAAGATGAACAAGACTTCTTACCAATTATTCCTTTAAACGAACAAGATGATAACGATAAAACAGTTATTCCTGCTACATTACCCATTCTTCCATTAAGAAATACAGTACTATTTCCGGGCGTAGTTATACCTATTACAGTTGGCAGAGATAAAAGTATAAAAGCCGTAAACGATGCCTATAAAGGCGATAAATTAATTGGTGTATTAGCACAAAAAGATACTAATATAGAAGACCCCGAAGCAAAAGATTTATGCAATATTGGAACAGTTGCCAAAATTGTAAAATTGATAAAAATGCCCGATGGTGGCACTACCATTATTATTCAAGGAAAGAAACGTTTTGAATTAACACAATTGGTTAGCGAAGACCCATATTTTACAGCAGCCATAAAAGTTTTAGAAGATGAAGTAAAAGAAAATGATGAAGATTTTAATGCTTATGTAAGCTCAATAAAAGATTTAGCAACACGCATTATACAACTTTCTCCCAACCTTCCGGCAGAAGCATCTATTATTTTAAAAAGTATAGAAAGCCCTGCGTTTTTAATAAATTTTGTAAGCAGTAATTTAAACAGCAGCTTAGATGAAAAACAAGGATTGTTAGAAACAAATGATGTAAAATTTCGTTCAGAAAAATTAGTTCAAATATTACAAAAAGAATTACAGTTTGCAGAATTAAAAGATAAAGTAACCAGCAAAACCCGCACAGAGCTTGATAAACAACAACGTGAATATTTTTTACAACAACAATTAAAAAGTATTAAAGATGAATTAGGCGGAGACTCGAACGATAAGGAATTGGCCGAAATGAAAAAGAAAGCCGAAACTAAAAAATTTACCGAAGCAGCTAAAACAATGTTTACAACCAATATTGCAAAGCTGGAAAGAATGCATCCTTCAACGCCCGATTATTCTGTTGTTTATAATCATACAGACTTATTATTGGATTTACCTTGGAATGAATTTACAGAAGACAATTACGATTTAAAAAACGCTAAAAAAATTTTAGATGCAGACCATTACGGAATGCAAAAAATTAAAACTCGCATTTTAGAATACCTTGCCGTATTAAAATTAAAAGGCGATATGAAAAGCCCAATACTTTGTTTTGTTGGTCCTCCGGGAATTGGTAAAACATCGTTAGGTAAAAGCATTGCACATGCCGTTGGCAGAAAATATACACGCGTTAGTTTAGGTGGTTTGCATGATGAAAGCGAAATACGCGGACATCGCAAAACATATATTGGTGCAATGCCCGGAAGAATTTTGCAAAACATTCGTAAAGTAAAATCTTCTAACCCTGTAATGATTTTAGATGAAGTAGATAAAATAGGAAACGATCATCGCGGAGATCCTTCCTCTGCTTTATTAGAAGTTTTAGACCCTGAACAAAACAATACTTTTTACGATAATTATTTAGAATTAGAATATGATTTAAGTAAAGTATTATTTATAGCAACAGCAAACAATATTCAAAACATTCAACCTGCATTAAGAGACCGTTTAGAAATTATTGATTTAAGCGGATATGCTATTGAAGAAAAAGTTGAAATTGCCAAACGCCATTTAATTCCCAAACAAAAAGAAGCACATGGCTTAATAAAAAATAATTTTAAAATAGCCGATACGGTTATTGAAAAAACAATTGAAAATTATACAAGAGAAAGTGGTGTAAGAGAGTTAGATAGGCAATTGGCTTCTATTATGCGTTATCAGGCAAAAGAAGTAGCAACCAAAGGAAAATTAAAACCAACTTTAACCAATGCCGATGTTCAAAAAATATTAGGTCAAGCACGTTATAGTAATGAAATTTATAAAACAGCCAATATGCCCGGTGTAGCCGTAGGTCTTGCGTGGACTTATGTTGGCGGAGATATTTTATTTATTGAAACTGCTTTAAGCGAAGGAAAAGGGGAATTAAAATTAACCGGAAATCTTGGTAATGTAATGAAAGAAAGTGCAACTACTGCATTAACTTATTTACAAACACATGCAAAAAAATATGCAATTGATAATGATGCTTTTACAAAGAAAGCTATTCACATACACGTACCCGAAGGTGCAACACCTAAAGATGGCCCGAGTGCAGGTATAACAATGCTTACAGCTTTAACATCTGCTTTTACAAATAGAAAAGTAAAACCTTATTTAGCTATGACGGGCGAAATTACTTTACGCGGACAAGTATTACCTGTTGGCGGAATAAAAGAAAAAGTTTTGGCAGCAAAACGTGCAGGTTTAAAAGAAATTATTATGTGTTGGCAAAATGAAAAAGACGTGCAAGAAATTGATAGCAATTTTATTAAAGGCATACAATTTCATTATGTAAAAACAATGCAACAAGTTTTAGAAATTGCATTGGTATAAAAACAACATCAACAAAATAAGTATGAAAGGTTTGTGTTTTCACAAACCTTTTTTATTGTTTTATAATGCTTTACTTTCATTGCCGAATGAAAAAAATTATTAGTTTATTTTTTTTAATAATTTCTAATACCATTATTGCTCAAAATTTAGGAGGCAATACAGTATTTAATTTTCTTTCGCAACCCAATACTGCACAGGTTTCTGCATTAGGTGGTATAAATATTTCTAATATAAGTAAAGATGTTGGAATGATTTTTCAAAACCCTGCATTGTTAAGAACAGAAATGCACCAACAAATTAATACATCATTCAACAGCTTTTTTGCAGGTATAAAAAATTACAGTCTTACTACTGCATTATATTCACAAAAAGCAAATATGAATGTAGCATTAGGCATTAATTATTTTAATTATGGTTCTACTACACAAACAGATGCATCGGGAAATATTTACGGAGAATTTAAACCGAACGATTATGTTGTTCAACTTACTGCATCAAAAAAATATTTAGAAAAATGGTGGTATGGTGCCACATTAAAATTTGCATCAAGTAATTATGGAATGTATAAAAGCAATGGCATTGCAATAGATTTAGGATTAACTTATTATGATAGCTCTAAATTTTTTCAAGCAAGCCTTGTGTTTAAAAATATTGGTACACAATTAAAAAAGTACGATGGTGCAGGTAAAGAAGAATTGCCTTTTGATTTACAAATTGGCATTACTAAACGGTTATTAAAAGCTCCGTTACAGTTTTCTTTAACTGCACACCATTTGCAAGCATTTAATATTTATTATAACGATACTACTTTTAATGCATCGCAAGGAGATGATAGTTATTTAAGCAGCAAATTCACCTTACAAAAAATATTTTCTCATTTAGTGTTTGCTACACAAATTTTTATTGATGAAAAATTAGAAGCAACTATTGGTTATAATTTTTTACGCAGATACGATTTGAATGCATACAATATTGCTAATGGATTGAGTGGCTTTACTTTAGGAGCAGGTGTTTTATTAAAAAAATTACATATACGTTATGCAACCGGTTTTTATCAAAAAAATATGTTTCACCAATTTAGTTTAAATTTTAATTGGAAAGGAGACGGGCTGTAATGCTTGCTATTAAATACTTTCAGCATAATTAGAAAATATTGTTAGAACAAAACCGCCCCCACAAAGTGGGGGCGGTTTTTAAGTTAATGATTTATTTTAATCTTCATTAATTTTTACAGGATATCTGTATGTTTCTGTGTATCCCGGATATATACCATCTAAATATACTGTGCCTTTTACGTTTGCTAAAGCAGATTTAAAATCATCTATGTTTTTAACAGATGTTCCATTTACGGCAGTAATAATAAACCCTTCTTGAATACGGCTTTGCTTTAATGCACCATCGTTAATTTTTTTAATTACTACACCACCAGAAATTTCATTTGCTTTTGCAGTCTTCCCATCAACATTATCAAATTCAGCTCCTAATTTTTCTATGATATTTTGATTTTTTACAATATCAACATTACCTGCTTTATTTTTTAATGTTAATCCAACTGTGTTTTCTTTTCCATCTCGTGTATAAGTAATGGTAATTTTATCGCCGGGTTTAAAACGAGATACTTGTTCAACCATTTCGGGGCCTGTTACTACTTTAACGTTGTTTATTTTCGTAATAAAATCTCCTTTTTTAATACCTGCAATTTTTGCTGCTCCGCCTTCGGGTACATCTAACACATAAACTCCATCTCCATCTTTAATACCTTCTTGTTTTTTTTGTTCATCAGTTAAATCTCCGTTGGCATAACTAATACCAATGTATGCACGTTGTACTGTTCCATATTTAATAATATCGGCAACAACTTTTTTTGTAATGTTTACAGGTATTGCATAAGATACACCTGCATAATAACCTGTGCCCGATGCTATGGCAGAGTTAATACCAATTAATTCTCCGTTAGTATTAATTAATGCACCGCCACTATTACCTGGATTAACTGCAGCATCTGTTTGAATAAAAGATTCTACTGCATTTTTTACTGCACCATCTCGGCTGTTAATACCTATGCTTCTTGATTTTGCACTAATAATTCCTGCACTAACCGTAACATCTAAATTTAAAGGATAGCCAATTGCTAAAACCCATTGACCAACTTTGGTATCATCACTATTTCCATAAACTAAATAAGGGAAATTATGTCCATCAATTTTTATTACTGCAATATCACTGCTGGGGTCTGTGCCTATAACAGTTGCTTTATAAGATTTTCTGTTGGGTAGTGTAACATTAATTTCATCTGCACCTTCTACAACGTGGTTGTTTGTTACAATATATCCATCTTCACTAATTAAAACACCGCTACCGCTTGCACGTTGCTCGGGAATAACTCTTTGTTGGTTGCCAAACATATCTCCAAACATATCATCTCCAAAAAAATCACCAAAAGGGTTGCTTCTGCGTGGCAGGTTGTTACTAATTTGTTTTGCTTTTGTTTTTGTTTTAATGTGCACTACTGCCGGCGTTGCTGCTGCTGCTGCTTGTGTAAAATCTACTGGGCCAACGGGTGCATTGCTGTTATTAAAAAATCCTGCATAGTTTACGGGTACTTTACTGGGGTCTTGTGTGCCTGCTGTTTGGTATTGAACATATTTTCCGTATCCCCAAACGCTTCCTACTGCTGTTGCAGCACTAATGCCTATAACTGCTAAAATATTTTTGAATGTCATACCTAAAAATTTTTAAAATTAAACTTCAAATTATGTGCCTTTATGATTGCAAGTAAGTAAATCTGTTTAAAAATTAGTTTACCAATGGGCACATTTAACAGTTGTTTTACTTACTGTGCCAATTAATAAGTTTTTAATGATGCTTTTATTACAGAATCTTTTTGTGCCGAAGTTAAATTATAATTGTATTTGTATAATGCACCTTCCCAATCTCCGTAAGATGGATTAGGTAATACAATAAATTTTTTTCCGAATAATAAAGCGTTGCTTTGAACATTTTGTAAACGCTCTGCTTCTGTTTTTTTATCAAACAAATTACTAAAATCGCTAAGATTATCTCCCAACAACAAAATAATTTCATGTGTTGTACTTACTGTTTGTCTTCTTGTTTCTTTGCTTGATGTTGTTTGTTTGGTTATTAAATGTGCTTCATCTGCAAAAGGAAAACCAAATAGTTGTAAATTTTTTAAGGTGGCTGCTCTTTCTTTTTCTTCTCTGTTGGTAATATAAAATACTTCTACGTTTTTTGAAGAAGCATAACTGAAAAATGTTTTTGCCCCCGCCAAAGTATCTGCACTGCTTTTGGCTGTCCATTCCATCCACGATGCTAAATCGTAATCTTTATTTAATAAACTTTGATGCACTGCGTAAGGACTATTATCTAACATAGTTTCATCAATATCTGTTACAACGGCTAATGGTTTTGTATGTGTTTGTTGCAAAGCCTCATTTAAACGAAGCGTAGCAATATTATATGCCTGAAAACATAAGGCTTTATATTCTGCTGCACGTTGCTGAAATAAGGAAGCAAACATTTTTCCATCAACAGAAATAGATTTTGTTGTGGTAGTTGTTTGAGTATTTTTTTGTGATGTAGTGCAAGCTGCTAATGCAATAAAAATTAGTACTGAAATTTTCTTCATTAAAATAAATTTGTTTCAAAGCTACAATAATTGCAAATGCTTAAAACTTATAGCCAAAAGAAATTCCAAAATAATAGGGAACAAAAAAGCCTCGCCCAAAAACTGGTGTCATATTAGCTCTAAAAGTAAAGCCTCCATTTTTAGGTTGTAAACGATAACCGAACTGTAAGAAACCAAAAGCAGAGCTACTTTGATTGTTTGCAAATATGTTTTGTGATGCCGACATTAATGTAGCACCGCCACCCATTTCAAAATAATTTCTTTGATCTTTTCCTACTAAATAATTTATGCCAACTGGAATAAACATTACTCCTTCACCATCTACCGAAAAGCCGCCTACACCAAATCTTGCACCCCAACCATCCTCTCTTTTATTAAATCTTGTATCGAAATTGAAACTTGAAATACCAGGCCCGCCTAATTCAAAATAAACGGACTTAGCTGCGGATTGTGCTTTTGATGTATTAAATAAAAATAGAATAGAAGTAAATGCTATTAAAAGTATAGCAAGTGGTTTTTTGTAAATCATAAAAGGGTTTTAATAAAAGACGTATAAAAGAAATTTTTGCTGCAATATAATTGTTAAATTATTTTAAAACTATCCAACCAATCCCACACTTACTTCTAAGTCTGGATTGTTTAATAAATATTCGGCCATATCATCATTCATACCAAATCCTTTTTCACTATTAAATAAACTTATTTTTAAATTTTCTGTTGGTTCTATAATATTAAAACGTAAAGAAGATTTACCGGAATTGTTTTTTAAATTTTTATTGAAAAAATGAATAAGTTCATTACTAACCGAAGCGGCGTGCATACTTATTTCAACACTTTTAGTTAAAGCTTGTTTTACTGTTTCTAATAAGTTGATAGATGTAATTTTAAATTCATATCTATCAGGCTCGCCTTCTTTTTTCCAACCTGTTTTAAAGTAGCCTGTTATTAATAAATTTTTTCCTTTGTCTAAGTAATTGGTAAACTTTATATAATCATCACTCCATAAAGCTAATTCTGTTTTTCCGCTAAAGTCTTCAATAGTTAATATACCAAAATTTCTTCCTGTTTTAGTTACTCTATGTTGTGCATCTACCACCAAACCTGCAATGCGTAAGGTTTTGGTAAGGTTGGCTTGTGCCAATGTGCTGCTTTCTTTTATTTCAGTAAAATCTACTAATGGTAAAATATTGTAATATTTTAATTCGAATTTAAAATGATCTAACGGATGCCCGCTCATAAACATTCCTGTTACTTCTTTTTCATATTCTAATTTTTCAGTTAATGTCCATGGCTCGCAATTAGGAATTTTTGGTAACGGAATTTCCATTGTATCGGCTAAGTTTCCAAACAAAGTATTGCTGCTACTTGCAATTGAATTTTTTGTTTGTGCATAGTTTGCAATTTTTTCTAAGCCTGTTGTTTTATCTCCTTCGGGAGAATAAAAATATTGAGCTCTGTGTAATTGCGTAAAGCAATCAAAAGCACCACTGTACGCTAAACTTTCTAAAGATTTTTTATTTACACTGCGTTGATTAATACGTTTTACAAAGTTAAAAATATCTTTATATGTTCCGTTGTTTTTTCTTTCGTCAATAATATTTTCAATTGCATTTTCTCCTACACCTTTTAAACCGCCTAAGCCAAAACGAATTTCTCCTTTTTTGTTAGGAGAGAAGCCTTTTATACTTTCATTAATATCAGGACCTAAAACTTTTAATTCCATTCGTTTACATTCTTCCATATAAAAAGTAATCTTATCTATACTTCCTGCATAATTTAAAACAGCACTCATATACTCGCTCGGATAATGTGCTTTTAAATAGGCTGTTTGATAGGCAACAAAAGCATAACAAGTAGAATGTGATTTATTGAAAGCGTATTGTGCAAACGATTCCCAGTCTGTCCAAATTTTTTCTAATTTATCTGCAGGATGCCCTTTAGCTGTTGCACCTGTAATAAATTTTGTTTTCATTTTATCAAGAACATCTTTTTGTTTTTTACCCATTGCTTTACGCAATACATCTGCATCGCCTTTTGTAAAGCCTCCAATACTTTGGCTTAACAGCATTACTTGCTCTTGATAAACGGTAATGCCATACGTTTCTGCTAAGTATTCTTCCATTTCAGGAATATCATATACAATTTTTTCTCTTCCTGTTTTACGTGCAATAAAATTAGGAATGTATGCAATGGGGCCGGGGCGATACAAAGCATTCATGGCAATTAAATCGTCAAACTTATCGGGCTTTAATTCACGTAAATATTTTTGCATACCCACACTTTCAAACTGAAATGTTGCGTTGGTTTCTCCACGTTGATACAGTAAATAAGTTTTTTCATCATCTAAAGGAATAGTATCTAAATCAATTTCAATATTATGATTTTGTTTAATAAGCTCTAATGCCGTTTTTAAAATAGATAAAGTTTTTAAACCTAAGAAGTCCATTTTAATTACGCCTGCTTCTTCAATAGTGCTTCCTTCAATTTGCGTAAGCCACAAATCAGAATCTTTTGCAGTGGCTACAGGAATAAGTTCTGTTAAATCTTTGGGTGCAATAATTATTCCTGCTGCATGAACACCTGTGTTGCGAACACTACCTTCTAAACGTTCTGCTTCGTGCAAAACTTTTGTTCTTAAATCATTATTGTGTAAGTTGTAAACTTCTCTAAGTTTTTTTATACTTTCAATTGCATCAGCATCAAGTGCAAATAATTCTTCTTTTCCTTTCTTTTCAAAAATATAACCTTCATTAGTAAGCTTTGCATTTAAACAATATTTTAATTCTGTACCTGGTTTTTCCGGAACTAATTTTGCTAATGCATTACTTTCTGCCAATGATAAATCCATTACACGAGCAACATCTTTAATACTACTTTTAGCAGCCATTGTGCCGTATGTAATAATTTGTGCTACTTGTGCTTTGCCATATTTCTGTACTACATAATCTATTACTTTTTGTCTGCCTTCATCATCAAAATCTGTATCAATATCAGGCATTGATTTTCTATCGGGATTTAAAAATCTTTCAAAAAGTAAATTGTATTTAATAGGGTCTATGTTGGTTATACCAATGCAATAAGCCACTACCGAGCCTGCTGCAGAACCACGCCCCGGGCCTACAAATACGCCCATGTTTCTGCCTTCTTTAATAAAATCGCTTACTATTAAAAAATAACCAGCAAAGCCCATAAATTTAATAGTAGATAATTCAAAATCTATTCTTTCTTGTGTTGCACTTTCTATTTCTCCATAACGATTTTTTGCACCTTCGTAAGTAAGATGTTTTAAATATTCCCATTGGTTTAAAGTATCGTCTGCATGAATTTTAAAGGAAGTTGGTATGGGAAAATTTGGTAATAAAATATCTTTCTTTAAATTCAATATTTCAACTTTATCTACAATGGCATTGGTGTTATCTATACTTTCAGGAATATCACTGAAGAGTTGTTTCATTTCTTCAGTTGTTTTAAAATAAAATTGATCGTTAGGAAATTTAAAACGTTTATTTTTTATTTGTGCATCATCATGTACAATATCGTCAAAGCCTGGTGTGGCTTGTTTTTCACCAGTATTAATGCATAATAAAATATCGTGTGCGTTATAATCTTCTTTATCGGTATAATGGCTATCGTTGCTGGCAATAATGGGTACGTTATATTTTTTTGCAAACTTTAGCAACACTTCATTTACCTCTATTTGTTCTTTTAAATTGTGGCGTTGAATTTCTACATAATAATCATCTCCAAATAAATTTAACCACCACTTAAATTCTTTTTCGGCAGCAGCTTCACTTTCATTTAAAATAATTTGCGGAACATAAGCACCCAAACAACAAGTTGTTGCAATTAATCCTTCGTGATATTTTTCAATTAACGCTTTATCAACTCTCGGATATTTGCTATACATGCCTTCTATAAAACCTAATGAAGTAAGTTTTACTAAATTCTGATAACCAATTTTATTTTTTGCTAATAATACTTGGTGGTATCTATCGTCTCTTTCGGTTTTAGTGAAAGATTTTAAATGTCTATCTTTTACTACATAAAACTCGCAACCAACAATGGGTTTTACAATGGGTTCTTCAATATTTTTTCCGTTTTCATCTTTACCAATTACTTTGGTTTTTTTCCATGCTTGTGCTACAAATTCAAATGCACCAAACATATTGCCATGGTCGGTAATAGCCAATGCGGGCATATTATCTCTCATTGCTTTTTTGTAAAGGCTATCAATAGAAGCAGCACCATCAAGCAATGAATATTGTGTATGAACGTGTAAGTGTGAAAATCTGCACATAATCTTTATTTTTCTGCAAATTCAAATATCGTTTTTGTAAATCGTTTGTGAAACTTTCAATTATCCACAATAGAAAATATTTTTTTGCGTTGTGAAAAAATTGTGCAGGTTTTCTGTTGATTGGTATTACAATCTTATTTTGCAAACTTTAATAGTTGAGAAAGTGATTAAAATTTAGTATGAAAAAATTTGACTTTTATATTTTTTCGGTTGTTACAATACTTGCATTTGCAAGTTGTAAAACTACACGTACAGTAACAAACAAAACAAAAACTACTTCTAAAACTACCGTAAAAAAAACAACCAATAAACCCACTTTTATTGACGGTATTGAAGTTACACCCGGCACAACGGTAACATCAAAACACAATACAAATAATTCAAAATCTAAAGTAGAGGTAAAGAAAACCAACCCAGACCCCAACGTTAAAAATTGGAATATTGAAAAAGCAAATTGGTTGCAACTAAAATATGCTATTATGTTAGATGCAACAGTTGAACGATTAACCAATATACCATTGTTAGAAAAAATGGAAGAATGGTGGGGAACAAAATATTGTTTAGGTGGAAACACAAAAGGTTGTATTGATTGCTCGGGTTTTACGTTAATGATGATGCAAAGTGTTTATAATATTTTATTACCCAGAACGGCACAACAACAATATGACCAAAGTGAAAGAATTGATGTTGATGAATTAAAAGAAGGAGATCTTGTTTTTTTTGGCAGCAGTAAAAGGCATATAACACATGTTGGTATTTATGTAACCAATAATAAATTTTTTAATGCATCAACAAGCAGTGGTGTTATAATTAATGATTTGAATGAAACTTATTGGAAAAATAAATTTATTGGTGGTGGAAGGGTAGTGAAGTAATTGTAACGCTATACTTTTATTTCTAACTTTTATTTTTTATTTTCTTATTGCAAACCTTTTTTTAAAATTATCTAATAACTGCAATGCATCGGGTGTAAGCTTTAAATAAAATGTTCCGCCAATAATTAATGCTGAAAACAAAATAGATCTTGCAAAAATTCCAATCCAACCAGAAACATTATTCAATAAAAAGAAACAAATAAAATAAGCACCAAATGCAAGCAATAAAGTGTATAATGTTTTTGCGTTAAAGGGTTGCATCTTAAAAGTTCTTCTTAAAAACTCGTACCTAATAAAATTATAAATTGATACAGCAAATAAATCTGCAAATGCAGAACCAATAATGCCATAATGTTTTATTAAAAACCAAGTAAGTGGCAAACGAAATGCTAATAAAATAATACCGCTCACAAAATCAAACCGCCAACGTGTTGAAGTATTAATTACAAAACTGTTTAAGCCGGTGCCGGCATCTATAATTCTTGCAAAAGCCAATACCAGCAATGTGTTTAAGCCTGCTTCGTAATTTGTTTGCACACTAACTAATTGCATTCCTTGTTTTATATTTAGCCAAACATTTCCAAAAATAAATAAAGAAAGAATTAAAAGATTTATTGAAGAACGTTGGTAAATACGAAAAATTTCTGCCATGTTTTTATCTTTCCATGCTCTTGATAAAACACCTGTTGCAACCGGCTGAATACTTCTTTGCGGTACTTGAATTAAATTGGCAACATATTGTGCTAAAGTAAAAACACCAACAGCAGCAAGGCTTTGAAAGCCTGCAATTACAAAACTATCTATAGTTGCTGCTACTGAAACAATTACGGTGCCGCTAAATATTAATATTTGCATACCAAACATTTTCTTTTTAAATTTTTTGGTAACACGGCTAACAGTAAAACTAAAATGTAATTGATTTATTGATTTGAGATAGAATAACAGAATAAAAAAAATAATAATATATAAAAATGCAAAAAGGTGAATGAATGTATTAAAATCAATAACCTTAAAATAAAACAGTAAAATAAAAATGGTGGTAATACAACGCATTACTGTTTCTTTCAAAAAATTAGAAGCAATTGTTTTTTGAATTGCCCAACAAAAACCTTCAATTACAGAAAAAAATAACATACCCATTGCAAAAGGAAAAAGCCAACGATAATAATATACAATGAGCGGAGAAGTTCTGTTATATTTTCTAACAATTAAAGGCTCAAAATGCCAACCAACAATTAATACAACTATAAAACCAATTAAAGATGCAACCATTGCCCAAGTAAGTAAATCGTTTTTTTTATCTTCTATATTGTCTTTATAATATGGATAGAATTTATAAATAATTGGTATTACGCCAAGGCTTGCAAAGGCGTACATGTTTTGACCAAAATCGAAAAATATTTTAGTTAAACCAAATTGCTCTTGTGTAAATGAGCCGTTTTTTACATAGAAATAAGTATTTATTAAACCAATAAAAAAGCCAATATAAACCAATATGCTTGATATGATAGACTGTTTGCGTATGCTCATAATTATTTCTATCTGTCATTTCGATGCTGATTTAGCGGTAGAGAAATTTGTTTAATGTTTGTGAGATTTCTAACTCCGTTCGAAATGACGTTTTATTTTATTATTTATGCTTTAAAATTTATTATTATTTTTTCAAACAATGTTACGGTTTAGTTTCTAACTGTTTGGTTTTTATATAAAACATTCTTTCAATATGTTGTTTTGAAAACCATTCTACTTCTTCAGTATTTAATTTTAGGGTTTCCCATTTTTCGGTTGCCATAATTTTTTTATGTGTTGGTGTAATTACGATGGGTAAATTAAACCCTTCTACACAATTTGTATAATGCAAGGTTACTGTTTGTGCAGCACTATCTTTATAAAACTCTAATGTTGGTATTTGTGTAGTTCTTAAATATTGATTGAATACTTTTGAAAAATTGAAACCAGAATGTTTATTAATGTAATCTTCAATTTGTTGTGTGGTAACGGTTTGATGGTAAAATGTTTTGTTTAAACCAATTAATATTTGCCTGAATTTTTCATCGTTATCTATTGCATGGCGTATGGTATGCAACATGTTTCCACTTTTAGGATACATATCTCCACTACCTTCTTTATTTACACCGTAAGGTCCAATAATAGGAATATCATTTCTTATACTTCTTCTTGTTCCAACATTATAATCTGTTGCTGCATCTTTACCGTAATAATATTCTGTAAACAATGTTTCACTATAATTAGTAAAGCCTTCGTGTATCCACATATCGGCAATATCTTTTGAAGTAATGTTGTTGGCAAACCATTCGTGGCCACTTTCGTGAACAATAATAAAATCCCATTTTAAACCCCATCCTGTTCCGCTTAAATCTCTTCCTAAATATCCGTTTTGATATTTGTTGCCATAAGCCACTGCACTTTGATGTTCCATACCTAAATGTGGTGCATCTACTAACTTATAACTGTCTTCATAAAAAGGATAAGAACCAAACCAATACTCAAATGCACGCAACATAAGTTTGGCTTGTTTAAATTGTTCTTTGGCTTTTTCTAAATTATAATCTAACACCCAATAACTTAAATCTAACTTACCTTTTAAACCCATTAACGTATCTGTAAAATTTACATATTTACCAATGTATGGAATGATGTTATAATTGTTAATTGGGTTTTTTACTTCCCATCTATACAACATTAAATTAGAGTTTGGAATTGGTGATTTAGATTTTAATCTTCCATTACCAACTGCTACTAAAGTATCGGGAACAATAATAGATAATGATGCACCGTTATCGGGTTCATCTCCCTGATAATCTTTGCAAGGATACCATGCACTTGCACCCAAACCTTGTACGGCAACGCTCATCCATGGTCTGCCTTTTTCATCTTTTTTCCAAATCCAGCCGCCGTCCCAAGGTGGGCGAACAGCTTCGCGTGGTTTGCCGTGATAGTAAACAAATATGGAAAATTTTTCGCCTTTGTTTTTTGTTTCATTTAATTCTACAATAGCAATATTATCAGTTGGTGGTTGTGTGAATTTATAAACTTCGTGAACCTGTATTGTTGTTCCTTTGTTTGAAAAAAATGTTCCGCTATTAATTATACTGTCAATAATAAGTGGTTGTTGTAAATCTATTTGTAAGGTTTTACCTTTTTTTATTGCTTCGCAGGTAATAATTACTTTTCCTTCAATTGTTTTTGTTTCATAATCTGGTTTTACAGTTATATCGTATCGCAAAACATTCCACCAATCTCTGTTTGGGTTTAAACTTCCACGCAATGTATCGGCATGGGTAAATTTATTTTTATTTACACCTAATTGGGCATGAGTGGTAAAAGCGGTAACTAATATGAAAAATAAAATAAATGGTGTTGATTTTTTTGGGAATAAGGATAACATATTTTCTATTTTAATTTTTTTATTGATTGATTTTCAATTAAAGATTTCATTTGAGTGATAGCTACTTTGTTTAATTGTAATAACCTTTCATGTGCAGGAATTGTTTGTGCAATTAATAAAGCATTAATACTTTCCATATTACTTAAAACAACCAATTGTTCAATAGTAGCGTAGTCTCTAATATTGCCTTCTTTTGATGCATTGTTTTGTTTCCAATCTTTAGCAGTAATACCAAAAATGGCAATATTTAATAAATCTGCTTCGCTTGCATACACTAATGTAGCTTGTTGTTGTGTTATGCTTTTAGGTATAAGGTTGTGTTTTATAGAATCTGTATGTATTTTATAATTAATTTTTGAAATGGTTCGTTGTAAATTCCATTCAATTTGTTGCTTACTTGTTTCTTCGGCTTTTAGCCTTTGAAATTCTTTTACAAGATAAATTTTAAATTCAGCACTAATCCACATCCCAAATTCAAAAGCAATATCAGGGTGTGCATAGGTTCCGCCATATCTCCCTGAAGTAGCTTTTAAACCTATTGCATTCGTTTTTTCAACCCACTCTTTTACACTTAATTTATAATTATTTAATCCAGCTTGACTTTTAATTACGGCAAATTCGCCATAATTAAAATTAGGGTTATAAATACTTTCCCAAATACCTAAATATTCTACCGTATTCCTATTTCTCAACCAATCAGAAATAAAAAAATCTCCGTCTTTTGCTTTAAGCATATCGGTTAATGAAATATAGTCGGTGTTTTCAACCAAAATAATAGTAATATCTCTACCCTGTACTTTTATTTTAGCCATTAGTGTTTAATTTTTTAGCATAATAAAAATTTTCTTTACTGCCTAAAAGTAAAGATATTCGGCGAAATGAATATTCGCAGAATGATAAAAGGTTATATGTTTTTTTGTTTTTTATTGTGTTTAATTTCTTGCCAAAACAATAAAGAAAACGATAAACAAATTTTTTATTATAATGAAACTACGGGTTTGGCAACTTTAGATCCTGCATTTGCTAAAAGCCAGGCTGTAATGTGGGTAGCACATCAATTATACAATACATTGGTTGAGGTTGATAGCAATTTAAACATTGTTCCATCGTTAGCAAAAAAATGGGAAGTAAGTGCCGATAGATTGGTATATATTTTTCATTTAAGAACAGATGTTTTTTTTAATGATGATGCAGCTTTTGTAAACGCTAAAGGCAGAAAGTTAGTTGCTGATGATATTGTTTTTTCTTTTAATAGAATTATTGATAAACAAACTGCCAGCAGCGGGGCATGGATTTTTAATAACCGTGTTGATAGCTTGAAACCCTTTACTGCATTGAATGATAGCACGTTTGAATTAAAACTTATAAAACCTTTTAATCCTATATTAGGAATTTTGTCTATGCAATATTGCAGCATTGTGCCACATGAAGTGGTAGAAAGATATGGGAAAGATTTTCGCAGGCATCCTTGCGGAACAGGGCCCTTTAAATTTGTTGCATGGGAAGAAGGGCAAGCTTTAATTCTGCATAAAAACAATAACTATTGGGAGCATGATGAGCAAGGAAAAAAACTGCCTTATTTAGATGCTATTAAAGTTTCTTATTTTGATAATAAAGCAACAGAGTTTTTACAATTCAGGCAAGGAAAATTAAGTTTTGTAAATGATATTGACGGCTCTTTTAAAGATGAAGTATTAACCAAAAAAGGAGAATTAAGAAATGAATGGAAAGATAAAATTGTTTTGAATAAACATGCTTATTTAAACACAGAATATTTAGGAATTTTAGTTGATGAAAATAATGAGTTGGTAAAACAATCTCCCTTAAAATTTAAAGCAGTTAGGCAAGCTATAAATTATTGCATAAACAGAGAGCAGTTAATGATGTATATGCGAAACTCTATAGGAACCGCTGCCACAGCAGGTTTTGTACCTGGTGGCTTGCCAAGTAAAAATACAGAATTGGTTAATGGTTATGAATACAACCCAACCAAAGCAAAACAATTATTAGCAAGCATTGATTATAAAAATTTTAATACACCTATTAAATTATTAACCATTGCTACTTATGCCGATATAGCAAGTTTTGTTGCTAAGCAATGCGAAGAAATTGGTTTAAACATTCAGGTAGAAGTAGTGCAAAAAAGTGTGTTACTTGAGCAAACTGCAAAATCTCAAGCATTATTTTTTAGGGGAAGTTGGATTGCAGATTACCCCGATGCAGAAAATTATATGAGTGTGTTTTACAGTAAAAATCCTGCACCGCCTAACTATACACGTTATAAAAATTCATCATTTGATTTGTTGTATGAAAAAGCATTGCAAGAAACCAATGATTCTATCCGCTATGCTTTATACAGACAAATGGATCAAATAGTAATTAACGATGCACCTGTTGTACCTATTTTTTATGATGAAGCCATTCATTTAGTAAATAAAAATGTTATTGGTTTTAAGCCCAACGCATTAAATTTATTAGAGTTGAGAAGAGTGAGAATAAAATAATTAGTGCTTCTTTATTTTATCTTTAAAAACCTTTTCAAACTTTTCTAATTTGGGTGCTATTACAAATTTGCAATAACCTTGTTGGGTATTGTTATTATAATAATCTTGATGATAGTTTTCTGCCGGATAAAAATTTTTAAAAGGCTCTATGGCTGTAACTATTGGTTTACTCCAAGCTCCGCTTTTATCTAAAGCTGCTTTATAATGTTCTGCTTTTTGTTTTTCTTCATTATTCAAATAAAAAATAACACTTCGGTATTGCGGGCCTTTATCTGCACCTTGTTGGTTTAGTGTGGTGGGGTCGTGTGTTTTCCAAAATACTTCTAACAATTCATCGTAAGTAATTTTTGTGGGGTCGTAAATAATTTTTGTTATTTCGGCATGGCCGGTAGTTTTATCGCAAACTTGTTCGTAAGTTGGGTTTTCTATAAAACCGCCACCGTAACCACTTGTTACAGAAACTACACCTTCTAATCTTTGAAAAAATGCTTCGGTACACCAAAAGCAACCTTCACCAAAATAAGCAATGTGGTTTTTGTTAGTATTTGTCATTTTGTTTCCATTTTGTTGTGCATTTAATAGTAAAGTTGTATTTACTAATAATGCAGTAATTAATAATTTAAACATAGCAAAATTTTTAAAAAGTACGATAAAATTATAATTAAATAACAGCATAAAATGTTAAGCATGTACAAATGATATTTTATTTAAATAAAGATGAAGTTATTTTAAATAGAATAATATTTGTAGTATGTTTGCAATGTTCTTTGTGGTTTATTCTACTACAAAACAGGCTGCAATATAAAACTGCTTAAAGTTCATTTCCTGTAAAACTCCACATTTATAAAAATAATTAAACTTTTTAAAAAACTATGCCAAGCAAGTTTTTTATGCATGTAGAGAACTATATAATAATATGCTCTTTAGTTGCTATTATTTTTTTAACAACATTTTGGGCAGATGGTATTCAGAATTTAAATTATTGGGAAAACTATACGGGCATATCGTTTCAAACTTTAATGTTAGTGGTTGTTGGTTTATTAGTTGTATCAATAGTTATTACCAAAATTTTACGTAGCAGAGGCATATTACAAAACGGCACTTTATGGTTGTATAGTTTTGTTGTAATTCTGTTTACAATATTTTTAATAATAGATTGTGTGCAAATGCCGTTTATACAAAAACAATGGCTAACAGGTATTTTACCACCGCCCATTTATTATTCATGGAAAGTATATATGCTAATATTTTCTTATTTAATATTAGGGATGATGTTGGTGCATTTTATTTATATTGCTTACTCTGTATTTAGATTAATATTAGTGCCTCCCGCTCAAAAAATGATTTTAGTTGAAGAAGCGTAGCTGAGTGTGTAATAGGCTACAACATTACCTTTGCTACTTTTATAAGGTATATGAAATTATATCCCGAATCGGCGGCTATACAATTAGAGTTTGATAAAATAAAACAACTGCTTTCAGAAAATGCAACAACTGTTTATGCAAAAGAAAAAGCAGCAACATTGCGTTTGCATACACGTAAAGAGTTTATTGATGTTGATTTGCAACAATCTTACGAGTACAAATTATTATTACTTCAATCGCAATATTTCCCTATAGATTTTACAACTAATATTTCTCGAGAAATAAAATTATTAAGCATTGCAGGAGCAACTTTAAGCGGTGAAGAAATTCTATCAATAAGAAAACTTACCACAAACATTGAAAGCATTTTTAGATGGTTTGATGCTGAAAGAAGATTAGCTTATGATGCACTAACAAAAATTATTAGCAACACTTATTACGAGAAAGTAATTATAGAATTAATAGATGAAGTGTTAGATGAAAGCGGAACGGTGAAAGATAATGCCAGCGAAGATTTAAGTAAAATACGAATGAATTTATTTCGCAAACGAAATGAATTACGAAGAATGTTTGATAAAGTAATTACCAAACTTTCTAAAGCAGGTTACTCGGCAGATATTGATGAAAGTTTTAGTAATGGAAGAAGAGTAGTTGCCGTGCATGCAGAACATAAAAGACAAGTAAAAGGAATATTGCACGGAGAAAGCGATAGCAGAAGAACAGCCTTTATAGAACCCGAAGAAACCATTGCTTTAAACAACGATGTTTTTTCTTTAGAAAACGAAGAACGAAAAGAAGTACAGAGAATTTTAAAACAACTTACAGCATCATTAAGCATTTATTCTTCATTAATAAAAATTTATTTTAATATAATTGGTGAGTTTGATTTTGTAAGAGCCAAAGCAAAATTGGCTATCGCCATGAATGCGGCAAAACCAAGTGTGGTTGATGCAGCAAAAGTTCAACTAATAAATGCTTATCATCCTTTATTGTTTTTGTACAATAAATCAAGCAATAAAAAAACAATTCCGTTAAATATTTTGTTAGATGATAAAGCAAGAATTTTAATTATTAGCGGACCCAATGCAGGCGGTAAAACCGTTGCTATGAAAACAATTGGCTTAAACCAATTAATGTTGCAAAGTGGTTTGTTGGTGCCTGTACATCCCGATTCGCAAATGGGAATTTTTAAACAATTATTTATTCATATTGGCGATACGCAAAGCATAGAATTTGAGTTGAGTACCTACTCATCTCATTTAATGCATATGAAACATTTTATAGAAGTTGCCAATGGTAAAACTTTATTTTTTATAGATGAATTAGGCAGTGGAAGCGACCCAAATTTAGGTGGTGCATTTGCAGAAGTTATTTTAGAAGAGTTAAACAAAAAACATGCAATGGGTATTGTTACCACACATTATTTAAATTTAAAAGTAATGGCAAATCATACTCCGGGCATTATTAATGGTGCTATGGGTTTTGATGAAAAAAATTTACAACCCTTATATCAATTAATTGTAGGAAAACCAGGCAGCTCTTATACTTTTTCTATTGCACAACGTATTGGCTTACCGCAACATTTAATTAACCGTGCAAGAAAGTTGGTTGATGATGATCATTTTAAATTAGATAAACTTTTAAATAATACAGAACAAAACCTTCAACAATTAGATAAAGAAAAGAAAGATTTAACACAACTGCTAAAAGAAAATGAACGCTTAAAAAAAGAAATGGAAATTGTTTTAAGTAAAGAAAAACATAAGCAGCAAATAGAACTTTTAAAACAACAAAACAAAATTGCTGAAGAACGTATTGAATATTTAAAAGATATGGAACGCAAGCTGAAACAAATTGTTTTAGATTGGAAAAAAACTGAAAATAAAAATGATGTTGTAAAAAATCTGCATAATTTATTGTTTAAAAAGAAAGAACAAATTGTTGTAAACAAATTGGCAAAAAAAGTAGATAATAAATTTAAAGAAATTAATAACCATATAACAATTGGATCGTTAGTTAAACTGAAAAAAAATTATCAGGTAGGAGAGGTAAAAGAAATTAGAGGCAAACGTGCCATTGTGCAAGTTGGCTTGCTACCTATGAATATTAATTTAACCGATTTAATAACCGTAGAAAAAGTAGAAGAAAAAAAATAAAGCGGCCACATTGCTGTAACCGCTTTGGTTTATAAGTGTGCAGGGCTTATTATGGTTATCTATCGTACTAATTTAAATTTAACAGGCTCAGAAGAGTATAAGTTTTTCCATTCGTCACCGTCTTTTAATATTGCTATAAACTTAGCTTCTACATCTGTTGGCGTTCCTGCAGGAAATGCACTGTAAGGAATAAACAATTCAAAATCTTGAGAAGAAATTTTATTAGCACTCAAGTTTTTATCTACCGCTAATGTTAATGATCTGTAACAACCTGCATAACCAAATACATTGTATGTATCGTTAGAACTTGCTTTAATTGCATTGCCGTTTTTATCGTAAAAAATTGCTATAAAATAAACGGTACCTGAAGTGCCAGCAGTTTTAATATTAAATGAAGGATACAATGATATACCTTGTTTTGTAGTATTTGGTAATACTTGCATGGTAGTATAATTGGTTATGTAAAACCTTGGTCTTTCTGTAGTACGATTTCCGGTTTTAGGATATAAAGCAGCCATTAAAGCTTTGTCTCCATCAGAAATTGAATTATTCCAATCTACCATATAACCATCGGTTGTCCATCCTTTCATAATAGGATAGTGCATAATAGATTTTTTATCGTAAGTAGTTCCGTTGGTATAAGAAACATTCATTTGTTTAAATAAGTTATTATCAACATCTTCTTTGCTCCAACCTTGTGTGCGTTTTAACTCTGAATAAACAAAATCTTTATTCCATTTAATACCAGAAATTGGGCTGTAATGTTCATGCAATAAACCTAATGCATGGCCAAATTCATGTACAATAGCCGTATAAGTATAGGCAGGTGTAACAAATGAAGTAGTATCTAAATTAATTGTTTTAGTGTCTTGTGCAACAGAGTTTGCATTTATACCAACTAAAGAGTTGTTACCACCTTTATTATCTAACCAAACACGAATATTTGATGGACCTGAAGTAACAAACGTTAAAAATATATTACCATATTTTTCCCACTCTTTGGCATAACGTTCAATCATTTGTTTTTTAGCATCACTGCCGTTCATGATTTTTACATAAATAGTTTGCCCATTATCCCACAAATAATATTGATCAACCAAACCACGCGGTTTTGTTGTATCAAAAAGAAAGCTTTGTCTGGGCTCAATGGTAGAGCAAGCAATTGGCGTTTTTCGCACTTGACTGTTTATTTGTTGCCAACCAATAGTTGTGGCTAACAGCAAAAGGGTAATTCTCATTTTCATTTTTTTTATTTTTTAGGTTTTAAACAATTTATTATGGCAATTCAATGGATATACGGTTCTTAAAAAGAATTGTTTTTCCTGCCTGCAGACAGAACTAACGCAATTAATAATTTTCGGAAATTTTGTTTTGAACTTGGGGAGTTCGAAAATAAGATATTCTTTTTAAAAAAATTACATAAATACCCAACAAATAAATTTGTTAAAAGAAATTTAATGAATAGAATAGGCTTATTAATAACCAATAACCTAAACTCTCAATTCTTAATCTATTACGCCTTACACCTTTAACCTTATTTTTGCCACTTATGCGTAAACCTGTAAAAACATACGAGTATATTGTTGTATTTAAAAGGAACTCATTAAAATTGGTTGATTGGATAAGTAAATTATTAATGTTTATTGCTATTGTTGCTTTTTTTTACAATTATATTATACAAGCAAAAGCAAACAATTGGCATATAGATTTTTCTGCTGCATCTGTAAGATGTTTATTAATTGCAGTATCAATTTGTTTATGGTGGCTGTATTGTTATAAATTAAAAAGAGAAGGCAAACAACCTTTTTACAGATTTGCATTATTATTGGCAGCAGTAGGTTGGTATAACTTTCCTAATGGTTTTTTTATATGTATTGGTTATTTAATTGCTGCTGTTTTAGAAAAGCCCGTAAAACTTTTACCCGAAGTAGCTATTGATGAACATGAACTGGTGTTTAACACCTTTCCCGTAAAAAAATATAAATGGAATGAAATAAGCAACATTATAATGAAAGACGGCGTTTTAACAATAGATTTTAAAACCAATAAATTATTTCAAAAAGATATTAATGATGAAGTAGGAAAAGATATAGAAAAAGAATTTAATGCGTTTTGTGCTAAACAATTAGTACAGAATTAACTTTTATTTCAACTTCAATACAATACAAACTTTTCAAATAGTACTTCGTAAATCGTACATTAAACATGATTAAGCAATCTCCCTATTTATTATATTCAGACGGGAATGGAAATATTTTTGAAGACACATCTTTATATGCCGTTGGGCGTTCAGGGTGGGATGCTTTTCCTGTTGCAGTAGAAGATTGGATTGAATTACCCGATGGTGGAAATTTATATGAACTACCCGGAAGAAAAGGAATTGGCATTGATGTTATAACCAATGAAATGCGTTTGTGCGAAAAAGGTTGGGCTGTTGCTGCATTTATACCACCTGCACATACAGGTTTATATTTAGCAGCTTACGAAACAATGCAAGATGCACCTACGCTTCCTTTGTTTTGTTACACAGCAGCAGGTTGGTTTAATAATAAATTTTATGTTACCGGAGTAAGAATTGAAAAAGATATACGACAAGAATGTGCCGGTTATAACGATAAAAAAATTAAAACAGGTGCAGAGCATTTAATAGAAAACTATCCACATAACAGATTAATAAAACATTTAATGCAAAATTGTTGTAATACATACAATTGCCCCGCAGCAAGAAATTTTGCATTAAGTCGTTGGGAGTGCCCGGTACCTGCATCGCCTGCATGTAATGCCAATTGTATTGGTTGCGTTTCTTTTCAACCACAAGAGGAAGAAATAACATCTCCACAAGATAGGCTTACCTTTAAACCAACAGTTGAAGAAATTGTAGAATTTACTGTTCCGCATTTAATAAATGCACCTTATCCAATTATAAGTTTTGGGCAAGGTTGCGAAGGAGAACCTTTATTAATGTGGGAAGTTTTAAGAGATAGTATTATAGAAATTCGTAAACACACAACAAGAGGAAGTATTAATATTAATACGAATGGTTCAAAGCCAGATGCCGTAAAAGCCTTGTGTGAAGCAGGTTTAAACAGTATTAGAGTAAGCACAAATTCTGCCAGAAAAGAAATTTATACACCTTATTATCGCCCTAATAATTATTTGTTTGAAGATATTGTTGAAAGTTTAAAAGTTGCAAATAGTTTTAATGTATGGACGAGTATTAACTATTTTGTTTTTCCGGGAATGACAGATTGTGAAGCAGAATATGAAGCTTTAAGAAATTTAATTAAAGCAACTAATTTGAATATGATTCAGTGGCGTAATTTTAATATTGACCCTGATTGGTATTTAGGGCAAATTGGTATTACAGAAACAGGAGATATTATGGGCATTAAACAACTGCAAAAATTAATACACGAAGAATTTCCGAAAGTTAAGTTTGGTTATTTTAATCCACCAATAGAAAGAATAAAAGGTAATTACGAATTCGATTTTGCACATTAATAATTCATGACAAACCCAACTCATCACCACAGCAAACATTACCGCAACGGTTTTTTACTTGCATTAGCTACCGTAATAATATGGAGTGGCAATTATGTAGTGGCAAGAGGTATTTCACAAAAAATTCCTCCTATTAGTATGGCATTTTTTCGTTGGGGTACTGCCTGCATTTTTATTATACCATTGGGGTTAAAAAAATTTCTTGCAGAAAAAGAAATTATACTTCAACATAAAACATATTTATTTTTTACGGCATTGTTTGGCATAAGTTTATTTAATACGTTTATTTATTTGGCAGGGCATTATACGGCTGCCATTAACCTTGCATTAATTGGTACTACTGCATCACCTGTTTTTATTACCATTCTTTCTGCCTTTTTTTTAAAAGAAAGGATTTATAATTTACGAGTTATAGGAATGATACTTTGTATTGTAGGTATTATGATGCTTTTATCTAATGGAGATATTGAAAAACTTAAACAATTGCAATTTGGAAAGGGCGAGTATTTTATACTTTGCAGTGCAATTGCTTTTTCAATTTATAATATATTAGTAAAAAAACGACCATCAAAAATTTCTCCAATAAGTTTATTGTTTGTAATATTTATTGTAGGCACAATTATGCTTTTCCCTTTTTCAATGCTTGAGCTGCATTATTATCCTACACTGCATTTTACGCAAGGTATGTATGCTACTATAATTTATTTGGGGATAGGAAATTCTGTAATTGGTTTTCTATTTTGGAATGCTTCTATTGCACGAATTGGTGCTGCAAGAACTTCTTTGTTTGGTAATTTACTTCCTTTATTTACTGTTATTGAAGCCGTAATTTTTTTAGGAGAAAAGTTTACACTTATGCATGTAATAAGCGGCTTTGTTATTGTTGCAGGTTTAACTATTGCTAATATTCAAACCAAAAAACAAATTGCAGTAAGTAATAATAAAAGCTAATATTTTTTACAATAAAAAATATTCATTACCATTTATAATTGGGCTAAAATTTATAACACTAACTGTTTTATTATATTCATTGCACAACGTTGTTACTTTATTAATTAAACTTTCTCTAACAACTATAATTATCTGTAATTTTTTATAAGTATAGTTTAATATTTTTTTTAATGCGTTGTAAAACCCTTTGTGTTCCAACATTTCTAAAGGACCAATTTCATCAATTATTAAAAAAGAAATATTGTTTGCAATTGGTTCGGTTAATATTGCTGAAGCTTTTTTAAATGCTGCAACTGAAAATAAATAATTACCAATGGTTAAAACATTTTCATTTTTATCTGCACTTTCCATTTCAAAAAAACTATTATCACTTATATTATGAAAATAACGTTTGCCATTTTTTATGGGTGTTAAAATTCCTGCAACATCATTTCTATTTGCTATCCACTTGGTTAAGAAAGTTGTTTTGCCACTTTTTGTTGGAGCCGTAATTATTAATACATTAACCTTTTTCATATAAAGCAAGCATTAACGAGTTGAAAATAAAATTTTTAATACGTTTTACTAAACGTAGCCCTTTACTTGCTTGCCAACTTGCTATTACAATTTTTTTTACATCGGGCATTAACAATAAAATATTTTCAATAACAGAACGATTATTTTTTTTGTAATGCTGCACCCACTTGCTAATTAGTTTTATAAATAAAGGAGCCAATAAGTATATCCAAATAAGTATTACAAAAATCCCTCTTACTACAATTGGTAAAATTTTTCCTTTTAATAATTTGTGTTGTAAAGCAGGTATGTATGAAACAAATAGCAAACACAATAATATTATGCCTGTTATTATAAAACTATTTTTTAGTTTTTTTTGTTTAGTGTTAGCATTTGTTGTGTTGGTTGTATTTAATAGTGCTAATGCATTATTAAAATTTTCAGGAAATTTATTTTGTTTAAACTGTTCTATTAAATAAATATTAAAGAGCCCTCCAAAAATGCCTGCTAAAACATAACATAACAAATATATAATAACAATATATAAAGAGTAATGTTGTTGCGAAACAAACGATTGTGTTATGTTGTTAAGAAAAACATCTAATGCTTTCCAGAAGTTTTTTCCAAAAATTATTGTTAGCGTTACTAATTGTTGCAAGGCAGAATACATTAATGAAAATAATGTTAAACAAAAAGCTGATGTTTTTATAAATCTTCTTTGAATAAAAAATAATTCGCCTGCAAGGCCTTGCATTAATACAGCTAAATAAGCCATTGGCGGTGTATATGGACTTAATATAAATTTTATTGCAATAACCGTAAAAGTTGCTTTTAAAATAATTCCTTTAGAAGTATTGGCTAATGCAATTAATGTAATGCAAAGCGAAGCAATAGATGCAAGCACTAAGCCAGATAATGGTATTTGAAATCCGTGTAAAATTCCACCAAGAAATGCTTCAGAAAAAGCCCAAAACGCTATAATGCGAATAGTTGTTGTTTGCTGAAAAATATTTGTTGATGTTGTATTATTATTTTTCATTAATTGTTTATCAATGGTTTAATTCAACTGCCAAATCTTTCTACAGTATATGGTTGCATATTTATGGAAGCAATTTTTTCATTTACAATTTCTTCAACTAATTTCCCTGTGCCTGCTCCCAAACTCAAGCCCAGCATAGAATGCCCAGTAGCAATAGTTACATTATTCCATTTATTTGTTTTGCCAATATAAGGTAAGCCATCTGCACTACATGGTCTATAGCCATACCAAATTTTATCTTCCGTAGGAAAAGGAACATCAAACTCAGGATAAAATCTTTTCACTGCATTTAATAAACCATGCACTCTGTTTAATTTAGGTGGCGTATTAGTTGGTGTAATTTCCATTGTGCCGCCAAAACGAGTTTTATTACCATCCATTGGCGTTACGGCTGCTCTGCCTTCTAATAATACCGCAGGATAATTTAATTTATATTTTTCCTCTTCAACTGTAACAGAGTAACCTCTTCCGGGCATCAAAGGAATTTTTATATTTAGTTTGGCTGCTAACTCTCTACTCCAAGATCCTGTGGCAATAACCACTGCATCTGCAACGTATTTATTTTGATTGGTAATTACACTTGTTATATTTTTTGTATTTGTTCCAAAATTTATAACTTCTTCATTATTAATAATTGTTACACCAACATTTTTTAAATGTGCTATTAATTGTTGCATTAATTTATTAGGATATAAATGAGCATCGCATTTAAAATGTATAGCCCCCAAGCCATTAATTTTTGTTTGTGGTTCTAATGCTTGCAATTCGTTATAATTCAATAATACCGTATCTTTTAAGCCCAGTGTATGTGCTTTTGCAATGGTATGTTTTGCATGTTTTCTGTTGTTTTCTGTTTGAAAAATTTCAAGCAAACCTTTTTGCTCATAAGCAAAAGCAAACTGTGGCTGCTTAACCCATTCTTCATACAAATGTTTACTTAGCAATGCAATATCTCTTAAAGGTATGGCAGCCGCTTCAACTTTTTCAGGTGTTGCACTCTTCATAAACTTCAAACCCCAATTAATTAAATTTATATCTAAACGAGGTTTTACATAAAACGGACTTGTAGCATTAAACATCCACTTCAAACCTTGCTTTACAATACCCGGTGTTGCCAATGGTACAAAATGACTGGGGCATACATAACCCGCATTGCCATAAGAGCAATTATTACGCATATCTGTTTTATCAATTACAGTAATTGTATGTCCGCTTTGTTGCAAATAATAAGCACTGCTTAATCCAATAATTCCGCCACCAATAATTACAATTTTCATTTATTAAATTAATTTTATGTATAAAGTTTAAATAACCTGAAATCCGTAAGCATAAGGGTCATCATCTTTATCAATAGAAATAATATTATGCCCAAATACTTTTGCCCAACCTTCTATGCTTGGTTTAATAGCAGGTTTATTATCAATAATTAATTCTTCTTCAATTCTTCCTGTAAAGGTTGATCCTATAATACTTTCATGTATAAACAAATCATCTTTTTTTAATTTACCTTTTGCATACCATTGTGCCATACGTGCCGAAGTGCCTGTGCCACAAGGGCTGCGGTCAATTGCTTTATCTCCGTAAAACACTGCATTGCGTGCTGTTGAGTTTTTATTTAGTACAACTCCTGTCCACAACACATGTGTGCAAGTATGTATGGTTGGATTTTCAGGATGCACAAATTCATACTTCTTATTAATATTTTTTCTTAACGCTCTTGCATAAGCAATTAATTTATCTGCTGTATAATATTCAATGCCTTTAAAGTTTTTTTGAACATCAACAATTGCATAAAAATTTCCTCCGTAAGCAACATCAAAAACCAATTCACCTAATTCTACACAGGTTGCAGTTAATTCTGTTGAGTGCAAAAAAGACGGAACATTTGTAAGCTTTACACTTTTTACTTTTTCGTTTTCTTTTTTATATTCTATTAATACCAAACCTGCCGGAGCTTCCATTTTTACAATTCCTTCTTGCTTTGGTTTTATTAAACCTTCTTCAATAGCAATGGTAATGGTGCCAATTGTACCATGACCACACATAGGCAAACATCCACTTGTTTCAATAAATAAAACCGCAACATCATTTTCATTATTATGCGGAGGATATAAAATGCTTCCACTCATCATATCATGCCCGCGTGGTTCAAACATTAAACCTTTTCTTATCCAATCATATTCTTTTAAAAAATGCTGACGTTTTTCACTCATATTATTCCCATGCAATACAGGTCCACCTTGCTTTACAAGCCTTACAGGATTTCCACAAGTATGTGCATCTATGCAATGAAAAATATGTTTCATGAAGTTGTTTATTCAATTACTCAAATATACAAGAAGCCATTAATAGTAATTATTTTAAGCCATTTGAATTGTAAGTAAAGAAGAAAAATAAATGAATTTTGCTTTTTCTGCAGTAGATAAATTA
Source organism: Bacteroidota bacterium (assembly GCA_018267725.1). Classification (GTDB taxonomy): domain Bacteria; phylum Bacteroidota; class Bacteroidia; order Chitinophagales; family Chitinophagaceae; genus CW01. Next base: position 52,103 of record JAFDXY010000019.1, read on the forward strand.
AACATTGTAAAGATTTCCTGAATAATAATTAAATATGCTTTGGCTTCATGCAAGTTTTCTATTTCCATTAATGATAAAACACTGTCATTCCAGTAAACATACTTTTTGAGGTGCTGTACAGATGCTACCGATTTAATTATTTCTGCCTGAACCTGCTTAATTTGATTAGTTAATAATTCGCTATAAAAAATCTTTGATTGCTCGTAAGAAATTATGAATTCAAGTAAATTTTTTTCGATTTTTTTAAATGTTGTATCTAAGTTGCTGAATTTATTTTTTTAGATTCGGATTATATCAGCATGTTGCTTTAAATCTTTTTGCTCTGGTCTTTCTAATATCCATTTCTGAACCAAGATTTTATTAAGGTTTACCAAATCCGTTATATCCACTTGAAGTTGCTTACTTAAAAAATGGATTAATAAAATTGCTGATTGTTTTACAATATCATTTACTGCCACTGCTTGATATAAATTACATAAAGACTTATTTAAGTCAATTAAAGAGGTTTCAGGTATAGTTGTCAATTGATAATTAAACAAATTTGTACCACCCAAAGTTAAAGCCACTGCCCTAAGCTCCGATAGAATGCCTAATTCATCGCTGTTATTGTTACATTTAAATACTAACGTGTAATTGTACTTGTATATTCTGTGATATTTTGTGGAAGAACGATAAAAATACTGATATGATTTATGTAGCACTTCATTTTGCTGTATTAGATGCAACATATTTTCTGTAAACTCTGTAATTGAAATATTGAATAAACAATCAATAGCTATAAAATTTTTGGCAGTATTCTGTGCAGTATCTTGTAGCAGTTGTTTAAGATAATTATTAATAAAACTGGTGGCCAATTCGGTTTCATTTTCTATCAATACTTTGTAATAAACAGCTTTTAGTTCTTTCAAAAAAATTGGATTATTTTCCTGAATAGCTTTTACTTTTTTCAAATAATTAGCATTTCTTGCAGTTTGTTTTATTACTTCTAATTTTGTGGTTACATGTACTAATTCTGAAAGCAGTATAATTTTCTCATCTTCATTTATTTCTCTTTTAAAATATTTATTAATTCGTTCAAGTTCAATTACCGATTCATTCTGTAATAGTTTTGCAGCATTACTTAATTGGGCTACTATTTTACCGGCAGTTTGCTGAATAAATAAAACAATTTCTCTTTCTCCTGCAATCATTTTTCCTTTTGCCAACATGGTTAATAGAATACCTCTTTCGTGCTCACTTTCATTTTCAAAAACATTATCAATATCCCATAAAGGAAAAACGGTACAATCAATTCTAAAGCCATTAAAATTAATGCCATAACTATGTACATCGCTGCTTGCTCTGCATAATACAACAGTATCAATATCTGAAATATTATTAAATTCAATATTATTTGTTTGGCTGCCTGTTAATATAATTCCAACATTTCCGGGAAAATGTTGATTAATTCTTGCTGCGAGTTCTTGTGTATTCATTATGCAACAGGTTGTTCTTGTTTCTTTTCTGAACGAATGAGTTTAGGTATTAATATTTTAAAATCTCTCAAATTAAATGGTTGCGGAAATTCATATCCATTTACAAACAAAGTTGGGGTATGTGTTATTTGTGCATTGTTAAACCATTGCTCGTGTTTTTGCATCAACTCTTTATATTGCTCATTAATATTTCCGTATTTTTCTTTTAATACTTGTAAATCATGTTTATCAAACCATTGCTCTAAAATATTTATTCTATTTTCAGTTGCTTGAGAAAAATATTCATGCAACAAATACTGAACAGCTTCTGTGTGTTTTGATTTTATAGCAGTAATAACCCTAAACTTTACCGTTAAACCAATATGGTTAGGATAAAGTTTTAAAATTTCTTTCAACATCTTGTATTCATAAGAACAAGCGGGACAATAGGGATTAAAAGCTGTTGTTAATTGAAGTTTTGCAGCAGCATTGCCAATAACAAAATCATCACTCCATGTAGGTGTTTCTATAAAACGTTGCTGCTTTAATATAGTATTAAAAAGATGAACATTAGTTTTCCATTTTGTAATCTGCTTTCTTGTTTGCTCTGTTTCTTTTGCTTTTAGTATATATGGTTTTAAAACTAACCAAGTACTGCTTATTAAAACACAAAACAAAGCGTTACAAATAAATGAAATGAATTTATCACTTTCTATTGCTTCATTAATAGAACCAATATTTGCAACATAAATTATTTCTACCAATTGTTGCAGCCATATAATAGCAGTAAGCAGTAAACACAACTTGCACCAGCTTTTAATAATAAATGATTGATACAATAAAAGGAAAAAAGTAAACGCAAACAATAAAGTAGATGGGAAAAAACCAACAGCCAAACACTCATTTTTATACCCATTAATTAAGGAAAGAACTGTTAGCAATAAACCGGTTGTATAATATGCCAATGCTATATCTGCCAAATGTATGTATTTGCTTAGTTTACTGAATGGCGATGTTAATACGGCATTACAATTAAACTTACCGCTAACACTGCACCACTTTGCAGTAGTTGTATTGTTTTTATCTATTACATACAGTACCAATAGCCTGCTTATAAAAATGCCTGCTGCATAAAGCAACAGGCTGCCGTAAAAAAATATATTAATGTTCATTGGTGTTGTTTGGTTGAATCTGTTTCGGTTACATTATCTGCCTTCTTTTTCTTTTTTTTATTATCAATGTATTTAATGTATAGTTCACCAATTACTGGAGCAAATTTTTTTAGCTGATAACTACCCCCTGCCCCATCTGCCCTTAATGTGTTTCGGTTATTGGGATACCAATTACCATATAAAAATTCACTAGAATCTTTAGTAGTATAAGTGCAGGCAAACTCATTAAAAGCATTGGCAATTTCATAAGGTATGGTGTACTCAACTAAATTGTCTTCCATTAATTTAAAAAATGCCAAAGGGTCTTTTTTGCCTAATATGCCACTGATAGTATAAATAGCTTCTGGCTCATTGGGTTTTTCAAATTTAGCCGTGTAGAATACCCCCTTTAGTTTATTGCCTTCCTGTTTTAACTCCATGTGCAGTATAAATTTTTTACGTTCATAACGGCTCATGTCACTAAAGAAAACACCTTCCCAAGTACCTGTGAGGGTTTGAGAAAATATAGGTAAGCTAACAAGGATTTGAGAAAATAATATTATGGATTTAATAGACATTTTGTAGGTTAATTTTCTTTCAGTACTGTAATTAGAAGTTCGTTTGAAGGAATTTGTACAGGTACATATTGGTTGTAAGTAAATATTTTTTTCGGAATAATAATTCTTGGATTTTGATGATGAATTATTGTATCCGAAAATCTATTTTTATAAGTTTCGTCTATAGGCTTAAAAGTTATTCTATAATCACCAGGTTTTGAGAATAAATAATCTAAGCTAACTACTAAATAATTCTTTAAAGATTTATTTGCTTTAATAAATAAAGGTTTGCTTATTATTGTAGATTCAATATAAGAAGTATCATAAGTAGGATGTGCTTTTATAAGCCATTTTTTTAAAATTGAATCTTGAAATTCTTCTTGTTGCCATGTTAACAAACTATATTTTTTTGTAATAAAGTTATCATCATGATAAGTTTTAATTTTCCCTATATCTCCTTTATAACTAGAGTAATTTTTTTGTCTTAGTTCTATTTTATCTTTATGCTTTAATATATCAAGTTCAATCCAAGTACCAGAGCTATCTTTTTTGTAAAAATGTAACCCCGTATAAATAGTATAATATCTCATACCTGATACATAACAATCAATATTTGAATTATTAATTATTGAAATGCCAATAGCTTTCGCCGAGGGAATTGCTTCATTACTAATTAATGACAATTGAGCCTCTAAAGATGCATGATTTTCTTGAGCACTAACTTTTAAAAAATAGGAAAATAGAAGTATAATGCAGAAATAAATTCTTTTCATAATTATTTAAATAATATTACGAACAAGGTTTTTTAGGCTTTTGGGG
>JAFDXY010000001.1 GCA_018267725.1 Bacteroidota bacterium
AAAACTGATATTAATACTGATTTTCGTACGATTTCCCCAAAAAATTATGAAGAACAAATATTTATTAATTCACTTTCTCCAATTATTTTAGAAGCACTTTTCCCTTCTATTAAAAAAATTAATGCTTTCAACACTAAAATTTTCCCTGCGGCTATTGAGAAAATAAATGCTCAACAAAATCAAAAACGCTTTTTTTGGATTCATGCTTTAATGCCCCATCCGCCTTTTTTAAAAGATTCTTTGGGAAATGACATTCAAACAAATTTTGACATAAATAGCTCTTCAAATAAAAAAGCTGCAGATAGCTTATACTGCAACTATTTGGCTTATGCCAATAAAGTAGTTTTAAAGTTTTTAGATTCTATTAAAGATTGGCAAAATAAAACAATCGTTATTTCGGGCGACCATGGGTATAGATTGGATATAATGGCACATGACCCTTATTGCTTTGCAACTTTTGCAGCAATTTATTACCCCAATATGGATACCGCAGATTTAAAAAAAATCAAATACCTGCAACAAATTCCACTACACTTAAAGTACTAAAAATAAAAATGCCTTTAGAGTTTAACTCTAAAGGCAAGCAAAACACTGAGAAAAAAATCTGCTGTAGGGGTAGGAGTCGAACCTACACGAAGAAGTTAGCTGCATTGCAAAGTTTAGTGGTCAACCCTGGTCGGCCTTACCAATGGTAGAAGTCGGCTCTACAACGCGTTTATCCTGTTATCTTCACCCCCGAGACGAGAGGGCATGTCTGCCAAAAATTTCATCACCCCACAGTATTAAGAGCTATTCGCTTTTGTAACACAAGATTACAACAACTTTCTTTATTAGATAAAAAATTTTCAAACATTTTTTTATAAATATTGAAATTATTCAGTAAATAACTATTTTTATTAAAAATTTTCTAAAAACAAACTTAAAAATGACTACTTCTTTAAATATTGACAAACTTGATTTACAAATAATACAAGCCATGATGGAAGATGCAGATATTTCTTATGCCGATTTGGGAAAGAAATTATTTGTATCGGGTGGAACCATTCATGTACGCATGAAAAAATTAGAAGATCAAAAATTAATAAAAGGGAAAAAACTTTCGGTTGATTTTAAAGCAATGGGTTACGATGTAATTGCATTTATAGGAATTTATCTTGAAAAAAGTTCTTTGTACGATAACGTTGCTAAAGAGTTGAAAAAAATTTCAGAGATTGTAAGACTAAATTATACAACAGGTAATTACAGCATATTTGCAGAAATTATTTGTAAAGATATTCAGCAATTGAAATTAGTGTTGCACGATAAATTGCAAAATATTAAAGGTATTGAACGTACCGAAACTTTTATTTCATTAGAAGAAAGCCTTAACAGAAATGTTCAAGTTTTACATTAATTAAAATTCGTATTTTTATTTTTATGCAAGAAAAAATTTTTAACCTTACCGATATATTAACTGCCATAAAAAATAAATGGAAAACAATAACCATAATTGTATTGCTTGCATTAATAACTGCAACCATAACATTATTTATAATTCCTAAAAAATATAAAGCCCAATGTGTTTCAATTGTACAAAACCCTTTAATGGCCGATAAAGCAAAATTGTTTAACAACAATATTCAAAACCTATATTCAATTTTAGGAAACGGAGATGATTTAGATGTAGTATATAATTTATCGAAATTGGATATTGTTTATTACCAATTGGTTGATGAATTTAATTTAATTAATTACTATAATGTTGAAGGAAAAACTTTAGATATAAAACGAAGAAAAGCTTTGTTAGCATTACAAGAAGATTTAAAAATTACTAAGAGTGAAACTAATTTATTAAAAGTTATTGCTTATGCTACAGATGCTTCTTTTGCTGCAAAACTTGCCAATAGAGCCACTGCATTAATTCAATTTTTACAAGAAGAAGTTTGGAAAAAAAGTTATGAATTAATCCATGATCATTTAATTGTTTCTATTGATAAAATGGAAAAACAAATAATAACTATTTCAGATACTCTTCGTTCAACACAAACTACTGATGATAAAAAACTATTATTATTAAATAAAAGGCAAACGCTGTTAGATGAAATTCAGAAATACAGAAAAGAAGCTATTGAATTTCAATTAATGATAGAAACAGTGCCCCCTGCTTTGTTTGTAATTGATAAATCTTCGCCATCAACCAATATTGTAAAACCAGATAAACTATTAACATTGATAACTGTTTTTTTTATTGCTTTATTTTTTGCCGTAATACTTGCATTAATTATTGAAAGAAAAAAAACGAATGCTTAGTTGGTATTATAAACAACAACAAATTATACTACCTGCAATATTTTTATTGTGTTGCAGTGTTGCAATTGTTTATAGTAATTATTTTTTATTATTTATTCCGTTTTTGTTTTTATTGTTTTCGGCTGCTGTTAATTTTTTAATAACTAAAACAGAAATTATTTTTTGGTTGATGATTTTTTTGCTTCCGCTTTCAACAGAGTTAGAAGTTACAGCAACATTAAGTTTAGATTTTCCTGATGAACCTTTATTAATATTATTAGCAGGTTTTTTTATCCTTAAAATAATTCGTCAGCCAAATTATTTCCCAAAATCAATTATTCGACAACCACTTTTTTTGTTATTACTCTTACATGTTTTATGGATTTCAATTGCTTGCATTTATTCAACCAACTTAACTATTTCTTTAAAATATTTAGCTGCAAAAGTTTGGTATATTATTCCGTTTGCAATACTTCCTTTTATTATTCTTTCAACAGAAAAAAGAATTAAACAATTTGCATTGCTATTATTATTACCAATGATGTTGGTTGTGTTGCAAAACTTTGTTAGGCATGGCTTTTATAATTTTTCTTTTGAAGGAATTAAAAAAACGTTATCTCCATTTTTTCGTAATCATGTAAATTATTCGGGCATGTTGGTTTGTATGTTTCCAATTGTTTGGAGCATGTTTAAATTAACGCCAAAAAATAATTTTAAACGCAAACTTTTATTAAGCGTAATAGTTGTTTTATTTATTGCATTGCTATTATCTTATTCAAGAGGTGCGTGGGCTGCTTTAGTTGTTGGCGTGTTTTCAGGAATTATAATTCACTATAAAAAAATTAAAATAACACTTGTATTGATATTATTTTTTTTCTGTATTTCTTTAACTTGGTTATTTTGGAATAATAACTATTTAAAGTTTGCACCTGAATATAATACCACCATTTTTCATACAGATTTTAGTAAACATTTAGAAGCAACCGTAACATTAAAAGATGTTTCTAATGCTGAACGTTTTTACCGTTGGGTTGCAGCTTTTAATATGTTAAAAACTAACCCTGTTGTGGGTTTTGGGCCTAATTGCTTTTATGATAATTATAAAAATTATGCAGAAAGTATTTTTAAAACATGGGTAAGTAATAATAAAGATCATTCATCGGTACACAATTATTTTTTATTAATAGGGTTAGAGCAAGGCTTAGTTGGAATGTTGTTGTTTATTATTTTATTTTTTGTAATGCTAATTAAATTACAAAGCCTTTATCATTCATTAAAAAATATTTTTTATAAACAAATTGCTTTTGCAACAAGTATTATTTTAATAATGATTGGTGTATTAAATTTTTTAAGTGATTTAATTGAAACCGATAAAATTGGCAGCTTGTTTTGGCTTTGTTTAGGAATAACTTTTATTCTGATTGAAAAAAATAAAATAGAGAAGTTGAAAATTGAATAGTGCAAAAACTATAGTTTACTTTTTACATTTAAAGCATCTCGTAAGCCATTGCCTAATAAATTAAAAGCTAATACTAATAGCATAATGGCAATGCCCGGTGTTAATGCCAGCATAGGATTATTGGTAATAATAAAATTATAATTTTCTTTAATCATTAACCCCCAACTTGGTTGCGGAGGTTGTACACCAATTCCTAAAAAACTAAGTCCTGCTTCAATTACAATGGCACTTGCAAAATTACTTGCTGCTATAACCATTACAGGGCCAAGTATATTAGGTAAAATATGTTTAATAATTATTCTTGTATTAGAATATCCTAAAGCGTGAGTTGCTTCTATAAACTCTAATGTTTTTACTTGCATTACTTGCCCGCGAACTAACCTTGCCACATTTACCCACATAGTTAAACCAACGGCAATAAACACTTGCCAAAAACCTTTACCTAAAACAAGTGTTATGGCAAACACCAATAATAGTGTAGGAATACTCCACAAAACATTAATTAACCACATAATAACATCATCTACCCAACTTTTAAAATAACCGGCTAATGCTCCTAAAAAAATACCAAGTGTAAGAGAAATAATTACAGCAATTAAACCTACACTTAAACTAACTCTTGTGCCTATAATTAACCTGCTTAAAATATCTCTTCCAAATCTATCGGTGCCTAAATAAAATTTTACGTTAATAGTAATAGGGTTGCCAACATTTTTTAGAGCAATGGCTTTTCTTTCAATAATATTATCATCTACATATTTATTGTAAATAACGCTATCTGCCTTAATTGTATAATTTGTAACGGGTATGTAAGTAAGTGTATCTTGTTTGCCATTAATTATTTTTGAAAAGAAATTTTCTTGAATAGAATTATTTTTTTTTACTTGTAAGAATTGAATTGAAAAACCCGGCTTTTTACTTCCAATTTCAGGAATCATTCTGTTTGCGTTAGGGGTTGCATCTGGAGATATGATGTATGCAAACAATGCTATAATTACGCTACATGCAATAATTATTATTCCGGCAACTGCCCCTGTGTTTTTAAACAATCTTTTACCGAAAGAATTTATCATTTTACCGAAATTATATATGTGTTTTACAACAATTTTAAAATTATTTGTGTCTTATTTTAAACTTATCGGTTATTTAGCAGTCTGTTATCAATAATCTTAAATTAATTATATGAAAAGCTTTTTTTTACTTCCGTTTATTTTATTAGCAGCTGTTTTTTTAATTATTTATGCTTGGTTTCCTGAGCGGTCTAAAAAAATTAATTAACTCAATATTATTTAACGCTTCTCCCTTTCCATTTATAATTTCCAAACTTACCTAACCAACCTGCTACAACCATATAAGTAATATGTAAAGGTTGTAATAGCGGAAACCACCATATAAACGATTGCCCGAAAAAATTACCAACCGGTACAGCAAAACTTAATTCTATAAAAGTTTTAGCAATTAAAAATATTAACCAATAAAGCCATAGTGTTGGTATAACTAAAGCAATAAATGGCATTATAAATAAAAATAAATTAAGAAAATATACAAGTACCAATACCCAAAAAACTGTTTTGTCTTTATACTTATCAGATTTACTTGCCCACCTAATACGTTGGTTTATAAATGCTTTCCAATTGGGCATAGGACTGGTAGATACAATTGCATCTTTAGAAAATAAAAATCCAATGGCATTAGGAAACTCTTGTTTTATTTTATTCATTAAAAGCATATCATCTCCACTTGCAATATTATCAATGCCTTTAAAACCATTTACTCTGTAAAAAACATCTTTTCTGTAAGCAAGGTTTGCACCATTACACATTGCATGAAAACCTGCTGAAACTGATGCTGCCGTTATGCCTTGCAAGCTTACAAAATCTATATATTGAAACATTGAAAGTAAAGTGCCATCGTTAGTAAAAACAACAGGAGCAGCAATAAACGCAGGTTGGGTTTGTTCAATTAATGCTGCATAATTCATTAACCAATTTTTAGTAACCATACAATCTGCATCGGTGGTTACTATCCAATTTCCGGTGGCATATTTAATAGCTTTTTCAATAGCTTTTTTCTTATATGCATTTAATGGTTTTCCATCTAACTCATCGGCCAGTTTTAGTAAATGTAAATTTGAATATTCTTTTTTTAATGATTGAACAACAGCAACAGTTTTATCAGTAGAAAAATCATCTACCACAATTATTTCATACAAAAACAACGGATAGTTTTGTTGTAAAATTGAATGAAGACATTTACCAATATTTTGTTCTTCGTTTCTTGCAGGAATAATAACTGTAAAAGTTGTTTGCGGTTTAAATGCAGTAGGAACAACAAATTGTTTTAATCTTAAAAACCATTTTCTGTATAATAAAATAATTACCGAGTAAGGAATAAAAATTAAAAGTGTGAGTATTAAATAAATATTCAACAGCATATTACAAAGATGCAATTTTAAGCATTATACAAAGCAGTAATTTCTGCAATATGTTTTTCTTTTAAAAGTTGGTGCCCTGCTTCAATTTCTTTTACAGTAACAAATGCTTCGTTTCCTTTTTTAAAATTTAAACCGTTTTTGGTAAGAATAATTTTATCGTATTTGCCAAATAATATTTTTACAGAACTGTGTTTGTTTGAAATGATAGTTTTTAATACACTCAGGTTCGGGTTAAATTTTCGCATTGCAGTCCATCGGTTATACAATTGCAACCGCGATTGTTTTTCTTTTAAATAATACTGCACAAAATTGTACACGCTTTTATTAAACAAACCTAATGTAACAGCCATTTTCATTAATATAAACAACCATTTAGGATAATGCATTGTAAAATAAAATAATTTATTACCCACTGCTGTTTGTGTTGAAAATTTATGCCAAATATTATGATGCAATCCATCGGGTGCAATTAATACTAAACTTTTTATTTGGTTAGAAAATTGCTGCAGCATATACAATGCAACTCTTCCGCCCATACTGTATCCTATTAAATGAAAAGGCTGTAAAGCAAACGGAGTAATAATTTGCAACACTTGCAATAATTCATTTTCGGTAAAAATTAATTTGTTATCCCAACTTGTTTTGCCATGAAAAGGGAAATCAATAGCAATAATGGTAAACTTTTTTCCTAATTCAATTTCTAAAATTTTAAAACTACTTCCGTCTTCTCCATAACCATGAAACGCAACCAACAACTCTGACCCGCTACCAAAACTATAGTAGTGAATGGTTGAGTTTTTATATAGTACAAATCCCTGCTGCATAACTGCTAATTTATTGCGTTGCCTAAAAATATTTTTTAAAATGTTTGGCAGTTTCACAAAGATACTTGAATTTTGAAAATAGTTGCATAAACAACTATATGGCAAACAGTCACTTTAAAAAAGGAGAATTATACAGCGTAATTAATGCAATGGCAGCAGCTGCCGTTGCCCGTAGAATGCAAAAAAATTTTAGAAATGCAGGCTTAGAAATTACTATTGAGCAATGGAGTATTTTATATCATTTATGGAAAGAAGACGGGCTTAGCCAACAAGATTTATGCAATAGAACTTACCGCGATAAACCAAGTATTACAAGGCTTATAGATAATTTAGAAAATATTAAACTGGTAAAACGAACAGCAGCTAAAGATGATAAAAGAAAGAACTTAATTTTTTTAACCGATGCTGCAAAAGAGTTACAACAAATAACAATAGACTTAGCCAATCAAACTATGGACGAGGCTTTAATAGGAATTGCAAAAGATGAAATTGAAACAGTAAAAAATGTTTTGCAAAAAGTGTACGATAATTTACAATCATAATTACACACAAATACTTTAAATAAAATTTATATGAATACTGCATCACAACAATCAAAAGCCTTACAAGGCGGAGAGTGGATAATAAAAGAAAGCAATCCGTATGAAATTTTCATGCCCGAAGATTTTGATGAAGAACAAAAAATGGTAATGGAAATGTGCGAACAATTTCTAACCAACGAAGTATTGCCTAACTTAGAAAGAATAGATAAGCAAGAAGCAGGTTTAATGCCATCACTATTAGAAAAAGCAGGCGAGCAAGGTTTACTTTCTACCTCACTTCCCGAACAGTACGGAGGTTTAGGAAAAGATTTTATAACATCAACCATTGTCAACGAAGGCTTAGGCGGAGGTTACAGTTTTAGTGTAGCTATTGCAGCACATACAGGTATTGGTTCTTTACCTATTTTATATTTTGGAAATGAAAATCAGAAAAATAAATATATACCAAAATTAGCAAGTGGAGAATGGAAAGGAGCTTATGGTTTAACCGAACCTAACAGCGGTAGCGATGCATTGGGAGCTAAAACAACAGCCAAATTAAGCGATGACGGAAAATATTATTTATTAAACGGACAAAAATGTTGGATTACAAATGGAGGCTTTGCAGATATTTATACTGTGTTTGCAAAAATTGATGGAGATAAATTCACTGCCTTTATTGTTGAAAGAGGCTTTGAAGGCTTTACACAAGGCCCCGAAGAACATAAAATGGGAATTAAAGGTTCATCAACCGTGCAACTATATTTTCAAGATTGTAAAGTACCGGTAGAAAATGTTTTAGGAGAAATTGGCAAAGGACATATTATAGCTTTTAATATATTAAATATCGGTCGCTTAAAATTGTGTGCAGCAGCATTAGGCGGAAGCAAACATGCAGCTACAACATCTGTTCAATACGCAACCACCAGAGAACAATTTAAAATACCCATTGCAAAATTTGGTGCCATCAAACACAAATTAGCAGAAATGGCTATACGTATTTGGATTGCAGAAAGTGCATTATACCGTTCTGCAAAATATATTGATGATAAAGAAAAAGAATTATTACAAAGCGGATTAACTTTTGAAAAAGCACTATTAGGTGCAGCAGAAGAATACGCTATTGAATGTGCCATGCTTAAAGTATTTGGTAGTGAAGTATTAGATTTTGTGGTTGATGAAGGTGTACAAATACACGGTGGCAATGGTTTTAGCGATGAGTATGTTATAAGCAAAGCATATAGAGATAGCCGTATTAACAGAATTTATGAAGGCACTAATGAAATTAATCGTTTGCTTACCGTTGATATGGTTTTAAAACGTGCCATGAAAGGAAAATTAGATTTAATGACGCCTGCCATGAACGTTCAAAAAGAATTAATGAGTATTCCTGATTTTAGTAATGAAGATGAAAGTGCATTTGCAAAAGAAAAAAAATATGTTGCCAATTTTAAAAAAGCCATTTTAATGGTAGCAGGTGCAGCCGTACAAAAACTAATGATGAGTTTAGATAAAGAACAAGAAATATTAATGAACATTGCCGATATGGCTATTGATGTTTATCATGCAGAAAGTGCATTGTTCAGAGCAATGAAATTAACCGAACAAAAAGGTGAAGCTGCAACTTCAATTCATGTAGATATGATGCGTACATTTATTTACGATGCTGCCGATAGAATTAATAAAGCAGGTAAAGATGCATTAAATAGTTTTGCCGATGGAGATGAATTAAAAATGATGCATATTGGTTTAAAACGTTTTACAAAAGTAGAACCATATAACACTAAAGATGCCCGCAGAAGAATTTGCAATACTATGTTAGCGGCAAATAAATATTGTTTTTAATTATAATATATTTACCGAAAAATAATTAAGCCCTGAAAAACACAGGGCTTTTGTTTTAATTTAAAAGCTGTTTTGCTGTACAAAAAATGCTTTTATTATTTTTGCAGCCAACGCAATAAACAATTATGAATCTTTTGGCACAACAAATAGATAAAAACCGCTTGCCTAAACATATTGCCATTATTATGGATGGTAATGGTCGTTGGGCCGAAGGACAAGGGCATGATAGATTATACGGCCATTTTCACGGAGTTGAAAGTGTAAGAAATATTGTAGAAGGCTGTGCAGAATTAGGTATTCAATATCTTACGCTTTATGCATTTAGCACCGAAAATTGGGATAGACCCGAACCCGAAGTAACCGGTTTAATGAGTTTATTGGTTGATACTATACATAAAGAAGTTCCCGTATTAAACAAAAACAATATTCGCCTGCATGTAATAGGCAATAGAGCTATGCTTCCACCGCAAGTTGATAAAGTATTACAAGAAGCTTTAGAAAAAACGGCAACCAACACAGGCTTAAATTTAGTAATGGCATTAAGTTACAGTAGCCGTTGGGAATTAGTAACTGCCATAAAAAATATAGCAATAGACGTTAAGGAAGGGAAAATAAATACCGAAGAAATTAACCAAAACACGGTGCAACAATATCTTACAACCTGCAATTTTCCCGATCCTGAATTAATGATTAGAACCAGTGGAGAACACCGCATAAGTAACTTTTTATTGTATCAATTAGCTTATGCCGAACTGTATTTTACCAATACACTTTGGCCAGAATTTAGAAAAATTCATCTATACGAAGCCATTATAGACTTCCAAAATAGAGAAAGACGCTTTGGAAAAACCGGAAAACAAGTTAAAGAAAGCCCCAAAAAACACTAAAATCTTCTTTCTTAAATAAATAATTGGCTTATTTAACAAACACTTTTAAATATTCCCGTTAATTTGCCCACCTTAAAAATTTGACTATTGCTGTGGCACAAAAAGCCATAAGATTTAAAATAACCAGACGGATGCACAAAGTGTACAAAATTTTTGTTTTTTCTTTTATCTTAACCTTAACTGCTTTGGTAAGTTATTCTCAAGAAAAAACCGATACCAGCATTACTTCTATTGATGCAGAATTGATTAATATTTTTAATCAAAAAACACCTAAGAAGTATAAAATTAATTCTATTAAAATTATTGGTAATAAGTATTTTGATGAAAATCTTTTACTTTCTATTGCCGGAATTAGTGTAGGAGATGAACTAACCATTCCCGGTACCGATGCTTTTAGCAAAAGCATTAGAAAGTTAATGAATCAAAATTATTTTAACGATGTAAAAATTTATTTTACCGGTTTACACGGAAATAAATTAGATGTTGAAATTGAAGTTACCGAAAGGCCAAGGCTTTCAGATTTTCATTTTATAAATGCACGAAAAAGTGAATCGGAAGATTTATCGGGAAAAACAGGTTTAGTAAAAGGAAGAGTTATAACCGAAAACATGAAACGCTCTGCCGTTGAAGCTATTAAAAAATATTATTTCGATAAAGGCTTTCAAAATATAAACGTAAATATTGAAGAGTTTAAAAATGCCAGTTTAGATAATAACTCTATCAGTTTAAACTTTGTAATTAACAAAGGCATTAAAGTAAAAATAAGCGATATTAGATTTGCCGGAAATACTGTTGAAACAAGCATTTTAAAGAAACAATTAAAAGGCACCAAAGAGCAATCTCGTTTAACATTATTTCCTGCAGTAGATACAGGTGGTATTATAAAAGTAAAGCCATATACTTTTATGGATTATTTGGCAGATAGAGGTTATTTAACGCCAAGTAAAACACGTAAATTATTAGACCCCTATGTAAGATTTAAACTTTTTACTTCTGCTAAGTTTAATCAAAAAAAATACGAAGAAGATAAAGATAAATTAATTGAATATTATAACTCTATTGGATATAGAGATGCTATTATTGAAAAAGATTTAGTATATCCTAATTCAAAGAAAAATTTAAACATAGATATTAAATTAAATGAAGGGCATAAATATTATTTTGGAAATATTACTTGGAGAGGAAACACTAAATATTCCGATTCTGTTCTTTCATTAATTCTTGGTATTAAAAAAGGCGATGTATATAATATTGAAACATTAAATAAACGTTTAGGAAAAGGCTCGCCCGAAGGTGGAGATGTAGGCAGTTATTATATGGATGACGGATATTTATTTTTTAGAACAGACCCTGTAGAAACTGCAGTTTATAATGATACTATTGATTATGAAATTAGAATTATAGAAGGACCGCAAGCAACTTGGAAAAATATTCGTATTTCAGGAAATGAAAAAACAAAAGATTATGTTATTCGCCGTGAGTTAAGAACATTGCCCGGAGAAAAATTTAGTCGTGAATTATTAATTCGTTCTCAACGCGAGCTTTCTCAATTAAACTTCTTTAATGCAGAAAAAATTAACCCGAATGTTGTTCCTAACCCTGATGACGGAACGGTTGATGTTACTTGGCAAGTAGAAGAAAAATCGAGCGACCAGTTAGAGCTTAGTGCAGGTTGGGGCGGTACTATTGGCTTAACAGGTACGGTTGGTATTAGTTTTAATAATTTCTCGTTACGCAATTTATTTAGTCGTTCATCTTATCATCCATTTCAAATACCAATGGGAGATGGTCAAAAGCTAAGTTTCCGTGTGCAAAGTAATGGGCGTGCATTCCGTTCATACAACTTCTCATTTACAGAACCTTGGTTGGGTGGTAAAAAAAGAAATGCACTTTCTGTTTCTATATATGATACAAAATTTGCTAACGCATACGATCCTGCAACAGGTACTTATACTGCAACGGCAGCTAATAAATCATATTTAAAAACAACTGGCTTCTCTATTGGCTTATCTAAACAATTAAAATGGCCTGATGATTATTTTGCTCTATCAACATCGTTAGGTTTTACGCAATATCATTTAGTAAATTATTATATAAGCCCGGTTACATTACCTGGTTTTAATAATGGGTTCTCTAATAACTTAAATTTTAAAATTGCATTACAACGTACTTCTATTAATCAACCGTTGTTTCCAAGTAGTGGTTCTAACTTTTTGTTAAGCCTTCAATTAACACCACCATATTCTTTAATAGATAAAAGTTTTATAGAACAAGCCAATCCGTATAAATGGATTGAATATCATAAATGGCGTTTTAATGGAGAATGGTATATTCCTTTAACCAAACCAAGCGGAGCCGAGCATAACAAAATGTTGGTATTGAAATTGGCCGCTAAATACGGATTTTTAGGAAGATATAATTTACAATTACAAGTATCTCCTTTTGAACGTTTTCAAGTGGGCGATGCAGGTTTAAGTAACCAATATGCATTAATAGGATACGATATTATTTCGCACAGAGGTTACCCTGTTTACAATACACCTAATGTAAAAGTTAATCCAGACCAATCGGGTACTAATCAATACTTTACCATGTTTAATAAATATACTTTAGAATTAAGGTATCCGTTAAGCTTAAACCCAAGCAGCACAATATATGCCCTTACGTTTTTTGAAGCTGCCAATGGTTGGTATAATTTAAAAACATATAATCCGTTTGAGTTAAGGCGTTCGGTAGGTATAGGTATGCGTTTTTATTTACCAATGTTTGGTTTACTTGGATTTGATTACGGTATTGGTTTAGATAGGTACACACCCGGAGGAAGTTTAAAAGATATGAGCAGGTTTACCTTTATGTTAGGTTACGAACCCGAATAAACAAATTAAAAATATTTTGTATGAAAAAATTATTATTAATTACGTCTTGCTTTTTATTATTTGCATTTGCAGCAAATGCACAACGTTATGCAGTAATAGATACAAAATATATTTTAGATAAACTGCCCGAGTATAAAAATGCCGATAAACAAATTCAGCAAATAAGTAGCCAATGGCAAAAAGAAATTGATGATAAACAGGCAGAGTTAGATAAAATGTATAAAAACTACGATGCCGAACAATACATGCTAAGTGATGAATTAAAAAAGAAACGAGAAGCAGAATTATTTAATAAAGAAAAAGAAATAAGAGACTTACAAAAAAAACGTTTTGGCTACGAAGGAGATTTATTTAAAGAAAGACAAAAACTGGTAAAACCAATACAGGATAAGGTTTACAACGCCATACAAAAAATTTCAGTAGCAAAAGCATACGATTTTGTATTAGATAAAAGTGAAGGAATTACCGTTATATTTGCCGACCCTAAACTGGATAAAAGCGATGATGTTTTAAGAGAATTAGGCATCAAACTCTAATATTCAAAATAAAATAAAACAAACAAAATAACAAATCAATCAAAATGAAAAAAGTTGCATTAGCATTGGCAATTATAGCAAGCAGCCTTGTTTTTACAAGCAACACCAATGCACAAACAAAAATTGGGATGTTTGACCGTGAAGCAGTTTTAAGTTTAATGCCCGGTATTCAAAGAGTAGATTCTTTAATGCAAAAATTTGTAAAAGATTCTTTGCAAACAGAATATGAAATGACATATACCGAATACAATTATAAAGACAGTTTACTTAAAGGAGATACTACTGCACCCAAAACTTTAAACGCATCTATTAAAAAAGTAAGAATAGATGAAGTAAATAAATTAAAAGCAAAATTGGTAGGTTGGCAACAATACCAACAACAAGAATACCAAAGAAAACAAGCCGAGTACTTACAACCATTTATGGAAAAAATGTACCATGCAATGGAAGAAGTTATTGCAGAACAGAAATACACACAAATATTTAAACCAGATGTGTTTGAGTATTTTGAATTAGATAAAGCCAACGAATTTAATTTGCGTGTATTAGATAAATTAAAAATTCCTTTACCGCAACAAATTGTAGATCAAATTAAAGCACTAAAAAGTGGCACAAAACCGCCTACTATGAATGTAAAGCCACAAACTAAACCTGCGGGCAAAAACTAAATATTAAAAAATATTTATTATAGGCCTTGAAGTGGTTACTTCAAGGCTTTTTATTAACACTTAAGCAATTATACAATGAAAAAAAATTTAATTTTTACTACTTGTTTCATCATGGTAATATTATTTGCAAATAATACACATGCACAACAAGTAAAAATTGGTGTGTTTGATGAACAACAAATTTTACCACTTATGCCCGGTATTGAAAGAGTAGATTCTTTAATGAAAATATTTGCAACAGATTCTCTTGCTGCCGAGTACGATGTGTTATTGGCAGATTATAAATTAAAAGATAGTTTATTAAAAAGAGATACTGCAGCACCTAATAGCATTGCTCCGGCTCTTAAACAAAAACGTATAGAAGAAATAAATAATTTAAAAGGAAGAGTATTATCGTGGCAACAATATCAAAACGAAAAATATCAAACAAAACAAAGACAATACCTTGCACCATACTTGCAAAAAATTTATGATGCATTACAAACTGTAATTAACGAACAGAAATATACTTACATATTAAAACCCGATGCAATTTTTTGGGCTAACCAGTCAGACGAGTTAGCATTGCGTGTTTTAGGGAAATTAAAAATCCCTTTGTCAAAAGAATTAGAAGAAAGAGTTAAAGCAGTTACCACACCGGCAACAGCTCCTAAAACACAACCTAAAACAACACCTAAGCATTAATTAAATAATTAATTTAATTTTAAACCTCAGAAAATTTTCTCTGAGGTTTTTTTATGAATACACAACAAGGTGCAATAGGTATTTTTGATAGCGGTTACGGAGGCTTAACTGTTTTAAAAGAAATAGTAAATAAACTACCACAGTACAATTATATGTACTTAGGAGATAATGCCCGCAGCCCTTACGGCACCCGCAGTTTTGAAACTGTTTATCAATACACATTACAATGTGTAGAATGGTTTTTTAAGCAAGGTTGCCATTTGGTAATATTGGCTTGCAACACAGCATCGGCAAAAGCATTAAGAAATATTCAACAAAAAAATTTACCGTTAATTAATGCAAATAAAAGAGTATTGGGAGTTATAAGACCCACATCAGAAATTATTGGAAATTATTCTGATACTAAACATATTGGCATATTAGCAACTAACGGAACAGTACAATCAAATTCTTATGTTATTGAAATTGAAAAATTTTATCCGCAAATAAAAGTATTTCAACAAGCTTGCCCTATGTGGGTTCCGTTAATTGAAAATAACGAACACGAAAACAGAGGAGCAGATTTTTTTGTAAAAGAATACATAAATGCTTTACTAAAACAAAGCGATAAAATAGATACAGTTTTATTGGCGTGCACACATTATCCGTTACTGTTAAAAAAAATAAAAGAAAATTTACCTGCCGATACAAAAATTATTAGTCAAGGAGAAATTGTAGCCAATAGTTTAGCAAATTATTTACAACGCCATACAGAAATAGAAATTAAATGTTTAAAAGAAAATAAAGTTGAATTTTATACAACAGATGCTACAGAAGATTTTAATAAACATGCTGCTATATTTTATGGAAAAAATATTAATGCAATGCATATTGGTTTGTAATTTTTTTTAAACCTGTATTTATTTCTTACAACACTATTTAAAACTTCATTCACATATAACTAATTTTTTGATTAATATACAAGACATTATAGTTTTAAGATAAACTAAATTTCAAAAGAAGCTTATATTTGAATATAGAATTAGCAATGACTACAAAAGAAAACATATTAACTATTTTAAAAAGTAATAAATCCGAATTGTCAAAATATGGAGTCTCTGCTATTGGGCTTTTTGGTTCTTATAAACGCAATGAACAGTCGCCTCAAAGTGATATTGATTTGTTAGTAGATTTTGAACCTGATAAAGAAAATTTCGATAATTATATGTTGGTGTATGATATTTTTGAAAAAATTTTCAAAAATGAAAAAATTGCACTTGTTACAAAAAATGGTTTAAGCAAACATATTGGCCCCAAAATTTTAAATGACGTTGTATATGTCTAAAGAGCCAATTGAATTTTTAAAACACATTGCAGATGAATGTATATATCTACTTTCTGTAAGTCAAGGTCAATCTAAAGATGATTTTTTAAATGATGAAACATTAAAAAGAGCTGTTGTAAGAAGTTTGGAAATAATTGGTGAAGCAACAAAAAAAATTCCTGCAGATTTTAAAGTGAAATGGAACACTATTCAATGGAAGAATATGGCAGGTATGAGAGATAGGTTAATTCATGATTATATTGGTGTGAATTACTCAATTGTTTGGGATGTATTAATAAATAAAATTCCTGAATTAAATATACAAATTCAAAAAGTACTTAATCCTGAATAAAATAACATATTGTACAGGCATAGTAATTAAAATATAAACACCTATCTATGGTTCGTTCTTGACATAAGAGATAAAAACATTAAAAAAAACTTATTAGTAGCACGTGTTAAGGTGTTTTGCTAAGTTGTTTATTACAAGCAATCCATTTGATTGATATTTTGAAATATGTCATTTTTAATTTACCATTAAACTATTTCCCACTTCTCAATACCGCCCTTTACGATTTTGAATATTGGATGTTGGTCAATCTTTTTAAGTTTACTCAACATATTAAATTTATTCTCGTCACGTGTTTTTAGTTTATTGAGTAAGTGTTCGGTTTCATATTTAATTTGTCCAGTTGTTACATACATAGTAGAGGGTTCAAAATTCCAGTCAATTTTTTCTCTGGCAAAATTATAATTTCTTGTCAATGCTTCATTATAAATAGTTGCTAAGTATTGATTAATTCTGTCAACTGGTTTTTCAGTCTGTTTAAAACGATCAAGTTGAGGGTGATTACGATAGCCTTTTGTTTTGCCTTCAAGAACGTGTTTAGCAAGAAGAGTTTCACGCCACAAAGCCACAAGCCCCTTTGTATCTAAATATTTTGGATGAATTGACCATATTCTCATTTGCCTGAATATTGTAAAATTATTGTTAGAGGTTTATAAGTTAAGAGTTGCTTTAGTGTTTGTATATTATAATATTATATATATTTAATTCATTACCGAAGTACTCATTATAATTTTTCTTTCACCAATTTGTTGCCGCCACATAGCGTAGTACAAACCTTTTTCGGTAAGTAATTCATGGTGGCTTCCTGTTTCAACAATTTGCCCTTTTTCTAAAACATAAATTTTATCTGCATGCATAATGGTACTTAAACGGTGTGCAATCATTACCGTTATTTGTTCTTTTTCTTTTGATATGCTACGAATGGTGTTGGTTATTTCTTCTTCTGTAATAGAATCTAATGCCGAGGTTGCTTCATCAAAAATTAATAAATGAGGTTTGCGTAACAATGCACGTGCAATACTTAAACGTTGTTTTTCTCCACCGCTTAATTTTAAACCGCCTTCTCCAATTATTGTTTCAATTCCTTTTTCTGCACGGGTTAATAAATTATTACAACTTGCTTTTTGTAAGGCTTCTATTATTTGTTCATCGGTTGCTTGCGGATTAACAAATAATAAATTTTCTTTAATTGTTCCGGCAAATAATTGTGTGTCTTGCGTTACAAAACCAATTTGTTTGCGTAGCTCTTCAAAATTTAAATCTTCTCCATTAATATTATTATATAAAATTTTTCCTTCTTGCGGCCTGTATAAACCAACTAATAATTTTACTAATGTACTTTTTCCTGCACCGCTTGGGCCAACAAAGGCAATGGTTTCTCCTTTCTTCACATCAAAACAAATATTATCTAATGCTTTGTATTGTGCTGTTTGGTGTTTGAACGAAACATTTGCAAACGTTAATTCTTCTGCTACGCCTATATGCTTTGGTGTGTAAGGAATAGGTTCTGGTTTTTTAAGCATTAAATTATGAAAATTATTTAATGATGCTTCTGCTTCGCGATAGCTTAAAATAATATTTCCAATTTCTTGCATTGGTCCAAATATGAAGAAACTATAAAATTGTAATGAGATGAATTGCCCAGTGGTTAATACATCTCTAAAAATTAACCATAATAATGTAAACGTAATTATTTGACGTAAAAAATTAACCATAGTGCCTTGTATAAAACTTAATGCACGTATGCTTTTTACTTTGCGTAACTCTAATCCTAAAATTTTAAATGTGTTGTTGTTTAATCTTTTTACTTCTTGTTGTGTAAGCCCTAAACTTTTTACAATTTCTATGTTGCGTAAACTTTCTGTTGTACTTCCTGCTAATGCTGTGGTTTCTTTTACAATTGTTTTTTGAATGGTTTTTATTTTTTTACTTAATAAATTAGTTACTAAACCAATTAACAATGTTCCACCTAAATAAACGGGCATAATACTCCAATGTAATTTGGTTGCATAAATAGAAACAAAAACAATGCTTACTAAAATTCCAAAAAATACATTAATAAAATATCCTATAAATTTTTCTGTATCTGCTCTTACTTTGGTTAAGATAGATAAGGTTTCTCCGCTGCGTTGGTCTTCAAACTCTTGAAAAGGCAAACTCATAGAATGTTGTAAACCATCTGTAAAAATAGTTGCACCAAATTTTTGCACAATTACATTTACTGCATAATCTTGAAATGCTTTAGCAATACGGCTTACCATTGCAGTGCCTACCAAAAGCATTAAATAAAATAAAAGCCCGTTTACAAATTCATGCTCGGTTCTAGTTTGCATACCTGCTTTATCTGTTGTGTGCGGGTGTGTGGCAAAACCATCAATTAATTTACCAACCAACATAGGATCGAACAAAGAAAAAACCTGATTTACAGATGCAAGAAATAAAGCCAACAGAACTAACCAACGATAAGGTTTAATATACTTTAATAAAATTTTCATACAGTTTTGGTTACTTTATTTTTTGCAGAAGAGAAAATAATGAGAACTTATTTGTTTATACAATTGTAAACAAAAATGTAAGACAGATAATAATTTTTTTATAAGAATTTTTAGAAAAATAATAGCAGCCTACTATTGTTTTTCTTCTTGCTTAGTTTGGTTATGGTTACCCCACATGCTGCATTTATTTCTCCATTCTTGTTTAAATTTTTCTTTTTCTTCAACACTCATGTGTTCCCATTTTTCTTTCATTTCAAAATTCCATTTTCTTTTATGTTTTGAGAAACCTTTACCAAAGCCACCAAATAAAATTTTACTTAAAAGTAATATACCTACTGCTTGCCAAAAGCTAATTAGTTTAACACCTGTAACGGTAACTAAAACTCCGTTCCATAAAAGCATTACTACCCAACTTAATAAAGCTGCTATTGATATTACACAAATAGTAATACCTATTATTTTTTTTGCCCAAAATTTTTTGTTGTTCATATAGTTTTTTTAATAATTTAATAATTCTGTTTTTAATGTTTGCAATCTTTTACGCAAATGAAGTACAGCATAACGTTTGCGAGACAGTAAAGTGTTTACGGTTTCGCCGGTTTGTATGGCAATGTCTTTAAAAGAAATTCCTTCTAATTCGTTTTGTATAAATACGCTGCGTTGCTCTTCGGGTAATTCGTTTAAAGCGGTGTTGAGTGTTTCCCAAAACAGGTTGCGTAAATATTCTGTTTCGGGGTTGTTATCTTTTGCAAAAAATAAATCTGTCCAACTAAAATCTTCATCATCATTATCTATAAAAATATCTTCTAATAAATCTGGTTTGTGTTTGCGGCTACGGTCAATTATTTTATTGCGTGCAACTGTAAAAAGCCAACTTGTAAGTTGTTCTATAGGTTGTGTGTTGCCAACAAACTGATAAAATACATCTTGTAAAATATCTTCGGCATCGGCATCATTATTTACACGTTTGCGAATAAAGCCAAGCAGCCTTTTGCTGTAATTATTAACCACTTGGGTAATATTGCGTTTTTGCCCGTTTGCCATTGAGGCATCTAAGGTAATAGCTGCATTCATTAAAAAGATAGACGGTTTGCAAGAAGAAATATTGTAAAATAAAAAACCATTGTATTTTTTACAATGGTTTAAGTGTATGGTTAATAGTGTTTTTAATAATCTCCCAAAGTTTCGGGTAGTTGTGCTAAGGCTTTTGCTAACTGATCATCGTTAGGGGCGATGCCATGCCATTCATGGTGTCCTTCCATAAAATCTACTCCTTTACCCATTATTGTTTTCATTAAAATACATACGGGTTTTTGTTTACTTGTTAATGTTTTTGCTTTGTTTAAACCATCAACTACGGCTTGCATATTATTGCCATCCATTTCCATTACTTCCCAATTAAAGGCAAGAAATTTTTCTTTTAAACTTTCTAAACCCATTACATCGTGTGTTGGTCCGTCAATTTGTTGGCCGTTATAATCTATGGTTGCAATTAAATTATCAACTTTATGATGTGCAGCAAACATAATGGCTTCCCAGTTTTGACCTTCATCTAATTCTCCATCTCCATGTAATGAGAAAACGTATCTATCGTCTTTATTCAACTTTTTAGTTAATGCTGCACCAATGGCAACACTCATACCTTGACCTAAAGAACCGCTTGACATTCTTACACCCGGCAAATGCTCGTGTGTGGTTGGGTGGCCTTGTAGGCGAGAGTTTATTCTTCTAAAAGAAGATAATTCTTTCACATCAAAATATCCTGCTCTTGCTAAAACAGAATAAAATAATGGAGAAATATGACCGTTTGATAAAAAGAAAACATCTTCTTCAATACCATCCATAGAAAAGTTGGTATTGTGCTTCATAGTATTAAAATATAAAGCAGTTAAAAAATCGGCACAACCTAAAGAACCGCCCGGGTGGCCGCTTTGCACGGCATGTACCATGCGTACAATATCTCTTCTTACTTGTGTGGCAATGTTTTGTAACTCGGTAACTGTACTCATATTTTTTGTTTGAAAGCAGCAAATGTAAGTGCAAAATGCTGCTATATAAAATCAAACTAACTTGTTTTAGTAATATTATTTTACAGTTAGATTTGATAGTTTTGAGTGATTTTAGTAGGTAGTTATACAAAAATGTTGTTATATTGCACAACCCTAACAAGATTAAACCTTTAATCAGTATCCTATAAGGTCAAACTTAGTAATATGGAATCTATAATTATAGGGATAATACTGTCTTTCATTCTTACTTTTTATTCAATACCGGCTATTATTTCAATTGCCAGCATGAAGAAATTGTACGATTATCCTGATGAAAGAAAAGTGCATGTTAGCCCTATTCCTTCATTAGGTGGTGTTGGAATATTTGGAGGTTTTTTATTAGGATTATTAATAGCTGCAGATATTAGCTCTGTAATACAACATTTTCAGTTTCTTATTGCGGCTTTTATTATTGTTTTTTTTCTGGGTGTTAAAGATGATATTCTTATTATTACTCCGTTAAAAAAGTTTATTGGCCAAGTTGTGGTTGGCTTACTTTTAATGTTTAAAGCAGGTGTTTTAATTCAGAATATGTACGGTTTTTTAAGTATTACAACTATAGAGCCTACGCTTAGTTTTTTTCTTACATTATTTACCATTATTGTTATTACCAATGCATTTAATTTAATTGATGGAATAGATGGTTTGGCTGCTATGTTAAGTATAATTTCATTATCGGTTTTTGGTGTTTTCTTTTATTTAAATCACGATATATTTTATGCACTACTTGCTTTTTGTTTTGTAGCAAGTTTATTGGCGTTTTTAATTTATAATTTTCATCCGGCAAAAATTTTTATGGGAGATACCGGCTCAACTTTAAGTGGATTATTAAATGCTATTTTGGTTATTCATTTTATTAATACAGCCGAAAATTCAACACTTCTTCCGCACCTTTCTTCTCCTGCAATGGGCTTTGGAATTTTATTAATTCCTATGTTAGATACATTAAGAGTTTTTGGAATAAGAATATTACATGGAAGAAGCCCTTTCTCGCCCGATAGAAATCATTTACATCATATTCTTTTAGATAGAGGTTTATCTCATAAAACTATCACACTTTCATTAAGTTCATTTGCGTTGCTGTTTATTTTATTATCATATTTTGCTTTGCCTTTGGGCACTACAAAAGTTATCTTAATTCAAATAGTATTATTCTTTACAGGAATTTTTGTTTTGCATATTACTAAACCAAAATCTATGCAATTGTATGTAGTGAATGATGATGAAATAGAAACAACTACGCAAACTTCTTTCTTAAGCAACATTAATAAAGCCTTATTTAATAAAACCGAACAGCAAATTAAAAACAATTAAGTTTTTTTAAATGTTTTTTAGATTGTTTGTATAGTTAGCTGCATTAGATTTGCTGCGGTAAAAAATTATTATGCAGGAAGAATTAGATTTAATTATTGAAGATGCTGCCGATAGCATGACAAAAGCTATTGCACATTTAGAAAGTGAATTAGTAAAAATAAGAGCTGGAAAAGCAAGTCCTACAATGCTTGATGGTATTATGGTTGAATACTACGGCACACCAACACCCATTAATCAGGTAGCAAATATTAGCGTATTAGATGCTAAAACCATAAGCATACAACCTTGGGAAAAACCAATGCTGGCTGCAATTGAAAGAGCTATTATGCAGGCAAATATTGGTGTTACACCACAAAATGATGGAGTACAAATAAGACTATACTTACCACCATTAACCGAAGAGAGAAGAAAAGAATTATACAAAAAAGCAAGTGCCGAAGGAGAAAATTCTAAAATAGCCATAAGAAATATTAGAAGAGATAATATTGAACAAATTAAAAAATTACAAAAAGACGGTTTAAGTGAAGATGCTACCAAAGACGGTGAAAAATCTATTCAAGAATTAACAGATAAACATATTAGTTTAGTTGATAAACATTTGGCAGCTAAAGAAAAAGAAATGATGACTGTATAAAATATTTCCTTAAAAATTATTTACATCCCTTTTTGTTTTTTAAACAAAGAGGGATTTTTATTGGCAGCATTTACAATATACACGCCCAATAAAATAACAAATAAACTTACTATTATTTGTAGTGTAATTTTTTCGTTTCTTAATAAACCCAATAACACCGCAACAATAGGAATACCATAAGTAACCATTGATGCAAATAAAGCTCCTGCTTTTTTTAAAAGCCTGTAAAATAAAACGGTAGCAATAGCAGTACCCATAATACCTAATAAACAACTTGCTCCCGTACTTAACAAAAAATCTTTATGTGTAAACTGAAATTTAAAATAACCTGTATAAAAAAGAATAATTAAAGAAGGAATAACCAATAACCCAAATGCAACAGTGGCAATATTAAGAGAGCCAATTTCTTGCAAATGTTTTCCTACCATATTTACATTAATACCATACATTAAAGTTGCCAATAATATTAATAACGAGTAAGAAATATTACTAAAATCAATTTTGCCGCCACCGGTAAAAAGTAATAGTAACCCAATAAACCCAATAAAAACACCTGTTATTTTTATAGCATTGGCATGTATATTAAAAAACAACATACCAATAATTATAGTAAACAATGGTGTAAGTGCATTTAAAATACCTGCAATAGAACTATCAATTTTTGTTTCGGCAAGGCAAAATAAAAATGCAGGAATAAAATTTCCTACCAAACCAGAAAATAGTACAATAATAATTTTATTTCTTGGTATTTGTTTCCATGCTTTTATAAAAAAAGGAAGCAACACAAAGCCTGCACTAAAAATTCTTAATGCTGCAACTTGATAAGGGCTAAGCACATTCATTCCTTCTTTCATTAAAATAAAAGAGCTACCCCAAATTGCAGAAAGTACCAAAAACAAAATCCATTTAATAAACATCATTATATATTTTGTATTTAAGCAAAGATGATTGTTTTGATATAGAAAATTTTTTGTTTATCAAATAAAGTATTTACTTTTCAACTTCAACAAAAAAATAATTTTATGGGAATGATGAAAGAATTTAAAGAATTTGCCATGCGTGGCAATTTGGTAGATGTAGCCGTAGCTTTTGTTATGGGTGCTGCATTTGGCAAAATTGTTTCTTCGTTTGTTGATGGTATTGTAATGCCTTTAGTGGGTATGCTTACCGGCGGCATAGATTTTAACGATAAAAAAATTATTCTTAAAGATGCCCTACCCGAAGTAAAAGATGCTGCAGGCAATGTGGTAACAAAAGCAGTGGCAGAAGTTTCTATAAAATACGGAACATTTATAACCAATGTAATAGATTTTATTATAGTAGCCTTTGCCGTATTTATGGTAATTAAAGCAATTAATTCAACAAAGAAAAAAGAAGAAGCTGCTGCACCGGCTGCACCTCCAGAGCCATCTTCAACCGATAAATTATTAACAGAAATACGCGATGCATTAAAAAAATAATTTCATACTTATTCATCCCGCCAAATACAGGTGGGATGTTTATTTTGGTGGATAACTAAACATACCGCAAAGCAATATTTCTTGCTTAAATACCTTTATTTGCAGTTAAAGATTTTTGTGTGAATACAACAACTTACCAAATTAAATTAGATCAGTTTGAAGGTCCTTTCGATTTATTATTATTTTTTATTGAAAGAGATGAATTAGATATTTATAATATCCCTATCACCAAAATAACCAACGATTTTCTTGATTACATACACACACAAGAAAAATTAAATATTGAATTAAGCAGCGAGTTTATTTTGTTCATATCAACCCTTATGCGTATTAAAGCAAAACTATTATTGCCACGCAAAGAGATAGATGCACAAGGAAATGAGATAGACCCCCGACAAGAATTAATTGATAAAATTTTAGAATATAAAAAATTCAAAGAAGCTGCAGTAAAAATGGCCGAAATGGAAGCTGAACGTTTATTAATGGTTAAACGTGGCAACTTACATAAAGAATTACATACTATTGGAGAGGAGGCGGGCGAAGGCACAGAAATTCAAACCATTACTTTATTCAAATTAATGAAGGCTTTTGAAAAAGTAATGCAACGTGTACACGACCGCCAAAACAAACCCGTACACACCGTAGTTCGCTACAACTACACTATGGAAGGCAGCAGAGATTATATGACGGAGTTTGTAAAGAGAGAAAAAACTGTATCGTTTGAAAAAGTTTTTGAAGTGTGCGAAAACCGTATTCATGCATTATTTCTTTTCTTATCAATGTTAGAATTAACGCAACAGAAATACATGAAACTGTTAATAGGCGAAGGCAGAAATAATTTTATTATAGAATGGAATGATAATAGAGAAGAAGATTTGCAATTTGCCGGAAATGAAGTTGAGAGAGCTACCGAAGAAGATACGCCACCAATAATAGAAGATGGCGATAATGATTTTAATCCACAGCTGAATTAAAAATTGAAAAAAAGTATTATTCTGTTTGTTTATATAATAACTTCCTTAACATCTTTCTTTTTAATATATAAATAAAAATCCCCGCATTTGTATGCGAGGATTTTTTTATAGTGGAGATAATATTAATATCTGTTGTAACCGCCACCGCCGTTTCCGCGGTCTCTGCCACCACCACCGTAACCACCGCCACGGTTGCCACCACCACCAAAGCCGCCACGGCTACCGCCGCCGCCAAAGCTTTTCTTAAAACCGCCACCGCCGCCACTTCTGCGTTCGCCTTCAGGGCGTGGTTGGCTTTCATTAACTACAATTTTACGACCCTGAATATCAGTATCATGTAAAGCAGCTATTGCAGTTTTTGCTGCATCATCATCTGCCATTTCAACAAAACCGAAACCTTTGCTGCGGTCGTTTTTAAATTTGTCTGTTACAATTTTTGCACTGCTTACTTCGCCATAAGGGGCAAATAATTCTTGAAGGTCTTCACTGGTCATTTGCCAGTTTAAATTTCCAACGTAAATGTTCATTGTTTTTTGATTAAATGTTTACAAAAACCCATTATAAAAACAGCAACCAAAACCCTGAGCATTTACTTTTTTAAAACCCCGAGAGAATGGAAAACCGGTTATTGGGTACAACAAAGATAGTTTTTTTGAGATACCGCCCAACTTTTTTTCGGGGAATGGAAATAATATTGTTTTTGCAATTTTTAAAATAGTTACTACTTTAGAACTAAAAACTGACACAAAGCTTTTATTGCTATGAAACAACTATCACTTTTAATAATTGCAATGTTTTTTTTAAAATGTTTATATAGCCAAAAGCATTCAGAATATAATATTGCTGTTGGTACTGGCTTGTTTAAGTATGCTGGCACAGATAATACTTATATAGAACCTTATTATTCATCAGTAAATACTAATAGTGTAGCTATAACAGCAGGGGGAAAGGGCTATGCTAATAACCCTCACGGCAATAAAGCTGGCTTTTCTTATTTTATTTTGGTAGGGATGAAAAAAATAACTAAACGTAATTTTTTATGGCGTTATAGCATATCATATGAATCCGTTGAAAGTAAAAAATGTATTAATTGGCTATATGATGGTTTTAGCTATTATAAAACTTTAGGAGGAGAGTGCTTGTTAAGAAACCAGTTTATTACACTTAGTCCCAATTATGGCTACAGATTTACAAATAAAAAAAATGTAAATGTATATTGTGATATAACTGGAGGATTGGATATTGCTATGAATTTTTTCAATGCTCACGAAAAAACTTATGCAATTACCGCTACTAATAATACTGTAACAAATGATGATTTATCTCGTACAAACGGTGGCTTTCATCCGTTAGATGTTAGGGCTAATCTGCAGGCAGAAATTGGTTATAACCGGTGGGGAATAATTGTTGACTATACTTGGGGGTTCTTTACCGGCATTAATACAACCATAGGAAGTACGCCAGAAGTGAATAATTCAAGATTTTTAAAATTTGGGTTGTCCTACCAGCTTAAATCTACTAAAAATAAAAAGCCTCACAATTCGTGAGGCTTTTGTAAAATTTAATTTTTAAAATTATTCTCCTATAACTTCAAATTCAATTTCGGTATTGTTGCCGTTACCAAAATCTATAGTAGCTTTGTAGTTACCTAATTCTTTTACTTCATCTACAATATGAATACGTTTACGGTCTATTTCATAACCTTTTTGGTCGCGAATGGCACGTGCAATTTGTAATGAAGTTACGCTTCCAAATATTTTGCCCGAAGTACCTGTTTTAGCACCAATTTTTACAGGAGAAGCTTTTAATACTTCTACTACTTTGTTTATTTGGGCTAACATTGCTGCTTCTTTTTTAGCTTGTACTTTTAAACGTTCTTCTAATTGTTTTACGTTTGAAGGATTAGCTTCTACAGCAAATTTTTTAGGAATTAAATAGTTGCGGGCATATCCGTTTTTTACGGTTACTAATTCGTTGCGTCCGCCAAGATTATCTACATCTTGAATTAAAATTACTTGCATTGTTTTGTTTTTTTAGTTCCCAAGACACCCAATCTGTTTTTAATGAATGATTGCGACTGTCAGTTCCTTTTATAAAGGAAAATTAGGGAGTGGTTACTAATATGTTTGTTCTATTTTAATAAATCTGTAACGTAAGGTAATAAAGCCATTTGACGTGCTTTTTTTACTGCATCGCTTACTTTACGTTGGTATTTTAAAGAGTTTCCGCTTAAACGGCGAGGCAACATTTTACCTTGTTCATTCAAGAATTTCTTTAAAAATTCTACGTCTTTATAATCAACATATTTAATACCGTATTTTTTAAAACGGCAATATTTCTTTTTAGGTTTCTCCTGCTTAATGGCAGTAAGATATTTTATTTCGTTCTTTGCCATATTATACCTCCGCTACTTTTTGGTTTTTAAATGGAAGACCTGTTTTTTTATGAGCATTGTATTCAACAGCATATTTATCTAATTTGGTAAATAGGTGTCTCATTACTTGCTCATCACGCAATAATTGAATTTTCAATTTTTCGTTAAAATCAGCAGTGCTGCTGTATTCTAACACCCAATAAATGCCTGTGGTTTTTTTCTCAATGGGGTACGCTAAAGATTTTAAGCCCCAAGGTTTACTGTGTACTACAGAACCTTTGTTTTCGGTGATAAAGCTCTCGTACTTTTTTTGAGCAGATTTAAAATCTTCTTCAGAAAGTACAGGCGTAAAAATCACCATTAGTTCGTAATTGTTCATTACCTGTTTGTTTTTAATTGGTTTTTCCCAATGGACAACTTTGAAATTGTATCAAAGCAGAATCTGCCAAAACAGATTTGGGGCTGCAAAAGTAGGGGATTTTGCTATTTCAAAACTTATTTTTTTGAAAACTAAGAGTTATTGCTACCTGAATTTTTTTGGTGCAACAGTTTTGATTTGGTTAAATATTTGCCGTTGGGTGCATACATAAAAAGGCATGTACCACCTTTAATAGTTTCAATAATGGCATTATTTTCTTCTTCGGGAACGGCGGGGCAACCTTCGCTTCTACCAATACGACCTTGTAATTTTATAAAATCTTCGCTTACATAAGCAGCACTGTGCATTACAATACCTCTGTTGTATGCATTATCATTAAACCCTTTTTCTTCTCCTTCTAATTTTAATGAATAACCATGTTTGCCAAAATACGTTGTAGAAGTAACATAAAAACCAAGACTGCTTTTAAAACTTTGAGATTTATTGGAAAACGAAGTAGCACTTTGTGTACCCGAATTTTTGCCATGAGAAACGTAGGTATTAAACAGAATGCTATAATTTTTTATATTAATAACAAATAATCTTTTAGCTGTTGAAGGAAGACTAAAATCTATAATAGAAATGATGCTATCGTTTTTTACTTTTCCAATGGTTACTAAACTTTGATAACCTTTAAGTGCAGCAGTAAATGCTTGTTTAGATAAACCTAATTCTGATAGATTTAAGCTATCGTAAACAGAAACATTTTGCTTTATTTTAGTTGCAGTTACTGCAATAATTTTTGTTGAATGAATATTATTAAAAGAAAGAGAAATTCCTCCAATAAATAAAAAAACTATCGTAACAACAAATGCACATTTCCTTTGCATAGGATATAATTTGAAGGCCGCAAAGATAGGGAGAAGCCTTTCTGTGCAGCCTTTTTGTAAAATGCTTTAACTTTTTTAAAACGTTTATTCAATACGTTTTAGTAATACTATATAAGTAGGAAAGTGGTCGCTATAACCGCCGCGGTAAGTATTTCCATCCCAAGTACGCATAGGGTAGCCTTTGTATTTTCCTATGTTTTCTTTCATAAACTCTCGGTTATAAATAAATTGCTGATAATAAAAGAAACCGTTTTGAGATTTGTTTAACCAAGGGTAATTAATCATTATTTGGTCAAAAAGCCCCCATGCATCTTGATAAGCCAATGTGCCAATACCTTTTTTGTATAAATCAATCCACGGATTAAAAATGCCACCGGGTTGTACATCGGCAATTTTACCTTTTGCTTTTAAAACTTCGGTAATACTTGGGCTAATAGGGTCGTCATTTAAATCGCCCATAATAATTACTTTTTGTTCACCATCTGCTTTAGCAATACTATCCATGTGTTTTTTGCAAACCATTGCTGCTGCTGCCCTTGCGGGTGCACTTCTTTCTTCGCCACCTAACCGAGATGGCCAGTGATTTACATATACATGAATGGTTTCTCCATCTAATTTTCCTTTCACCCATAAAACATCTCTGGTGTAATAAGCATCTTTTGAATTACCCGGAAGTTTTACAAAAAGGGGTTTGCTTTCTTCTACCTTAAAATATTTAGAATTATAAAGTAAAGCTACATCTACTCCACGTGCATCTTTGCTATCATAATGTACAAACTTATAATTGCGTTTTATTAATAATGGGTGATGAATTAAATCGTTCAGTACTGTATCATTCTCAATTTCTGCAACACCAATTAAGGCAGGACCATCTGGGTTGGCAGGTGCAGCATCGGTACCAATGCCTGAAAGAACGGTGGCTAATCTTTCAATTTTTGTAAAATAAATTTTTGAATTGTAGTTTTTAGCTCCTTGCGGAGTAAACTCTACATCATTAACCATAGGGTTGTGCACTGTGTCGTAAAAATTCTCTAAATTGTAAAATGCAATAACTGCTACTTTGTAGTTTTGTTTTTGTGCATGCAGCCAACAACCGATGAAAACTGTCAATGCACCTAATATATATTTCTTCATGCTGTAAATGTAATGTTAGTAAACAAATAATATCCTTATTTTGACCTGAGTAATTTTTTTTTACTTTTTTATTAAAGTTAATAGATTTTAAGTTACTTTTAATTTTGCATTTTTTTAAAAACTAAGCTTATGAGATTTACCGGTGTTTTATTACTGGCCGTTTGTTTTGTTGTTCAAACTGCCAATGCCCAAAAAAAAGGGAAGAAACCTTTGAAAGACACAACTACTACATCGAAAGTTGATAGTACAATGGAAGAAGATGTTAAAAACGCCATATCGGGCGATATTCCCGTTGTAACTTTAGATGATAATGATTTAGGCGATGGAAGTTCGCAAAACATTTCTTCGGTTTTAACTGCAGGGAGAGATCCATTTTATTCTGCTGCCGCTTTTAATTTTAGCCCGGCAAGGTTTAGAATTCGTGGGTACGACGCAGACCATTTTAGCACATTTATGAATGGTGTTCCTATGGAAAACCTTGATAATGGTTTTACTCCGTTTGGTTTGTGGGGAGGATTAAATGATGTAATGCGAAACAAAGATTTTTCTTTAGCATTACGCCCCAACACATTTGCTTTTGGAGAATTGGGTTCTGCTATTAATATAGACTCTCGTGCAAGCAAACAGCGAAAGCAAACAGAATTTGGTTATGCTTATTCTAACAGAAACTATACACATAGGTGGAGTTTTACCCATAGCACAGGTATAAGCAAAAAAGGATGGGCATTTACTTTTAGTGGAAGTAGAAGATGGGCCGATGAAGGTTATACGCCAGGTACTTATTATAACGGATGGAGTTATTTTTTAGGAGTTGATAAACGTATTGGGCAAAAACATTTACTCTCACTTGTTGCTTTTGCGGCACCAACAGAAAATGGTAAACAAGGTGCAGCAACAGCTGAGGCCCAAAGTTTAGCCGGCTCTCCGTATTACAACCCGTATTGGGGTTACCAAGTAGGTAAAAAAAGAAATGCTAATGTGGGAAGAGTTAACCAACCAATGTTTATATTAACGCATGATTATAGAATTAATAATAAAACTTCTTTAGTAAGTGCAGTTGCTTATTCGTTTGGAGATAGAGGAGCATCAAGTTTAGATTGGTACAATGCACCAGACCCACGCCCAGATTATTATAGAAATTTACCGAGCTATTATCAAAGCAATCCAACAGAATTTCAAATGATGACAAATGCCTGGAAGAATAATGAAAGCACTCGTCAAATAAATTGGGCAGGATTATATGATGCTAACCGTAATAATATTGAAACATTTAACGGAACAACTGGAAAAAGATCTCGCTATCTTTTATCAGAAAATGTAACCAACTCGCAACGTTTAAACTTTAGCACCGTATTAAATACAACGGTAAAAAATCTTGCTTTTACAGCAGGATTATCTTATCAATCAATGAAAAATAATTACTTTAAAAGAATTTTAGATATGCTTGGCGGTGATTATTTTGCTGATTTGAATCAATTTGCTGAAAGAAGTTATCCTAACAATCCTACTGCCAACCAAAATGATTTAAACAGACCCAACAGAATTGTACATGCAGGAGACAGATATGGTTATGATTATGATATTAATATTAATAAAGCAAGCGGTTGGGGGCAAGTAGTAGCCAGATACAGTAATATAGATTTCTTTGCAGCTTTAGAATTATCTAATACTCAATTTTGGAGAACAGGAAATGTAAAAAGCGGTTTATTCCCTAATAATTCTTACGGAAAATCTACTGTTTACAACTTTAATAATTATGCTTTTAAAGGCGGCTTTACGTTTAAGATTGATGGAAGAAATTACTTCTATGTAAATCAATCAATTATGTCAAGAGCTCCTTTTTTCAGCAATGTATATGTTTCTGCAAGAACAAGAGATATTACACAACCTAATATTAAAAGTGAGCAAATACAATCTGTAGAAGGAGGGTATGTATTAAATGCTCCTAAATTAAAAATAAGATTAAGTGGTTATTATACAGAAATTAAAAACCAAATGGATGTACTTTCTTATTATGACGATCACTATCAAAACCTTGTAA
Source organism: Bacteroidota bacterium (assembly GCA_018267725.1). GTDB lineage: Bacteria > Bacteroidota > Bacteroidia > Chitinophagales > Chitinophagaceae > CW01. Next base: position 32,377 of record JAFDXY010000001.1, read on the forward strand.
ATTACGCATTAAGCAATATTAGCAAATTACATTACGGAATGGAATTTGGATTTGAAGCAAAAGTTTTACCAAATGTTACCGTTAATGGTGCAGCAGCTTTGGGCAGATATTATTATAATGGCCGCCAATATGCAATTACTACTTTAGATAATAATGCAAGCGTATTAAGTTCAGATTCTGTTTATGCAACCAATTACAGAATAGGTGGCACGCCACAAGAAGCTTACAGTTTAGGCATTACTTATCGTTCACCAAAATATTGGTTTGTAAGCTTAACAGGAAATTATTTTGATCAAATGTGGATTGATTTTAACCCAATAAGAAGAACTGCAAAAGCTGTTATTGATGTGCCCGCTAACAGTCAAGATCGCAGCGATATTCTTAATCAACAACAATTTAATGGACAATACACATTAGATTTTTTTGGAGGTTATTCTTGGAAATTACCAAAGCGTTATAACATTAATCATAAATCAACATTCTTGGTGTTAAGTTTTGGAGTAAGCAATATGCTAAACAACCAAAATATTATAACAGGTGGGTTTGAACAATTACGATTTGATTTTACCACACATAACGTAAACAAATTCCCTTCAAAATATTACTATGCTTATGGCATTAATTATTTTGCAAGTGCAACCATTAGATTTTAATAATAAAACCAATTATAAACTTTTTAATAGTACAGTATCATGAAGAAACAATCATTTTTAAAAATTTCAATTTTAAGCTTAATAGCCACCATAACCGTGTTGGCATCATGTAATAAAAAATTTGATGAACCACCTGTGCCGGGTAACCCAAATATTACAGCCAATACAACTATTAAAGCATTAAAAGCAATGCATAGCATTGGTGGATTTGAAAACTTAAATACCGATATAGTTATTAGCGGTATTGTTGTAGGAAACGATAAAAACGGAAATCTTTACAAACAAATTTGTATTCAAGATGCTACCGGAGGTATAACCGTTTTGTTAGATGCCTCTAACGTATATGCACAATACCCCGTAGGAAGACAAATATTTATAAAATGTAAAGGCTTGTATTTAAGTGATTATGGAAAACTAATTCAATTAGGAATGATTGATAATAGTGTTCCGGGCAACCCCTCTCTTACAGGTATTCCTTCAACATTATTTGATAACTACATTATAAAAGGAAGTTTAGGAAATGTGGTTACACCTAAAGTAGTAACAATAAGTCAATTAAACGATACATTACAAAGCACCTTAATTCAAATTAATAATGTAGAATATCAAGCTTCAGATACCAGCCGTACTTATGCCGATACTTCTGCTGCTAAAAGCTCAGTAAATTTAACTTTGAATGAATGTACAGGTGCAAGGGTGATAACTTATACAAGTGGATATGCAAACTTTGCCGGAATAAAACCACCTAAAGGAAACGGTAGCATAACTTGTATTTATTTTATATACAGAACAACTCCTGAATTAATTATTAGAGATACAAGTGATGTGCAATTAACAGGCCCTCGTTGTGCTGCATCTGCCACTGTACTTTCTATTGCACAATTAAGAAGCATGTACACAGGTTCTGATTTAACCTTAGGTGCTTATAAAGTAAGAGGCATTGTAATTTCAGATGCTACTAATAAAAATATATCTGCAGGAAATATAGTTATTCAAAATACCGGTACTACCCCAAGCGGTATTGATTTGTTTTTTGGAGCTGCCGCAACTACAACTGCATTTAATATTGGCGATTCTATTGAAGTAAACATTACAGGAGGAACATTATCAAGTTATAACGGCATGCTTCAAGTAAAACTTAGTGCCGCTACATTACCAAGTGGTACATTAGCAACCGGTGTTACAGTTACCCCAACAACAACAACAATAGCACAACTAAATTCAAATATTGCTACCATTGAAAATACTTTAATAAAAATTGTTAGTGCTACTGCAACTTCTGCATCAGGTACTACTTACGGCGGCAATCAAACATTAACCGATGCAAGTGGAACAGTTACATTATACACAGCGGCTGCAGCAACATTTGCAGGTGCTACTTTACCAACAGGCTGTTCTAATTGGGTAGGTATTCCAAGCAGATATACTACCAATCAATTTGCTATAAGAAATACAAGTGATGTTACTTCTGGTACAGGTTGTAGCACTGGTGGTGGTGGAGGTGGTGGAGGTACTGGTGGTACCGGAATTGCTTTAACAACATCTCCTGTTGTACTTAATTTTGATGGAATAGGAAGCGGATTGCCACAAGGAGTTACTGTATTTACAGGAGCAACTTCAACATCTTTTGGTACTGCTGCTACTTTAACAACAGCTTTAGGTTCTTGGAGTAATCTTTCTGCTGCGTTTAAAAACTTTGCTTCGGCAACAGGTTTAACTTCATCAAGTGCTCAAACTGCACAAGATGCATCAACTAACAGAGCTTTAGGTATAAGACAAACAGGCTCCGTAGGAGATCCTGGTGCTTCATTTGTTTTCCAATTAAATAATACAACGGGTAAAACTAATTTAGGTATGACTTTCTTGCTACAATCTTTAGATAATACTGTAGGAAGAACAGTTACATGGACAGTTGATTATGCTACCGGTGATACACCAACCTCATTTACTTCAGTTACTACTTCTCCTGCAACACTTACAACTTCTCCAACATGGGGAAGCACGGCAGTAACTGTAAGCTTTGGAAGTGCATTAAATAATATTAGTAGTAAAGTATGGATTCGTATTTCAACATTTTCTGCATCAACAGGAGGCGGTACCAGACCATCAAGTGCTATTGATGATGTAAACTTTACTTTTAATTAAGAAAGAAGAAAATAGTTTTAGCATAAAAAAAATTCCCGCAGTCTGCGGGAATTTTTTGTTCATGTAATTTATATATTGTAAAAATATTTTATACAATATTAGAGTTGTGAATAAAATTATAATTTACGATTCTAATTTTTGTAAAAGCAAACTATTAAAATTTTGTAAAGAAGAAAGTTTTAAATCTGCTGCCGCCCAACGCTCTTCTTTTATTTGAGAATGATGAGGGACAATTACACATTTCATTCTGGCAGCTTTGGCTGCTATCATTCCATTGAATGAATCTTCAAAACATATACATTGTAAAGGATTGCTTTTTAATTTTTCTGCACAATTCAAATACACTTGCGGATGTGGTTTGCCAAATTCTAAATCTTCTGCCGAAGCAGTTGCAGCTATTATGTCTTTTATTTCTAATATGTTTATAACTAAATCTATTAACAATTGCGGAGATGAAGTTGCTAACCCAATTTTAAATTGTTGTTCTTTAAAAAAATTAAAAATATTTTTTACACCGGGCATTACAACAGCATTTGCTTTTATTTTTTGTAAAACATTTGCAACAATATTTTCTTCAATTGTTTGTTGAAGATTTTCGTTTAGTTTAAAATAATGTAACCACCAATGCACAAACTCTTTAGTTCTAAGTCCTGTTGTTGTTTTGTATTGCTCATCAGTAAGTTTTATATTATAGTGTGTTAATACTTCTGCTGCTGCTTTTGCCCAAAGCGGTTCACTATCAATTAATAATCCATCAATATCAAAAATTACTGTATTCAGTTGCATAAATTTAAAATTGCCACAAAAGTATTAGTAAAGCTTCCAAATTTCAAAGCAGTAATAATTATTGTAGTAATAGTTTTAATACAAGTAATTATAAGTTACAATGCTTATATTGCATCTTGCTGCCAAACAAACTCATTATGAGGTTAACAGAAAGCTTAAAACACATTAAAATTATTCGTCATTTTATTTACAGTATTGTTGGAGTATTTACATACCCCGGCATTGCATTAGTAAATAAAATAAAAATTGAAGGAACAGAGCATCTTAAAAACCTTCCTAAAAAAAATGTACTATTTGTAAGCAATCATCAAACCTATTTTGCAGATGTTATTACTTTTATTCATATTTTTTGTGCAATAAAATGGCGTAAACAAAACAAATTAGGACTTCCTTATTATTTATTAAATCCTTTTACTAATTTATATTTTGTGGCTGCTGAAGAAACCATGAATGGTAATTGGATTAGCAGATTATTTAAAATGGCAGGAGCTTTAACCGTTAAAAGAACTTGGCGTGCAGATGGTAAAGAAGTAAGGCGTGGCTTAGACCCCAGCGATACCAGAAAAATAAATAAAGCATTAGAAAGAAGTTGGGTTATAACTTTTCCGCAAGGCACAACTAAACCTTTTGCTCCGGGTAGAAAAGGCACGGCATACATTATTAAAAACAATCAGCCTGTTGTAGTTCCGGTTGTTATTAATGGTTTTTGGCGTGCATTTAATAAAAAAGGATTAAAGTTTAAAAAGAAAGGTTCTTTATTAAGTATTAAATTTAAAGAACCAATGATAATTGATTATTCAGCAGGTATTGATGAAATTTTAGAACAAGTAATGGATGCTATTGAGCAAAGCAAAGCGTTTATGCTTAAAAGCAAACATCATTTAATAAATGCGTTAGATAAATAGTAAATTGCAAAGGCTTCGGCCTTTTTTTTGTGAGTAGATGTTAGTATTAATTTTTTTTGAATTAAACAAATAATAACTTTTATACATAATAAACAAACACTATGCACTTTTTAGCCACACAAGATTTGATAGTATTTCTTTCCTATTTTATAATTGTATCTGCTTACGGATATTGGATTTATAATAAAAAGAAGAAAGCAACCATTGCAGCATCGCACGATTATTTTTTGGCAGAGGGCTCATTAACATGGTGGGCTATTGGTGCATCTTTAATTGCTTCTAATATTTCTGCAGAGCAATTTATTGGAATGAGTGGTAGTGGGTTTAAAATGGGTTTAGCTATTGCTTCTTATGAGTGGATGGCAGCATTAACACTTATTATAGTAGCCGTATTTTTTATGCCGGTATATTTAAAAAATAAAATATATACCATGCCGCAGTTTTTGCATCAACGCTACAACTCAACGGTAGCAACAATTATGGCTGTGTTTTGGTTATTGTTATATGTGGTGGTAAACTTAATGTCAATTTTATATTTGGGTGCTCTTGCTATTAGCGGTATTTCAGGATTAAATATTTATGTATGCATTTTTGCATTAGCCATATTTGCTGCATTTATAACATTGGGTGGAATGAAGGTTATTGGCTATACCGATGTTATTCAAGTGTTTTTTTTAGTGTTAGGTGGTTTGGTAGCATCATACATTGCTTTAAATTTGGTTGCAACTAAAAACGGGCAAACAGGTGTGTGGAAAGGGTTTCAACTGTTATCAAACAAAGCAAACGATCATTTTCACATGATTTTTAATAAAGATAATCCTAACTATATGGATTTGCCGGGGTTATCAGTTTTAATTGGTGGTATGTGGATTGCTAATTTAAATTATTGGGGTTGTAATCAATACATAACACAAAGAGCATTGGGTGCAAGTTTGCCAACTGCACGCGGAGGTTTATTGTTTGCTGCATTCTTAAAATTATTAATGCCATTAATAGTTGTGTTACCTGGTATTGCTGCTTTTGTTTTATACAAACAAGGAATGTTTCAAACAGAAATGCTTAATTCTACCGGCGTGGTTGATGTAAATAAAGCATATCCTACATTATTAAATTTATTACCCATTGGTTTAAAAGGCTTAGCATTTGCAGCATTAACTGCAGCCATTGTGGCATCGTTAGCAGGTAAAGCAAATAGCATTGCAACTATTTACACTTTAGACATATATAAAAAATCAGTAAATAAAAATGCTGATGAAAGAAAATTAGTAAATGTTGGTAAACAAACAATTATAATAGCATTATTATTGGCAGTATTCATGTCGTTATTATTAGGCGAAAAATTAATGGGTGAAGGAAAACAAGGTTTTCAATATATACAAGAATATTCAGGCTTTGTTAGTCCGGGTATTTTTGCCATGTTTATTTTAGGTTTCTTTTGGAAGAAAACAACTTCAACAGCAGCATTGTTTGCAACCATAGGAGGATTTATTTTTTCTTTTATATTAAAAATTGCTCCTTCATTCATTAATCTTTCATTCCTTTCTTCTATTGGTTTTGCGGTACCTAATGCCAAAGGTGTTTATGAAATTCCTTTTATAGATAGAATGAGTATAGTATTTATTTTATGTATTATAGGTATGTATTTTATTAGCATAATACAAAACAACAAAGGCATAAAACCTAATGCTTTAGAAATTGATACTTCTTTGTTTAAAGTAAGTGGCAAATTTGCAATAGGTGTTTTATTGGTTTGTACTATTTTAATTCTTCTCTATACTTATTTTTATTAAAAATTTTAACAGTGCAAAAACATATAAAAGTAAAATCTCCGGGACGTATTAATTTAATAGGAGAACACACAGATTATAACAATGGTTTTGTACTGCCTGCAGCTATTGATAAATATATTTATATTGATGCTTCTTTAAGAAATGATGATGTAATAGAATTATTTTCTGTTGATAATAATCAATCTTATACCACAACAACTAATACATTATTAAAATCTTCCATGCATTGGCCAGATTATGTTTTAGGTGTGGTGAATGAATTACAAAAAGCAGGATATATTACAAAAGGGTTTAATGCTTCTATACACGGAGATATTCCTATTGGTGCAGGTTTATCATCATCTGCTGCATTAGAGTGTGCAACTATTTTTGCTTTAAATGAATTGAATGAATTTGGTATTGATAGAATTACTATGGTAAAGCTTTGCCAAAAAGCAGAAAACAATTTTGTAGGCTTGCAATGCGGTATCATGGATATGTTTGCAAGTATGATGGGTAAAGCCAATCATGTTATACGATTAGATTGCCGCTCACTTGAATATGAATATTTCCCTTTGCAATTGAATGATTATAAAATTGTTTTATTAGATACACAAGTAAAACATTCATTAGCATCATCTGAATATAATACCCGTAGAAAAGAATGTAATGAAGGTGTTGCATTAATTCAACAAAAACATAATGAAGTAAAAAGTTTAAGAGAGGCTAATATTGAAATGGTGCATGAATGTATTGAAAATGGTAATGTAAAAAACCGATGCACTTTTATTGTAGAAGAAAAAAAGCGTTTATTAAATGGATGTATTGATTTGCAAAATGCTAATGTACAAGCATTTGGTAAAAAAATGTATGCAACTCATACAGGTTTGAGTGAGTTATATAAAGTAAGTTGTAATGAATTAGATTTTTTAGTGAATGAATGTAGTAAAGAAGAAAAAATATTAGGTGCAAGAATGATGGGTGGAGGCTTTGGTGGTTGCGTAATTAGTTTAATGCACCAAGATTTTATTGAACCTATTACACAAAAAATTGCAACGGCTTATAAAGAACAAATGCAAAAAAATTTAAAAGTATATATTGCAACTATTGGAGATGGAACAAGTGTAATAAAAGAATAACTATTTAATTTTATTTAATGCAATCGGCCTTTAACATAAAAGAACACGCACACAGAAGATTAAATATTTTAACCGGAGAATGGGTGCTTATTTCGCCACACAGAAGTAAAAGACCATGGCAAGGCAAAGTAGAGGCATTGCCCGTAAATAACCGTCCGGTTTACGATAGCAGTTGTTACCTATGCCCGGGGAATACACGTGCAGATGGTTCTGTAAACCCTAATTATAATAAACCTTTTGCATTTACAAACGATTTTTCTGCATTGCTACCCAATGTTCCCGAAGGGAAAATAAATAATAATAATTTGTTATATGCAGAAAGTGAAAAAGGTATTTGCAGAGTAATTTGTTTTTCGCCAAAGCATAATTTAACGTTACCCGATTTAAGTGTAAATGAAATTATTGAAGTAATTAACCTTTGGCAAAATGAATTTTCAACACTACAAAAAAATGAATGGATTAAGTATATCCAAATTTTTGAAAATAAAGGAGAGATAATGGGTTGCAGTAATCCACACCCGCACGGGCAAATATGGAGCAGCAGCCACATACCTGTTGAAATAGAAAAAGAAACTAAGCAACAACAATTATATTTTCAACAACATAAAAAAAGCTTATTGCAAAATTATTTGGAGTTGGAATTACAGTTAAATGAAAGGATTGTGATAAACGAAAAACATTTTGCTGTATTAATACCTTATTGGGCTGTATGGCCTTACGAAACAATTATTATAAGCAAAAGGCAAGTAAAAAATATTACAGAATTTAATGAAGAAGAAAAAGAATTGTTAGCAGTAATTTTAAAAAAACTTACAACCGTTTACGATAAATTATTCAATACATCATTCCCTTATTCTGCAGGTATGCACCAACAACCTGTAAACAATGGCGATCATGCCGAATGGCATTGGCACATGCATTTTTATCCACCATTGTTGCGTAGTGCAACCGTTAAAAAATTTATGGTAGGTTATGAAATGTTGGCAAGCCCGCAAAGGGATATTACACCTGAATTTGCTGCACAACAATTAATACAGTTGCTTTAATACAATAAAATTTTGTGTTGTAATTTATTATAACGCAAACCAATAACCAATTAGTTGGCATATTGCACCAACAATTAAACCTGCATATATTTCAAAATTGTTGTGTGTGTTTAATACTAACCTGCTTGTACATACTATTGCTGCAATAAGCATTGCAACACTAATATATAAACCTAAAGATGTTTGATAATATAATGCAAATAATATTAATGCAGTAACGGCTCCGCCCATTGCCAATGCATGTAAACTTATTTTAATAAAATTATTAATAATTAATCCTGCAACGGTGCTCATGAAAATTCCGAAGTAAAAAAATCTTAATACTTCGGGCTGGTCTTTCATACTACGACTTAAATAATACATCCACCAATAAAAAAACATGGTTATTACGTAAGGAATAATTCTATCTTTTTGTGTTCTTAAAAAAATACTATTTATAAAATTTAATTTCTTTAATAAGAATACTGCAAATGCAGGAAAGAAAGCTGTCATCCAAAAAGTACCAAACAGTTTAAGTTTTAATTGCCAAGAAGTAATGTTTGCAAACTCGAACGGGAATTGCCAAACTAAAAAAAGTATAACGTATGTTGGAATAAATAACGGATGAAATATATATGAAATAGTTTTTGCTAAAAATGCAATTGCTTTATTGGGCTGGTATGTAATAGTTTGATTCATTATATAATGCAAATAAACAACTATAATTCTTTTCTTAATCTTGCTACTGGAATATTTAATTGCTCGCGGTATTTGGCAACAGTTCTGCGGGCAATATTGTAACCTTTATCATTAAGCATATCGGTTAAAGTTTCGTCTGCTAAAGGCTTTCGTTTATCTTCTGCTTCAATTAAATCACTTAATATTTTTTTTACTTCGCGTGTGCTAACTTCTTCGCCACTATCGGTACTTAAACTTTCACTAAAGAAAAATTTTAAACGATAAGTTCCAAACTCTGTTTGTACAAATTTACTATTGGCAACACGGCTTACGGTTGATATATCTAAATCTGTTTTTTCGGCAATATCTTTTAAAATCATTGGCCTCATTTCAGTTTCATCGCCTGTTAAAAAAAACTGCTCTTGGTGGTGCATAATGGCATTCATGGTACTTAATAAAGTATGTTGCCTTTGTTTAATCATATCAATAAACCATTTGGCTGCATCAATTTTCTGTTTAATAAAAAGTACAGCTTCTTTTTGTCGTTTATCTTTTTTGCTTCCTTTATCGTACTCTTTCATCATGTCTTTATAACCTTCGCTAATGCGTAAATCCGGTGCGTTGCGACTGTTTAATGTTAGTTCTAATTTCCCTGCATTGTTAAGAATAAAAAAATCGGGAACAATATAATTTTCGGCTTTATTAATGCTGCCAATATTGCCACCGGGTTTGGGGTTTAGTTTTATTATTTGTTGAATAACTTCTTTTAATTGTTTATCATTTAAATTTAAACCACGTTGTATTTTTTCGTAATGCTTTTTGGTAAACTCATCAAAATATTTATCTAATACTTTAATGGCAGTTTCAACACTACCGCCTTCATTTTTTTTTCTGTATAGTTGAAGTAATAAACACTCTTGCAAATTTCTGGCTGCAACACCCGGAGGATCGAATAGTTGAATTTGTTGTATTAAATTTTCTACTTCTTGCTCGGTAGTAATTATGTTTTGCCTAAATGCTAAATCATCTACAATACTGCTTAGTTCTCTTCTTAAATAGCCATCATCATCTAAACTGCCTACTAATTGTTCGGCAATTTTATATTGCCTTTCATCTACATCTAAAGTTGATAATTGATCATTCAATACATCAAAAAAACTACTTTCATTTTTTAATGGTATTGTTTTTTTATCGTCTGTTTCAGGATAGTTATCATCACGAGTTTTATAATCTGCAATTTCATCATCTCCTTCATTTACATACTCGCTAATATCAACATTATCGTAATCTTCTTCGCTGCCATCTTGTTCGTAATCATCTTCTGTTATTTCAAATTCATCAACTGAGTTTGTTTCTTCAGTATCATCATTATGTCCTTCTTCTCCTGCTTCTAATGCGGGGTTTTCTTCTATCTCTTCTTTTATGCGTTCTTCAATATTGGCAGTAGGTATTTGCAGCAATTTCATTAATTGAATTTGCTGTGGAGATAATTTTTGTAATAGCTTTTGTTGTAATGACTGACTTAAACTCATAGGGCTTTACCTGCTATCAAATTTATATGCAAACTAAAGCAAGAAAATGATTAAACAGATTTGTTTATTTGTGAAATTCTTACTAATAAATAAAAAGCTATCGTATTATGTAGTGATTAAAAAAACAACAATATGATCCTATGCTTTAAGAATTAAAAATAATTTGTTGAAAAGTAGAACATATTTTATTTAAGTTTTGATTATAGTTAAATTAACCTTTATACTTTATATAGTTTCAATTATTTTAGCAATCTATAGTTACATCATTAATATTAATTGTAATGAAATTTTTAAACCTGCTGTTTGTAAGTGCAATATTTTGCTTCTTTTCTTTTGAAAAAGTGTTTAGTCAGCATACACCTGATGATATTGAAAAATATGTAACTCGGTTAAAACAATCTGCGGCTAATCGTGGAGAAGAGACAGCTTTCATGTCGGCTGGTTCTGCATTTTTGTACGGTTGGGATAATTATGAAATAAAAAAATATGTAGAAGCGTCATGGAAATTTGAAGAGGCAATGAAACTAAAGCCAGATAATGCCTATGCTATATATATGTATGCAATTTGTTTGATTAAACAAAATGATAAATATAAAACGGGACAAGCACAACTATTTTTGCAGAAAGCATTTGAGTTGAATGCATCATTAAGAGAAAGATATAAAAAAGATTTTTTGGGAGGAGTAGCACCTAAACAAACAGTTTTACCTAAATCGAATGTAACTACCGATTTAGATGTTTATATAGAGCGAATGAAATATTCAAAAGCTACCGGTGGAGAAGAAACTCGCTTTCTTACACCTGGTTATGATATTATTGGAGGAATAGAATATTATGAAGAAGGAAACTATAATAGTGCACAAACTAAATTTGAATTGGCGGTAAAAGCCGATGCTAATAATGCTTTTAGTAATTATATGTTAGCTGTTTCATTAATAATACAAGGGAAAAAAAATGAAGCAAAAATTTATTTGAATAAAGCGTTTAGTTTAAATCTATCTTTAGAAAATAGATTAACCAATGATATTGCTATAGCAACTAAAAAATATGCTGCTTATATAACACAACGTGAGAAGGAAACCTTTGGTAATACTAAAACAAAATCAACTGATAAGAAAGAAACTATTGGCGGCATTTTAATTTTTGGAAATTTCACTTGTACACAAACGGTTTATAATGGTAATTATAATTCTCGGGCAGGTGCTTCAACTTTTAGTAATGTTTATAAAGGTAATTTTCAATTATATGCTAATGGAACATACAGATGGTTAGATAATGGTTCTACAGGAAAATATAGCTACAATGCTACTTCAGGAGAAATAAAATGGCTTTCAGGTTATTTCTTTAATACTAAACCACAAGCAACAATTTTTCAACCAAGTAGTAATGTGGCTCAAATTACTATAAACTTTTCTGACTCGTATCGCTGGGAATGTGGGTGCAATAAAAAATAAATTTATTCTTTAGTCATATACAAGAAAATTTGTGTACTTAAAGAAGAAGCAGAATGTAAAATTAGTTAATTATTTCACTTTTACAGAAACCGCTCCTTCTAATAATTCTTTTACACTTTGTATAAGAATTTCATTTTTTCTTGCTTCAAATACAAACATTCTTTCTTTGGGTAAGCGTAGCATGTATTTGTTTCCTTCGGCTAATTTTTTATCAAATGCAGGGTTTAGTTTATTAAATTCATTAATATCCATTAATAAATAATTGGCAACTACTACACTTAAATATCTACCACTTATTTCTTTAACATCAGTAGTAGCAAGGGTTATAGCATCTAACCCTGTTTCAGTTTTTTGTGCTGCTAAATATTGTTGTGTTTCTTCGGCAGTCATTGTTGTAATACCACCATCGCCTTCAAAAATATAATGTGTACCAATAAATTTTTTTACATGATTGCGGGTTTCTTCTGGCAATAAAAATTGAAGTTTCCAAAAATCTCTACTGCCACTTTTTGCAATTGCATTTTTAACTCTGCCCGCACCGCCGTTATAAGCAGCAATTACCAATAACCAATCGCCAAACTGTTGATATAATTCTTTTAAAAGTTTGGCAGCTACTTGTGTGCTTTTATAATAATCTGTTCTTTCATCTGCATAGCCTTTTACATGCAATCCAAAACGTTTGCCTTCATAATCCATTAACTGCCAAGGGCCCACAGCACCTGCCCATGAAACAAGATTACTTTGTAAACTACTTTCAATTACACTTAAATATTTTAATTCTTTAGGCAAATTATATTGTTGAAGAATCATATCGTACAATTCAAAATAAGGTCTGCCCCATATTTTCATTCGTTCATACTCTTTGGTTTCTTTGCGTTTATATTCTTGTACAAACGAAACTGCCATTGGGTTTAATTGTACGTTGCTTAGTTTTCCAGTAACTGTATTTTTTTCTACTAATAAATTTTTAAATACAGATTTATCATCTTTTAAAGTATCGGAAATAATATCGGTACGTTGTGCCAATAAGGTGTTGCACAAAAAAGTTATTGTAAGAAGAAAAAAAATTTTATAGTTGTGAAAACGAAACATTATTTCAGCTCCATCATGTTTTTTGAAAGAGAGAGTAAAGTTAATTCATTAAAATGATTTGCCATTACCTGCAAGCCAAAAGGCATACCATTGCTGTGTTTGAATAATGGAATAGAAATTCCTGGAATACCAACAAGATTTGCATAAACAGTATAAATATCTGCTAAAAACATTTCTACAGGGTTATTGCTTGCACTACCAATTGGAAATGCTGTTGATGGAACGGTTGGAGCTATAACTGCATCAAAAGTTTTAAAAATTTCCTTTGTTTTTGTATATAAAATATTTCTAACTTGTTGTGCTTTGGTAAAATACGCATCGTAATAACCTGCACTTAATACAAAAGTTCCCAACATAATTCTGCGTTGCACTTCTTTACCAAACCCTTTGCTGCGTGTGTTTTTATATAAGTCGGTTAAATTATTATTTGTTGGTGTTGAACGGTAACCGTATTTAATTCCATCAAAACGAGAAAGATTGCTGCTTGCTTCTGCAGTAGTTAAAACATAATAAGTCGGTACAATATATTTTAGTAAATCAAAATCAACAGCTTCTACTTCATGCCCATCATTTTTTAATTGTTGAATATATTGTTGAATAGAATTTTTTATTTCACTATCTAATGCATCGTGTTCTAACATTTCTTTGAAATAAGCAATCTTATATTTTTTGTTTGAAGGGGTATTTAAGTTTGAATATTCTTCAATAGATTGTTGAGAAACAGTGCTATCAAATTCATCTGCTCCTGCAATGGTTTCTAAAACCAATGCAACATCTTCAACATTATTTGCAAAAATTCCAATTTGATCAAATGATGATGCATAAGCAATTAAACCGTAACGAGAAATTCTTCCGTAGGTTGGTTTTAAACCAACTATTCCACAAAAATCTGCCGGCTGCCTAACACTACCACCTGTATCACTTCCTAAACTAACCATACACATACCTGCTTGCACAGCAACCGCACTACCGCCCGAAGAACCGCCAGGAACAAGGTTTTCATTCAATGCATTTTTTACAACACCATAAGCAGAATTTTCGTTACTGCTACCCATTGCAAACTCATCACAATTATTTCTACCAATTATAATGGCATCTTCTTTTAATAATTTTTCAATTGCAGTTGCATTATAAACAGCGGTATAATTTTCTAATATTTTAGAAGCAGCAGAAACTTTATGCCCTTTATAGCATAACACATCTTTAATAGCAACTATAACACCGTGTAATTTTCCTAAAGGCTTGCCTTGTTTTCTTTTTTCATCTAATAACATTGCTTGCTGCAAAGCATCAGTTTCAAATACTTCTAAAAAAGCGTTTAAGTGTTGCTTTTGTTTAATTATGTTTAAATAATTGTTTACAGTTGCAACACAACCGTTGGTATTAGCTGCTAAAAATTGATGATAATTTTTTATGGAAGTGAAAGAAAACAATGTTAAATTTATTTTTATATTAATTTATTCCCATTCTTGTGCAGCCTTGTTATTTTCTTTTGCTTCAACTCTACGGCAAAGGATAATACTTATCTCATAAAGTAAAATAATGGGCACACTACAAATAATTTGACTTAACATATCTGGTGGAGTAATAAAACCAGCTACTACAATAATGGTTAAGTAAGCATATCTGCGAAATTTTTTAAGTGTTGTTGCACTTACTACACCAACTTTTGCTAAAAAGTATAAAACCAATGGTAACTGAAATGCTAAACCTGAACCTAATGTTAATGGTAATACGGTGTTGAAATAACTGTTGATTGTCCAGATGTTTTTTATTTTTTCATCTAAAGAAAAATTGGCAAAAAAGTTTATGGTGTATGGAGAGATAACAAAATATCCGAACAAAATACCAATGAAAAAAAGTGTTGATACCCAAAAAATAACACCACGAGAATTTTTTAATTCTTTTTGTGTTAATGCAGGTTTTGCAAACTTCCAAAATTGCCAAAAAATATAAGGAAAGGCAATAACAAAACCTCCAATTACTATTACATTCAAATACACATCAAACTGGCCTGAAACAGTGTTGCTTTGCATTTCTAATTTTATTTCCTTCATGCACAAACTGCTTCCTAATTTTAAATAATTACTTACTTTGCATAGTAAAGTATAAGTAGGAAAATCTCCGCGTGTTGGTCCCAATAAAATTCTTTGAACAATAAAGTTATTAAATACGGCAACTACTATGGCTCCTATGGTTGTAGCAACTACCGATTTAAATAAATGAGAACGTAAAACATCTAAATGTTCAATAAAACTCATTTCTGCTTTTTCAGAAGAATTTGAATTATTTTTTCTATTAAACAACATTAACGTATTACTTAAATGCCTTATATGAAATATAAAATAAAACCCCGCACAAATTTGCGAGGTTTATTATTTTTTAAACAAACTAAATTAAGATGTTTGTGAAGAATCTGAATTTTTGTTGGGTTGATCTTTTACTGAGTCTTCAATTTCTTTCTTAACATTATTCTTTGCATCATTAAATTCTCTCATTCCTTTTCCTAAACCTCGCATTAATTCAGGAATTTTTTTACCACCGAATAATAGAAGAACAACCAAAAAAATCAGTATCATGTGCTCTATTGAAAGAGCTAATAATACTAATAAAGAATGTGATGAAAACATAACTGATTATTTTATGATAATAACAAAAAGGCGAATACTTTATTCTGCAATAAAGGTACTTGCTTTCTCTGTTATTAGAATCTTTTTTCTTTAATTCTTGCACTTTTACCACTTCTTTCACGCAAGTAAAACAATTTAGCACGGCGTACTTTACCAGCTTTGTTTAAAACAACCGAGTCTATATTTGGTGAAAAGAAAGGGAATAAACGTTCTACGCCTACTCCGTCTGAAATTTTACGAACTGTAAAGGTAGCAGTTGCACCGTGGCCTTGTAGTTTAATAACATCTCCACGGAAACTTTGAATACGCTCTTTACCGCCTTCAACAATTTTATAATTTACAGTAATATTATCTCCACTTTTAAATTTTGGAAATTCTTTCTTTGCAGTCAATTGCTCGTGTACAAATTTTACGGCTGCGTTCATAACTAACATTTTTTAGGACGGCAAAAGTAGGGAAAAGTTTATAATTTCTACTTTCTAATTTCTAATTTATTTATCTGGCTACGTTTACGGCTCTTTTTTCGCGTATTACGGTTACTTTAATTTGGCCGGGATAAGTCATTTCTGTTTGAATTTTTTGTGCAATTTCAAAACTTAATTTATCGCTATCACCATCGGTAACTTTATCTGCTTCTACAATTACACGTAATTCACGCCCTGCTTGTATTGCATACGCTTTTTCTACGCCTTGATATGCCTGAGCTAAATTTTCTAAATCTTTAATGCGTTGTATGTATTGCTGCATCATTTCTCTTCTTGCTCCGGGTCTTGCTCCGCTAATAGCATCGCAAGCTTGAATAATGGGAGAAATTACATATTGCATTTCCATTTCATCGTGGTGGGCACCTATGGCATTTACAACTGCCGGATTTTCACCATATTTTTCTGCAAGTTTAGCTCCTAATAATGCATGGCTTAATTCTGTTTCTTCATCGGGTACTTTACCAATATCATGTAATAAACCTGCACGTTTGGCTAATTTAACATTTAACCCTAATTCGGCAGCCATTACTGCACAAAGGTTGGCTGTTTCACGGCTGTGCATTAAAAGGTTTTGGCCGTAAGATGAACGGAAACGCATTCTTCCTACCATTCTTACTAACTCTTTATGTAAACCATGTATGCCTAATTCTATTACGGTACGTTCACCAATTTCCATAACTTGTTCTTCTAATTGGCGGCGTGTTTTATCAACTACTTCTTCAATTCTTGCTGGGTGAATTCTTCCGTCTGCTACCAAACGTTGTAAACTTAAACGGGCAACTTCTCTTCTTAACGGATCGAAAGAGGAAAGTAAGATTGCTTCGGGTGTATCATCTACAATTAAATCTACACCGGTAGCGGCTTCTATGGCTCTGATATTTCTTCCTTCACGCCCAATAATTTGACCTTTTATTTCATCGGTTTCTAAATTAAAAACGGTAACTGTGTTTTCAATGGTTTGCTCGGCGGCAGTGCGTTGTATGGTTTGAATAACAATTTTTCTTGCCTCTTTATTGGCTTTTTGTTTGGCATCTTCAATAATTTCTTGCTGTAAACTTAAAGCTTGTGTTTGGGCTTCGTGTTTAAGGCTTTCTACCAATTGTGCTTTAGCTTCTTCGGCAGTTAAATTAGAAATTTTTTCGAGCCTGCGAATATGTTCTTCTTGATGTTTTTCAAGCTCAGTACGTTTTTGGTTTACTACTTCAATTTGGCGATTAAGGTTTTCTTTTATAACATCATTTTCTTTCAATTGCTTATCTAAAGCAATTTCTTTTTGGTTGGCAGAAACTTCTTTTTGTTTAATACGATTTTCAGCATCGTTAATTTTACGATTGCGGTCTAATACTTCTTTATCGTGTTCGGCTTTTAATTGTACAAACTTTTCTTTAGCCTCCAATTGTTTTTCTTTCTTAATGGTTTCGGCTCTTAATTCTGCTTCTTTTAAAATAGTTTGTGCTTGTAGCTCTGCTTCTTCTACTTGTTTTTTGGTATTTTTTGCGAATAAAAATTTACCCGCTGCAATACCTGCAATTAGTGATAATGCACCAATTATAATAGATAGGACTATAGGTTCCATGCGTTGATTTAAGTTTTAAATAATTCAAAATCTGCTTGTTTGGCTCACACATCATTTTTTATATGAATTTGGTGAGAAAGTAGCGAAGATAATTAAAATATAATGTGTATGAAATTGAAAATTACTGTGTAGAGGAAACTGCTTTATCTATTTGATTTTCCATTGCTTGTAATGCTTCTTGTATTTGGTGTTGTTGCACCAATTGGGCTCCGCCAGTTTTATTTTGCTCGGTAGCAAACCATAACAATACCATTGAAACATAATCCTGCATATCTTTTCCGGCAAAATTGGTTTTAAATTCAATTATTTTATCGTTGATGATTTTAGTAGTTTTACGTACCAATTCTTCATCTTCCGATGCTAATTTTAATCGGTAAGTTCTATCAGCAATTACAATATTTACAGGTATTAAATCGGCCATTTTATTGTGTATGTAAAAGAGATAAACATTGGTCTATTTCTTTTAGGTAATGATTTATTTTTTGATTGAGTTCTTTTTTATCTGCTTCGTTTAAATTTTGATTGCCCAATTGTGCTGCATGTAATTTTTGTTGCAGTGTATTTATTTGTTGTTGATAGGATTGATTTTTTTGTAATTGAATAGCTGCTGCTTTTTTTAAAGACTCATTTTCTTTTTGCAATTGCTTATACTGCTGCAACAATTGCTGCAATTTGCTTTGAAGAGATTGTATTTGATGATTAATATTTGCCAAAATTATTTTCTTATTTCTGCATTTAGTTCTTTGGTAAAGCTATCTATTAATTTATTCATCATTGCATCAATTTCTTTATCGGTTAATGTTTTTTCTTCATCTAAAAAAGTAAAATTAATTGCCATTGATTTTTTGTTTGTTCCTAATTTATCACTTTCAAAAACATCAAACAATCTTGTGTTTTGTAACTTATTTAATTTTTGTTTTTTAATAATTAGTTGAACTGCATTGTAAGTTACAGCCTTATCAATTACAATAGCTAAATCTCTTTCAACCGCAGGAAATTTTGCTACTTCTTTATAAACAATTTTTTGTTTGATTACTGTGTTTAATAAGGTTTCAAAATCAATATCAATAAAAAAAACATTTTGTTTAATACCAAAATTATTTAATTGATTTTTTGAAATTTCTTTTAAGTAACCTAATTCTTTTTTGCCATTGGTTATTTGTAAAATATTTTCTTGTTGTACAAATTGAATATCTGCAATGCCATTAAGCTGTAATATAGCAGCAGCAATGCCTTTGGCTGTATATAAATCGGTTAAGCTTGATTTTTCTTTCCACTCATCTTCATGATTATTGCCTGTTAAGTATAAAGCTAAATGTTCTTTCTCGGCATATTTGCCTGTAACAGTTGTGCTGTAGGTTTTTCCAAATTCAAAAAACTTTAAGTTGCTGTTTTTGCGATTAATATTGTAAGCAATAGTTTCTAAACCTGTTTCTAAAATTGATGGCCGCATTACGTTTAATTCTTCACTTAAATTATTAATCATTTTTACCGTAGTGTTTAATACTTCATCAGTATAATATTTACTGTTGGTAATTGAATTAGTGAAGATTTCATTAAACCCTAAACCGGTTAAATAATTGGCAATTTTTTCTCGAAGTGTTTCTTTTGCATTTAATGTTTCAACCGATGGAGAAATAGTAATAGATGTTGGAATATCAATATTATCTAATCCATCAATTCTAATAATTTCTTCTACAATATCGGCAGGTAAACTAATATCGGGTTTGCTGTATGGCACTGCAATAGTTAATTCATCAATACTTTCTTTTACTACTTCAAAACCTAATGCAAGCAATATTCTTTTAACTGTATCGGGATGATAATTTTTACCGCTTAATTTTTTTAAGTAATGATATTTTAATGCTACTTGTGTTTTTTCTTTTGGAGAAGGATATACATCAACTACATCACTACTTATTGTGCCGCCGGCTATTTCTTTTATTAATAATGCTGCACGTTTTAATACATTAACACAATTAGCAATATCTACACCTTTTTCAAACCTTGTTGCAGCATCTGTTCTTAAACCATGTGCCACCGATGTTTTACGAATATTAGTTGCATTAAAACATGCACTTTCTAAAAAAATATTTTTTGTGTTATTGCTAACACCACTTTTTAATCCGCCAAAAACACCACCAATACACATTGGTTCTTCATTGCCGTTACAAATCATTAAATCAAAAGCATGTAGTTTTCTTTCTTTATCATCTAATGTTGTAAATGTTGTGCCTTCGGGTAATTTTTTTACAATTATATGATTACCAATAACAGCCTCTGCATTGTAAGCATGTAGTGGTTGGCCTGTTTCGTGTAAAATAAAATTTGTTATATCAACAACATTATTAATACTTCTAACACCAATAGCGGTTAATTTATTTTTTAACCATTGTGGAGATTCTGCAATAGTAATATTGCTAATAGTTAATCCGCTAAAACGTGGGCAAGCATCTGCTGCCTCAACAGTAACATTAATGTTTAAAGTTTGTTCATCTACTTTAAAACTATTATCAAACGGAAGTTTTGTTTTTTCTTCTTTTTTATTGTGATGGGAAAGATAAGCACACACATCTTTAGCAACACCTAAATGGCTCATGGCATCCATTCTGTTAGGTGTTAAACCTATTTCATATATAAAATCTGAATAAGGTTTAAAATAATCGTTTGCATTGGTTCCTACAACAACATCATTTGGTAAAATAATAATACCGGCATGGTTGCTGCTTAAACCAATTTCATCTTCGGCACAAATCATTCCATAACTTTCAACACCACGAATTTTTGCAACCTTCATAGTTAAAGGTTCTCCGCTTACAGGATAAATAGTTGTACCAACTGTTGCTACAATAACTTTTTGCCCCATTGCTACATTGGGTGCACCACATACAATTTGTAAAGGTTCAGTAGTACCAATATTTACTTTAGTAAGTTTTAGTTTATCGGCATTAGGGTGTTGGTTACATTCTATTACTTCTCCAATAATTAAACTTTGCAAACCACCTTTAATACTTTCATATTTTTCAAGGCTTTCAACTTCTAAACCTATTGAAGTTAAAATTTTTGAAAGTCTTTCGGGTTCAATTGTTTCGGGTAAATAGCTGTGTAGCCAGTTATAACTTATCGTCATTTAAAATATACTTATTCAGCCGCAAATATAATTGATTGAAATTTTAGCTATTAAAGCTATTTGTAGCAAGATTTTTTTTAGAAAGAAGTAGTAAATCAGTAAAAAAATAATTGCTGCAATTACGGAATAAAGATTTTAAAAGGTAGCTTTCTGCAAAAAATCTTTCTGCACACAAAATGTGCATTTGTTTGTGAAATAAAGCGTATAACTTTTGTATATTGTGAAGAAGCTAATAAAAAATGTTAGTATAATAAAAAATGCTGTGCATAATAATGTGAAATGATGTGGAAGAAAATTGAAAGAAAAAAATTTTTATGTGCTGAATTTCTCCCTCATATTCGTTTTGCTTTCTTATAAAACAACAATTGCTTACTAATTGTTTCATTTTTTTTGAAAGCCAATCACAACAATTGCTAACCCCATAGTTCAACTTAATTAATGGAAATAACTAATATAAATAGAGATAAAAAAAGAAGAAAAGGCAGTATAGATGTAAGCACATTGGTTTATGGAAAAATACCTCCGCAGGCAAAAGAATTAGAAGAAGCAGTATTAGGTGCTGTAATGCTTGAAAAAAGTGCATTTGATAGTTTAATAGATACCAATTTAAAGCCTGAATGTTTTTATGTAGAAGCACATCAAATTATATTTAAAGCCATGCAAGATATGCAGCAGCGTGGCATTCCTATTGATATTTTAACCGTTGTAGAAGAACTAAAACGCAAAGAACAATTAGATATTGTTGGTGGCCCGTATTATGTAACCAAACTTACCAACACCGTTGTAAGCACTGCACATATTGATGCACATGCAAGAATTATATTACAAAAATTTATTCAGCGTGAATTAATAAGAATAAGCGGAGAAATTATTGGTGATGCTTATGAAGATAGCACCGATGTATTTGATTTATTAGATGATAGTGAAACCAAAATGTTCAACATTACCAATAACTATTTAAAAAAGAATTTTGAAGATATTGGAAATGTATTAGCCAAAACCATAAACCGTATTGATGAGTTAAGAACTAAAGAAGAAGATATAAGCGGTGTGCCAAGCGGGTTTGCAAGCTTAGATAGAGTTACATACGGATGGCAATCAACCGATTTAATTATTTTAGCAGCAAGACCCTCAGTAGGTAAAACAGCATTTGCACTTAACCTTGCACGTAATGCAGCATTAAACCCTGCTAAACCAACAGGTGTAGGATTTTTTAGTTTAGAAATGAGTGCAAGCCAATTAGTACAGCGTATTCTTAGTGCCGAAAGTGAAATATTATTAGAAAAAATTTCGAGAGGAAAATTAGAAGAACACGAATATCAACAACTACATGCAAAAGGTATTAAACGTTTAGAAACAGCTCCTTTATATATTGATGATACCGCAGCTTTAAACATTTTTGAATTTAGAGCCAAAGCAAGAAGGTTGGTAAACAAACACAATGTAGGTTTAATTATTATTGATTATTTACAATTAATGAGTGGCAGCGGAGATAGAAATAGCAATCGTGAACAAGAAATAAGTAATATATCAAGAAATCTTAAAGCATTAGCAAAAGAATTAAGTATTCCCATTATTGCCTTATCACAATTAAGCCGTGCTGTTGAAACTCGTAAAGAAAGTAAAATGCCTCAGTTAAGCGATTTGCGTGAATCGGGTGCTATTGAACAAGATGCTGATATGGTAATGTTTATATACCGCCCAGAGTATTATGAGAATATGCAAAACGAGCATGGAGAAAGCACAAAAGGTGAAACACTTATTCGTATTGCCAAACACCGTAATGGTAGTTTAGATACTATTAAATTAAGAGCACAATTACATATACAAAAATTTGAAGATGATAACGATAGCAATATAAGCGGATTGATGGGAGGTGGTAGCTGGAAGCCGGTAGAGCCAGGGCCAACATCAAACGAAGGAGGAAAGTTTTTTGTACAAAAAAGTAAAATGAATAATGATGATTTTGACAGCGGTTTTAATGAACAACCGTTTTAATAAAACATAACAAAATTTATTTGCCATCTATTTTTATTTTAAACCTTTTATTCCATTAAAAGGAAAACGTAAATTATAATTGTTAATGCATTTCATGCAGAAACAAAAACTTCACCCAAAAATATTTTTATACTTTTGCGGTTCTAAATTATAATTGTTAATTTTTAATTGTACAACTATGCCAGGATTTGAATTTTGGGGCGAAGAAGAAAAAAAAGAAGTAAACGATGTTTTAGAAACCGGAATATTAATGCGTTATGGTTTTGATGCACCACGCAAAGGAATTTGGAAAAGCATTGAATTAGAAAAAGAAATTTGCAAAACATTTGGAAGCAAGTATGCACAATTAACAAGCAGCGGCACAAGTGCATTAACCACTGCAATGGCAGCATTAGGCATTGGTGCCGGAGATGAAGTAATAATGCCAAGCTTTACGTTTGTTGCAAGTTTTGAAGCAGTATTAAGTGTAGGTGCCATACCAGTTTTGGTTGATGTAGATGAAACATTAACCTTAAATCCGCAAGCGGTATTAAATGCTATTACAAGAAAAACAAAATGTGTAATGCCTGTGCACATGTGCGGAAGTATGGCAGATTTAGATGCATTAAAACATATATGTAATGAACATAATTTAATTTTATTGGAAGATGCTTGCCAAAGTATTGGTGCAACCTATAAAGGCAAATGTATAGGAACTATTGGTAATGCAGGTACTTTTAGTTTTGATTTTGTAAAAACAATTACTTGTGCAGAAGGTGGTGTGGTAATGACGAATAACGAAGATGTTTATACCAAATGTGATGGATTTACAGATCATGGTCATGACCATAAAGGAGTTGATAGAGGTGCAGACCTTCATCCGTTTTTAGGATATAATTTTAGAATTAGTGAATTGCATGCAGCGGTTGGTTTAGCACAAATAAAAAAATTAAACACCTTCTTATCTATTCAAAGAAAAAATCACAGCATATTAAAAAATATGTTAGCACAAATACCCGAAGTAAGTTTTCGTGTAATACCTGATGAAAATGGAGATAGCTGCACTTTTTTAAGTTGGTTTTTACCAACAGAAGAAATAACTAAAGCATTTGTTGCCGAAATGAAAGCACAAAATATTTTAGCAGGTAATTTTTATTGGTATGCCAACAACTGGCATTACATAAAACAATGGCTTCATTTAAAAGAAGCAACCTCTTTATACAATTTAAATGCAGAACAAAAAACAGCATTACTAAAATTACAAACACAAGATTTTAGTGCAAGCGATGCAATTATGAGCCGTTGTATTTCAACTTCTATCAGTTTATTATGGAGTGAAGAACAAATAAAAGATAAAGGCGAAAAAATGGTTGCCGCAATTAAAAAAGCATTACAAACCGTAAAAGTTTAAACTTATAAAGTAGTTGTATTTATTGCATATTCCCTGCAAAATATTCAATCATCTAAGTTTAAAGCCGTTCAACATACAAATCTTGCATAGCCTGCAAGATTTTTTTTATTTTACTGTAACAAATTGTTTCAATAAACGTAAAACAAATATAAAAATAAGAAAATAGAGCAGCTGTTTATGACGGAAAAACAATATAACGAATGTGTAAACCTATATGCAGATAATGTATTTAGATTTATTGTAAAAAATCTTAAGCATGAAGAAGATGCAAGAGATGTAGTACAAACCTCATTCGAAAAATTATGGCGTAACAGAGAAAATGTAGAAAACGATAAAGCAAAATCATACCTTTTTACTATTGCTTATAACCAAATGATAGATCATTTACGCAAAGCAAAAAGAGTTTCTTTTAAAAATGATTTTGATGAAGAAACAAAAATTGGTTTTCAGCAACATTCATACACAAAAAAAATATTAATGAATGCATTAAACCAATTAAATGAAACACAAAAAAGCTTGGTAATGCTGAAAGATTATGAAGGATATAATTATGAAGAAATAGGAAAAATTACAGGCTTAAATGAAAGTCAGGTTAAAGTGTATTTGCACAGAGCCAGAATTATTTTAAGAGATTATTTGGTTAAACCTGAAAATATTTTATAATATGAACATCAACAGAAATAATTACGAAGAATTCTTTTTATTGTATATAGACAATGAATTGAATGCAGAACAAAAAGCTGCTGTTGATGCTTTTATTGTACAAAACCCAGATTTAGCAATTGAATTAAAAGCCTTACAACAAACCATAATGCCTTTAACAAATATTCAATTTGAAGGCAAAGAAACTTTATTAAAAAATGAAAACACATTTATTAATACCAATAATTACGAAGAAAATTTTTTATTATATGTAGATGACGAATTGAACAATATAGAAAAAACTGAAGTAGAAACTTTTGTATTGCAACACCCACAACTGCAACAGGCATTTACTTTATTGCAACAAACCAAGCTTACGCCCGAAACAATTATTTATCCCAACAAAAATGAATTGTATAAAAAAGAAGAAAGAAAAATTGTTTATTTAAGTTGGCAACGCCTTGCGGTAGCTGCTGCTGTTTTAGGTTTAATTGTATTAAGTTATACGCTTGTGCAAAAACCTACTATTAATAAAAATAATATAGTAAGTACAAAAACAATAGTAAATACACCTGCACAAACAACAACAGACAAAAATGATATTAACAATGTTGCACAGCCAAACGCTTCAAACAAAAACGAAGAAAACAATAATGTTGCAGCAACAAAGCATTTTGTTACACTACCCCAAACAAAAAAATCAAACAATTTGCCTATTCCATTAAATAACAATCAATCAAAAGAAATAATAATATCCGATAACGATAATAAAGTTATTGCACAAACCGAACCTGTAGTTAAACCTAATAATACTATTGCAAAACCTACGGAAACAATTACAATAAAAAATAATGATATTACAGAAAAACCTACTATAATAACAACAGCCTCAAATAATAATAACACGTATGTACAACCTACTGTTTATAAAGAATTAAATACAGATGATGAAGAAGAAAACAACCCTGTATATGTAGGTAACTTAAAACTGAATAAAACCAAAGTAAAAAACCTTTTGAGAAAAGCAGGTAATTTATTTGGTAAACAAGATAATAATGAAGAAGCTAAAACCTCTATTGCTTCTATTCCCGTAAAACATTCTAAATAAAAAATAAAACCTCAATGTATATGAAACAATTGATGATGATGCTTGCTTTTAGCGGGCTTACACAACTAAGTTTTGCACAAACCGATACTACGCAAAAACAAAACGATACTATTACAGTAGGCAACTTTGTAATAATAAAAAAGAATAGACCTGAAAAAGTAGAAAACGATAATAGCAAAGATGAAAGAGTAAAAATAAATATTAATTTTAATAATAATAATAGAGTTAAGAAGCTAAACAACGTAAGCACCAACTGGTTTATTTTTGATTTAGGATTTACTAACTTAATTGATAATACAGATTATACTGCTGCACAAGGCATGGGTTATTTAAAAACAGGTCGCCCGGTTGATGGTGTTGTTACACAAAACAGCATGGCATTAAACAGCGGAAAATCATCTAACGCAAACCTTTGGTTTTTTATGCAGAAGTTGAATGTAAGTAAACATGTATTAAACTTAAAATATGGGTTGGGTTTAGAAATGTATAATTTCAGATATGATAGAAGTTTAAGTTATCGTAATACTCCTATGCCTTATGCTTTTAACGATTCAATTAGCTTTTCAAAAAACAAATTATATGTAGGTTATTTAACAGTTCCGTTCATGATTAATATTAATCCATACCCTACAAAAAAACATGCATTTAGTATGAGCTTTGGTGTAAGTGCCGGCTATTTAGTGGGTTCTCATAACAAACAAATAAGTGCAGAACGTGGTAAACAAAAATATTACGGAGATATGATGTTGCAGCCTTGGCGTTTTGCAGCAATTGGCGAAATTGGTTTAGGCCCTGTAAGATTATACGGAAGTTATAGTTTAAATAATTTGCACAAAGAAAGTACCGGCTTAAAACAAACACCTTATGCTGTTGGATTAAGATTTAGCAATTGGTAAAACAACCACACCTATAGCTATAGTAAACGCTTCCTTAAACGGAGGCGTTTGTTTTTTATTAAGATAAAATTTTGCAAAACTGTAAAACACACATACGCTTTCTTCTTAATTTACGTTTTACTTACAGTTACTATTATGAAAAAGCAACTTACAGTTATTATAATAGCAATATTTGTATTGCTGAATACTTCGTTTAGAAGTACAGTTGCAAATGCCGATGATTATTATATTGTTGTTGAAAAACATAGTTATGAGATGAAGGTTTATGATGCATCTGATAATTGGCTAATATCTTATCCCGTTGTATTTGGAAGTAAAGATTTAGGAGATAAAATGATGAAAGGCGATAGAAGAACGCCCGAAGGCATATACCATATTACAGCAAAACGTCCACATCCTAAATGGGATAAATTTTTAATGCTCGATTATCCTAATGCAGATGATTATAAAAAATTTACTGAAAGAAAATCTAAAGGATTAATTCCTGCCAACGCACAAATTGGCGGAGAGATTGGCATACACGGAACTTGGCCACATGAAGATTTTGCTGTTGATCAATTTCAAAACTGGACAATGGGTTGCGTTAGCACCAAGAATATTTATATTGATGAAATATTTAAAAAAATTCCGATAGGTACAAAAGTTATTATTAAAAAGTAAAATAAACTTTTAGTTTTAAAGCTCAACTATTTTATTTTTAATTGCATACATTACCAAACCCACTCTTGATGTTGCATTTAATTTTTTAAATAACGAATCTCGGTAACCATCAATAGTTCGCTCGCTTACAAACATTTCTTTTGCAATTTGGGCATAGCTTTTTTCGCTGCAGGCTGCTTTTAAAAATTCTAATTCTCTATCGTTTAAGTTTAATATTTTGTTTACACTGCTACTTTCATCAACCAATAAATTCATTGATTGTAAAATTTTTTTCGATATCAAATCGTTATAAAAAAAACCTTTACTTAAAACTTCATTAAAAGCTAATTTCAGTTCGGCAGATTCTGCATCTTTTAATATATAACCTTTGGCTCCGCATTTTATCATTTTAATAATGCTAACATCTGCATCCATTGTGCTTAGTGCTAAAATTTTTATTTCGGGATGGTTATTTTTAATCCATAAAGCAGTATCGTAGCCATTCATTTCAGGCATATTAATATCAAGCAATACTATATCAGGTAAATTTTTTGTATCTAATTTATTTATAAAATCTTTACCGTTGGTGGCATCAAACAAAACAGTGTAATTAGCAAAAAGGTTTATAAGCATACAAAGCCCTT
This sequence comes from Bacteroidota bacterium, assembly GCA_018267725.1. GTDB lineage: Bacteria > Bacteroidota > Bacteroidia > Chitinophagales > Chitinophagaceae > CW01. The sequence goes on from JAFDXY010000001.1 coordinate 60,693, forward strand.
GCCTAAATAAAGCATGGTCATCTACTACTACTATTTTTTTTTCATTGTTCATAAGGAATATTTATTGTTATACTTGTGCCTTTATCAATTTCACTTTTTACAATTGCATTGCCGCCAATTAAAATAGCACGTTTAATAATATTTTGTAAACCAAGCCCATTACTCTTAACAGATGTATTAAAACCTATACCATTATCTGTTATGGTTGCATTTAATTCTTTCTTAGTAAAATTAATAGTAATATTTATTTTAGATGCATTGGCATGTTTTAATATATTGTTTATAGATTCTTGAATAATTCTAAAGGCAATTAATTTGTGCTTATTTCCCATTTTTCTGTTTGCACCAATAACAGAAAAATTACATTCTATTTTTTTTATTTTGTTTAAACGATCAACTTCGGTTTGTAAAATTTGTACAAAATCTAATTCTTCAATTCTATCGGTATTTAGGTTTTTGGCAATATCTCTTAAATCATCTAATGCACGGGTAATATTTTCTTTAGCATCTTTTAAATGTGATGGAGAATTTTTTAATTGTTCTTCTGCAATATTCATTTGCACTTTTGCTAAACTTAGCATTTGCCCAACATTATCGTGTATTTCTTGGCTAATGGCATTAAAAGTTTGTTCTTGTATTTCTATTTGAGATTGGAGCGATTGTTTTTCAAATTCTTGCTTTATTAATTTTAATTCAACTTCGTGTTCTTTTTGTTTTTTAATAAATTTTGCTATGAAATAAAACACTATCCCTCCCAATAAAAAAATCATCCCAACAGAAATAATAATGCCGATTAATATTTGGGCTGACTCTTCAGTTGCATCAAAAAAGATATTGATAAACACGTATATAAAATTATATTTAACAAATTTGATAGAACACTCCATACCGGAAAAAGTATTTCCATTTTATGAGTGTTTAAAAAATATTGAAAATAAGACATTAAAAAAACTTCTCCACCAAAAAAAATAAATACACCAATGCTTACCCAAAACATTGGCCATTGCATAACTTTTATGGTAGTTACTGTTATTGTGTTAAGCCAATATTGATAAAAATTAAACACACAATAAATTAATAAAATGCAACCTGTAATGTAGGCATAAGTTGATAAATATAATACGCCTTGTATAAATAACGTATCTATTATATAAAACAGATATAAAGCAAACAGCCCTATTAACATTTTTTTTCTATACAAAGCAACTGGTGTATTTTTATAATAAAGCCATACATAAAATGAAAATTCAATAGGGTTAAAAATATTAAATATCCAATTGTTTGTTTTTTTTATGGTAAATAACTGATAGGCACTGCCAAGCTCTACAAAGCAAGTTAAAGCAAGCAGTATAAAAAAAAATAAACTCTCTTTATTTCTTGTACGAATTAATAGTATTGCAGATATTACAAATGCCACCAACTCTGCAATATATGCAGGTGCTTCAATTAGTAATTTTAAAAAATTAAACATAAATAATCATAATATTAGTGGGCTTAAATATCATCCGAGCCATCACAACTTCTGGGGGGACAAGGAACTGTGGTATCTGCATCGGGGTCGCTATCTTCTATTATAAATGATTCATTAGCTATTTTTTCTTTATTAAACTCAGTTGGTAAAGTAACAGATTTTTTTCGTGAAAGTGTAATAGTTATGGTTAATTGGTTGCTAACATCATCTCCATAAAAAGGTAGTGTATAACCGTTTTCATAACTTCCCAAATAAATAAAAATACCGGTTACGGGTTGTTGGTTTTTCATGTAGCAAATAAGATCAATAACTTCTTCTTTACTAATCCAAACACTTTTAGTTTCGGTTTTAGCAGGAATTATATTTTTACTAAGTAGTTCGTGCTTACCACCTGGTTTAGTATAATCATTAATCCACGCTTGGGCACTATGGCTGTTTAATTCCAATATATCATCTGATAAAGGGTCTAAATGAAAATAATTTTTCATATTGGCATGAATATAATTTCCGCTTTCTGCGGGAAATTCTTTTTTTTCTGTAGGCGAAAAAATTAATGATAAATTATTGGCATAAGATTGATTGCCTTTGTATGTTATGATACCGTTGTTAGGTTGAGTTAAAATATTTGCAAAATATATACGCATTCCATCAACTCTTTTTTCTATACCAATAGCATTTCCCTGACTGTCTTGCAAAAGCATATCTATCTTTTCTAATAAAATTGTTAGCTGTTTAATAGAATAATATAAATACACAGTTTCTATTTTCTCTATATGTTTACTTAGTAACATGTGTTTTGTTTCTAAATAATTTAACTTACGTGAGTTGGCAATTTCTGGTTTAATAAGCATTTTGCCAGTTGGGTTTGATGGACATTTAATTGGCATAAGAAAAAAAATAACTTAATTAATATTACAATATTCTATAAAAAAATAGCATTTATAAAAGGTGTAAACACCAATTACTATAGGTGAAAACACCCATTTAAAAGTTATAATACAAGAAATAGGGAAACCTTGTTTGTAAAATCTCTTATAATTCATTCAAAAATTTAATATTCACTACTCTTAGTTTTTACTTTTTGCATTCATTAAGGCTTACCCTACATTTGCCTCATCTTAAAAAAATATTATGGTTGATGTTATTTTGGGCTTACAATGGGGCGATGAAGGCAAAGGAAAAATTGTAGATTATTTTGCTCCTAAATACGATGTGGTTGCACGTTTTCAGGGCGGGCCCAATGCAGGCCACACTTTGTATGTAGATGGAAAGAAAACAGTATTGCATCAAATACCATCGGGTATTTTTCATCAACACACCACTAATATTATTGGTAACGGCGTTGTATTAGATCCTGTAACTTTTAAAAGAGAATGTGATATTGTTGCTTCTTTTGGAATTGATGTTCGTAAAAATCTTTTCATTTCAGAAAGAACAAATATTATTGTTCCCACACACCGTGCTTTAGATAAAGCCAGCGAAATGCAAAAAGGCGAGGGCAAAATAGGTTCTACTTTAAAAGGCATTGGCCCTGCGTATATGGATAAAACAGGTCGTAATGCCTTGCGTGCCGGAGATTTATTGAATAAACATTTTACCACTCAATACATAAAACTTCGTTTAAAACATCAAAAACTTTTAGATAATTTTCATTTTATAGAAGATATTTCTGCATGGGAAGAAGAGTTTTTTGAAGCGGTAGAATTTTTGCGTTCATTTAAAATTGTAAACGGAGAATATTTTATAAACAACAAAATTGCAGAAGGCAAAAAAGTTTTAGCCGAAGGTGCACAAGGCAGTATGTTAGATATTGATTTTGGAACTTTTCCGTTTGTAACCTCATCAAACACAATATCTGCGGGCGTTTGCACGGGTTTAGGTGTTTCTCCCAAACAAATAAATGAAGTATTAGGTGTAACAAAAGCTTATTGCACAAGAGTGGGCGGTGGACCTTTTCCTACAGAATTAGAAAATGAAACCGGAGAAGAATTAAGAAAAATTGGAAACGAGTTTGGAGCTACAACCGGCAGACCACGCCGTTGCGGTTGGATTGATTTAGTAGCTTTAAAATATGCTTGTATGATTAATGGCGTAACACAAGTAGTAATGACAAAAGCTGATGTGTTAGATAAATTTGAAGAATTAAATGTTTGCACAGCTTATAATTTAAACGGAACAGAAACCGAGCAAGTACCTTTTCAGCTAAATAATGCAGCATTACACCCAATATATAAAAGTTTTAAAGGTTGGCATACCGATACAACTATTTTACAACAAGCTAAGGCATTACCACAAAATATGACCGAGTATATTAACTTTATAAATAAATATGTTGGTGCTCCGGTAAAATACGTTTCAAACGGGCCCGGAAGAGAACAAATTATACCATTATAAATATTGCAGTTTTTTGCAGTAATACATTAAATATTGTTGTTTAAAAAATACAAAAAGCTTAACTATAAAACATTTTGTACAAACAACAAAAAATAACCAAAACTTTAATTGCAAGAGATAAAAATTTTTTTAAGAAAAAACTTGGTTATTTTTTTGGATAATATTTATTTGCATTGAAATTTTACAGTAACAAAACTTATTAGAAATATGGCAAGCTCTGATAAGGGTAAGAAAACAACACCCAAGAAGACAGCAAACGAAGAAGTAGAAAACAAACCATCTACCAAAAGTAAAAAACAATTGGAAGAAGATGATGACGATGATTTTGATGAAGAAGATGAAAAGCCTACAAAAAAAGGTGCAAAAAGTTCTTCTAAAAAATCTAAAGAAGAAGATGACGATGATGATGATTTAGAAGAAGAGGAAGATGATTGGAATAAAGCCGATGAAGAAGATGGCTGGGATCCGGATTTTGATGAATTTGATGTACCTAAATCTAAAGGCAAAAAATCATCTGGTGGTGGAGCTAAGAAAAAAGGTGGAGATGATGATGATGATTTTAAGCTTGATGATGATTTTAAAGAATTTGATATGTTTGATGATAAAGATGAGTTTGAAGACGATGACGATTTTTAAAACCACATCTTATTTGTGAATAGAATTACGCAAAAATTTACCGTAACTAATTTTAATAAATTTAAAATACAAATGTTGGGCTGGGCAAACCGGTTCAACATTTGTGTTTTTTTAGATAACCATCAATACAAATCTGCACACCATACCGTTGAATGTTTAGTAGCTGTAAATGTTGTAAATAGTTTTACTGAAACAAACACTTTAAAAAATTATTTAAAGCATGAAAACGATTGGTTGTTTGGACATGTAGGTTATGATTTTAAAAATGAAATTCATAACCTAACTTCTGCAAAGCCCGATGGTATTGGGTTTCCTGACATATATTTTTTTCAACCACAAATTGTAATTGAGCTAAAACAACATGAAGTTATTATAAGTTGTATAAATGAAAATCCTAAAAATGTTTTTGAGGCGGTATCGAAATTTATAATTCATAATTCACAATTCACAACTCTTAATTCGGTTCAATTAAAACAAAAAATTGCAAAACAAGAATATATTGAAATTATTAAAAAAATTCGTAATCATATTTTGAGAGGAGATTGTTATGAGTTAAATTTTTGTATGGAATTTTTTGCAGAAAATGTTTTACTAAACACTATTAATGTTTACAACAAATTAGTAAATATTTCTCCTGTTCCGTTTGCTGCATATTATAAATTAGACGATAAATTTTTGTTGTGTGCCAGCCCCGAAAGATATATTCAGAAAAAACAAAATACAATAATTTCTCAACCAATAAAAGGAACACATAAAAGAGATTTGCAAAATAGTTTGCAAGATGAAATATTAAAACAACAACTACAACAAAGTGAAAAAGACAGAAGCGAAAATGTAATGGTGGTAGATTTGGTAAGAAATGATTTAAGTAAAATATGCAAACAAGGTTCCGTTACTGTAAATGAGTTGTTTGGTGTTTATACATTTCCGCAAGTGCATCAATTAATATCTACAGTAAAAGGTGAATTAAAAGAAGATGTAGATTTTGTTGATGTATTGAAAGCCACATTCCCAATGGGTTCTATGACGGGTGCACCAAAATTAAAAGTAATGCAATTAACCGAGCAATACGAACAAAGTAAACGTGGTTTATATAGCGGAACTATTGGTTATATAAAACCCAATAAAGATTTTGATTTTAATGTAGTAATAAGAAGTATTCAATACAACCAAACAAATAAATATTTATCGTTTCAGGCGGGTGGTGGTATTACATTTAACAGCAATGCAGAACAAGAGTATGAAGAATGTTTGTTAAAAGCTTCTGCAATTATGCAAGTGTTAAGTTAGTTTTTATTTTATATCTTCTGTATCAAATCTATCAACAGATTGAATACCGTTTAATTGTTTCAACTTATCAACCAAATCTTCCAACTCTTCTTTATCGTGTACAAATACTTTTACGGTTCCTTCAAAAATACCATCGCCACTTTCAATAGTTAATGCTGCAATATTAATTTTCATTTCGCCACTAATTACATTCGTTATTTTATTAATAACTCCCACATCATCCATTCCAATAATTTTTAATCCGGTTAAGAAGGATATTTCTTTATTCTTAGCCCATTTAGTTTTTACAACTCTGTGTCCGTAATTAGCCATTAACTGTGCAGCGTTGGGGCAATTGGTACGGTGTATTACTAAACCTTTTCCGGTTGTTACAAAACCAAAAACAGTATCGCCCGGAATGGGGTTGCAACATTTAGCTAATTGATAAACAATTTTATCGCTGCTTTCTCCAAAAATAATTAATTCACTATCTTTTTTTGTTGCTTGCTTTTGTTGTGCATCGGCATGCGTTTCAGTGGTAGTAATAATTTTTGGCCTTGGGGGTTCTAATCTATCACCTAAAACCTGAAAGTCTTTTAATTCTTTAAGGTCAATACTTTTTATAGCAATTTTATAAAGTAAATCTAATTGGGAAGATAATTTATAGAACTGCATTATTTCTTCAATATTACCGGGAGTGTATGCTGCTCCCATACCTTCTAATTTTCTTTGCAGTATATATTTTCCATCATCGGCAATTAATCTTTTTTCTTCGCGTAGTGCATCTTTAATTTTTGTTTTGGCTTTTGCGGTTACTACAAAATTTAACCAATCTTCTGTTGGCTTTTGTTTATTGCTGGTAATAATTTCTATTTGGTCTCCGCTGCGTAGTTTATGACTTATAGGCACTAATTTATGATTCACTTTTGCACCAATACATTTACTGCCAATTGCAGAATGAATAGAAAATGCAAAATCTAAAGCACTACTTCCTTTAGGCAACATTTTTACATCGCCTTTTGGCGTATAAACATAAATATCTTCTGCAAGAAAAGATGTTTTAAAATCTTGTAAAAAATCTATACTGTCTGTTTCTTGTGTTGTTAAAACTTCTCTTATTTGCCCTAACCATTTATCAAAACGGTCTTCATCGTTATTGCCTTCTTTGTATTTATAATGTGCAGCTAAACCCTTTTCTGCAATTTCATTCATTCTTTTAGAACGAATTTGTACTTCAACCCATTTGCCTTGCGGGCCCATTACGGTTGTGTGCAAAGCCTCGTAACCATTGCTTTTGGGGTTGCTTAACCAATCTCTTAATCTTTCGGTTGATGGTAGATATTCGTCTGTTATTATTGAATAAACTTTCCAGCAATCTTCTTTTTCTTTTTCGGGAGATGAATTTAAAATAACACGTATAGCAAATAAATCATATACTTCTTCAAAGCTTACACCTTTTGTTTTTATTTTATTCCAAATAGAATGAATGCTTTTAGGCCTGCCATAAATTTCAAAATCAAAATTTGCTGCAGTTAATTTTTCTTTTAATGGTTTAATAAATTCATTAATATATCTTGCTCTTTCTCTTTTTGTTTCCGATAGTTTTTGGGCAATATCTCTGTAAGCTTCGGGTTCTAAATATTTCATTGCCAAATCTTCCATTTCTGTTTTAATGGCATATAAACCCATGCGGTGTGCAAGCGGTGCATATACCCAAACTGTTTCAGAAGAAATTTTTAATTGCTTTTCACGTTTCATGCTGTCTAAGGTTCGCATGTTGTGAAGGCGGTCTGCTAATTTTATTAAAATAACACGTGGGTCATCTGTTAAGGTTAAAAGTATTTTTTTAAAATTTTCTGCTTGTTGCGATGTGTTGGTATCTATTACATTAGAAATTTTTGTTAAGCCATCTACAATTTTAGCAATTTCACTTCCAAATTCTCTTTCAACATCTTCAAAACTTATATCGGTATCTTCTATTGTATCGTGTAGTAAAGAGCAAATGGTACTTCTTACGCCTAAACCAATTTCTTCTACACAAATCATGGCAACGGCAATGGGGTGTAATATGTAAGGCTCGCCACTTTTACGCCTCATGGTTTTATGAGCTTCGGCAGCCATTTCAAATGCAGTGCGTACTAACTTTTTACTTTCTTTGGTTAGTTTGGGGCGAAGTGCTTTTAACAATGCCCGATAACGCCGCAAAATTTCTTTTTTTTCTTGTTCTGCCGTTAAGGTGTATTTGGGTATTTGTATTTGTTCTGCGGTCTTTTGCTCTTGCATAGTAAAACGAATTTACAAAAAAATGAAACGTAAAAAATGGTAAACAAACATGAATTTATTTTAACATGAAACGTGCAACTTATAACTCATCTTATCTTTACAATTCTTATGAGTGATCAACCGCAGAAAAAAGTTTTTAATTTTTCTTTATTAAACAGGGTATTTGTTTTTGTAAAACCGTACAAAAAATATTTCTATATAAGTATTCTGCTTGCCGTTGTTATGGCAGTGTTTGCACCTGTAAGACCTTATTTAATACAATTAACGGTAGATGAAGCAACAGGTAAATCTATAACTGCACCTGAATGGTTAAAATGGTTGCTGTTTAATACCAATATAAATAGTGCAACATCATTTATTATAGCGGTAACTATATTTCAAATTATTTTTTTATTTATAGAAACTACTATACGTTTTGCATTTACTTTTATTGCTGCATGGTTAGGGCAAAACGTTGTAAAAGATTTACGCGTTACTACTTACCAAAAAATTGTAAGTCTAAATCTTTCGCAGTTTGATAAAACACCTATTGGCACATTAACCACTCGTACCATTAATGATATTGAAAGTATTAACGATATTTTTAGCGATGGATTAATTCCCATTATTGCCGATTTGCTTACTATTATTTTTACGTTGGTTACCATGTTTTGTATTGATTGGAAGTTGGCTTTAATTGCTTTAATTCCTTTTCCAATTTTAATTATTGCTACTTATTATTTTAAAGAAAGTGTAAACAAAAGTTTTATTAAAGTACGTAATGCAGTTGCTAGTTTAAATGCATTTGTACAAGAGCATATTACCGGAATGCAGGTAGTGCAAGCATTTGCAGTAGAAGAAAAAGAGTTTAATAAATTTAAAAATATTAATAAGCAACACCGCAACGCAAACATTAAAGCCATTTTTGCATATAGTGTTTTTTTCCCTGTGGTAGAAATTGTATTGGCTGTAAGTACTGCACTAATAATTTGGTGGGTTACCAATTTGGTAATAGTTAATCCGCAAGAAAAAATAAATTTCTCAGGAAAAATTGTTGCCTTTATAATGTATATGAATCAAATTTTTAGGCCGTTAAGAGTTATTGCAGATAAATTTAATGTGTTGCAAATGGGAATGATAGCAGCCGAAAGAGTATTTAAGGTTTTAGATAATGATGATGTTACCGTTCAATCGTCAATCGTCAAACATCAATCGTCAGTTATAAAAGGAAGTATTGATTTTGAAAATGTTTGGTTTGCTTATAACAACTCTAATTATGTTTTAAAAAATATATCATTCAACATTAAAGCCGGCGAAACCGTTGCATTGGTTGGCCATACAGGTAGCGGAAAAACTTCTATTATAAGTTTATTAAACAGGTTATACCCTATTCAAAAAGGTGCAATAAAAATTGATGAAATAAATATTGAAGATTATGATATTGATGTTTTAAGAAAAAATATTGGCGTTGTATTGCAAGATGTGTTTCTGTTTTCGGGAAGTGTGTTAGATAATATTACATTAAGAAATAATGCTATATCAAAAACCGAAGTAGAAACTGCTGCCAAATTAATTGGCATGCACAATTTTATTATGCAATTACCGGGCGGATACAATTTTAATGTAATGGAACGTGGCAGCACTTTAAGCTTAGGGCAACGGCAACTAATATCTTTTATAAGAGCTTTATTATACAATCCTTCTATTTTAATTTTAGATGAAGCAACCTCATCTATAGATACCGAAAGCGAATTACTCATTCAAAATGCAATTGATACTTTAATTAAAGGAAGAACATCTGTTGTAATTGCACATAGGCTTTCTACCATTCGCAAAGCCAATAAAATTATAGTGTTAGATAAAGGAGAAATTAAAGAAATGGGTACACACGAACAGCTATTGGCACTTGGCGGATTTTATAGTAAATTGCACGAAATGCAGTTTGAAAAAAAGAAAACTGTTTTATTGTAAATGAATCGGCAAGAAAAAAAAATATCAAAAAATATAGTAGCAGAACCTTCTGCAACTTATGGCTTTGCTAATTTAAGTGAAGATGATAAATTAAGAAGAGATATGCTTCGTTCCGATAAAGAAAAATTTCTTTTGTTTACACAAATGCTTCGTAGAAATAAATTACTAAATAAGGCATCTGTAATTTCTACTCAAAATAAGTAATTATGGATATTGAGGACGAAGATTTACTTGCTTTTTGGAAAATGCTAAATAAACATGCTGTAAAATATATAATGGTTGGCGGCTTGGCAACCAGATGGCATGGTTACAACAGAACTACAGACGATTTAGATGTATGGCTTGAGGATACAATTAATAACCGAAAAAATTTTAGGGCAGCTTTTAATGAATTGGGTTATGGAGATTTTGAAGCCATTGAAACAATGGAATTTATTGCAGGATGGACATCATTTTATGCAGCGGGAGTTGAGTTAGATATTATGACAAATATGAAAGGTTTAGAAAATTATTCGTTTGATGAATGTTATGCTGTTTGCAATAAAGCAGATATAGATGGTATTATGGTTCCTTTTTTACACATTAACCATTTAATTGCCAATAAAAAAGCCGTTAATCGCCCTAAAGATCAATTAGATATTCTTTATCTTGAAAAAATTAAAAAGCTAAAAAACGAAGAAGGGCTATAATTGGTTTTTAGTTTTTTCATATTTCTCTTTATAAGTAAACAAAGAATCCATTTCAGTTTGTAAAAACATATATAACATTTTAACAAGGCAAACATAGTACCCAAAATAACCAACTCATATGTGTGTATCCACCGTTTTTGGTAAGGTGTAGCGTGCTACTTCTTTTCGGGCGTTTCCCCCAAAAACAGTGGTTGCCATATTTGCAGATGCGAATATTTTTTTGAATACTGTAGAGCTGAAAATTGTTTAACCTTAAAAATGGTTATATGAAACTTGTACCAGCTATTGGCACTTGGCGGTTTTTACAGTAAATTGTACGAAATGCAGTTTGAAAAAAGAAAACTGTTTTACTGTAAATGAAGCGGTATCTATCTTAAAATTTATTCAAAATATAAACGAGAAACCCATTTTTTAGAGATAGAAGAATAAAAATTATAATTTACGCTTATCAATTCATAATTTTTCAATCTGCATTCATTATTTCTACACCTCATACCCCTATCTTTGCAGCCAAATTTAGAAACAGACATGGCTTTAAGAAGTGTGAAATCTTTACTGGTAGCGGCTTTCAGCCTTTTATTACTTACTTTTTCTAACGTATTGTATGCCTTTCAAACACCACAATATGAAGGTGTTGAAATAAATAATTCGCATGAAAAAGGAAAAGAAGGTGAGTTTGAACCCGGAAAAGTAATTATGGAGCACATTTTAGACAACCATGATTTTCATTTGTTCGATTACAACGGGCATCCTGTTTCAATCTCTTTGCCGGTTATTGTATATAGCCCTGAACAAGGCTTTTCAGTTTTTATGTCTTCAAAATTTGAACATGGCCACGCAGCTTACAACGGCTATAAATTAGAAGAAGGAAAAATTAAAGTAGTTAATGCAAATGGCACAATAAACGAAGAAGCAAAAGTGTACGATTTCTCTTTAACAAGAAATGTAGTACAAATGATTGTTGCCTTAACCTTATTAGTTGTATTACTTATAAATATTGCTAAAAAATACAAACAACAAGGTGCTAAAAAAGCTCCGTCTGGTTTTCAAAATGCTTTAGAACCTGTTATAACTTTTATTAGAGATGAAGTTGGTAAAAGCTACTTAGGGCATAAGTACGAAAAATACATGCCTTATTTGCTTACCGTTTTCTTCTTCATATTAATATGTAACATATTCGGTTTAATTCCAGGTTCGGCAAATGTTACAGGCAATATTGCTTTTACTATTGTTTTAGGAATTATAAGTTTTGTTATAATATTAATAAGCACCAATAAACATTTTTGGGGTCATATTTTCTGGCCTCCGGGCGTACCTTTTGGTGTAAAATTGATATTAATTCCGGTAGAATTTTTAGGTGTATTTACTAAACCATTTGCGTTAATTGTGCGTTTGTTTGCCAACATGGTAGCAGGGCACATGATTATTACTTGTTTAGTAATGATGATTTTTATTTTCACCAAAGTAAGCGTAGGTGCAGGCATTGGCTTTGCTCCGGTTTCTTTGGCATTTACCATTTTTATTTATTTTATTGAAATATTGGTTGCATTTATTCAAGCTTTTATTTTTACAAGTCTTACCGCAGTATTTATTGGTCAGGCTTTTGAAGGAGAGCATCACGATGAAGCACATGCACACCATTAAATTTTTTTATTAAACAAAAACTACAAGTATGTCTTTATTGAACATTTTGTTAGATGGTAGCATTTCAAACATGGGTGCTGCAATTGGTGCAGGTTTAGCTGCAATAGGTGCGGGTATTGGTATTGGCCAAATTGGTAAAGGTGCTGTTGAAAGCATTGCACGCCAACCCGAAGCAGCAAACGACATCCGCTCAAACATGATTCTTGCTGCAGCCCTTGTTGAGGGTGTGGCATTGTTTGCGGTAATTGCAGCTGTGTTAGCTATCTTCATTAAGTAATTTAATTACTTACCAACTGCATTCAAAGCAAAGGGCGGCGAATGCAGTTCTTTTAAAAAACTTAGAAACTTTATAATATGCAATTATTACAACCGGGTTTAGGCCTTTTATTTTGGACCTTACTTGCTTTTATTGTTGTGTTTTTAATATTGAAAAAATTTGCATGGAAACCCATTCTTGCTACTTTAAAAGAAAGAGAAGAAGGTATTGCAGATTCTATTGCTACTGCCGAAAAAGTAAAAGTAGAAATGGCTCAGTTAAAAAATGAGAATGAAACTTTAATGCACAAAGCCCGCGAAGAAAGAGCTGCTATGATTAAAGAAGCCAAAGAAGCTTCAGATAAAATGATTGCAGAAGCAAAAGATAAAGCAAAAGCAGAGTACGACCGTATTGTAGCAGATGCTCAACAAACTATTCAACAACAAAAAAATGCCGTATTAACCGAAGTAAAAAATCAAGTAGGGGCATTAGTAGTTGAAGTAAGCGAGAAAATTTTAAAGAAAGAATTAAGCAATAAAACAGAACAAGAAAAATTAATTAAAGAATTAGCAGAAGGAGTAAAGTTGAATAAAAATTAAAAATTATGGATTATGAATTGAAGTAAAATCATTCATAATCCATAATTTAAAATTCATAATTAAAGAATGCCCAATCCACGTTTAGCACAGCGATACGCAAAAAGTTTAATTGACTTGGCAATTGAAAAAAATCAATTAGAACAAGTATTTGCCGATATGCAATATATTAAAGCTGTTTGCAATGCAAGCAGAGATTTTACCGTATTGCTAAGCAGCCCTGTTATTAAAGGAGATAAAAAAGCAAAAATTATTGAAGCCGTAACAAAAGGGAAAATAACAGAATTAACTTTAGCATTTAATATGTTGTTGGTTGCCAAAGGAAGAGAAAATGCTTTGTTAGAAATTGCACAAGCTTTTATAGAACAATACAATACTTTAAAAGGCATTAGCAAAGTAAAATTAACTACTGCTGTTGCTATTAGTAACGATATTAAAAAAGCAATAACCGATAAAGTATCTAAAGAAGCAGGATTAACAAAAATTGAATTAGAAACAAAAGTAGATGAAAGTTTAATTGGCGGCTTTGTGTTAGAGTTTAACAATAATTTGGTTGATGCAAGTGTGGCAAGAGATTTAAGAGATATTAAAAAACAATTTGGCAAAAACGTGTATGTAAACACCATGCACTAATTAATTGAAACAAAAACAGTTATAAAAAATTTATAATTTATCATTCAAAATAAATTACAATGGCAGAAATAAAACCCGATGAAATTTCAGCAATATTAAGGCAGCAATTAGGCAACTTTAATACAACAGCCGAATTAGAAGAAGTTGGTACCGTATTACAAGTAGGAGATGGTATTGCACGTGTATATGGTTTAAACAATGTACGCAGTGGTGAGTTGGTTGAGTTTGAAAACGGTGTACGTGCAATTGCATTAAACCTTGAAGAAGATAATGTAGGTGTGGTATTAATGGGAGAATCTTCTGAAATTAAAGAAGGCAATAAAGTAAAACGTACCGGTCAAATTGCATCTATAAAAGTAGGTGAAGGAATGGTTGGCCGTGTAATTAATACTTTAGGCGAGCCTATTGATGGTAAAGGTCCTATTGCTGGCGAATTGTATGAAATGCCTTTAGAGCGTAAAGCTCCGGGTGTTATTTACCGTGAGCCGGTTAAAGAACCCTTACAAACAGGTATTAAAGCCATTGATGCAATGATTCCTATTGGACGTGGACAACGTGAATTAGTAATCGGAGACCGCCAAACAGGTAAAACTGCTATTTGTATTGATACCATCATCAACCAAAAAGAATTTTACGAAGCAGGACAACCTGTTTATTGTATATATGTTGCTATTGGACAAAAAGCAAGTACCGTTGCAGGTGTAATGAAAACTTTAGAAGATAACGGTGCAATGGCATATACAACTATTGTGGCTGCTTCTGCATCAGACCCTGCACCGCAGCAATTCTACGCTCCGTTTGCAGGTGCCGCTATTGGAGAGTTTTTCCGCGATACCGGACGCCCAGCTTTAATTATTTACGATGATTTAAGTAAACAAGCGGTAGCTTATCGCGAGGTTTCATTATTATTAAGAAGACCTCCGGGCCGTGAAGCATATCCGGGAGATGTATTTTATTTACATAGCCGTTTATTAGAAAGAGCTGCAAAAGTTATTGCTAATGATGAGGTAGCTAAAAACATGAACGATTTACCTCCTTCTATTAAACATTTAGTAAAAGGCGGTGGCAGCTTAACAGCTTTACCAATTATTGAAACACAAGCCGGAGACGTATCTGCTTACATTCCTACCAACGTAATTTCTATTACCGATGGACAAATTTTCTTAGAAGGTAACTTGTTTAATGCAGGCATTCGCCCAGCAATTAACGTAGGTATTTCGGTAAGCCGTGTGGGTGGTAATGCACAAATTAAATCAATGAAAAAAGTAGCTGGTACTTTAAAGTTAGACCAAGCTTTATACCGCGAATTAGAAGCCTTTTCAAAATTTGGTGGAGATTTAGATGCGGCAACTAAAAACGTAATTGATAAAGGTGCCCGCAACGTAGAAATTTTAAAACAAGCACAATACACACCTTTCTCTGTAGAAAGACAAGTAGCTATTATTTATTTGGGAACACAAGGTTTATTGAAAGAAGTAGCTGTTAAAAATGTAAAAGCTTTTGAAGATCATTTCTTAACTGAAATGCAAAACAAATTCCCCGATATTTTAGCCGAATTTAAAAAAGGTCAGTTGAACGATGCAAGCCTTGCTAAAATGGTTGATTTAGCAAAAAGCTTAACTTCTCAATATAAATAATATTTTCATTTTTAGTTTTTAAATCCCGCCAAACTTTGGTGGGATTTTTTTTGTTTTATCTTTTCCCGTCATTTCGATACCGCTTTGGTGGTAGAGAAATCTCCTTAAATAATTTCAACAGATTTCTCGTTTCACTCCGATATTCGGAGCTCCGCTCGAAAAGACGATTCTGTCATGTCGAGCTTGTCGAGACATCTCATAAAGCAAGTAATAAGCAGAAATAAAACATCTCACTTCCTCGAAAAGACGTTCTTATAAAAAACAGATTGCCACGTCGCATTCGCTCCTCGCAATGACGAGAACATTATGGTTTCCCCGTCATTTCGAACGTAGTGAGAAATCTCTTCAAACAATTTCAACAGATTTCTCGTTTCGCTCCGATATTCGGAGCTCCACTCGAAAAGACGATTCTGTCATGTCGAGCTTGTCGAGACATCTCATAAAGCAAGTAATAAGCAGAAATAAAACATCTCACTTCCTCGAAAAGACGTTCTTATAAAAAAACAGATTGCCACGTCGCATTCGCTCCTCGCAATGACGAGAACATTATGGTTTTCCCGTCATTTCGATACCGCTTTGGTGGTAGAGAAATCTCCTTAAATAATTTCAACAGATTTCTCGTTTCACTCCGATATTCGGAGCTGCACTCGAAAAGACGATTCTGTCATGTCGAGCTTGTCGAGACATCTCATAAAGCAAGTAATAAGCAGAAATAAAACATCTCACTTTCTCGAAAAGACGTTCTTATAAAAAAACAGATTGCCACGTTGCATTCGCTCCTCGCAATTACGATTATGGCATGTATCTCACACACCAATATAAGGTTCAATTAAAAATATTGCAGAAAATAGCATCTTAAATTACCAAATTGTTATTATAGGTAATTAATACTAATTTTTTTTGATTATTAAATTTAAATTCGTTTCTTTATGAGACATTAACGCAAAATATTTTATACCGTAGCAATATTTAATTAATCAAACTGCTTGTTATTAAATATTATTGTTTTAATATTATTTTAATTTTTTTAAATATATGCTTATGAGAAAAGTTTTACTTTTTGTATTTTTTGCAACTTTTGTGTTATTTGAAAGTAATGCACAAACTGTTCTTTCTAAATGGACATTTGAAGGAGTTACTACTCCATCAACTCCAGCAACTACGCCAACAATTACATTAGGGTCTTCTTCTGCAGATGCAGGCGTATTAACATCGAGTTCCGTATTTTCGGCAAGCCATGCAAGTGCAAGTGCTGCATGGAGCCAGCCGGCAGGGAATGGATCTCAAAGGGCAATGTCTGCAAATAATTGGGCAGTAAATGATTACTGGCAATTTCAATTTGCAACCACCAATTTTGGCTCAATATCAATAACTTGGGATGTATATGGAAGTAATACGGGACCACGTGATTTTAAAGTTCAATACAGTACAGATGGTTCATCTTTTACAGATGCAACGGGTACCAATAGTACCTATCAAATTACGTCTGTTACATGGTCTACTAATACTGTGAATAACACAACAAGATTTACTTTAAATTTAAGTTCTGTAACTGCACTCAATAATGTTTCTGCTGTTTATATAAGGTTAGTTCAAACTTCTACTACTTCAATAAGTGGAAGTACTGTTGCTGCTACTGGCACAAGTCGTGTTGATAATTTTACAGTAACAGGTACTTATACGGGTACAACTACAAATTATTACTCAAAGTCATCAGGGAATTTAGATGTTTTATCAACATGGGGTACAAATACTGATGGCACGGGTTCAAACCCTAGTGATTTTGTTTCGGCGGGGCAAGTATTTAATATTAGAAATAACGCTACTGCAACTTTATCTTCATCATGGACAGTAAGTGGTACAGGTTCAAAAGTAATAGTGGGAGATGGTACAAACCCTTGTCAGTTTACAATTCCATCTTCAACAACACTTAATTCACCAATTGAAATTAGCACTACGGGAACATTAGTAGTTGCACCTGGTGGAGCAATAGGAAATTATAATTATATTAATAATAGTGGCAATATAACGTTACAACAAAGTTTTGTAGGTCAAAGAGGTTGGCGGGTATTGGCTAATCCGTTTACTACGGCAACAACTATAGCAACAACGGCAAGCAATAATAATATAACTATAGGTACAACGGCAAGTGGAGCCAGTGGTTTAACGGATAGTAGAACTTTCAGTAATAGCTCAAATACTTGGAGCAATGTAACAGGTACTACTTGGATAGGTAATACGCCTTATGGTTTGTTTTACAGAGGGTTAAATGGTGAAGTAACAGGTTCTATTTATTCAGGTGGTCCTTCTGCACTTACTTATAAAGTTGGAGGAAATGCTACAATGAACACTGCAAGTGTAACTCAAACTGTAAGTAGTGCTTCTAATTTTCTTCTTGTAGGTAATCCTTATGCAGCACCTGTTAATACGCAAGCACTAACTGGAGGAAGTGCTAAGCCCTATTATACTTATCGAATAACACAAGGTGGTACTCAATCTGCTCAACAAACTTTAGCAGGGGCTTGGGTGGCTTCAAGTGGTAACTCAAGTACTTCTGTTACAATTCCTGTTTTAGGAACTCTTATTTATACGCCTTCTACAACAAATCCTTATTTAATTAGCACTTCTGATATTAATGTTGGTGGAACAAATGAAACAAACCTTTTTGGTGTTTCAAAGCCTATAAATCAGCTTGAACTTGTTATTAATAAAAATGGAGACTTTCAAGATAAATTGTTTATAAGAGCTGATAATACTGCCACTAATAGTGCTAAAGATGAAATGGATTTACCCAAATTTTATAATGATAATGTAAATTTCTATACCATAAACAAAAATGAAGATGTTAGATTAGCTGTTGATGCCCGTAAAGATTTTAACACAACCATTCCTTTAGGTATCAGTGGAACAGCAGGTAGCTATGTTTTAAATGTAGCCAACAATAATTTAGAAGATATAACTATTTATTTAAAAGATAAATTAAACAATACCCAAACAGAACTAACACCGGCAACCAATTATAATTTTAACATAACAGCCGATGCAGCTACCAAAGGCGAAGGGAGGTTTGAGTTATTATTTGTAAGCAAAGCCACAGCTACTTTACCTGCTACTACAAGTGGAGGTTTTACAGCTAAACTGTTAGGTAATGTAATAACCAATAACCAACCAATACAAGTTCAAGTACAAAATGCAAGTGCTAATGCAGTAATACAAGTAAAAGATGTAAACGGCCGAGCCATAGCCACACAAGCTGCAATAAACGGATTAAATACCATTAATGTAAGCCGAGCAAGTTTAGGCATGTATATAGTACAAACAACAGACGGTAACAATATAGTAACTGATAAAGTGATTAAGCAGTGATGAGTAGATAGTAGATAGTAGTTAGTAGATAGTAAAAAACTCACGATTGACGATTGACGATTCACAAATTACAAACACTCAAACAAAACAAAATATGAAAAAAATATTCAATATAACTCAAACAGAAAAAATAATTACTTTATTGGTTTTCATGTTGGTATTAACCAATATACTAAACGCCCAACCACCAGATTTAGGTGGTGATGTAGATGCTCCGATAGATGGCGGATTAAGTTTATTAATTGCAGCCGGAGCAGGTTATGGTGTAAAGAAAGTTAGAGAAATGAGGAAGAAGAATAGTGAAGTGGATAGTAATTAGTAATTAGTAGTTAGTAGTTAGTAGTTAGTAATTAGGGTAGGGTATATAGAGTATAAAATCCCGAAGGTTTAACAACTTTCGGGATGTTTTGTTTTGTGAATTAGATAAGTTATTTCAGTTTTCCCGTCATTTCGATACCGCTTTAGCGGTAGAGAAATCTCTTCAAATAAATTCAACAGATTTCTCGTTTCACTCCGATATTCGGAGTTTCACTCGAAAAGATGATTCTGTCATGTCGAGCTTGTCGAGACATCTCATAAAGCAAGTAATAAGCAGAAATAAAACATCTCACTTCCTCGAAAAGATGT
>JAFDXY010000020.1 GCA_018267725.1 Bacteroidota bacterium
AAAAGATGATTCTGTCATGTCGAGCTTGTCGAGACATCTCATAAAGCAAGTAATAAGCAGAAATAAAACATCTCACTTCCTCGAAAAGATGTTCTTATAAAAAACAGAGATTGCCACGTCGCATTCACTCCTCGCAATGACGAGAACATTATGACATGTATCTTTTTTCGTCATTTCGATACCGCTTTAGCGGTAGAGAAATCTCTTCAAATAATTTCAAGAGATTTCTCGTTTCACTCCGATACTCGGAGCTGCACTCGAAAAGACGATTCTGTCATGTCGAGCTTGTCGAGACATCTCATAATGCAAGTAATAAGCAGAAATAAAACATCTCACTTCCTCGAAAATACGTTCTTATAAAAAAACAGATTGCCACATCGCATTCGCTCTTCGTAATGGCGGATAAATTATCTTCAAAATAATTTGGTTTATATCATAAACTACTTTATGTTTGTGTTTTCAAAACGAAAATTAACTATGCAGAAAGCGTTCATATCTTCAATTTTTTTTCTCTTATCTTCTACAATCTGCTTTTCACAAATAAAAATAAGCGGTACGGTAAAAGACAATCGCAATCATATTTTAGCAGGTTCAACCATTACTTTAAAAACTACTTATGATGGAGCTATTACAGACAGTACCGGATCTTTCTCTTTCAAAACATTTGAAAAAGGAGATTTTATTTTAGAAATAAAAAGTATAGGCTATAAAACCGTTGAACAAAAAATAACTATTGGTAAAGACCCAATTAATTTAGATTTTTTATTGAAAGAAGAAGTAAACGAATTAAAAGCCGTAACAGTTACTGCCGGAACTTTTGAAGCCAGCGATAGAAAAAAAGCTGTAACGGTTTTAAACTCGTTAGATATTTACACAACAGGTGGTGCCAATGCAGATATTACCGCAACTGTAAAAACTTTACCCGGAGCACAACAGGTGGGAGAACAGGAAGGTTTATTTGTTCGTGGTGGTGCAGGCTATGAAACCAAACAATTTATTGATGGAACTTTGGTAAACAATCCGTATTACACAAGTGTTCCTGATTTGGCACAACGTGGAAGATTTGCCCCCAACTTATTTAAAGGAACCGTTTTTACAACAGGTGGTTACTCTGCATTGTATGGCGAAGCATTATCTGCTGCATTAATTTTAGAATCTATTGATTTGCCCGATAAATCTGAAGCCACAGCTTCTATCTCAACCGTATTTGTTGGTACAGGTTTGCAACAGTTGGCAAAAAATAAAAAGTCATCTTACGGATTTAATTACGGTTATACCAATGTGTATCCATACTTTCAAATTGTAAAACAAACGCCTGATTATTTTAAAGTACCGCAATTTCATAATGCCGATTTTAATTTTCGTGTAAAAACAAAAAAAGGCGGTATCATAAAATATTATACAACGTTTGCACACAATAGTTTGGGTTTACGCAGACCCAATATTGATAGTCTTACTTTAAAAAATGCTTTTGGTTTAACCAATACCAATTGGTATAATAATTTAAGTTGGAGAGAAAATTTAGGTAATGGTTGGAAAATGAATTTGGGCTTAAGTTACAGTACAAATAAAGATGATATAAGCAATCAAATTCAAAATCAAAACAATCAATATGTAACAACGGGTTTGTTTTATATTGATAGTACCAATTTTACTTTAAACAGCAAGCAAGACTTATCGCAAATAAAAGCTGTTTTTGAAAAGAAGATTACAGGTATTAGTGTATTGCGTTTTGGAGGAGAATATTGGTATGCATATAGTAAAAATATTTATGGTAATGCAGCAGGCGTAAACTATACATCGGTTTTGCAAGATCATTTTAAAGCAGCGTTTGCCGAAGCAGATTTGTATATAACTAATAATATTGCTGCAAAAATTGGCGGCAGGTTAGAACATTCTTCTTTATTAAACCAAGCCAATATAGCACCCAGAATTTCTTTTGCATATAAAACAGGAAAAGATGCACAAATGAGTTTGGCTTATGGTACTTTTTATCAAAAGCCTGAAAACATTCAATTATTTTATAATACAAATTTAAACTATACAAAAGCTACACACTATATCATTAACTACCAAAAAATGAATAGAGATTATACTTTTCGTGTAGAAGCCTTTTATAAAAAGTATGATAATCTAGTAAAAACATTTCCAACTTATAACAACAGTGGAAGTGGCTATGCACAAGGCGTTGAGCTTTTTTGGAGGGATAAAAAAACTATTAAAGGTTTTGATTATTGGGTAAGCTATTCTTATCTAGATACTAAAAGAGATTATTTAAATTATCCGCAACAATTACAACCATCATTTGCAGCAGGGCATACATTTAGTCTTGTAACTAAAAAATTTATTTTGCCTATTAAAACAGGCTTCAACTTTACATACACTTATGCAACTGGCAGGCCTTATTACGATATAATGTATAACACAAGCAGCAGCAAATTTGTAATTGCAGACCAAGGAACCGCCAAACCCTACAGTGCATTAGGTTTTAGCATGAACTATGTGCCAAGTGTAGGTAAAACCAATGCAAAAACATTTTGGGTATTTGTAGCAAGCGTAACCAATGTATTAAATAATAATTTAATTTATGGATACAACTATTCTTACAACGGAAAAAATAAAGAAGCCATTACACCAGCTGCACCACAATTCTTTTTTATTGGCGTGTTTTTAAGTTGGGGAGTAGATAGAACGCAAGATGCTATTAATAATAATTTATAAAATAGTAAAATAAAAATGTATGCAAAATTTTGAAACACAACAAGATGAACAACTTTGGCAGTTAGCTAAAAAAAGAGCTGCTTTTAAAAAGAGTGTTATAAGCTATGTTTTGGTAAATACTTTTTTAGTAAGTATTTGGTATTTTACTTACTCAGATTACTTCTGGCCAAAATGGTGTATGCTGGGTTGGGGTATTGGTTTATTTCTTCAATACATAAATGCTTATCACTGCAACACATTTTTTTCTGCTGAAGATGAATATCAAAAATTAAAACAAAATCAATAATAATTAAATTAAAACAACAATCATCTACTCAAACTCTTTTGGAGAGGGAACGAAGGTGAGGCTAAAAACAAACATTATGAAAAAAACAATTTCACTTTTAATTATTGCAAGCAGTTTTTGCTTTTCATTATTTGCACAGTCAGATAAATTTACAAGTGCAATGGCAACTACTTTACAACAATACGAAGCTGCTAAAACAGCCGAAGATTTAATTGCAGTAGAAGCAAAGTTTGAACGTATTGGTGATGCCGAAAAAACACAATGGCTGCCTTATTATTACGCTGCATTAGTTAAAGCAAGAATGGCACAACAACGCCAAGGAGGAGACCCCGATAAAGTTGCAGATGATGCACAAGTATTATTAGATAAAGCAGAATCTTTATCTCCCAAAAACAGCGAAATATATTGTGTAAAATATATTATTGCTTCTGCAAGATTAATAGTTGATCCGCAATCTCGTTACATGCAATATTTACCTGTTATGGAAGAAGCAATTACTAATGCAAAAAAAGCAGATCCAACAAATCCAAGACCTTATGTGTTACAAGCAATAGGCACTAAAAATACACCAGAATCTTTTGGTGGTGGATGTGCTCCTGCAAAACCATTAGCACAAAAGGCTTTAGAAATGTACACTACTTTCAACCCTGCATCTGCATTAAATCCTAATTGGGGAAAAGAGCTTGCAGAGTCTATTATAAACGATTGTAAATAATTTATAAATTCTATCACCATTTAAATTTTTAAAATGGAAAACGAATTTTCGCCCGAAGAAAGCTTGCGTATAATTCAATCTATGATTGATAAAACAAAAAACAATGTAGCTAATGATGCGTTTTATTTTTTGTTTTGGGGTTGGCTTACATTAATTATTTGCATTACGCAGTATGTGTTATTGGTATGGGTTAAATATCCGCAACATTATTATGCATGGGGCTTGTTGTGGGTAGGTGTTATTTATCTTGTTTTTAAAACTGCCATAAAAAACAAAAAGCAAAAACAAAAAGTAAAAACTTATGTTGATGATAGCATGAAGTATTTGTGGACGGGTTTAGGAATTACGTTTTTTATTTTAGGTTGGATATGTGCCCTTAACGAATGGAAAAATTGTTTTAGTTTATTTATAATGCTTTATGGTGTAGGCACTTTTGTTTCGGGATGTTTTTTAAAATTTAAACCATTTATAATAGGTGGTATAATAGCATGGGTTATTGCTTTAATTGCAGCAACTGCTAATTATCAAAATCAGTTATTACTTACTTGTTTAGCCTTAATAATTAGTTACATTATTCCGGGTTATATGTTGCGTTATAATTATAAAAACCAAAACAATTAATGTATGGAAAACGATAAACAACTTAATCCACAAGAGAGCCTGCAATTAATTGCCGAAACCATCCAAAAAGCAAAAGGCGGTTTTCACGAAACAGGCATCAGTGCTATATTGTGGGGCAGTGTAGTATCTGCGGCAGGCTTGGTTTCTTTTATAGAAAAATATTTTAATTTTTATATTGGATTTGATATTTGGTTAATTGTTTTGGCTGCCATTATTCCGCAAGTATTTATTTCAATAAAAGAAAATAAAAACAAAAAAGTAATTGCACACGATGAAAAATTTTTAGATGCCACTTGGATGGTTTACGGCATAAGCATATTTGCTTTAATGTTTTATATAAACATTGTTCCTAATGTAAGCCAACAACTAATAACAACTTACGATAACAGTCAATTATATATAAAAAATATTGCAACAAATAAAACTGAAATTTGGCGGCCATATATTTTCAGTCAGTCATCATTATACCTTATTCTATTTTCAATACCAACATTGGTTACAGGCATAGCAAGAAGGTTTAAACCCATGTTATACGGGGGTTTGCTTTGTTTGGCGTTGTTTGTCATTTCTTGTTATACCATTACTTTATGGGATATGTTATTGTTGGCTTTAGCAGGAATTTTTAATTGGCTAATTCCGGGATTAATTTTACGTTCACGGTTTTTAAAAGGTAAAGCTTGCTAATGTTTGCCGAATTAGATCCCATATTACATTCACAATTACGTTTAGCAGTAATGAGTTTACTTATTGGTGTTAAAGAGGCAGAGTTTACTTTTATTAAAGAAAAAACAAACTCAACAGCGGGCAATCTTTCGGTACAAATTCAAAAATTAAAAGATGCCGGATATATTGATGTGGTAAAAGAATTTAAAGACAACTATCCCAACACAACTTGTAAAATAACAACCAAAGGCATTCATGCTTTTGAAACCTATGTACAAGCTTTGCAACAATATTTAAAGGTTCAGAATCCTTAAATAATTATTTATTCTTTTCCTTACCTTCGCTGCCTTTAAAACTTAGACAGGATAAGGTTTTATGAATAAAAAATACGCCGAATTTAGCGGATTAAATCTTCCCGCAATAGAAAAAGAAATCTTGCAAAAATGGCAAGCAAATAATGCTTTTGAAAAAAGTGTTTCTTTAAAAGAAGGTGCTACACCATTTGTGTTTTATGAAGGTCCGCCAAGTGCCAATGGTGTGCCGGGTATTCACCACGTAATTTCAAGAACGTTGAAAGATTTGGTTTGTCGTTACAAAACCATGCAAGGTTTTCAAGTAAAAAGAAAAGGTGGATGGGATACGCATGGATTACCTGTAGAATTAGGCGTAGAAAAAGAATTAGGGATTACAAAAGAAGATATTGGTAAAAAAATTTCGGTAGAAGAGTATAATAAAAAATGCAGAGAAGCAGTATTGCGTTATAAAAAAGAATGGGATGATATAACAACTAAAATGGGTTATTGGGTTGATTTAAACAATCCATATATCACTTTTGAAAATAATTATATAGAAAGTTTATGGTGGATATTAAAACAACTCTACAATAAAAATTTGTTGTACGAAAGTGTAAGTATTCAACCATATTCTCCTGCTGCTGGTACAGGTTTATCAAGTCATGAATTAAATCAACCAGGCACCTATAAAGATGTAAAAGATACCAGTGCTACTGTAATGTTCTGCCTCCCCAACCCCTCCAAAGGAGGGGCTAATGCAAAGCATAAAACTGTTACAAAAATATTTGAAGCCATAAATAACTCTGGTTCTCAAGTCCCTCCTTCGGAGGGATTTAGGGAGGCGTTCTTTCTTGCTTGGACAACTACGCCTTGGACACTTCCATCAAACTTAGGCTTAACTGTTGGTGCAAATATTGATTATGTTTTAGTAAAAACTTTTTCTCCAATTAATCATCAACCAATTAATGTAATTCTTGCAAAAGCATTGCTACATAAGTATTTCAAGGCAGAAGGAGAAAATGCAGACTTTGAAAATTATTCTTCTGAAAGCAAAATAATTCCTTATAAAATTATTGCAGAATTTAAAGGAAAAGATTTAGAAGGAATCCAATACGAACAACTACTTCCTTTTGAAGCAAACAAAACAGACAACCCAAATGCTTTTAAAATTTTAATAGGAGATTTTGTTACAACAGAAGATGGAACAGGTATTGTACACACAGCTCCTGCTTTTGGTGCAGATGATTTTAGAGTAGGTAAAAAATATGATATTGGTATTTTAACAATGGTTGATAAAAGAGGAAAATTTTTAGAAGGAATAAAAGATGATGTGTTTTTATATGGTAACGAATATGTGAAAGAAGCTTATTTAACAGATGCAGAAAAAGAAGCAGAATTTAAACATCAAAAACAAATATTAGAAGCTAACGGTAAAGTAAAAGATTTAAAAAAATATTTAAGTGTAGATGATAGAATTGTATTGAAATTACAAGAAGAAGGAAAGTTGTTTAAGAAAGAAAAATACGATCACAATTATCCTCATTGTTGGCGTACAGATAAACCCATTTTATATTATCCTTTAGATGCTTGGTTTATAAAAACAACAGCCTTAAAAGATAGAATGGTTGAACTAAATAAAACCATTAATTGGAAACCAAAAAGTACAGGAGAAGGGCGTTTTGGTAATTGGTTAGAAAATATGGTTGATTGGAATTTAAGTAGAAGCAGATATTGGGGAACTCCTTTACCAGTTTGGCGTACAGAAGATGGTGAAGAACAAATTTGTATTGGAAGTATTGAAGAATTAACCAATGAATATAAAAAAGCAGTTGATGCAGGCTTCAACAAAAATTCAACATTCAACATTCAACATTCAAAATTAAAAATTGATTTACACAAACCCTTTGTAGATGATGTAATATTAGTAAGTGCTTCTGGTAAACCAATGAAACGCGTAAATGATTTAATTGATGTTTGGTTTGATAGTGGTGCCATGCCTTATGCACAACAACATTTTCCTTTTGAAAATAAAGAACTGTTTGCTCAAAATTATCCGGCAGATTTTATTGCCGAAGGTGTAGATCAAACACGTGGGTGGTTTTATACTTTGCATGCAATTGGCTCTTTAATTAAAGAAAGTGTTGTAGAAGAATTAACCAAAGCAGGTTTGCCAACAAACAATGTTGATGGCAGAGCTTATAAAACAGTTGTAAGCAATGGTTTGGTATTAGATAAGAATGGAAACAAAATGAGTAAACGTTTGGGCAATGTGGTTAATCCGTTTGAAACTATTGAAAAATATGGAGCAGATGCAACTCGTTGGTACCTCATCACTAATGCATCTCCTTGGGATAATTTAAAATTTGATATTGCAGGAATACAAGAAGTACAACGTAAATTTTTTGGCACACTTTATAACACGTATCAATTCTTTGTATTGTATGCCAATGTTGATGGTTTTGCGTTTGAGCAAGATTATATTCCATTAAATAAAAGACCAGAAATTGATAGATGGATTTTATCTTCTTTAAACACATTAATAAAAAAATGTAACGAAGCAATGGATGATTATGAACCAACTGTTGCAGGAAGATTAATAGAAGAATTTGTTGATGAACATTTAAGTAACTGGTATGTTCGTTTATGTAGAAGAAGATTTTGGAAAGGAGAATATGAAGCAGATAAAATTGCAGCATATCAAACCTTATATGAATGTTTAGAAACTTTAGTAAGATTAATTGCACCAATTTCTCCATTCTTTAGTGATGCAGTTTTTAAAAACTTAGAAGCTGTAACCGAAAAACATAAAGCAGAATCTGTGCATCATGTTTCTTATCCAAAACCAAATGAAGCGGCAATTGATACAGATTTAGAAGAAAGAATGCAATTGGCACAAGATGCTTCTTCCTTAGTATTATCACTTCGTAAAAAAACAAATATTAAAGTTCGTCAGCCTTTACAAAAAATATTAATACCTGTTCTTAATCCGCAAATGAAATTGCAGTTAGAAAAAGTAGAAGATTTAATTAAGGCAGAAGTAAACGTAAAAGAAGTAAACTATCTTACAGAAACAGAAGGCATTATTAAGAAAAAAGTAAAAGCAAATTTTAAAATATTAGGAAGCAAGTTAGGGGCAAATATGAAAGAAGCCGCCAACGTAATTGCCAACTTTAATCAACAACAAATTACCGAATTAGAACAAAACGGAAGTATTGAAATTTCAATGCTAACTACCAACTACTCAATACTAATTACTGATGTAGAAATTACTGCCGAAGATATTCCCGGTTGGAGTGTGGCTTCAAAAGGAAAACTAACCGTAGCCTTAGATATTACCATTACCGATGCTCTTCAAAAAGAAGGAAATGCCAGAGAGTTTATTAATCGTGTACAAAATATTAGAAAAGAAAGCGGTTTTGAACTTACAGACCGTATATTCGTGCAAATACAGCAAAATGACTTGCCATTAAACATTCAAAATGCTGTAAATGATTTTAAAAACTATATTTGCGGCGAAATTTTAGCAGATAGTATAGACTTTTTACCCGTTGTAACCAATAGTACGGATATAGAAGTTAATGATGCTCTGTTAAAAATTGCAGTAACCAAAAAAGGATAATTGAGTATGGCTACAAAAAAAACTGCTCCAAAAAAAGTGGCTAAGCCTGCGGCAAAAAAACCTGCTGCCAAACCTGCTCCAAAAAAAGTGGCTAAGCCTGCGGCAAAAAAACCTGCTGCTAAACCTGCTCCCAAAAAAGCAGTTAAGCCTGCGGTAAAAAAACCTACTGCTAAACCTGCTCCTAAAAAAGCAGTTAAGCCTGTAGCAAAAAAGCCTGTAGTTAAACCGGTAGTAAAAAAACCTGAACCGGCTAAAGTTGTAAAACCACAACCTGCTGCTAAAGTAAAGGCAGTAGAAGTAGTTAAACCACCAAAGCCCGTAAAAGCAGAAAAGCCTGCCAAACCTGTAAAACCGGCAAAAAAACCTATTAAATTTCTTAAACCCGTATCTAAAAGCGTAAAGGTTAGCGGTATAGAAAAAGCTACCACCGTAATACCTATGAAACAATTACCGGTAAAGAAAAAAGAAGAACCGGTAAAAGAAGTAAAAATTCCTAAAACGTCAATAAAAACAAGTGTTCCCTATAAACCGGGATATGTACCTATGGAAAAAAGAGAAGCAGAAAAAAGACAAAACGGAGAACCGATAGTTAGATATAACGATTCTGATTTAAATGAATTTCGTGATTTAATTAATAAAAAATTAGATGCCGCTAAAAGAGAATTAGCTTATTTACAAGGATTAATAACCCGTAAAGATGAAATGGGTGGAGATGAAAGTGAAGGAAGATATATGACAATGGAAGATGGCAGTATGAGTATGGAACGTGAGCAACTTAGCCAAATGGCAAGCCGCCAAATTACTTATATTGATCATTTAGAAAAAGCTATTATGCGTATTGAAAATAAAACCTATGGCATTTGTAGAGTTACGGGAAAATTAATTGATAAAGCCCGTTTACGTGCCGTACCACACGCTACTTTAAGTTTAGAAGCTAAGTTAGGTTTAGTAAAACCCAATAGCGGAGAATAATATTTTTAGCATTAATTTTTTTGAAAGAGAAGTAGCAATACTTCTCTTTTTTTATTTTACGATTTTAATGAAAACTCTTGCATAGAAGCTTTTTTTGCAGGAATGAATGCAGCTAAAATTGCAATAATTAAAACCGTAACAGCTACCAATACAAAATCAAAAATGTTTAATTGTACAGGATAATAGTCAATAATAAAACTTCCACCACTTAGTTTTATTAAATGAAATTGCATTTGCAAAAAACAAATAAAAGAAGCTAATAGTATGCCGCTAATGCCGCCAATACTTGCTAATAAAATTCCTTCAAATAAAAATATAGATTGAATTTTTTTGTTGTTTGCACCCATTGCTTTTAGTACGGCAATATCTTTTTCTTTTTCAATTACCAACATGGTTAATGCACCAATTATATTAAATGCTGCCACTATAAGTATTAAAGAAAGAATTGCATAAATAACCCATTTCTCAATATTCATTACCATATACAAACTTTGGTTTTGCTCGTACCTTGTTTGCACTAAATAATTAGTACCTAAAATTTTTTGAATTTGTGTTTTTACTTTGTTGCTGTTATTGTTTGTTTTAATATCTACCGAAGTATATTCGTTAGCATTTAAACCAAGCATAAATTTTGCAAAATCTAAATTGGTAAATACATATTTGTTATCAAAATCTTGTTGTACTAAAAAAGTTCCAGATGGCTGTAATGTGTATGCTGTAAGGCTTTCGGGGCTTAAAAGATTTTTTGCTTTTCTATCTGGCAAGTATATGTTTACAGATGTTAAACTTCTTTCTACATCTATTCCGGCAGCATTTTCTATACCTGCACCAATAACTAATTTTGGGTTTTCAATATTTCCTAAAATAAATTTCCCTCTTACAATATGTGCAAGCATATTGCTTGTGTTTGTATAATTATCATCAACTCCTTTTACATAAACAATAGCTTGGTTATCTCCATTTACCAGTAATGCTTTTTCTTCTGCAACCAAACTTGTTTGTGTTATGCCATTAATATTTTTTAATTGATTAATTTGTTCGGGTGTTAGAATAATTGTTTTTCCTTTTACCGGACTAACTTTTATATCTGCATAAAAATCGGCATACAAACCTTTTACTAAATCTTCAAAACCATTAAATACACTAAGCACAACAATAAGAGCAGCTGTGCCAACAGCAATGGCTATAACACTTATTCTTGCAATAATATTAATAGCGTTAGTGGTTTTTTTAGATTTAAAATAACGCCATGCAAAAAGTAAATTCAATGGTTAAAAATTTAAAACGCTTATGGGTTTTGTTTTTCTTCATTAATTTTTTTGAAAACATCTTCCATTTTAAATACATGGTCTAATGTATCATCAACAAAATAATGTATAACGGGTATT
Source organism: Bacteroidota bacterium (assembly GCA_018267725.1). Taxonomy (GTDB): domain Bacteria; phylum Bacteroidota; class Bacteroidia; order Chitinophagales; family Chitinophagaceae; genus CW01. The sequence goes on from JAFDXY010000020.1 coordinate 11,279, forward strand.
CGGCGAAGTTGATGTTTTACTTTATCTGCCAATAGTTTTTTTATTTCCCATGCTTTATTATCAATTAATTTTAAGGCAATTTCTGGTTGTTCAATTTTAAATAAACTAAGGTACACTCTGGCCTCTAACAAATCGGGCGTTACTTTAACGGCAGATATAGAAACCATTCCGCCTTCAATCATATTTAAACTTAATTTTCTAAAAATAAAATTTAATTCTTCCTGCAAAACTGCAGCTACTTGTTTTTGACGTTTTCCTTCAAGCATATAATTTATCTTTGCGGCTGTAAAATTAGCAGTAATAACAGTAGCAGCACGTTATTTGTTAAGCAATGCTGCCACTAAATAAATATAATGAAAAAATACGCAAGAATATTTCGCTACCTTAAACCGTTTAAATCTAATATTGGACTTTACTTATTGTTCTCGGTGCTTTCAATTGTTTTTTCTTTGATTTCTTTTGGTGCTGTTCCTTTTTTTGTGAAGATGATTTTCTCTCCCGAAAAAATTGTTGTACTTCCTCCTAAAAACATTTTTAGTACCGATGAAATTAATTATCAATTAAGTTTATTTATTCAACAACACGGCAAAGATGGTCCACTATTGGCTTTGGGTATTATTTGTGTTTTAATTATCATTTCAACTTTTTTAAAAAATCTTTTTTACTATTTATCTTTTTATGTTCTCTCGCCAATGAAAATGTCTGTTATAACAAAGTTGCGGTCAGATGTTTACAATAAATTATTGCAATTGCCTATAGGTTATTTTACAGAACAAAAAAAAGGTGATGTAATGAGCCGTATAACAAACGATTTAAATGAGGTTGAGGTATCGGTAGTTGGTACAGTAGAAGGTTTTATAAAAGATCCGCTAAACTTAATTATTCTTTTATTTATACTTATTGCTATAAGCCCCAAACTTTCTTTAATGCTGTTTGTGTTTTTACCACTTACGGGTTTTATTATTGGAAGAATAAGCCGAAGCCTGAAAAAAAATTCTAATGCATCTGCAATAAAATTAGGAGAAGCATTAAGCATATTAGATGAAACATTAAGTGGGTTGCGTGTAATTAAAGCATTTAATGCCGAAAAAAAATTAAAAGAAAAATTTGAAGAAACCAATAAGCAATTGTTTGCTATTAAAAACAAACTTCAAATACGAAGAGACCTTGCCTCTCCGTTGAGTGAATTTTTGGGTGTTACAGTATTAGCAGGTGTTTTATGGATTGGCGGCCGTTTTGTTTTAGGAGGTAATGCAGCAGGTTTAGATGCAGAAGGATTTATTTTATATATAGTTTTATTTACACAAGTAATTAACCCTGCAAAATCTTTATCTACTTCTTTTTACAATATGCAAAAAGGTAGTGCAGCTATTAAACGTATAGAAGAAATTTTACAAGCACCTATTACGGTTGATGAGAATAGTAATGGTAAACAAATTCAAACATTTAATCAATCCATACAATTAAAAAATGTTTCTTTTAGTTATGATGATAAAATAATTTTAAAGAATATAAACCTTACTATACAAAAAGGTAAAACTATTGCATTGGTAGGCAGTAGTGGTGCAGGAAAAAGCACATTGGCAGATTTAGTTCCCCGCTTTCATGATGTTTCTGAAGGAGAATTATTAATTGATGGTGTGAACATAAAAGATTATTCTTTACAAAGTGTTAGAAACCTTATGGGCATTGTAACACAAGAACCTATTTTATTTAACGATACTATTGCAGCCAACATTGCTTTAGGAAGCACAAACGCAACACAACAACAAATTGAAGAAGCTGCAAAAATTGCTAATGCACATAATTATATTATTCATAAAGAAGAAGGATATGAAACTAATATTGGAGACAGAGGAACTAAATTAAGTGGTGGCGAAAGGCAACGTTTAACCATTGCACGTGCCGTATTAAAAAATCCACCAATATTAATTTTAGATGAAGCCACTTCATCTTTAGATACTGAAAGCGAAAAATTAGTGCAAGATGCTATTAATAATATGATGCAAAACCGCACCAGTATTGTAATTGCACACAGGCTTTCTACCATACGCCATGCAGATGAAATTATTGTTTTACAAAAAGGAGAAATTGCAGAACGTGGCACGCATGATGAACTGCTTACACACAATGGTATTTACAGAAAGTTAGTAGATATGCAGGAAGTGAAGTAAAAGAAGTTAGTATTAATTTGAATTGATACTAACTAAACAAAACACTTTAATATTTTTTATTATTTTGTTTTTTGTAGTATAAAAACCTATCTCAAATTTTTTGTATCTACTCTTGTAGGCGTTTGTTTTCCACTAATAATTCCTTCGGCACTAATAGCAATAGATTTAATTATTTCAGCCATATTATTCATATCTAATGTTTCAATCTCATCACTCACTTTATGATAATTGGGTTCACTATCCATTTTAGATGTTGAAATTGTATGTGCAGGTACACCTAATCTTGCAAGTGTTGCATTATCACTTCTATAAAATAAATTTTGTGTAGTGTATGGGTCAGGATAAAAAGTAAAACCACTGCCTTCTAAATTACTTTGTAAAATTTTTCCCATATCTGTTTTTTCATAACCTGTAATGTATGCAGAGTTTTTACCCCACTTGCTTTCTGTGCCAATCATTTCAATATTAAACATAGCCATTACTTGCTCAGGATTAAATTGTTTTGAAAAATATTGAGCACCAAAACCACCAATTTCTTCGGCAGTAAATGTTACAAAAATTAAAGTGCGTTCATTATTATTTAATTTTTTATAATATTTGGCTAACATAATTACAGCAGTAGTTCCGGCAGCATCATCATTAGCTCCGTTATAAATAGAATCTCCATTAACTGGTTTGCCTACTCCTAAATGATCGTAATGACCAGAGAAAATTACATATTCATTTGGTTTAGATTTTCCGGGAAGAATGCCTACAACATTGCTTAATGGCTTTTTATTTATGTTGTTTGTTAACTCAATAGAAAAATGTGTTGCGGCTGAAACACCAAATACAAATACAATACTATTTTCAGGTTGTTCAAATTTAGATTGTGGTCTGCTTTTTAATCTTTTTGCAAATGAGCTATAAGCAGCATCTACCAATACCAATAAATTTTTTTTACTTGAAAGTGCTTCTGAATATTTTTTTCTAAAATCATCTGAAGAAGAAACAATTAATACTTCAGTATTTTTTTCTGAAAGAGAAACTTTTGGTTGAAAAGATGATACTGCAATTAAACTGTCTGCAATTGTTTGCCCGTCTATCTTTACTACTGCACTTGCGTTTGAAGATTCAAGCATAAAAAATTCTTGCTTATAACTGTTTAAACCATTCCAATATTGTAAGCCTGTTTTTTTAAATTCACTTGCAATAAAATCTGCAGCACGGTCAATATCTGGTGTAAAAGTTTTTCTGCCTCGCATTTTGTTGCTTGATAAAACTTTTTCTATTTTTTCTACTTCTTTAGCATTAATTATTTTATTAATGTCTTGTGCTTGTAACAAAGAAGTAAGCATACAAAAAACTGAAGTTAGAATAAGTATTTTTTTCATGTGTTTGATTTAATTTTTTTAATCAAAGCCCCTCTTTAGGAGGAGTTTAGGGAGGCATTTACAAACTCATCATTTCTTTAAACTTAACGGTTTGTCTGCGGCTTACCTCAATTTTTTCACCGCCTTTTAATTCTACTAATAATCCTCCGTTAAAATAAGGTTCAATTCTTTCAATCCATCTTAAATTAATAATGTGTTTGCGATTGGCTCTAAAAAACATTTTGGTATCTAATCTTTCTTCTAACGCATTTAAAGATTTTAATATAAGTGGTTTATTACCTGCAAAGAAAACTTTAGCGTAATTGCCTACGCTTTCAAACAATCTTATTTCGTGTAGTTTTACAAACCAACAACGTTCACCATCTTTCACAAACACTTGGTCGTTTTCGGTAAGTGGCCCTCGGTTGGCACCATTTAATCCCGCTTTTTCTTTTTCTAATTCGTATTTTAATTTAACAATAGCATCTGCTAAACGTTTGGGTTCAATTGGTTTTAATAAATAATCAAAAGCATTTACTTCAAAGGCTTTTATGGCATACTCATCATAAGCAGTTGTAAAAATTACTTTGGGTGCTTTTTCAACTTCTGCCAATAAATCAAACCCTGTTTTGCCGGGCATTTGAATATCTAAAAATATTAATTCGGGGTTGTATGTTTCAATTTTTTCAATGCCTTCATCAACATTGGCGGCTTCTTCAACTATTTCAATATCTGCATGTTCCTGTAATAATTTTTTTAATTCATTACGGGCAAGTCTTTCATCATCAATAATAATAGCTTTAATAGACATATTATTTTTTATTATTTATTGTTTAGGGGAATAATAATTTTTGCCTGAACAGTTGTATCGTTTAATTGTTTTAACTCAAAGTTTGCATTGTTTCCGTATAAAATATTTAATCTGTTATGTGTGCTTGCTATTCCAAATCCATCTCCATTGGTATTGCTGCTTAATTGTCCGGTGTTTTCAATTATTAACTCAAAATTAGTTTCTTTTAAAGTTGCAAAAATTTTTATAAATCCACCATTTTTTATTTTGCTAATACCGTGTTTAATGGCATTTTCAACTAACGTTTGCAACATCATTGGTGGTACATGAATGTCTAATGTTTCTTCATCAATGGTATATTCAACATTCAGTCTGTCTTCAAATCTAATATATTCTAATGCCAAATAATCTTTTACAATATTTAATTCTCTTTCAAACGGAACGGTTTCTAATTTTTCTGCCTGCATGCTGCTTCGCAAAATATTACTTAATTCTGTAATAGCTGTTCTTGCACGTTTAGGGTCTTCATCAACCAAAGCTCTAATACTGTTTAAGGCATTAAAAATAAAATGCGGATTAATATGAGATTTAATGGTTTTTAATTCTAATTCTTTTACCAAACTTTCTAAACGTATATTATCTATGGTTCGTTTTCTATCACTTACAATATAATGCCATATATAATAAATACATGCCCATAAAATTATGATGGGAGCATCGCTTATTAAACTTAATAAAAATCTTTGTGAAATAGTTCCTTTATATGCTGGATCATACAAACCCAGCCACTGGATTACATAACTGCTTAACAAACTGCACGAAACACAAGTAAGTAGTACAATTAAAAAAACAGTAAAAAATTTATTTTGACTTAAAGGTGGAACTAATTTATTTTCTTTAATAATAATACGAAGCACATGCGTAAACAAAAACCCAAGTATTACAAACAGTGCTATTCTTTTTAAAAAAAGTGCATTAAACTTTACAAAAATGTAAGAAAAGAAAACCATTGTTAGGGCGTAAAACAACCAACCCCCTATTTGGCACAACCAATAAGTAGAAATTTTGTTTCTCATGTTTAACAAATGTAATTAAGCAGCATTGCCCCTCTGGGTTTTAATTTGATTAGTGGTAAATTAACTTGCTGTTTGGAGAAAAAACTCTTTTTGGCAGCTAATTTTACTATGTTTATTGTTATTTAATTTAACGCTTGGCGGCAAAATAGTATTTTTGAGCCGTTTAAAACAGTCTAAATGGAAATTTTACCCGGAAAATTATTGGCTACGCTAAACAACCCCGATGATTTAAAAAAACTCAACAAAGCAGATTTACATAAAGTTTGCGATGAATTGAGGCAATATATTATTGATGTGGTAAGTGTTTACGGTGGTCATTTTGCCGCAAGCCTTGGCGTGGTAGAATTAACCGTAGCACTGCATTATATATACAACACACCATACGACCAATTAGTTTGGGATGTAGGCCACCAAGCATACGGACACAAAATTCTTACAGGTCGTAGAGATAATTTTATTACCAACAGAAAATATAAAGGCTTAAGTGGTTTTCCTAAAAGAAGTGAAAGTGAGTACGATACTTTTGGCGTAGGTCATTCTTCCACCTCAATTTCAGCAGCATTAGGTATGGCAATAGCTTCAAAATATAAAGGTGAAAACAGAAAAAATATTGCCATTATTGGAGATGGAAGTATGACGGCAGGAATGGCTTTTGAAGCAATGAATCATGCAGGTGTTGCAGATACAGATTTACTGGTAATATTAAACGATAACGGCATTGGTATTGACCCCAATGTTGGTGCATTAAAAGAATATTTAACAGATATTACAATATCGCCCACTTATAATAAAGTAAGAGATGATGTTTGGAAATTATTAGGAAAACTACCCGTAGGAAAAACTTTTACCAGAGATATGGCTTCTAAACTTGAAGCAAGCGTAAAAGGCGTAGTTAGTAAAAGCAGTAATTTATTTGAAGCATTAAATTTTAGATATTTCGGACCTATTGATGGTCATAATATTACAAAATTAGTTGATACGTTACAAGACCTTAAAAACATTCCTGGCCCCAAATTATTACACATTATTACTACTAAAGGAAAAGGATATGCATTGGCAGAAAAAGACCAAACCAAATGGCATGCACCCGGTTTGTTTGATAAACTGAGCGGAGAAATTTATAAGAAAAAATTTGATGTTCCTCAACCACCAAAATATCAAGATGTTTTTGGGCATACCATTGTAGAACTCGCAGAAAAGAATAAAAAAATATTCGGCATCACACCCGCAATGCCTTCTGGTTCTTCTTTAAATATTATGATGAAAGTAATGCCACACAGAGCAATAGATGTTGGTATTGCAGAACAGCATGCCGTAACCGTTAGTGCAGGGTTGGCTACACAAGGCATGAAAGTTTTTTGTAATATATATTCATCATTTATGCAAAGAGCTTACGACCAAGTTGTGCATGATGTTGCTATTCAAAAATTACCAGTTGTATTTTGCTTAGACCGTGCAGGCTTGGTAGGAGATGATGGGCCAACACACCATGGTTGTTATGATATTGCTTATTTCCGTTGTATTCCTAATATGATTATTGCTTCGCCAATGAATGAAAAGGAATTAAGAAATTTAATGTACACTGCACAATTAGATTCTATAAAATATCCTTTTGTAATTCGTTACCCACGTGGTGAAGGTGTAATGCCCGAATGGAAAACTGAATTTGAAGAAATACAAATTGGTACTGGAAGAAAATTAAAAGACGGAAATGATATTGCTATTCTTTCATTAGGTCATCCGGGTAATTTTGCACAAGCCGCTATTCGCGAGTTAAAAACAGAAGGTATTAATCCTGCACATTATGATTTGCGTTTTGTAAAACCAATTGATGAAACGTTATTGCATGAAGTATTTTCTAAATATGAAAAAATAATTACGGTTGAAGATGGAACAATTGTTGGCGGTTTTGGTACTGCGGTATTAGAATTTATGGCAGCAAACAATTATAAAGCAACTGTAAAAATATTAGGTATTCCTGATAGAATTGTTGAACACGGCACACCTAAAGAATTACATACAGAATGTGGTTACGATGCTGCTGCTATTGCAACAGCAGTAAGGGATTTACTTAAAGAAGAAATAAAAATTTCAGTAACGAACTAATAAGTAGTTATTAATTTGTTGGTGTAATGTGGCAGACCAAAATAAACTCAGAAAAGGCTCTACTATAAAAGCGTTTTATCAAGAAAGATTATAACATACTTATAAAATCATAATAAACGATACGGTATTTGAGATATGTTTAATATGATTTGAAGTAAGTTTGTATGCATATTAATTAAACAAACTACTACAGCCAACAAGGAAGGATTCTTGTACAATTTTGTTAAACATCGCATATTTGAAACTGAAACAAGCTGAAAAATTTATTACCAACTTTAAATGAATAACGCATGAAAGACTATAAACTGATTTTTCTTACATCTTTAATAATAGTGAAAATAGTAGGTTGTACAAATACTCAACAAAACGCTACTAATATTAGTAAAACTGAAACAACTTCTGGTCAAACTTTACCAAAAAAAATGAATATGATTAAACAAAAAATAACACCTTCACTTTGGGTTGATAAAGATGCAAAAGTAGTAGTAGATTATTACCTTTCAATTTTTAAAGATGGTAAAATGAAAGAATATCACCAATATAAAAATCCACCAGAAGCAAAAGAGCAGGGCGGTCAGGACAGTTTTGAAACCGCTGTAATGGAAATTGGTGGTATAGAATTTAATATTTTGGCGGCAGGTCCATACTTTAAATTTAATGAATCGATTTCATTTGTTATTAATTGCAAAGACCAAGCAGAAGTAGATTATTATTGGTATGCTTTGACTGCAAACGGTGGACAAGAAGGCTCTTGTGGTTGGTGTAAAGACAAATACGGTTTATCGTGGCAAGTTGTTCCTGTTGAATATTTTGAGCTAATAAACAATAACGATCCTAAAGTTAGAGAGAAGGCTATGAGGAATACACTTAAACAGAAAAAGTTAATACTTTCAGAACTTAAATGAGTTAAGTTATTGATGAATACTAACAGTAGTAACTAAAAGAAAAAACGGCTCATAGCATAAGGTTGTGCAAGTAGTTATTGGATGAGATAAGCATTTGTAATTTTATTCAACTTTTGTTCAAAAAATTCTAACAATCGCCAAGCCCAAAACGTTATAAGTATATTGTTTGTATAGTTTAACACTTATACTTTTAATTCACTACTTTATCTGCACAACAACTACTTGCAAAAGCTTCGGGTTTGGCCTTAAAAGCAAAGCCCATTCCTAAAATATAACCCATGGCTTCTTTTAAGGCATCGTTACTTTTAAAGTGTGGATTGGTATTAATATCGGCATGCACTTCCATTTCAACACCAAACTCAATAAACAAATCACAAAGTTCGTAAGCAATTTCAATGCTTTTAGCTACTTCAACCAACATTCTTTCTTTAATGTGGTATTTGGTTTTTGTTTTCTCGTTATGAATGTACATAAAGCCACCATTGTGTTCACGTAAGAAAACAATTACAGTTGCAAATTCTGTGTCATCGCCTTTTACCTGACTATCGGTGCCAATACAAACTTTTAATTTTATTCCTTTTTCTGCTTCGTGCTTTATAGCTTCTGCAACTGCGTTTTTGATGGGGAGATTGATTGGTTCTCCGTTAAATTTTCTCCAACGCATAATTTTTGAGGTTTGTTGAAGTTAAGGAAGAAATATTTGTATTTGCATTAATTTATTATTAACAGTGTTGATAACCTTGTTGTTGAGGCTATTTGTGCAATGCTATTTAATAAGTAAAACAACAATTGCAATTAAGTGATTTATAGATTAAAAATTATAAAAATATAATTAACCCGCCCAACCTTCTCTGTCTAAACTTCTGTATTGTATAGCTTCGGCTAAGTGTTCGGGTTTTATATCAGCACTATTAGCAAGGTCTGCAATGGTTCTGCTTACTTTTAAAATACGATCGTATGCACGTGCAGAAAGGTTTAATTTTTCCATAGCTCTTTTTAATAATGTTTCTCCAACGGTATTAATTATGCATACTTCACGTAATAGTTTGCTACTCATTTGTGCATTGGCATATAAACCTTCTGTTTGTTTAAAACGTTCTGTTTGTAGTTCTCTTGCTTTAATTACTCTTTCTCTAATAGTTGCAGATGACTCTCCTTTTACACTATTACTTAATTCTGAAAAAGCAACGGGCGTAACTTCTACATGCAAATCAATTCTATCTAATAAGGGACCTGATATTTTGTTTAAATATTTTTGAACACTACCGGGTGGGCAAGTACATTCTTTTTCGGGATGGTTGTAAAACCCGCATGGGCAGGGGTTCATACTTGCTATCAACATAAAATTTGCAGGAAAATCTATTGCCACTTTTGCACGACTAATAGTTACTTTTCTTTCTTCCATTGGCTGACGCATTACTTCTAAAACAGTTCTTTTAAACTCGGGCAACTCATCTAAAAATAAAACACCATTATGTGCCAATGAAATTTCACCAGGTTGCGGAATACCGCCGCCACCTACTAATGCTGCATCGCTAACAGTGTGATGTGGTGAACGAAAAGGGCGTTTAGAAATGAGTGAACTATTTTCAGGAAGCTTACCTGCAACGCTATGAATTTTTGTTGTTTCTAATGCTTCATATAAACTTAAAGGAGGTAGTATAGTTGGCAAACGCTTTGCCAGCATGGTTTTGCCTGCACCGGGTGGCCCAATTAAAATGGCATTATGCCCACCTGCAGCTGCAATTTCTAAAGCACGTTTAATATTTTCTTGCCCTTTTACATCATTAAAATCAAAATCAAATTCGTATTGATTATTAAAAAAATCTTCGCGTGTGTTTATGCTAATAGGTTGTAAAGTATTTTCGTTATTTAATAAATTAATAACTTCATTAATATGTGTTACGCCATATACTTTTAAGTTGTTTACCATTCCGGCTTCGCGTGCATTGGTAAGTGGAACAATTAACCCTTTAAAACCTTCTTTTCTTGCTTGTATGGCAATGGGCAATGCACCTTTAATAGGTTGAATGGTTCCATCTAAACTTAATTCACCCATCATTACATAGTCTTTTAATTGTTCAACATTGTTTAATTGTTCACTTGCACCCAATACGCCAACAGCAATAGGTAAATCAAACGCAGAGCCACTTTTTTTAATATCGGCCGGTGCCATATTTACCACAATTTTTGTGCGTGGCATTTTATAGTTGTTGGTTTTAATGGCACTTTCAATACGTTGCAAACTTTCTTTTACTGCATTATCGGGTAATCCAACAATGTAATATTTTAAATCTCCATTACTAATATTTACTTCAATGGTAATAGTAATAGCATCTACACCATATACTGCACTGCCAAAGGTTTTTACCAGCATAATAAATTGTTTGGTACTAATATTTTTTTGATACCGTTTGTTGTGATGTTATACAACTTTTTTCTGAGTGGGAAGTGCTATAAAATAGTATGCATAAAAATACCATTTCTTTTTTATTGAAGGGTAATCAATTTTAAGAAATGGTATTGAAGAAAAATTTAATTATTCGTTTTTAAATATTTTTCCTTCTTTCATTACAAATTTTACATTTTTCATTTCATGTAAATCTTTTATTGGATCTCCATCAACAGCAATAATATCTGCATATTTCCCTTTTTCAATATTTCCAATCATATCATTACCTAATAAATCGGCAGCACTAACAGTGGCTGCTTTAATACATTCTAATGCAGGCATTCCGGCTTCATTCATATAAACAAATTCCATCCAATTTTTACCGTGTGCATAAACACCTGCATCTGTACCAAATGCAATTTTTACACCTGCTTTATATGTTTTTGCAAATGCATGTTGTATAACGCCACCAACTTCGGTTGCTTTTTTTGCAATAATAGCAGGATAATATCCCGGTTTTTTTGCACTATCTGCAACAGATTTCCCTGCAATAATTGTGGGTACGTGATAAGTTCCCATTTTAATCATTAACGCAATACCTTCATCATCTATATAAGTACCATGTTCAATAGAGGCAACACCTGCTCTTACTGCACGTTTAATACCTTCTGCACCATGTGCATGTGCTGCTACTTTTAAACCATAATCTTTTGCTGTTGTTACAATTGCTTTCATTTCTTCTTCAGAAAACTGAGCACCGCTTCCATCTTTTTCTAAACTTAATACACCACCTGTTGCGTGCATTTTAATAACATCTGCTCCTTCTTTATAACGTTGCCTAACCATTTTTACGCATTCATCAAAACCATTTACTACATCTTCATTTAATTCATGAATATGCATTAAATTATTTTTTAATCCGTTTGTGCCGTCACCATGTCCGCCGGTGCTTGATAATGCTTTGCCTGCAGCAAAAATTCTGGGGCCAATAATATATCCTTTATTAATAGCATTGCGTAATGCAATAGTTGTGCTGCCACCTAAATCTCTTACGGTTGTAAAGCCTGCCATTAATGTTGTTTTACAAAACTTAGTAGCTTCTAATGCAACGTCTGCCTCGTTTTGAGAGAAACGTAATGTTCTATCGGGATTGGTTTCATGATCCATGTGTACATGGCAATCTATTAAACCGGGCATTACGGTTTTGTTTTTTAAATCAATTATTTTATCTACTGCGGTTGCAGTAATATATCCTTTTTGTACATCAACAATTTTAGTCCCATCTACCACAATACTCATTTCATTTAGTACTATTAAATTTTTAGGATCGATAAGTTTACCGCAATGAATTATTGTTTTTTGTGCTGATAAAATGCAAGGTAATGCAAGCAGTAAGAAGAATATTTTTCTCATGAAGTGTTGTGTTTTGCGTAAGATAATTTATTTGAACGAAAAATTATAATTGTTTTTTATTAATGGAATGAAGCTAAGTTGATGATTTAAACATGTATTATTATTTTTCTTCAATAAAAAAATCCCGCTTTAAAAAAAGTGGGATTTAAAATAACAAGTACAACGAAACCTATTTTATAATGCTTTAATCTAAATTGGGTTGTGGCGTATAACGTAAATAAGGTTTTACAATTTTTATACCTTTTGGGAATTTTGTTAGTGCATCTTCTGTTTTAATTGTTCCTGCTACAATAACTTCTTCTCCGTGTTTCCAATTTGCCGGAGTAGATACACTGTAGTTAGCAGTTAGTTGCAATGAATCTATTACGCGTAATACTTCTACAAAATTTCTTCCGGTAGAAGCAGGATATGTTATTATTAATTTTACTGTTTTATCTGGACCAATAACTACTAATGAACGTACTGTTGCAGTTGCCGATGCATTGGGATGAATAAATTCATATAACTCAGATACTTTGCGGTTTTCATCTGCAATAATGGGAAAATCTACCGTGCAATTTTGTGTTTCGTTAATATCTCCAATCCAACCTAAATGTTGTTGCACTGCATCAACACTTAAGGCCAATACTTTTACGTTGCGTTTAGCAAATTCTTCTTTTAAGGCTGCGGTTTTTCCTAACTCTGTTGTACAAACGGGTGTATAATCTGCAGGATGAGAAAATAATACGCCCCAACTATTGCCGAGGTATTCATAAAAATCAATTTCACCTAAAGATGTTACTGCTTTAAAATTGGGTGCAATATCGCCTAAACGTAAGCTCATAGTGTATAATGTTTTAAGGTTTAAAAAATGTGTGGAGGCAAATATAATATTATCCTACTTAAATGGTAGAGTATTTAACATTATTTTTTTATTTCCTGTTTTATTACTCTTGCTTTTTGCAATTTGCTTTTGCCAAAACGATTTTTAACGGCATCAATTGCTTTGTATAAATTTGTTTTTCTTTCTGTATTAATAAACAAACTTGTTTGTATTGCATGGTTGGTTAATTCACTTAAACGTACACCCAGTAAGCGTATTGGCTGATTTTTTTTCCATAATTGATGAAATAACTTTGTTGCAACAGGAATAATTTCATCATCACTTAAAGTATAATTAATAGTAGTTTGTTTTGAAGTTGTTTCAAAATTTGGATAACGAATTTTTATGGCAACACAACCACATAGTTTTTCATCTTGCCTTAATTCATAAGCAACTTTTTCTACCATGCGTACTAATTCTTTCAGCAATTCTTCTTCATTACCAATATTTTCTTCAAAAGTATTTTCGGTTGAAATGCTTTTTGCTTCTCTGTAATTATTTACAACACCATAATGAATGCCTTGTGCTTTACTATATAAATCTGTACCAAGTTTGCCTAATTCTTTTTCTAATAAATTAATATCATATTTTAAAATATCGCCAATTAAAAAAATACTCATTGATTTTAGTTTGATAAAAGTTTGCTCTCCAACTCCTAAAAATTTATTTACTGGTAGTGGTGCTAAAAACTCTTTTTCTTTTCCGGGTTTAATAAACAAGTAACTATTTGGCTTTGCTTCATCTGTTGCAATTTTGGCAACCATTTTATTGCTTGCCAAACCAAATGAAATAGGCAGTTTTGTTTTGTTAATAATTTCTTCTCTTAAGGCAATAGTCCATTCTAACACATTAAAAAATTTATCCATACCTGTAAGGTCAATATAAAATTCATCTATGCTTGCTTTTTCAAATAACGGAGCTTTTGCTGCAATAATATTAGTAACCCAACGACTGTAATAACTGTATTGTGCTCTTGCTCCGTTTAATATAATTGCTTGCGGACAAAGCTGCATTGCTTGCTTCATTGGCATAGCAGAGCGTACACCAAACTTTCTTGCTTCGTAACTGCAAGTTGTTACTACACCTTTATCTCGAGTGCCACCAACAATTACAGGCAGCCCACGCAGTTCAGGTTTTTGTAATAATTCAACACTTACAAAAAAAGAATCTAAATCAAAATGTGCAATATATGGTTGCGGTGTTTGCATTGTGTATATGAAGGTAGGAGATAGAATGAAGAATATAGAACATAGAAATTTTTAGATTATTTAATTGCAATTTCAATTACCTATTTTCATCTTCATTTTCTACTTTCTATTCCCCATTTCTCGCTCTCCATTATCTTCGTTGTAATAATGAAAGCATTAATTTATAAATCTACCGGAAGTTGGTATTTGGCTAAAACGCTTGATGGTAAAACATTTCAATGCCGTGTAAAAGGTATTTTTAAAATTGATGATATTACTTCAACCAATCCTATTGCAGTAGGTGATATTGTTGAAATTGAATTAGAAAATGCAGAAGGTAATGTGGCAACTATTATTTCTATTGATGAAAGGAAAAATTATGTTGCAAGGCAAAGTCCGCATAATAAATATCAACATCACATTATTGCTTCAAACTTAAATCAGAGTATTTTATTTGCTACGTTAAAAGACCCCAAAACATCACAGGGGTTTATAGATAGATTTTTAATTGCTTGCGAAATGTATCATGTGCCTGCTATTATTGTTTTTAATAAAGCAGATATATATAGAAAAAAAGAAATGCTTTTATTTAATGAAATGAAATTAATGTATGAAAACATTGGTTACAAAGTATTGCTTACAAGTATAATGAATGATGAAGGTGTTGATGAAATAAAAAATTTATTGCTTAATAAAACAAGTTTATTAAGCGGACATAGCGGCGTTGGAAAATCAAGTTTTATAAATTCTATTTTTCCTGAATTAGATTTAAAAACTTTAGAAGTAAGTAATTGGAGTGGGAAAGGAATGCACAGCACCACTTTTGCAGAAATGTTTGATTTGCCTTTTGAAGGAAAAATTATTGATACGCCTGGTATTCGCGAATTAGGATTGGTAGATATTGATAAACAAGAACTCTCTCATTATTTTCCTGAAATGCGAATGTTGCTTAATAATTGTAAATACAATAACTGCTTACATATAAACGAACCCGACTGTGCTATAAAAACTGCTGCTGAAAAAGGAATAATTAATATGGAAAGGTATATAAGCTACTGCAAAATTTTAGATACAATAGATGAGAATAAATATTAATAATTAAACTTTTTTGTTTGATTAAACTTACTTGCTTTTTTAGCTTCTTTTACAGCTTTAGGATCATCTCTTACTAATTTTTCTGCCCCTACATTTTTACCGTTAGTGGGACAACCATTTTTATCTTTCTTATAAAAAATAGTACTAATTATATTACATGATGAAAGCAATGCAATAATTAAAATATAACTAAGTACTTTTTTCATATTAATAAAGTTAATAAATTAACGAATAAATCAGCTTTTTATTTCTCTGGGCAGTTATTAACCTCTTTAAACCACGATGCATATTTTATGTAATTATTTGCAATACGATTAATTTCTCCGCTTATTAAATCTTCCGAAACTTCTTTTATTTTTTTTGCAGGTACACCGGCAAAAACATAACCTGCTTCAACAATAGTACCTTCTGTAATTACTGCTCCCGCTGCAATTATAGCATGTTTGTGTACTACGCATCTATCCATAACAATTGCACCCATTCCAATTAAAACATCATCATGTATTACACATCCATGCACAATTGCATTATGACCAATAGAAACATTATTACCAATAACGGTTGCATTTTTTTGGTAAGTGCAATGTATAGTTGCACCATCTTGTATGTTTACTTTATTTCCAATTTTTATATAATTCACATCGCCACGTATTACGGCATTAAACCAAACACTACATTCATTGCCCATAACTACATCTCCAACAATTGTTGCGTTAGGAGCTACAAAACAATTATTACCAAATTGCGGCTGTTTACCTAAAACAGGAAGTATTATTGCCATAAAAAAGCGAATTTTGAATTTCGAATTTCGAATTTTAAATTGATGTAACGAAAAAAGATGACAGCAATTTCTCATAAACAATTATTTCTTAATCATGTTGCTCAAACATCTCCAATGCCTATTGGTATTGAAATGGTAAAAGCTGAAGGAATTTATTTGTACGATGTAAACAACAAAAAATATATTGATGCCATTTCAGGATTTAGCGTTGCCAATATTGGCCATAGCAATAAAGAAGTTATAAATGCAGTTAAACAACAAGCAGAACAATACATGCATTTAATTGTGTATGGAGAATTTATTCAGCAGCCACAAGTATCTTATGCAAAATTGTTGGCAGATAATCTTCCCGAAACATTAAACTGTATCTATTTTACCAATAGCGGTGCAGAAGCAACAGAAGGTGCTATAAAATTGGCAAAACGATTTTCAAACCGTTCAAAAATTATTGCGTTTAATAATTCGTATCATGGCAGCACACAAGGAGCTTTAAGTGTTATGGGTAGTGAATATTGGCGTAATGCATATAGGCCTTTACTTCCCAATGTGTATCATTTTAATTTTAATAGTGAAGATGCAATTAATGCTATTGATGAAAATACTGCTTGTGTTATTTTAGAAATTGTACAAGCCGAAGCAGGTATTATTCAACCTAATAAAAATTGGATAAAACAAATACAAAAAAAATGTAATGAAAAAAATGTATTGCTAATTGTAGATGAAATACAAAGTGGTTTTAGCAGAACAGGAACTTTATTTGCTTTTGAACAATTTAATATTATACCCGATATTTTATTGTTAGGCAAAGCATTGGGCGGTGGCATGCCTTTAGGTGCTTTTATTGCTGATAAAAAATTAATGAATGTATTAACTAATAATCCGGTATTGGGGCATATTACAACTTTTGGCGGGCATCCGGTTAGTTGTGCTGCAGGCAAAACTGCAATGGAATTTTTGTTGAAAGAAAATTTAATAAACTCAATAAAAGAAAAAGAACAAATACTAAAACAAGAACTTCAACATAAAAAAATAAAAGCACTAAGAACTTGTGGTTTGTGGGCTGCTGTTGAGTTTGATAGTTTTGAAACCAACCATGCAGTTATACAAAAATGTATTGAGCATGGCGTAATAACAGATTGGTTTTTATTTGCTGATAATTGTTTGCGAATTGCTCCCCCATTAATTATAACGAAAGAAGAACTTATAATGCTTTGCCAAATTATAAAACAAAGTATTGATGAAGCCTTGCATTAATTTTATTTTTTTGATTTTGATGAATTACTAAAAGTAGATTGTAAATAAGAAGGTAACAAGGTTCTCTTTTTTTCGTTAATTGGTTTTCTGTATTCTGCATAATAAATTTTTAGCAATAATAAAAAGTATGAAATAATTAAGGGTCCGAAAATTAATCCGGTTAATCCAAAATATTTCAAACCAATAATTACACCTAACACTGTTACAATAGGATGCACATCAGCCATTTTTTTTGCCAATAAAAAACGAATAATATTATCACTTAATCCTATAATAATAATTCCCCAACCTAAAACAAAAAAGCCTTGCCAATTATTTCCGGCAGCTAATAAATAAATAGCTACAGGCACCCAAACAATTGCAGTACCAACTAAAGGAATAACAGATGCAAAGCCTGTAATTACGCCCCAAAAAACAGGCTCTTTCAACCCTGCAATCCAATAAGCAGAAAAGGCTAATATGCCATGCACCACTGCAATTAAAGGCACACCAACAGCATTGCTAAATGTTTGCGATACTAATTCGTTTCCAAATAATTCTATTTTTTTTCTTTTAAAAGGAAGATATAAAATAACGGCAGCTTCCATTCGGTTGGTTTTAGTTAACATGAAGTATAAAAAGAAATACATCATAATAATGGTTGAAAAAAAATTGAAACCCGAATTAATAACAACGCCAATTAATGAAGCTGCATATTTTTGAATATCGTTTATATAATTTTCACTTAATATATTTATATCAAACCTTTGACTTATGATGGTAGTAAAATGTTGAAACGGCTCGGTAACAGTTTTAGGATTTTGTGCAATGGTTATTACTTTATTATACAGCATAGTTGCCAATAATATAATGGGCAACATAATTATAAAAAAGGTAAAAAGAATAATTACTGTTGCGGCAACAGATTTTTTCTATTTCCTTTTTATTAAACGCTCCATGTTTTTTTTGCACAACACATAAAACATAAGAGCTCCCAAAAATGCGGTAAAAAATTCCATTAAACTTAATAAAAGCAATAAGCCTAACAGTATAATAATGGCAAGAAAAAAATATCTGTTTATTTTATAACCCTGAGCATTTTCCATTTAATAACTTTTAATTAGCTTTATAGTGATGATAAAAATTTATTAAGTGTGAAAGATAATCAGAAAATATTAACCATAATTATTTTAAGTGCATTGGCAGGTGCTGGTATAGCTTATTTATTAAGCACAGAAAAAGGAAAAGTTTTATTAGCAGCATTGAAAGAAAAAGGAACACAGATGCTTGATGAAATAAAAGATGGACTTACAACAGAAGCAAAAGAAGTGGTAGAAAAAATTAAAACTTGTGTATTTGAAACAGTTGAAAAACATACCACAAACGAAACTCCTGTTTAAACACAAGGCGTCATTCTGCAATAACGGCTATATAATTTTTCGTATTTAGGAATAATATTTTTTATATCAAACTTTAAAGCTTGTTCATAAGCTTTTTCTTTCATTTGTTGTAAATGCTTTTCATCTTTTAATAAGGTAATGGCAAAATTACTCATAGCAGTTACATCTCCTACATTAGCCATAAAACCTGTTTCTCCCTGAATATTAATTTCACTTAATCCGCCTGCATTGGTGCTTATTACAACAACTTTTGCAGCCATTGCTTCTAATGCTGCCAAACCAAAACTTTCATATTCACTTGGTAATAAAAAAATATCGCCAATGGCTAAAACTTCTTCAATTTGTTCTTGCTTTCCTACAAAACTTATAAAATCTATAACACCTAATGCTCTTGCTAAGTCTTCTGCTGCAGGTCTTTCAGGGCCATCGCCTACCATTAATAATTTAGCAGGTAATTGTTTTTTTACTTCTGCAAAAACTTTTACTACATCTTCTACACGTTTTACTTTTCTAAAATTTGAGGCGTGTACTAAAATTTTTTCTCCTTCGGGTGCAATTACTTTTTTAAAAGCATCAATAGGTTTTTTATTAAACCTACTTACATCTACAAAATTATTTATTACTTCAATCTCTTTAATTATAGCAAAATTTTTATATGTTTCTTCTTTTAAATTATTTGATACGGCAGTTATAGCATCGCTTTCATTTATAGAAAAAGTAACAACGGGTTCGTAAGTTTTATCTCTTCCTACCAATGTTATGTCTGTACCGTGTAAAGTGGTAATTACGGGCACATTTCTTCCCGTTTTATTTTTTATAATTTGTTTAGCCATATATGCGGCACTTGCGTGTGGTATAGCATAGTGCACATGTAATAAATCTAAATCGTAATTCATAATTACATCAACCATAGTGCTGGCTAATGCAACTTCGTACGGAGGATAATCAAACAACGGATAAGTTGGTACACGCACTTCGTGATAAAAAATATTTGTGTTAAAAACATTTAATCTTACCGGTTGCTGATAAGTTATGAAATGAACTTTATGTCCTTCGTCTGCCAATGCTTTTCCTAATTCGGTTGCTAATACACCGCTTCCGCCAAATGTTGGATAACAAACAATTCCTATACGCATGTAGTTATAAGTTTTATGTGCTAATATTTTTTTAAGAATTATTAGTTAAACGAAGTAACAACTAAATATTCATTTTGCATAGTTAGTTATTTGTTATTCATCATCTTTTATAAAACCAATTTTTCTTCTTTGTGGTAATGGTGTGTTTTGTTTTTCAATTAATTCTTTTAGCACCATAAAAATATTTTCAATGTCTTTACTGTTGCCTTTCACTTCTTTTTCAAGTTTAGATAATTGCAATAAAATATCTTTATTGGTAAGTGCATATTCTCTAAGTTTTGTAAACACTCTTATAATTCTAATATTTACATCAATAGCAATATTGCTGTTTAAAATACTCGATAACATTGCTACACCTTGTTCTGTAAAAACATATGGCTTATATCTTGTGCCTCCCCAACTTGAGGTGCCAGTTTGGTACCTCAAGTTTTCGAATTCTTTTTCGGTAAGTTCAAACATAAAATCTTTAGGGAACCGTTGTATGTTACGTTTTACTTGCCTTTTTAATTGTTTGGTTTCAACAGCATACATTTCAGCAAGGTCTGTATCAAGCATTACTTTTTGCCCGCGAACAACATAAATTTTATTTAATATTTTTTGTTCGACTACTAATAATTGTAATTCTTTTTTAGCCATTGCAAACAAGGTTAATTATGTTTTGTAAATATAAGTTTTTAAAACCAGCATCCTTTCTTTAAAGGAATTAAAAAGCCGCTGGTATATAAAGTGTTCATTATCTTTAGCCACATGAAAAAACTACTATTATTTTTAACAACTATTCCTTTTATTGCAATTGCTCAAAATCAAGATTCTGTTTTTATTAAAAAAATTTCAGATGATATTTTAGTAAATGGTAAAGCATACAATTTATTGAGAGAGCTAACCAAAAATATTGGTGGAAGATTAGCAGGCTCTCCACAATTTGCTAAAGCTGTTGTTTGGGGTAAAAAAAGTTTAGAAAATTTAGGAGCTGATAATGTGTATTTGCAAGAATGTATGGTTCCGCATTGGGTACGTGGTGCAAAAGAAAAAGTAGTTATTACAGAACAAAACGGAAAAAAAACTAATATATTATTAGATGCATTGGCATTAGGAAATTCTTGGGGCAGCAACGGTAAACCTATTGTAGCAGAAGTTATTGCAGTTAGAGATTTTGCAGAATTAGAAAAAAGAAAAGATGAAGTAAAAGGTAAAATTGTTTTTTATAATTATCCTTTTAACCCTACTTATATTTTTCCCGGGCAAGCTTATGGAGAATCTGGTGTGTATAGAAGAAACGGAGCAAGCCGTGCAGCCAAATACGGTGCTGTTGCGGTTTTGGTGCGTTCGTTAACTGAAGCAACAAATAATAATCCGCATACAGGTACAATGACGTATAACGATTCGTTCCCAAAAATTCCGGCACTTGCTTTAGGTTTATATGATGCAGATAAATTATGGAAAGAAGCAGTAAACGGGAAAGTAAAAATTTCAGTTACTTCTTCTGCAAAATTTTTGCCCGATACAATTGCACACAATGTTATTGCAGAATTAAAAGGAACAGAATTTCCTAATCAATACATTACAGTTGGTGGGCATTTAGATAGTTGGGATGTAAATGAAGGTGCACATGATGATGGAACAGGCATTGTGCAAACCATGGAAATTTTAAGAGTATTAAAAGCATTAAATTATAAACCTAAACATACTTTACGTTTTGTATTATTTGCTAATGAAGAAAATGGAATGCGTGGTGCAAACAAATATGCCGAAGAAGCAAAAGCCAATAATGAGCAACATATTTTTGCATTAGAAAGTGATAACGGAGGCTTTACGCCAAGAGGTTTTAGTTTAGGAATGAGTAACGAAAAAATTGCAAAAATTAAAACTTGGGCAAACTTGCTAAAACCTTATGGTTGCGATAATTTAGAATTAGGTGGCGGCGGTGCAGATGTTACTCCGTTACAAAGAAATATGCAAACACCCGTTGCAGAATTAAGACCCGATAATCAACGCTATTTTGACATTCATCATGCAAGAAGTGATGTATTTGAAAATGTAAACAAAAGAGAATTATTGTTGGGGGCTGTTAATATGGCGGCATTAATTTATTTAATTGATAAATATGGGCTTTAATAAAAAAACTATTTCAATTTTATTGTTGCTGTTTTTTGCTTCTATAAAAATTAATGCACAAACAAAATCTAACTTGCAATTAAAAGTAGATTCTATTTTGCAACATGTATTAAATTTTACAGGAAGTAAAAAAACTATTATAAAAAATAATGGAGATTATAAAACAGATACAATGATAAGTTATGCAACAAGAGAAGCAGCCATAACTATACCCGATAGCCCTCTAATTATTATTAATAAAAAATTAGTTGAGTATAAAGTATTAAATAATTATACTTTACAAGATGTAAAAAATATTAATGTTTTGGCAAGAGATGCATCTATTGCAACCTATGGCCCGCAAGGCTTACACGGTTCTGTTTTAATTACCCTGAATAAAAAAAAGTAACAAACTTTCTGCATATTTACTACTGCAACATTAGCTTTTATTTATTTAACATTTTATATGTTGGATTGTATAAAATGTTCACACAATTTGCAGCCTTTCTCAAAATAATTTTACCTGCATTCATATTAGCATGAACATACATAAAAAAACAACTACATTATTTCTTTCTCTTTTCATTTTTCAATTAACACTTATTGCACAAAACAAATGGGCAATTAATGGTGTAGTAAAAGATGCAAAAACGGGCGAACTATTAATTGGTGCTTCAATAAAAATTGAAGGCGTAAATAATGGTACAGTTAGCAATAGCTATGGTTTTTATTCACTTACTGTAAAAGAAGGGAAGCATAATTTAATAGTAAATTTTCAAGGCTATCAACTTTATTCGAAAAGTATAAATGTAATTACAAATACACAATTAGATATTACATTAAATCCTCAATCAACCAATTTAGCCGAAGTAACGGTTACAACAAAAAAGAAAAATGATAATATAACCAAACCACAAATGGGTGTTGAGAAATTAAACATTAATCAAATTAATCAGTTACCTGTTTTGTTTGGTGAAAGAGATATTTTAAAATCAATTCAATTATTGCCGGGTATAAAATCTGCTGGAGAAGGTAATAGCGGTTTTTATGTACGTGGCGGTAGCAGCGATCAAAATTTAATATTGTTAGATGAAGCACCCGTGTATAACGCATCGCACTTATTAGGATTTTTTTCAACATTTAATTCTGATGCTATTAAAGATGTAAGTGTTTATAAAGGAACTATGCCTGCACAATATGGTGGAAGATTATCATCGGTTGAAGATGTAAAAATGAAAGATGGAAATAATAAAGATTATGATGTAAGCGGCGGCATTGGTTTAATTGCTTCGCGTTTAAATGTTGAAGGCCCCATTGTAAAAGATAAAGGTTCTTTTATGGTAAGTGGAAGAAGAACGTATGCAGATTTGTTTTTAAAATTATCTAAAGACACAACCATTAAAAACAACAAATTATATTTTTATGATTTGAATGTAAAAGCCAATTATGCTTTAGGTAAAAAAGACAAATTATTTTTGTCAGGATATTTTGGTAGAGATGTATTGGGCTTTGGGCAAACATTTAATACCGATTGGGGAAATACAACGGCTACTTTGCGTTGGAACCATGTTGTTAGTAATCGTTTGTTTTCTAACACTTCATTTATTTACAGCAATTTTCAATACAATATAAATATTAAAGCAGGGCAAGATAATTTGCATATTAATTCTCAAATTGAAGATGTTAATCTTAAACAAGATTTTGATTTATTCATTAACAATAATAATAAATTAAAGTTTGGTGCAAATATTATTCATCACGAAGTATCGCCGGGCAAAATAACTTCCGATAATGTGGGTTTTAAAAGTAATTACACTCAAAACAAATCTTCTTGGGAAAGTGCAGCATATATTTCTCACGAAGTAGCAGCAACCAATAAATTAAATATTATTTATGGTTTACGTTTAACCAACTTATCTGTTTGGGGGCCGGGTAATTTTTATAAATATGATAGTGCAGGAAATACGCTTGACACACTAAAATATACACAGGGTCAATTAGTTGCATCTTATTGGAATATTGAACCAAGAATATCTGCAAGCTATCAGTTAAACGATGCTGCTTCATTTAAAGCATCTTATACAAGAAACGTTCAAAACTTGCATCTGATAAGCAATTCAACAAGTGGTTCGCCAACAGATTTATGGCTATCAAGCAGTAATAATTTAAACCCAGAAATAGCAGACCAAATAAGTGCAGGCTATTTTAAAAATTTAAAAAATAATGAATATGAATTTTCTGCTGAAATATATTATAAATGGATGCAAAACCAAATAGACTACAAAAGCGGAGCACAACTTAGAGCAAATGATAATGTTGAAAGTCAACTTTTATTAAATGGAATTGGAAGAGCTTATGGAATAGAATTATTAGTGAGAAAGAAAACAGGAAAACTTACGGGATGGATTGGTTACACTTTATCAAGAACAGAAAGAAAATTTGATGGAATTGATAACGGAAAATGGTTTGCTGCAAGGCAAGATAGAACACATGATTTAGCAATTGTAGCTATTTATAAATTAAATGAAAGATGGACTTTATCAAGCAACTTTATTTATTACACAGGTAGTGCCGTAACATTTCCTTCAGGAAAATATCAAGTAAATAACCAAACTGTTTTTCTTTATACAGAACGCAACGGATACAGAATGCCTGCGTATAACAGATTAGATTTTGCAGCAACTTACGAAAACAAAAAAAATAAAACTCGTAAATACCAAAGCAGCTGGACGTTTGGACTTTACAATGTTTACGGAAGAGAAAATGCTTATACTATTGTTTTTAAAGATGACCCCAATAATCCTAATAAAACCGTTGCAGAGCAAACATCTTTATTTCGTTTTGTACCCAGTGTAACTTGGAATTTTAAATTTTAATTAGAAAGGAATGAAAAAATATTTTTATATATTATCATCAACATTTATTTTAATTTCTTGTAAAAAAATAATTAATGTTGATTTGAATAATGCCCCTGCACAAATAGTTATTGAAGGTATTGTAAATAATGTAAATAATGCAACGGTAACTATTTCAAAATCTGTTTCCGTAAGTAGCAGCAATACTTATCCTGCTGTTTCAAATGCAACCGTAACTGTAAAAGATAATTTAGGAAATAGTTTTGTTTTATCTGAGTTGCCTTCTGTAAAAGGAACTTATACAAGCAATTTAATTGGTGTTGCTGGTAGAACTTATACTTTAACAGTTGTTGCAGATGGCAATACTTATACAGCAACAAGTACAATGCCTGCGGTAGTTAATTTAGATTCTTTACAACCCGATCAAATTACATTTGGCAATAAAAATTTAAAAGTAATTGTACCTATTTATACAGACCCTCCGGGTTTAGGTAATTGCTATCAATTTATAGAAATGATTAATAGTAGATATGTTAAAAATGTATATGTATGGAATGATAATGTGAATGATGGCGGTGTAAATACAAGAAGATTAATTTACTCTGACCCCAACAATGATTCGTTAAACATTAAAAAAGGAGATATTGTAAGTGTTGAAATGCGATGTATAGATAAATATGTGTACAGATATATGGTTGGTTTAACAGATTTAAATGGCAACCAAACAACACCTACAAACCCTGCAAGTAATATTAGTGGCGGAGCATTAGGTTATTTTAGTGCACATACATCACAAACAAAAAAAATTACAATGCCTTAAGTTGCATGTATTAAAAAAACAGCTAATTGTTTATGAATATCTGTAGTGTTTTGTTTCCATTGTGCAATGGTTTTGGTAATAATACTTTCTGTTGAAGCAGTTATGTTTACTGCAATACAAAGTTTTGTTTTGCTTTTACAACTTTCAATTAAATCTTTAATAAGTTGATTATTTCTGTAAGGTGTTTCTATAAAAATTTGTGTGCAATTTTTTTTGAAAGATTCTTGTTCTAATTCTTTTATTTTCTTTTTTCTTTCTACAGAATCTATAGGTAAATAACCATTAAATATAAATTGTTGTCCGTTCATACCGCTTGCCATTAATGCAAGTAAAATTGAGTTGGGACCAACCAATGGTTTTACAACAGCGTTTATTTTTTGTGCAGCAGCTACTAAAATTTGTCCGGGGTCTGCAATAGCGGGGCAACCAGCTTCACTAATAATACCAATATTTTTTCCTTCTTTTAAAAGCTTTATAAATTCATGTTGAACTGTTTCTTCTGCTTTGTGAATAGTGTACCACTGATAATCATCAATTACTATTTCTTTCCAAATTTTTTTTAAAAATCTTCTTGCAGTTTTTTCATTTTCTACAAAAAAAACAGAACAATTTTTTACTGCATATAATACATAAGCAGGAATGGTTTGCAAAGCATCTTCATGCAAAACAGTTGGTATTAAATAAACGTTTCCAATACTACTCATGCTATTGAATTATTTTCTTCTTTTAACGGATACATGCTTAGCGTTGCGGCAACTACTGCATAAGCCGGAGCCAGCACCCAGCCTACAATTGGCACTATATGCATTAAGTAAAAAACTACACCGTTACCAATAGCAAGGCCTTTATGGTTGCTAATAAAATAAATACTTTCTGCCGAAGTTTTTTTATGCCGATACATACTGTAATCTAACATTGAAAAACCATAATAATAACATTCAACTATTACTGCTAATATTGGTGTTGCCCAACCAATTAAAGGTATAAGACTTAATATTAAAATTCCGATAGAATAAACTGTTTGCCATAATGCATTACGCAAAGCAATTTTTATTCCTCTTATAATATTATTAAATAATTCTTTAAAACTAAAAGGTAAATCGTAACCTTCAATAATAGCTTCCGTTTTTTCACTTAAGTATGCAAAAATGGGCGAGCCAACTATTAATGAAAAATATTTGAATAGTGAAAAGTAAAACAACACGGTCATTATCCAAACCATTATAGTTCCTAACGTAATTAAGAAACCTAAAAAACTTTCTTTTAATTTTTGTAAAGAACTTTCTAAAAAATGTTTATTTACATATTCAAAAAAATTGTTAGCTGTATGCACAAAAAAATACATTCCAACAAAAAATAAAATGGCGTAAATAATACCCGGAATAATAATCCACTTCCACAGGTTATGTTTTTTTATAAATCTGTGTGCTTTAAAATAAGCTTGTACCGATATAATAATTTCTTTTAGCAACTACGAGGGTATTTAGTTTTGCGAATGTAGTTTATTAAAAACTAAGTTGTATTTAATATCAATAGCATTAACACTTTAAACTTTTTATTTAAGAGTTGGAGAAAATAATTTTCTTCTATTATTTAGCTTAACTTGTTTATCATTTTATTAAAATTTTTTTTATGCAAACTTGGATTATGTACGCTATTCTATCTATGATATTTGCAGGCATTACATCTATTTTAGCTAAGTATGGCTTACAAAATGTAAGTGCAGATTTAGGACTTGGCATTCGTACAGCAACCATATTTTTTATTATTACTGCTATTAATTTAATTGGTTCTAAATACAAAGCTGTTGTGGCTTTAACTACTAAAGAAACATTGTTGTTAATTGCATCGGGCATTGCTACTACATTAAGTTGGTTGTTTTATTATAGAGCAATGAAAGATGGTTTGGTAAGTTATGTTGCAGCTATTGATAAATGCAGTATTGTAATTACTTTATTATTATCTTTTATTTTATTGAAAGAACCATTAACACCAAAAATTTTATTGGGAGGAGGATTAATTTTTGCAGGAACTATTGTATTAATTTGGAAATGGTAACTATAAAATATTACTATTATTTTTTCTAAAACTTAGGGCAATTAATTGGTTTATCTGTTGATGGTCTGCGAACATATATTAAAGAAATTTCTATACCACCAACTCCTTCAGAAGCAGTTTTTAAAGAAGATGTATTTATATCGTAAGTAGCACCTAATCTAAAATCTCCAAACTCTAAACCCATATACGGAAAAAAGGCATCGTTAAAACGCATCCATGCACCTGTATATAAACTTACAGGTTTTTCAGCATCGGGGTTGGCAACAAATTGTACGGCACCACCCAATACGGTTTCATTGGTTCCGCCCTGAAAACTTTGTAAGGCACTTAAATGCAAAGTACTTCTATCACCCAACGGAAAATATGTTCCTGCGTGTATGGTTGCTCTGGGGTTTAATTGATAAGTAGCTCCTGTAAAACTTTGTGTGGGTCTGTTAATATGATATAGGCTTACACCAAAATAAAAATTATTTCTATCACTTGTACTTCCGTTGTATAAAATACCTGCATTAACATCAATATATTTTGTTTGTAAGGTTGAATTATTAAATACTTCATTAGTAATACCGGTAAAACCCGAAGTAGTTAATTGATCTGCAAAATTTAATTTAGAAGTTGTAATAAACATATTAGAATAACTAATTTGTACACCCACTCCTAATTGATGATAACCTTCTTCATCTAACCCTTTATGATAAGCTGTTGATGCAGTAAAATAATTATAGTTTACAGCACCGTTGGCACTTTTATCGTTATAAGCAATAAAACCTAAACCCCAAGTATCATTACTTGCAATTTTATTTTGCATGATGTGAAAATCTGCCGATAAAGTACTTGTTGTAAAAGCATTATTAATGGTTGGCCATTGATTGCGATAGTTGCCTGCAATACGATAGCTTCCATCAAACTTGCCAGTAAAGGCTGGGTTTAATGTAAGTGGTGATGAAAAAAATTGCGAGAAATGGGGGTCTTGTGCAATTAAATTTTCACTACAAATAAGTAAACAAATAAAAAGTAATTTCTTCATTAACACAATAAGGGCACTCAAAATAAAGAAATGCTGTTATTAAATGTTGTTTAGTTAAAATATTTTAACAACAAAATGGAGAGTAGATGATTTTTTACGATTGCATTTTGGTACCAAATGCTAAATCTCCTGCATCACCCAAACCCGGTACTATATAACCTTTGGCAGTTAGTTCTTCATCAATATCTCCACACCAAATTTTAATATCATTACCACATTCTCTTTGCACAAATTCAATACCTATTGTTGCTGCAATGGCACAAACAAAATGAATTTCGGCTGGTGTGTTTTCTTGTTTTAAATAATTAATTGTTTTTACTAACGATGCTCCTGTTGCCAACATAGGATCGCTAATAATTACCACTCTGTTGGTAAGTGATGGGCAACTCATGTATTCTAAATTAATTTCAAAACTTCCATCGTGGTGGTGTTTTCTGTATGCCGAAATAAATGCATTATCTGCTTTATCAAAGTAATTCAACATACCATTATGCAACGGAAGTCCTGCTCTTAAAATAGTTGCCAATACAGGTTGTGCTTTTAATGTTTTGCTGTTGTGAATGCCTAAAGGAGTTTGTGTTTCAATTTCTTGCCATGCTAATTGTTTGCTTATTTCATAAGCGGCAATTTCTCCTATGCGTTCTAAATTTCTACGGAAACGTAATCGGTCTCCTTGAATATTTACATCTCTTAATTCTGCAACCCAATTGCTTAACAGGCTATGCTGTTTACTTAAATTTACAATCATACACTTGTAAGGTTTATTTAACACAAACGCTGTAAAGTAACGTTAATTCTTTTACTTTTCACAGTACATTTGAGAAACACAATGTTAAACGAGTTTTATTTATGAAAAAATATTACATTCTTTTATGGGCAACCTTAATAGTTTTTTCATGTAATAACAAAGAAAAAAAATTTGATGAACATACTTATCAAGAACAAAAAATTTCTTTGGCACAAAGAGAAAAAGAAAACCCTAAAACCTTTTTTAAATTACAGGGAGATGACCACCGTAATATTTTTGGTAAAACAGTTTATAAAGGCACTATTAAAAACACAGCATCTGTTGTTGCTTACAAAGATGTTAGGGTAAAATTATTGTATTATAAAAACGGTAACCTTGTTGCCAACCACGAAGAGTTGTTTGATAACACTATTTCTCCTAACAATAAATTTGATTTTAAAACTAAATACAAAACACCGCATGGCACAGATAGTGTTGCAGCTTATATTATGAGTGCAAAAGCAGTGCAGTAAATTTTATTTATTGAAAATTTACATAACACATTTTAAAACTTGTTGTAATTGGGTTTAATTGTAAACCGTAATTTAAAAGTTGTTTATTTATATTTTCTATGCTTGTAACATTTAAAGTGAAATCATAAAACTCATCTGAAAATTTTTCAGAAACACTATTTTTAATTGGGCTCTTTATAAAGTCTTCCAAAAAAGATGCTATCTGATAAATATTCTTATTTACAATTTCAACAAAACCATTGGTTTCATCGCTTGTACTGCTATGTATAACTCCATATATATCTTCTTTTAAAACATTTTTTTTACTATTGAGGCTTTCAAATTTTTTTAATTTATTGCTATCAATACACACTAATTCATAGCCCTGTGTTATTTTATCTTTAACTTGTAAATTAAAATTGTATGATTTGGAAAGTGAAGTAAGAATTAAATTAGTATTTGCTTTGCCCGGAACATATAGGTTAATTAAACTACTATCAACTATTGTTGGAGTTTTAAAAAAAATATTAACTTTAAAAGCACTTTTTTCTTTATTGTTTACAATTAATCTTGCATTTGAATTAATATTAGTGAGCAAGCCAATAGTGTTGAGTAATTCTCCTCTTTGAAGAATAAATATATTGTAATCCCCGTTTTTTGTTGAAGTGCCTATTGACGAATTTGATTCTTTAGAAGAATCTTTAGACTTATAAATTAATAGCTGAAAATCTGCGTTATTATTAACGCTAATTGCTTGCGAGTTATTTTCGTAAGGTATTTCATTTATAGATGATTTTTTGCTTAGAGGAATATTGTGCATAACACTATCTATAATCCCTGTAGTTAATTCAGTTGAAATACCCGACCATATTACTTTATTTTTTTTGTCAATTATTACAGTAAGAGGAATAGAGTTTACATTAAAGGCATTAAAAGTTTTAGAGCTGTCATCTAATAAATTTTTAGCTTTTAATTCTTTTTTTGTACGAGTAAAAAAGGTAGACACTTTTTCTTTTTTCTCGTCTGAGATTGATGTAAACACTATTTCATTATTGTTGCTATATTTTGTAATAATGTTATTATAATGTGAAAACCCTGCAATGCAAGGTGCACACCATGTTGCCCAAAAGTCAATTACAACAACTTTATTTTTAAAAACAGTTGAATTATATTTTTCGTTTAATGCTTCTTTTATAAATAAAAGCGGAGCAGCACTATCTACGGTTGGCCCATTTGTAGATTGCGAAAATGAAATATTTAAACTAAAAATTACAGAAATAATGAATAAAACTATTTTTTTCATGTATGTAATTTATAAAACCTATTTTACAAACTCAAACTTCTCTCCATCAAACAAACCTTTATCGCTTAGTTTTAAATATGGTATTACTAATAGTGCCATAAAACTTAATGTCATAAACGGAGAGCCTAATGTGCTGCCTAAATCTTTTTTTGTCATAACATCAATAGCTGTGTATGCATCTGCAACTTTATAACCGTCTTCGGTTGTCATTAACCCTGCAACGGGTAAACCTAAAACCATTTCTTTATTATTGCTTACTGCACTAACACCGCCTTTTTCTTTTATAACTAAATTAATTGCTTTTATAAGGCTTTCATCATCTACACCAACTGCAACAATATTATGACTATCATGTGCTACACTGCTTGCTAATGCTCCTTGTTTTAACCCAAAATTTTTTATAAAACATTTGGCAACAGTTGCATTGTGATAACGATTTACAACAACCATTTTTAAAACATCTGTTTCAGTATTACTTATTAATAAACCATTTTTAATAGTAGCAGGTAAAAATAATTTGTTGGTAATTAATTGCCCATCTAATGCTTCAATAACAGGAATATTTCCATTTTGATTGGGGTAATTGTTTACAGCAATTTCAACATCTTTAACAGTTACATTGTTGCAATTAAATTGATTTATTGCATTAGCTTTTACAGATTGAATAAATGTTTTTCCGTTTTCGGCAACCAATTCTCCATTAATAAAAGTTTTTAATATGTTGAAGTTTGTTAAATCTTCTGCAACAATAAAATCTGCATTATCTCCTTCTCGTAATAAACCTACATCTAACTTATAATGCAATGCAGGGTTTATACAAGCTGCTTGTAATATTTTAAAAATATCAATATCTTTTGCAACAGCTCTGGCACATAGTTTATTAATATGGCCAATTGCTAAACTATCGGGGTGTTTATCATCGCTGCAAAACATCATCATTTCGTAATGTTCATTCATTAAATCAATTAATGCTTCAAAATTTTTGGCTGCACTTCCTTCACGTATTAAAATTTTCATTCCATATTTTAATTTGTCTAATGCTTCTTCAGCAGTAAAACATTCGTGGTCGGTAGAAATAACTACAGCCCCCCCGCCCCCCGAAGGGGGGATTGAATTAAGTTTATCAAGAATTATATTTAATGTTTTTTCGGTATCGTATAAAACATTGTTATTAGAAAATCTTATCACTTCAAAACCATATTCATTCAAAGCTGTGGTTCTTTCTTGATCATTTATTTTATTTTCGGGAAGTTGGTGTATAAGACCATCAACTTCAATAATTAATTTTTTTGATAGGCAAACAAAATCTGCAATGTAAGTGCCTATAATATGTTGCCTTCTAAATTTGTAGTTTTCCAAGTTCTTGTTCCTAAGTTGTTCCCATAAAACAATTTCTGCTTCTGTAGGCTGGCTTCTATGTGTTTTTACAAACTCTTTTAGAAGGCTATAAATTGTTGGGTCTGCGGTTTTATATTTATACTCTAATTCGTGTTCTTCAGATGTCCCTCCTTCGGAGGGATTTAGGGAGGCTTGAATATATCGCTTGGCATCTTCTCCTCTTAAACCGGGAGCATGTCCATCAACAGGTTTGCCTAATTCACGTGCATGTTTAATTTTTTTCATTACTTCCTCATCATTAAACAATACACCCGGAAAATTCATCATTTCACTTAAATATTTTATTTCGGGTTTTTCAAGTAATGTTCTTACATCATTACTGTTTAATGCTGCACCGGCAGTTTCAAAAGTGGTGGCGGGTACACAACTTGGTGCACCAAAATTGAATTTAAAATTTACTTGCTTGCCGTTTTCAATCATAAACTCTACGCCTTGCATTCCGCACACATTGGCAATTTCATGTGGGTCGCTAATGGTTGCAACGGTGCCGTGTGTTACTGCTAATCTTGCAAACTCGCTTGGTATTAGCATACTGCTTTCAACATGTACGTGGCTATCAATAAAACCCGGAAGTATATAATGTAAGGTTGAATTATCTTGAACATTAATTTTTGTAATTGCCTTTATTTTTCCGTTGTTCACCGAAATTGTTGCAGGATAAATTTCTTTATTCCAAACATCTACTAATTTTCCTGTTATTGTAAAGTTTAATTGTTGCATATTAAAATGTTAAATATTGTTTTCAATAAATTTCGAAACATAAATTTGATGAAATATTTTTTATAAAACTAAACTTCATGAAAAAAATAACGGTTGTTCTTTGTTGTATTTTATTTTCATTTATAGTAAAAGCCCAAACAGTTGATGAAATTTTTGCAAAGTACGATACTGCAGTTGGTGGCATAACAGCCATGAATAAATTAATTACACTACAATATAAAAGTGTAATTACCATGAAAATGATGGGCAACTCATTTGATGTTACCGTAAATAATTATAGAGAGAACAATAAACTTTACCGCCGTGAAGTGCAGGGTATAATGGGTATGCGTAACTCTTACTCTTTATTAACCGATACTGCAGGTTATTTATATATTCCGCCAATGCGTAGTTTTGGAGGTGGTGGTGGAGCCCCTCCGCCGCCGGGCTTTGATGCTGCTTCACAACAACCTTTAACTAAAATGACTGATAAAAACTTAGCAGAACAATTGTATCAATTAGATTGTGCAGGACCTTTTGGATATTTTGTAAATTATGCAGCCAAAGGGCATAAAGCAGAATTAGTAGGATCTAGTAAAGTAAATAAAGAAGAATGTTATAAAGTGAAATTTACTTTAAAAAGCGGGCAAGAGATGACGTATTATTTTAGTAAAACTTCAGGCTTGGTTTTAAAAATGGATTGTATAGGAAAAATAGCTTTAGACCAATTTGGTATTGGGCCAATAGTAGAACAAATGGGTACGAGTGCAAGTAAAATGAAAGTATCTATTTTATATTCTGATTATCAAGATATTGGCAATGGTGTTAAGTTCCCTATGAAAGAAATGTTAGAAGTTGGTGCTGCCGAAATTGGATTAGTAAACTCAGATTTTATTAATAATGTAGAAATTGATGCTAAATATTATAAAACAGGAAACAGCGGCGGCGGGAGCAAACAGTCTTTCTTTTAAATACATTAATCTTTTAATATATCTGGGCGGCGTTGTTGTGTATGTTGTAATGATTGTTCGTAACGCCACTCTTCAATTTTTTTTTGATTGCCCGATAATAAAATATCGGGCACTTTCATTCCATTAAAATCTTCGGGGCGTGTATAAACGGGTGGTGCCAATAAATTATCTTGAAAAGAATCTGTAAGAGCAGAAGTTTCATCATTTAACACACCGGGAATTATTCTGCCTACTGAATCTACAATAATTGCTGCAGCCAATTCTCCACCACTTAATACATAATCTCCCACAGAAATTTCTTTGGTTACATATTTATCTCTTATGCGTTGGTCTATACCTTTATAATGACCACAAATAATTAATATATTTTCTTTTAATGAAAGTTGATTTGCAGTTGATTGATTGTACGTATTACCATCGGGTGTTACGTAAATAATTTCATCAAACTTTTTTTCTTGTTGCAATTCTTCAATAGCATTGGTTAAAGGCTGGCACATTATAACCATGCCTGCACCGCCGCCGTATTGATAATCATCAATTTGCCCATGTTTATTAATTGCCCATTTGCGTAAATTATGAATATACACTTGTAGCAAACCTTTGTTGGCAGCACGTTTCATAATACTGTGTTGAAAAGGGCTTTCTAATAATTCGGGAACTGCAGAAAGAATATGAATGATCATAATTAGTGCGAAATTTATTTATCTTTTTAATGAGATTTAAATAAAAGAGATTGCCTAAAAATATATTCAACCGGTTGATTGTTTTTAGTAGCAGGCTGCCATTTTGGAGATCTATTCAATGCATGCAAAACTTCATCTTGAATAACTTTATGTACACTATCTTCAAAAATTATATTGCCAATTGTTCCATCTTTTAAAATTGTAAACCTTACTACAAGTTCCTGGTAAAATCCATCTTTTGTTAATTCTTTCGGAAGCTTTCTAATTACTCTATCATTATCAATATGGGTCCACAAAAATTCACTCCATCCATCCATTCCTTTAGGAAATTTTGCAGATACAGATACCGTTATTTTACTTGTGTCTTTTTGTTGAGCATTAATAAAATTAAAAACTAAAAAACCAATTAGCAGAGTAAAAGTTTTCTTCATACAATTTTTTTAAAGATAATTATCCTTCCATAAATTCATCTAAATCTCTTCTTTGTTTTTTAGTTGGTCTTCCTATTTTACTAAGCATTTTACCTGTGTGAAATGATGCTGCTTGAAACTGTATTCTTTCTATTTCTTCGGCAGGTGTTATATCTAAATAATATTTAATAGCTTCTACATATTGCACACGATTGTGTAACAATGCAGTTACTTTTATTACCCATTTTTTAGCTTCGGTTTTTACTTCGTATTCATCTCCAACATTTACTGTTTTAGCTGCTTTAACGGCTGCTCCGTTTAGTTTTACTTTTCCTTTATCGCAGGCTTCTGCAGCTAAAGAGCGTGTTTTAAATAAACGAATTGCCCATAAATATTTATCAATACGAAGTTTTTCTGTACGCATATTAAAAGCCTACTTCTTTAACTTCATGAACAATGTATTTTTTTATTTCATTCCATGTTTCGTTAAAAAAATATTTTAAGTCATGATCTTTATCGGCGTCTTCAAAATAAATTAAACTTCTTGTTATTAAATAGAAGTTATCGTTCTCAAATTTTTCTTTAAAAAAGAAAAGCATTCTTTCTAAAGTAAATTCTTTCATTAAAAAATAAATATCAATAAAATCTCTTTTTCTGCCTCTATTAGTAAGTGCCAATAATTTCATTGGTGCAATTTCTTTTAAAGAAGCCATTTTAACTCCATCAATAATTTTAGGTTCATCTATAATATTGCATTTTTGATACACAATATCTGTTTTTATTCCTTCTACATCAACAAACAAAGCATGTCTATACGCATTTTTTTCATTAATTAAAAAATCGTTTTTAAGATTTATTAATAATTGATTGGTATCATGTGGGTGGTTAATAAAAAAATCTATATCTGTTGAAGTTCTATGCCCAATTTGCAATGCCAATGCAGTTCCTCCAACCAATAAATATGGATGCATATAATCTTTATTGCATAAAGATTGAATTACGCCCAAGGTGCGGGACTCAACTGCCTTTGTGTGTAGCATCGCATTTGTTCTAATGGTATATCAAAATAAACACTAAGGAAATACATGGTTTTTGCATCAAACCAACGAGCCTGTTTTATTGCTTGTTTTATGGTATTAATATCGTAAAAATACAATAGTTCTTTTATGTTTTTGGAAGTACCTCTTTCAAACACACGTTCAATAATATATTGCTTGTTTTTCTCGGCATCAATAGTATCAAGATTAGCTTCCCAAAAAAGTGTTTTATCTTTTAGCAATTCCATAACTGCAATTTACAAAATATAATTTTCATATTAAGCAATGAAAACATCTCTATAGACAATGAGATTCCTCATTTCATTCGGAATGACCTGAAATTTATTTCTTCATCTCAGCATAAAACTGATGAAAGTATGGAATGGTTTCTATGCCTTTATAAAAGTTGAATACATCATATTTTTCGTTGGGTGAATGAAGATTATCGCTATCTAATCCAAAACCCATAAATACAATTTTAATATTTAATTCTTTTTCAAACAAAGCACAAATAGGAATACTTCCTCCGCCACGCACCGGAATAGGATCTTTGCTAAACGTTGCTGCTATTGCTTTTGAAGCCGCTTTATATTCAACAGAATCTATTGGCGTCATATATGGTTCGCCACCATGATGCTCGCTTGCTTTAACGGTAACACCTGCTGGTGCAATGTTTTGAAAATAATTAATTAATTTTTCTGTAATTTTTTTTGATGATTGATTGGGCACTAAACGTGCTGAAATTTTTGCGAATGCTTTACTTGGTAAAACTGTTTTAGAACCTTCGCCTGTATAACCTCCCCAAATACCGTTTAATTCTAATGTTGGACGAATACCCATTCTTTCATTAGTAGTATAATTTTTTTCGCCCCATAAATTTTTAATATCTAAATCTTTTTTATATTCTTCTTCATTAAACGGAGCTTCACTCATTTTCTTTCTTTCTTCATTTGATGATTCAACAACATCATCATAAAACCCAGGAATGGTAATGTGATTATTTTCATCGTGGCAGCTTGCAATCATTTTTGCCAACATAGTTATAGGATTTGCAACTGCACCGCCATACACACCGCTATGCAAATCTCTGTTAGGGCCAGTTACTTCTACTTCAATATAACTTAATCCGCGAACACCAACATCAATACTTGGATTTTCCATACTAAGCATAGAGGTATCACTAATTAATATTACATCTGCTTTTAATAAACTTTTATTCTCTTTTACAAACTTTGCCAAATTGGGGCTACCAATTTCTTCTTCGCCTTCAATTATAAATTTTACGTTGCAGGGTAAAGTGTTTGTTTGCACCAATATTTCTAATGCTTTTACGTGCATAAAAAATTGCCCTTTATCATCGGCACTTCCGCGAGCATAAATTTTTCCATCTTTTATTACCGGTTCAAAGGGCCCGCTGTGCCACAGTTCTAAAGGTTCTACGGGTTGCACATCATAATGCCCATAAACTAAAACTGTTGGTTTGTTGGTATCAATTATTTTTTCTCCATATACAATAGGATGACCTTCTGTTTCAAAAATTTCTGCTTTGCTTGCACCTGCATTTAATAAATGTTGCTGAACAGATTTTGCACAAGTAAGCATATCGTTTTTATGTTCACTTCTGGCACTAATACTTGCAATGCGTAACAAATCGAGTAATTCATTTAAGAATCTTTCTTTATTTTTTAATTGATAATCTTTCCAAACTTGCATAATGATTAATTTATAATATTAAATAATTGTTTATTGAATTATATGCTGTATTAATTAGCATGGTGTTTTTGATTTGAAACTATATTTTTTAAAGTCCATTCTATTTTTTTATTGAAAGGATGCAATCGTTTTGTACAATTGGTTTTTATACAAATAGGGCAACTAAAATCTAAGCAACCATCTGTATGCACAAACAATTCTATTGCATTGCCAAATTCTTGTTTAATTAAATCGCTTAAAGCATCTATTTCTTTATGAGCTTCGTGTATGTTTAAATACCAAGGTACTGTTAAATGGCAATCTACATGCAATGTGCTGCCATATTTTATTACACGAAGGTTGTGCAAATCAATCCAATTTTCTCTTCTATTTTTATTTAATATCAAAACTAATTTGTTTAATAATTCCATATCGGCTTCATCCATAATTCCTGCTAAAGAGGCTCTTAAAATTTTATATCCGTTAAATAAAATAAGTAAGCTTATTAGTGCAGCAAATATTTTATCTAACCAAAATAATTTTGAAAAATACATTAGCAATAAACCTGCAATAATGCCTAAGGTTGAATAAGTATCTATTTTTAAATGTTTGCCCGATGAAATTAATGCTAACGAATTATTTTTTCTTCCAATATTTAAACAAATACTTCCTGCAAAAAAATTAATAATGGCTGTAATTGCAACTAATATTAAACCAATATCTAATGCTTCAATTGGTTTGTTATTAAATATGCTTTGTATTGTTTGATATAAAATTAAAATGCCCGATGCAATAATTAAAGTTCCCTCAACTGCTGCCGAAATAAATTCTGCTTTTCCGTGTCCGTAAGGGTGTTCAATATCTTTTGGTTTAGCTGCAATGTATAACGCATATAAACCAATAAAACCG
This sequence comes from Bacteroidota bacterium, assembly GCA_018267725.1. Classification (GTDB taxonomy): domain Bacteria; phylum Bacteroidota; class Bacteroidia; order Chitinophagales; family Chitinophagaceae; genus CW01. Next base: position 50,376 of record JAFDXY010000020.1, read on the forward strand.
GCTACTACATTTACTATACTTTCTAAAGCATCGCTTAAAATTGCTAATGAATTGGTTAAATAATAAGCAATTATTTTAGCAATAAATAATACAACACTTAATATTGTTATATATAGTTGAAGCCGATAGTTTTGTTTAGCTTGTAGCAAAACTTTTTTTATTTTGAAGAATATAATTAAATAATTTCTACCGTGTAATTAATGGCACAATGTTTTTTTAGCATAATGCTTACACCACAATATTTATCGTGCGATAATTCTACAGCACGTTTAAATTTATCTAAATCGGTTGCAGTAATATTGGCTTTATAAACCATGTTTACAAACGTAAATACTTTAGGTTGTTCGGTAGTTTGTTCTGCTTCTGCTTCAATAATTAAATTACTAAAAGAAACTTTCATTTTTTCTAAAATACTTACTACATCCATACCGCTGCAACTGCATAATGATGCCAACAACATTTGCTTGGGGCTCATACCACTATTTAAACTTCCTCCTTCAACAGTTGTGTCTAAACGTGCTGTATGGTTGTTATCGCTGGTAACATCAAAAGCTAATTTGCTTATCCATTTTGCCGTTGCTTTCATTATTATTTATTTTAATATTAAAATATTGTTTTGAAAGGAATGAAATTATATTTCAAATCTTTTTTCAATTTCATTCCAGTTTACTACTTTCCACCATGCATTAATATAATCGGGGCGTTTGTTTTGATAACGCAAATAATAAGCATGTTCCCAAACATCTAAACCCAATAGTGGTGTACCTTTCAGCTCACAAACATCCATTAAAGGATTATCTTGGTTGGGTGTTGAGCCTACTATTAATTTTCCATCATTATTTTTTATTAGCCATGCCCAACCACTTCCAAACCTACTTTTCCCTGCATCTGCAAATTTTGTTTTAAATGCTTCTACAGAACCAAAATCTTTTATTATGGCATTGCTCAATTTAGCTGATGGGTTGCCGGCAGAAGCAGCACTCATACTTCTCCAAAAAAATTCATGATTAAAATGACCGCCACCATTGTTTCGCATTTTAGGTGAATATTTAGAAATGTTTTTCATTAAATTTTCTAAAGATGTTGATTGCGTATTTACATGTTCGGCAACACATGCTTCGGCTAAATTTTTTGCATACGCTGCTGCATGTTTGGTGTAATGAATTTCCATTGTTTGTGCATCAATAGCTGCATCTAAAGCATTGTATGCATAAGGTAATGGCTGTTGTGTGAAGGGAATAGTTTGTTGCCAATTGGTTGTAAATGCTTTGGCAAGTGATGGTAATATGGTTGCAGATAAACCCAATGCAATGCCTGCTTTGCCCGATGTTTTAATAAAACTTCTGCGGCTTGTGTTTGCTTTTTTCATGTTAAAATTTTTAATAATACAATAATTTGTAAACAACACTTTTATGTATGCAGGGCTTTGCTACTTTCTGTTGGTAAAATTACCAATTATAGCTTTTATAGTTCTGAATAAACGGAAATAAAATTCTTGATTAAATAATTGTGAATCTCTCATGGCTTTGTATATAAGAAATATTCCTACGGGAATTAATACTAATGTTGAAAGCCACATACCAACAAAAACGCTTGTTACGCCTTCTTTTGCAAACTTTTCGCCAAACGTATTTAATAAATGAAATAATACAAAAAAGATAATGGCAAATACCAACGGAGAGCCTAAACCACCTTTACGAATAATAGAGCCTAACGGTGCACCAATTAAAAATAATACCAAGCATGCAAAGCTTAAAGTAAATTTTCTGTGCCATTCTATTTCGTGGTTGCGTAAAGATTGTTGTTTAATTTGGTAATCGTTGTTTATTATATTGGCATTGGTTTTTACCAAACCTATTTGGTTAATAACTCTTTCATACACAAGCAACCGAACAGAATCTGCAAGTGATTTTGGATAACTGTATGCGGTATCAACATTTTTTTTAGGCCATGTAGAATCTTTGTACTTAACAAAACTTAAGTAAGAGTTAATTTCTATGTTGTTTCTTTTTAAATAAATGCTATCACTATTTTTTAAAGAATCTACCGCTTTGTGTAATTGCCTTACACTTAAAATTTTAGGGTTATATAAATTGCTGTCGTTGGTTTTAGTTAGTTGAAAACTTTTTAAATCAAATACTTTTTTATATTCTTTAAAATGCGTTTTAATATAATCTGTAGCAATGCTTTGGTGTGGCCCTTTTTCTTGATAACGCCATCCGTTATACATTACAAATTCTAAAAATTTTTTATCGGGTGAGGTACGCATTATTCCACTTTCTGCAACTAATAAATTATCTTGAAGGTTGTAATTTTTTTCGTAAATAACAATGTTTCTAATGGTGCTATCATCTTTTTCTTTTTTACCAATTTTAATAATATAACCATCTATCTTATTATAAAAAACACCTTCTTTAATATCAAATGCAGGTTTAGCAACAATAATATCATACTTCAATGTATCTAACTTTAATTCTGCATACGGAATAATATTATTGGCAAATAAAAAAGCAATACCACTTATAAAAACAGAAGCTATAAAAAGCGGTCTCATAAAACGTAATAAAGGAATGCCGGCAGCTTTAATGGCAACTATTTCAAAGGTTTCGCCTAAGTTTCCAAACGTCATTATTGATGATAGTAATAATGCCAAAGGCAATGCTAATGGTACCCAGTGTATAGCAACCATTCCAATTAAATAAAACAATGTGCCGGTATCAAGCCCTTTCCCTACAAAATCATCTAAATACACCCAAAAAAATTGTAATACCAATACAAAAATTGAAATAAGAAATGTGGCAAAAAAAGGACCTATAAATGCACGCAGAACAAGTATATCTAATTTTTTAATCACGTTGTTGTAAAATGTTTCTCTTAATCTATTTTAAAACAGCCTTATTTTTATTGCATGGCAAATGTAACGCTTTCCTATGCTGAAATGAAGTTGGTAGCAAACGCTTCTTTTATTTTAACAAAGAACAGTATTATAAATAAAGTATATGCTTTGTTTGGAGAATTAAGTAACGCATTTAAAAACATTGCAACACAACAATATTTACCTGAAGAAGTTTTATACACAAGCCCAAAAATTTACCGAGGAGAAAATTATGAAGGCTTGCCTTGGGTAATGTTAGATTATCCACGCTATTTTAAGAATGAAGATTTTTTTGCAATAAGAGTGTTTTTTTGGTGGGGAAATTTTTTCAGTATTACATTACAATTAAAAGGAAAATATAAAACCATATTTCAAAATTCTTTCTCAAATATTGCAAATGATGATTGGTTTTTATGTTTGAATGAAAACGAATGGCAGCATCATTTTAGAGAAGATAATTATAAACCACTTGCATTAGTTTCTGAAACAGAATTAAATAATTTATCGTTTATTAAACTGGCAAAAAAAATTCCACTTACCGAGTGGAATAATGCAGAAGATTTTTTTTTAATATATTTTAAACAGTTGGTTAAATTAACTTCCCAATCTGTGAAATAATTCTTTTATCTGGTAGTCCCACAATTGGCTTTGGTCTTTAATTTCAGCTTTTTCTGCAAAGTCAGAAATAATTAAAATAGTTTGGTTAGATATTTCTGTGGTAGCAATTCTAAACTCAAAATATTCGCCTTTTTCTGTGTGTAGCCATTGGTAGCGTATAAATTTATTATCTTCTTGGTCAAGTATTTTTGCTTTATCGGGTGTGCCACCGCCCCAGCTAAAACTTAAAACGCCTTCCCATTCATCTACTTTATCTGCAAACCATTCTTGCAAACCGGTTGGTGTGCTTAAAAACTCAAACAATATACTTGGTGAGCAACGCACTTTATATTCAAGAGTGTATAATTGTTTTTTACTCATTTCAAATCATTTCATTCTAATCAAAAAATACCGTCTCAGGGCTGCAATAATATTAAATAATCTATAGCTACCAACTTTTTTTTACAATATGTTTCAAATATTTCAAACAAGTTGCTTAAATTGCTGAGGTGATTAAAGACGCTGCGTTTTAAGATAACAACCAAAACATCTAAAAAAACCTTTGTATTATGAGTATGCGTCAGCTCAAAATTTCTAAATCTATCACCAATCGTGAAAGCCAAAGTTTAGAAAAATATTTGCAAGAAATTGCCAAGGTAGAATTAATTACACCCGAAGAAGAAGCACAATTAGCTATTAGCTCTAAAAGCGGTAACCAGCAAGCATTAGATAGATTGGTTAAAGCCAATTTAAGGTTTGTAGTATCGGTTGCAAAACAATACCAAAATCAAGGTTTAACCTTGCCCGATTTAATTAATGAAGGAAACTTAGGTTTAATTAAAGCAGCCATTAGGTTTGATGAAACCAAAGGCTTCAAATTTATTTCTTATGCCGTATGGTGGATAAGGCAAAGCATTTTACAAGCATTGGCCGAACAAAGCCGTATTGTACGTTTGCCTTTAAATAAAGTTGGTTTAAGCAACCGTATAAACAAAGCATTTCAGCAATTAGAACAACAGTATGAAAGAGAACCCAGTGCAGAAGAATTAGCATTGGTTTTAGAAACAGATTTACAAGAAGTAGCTGCAACCATAAGCGTAAACACAAGGCATATAAGTATTGATACACCTTTAAGTGAAGGAGATGATACAACATTAATAGATGTAATGATTAATGATAATGCAGAAAAAGCCGATGAAAAATTAACGCACTACGAATCGTTAAGGAAAGAAGTACAACGCAGCTTGCTATCATTAACCCAAAAACAAAGAGAAGTATTATGTTATTTTTTTGGCATTGGTACAGATAATGCTTTAAGTTTAGAAGATATAGGAGCAAGATTTAATTTAACAAGAGAAAGAGTAAGACAAATAAAAGACAACGCTATAAACAAACTACGCTCAACCAGCCGTTGCCGCCAATTAAGAGTTTATCTCGGATAAAAATTTTATACTCTCCGCCATAATTAGTGCTGTGCAAGGCAGCATTGCCTTGTACTTATATTCTATTGCTTTAAGAGATAAAATGATGATGTAAAATAAAGATGCTTCACATAATAGACAAATGCCCAAAAGCATTTTGCTCATAGCAAAACTTTCGTATAATTTTGAGTTGTGCGTCACCCGTTTGACACACCAAAATAATTGTTAGCAATGATAAGAGCCGACAAAATAAATCACAACTATTATTATCCTGAACAATTTAAGGAGAGCGGAGAAAAATTCTTAAATTCCTACACTTTAGAAAAAGAGGTAAGTTGTCCAAGCGAAAAGATAAAAGGGTTGAAAGATAAAAAAAGTAGGGTTTGTAGATTTTGTCATAAAAAATATCCTTTCGTTTCTTTCTCTAAAGATGCTCATATATTTTCAGAATTATTGGGTAACAAATATTTGGTTTCCGATTTTGAATGCGATGACTGCAATTCAAAATTCGGAAAATATGAAAATGACCTTGCGAACTTCTTAGGCATTATTAGAACAATTCAATCTGTAAAAGCCAAGAAAGTACCAAAGTTTAAATCTGCAGATAAAAAACTTGAAGCCGAAAGTACACAAGAGCTTGACGAAGGGACTATTGTTAAGGTCAGACGTTTTGACGGACTAAATAAAACATTTCATTTTAATAAAGAAAAACAACAAACAGAAATCACTTACGAAAAAGGGCCCTACACACCACTAAATGTTTATAAAGCTATTTTAAAAATGGCGTTATCCATTATTGACGAAAAACATTTAGCAGATTATAAATTCGCATTTGAATATCTTAGAACTAATAAGCACGACAAGAATTATTCTGGGTTTGGAATAGTTACAAGCTATTCAATGCCATTGACATTTCAATTTCAACAACCGACAGGAATGTTGTTTAAAAAGATAAATAGCAATGCAAAGTTGTTTACACATTTATTCTATTTCGCAGCTTTAAATTTCATTTATGAAATTGTAATACCATTTAATAGGCAAGACGCAATGTTTTATCAAATTCCAGGTGGACTTGATACTTTGTGGTGTCCACCATTATTTGGACACCACAAAGAAGAAAGGATATTATCAGTTTATTCCAATTCACTTAACTTAAATTCAGTAGAAAGACTGTATAATCAAAAAGAAACGTTTGTGCTTCCAACAAAAGAAGGCGAGTATGACAAATCTCGTTTTTTAAACAAAGAAACAGGAGAAGTTTATGAGGAAGAATTTGACGGAAGTAAAATTATTGGCATTGACTTATTACGAATTGACGACCCTAACGAATAGGGCGAACGCACAACATGGGGTTTTATGCAAGGCTGGCTGGACGTTGTATCAATCGGCATTTTATCGCTATTGTACTTTTGTACCGGCTTGACGTTCATTGCTGTACTTTTTATTGTTAACTTCAACTTTAGTAATTTTATTGGGCAGCAGTTCCGGGCTTGAGTTTAAAAATTCCAGCCCTGCATAAAGCCCTATTCGTTGGGCGTTATGCTGGAGCAACACTAAATTCATAACTTTTCTTACCAAATAATTACTTTTACTTTTGGCTTTTGACTAACTTTGCAAAGTGGAAAAAATTGGACAAATAGAGATAAGGATAACTGGTTCAAAAGGTAATATTGAACTTTCCCCTGATAATTACGACATCAGAGAGATAATTTCTATTTTAGAGAATGCCGAAAATCTTCTTTACTCTGGTGACAAAAAAGATAGACCCAACATAGCTTACAAAATTGAAGAAGGTTCTGTTAGACATATTTTTAAAACATCAATTCAGTTTATAATTGGGTTTAATGCTATTATTGGACAAGTTCAACAAACACAAAATATTGACTTTTTAGAACTATCAACAGCAAGGGCTTTTGAGAATATCCAAGAAATTGCAGCTAAAAAAAACTACACTTTCACTATCAAGACTTCGCTTGATAATTCAAATGAAATCAAGGTTGACAAAACAACTCAACTATATAGGACAGAAGCTATTTGGGTTGATGCTGAATTCTATTTTTATGGCAAAATCACTAATGCTGGAGGAAAAGACAAAACTAATATTCACATAAATACAGACGAGTTTGGTAGTGTAACTGTTTTTACACCTGTTTCATTTTTTGAAAATTTGGAAGAAAATATAATACATAAAAAACCGTATGGAATAAGAGCAGTTGGGAAGCAACATAGTGAAACTGGAGAATTAGACAAATCTTCTTTGAAATTTGTTGAGTTAGTCGACTTTCAGCCAACTTATGATGAAAAATATTTAAAATCGTTGCGTGAAAAAGCAAAAAAATCTTGGCTTGGAAATATAAATCCAGATACTTGGCTTAGAGAATTAAGAGGAGGTTATGATGCATAAAGCCGTTCTACTTGACACAAGTTTCTTTTTACGATTTCTAAATGACGATTCGCCATTATTCAATAACGCAGATGGATACTTTCGTTACTTTTTACAAAACGAAATCAAAATGTATGTTTCAACAATCTCTATTGCTGAGTATTGTGTTGGTGGCGATATTCACGAATTACCTTTAAAAAATTTGCAAATTATTCCATTCAATCTTGACCACTCAAAAAAGACAGGTGAATTTGCAAAATTGGTTTTTCAAAACAAAAATAAATTGCAGCTTACAGAGCGTAACATAATACCAAACGATACTAAGTTATTTGCAACTGCCGATGTAGAAAAAAGCGTTGAATTTTATCTTTCATCAGACACCGAAAGTCACAAAATATACAAATTGCTGAAAGAACATTTAAACCCGAAGTTTCAATTTATTGACCTTAATGTTCCATTTGGTCAGACTTTTGGTGTGCTTGATTTATAAGACCAAAACAGAGAAGCACAAACGCCCAACATAAGGTTTTGTGCAAGTTGGGCAGAAGAATTAAACGAAAGACCAAGAAATGTGCTGAATTGGAAAACACCCAAAGATGTTTTTGAAGAATACATACTCCAAAAAATAGCCTAACAAAAATATTTAATCCATTTACAATGTTAAACAAAAAAAGAAAAATTATATTTACTAAAACGTTGCGTTAAAAACTTGAAACCACCTAAAGGAGAATACCAAACAATTAAGAACAAGAAATAAATGCAAGCAAAAGAAACTAAACTGCAAGACATAATTGAAGGCACTAAACAATATGTAATTCCTTTATTTCAGAGAACGTATAGTTGGACAAGTAAAGAGTGGGATGTACTTTGGAAAGACCTTGTTGAGTTGTGTGAAATGGAAACACCAAGAACACATTTTATAGGTTCAATTGTAAATATGCCGACTGTTTCAGTTCCAGAAGGAGTTGCAAAATATCTTCTTATTGATGGACAACAAAGGCTTACCACAGTTTTTATTTTACTTGCACTATTAAGAAACAAAGCAACCGAGAAAGAAAACAATGACTTCGCAAAAGAGATTAATGACTTGCTACTTGTTAATCCTTTTAAAAAGGAAAACGACTTTTATAAATTAATGCCTACTCAAGTTGATAGAGTGTCGTATCAAAATTTAATCAATTCAGTTCCCAATAAAACAGAAAACCAAATTACAAGAGCACACACATTCTTTGAAAAGAAATTAAAACAAGTTGAGCTTGAACCTGAAAAGTTAAAAACTATAATTACAAGTTATTTTTCAGTTGTGAGTATTGTTCTTGACGCAGACGACAACCCTTATTTAGTATTTGAAAGTTTAAATGCAAAAGGCAGAGCATTAACACAGGCTGACTTAATTCGCAATTACTTTTTTATGCGAATTCACGTTGATAACCAAGAAAAAGTTTATAACGATTATTGGTTACCAATGCAAACTGCATTAGGAGAAAGTTTGACTGAATTTATAAGACACTTTTTAATGAGAAATGGAAACATCATTAAACAAGGAGATGTATATTATGCTTTGAAGGATAGTGTTTCAACAGCCAATGCCACAGACTATTTAAGTAAACTAAAGAAATTTTCAGTTTATTATCAAAAACTAATTTATCCCGAACTTGAAACAGAAATTCACCTACAAAAATATTTTAGAAGGTTAAATAGAATTGAAGTTACTACAGCTTATCCTTTATTATTGAATTTTTATAGCAATTATGCAGATGGAAAAATTTCAAAAGATGAATTTATTACACTTCTTAGTACACTTGAAAATTATCTAATTCGCAGATTTGTTTGTAGTGTTCCATCAAATCAATTAAACAAAATTTTTCCTATTGTATATCCACAAATTTTATCTAAACACTCTGATAATATTGTTGAAGGTTTTAAAACTGTTTTACAAAGCAGGGGCTACCCTAAAGACAATGAATTTTTCTTACGTTTCAGAGAAACAAAATTTTATGGTGGTGGTGATAGACAAATAAAAACAAAACTAATTCTCGAAACTCTTGAAGAAAAATTTGCACATAAAGAACGTGTGCCATTTGACAACTTAACAATAGAACATATAATGCCACAAACACTTTCTGAATGGTGGCAAAATGAATTGGGTGCAGAATGGGAAGAAACACACGATTTGTTTTTACATACAATTGGCAACCTGACATTAACTGCATATAACACAGAGTTATCAAACGATGACTTCCCAACAAAAAAACTAACATTGAATGAAAGTCATTTGGAGTTAAACAAACATTTTGCAGACATTCCAAAATGGACAAGAAATGAAATCGAAAAAAGAGCTGAAACTTTAGCTAAACAAGCTATTGAAATATGGGGCTATTTTGGACAAGAGAATTCTTCACCAACAGACATACAAGAAGTAACAGGAACTACACCAATTTCATTAAGTATACTTGGGCAAAAAATTTCTGTTGACAGTTGGCGTGATGTTATGGAGCAAACATTAAATGTTGTTGCAGACCTCGAACCAGAAAAATTTGAAATAATTGCTCATAATTTTCCACGTTATTTAGGCAAAGACAAAGGTAAGTTTAGAGCAATTAGACAATTGGCTAATGGGTATTATATTGAAGTCAATCTTTCAGCCCAAAGCATACAGAAATTATGTTACCAAGCTATGGAGACAATTGAATTAACTTCTGAAGATTGGAACGTAATCGTAAAATAAGACAGAACGCCAACCAACAACAAAGCAATAAGTGGTGGCAGCAAACTATTTGTACTCTTCGACATCGTTATATATTAAAAGAGAAGCAATGTGTAGTTTTGTAAGCAAATGAAAGTACAATTGATGTTGGTGAAGAACACCAATATCGGCGAGAATAATAAAAAAGACAGGTAAGTGTATCCATATCACAATAAAATTAAGCAGAGAATAAAAAGTGGGGAACTTGTTCGCTACGAATATGTCGAGAACTATAAAGGTATTTCTCCTTGTTTATTACTGTATTTCTCAACTGAACCATATGTAAAACCTGTTCGTGAACACCGATTTGATGAATACGAAACGATTTTTTCTCAAGTAAACTTGTACGGACAAAAGAAGAAATAAAGACAATGAATTTCACCAACATTTTTAGCCGTTGTTGGTGTTCTTCAACAACAAACAACAACAAAGCAATAAGTGAGCTGGCGGCAAACCATTTAGTATGAACATCATTTTAACATGACGGAATCGTCTTTTCGAAGAAGCGGAGCGACTGAGAAATCTATTGCAGTTTATTTTGAGGTGCCTCACTTCGTTCGACATGACAATTTTATTTATTATAATTTTTAGCCATTGTTAGCGTTCTTCACCAACAACAAAGCAATAAGTGAGCTGGCGGCAAACCATTTAGTATGAACATCATTTTAACATGACAGAATCGTCTTTTCGAAGAAACTCCGACTCCGATTATCGGAGCGGAGCGACTGAGAAATCTATTGCAGTTTATTTTGAGATGCCTCACTTCGTTCGACATGACAATTTTATTTATTATAATTTCAAACTGATACACTAATTAGGAAAGAGTTTATCTCGGATAAAACTTTTACAACATTATATTTGCATTTTTAAAGTGAATAAGGTTTAAACTTTGTTCACTTTTTGTTTTATAATAATTGTAAGTAAAAACTATGTTTAATAATCTTAGTGAGAAATTAGAAAGTGCTTTTAAAAATTTAAAAGGCGAAGCCAGAATTAACGATCTTAATGTTGCCAATACAATTAAAGATATTCGCCGTGCATTAATAGATGCCGATGTAAATTTTAAAATTGCCAAAGAATTTACCGATAAAGTAAAAGAAAAAGCAGTAGGAGAAAAAGTATTAAATGCAGTAAGTCCGGGCCAGTTAATGGTAAAAATTGTGCAAGATGAATTAACTGAGTTAATGGGCGGAACTTCAAGCCAATTCAATGTTTCAGGCAATCCGGCCGTTGTTTTAATTGCAGGTTTACAAGGTAGCGGTAAAACAACTTTTACAGGCAAATTAGCCAGTTATTTAAAAGCTCAAAAAAAATCTCCTTTAGTTGTTGCGGCAGATATTTACCGCCCCGCAGCTATACACCAATTAACTGTTTTAGCAGAACAAATTGGTGTAGATATTTATAAAGAACCCGAAACAAAAGATGCAGTTTTAATTGCACAAAATGCCATTAAACATGCAAAATCAAATAATAAAAATGTTGTAATTATAGATACGGCAGGCCGTTTGGCGGTTGATGAAATAATGATGAATGAAGTTGCCAATATTAAAGCAGCCGTTAACCCAACAGAAATTTTATTTGTTGTTGATAGTATGACGGGGCAAGATGCCGTAAACACTGCCAAAACATTTAATGATAGATTAGATTTTAGCGGTGTTGTATTAACTAAATTAGATGGAGATACACGCGGCGGTGCTGCTCTTTCAATTAAATACACTGTAAATAAACCTATTAAGTTTATGAGCAGTGGAGAAAAGATGGATACGTTAGATGTTTTCTACCCAGATAGAATGGCACAACGTATTTTAGGCATGGGCGATATTGCCAGCTTGGTTGAAAAAGCACAACAACAATACGATGAAGAACAGGCAAAAAAGTTAGAAAAGAAAATTAGAAAAAACCAATTCGATTTTCAAGATTTTTTAGACCAACTGCAACAAATTAAAAAAATGGGTAATATAAAAGATTTAATGGGAATGATACCCGGCGTTGGTAAAGCCGTAAAAGATGTAGATGTAAACAACGATAGTTTTAAAGGTATTGAAGCCATTATACAAAGCATGACACCCGCAGAAAGAAGTAATCCCGATTTATTAGACCCCAAAAGAAAACAACGCATTGCAAAAGGCAGCGGAAAAGATTTGAATGAAGTAAATGCTTTTATGAAACAATTTGAACAAATGAAAAAAATGATGAGTATGATGAACAAAATGCCAATGGGTGGTTTTCCGGGAATGAAAGGAATGATGGGCAAAAGATAACTTCTACCAAAAAAATAAATTAGTAATACAACAACTTCATTATACAATACATAAAGCAAATAGTATTTTTGCAAAGCAAAATTAAATTATGAGTAAAGTACAAGTAGGGTTAGTGCAAATGAGTTGTGTGGCAAATAAAACTGCCAACTTGCAAAAAGCTATTCAAAAAATAAAAGAAGCAGCAGCAAAAGGTGCTCAAATAGTTTGCTTGCAAGAATTGTTTACATCACTATACTTCTGCGATGTTGAAGATTATGAAAATTTTAATTTGGCAGAAAGTATTCCGGGAGAAAGCACCCATGCATTATGCACTATTGCAAAAGAATTAAGTGTAGTTATTATTGCTTCTTTATTTGAAAAAAGAACACAAGGTTTATACCACAATACAACCGCAGTAATAGATGCAGACGGAACTTATTTAGGTAAATACAGAAAAATGCACATTCCCGATGACCCTGCATTTTACGAAAAATTTTATTTTACACCCGGCGATTTAGGTTACAAAACCTTCAAAACAAAATTTGCAACAATTGGTGTGTTAATCTGTTGGGATCAATGGTATCCTGAAGCAGCAAGAATTACCGCATTAATGGGTGCCGAAATTTTATTTTATCCAACAGCAATTGGTTGGGCTACCAATCAAGATGATGCAACAAATACCGAACAATACAATGCATGGCAAACCATACAACGCAGTCATGCAATTGCCAACGGCGTACATGTTGTTTCGGTAAACAGAGTTGGCTTTGAACAAAACGGATTAATGAAATTTTGGGGCGGAAGTTTTGTAAGCAATCCTTTTGGAACGCTTTTGTACAAAGCATCTCACACCGAAGAAGAAATTGCCGTTATAGAAATAGATACTAAAAAAACAGATAGTTACAGAACACATTGGCCATTTATGCGAGACAGAAGAATTGATTCTTATCAACCCATTACTAAAAGATTTATTGATGAAGAATAAGACGAGAGAAGAAGTCGGTAAGTTGGGAAGACGGAGAGACGGGAAGAAAAAATATTTTCTAATTAAAAATATATATGGCTTTTAAATTTGAAAAATTAATTGTTTGGCAAAAAGCTATTGATTTAACTTCTTTAGTACATGAAGTGAGCTTAAAATTTCCCAGAGAAGAATTATATATCCTTTCATCTCAAATTAAAAGAGCTGCTGATTCTGTTGCGTTAAATATTGCAGAAGGTTCAACAGGGCAAACCAACCCAGAATTTAAAAGATTCTTATCTATTGCATTGCGTTCAAATATTGAAGTAGTTTCTTGTATTTACATTGCAAAAAAACGAAATATTATTTCTGAAATTGATTTTGAAAACATTTATAATAAATGCGAAGAAATTTTAGTAATGATAAACGGATTAATCAAATCATTAAAGTAAATTTAAATGAAAATATTCTCTCCCGACTTCCCGACTTCCGGATTTACTGACTTCCTAACTTCCCGACTACTTAAACCAAAAGATTTAAGTTATTATTTTCCTGCAGAATTTGCCAAGCATGAAGCTACTTGGTTAAGTTGGCCACATAAAGAAGAAAGTTGGCCCGGTAAAATAGAAACTATTTATGCACCGTATGCCGAGTTTATTCAATACTTATCATTCAGCGAAAAAGTAAAAATTAATGTTGCCGATGAAGCCATGAAAAATTTTGCTTTATCGCATATTGAAAAAACAGGAGCAGATTTAAAAAATATAGAATTTTTTTATCATGCAACCAATGATGCTTGGTGCAGAGATCATGGGCCTGCTTTTCTTCTCAACAAAAAAATAAAAAATAAAAAAGCTATTATTGATTGGGATTACAATGCATGGGGCAACAAATATCCACCATATAATTTAGATGATATTATTCCCACATTAATTGGTAAACATTACAATTTATTAGTATTTGAACCAAAAATAATAATGGAAGGCGGTTCTGTTGAATTTAATGGAGAAGGAACTTTGCTAACATCAACTGCATGTTTATTAAACCCTAATAGAAATCCGCATTTAAACCAACAACAAATAGAAGAATATTTAATTAATTATTACGGAGTAGAACAAATACTTTGGGTAGATGAAGGTATTGTAGGAGATGATACCGATGGGCATATTGATGATACGGTACGTTTTGTAAATGCTGATACAGTTATTACTGTTGTTGAAGAAAACAAACAAGATGAGAATTATAATTTATTGCAACATAATTTGAAACAACTGCAACAAATGCGGTTGCTAAATGGTAAGCAATTAAATATTATTGAATTGCCAATGCCCAATGCTGTTGTGTACCAAGAGCAACGCCTGCCTGCATCTTACGCTAATTTTTATATTTGTAACGAGTATGTAATTGTACCAACTTTTCGTTGTGCAAAAGATGATAAAGCATTACAAATTATTCAATCTGCATTTAAAGATAGAGATGTAATTGGTATAGATTCAACCGATATTATTTGGGGTTTAGGAAGTTTTCATTGTTTAAGCCAGCAAGAGCCAAAAGCATAAAAAAATTATTTTAATTGTTAGTTGATGTTGGTGAAGAACACCAACATTGGCGGAATTTTGTTTCACTCTCGTTGGCTTAATAAGTTCCTACCAAACTATATTGAGATGTATTGTTAATGTATGTATCTATTATTTTAATTAAATTACTCCCATCAATAGAAGCTGAATAAATCGACATTGTGTTGGGGTCACCGTAGTATATTATTCTTCCATCTCCTCTATTATAATTATAATTACTATATGAAATTTTAGATGCCGTAAATATAATTTTCTTCCCATCTGGGCTTAAATAACCGTAAGGCATTAACAAAAAGCCAGAGGGCATTGTAATATTGATTTTTGTAAGATTTGTTCCATCGTTTTTAATTGTGTAGAACTCTGTTGAATATACATAAGCTGGAAGAATACGCCCAAGTGAATCTGTTACTGTACTACCACTAATCTGAGTAATAACATTTTTGGATATAAGTGTCTTATCTAAAACTGTTGTTGATGTGTTTGTTTGTGCACTTGCATTTTTACTGCAACTTATTTGAAATATAAGTATTGATATTGCTAACATTAGCAACCCAATTGAACTAATTAGGAGTTTTTTCATTGTTGAGTTTTTAATTAATATAAAAATGCAATCCGCCACCGCCAAAAATTCCTGCAACGCCAGCACCATTTGTTACATTTAATTTACCATAGCCTGCTTCTATAGAAATGCCAAACATTCTGCCAACAATAAATTCAAGCCCACCCCCTGCACTATATGAAAAGAAGCTACTGTTGCTTCCGCCGTATGCACTATAATTAAAAGTTATTAAGCCTGCACCTGCAAATAAATAAGGATCCATAATTACAGAACCCGGATTTTCATTTATAAACCTGTGAATGTACCTTGCTCCATAAAAACTAATTTTTGCATCTCCTGCCTGAAACGGTGCAACTGTTACTTGCCCAACTGATGACTCTGTAAAAGCATACTTAACACTTAAACCGTAGGTTGGTAAAGATGATTGTAAACCCACGCCGAAAGTTCTTTTAACATCATCTTGTGCTTTAAGTGTTGTTGTGCTTACGATAATAAGTGTAGCAATGAAACATAAGTCTTTGAATTGTTTTTTCATAAAATGAAAGTCTTGGTTAAATAAAAGAAAGTTTTGTATTTCAAAAATATGGTATTTATGCCATATTAAAAATATTAGTTTTATACCACTTTGCTCTGTGTGAATAACACAAAAAATATTGCTTATTGCAAAGCGTTTGGAGAGAATTTAAGAAACCAGCGAAAGAAGAAGGGTTTAACTATGATGGAACTTGCGTTTGAAGCTGATATTGAATATTCGCAAATTGCAAAAATTGAAAGAGGAATTTCTAATACTACTATTTCTACTGCTTATAGGTTGGCTACCGCATTAAAAATAAAACCTGCGGAACTTTTTAATTTTGATTTTTAGCCGATGTTGGTGTTCTTCACCAATATCAATAGAATAAATAAATTTATAATAGTAATTTTTAAAAGATGATAACAAAATTAATCGTCATCATCTTTTTTCTTTTTATTCAATTTTACAAAAGCTGCTCTTGCAGGTGCGGGTGCTAATGTTCCTTTTAAACCCAACCATAATACATTATTAAAAACTAAATCGGGTACATTATCTTCTTTACTAAAATCTAATTTTTCACTCATTAATGCAGCGGTATTATTGCTTTTATTAATATCATTTAAATTAACATTGGAAGGTAAATGTGTAAAAGCAGAAAAATCTGGTTTGTTTGTAAAGCTGTGCCACATTGGGTTTGCAGCTGCATCGTACTGTGTCATGGGTGGCATTCCTGAAATTAATTCCATTGTTCTAAGTACAGATGAGGTTGAGTACATGCTATGATCTATAAAACTTCTTTTTACATAAGGGCTTATAATATATGCGGTGCTTCGGTGTGCATCAACATGGTCGGGCCCGTTTTGTGCATCATCTTCTACAATAAATACAGCACTTTCATTCCATATTTTACTGTGGCTTAAATATTCAATAAATAAACCTACTGCTAAATCATTATCGGCAGCATGAGCATAAGGTGTGGGTCTTCCTTTTTTTAAACCTTCGGTATGATCGTTTCCAAAACGCACTGTGTTAAATTGCGGAACGGCATTAAGGTTTAATAACGAATCAAAATCTTTTTGCCATTGATAAAAACGTGTAGTATCTCTTGTACTTAAATCCCATCCGGTATAATTTTTTGCAGTATGATTTTTTAATACGGCAATATTTGGTTTATCTGCTTTATCTGCAAACTCTCCATAACTACGGTAAGTAATATTGTTGCGTTTACATAAATCCCAAATAAAACCTGCTTTGTTATTGGCAATGGGTCTATTACCTTCTGCATCATAAGTACCGCCTCTACCACCATAACTGCTTGGCCATGTTTTTTCTAAATAATCTGTTGCATAAGCACCCATGCTCCAATTATGCCCATCGGCACTAACTTCTGCATCGCAATAAAAATTATCAAGCAAAACAAAATCATTTACAATTTTATGTTGGTTGGGTGTGTAATGATTTCCAAACAAAACTAAACTGGTATCTCCGTTGCCGCCTTTCACATCTCCTAATACTTGGTCGTAAGTTCTATTTTCTTTTATTATATAAAAAATATATTTAATGGGAGAAATATCTCCTACTTTCATGGGAATAGGATTTCCTTTTTCTCCACCTGCATTTATTTCTTTTTCTTTTGTGTAAGGAGTGTTGTGATATACTGCTTGAGAGAAAATACTTAACTGTTTTTCATTAGGTTCGTTAATAATACTTAATGTGCCTTTAAACAATCCTGCAATGTATTGTACTTCTTTAGGTTTAGTTAAATCGCCACCTTGATAGTTTACGCTTTCTCTTGGTTTGTATGGACCGGGACCATTTGGGTTAGCCATTGATGTTAAACCTTTACCATTACTTACAAAAATTTTCTTACCAATAACTTTTACATTAGTAGGATACCAACCAACGGGAATAAAACCTTTCGATTTGCTTTTGCCCGGTGTGCTAATATCAAAAACTGCTAAACAATTATTATCGGCATTGGCAACATATAATGTTTTTTCATCTTCACTTAATGCAACACCATTACTGGTAGAACCACTTGGTGCATTGGGATACAGTGCTGCATTTAATGTTTCAATAACTTTTTGTTCGGCAACATTTATAACACTTACAGAGTTATCGTTGGCATTGGCAACATATAAATATTTATTGTTTTTACTTAAACAAATTTCATTAGGATTATCGCCTACGGCAATTTCTTTTTGAATGGTTTGTGTGGCAACATCAAAAAACAAAACCTTATCTGCACCCCATGCAGAAATGTATAATGTTTTTTTATTATTTGAAAGTTGACATGCGTAAGCTTCTGCACCTAATTCAATTTTATTTATTATTTGTTTGGTAGAAAGATTAATAACGTATAACAATTTATCTTCTCTTGTTACAACATACAATGTTTGTGTATCATCATCAATTGCTATGCCCGATGGACCAATTTTATTAGGCCATTTTTTACCAAGAATTATTGAATCTGTTAATTGAAGTTTATTATCATTTATTGCATATTTTAAAACCCAGTTATCGTGCCCACCGGCTGCATATAAATATTTTTCATCTTTGCTGAAACATAAGCCATACCAGCTTTTGGGAATATTAATACTATCTAACAATACTTCTTTCTTCGCATCAAACAACTCTATACTTTGTGTGCTTTGCCCATTGTTGGTAACGGCTATATATTTTTTGCTTTTACTTACTATTATGTTTAATGGCAAATCTCCTAAAGGTAAATTTTTACCAACAGGTGTTAAGCTCCAACCGTTTGGTAATTTAACTCTGCTGTTTTCTAATTGTTGTAAAGTTTGTGCTTTAGTTGTTAGTGTTACAATAATGGCAAGTATTGTAAATATTTTTCTCATGCCTTTGTATTTTAAGAAATTAAAGTTAAAAAATAAAATCAGTAGTTTAATCTTCATTATACAAAAAACAATTGCTTTCGGTATTAGCAGTTGCATTTGTTTTATTAAAAATTTCTATCAGTTTTAAAACTGCTTTTTTGCCTTCTTCTCCTAAATTAATAGAGTAGTTGTTTACATACAAATCAATATGCTGTTGCATTACAGCTTCACTCATTTCTTGCGAATGTTGTTTTACATAATTTGTTAATTGGTGGCGATGATTGGCAAATGCATACTCAACACTTTGTTTAATTAATGCATCAACTTGTTTGCTTATTGCATTATTTATTTTTTTATGTGCAACAATGCCTCCTAACGGAATAGGAAGTTTTGTTGTTTGTTCCCAATACTCACCTAAATCAATTATTTTATGTAATCCTTTATTTTGATAAGTAAATCTATTTTCGTGAATAATTACACCGCAATCAACTTCTTCATTTAATACAGCATTTTCTATTTGATTAAATATTAAAAATTTTTTATTTTTTGTATTAGGATAAACTAAAGAAAAAAGCAAGTGAGCTGTTGTGTTTTCTCCGGGAATTGCAATCACTTTATTGTCCATTGTCCATTGCTCATTGCCCATTGATTTTGTAATTAATAGTGGTCCAACACCTTTACCTAAAGCACCACCGCTATTTAATAAAATATAATTATTGGTAATAAGTGGTAACACACCATAACTTATTTTTGAAAAATCTAACTTGCCTTGTAATGCCCAACTGTTAAGGGTTTGCACATCTTCTAATACAATATCAAAATCAATACCGTTAGTATTAATTTTTTTATTTGCCAGTGCATCAAAAATAAAAGTATCGTTAGGACAAGGAGAAAAACCAAGTGTGTATTTCATGTGCGAGTAATTAGTAGTTAGTAATTAGTAGTTAGTTGGTTATTTACTACTTACTATTCATCATTCATTATTTCAGTTTATACAATTTATCAATCATTAACAATAATGTTTTGTTTAAATTTTCTATGCTTTCTTTTAACTGCCATTTGTTTTTATCTCGTTCACCAACATAATTGCTAATACTTCTTATTTGAATAAAAGGCACATTCATTTCTCTGCAAACAAAATGCAATGCTGCACCTTCCATACTTTCAATTACAGGATTATATTTTTTTTTGAATTGTTCTATTCTTTTACTGTTGGTGCTTATTTCATTAATAGTTATAGCATTTACTTCGGGTAGTTTTAACAGATTAAATTTTTTAATCCATTGATTAGGAAGTTTCTTTTTTTCAAAAGGATGGTAACTTGCTTTTTCTAATTTCAAATCAAAAATATCTTTCCATTTTCCATTTTCTTCAACACCCAAATCTGCAATAGTTTCTTCTTTAATAATAACAGTAGTTGCTAACGGTATTTTGTTATTAAAAGTTCCTGCAATGCCTGCTTGTATAATTAAATCGGGTTTTTCATCTGTAATTAAACGCATTAGTGAAACAGCAGTTGCCAACATACCTACACCACATTGCTGAAAACTTACTTTCATGCGTTTACTTTTTTGCGTGTATAAAGTATTTATGTCCAAAAAAGTGGGCATCCATTCACCCGTAGTTGCTGCTGTTATTATTATTTTCATTTAAGGCATGAAGGTCGGGCTTTCGGTTAAAATTGAACAACAAATTTTTTGCCTTTATTTTTGTATAAATTTTTATAGAACAATGGTTTATTTAACAAGGAAAGAACATTTTAATGCAGCACACAAATTATTTAATACTGCATGGAGTGTAGAAAAAAATGAAATGATGTTTGGCGTTTGTGCCAATGAAAATTGGCATGGGCATAATTATGATTTATATGTAACTATTAAAGGAGAACCCGATGTTGATACAGGTTTTATAATGGATGTAAAAGTTTTAAGCCAAATAATTAAACAATATGCAGTAGATAAAATTGATCACAAAAACTTGAATTTAGATGTTGATTTTTTAAAAGGAAAAATGTGTAGCACCGAAAATTTAGCAATTGCTATTTGGCAACAAATTAAACCGCATTTACCTGAAAATGTAAAATTGCATTGCATTAAATTATATGAAACTGCAAGAATTTATGTTGAGTATTTTGGAGAATGAATTAGATAAATATTTTAAAATCTAACTTAAATACACATCTAACAAACCATCGGGTAATATTACGTGTAGTTGATTATTTTTTTTATCTGCCTTTACAATAACTTCTTCATGTAAAGGAATTAGTACTTCTTTGTTTTGCAATGTTATTTTAACTAATATCTGATGTGGTTGTTCTATAATTTCTTCAATGGCAGCTAATGGTTTTCCGTTATCTACAATTAACATTCCTAATAAAGAAATAGCAGATTGTTTGGCTGCTAATTTTTTAAAATCGATTTCAGGTACCCATACTTTTTTTCCAATAAATTTATGTGCAGTTTCTTTGTTTGTAATACTTTCTAATAATACCAAACTTTCTTCTGAGGTTCTTGCTTTACTTGCTTCAACAAAAAAAGGTAAGGGAGCATTTTTGGTAAATTCAATAAATAGAACATCGCCTTTTTTAAAAATTGTTTTTTTACCTAATGCGTGTAATAAAATAAGCTCTCCTTTTACACCAAATGTGGCTACTATTTTTCCTATGTGAATATTTTTCAAAACAAAAAAATCAGGAGAAGAAATATTTAAAAGCAAATCCAATTAAAGCTAAGTAAAACGGTATAAATAAAATAATAATCCATTTCAATAAATCAAATTTAGCTTCTGATAAATCTTTTTTTGTAACTAAATCTTCTTTTTTATCGGCAAATTTATTTTCTACAATTAGTTCAATATTTTTAACAACCTCTTTTGCATCTGCATCATTTTTAAAATGCCTATGCAATACTTCATAAATTTTAAAAGATTGTTCTGCGGTCATAATAATTCAAATATAAAAAAAGTCCTTCACAAATAAAGGACTTTTAATTTTTTGTGGTTGGCTTGCAACTACGCTTCCGTTTGCTCACCAGCAGCACTATCAACTTGTTTTACAACAGGTTGTATGCGGCGTGCTCTTTGAGTTTGGCGGTGTTCACTGCTGCGGCGTTGAATGTTTTTCTCATGCTCTGTGTGCCATTCTTGAAATTTTGTCATTGCCGTTGCATCGTCAAACAAACCTAACTTAACTCCACGCAATAAATGTTTTAAGAAAAGCACTCCTTTAAAAGAAAGAATGCGGCGTACAGTATCTGTAGGTTGTGCTCCTTTATGAAGCCAATCTAAAGCTTTCTGACGATCTAATTGAATTGTTGCGGGAACAGTTAATGGATTGTAAGTACCGATTTTTTGGATAAACTTACCATCTCTTGGTGCACGTGCATCTGCCACTACTATAAAGTAAAATGGTCTTTTTTTGCTGCCGTGGCGTTGTAATCTCATTTTTACTGCCATGTTAAATAGACATTTATAGGCGTTAATAAATAGGGTTTCAAAAAAAATTTGGACTGCGAAAATAGGAGTTTCGGTTTTTACAACCAAGTTTAACCTTTATGTTTTATTATTTTTTTGGTTTGAAGAGAAACTATTTGCAATTAGTTTGCAGAATAAATATAAAAATGACGCTAATGTAAAAACCAATTGTAACAGCGTTTATTTTTGTTTAAGTGAAGTTGTTTAAATACATATTTTTAGTTGTTGTTCTTCTGCAATCATCTGTAACAATTTTATTGGCACAAACAGATAGTGGTAATGAAGTTGCTAAACCCAAGCAAACGGTTGAAAAAAAACATGCAGATTCAATAATAAAAACAACAGTAAACGCAAAAGATACTGTTAGCTCTAAAACAGATAGCTTAAAAACTAAAGTTGATTCTGCCGTTATAAAAGATTCTTTAACAAAATTAGTTACAGACTCTATTAGAAGAGATTCTTTACAAAAAGCAACCACAATAAAGAAAAATGCAACTGATACCTCAACTTATGCTTCTTTATTTACACATCCGTTTTTACCTTTTAATAAACCGCCCATCTATCAAATTATAAGTATTAGGCAACCACAACAATTAGATGAGTTGTTTTATTTATTACTTGCTATTGTGTTTGTTGTTGCATTAATAAAAATTATTTTTCCTAAATACTTCAACAATATTTTCAGTATTTTTTTTCAAACATCATTCAGGCAAAAACATACAAGAGAGCAATTGCTGCAATACAAAACGGCTTCATTAAGTATGAATATTTTTTTCTTTGCAGTAGGTGCATTGTATATAACATTACTTGCTACGCAAATGCAATTAGTAAGCATAAGTTTTTGGTGGCTTTTACTTTATTGTTTTATTTTATTGATAATAATTTATGCAATAAAATATTTGTTTCTTCTTTTCTCCGGCTGGATTTTTAATGCCAAAGAAACTGCAGGAACTTATGTGTTTATCGTTTTTTTAGTTAATAAAATTATTGGTATAGTTTTATTGCCCGTTGTTTTAATATTGGCCTTCTCATCAACCGAACTTTATATAAAAATTGTTATAACCGGTTCTTTAATTCTGGTAGGAATATTATTATTGTACCGCTATATTGCAAGCGTTGGTACAATGCGGAAAGATTTGAAAATTAGTGCTATTCATTTTTTTCTTTACCTTTGTACTGTTGAAATAATGCCTTTGTTGTTGATTTATAAATTACTTTTCAATTACATAGGTGCTCATTAAAAGCTAACGACTTATTTACACAACAGCATGGTAAAAAAAGAGAGCAAGCAGTCCGGCATAACTAAAGCGGAAAAAAAAATTCTTATTTCTCAGCCTAAGCCTGAGAACGAAAAGTCTCCGTATTTTGATTTACAACGCAAGTATAATCTTGAATTGTTTTTTTTGCCTTTTATTAAATTAGAAGGAATTAGTGCCAAAGAATTTCGTCGTCAAAAAATTGATATTGCATCATACAGTGCAGTAATCTTTACAAGCAGAAATGCCATTGATCATTTTTTTAGAATGTGCGAAGAAATGAAATTGGCAATAGGGCAAGACACTAAATACTTCTGCATTACAGAACAAGTTGCATTATATCTTCAAAAATTTATTTTATATCGTAAACGAAAAGTTTTTTACGGAGCCGATAGCTCTAACAAAAGCATGTTTGATGTAATTAATAAACATAAAGAAAACGAAAAATTTCTTTATGTGTGTAGCGAAAACCAGCAAGACAATGAAATTGTAAACTGGTTAAAAAATAATAACTGTGAGTTTCAGTTGGCATTTATGTATCGCAGCATAAGCAACGATATTAAACCAATAATGGATGCAAATAAATTTGATATCATTTGCTTATTTACACCAAGTGGCATAAAAAGTTTATTTGATAATTATCCTAAATACAAACAAAACAAAACTTTGCTAAGTGCATTTGGCGGCAATACAATTAAAGCTGCCGAAGAAGCAGGCTTAACAATAAGTATAAAAGCACCTGCACCACAAACACCAAGTATGGTTTCTGCGTTAGATAAATTTTTGGCAGGAACTAATAAAACAAAATAAATTTATTGTATATGTTTTTAAATCCTTCTCTTAAAAAAGAAGGGTTTAATATTTTATGTAAATTGCCGTATGCATACTAATCATTTAATTAATGAAACAAGCCCTTATTTGCTGCAACATGCACACAACCCGGTTAATTGGTATCCTTGGTGTAACGAAGCATTAGAAAAAGCAAAGCAAGAAGATAAACCCATTTTAGTAAGCATTGGTTATGCTGCCTGCCATTGGTGTCATGTAATGGAAAAAGAAAGTTTTGAGGACGAAACTACTGCAGCATTAATGAATGAGTTTTTTATTAATATTAAAATAGATAGAGAAGAACGCCCCGACCTTGACCATATTTATATGGATGCTGTGCAAGCTATTACGGGTAGCGGCGGTTGGCCTTTAAATGTTTTTTTAACGCCCAATGCAAAACCATTTTACGGAGGAACATATTTCCCGCCAACCAATGCATATAACAAAATAAGTTGGAAAGAATTAATTACTTCTATTCATCAATCATACAAAGAAAAAAAACATGAAATAATTGCACAAGCCGAAAACCTTACGCAGCATCTTTTAAACGCTAATACATTTCCATCAAACACAAATAACAATCAAACAACTTTTAGTAAAGATAACCTTGAAATAATTACTTCAAATATTTTAAAACAAGCCGATACGGTTTGGGGCGGATTTGGTAAAGCACCAAAATTTCCGCAAACATTTTCTATTCAATATTTATTAAGGCATTATTATTTTTTTAAAAATGAAAACGCTTTACAACAAGCATTATTAAGTTTAGATAGAATGATAATGGGTGGTATTTACGATCATATTGGTGGTGGCTTTGCACGCTACAGTACCGATGCACAATGGGTTGCACCACATTTTGAAAAAATGTTATATGATAATGCTTTATTAATTAATGTTTTATGCGAAGCTTATCAAATAACCAAGAATAAAAAATATGCTGAAGTAATTGAACAAACAATTGATTTTATAGAACGTGAAATGATGAGTACTGAAAACGGATTTTATTCAGCTATAGATGCAGATAGTGAAGGCGTAGAAGGAAAATTTTATACATGGAGTAAAGAAGAAATTGAATTAATTTTAAAAGAAGATGCCCATTTGTTTTGCGAATATTATCAAGTAACAGAAAATGGTAATTGGCACGAAGAAACTTCCCTTAAAAAACGTACAAATATTTTGCACACTAAGCAAGATGAAGCATTGTTTGCAATTGAAAAGAATATAAATGTTGAAGAATTAAAAAATCAGTTTAAAAAAAATAAACATACATTATTAAATTATCGTAATAAAAAAGTAAGACCATTAACTGATGATAAAATTTTATTAAGTTGGAATGCTTTAATGTGTACGGCTTTATGTAAAGCTTATGCAGCCTTAGGAAACAAAAAGTATAAAACATTAGCAATTGCCAATATTGCTTTTTTAGAAGAATTTTTTTTAGATGCAAATAATAAATGGCAGCATACCTATAAAAATGGTATTGCAAAAATTTCAGCTTTTTTAGATGACTATGCTTATTTAATTCAGGCATATATTCATTTGCAAGAAATTTCATCTAATAACCAATATTTACTAAAAGCCAAACAAGCAACAGAGTTTGTGGTAGAAAATTTTTCTGACACACAAAGCCCAATTTTTTTCTTCACACAAAAAACTCAAACAGATATTGTAATTCAAAAAAAAGAAGTGTATGATGGAGCAACACCCAGCGGAAACGCTGTTATGGCATTAAATCTTCAGTATTTGGCAATAGTTTTTAATAATATTAGTTGGAAAGAACAAGCTACAACAATGCTACAACTACTTCAAAATGCGGTTTTGCGTTATCCAACTTCCTTTGGTGTTTGGGCTTCAGTTTATCAAAATGAAATAATGGGCTTAAATGAAATAGTTGTATCGGGTAAAAACGTAGAAGAAAATCTTTTGCAAGTGTTACAATTATATATTCCCAATAAAATCATTCAATCTTCTTCCATAAAAAAAGATGAAATATTTC
This sequence comes from Bacteroidota bacterium, assembly GCA_018267725.1. Lineage (GTDB taxonomy): Bacteria > Bacteroidota > Bacteroidia > Chitinophagales > Chitinophagaceae > CW01. The sequence continues at coordinate 76,637 of JAFDXY010000020.1, forward strand.
CTTTATTAAACAACAGGATAGATGAAGCTAAAACTCAGTTTTTTCTATGCCAAAACTATTCGTGCAGCCTACCGAAAGAAAATTTTTCAGCATTTTTGCATTTATGTAACAGTAAATCTCTTATTTTAGCCTAAATAATATTCCTCACATATAATAAAATGCTATAAGCAACCGTTTTAAAATCATCAATATCGCATATTTTTACCCCAATAATATTATTCATTGAGAAACAGGTTAAAAATAGCCGCAATGCTAATTTTACTCCTATATTTGTCAATATTAGTTAACTAAAATAGAATGAAGAATCTTTTTGTTTTTACTGTATTAGCTGTAATGTCAATTACCTTCCCTTCTTGTTTTTTTAAGAAAAAAAGCGGAGGCGGAAGAGATGCTTTGGGAGATGGTCAGTTACATGGCGTTGCTCCCGGAGGTAAAAAAAGCATGAATAGACCACGCGGGATGGTGTATATACCACCGGGTACTTTTCACATGGGGCCCAGTGATGAAGATATTAATTACAATTACACAGCACGTAACAGGCAAGTATCTATTCCTGGTTTTTGGATGGATGCAACCGAAATTACCAATAATGATTACCGCCAATTTACCAATTGGGTTAGAGACTCAATTGCAGCAAAAGAATTAGGATATTACAAATCTTCGGCTGGCGGCTCAAACGGAGATTCTGCAATAGCAATTGATTGGGTAAAAGCAAGAACCATTAAATACGATGCAAGTAATTTAGAAAAATTAGGTAATAAATTAATACTTGCCCCCGATAACAGATTAAATGGTAAAGCAGAAATAGATCCCGATAAATTAGTTTACCATGTTGAGGTATTTAAATTAAATGAAGCCGCTAAAAGAGAAAACGAAGGCGTTGCACGTACAAAATTTATAGAAAGATATAATCAAAAAATATACCCCGATACATTGGTTTGGATGAGAGATTTTTCTTATTCATACAACGAACCAATGACCAAAAGATATTTTGCACATCCATCATTTGGGAACTATCCTGTTGTTGGCGTAAACTGGAAACAAGCCGTTGCATTTTGCCATTGGCGAACACATATTCAAAATTCTTATTTAGAAAAAAATAAAATGGCTGTTGAAAGTGATTATCGTTTGCCAAGCGAAGCAGAATGGGAATATGCAGCTCGTGGAGGACGTACAAACTCTATGTTTCCTTGGGGTAATTATTATGCAAGAAATAAAAAAGGATGTTTGTTAGCAAACTTTAAACCTGGCAGAGGTAACTATGCAGAAGACGGAGGTTTTTATACTGTAAGAGCAGATGCATATTGGCCTAATGATTATGGTTTATATAATATGAGTGGAAACGTAGCAGAGTGGACGGGCTCTTATTTTAACGAAAGTGCTTATAATTTTATGAGCGATATGAGCCCAGATGTAAGATACGATGCAAAAGCAACCGACCCGCCGTTTATGAAACGTAAAGTTATTAGAGGTGGTAGTTGGAAAGATATTGGATACTTTTTACAAGTTAGCACTCGTGCTTTTGAATATCAAGATAGTGCAAAATCTTACATTGGTTTCCGTTGTGTAATAGACTTAGCCCCAAGAATGAGAAAATAATAAATTAAATATTTTAAATATTCGTTATTCAATCTAAACTATTTTAAAAACCTAAAATTTAAAACTTTATGTCAGCAGGTGTTTCTCCTACCGTAAACAGATTAGTAAACGTTTTTGTATGCGTTGGTGCATCAGTTGTAATATTTGGTGCCATGGCAAAAATTCTTCACCTTTCATGGGCTGATTGGGCCCTGAAAATTGGTTTAACTACCGAGGCATTAATTTTCTTGGTATATGCTATGCTACCTCCTCCAGATTCTGGGCATGCTCCAGAACCAAAAACAGTTGCAAAACCAAATGCCCCTGAAATAGATTGGGATAGTTTTAAAGTAGATCTTTCTAAAATGAGTGGCAATTTTCAAAAATTAGGAAATACTGTTAATCAAATGACAGAGTTAGGAGATGTTGTAAAATCAACCGGCGATTTTAGTGCAAAAGCAAAAGAAGCAGCAGGTGCATTAGGTACAGTTGCAGGTGCAGTTACACAAACTACTACCAATTTATCTGCATTAAATGCATCTTCAGAAGGCGTAAAACAATTCCAATCTCAAATACAAGTAATGACAAAGAATTTAGGTTCTTTAAATGCAGTGTATGAATTAGAATTACAAGAAAGCAACAATCATTTAAAATCATTAAATCAGTTTTACGGAAAATTAGCTCAAGCCTCTGCAGCAATGAATGCAAGTGCCGACGATGCAATGAAAGCAAAAGAACAAATAAGCACATTAGCTGTAAATCTTGGTAAATTAAATCAAGTATATGGCAATATGTTAAGTGCTATGCAAGGAGGCAGATAGTAACATTTTTGATTATAAAATTTAATTGAAAAAAATTACAACCAAAACCTAAAATCTTTATAAACAAATGTCATTACCTAAAGAGCCGAGGCAGAAAATGATTAATATGATGTATTTAGTGCTTACAGCATTGTTGGCACTAAATGTATCATCACAAATATTAGAAGCATTTAAAACTGTTGATAATAGTTTAAACACAGCAACAGGAACAATTGAAAAGAAAAACGAAGAAATATTTAAATCATTCGAAGCTAAATTAAAAGACCCCGCAAACCGTGCAAAAGCAGAAGAGTGGCAGCCAAGAGCTTTACAAGCAAAAAAATTGGCTGATGATATGATAACCTATATTGATGCATTAAAGTTAGAATTAAAACAAGAATCGGGCTTGCAAATGAAAGACGGGAAAGAAGATTATCGTGAAGATAATTTAGATGCTGCTACTCGTTTATTTGTTGAAGAGCCACCAACCGGAAAAGGAAAAGGTAAAGAATTATTAGCAAAATTAACTTCTTATAAAGAAGGATTATTAGCTATTCATCCGGATATTAAAAAAGACCTTGAAGCTACTTTACCAATAGATTTAAGTATGCCTATTTCAAAAAATAGCGAAGCAAGTAAAAGTAATTGGGAGTATGGATATTTCCATATGACACCAACTATTGCAGCCATTACATTGTTAAGCAAATTTGAAAACGACGTAAAAAATAGCGAAGCACAAGTAGTTGAATATTGCCATAAAAAAGTGGGAGAGGTTGCTATTCAGTTTGATACATATCAACCATTAATAGGTCAAAGTGCAGAATACTTATTACCAGGAAGTGAATTAAGAATTACTGCTGGTATTGGTGCATACAGTTCTGCGGCACAACCGGTTGTAACTGTTAATGGGGCACCTGCTACTAAACAACCAGATGGCAGTTTAATGTGGAAGACTACAGTAAATAGTGTGGGCCCTGCACAAGCTAATGTAGTTATAACTTATAAAAAATTAGATGGTACTACAGAAAGCAAAACAGTACCTGTAAAATACACAGTAGGCTCGCCAACAGGTGTACATATTAGTGCAGAAAAATTAAATGTGTTATATGTTGGTTTAGATAATGAAATTTCAATTTCAGGAGGTAGCAAAGGTGCAGAATCAATACAGGCTTCCGCAAGCGAAGGCTCTCTGAAAAAAACAGGCCCAGGTGTTTATACAATTGATCCTGAAACTATTGGAAGTGGAACAATTACCATTACTGCTTCTGTAGACGGCAAAACAACAACAAAACAATTTAAAGTAAGAAATGTACCTCCACCAACACCAATGGTAGCAGGTAATGCCGGTGGTAAAATGTCGGCAAATCAATTTAAAGCATCACAAGGCGTTAGTTCTATTCTAAAAGACTTTTTATATGATGGTGTGAAATATACAGTTGTAGGATATGTATTTGTTTGTACAGGTAAAGGATTTGAAAACGGTCCTCAATACACACAAGTAAACGGAGCATATTATAATGCAGAAGCAAATAGAATTAAAGAAATGTGTAAACCCGGTTCTTCTGTAATTATTAGTGATATTTATGTTGAAGGTCCTGGAGGAAGAAGAAAATTAGATGGTACTCTTGCTTTTAATTTAACTCCATAAGTAAATTAGATTTAAACCAAATTCAGAGATATGAAATTGTTATGTGTTAAGCGTATTTTTTTGGTTGCAGGTTTTAGTATACTGCTTACTAATGTATTTGCACAAAATACCAATAAGCCTAAAACAACAAAAACTAAAACAACAAACAAAACCACTCAAACTGCCGATCCTTTTGGTGGTTCAAACAACGGTAATAATAATGGTGGAAACAATACCGATCCATTTGGTGCAAACCAAAATAAAACAAATACAACACCTAATAACAAAGCTAAAACCAATACTTCAGACCCGTTTGGTGCAGACGCAAACTCAGGAAAAGCTTCTGCAGGAAATAATAACAAGAAAGATACTACTGGCAAAAAAACTACGTTACCTTATACTTTTAAACAATCAGAAAGTGGTAATCCTTTAACTACAGTTTCTAAGCCGTCAAACAGATTAGATAATGGCTCTGATGAAAATAAAATTAGAGATAGAACCCCAATGCCTTATGATTATATAAGAGAAGATGATGCATTTTTTAGAGAAAGATTATGGAGTATTATTGATGCCAGAGAAAAGATGAATTTGATTTTCAAAGACCCAAGAGTAGATGATAACGGGAGCCAAATGTTTTTTGCAATATTATATAAAGCTGTTGCAACCGGAGAAGTTCAGGCTTTTTCTGATGATGCTTTTAGAGACAGTATTCCTAAAAGTGTATTCATTAAAAAATTTTCAGGCGGGTTAGATACAATACCTGTTAAAGGAGATTTAGATAATCCTGATAAAGTTACCGGATACGAAGTAAGACAAAATGACTTTCCAATAGATTCTGTTTATCAATTTCAAATAAAAGAAGACATTATATTCGATAAAGAATCTTCAAGATTAGTACATAGAATTATAGGAATTGCCCCTATGGCACCGCCAATTTTAAATGGTAAAATAATTGAAGGTGTTGGCAACCAAAGTCAAATACAATTTTGGGTTTATTATCCCGAATTACGTGCATTGTTAGCAAAATACCGAATATATAATCCTAAAAACATGGGTGCCAGAATGACTTGGGAAGATATGTTTGAAGCTCACATGTTTTCAAGTTACATAGTAAAATCAACACTAAATAACTTTAAAGACGAATATTTGAAAGCTTACATTCATGATCCTCTTTTTAGATTATTAGAAGGCGAAAAAATAAAAGAGAAAATCTTCAATTTTGAGCAAAACTTATGGCAATATTAAAATAACCATAATTCAATAAAAACACTGTAAAAGGAGCTATAATAGGCTCCTTTTATAATTTTTATAAAAACATAAATTATTTTTTGTTTTCTTTAAAACAAAGTACTATTTTAGCAGCGGTTTTTCATAGGATATTGGATTTTAAAAACGGGGCTGGATTTTTATCCTGGCCCTTTTTTTATTTATAAAACTACTTTTATATTGTTTATCCTAATACGCTCATTCATTCAATTTATCAATTACTTTTACATCTCATAAAACAAAATTTAGTATGCCGTATAATTTATTGAAAGGTAAACGAGGTATTATAACTGGTGCATTAGATACTAACTCTATTGCATGGAAAGTTGCAGAAAAAGCACACGAAGAAGGTGCAACATTTGTATTAACCAATGCACCCATTGCTATGCGTATGGGTGAAATAAATAAATTAGCCGAAGCAACTAACTCAAAAATTATTCCTGCTGATGCTACTAATGTTGATGAACTTACAACGCTCTTTACTCAATCTCAAGAAGTATTAGGAGGTAAAATTGATTTTGTATTACACTCAATAGGAATGAGCGTAAACATTCGCAAAAAAGTACCCTATACAGAAAGTAATTACGATTATTTTATGAAAGGAATTGATGTTAGTGCTTTAAGTTTTCATAAAATGTTGGCGGTTGCAAAAAAATTAGATGCAATAAACGAGTGGGGAAGTGTAGTAGCATTAACCTATATGGCAGCACAACGTACATTTCCTTTTTATACCGATATGGCAGATATTAAAGCTATGCTTGAATCAATAGGCAGAAGTTTTGGCTACCATTACGGGTTAGAGAAAAAAGTAAGAATAAATACGGTATCTCAATCTCCTACTAAAACAACAGCAGGCACAGGCATTAAAGGCTTTGGCGATTTTTATGATTATGCAAATGCAGTTGCACCATTAGGTAATGCTACCGCAGAAGATTGTGCAAATTATTGTATTACATTATTTTCTGATTTAACAAGAATGGTTACTATGCAAAATTTATTTCACGATGGAGGTTATTCAAACACAGGCGTAAGTAATGAAGTAATGCATAAACTGGGCATTAACAATTAATATATTTTCTTAATACATACGCCGATACAAAATATCGGCGTAGTTGTTTACAATTAAATTTTAATGAACACACTATTATTTCAATTATCTAACCAAGCAATACAAACTATTGGTTATGTTGGTACGTTTTTAACTTCGGTTACATTTATTCCGCAAGTTATAAAATCATGGCAATCAAAAAGTGTTGGAGACCTAAGTGTATTAATGGTATTAATTGTAATTATAAGTACCATTGTTTGGTTAATTTATGGCTTTGGTATTGATAATGGCGGCCCTGTAATTGTTGCCAATTTTGTGGTATTAATTTTAAGTTTAGTATTGCTATATTTTAAGTTTACTTTTAAAAAATAAACCACTTCACTTTCTTATCTTGTATTAGTTTTTAAATACTGCAAAAGCAGTAGTGGTAATTTGTTTGCTGTTATCTAAACATTGTATTATGCCTTTAGCCAATATTGTATGGGTTGATGATGAAATTGAAAGCCTTCAATCTCAAAAATTATTTTTAGAAAGTAAAGGCTACGCCATAAACACTTTTGCCAGCGGATTTGATGCAATTGAATTTGTGAAAAAAAATAATATAGATGTTGTTTTGTTAGATGAATCTATGCCTGGTATTACAGGCTTGCAAACACTTTCAAAAATTAAAGAAATTAATAACCATTTACCGGTAGTAATGATTACTAAAAATGAAACCGAAACTTTAATGGAAGAAGCTATTGGCAGCCAAATAACCGATTATTTATTAAAACCCGTAAATCCAAATCAGGTACTGCTTTGCTTAAAAAAAATTATTGATAATAAAAGATTAATTGCAGAAAAAACAACAACAGCTTATCAACAACAATTCAGAGAATTGTTTATGGCATTAAACAATAATCCTGATTATAATGAATGGATGGAGATTTATAAAAAATTAGTTTTTTGGGAATTAGAAATGGAAAAAAGCGATAGCCCTGAAATGCAAGAAATACTTTCTCAGCAAAAAAATGAAGCTAATACAGAATTTTTTAAATATATATCAAAAAATTATTCTAAATGGATGCAACCTAAAAATATTGAAGCTCCGGTAATGAGCCATAACCTTTTACAATTTAAAGTGTTGCCCCATGTTGAACCCGGTGTTCCTTTATTTTTTATATTAATTGATAACCTTCGGTTTGATCAATGGAAAGCCATACAACCCATATTTGCCGAGAGTTTTAGAATATTAGAAGAAGAAACTTTTTATTCTGTTTTACCAACAGCTACACAATACAGTCGTAATGCAATATTTAGCGGTTTACTTCCCGTAGATATTCAAAAACAATTTCCGCAACAATGGAAAAATGATGAAGATGAAGGCGGAAAAAATTTATTTGAAGAAGATTTTTTTAAAGCACAATTAAAAAAGTTTAAAAAAGATAATTTTAAAACAAATTATACCAAAGTTTTAAATCATAACGATGGACAACAATTAGTAAACAATATTCATAATTTATTAAACAACGATTTGAATATAATTGTTTACAATTTTGTTGATATGCTTAGCCATGCCCGCACAGAAATGGAAGTATTAAAAGAATTGGCAGCCGATGAAAAAAGTTACAGAAGCGTTACCAAAAGCTGGTTTGAGCATAGCCCTTTGCATACAGCATTAAAAAAAATAGCTGATAAAAAAATAAAAGTAATTGTTGCAACAGATCATGGAAGTATTAAAGTTAAAACACCTTATAAGGTTTTAGGAGATAAACAAACTACCACAAATCTTAGATATAAGCATGGTAGAAATTTGAATTATGAAGCAAAAGATGTATTAGCATTTCGTAACCCAAACGATGCAGGCTTGCCAGTACCAACGGTAAATTCGTCTTTTATTTTTGCAAAAGAAGATGGCTTTTTATGTTATCCCAACAATTATAATCATTACGTTAATTATTATAAAAATACATTTCAACATGGCGGCGTAAGTTTAGAAGAAATGATAATACCCATTATAAAAATGGTTAGTAAATAAAATATTCATTCTTGTATTCATTACAACAATCAATATAGTTTTCCCAATTGTATAAATAGCTTTTCCCAATTCGGCAGTAGCAATTTCTTTTTCAAAATCATTTTTGCAAACCCAAATTTAAAGGTTATAAAAATGATTAATTACATGAAATCAATTACACTATTCTTATTTCTTATTTATACTTCTATTTCTTTTGCCAACACCGATGAAAAGCCTATGAGTACTGTATTTGGTAAAGTTGTTACTACCGATAACCAACCTGCCATTGGCGTAACAGTATTATTAAAAAATAAATTGAAAACAAAAACAACACTTACGAACGAAGAAGGTTTTTTTGAATTTACACATATTGTGGCAGGCAGCTATCAAATAGAAATTTCTTTTGTTGGGCATCAAACAATTAATAAAACAATTTTTGTTGAAGAAGGTAAAAAAATAAATATATCTTTTCAATTAAAACTATCTGAAAAACAATTAGAAGAAATTACGGTTACCTCAACCAATAAAAAATTAAGTTCAACTAAATTAAATATTGCCGATAGAGATATGCCACAAACAACAGGTTTTGTTAGCAATAAAATTATTACCGACCAACAAGCTATTCGTATTGGTGATATAGTTAAAAATGTTCCGGGAGTTTCTTTAACACAAACACGTTTTGGTGTAAATGAATCTTATGCTGCAAGAGGCTATACTATTGGCATTACAGGCGGTGCAGGCGGAGGCAGTATTTTTAAAAACGGCTTACCAGTAAACATTGCGGGCATACCCGAAGCTGTAGGTATAGAACAAGTTGAAATTATAAAAGGAAGCTCAGCATTTTTATATGGAAGCTCCTCTGGTGGTTTAATTATAAATATGGTTACTAAAAAACCTAAATATAATTTTGGCGGAGAAGTATTAATGAATATTGGAAGCAATCAACAATACAAACCTGTTGTTGATATGTATGGACCACTTACAAAAAAATTAGCGTATCGTTTTGTTGGAAGTTATGAAAATGATAATAGCTATCGCGATGTTGTAAAAACAAAACGTGTATATATTAATCCTTCATTGTTATATAAGTTTGGAGAGAACACTTCTTTATTAGTTCAAGGAGATTATTTGAATGCACAATTAACACCAGACCCCGGAGTTGGTTTATTAGATAGTGGAAGAATTTTAACTAAAGCCATACCACGTTCAAGATTTCAAAATGTTGCATGGGCTTATAATAATGTAATTCAAAATTCAGTTTCAGCAGCATTTAAACATACATTTCATAATCAATTTTTATTTAATGTATTTGCTTCTTATCAAAATACAGATGTTGATTCTTACGGCTCAGGAAACTTAAACACAGCAAGTGTTTCAGGTATTATTGCTCGCCCTTTGGCAAAAGCACATAGTATAGAAAAAGATTATGCAGTACAAATAAATTTGGATGGAAAGTTTAATACAGGAAAAATGCTTCATCACTTTTTAGTAGGTGCAGATTTTACAAATATTACTACCCATACCGATGCATTTAAAATTACTACTTCAACAGGTGCTATTTTAAAAACTTACGATACTATTAATTTACTAAATCCTTCTCAATACATTCAACGTACAGATATTCCCAATGCAATTAAAACAGCAATAACAACAGCACCATCAAACAGAGTGGGAGTTTATTTTCAGGATTTAATTAGCATAACTAATCAACTAAAATTATTTGTTGGCTTGCGTTACACTTATCAAGCAACTGTTCAAACAACTATTGATAGTATGGCAACTTCAACACGCCCGGCAATAACAATAAATGGCACAACACCAACTGCAACGTATAATGTATTGTCGCCCAAGTTAGGTTTAGTATATCAACCTGCACAAAACACATCTTTATTTATAAGTTATGCAAACAATTTTACAACCAATACAGGAGCAGATGTGTACGGAAATTTATTGCCCGCTTCAATTATTAATCAATACGAAGCCGGAATAAAAAATAATTTTTTAAACGGAAAAATAAATACAACTATAAGCATCTATAAAATCATCAACAGCAATTTAGCACAACAAGCACAATACAAAGCAGATGGCGTAACACCAAATACTGATGCTACTATAAAAACTTTAAACGGAGAAACAACAAGTGATGGAATTGAAGTAGGCGTAAATGCAACACTTTCAAAAAATTTATATTTCATTACAGGTTATAGCTACAACTATATCAGATACACACATACAAAAGGAAACAAAGGCTCAAATATTGAAGGAGAACAATTAGTAAATGCTCCAAACAGCACAGCCAATGCAAGTATTTTTTATACATTATCTTCGGGTAAACTAAAAAATTTTAAAATTGGTGCAACAGGTTTTTATACAGGCACTCGTTTTGGCGGATACAATAACACAATTGGGCAAACAATAGTAGGCAGCAGAATGATTGCATTATCAGATTTTACTACTGTAGATTTATCTGCCGGTTATACTTACAAAAAAATTACGTTGCAATTTAAATTATCAAATATTTTTAATGCATTAAGCTATTTAGTACACGATAATTATAGCGTTACACCCATTGCACCACGCAGTTTAACGGCAACCATTAGTTATAAATTATAAAATTTTGTAACAAACATTTTTATTACTATTAAGCTTTCGTTGCGTCGCACACTTGTACGTTCCAATCAATACTCAAACAATAAAACTAAAACGCATAAATATTTATGCGTTTTAGTTTTTAAAAAACTTAATTCAGGTTTTTTGTGGATAAATCAAAACTCCTCAAACCTAACTCCATCTTATATTTGAGGTATAAATAATTCGTACATGAAAGCTACTCAAAACACGTTAGATAAGTTAGAAGATATTTTAGGAGAAAGCGGATACGTTGTTCGTTATGAGCGTGGTACTTTTCAAAGCGGTTGGTGTATTTTAGAAGCAAAAAAAATTGTAGTGCTTAATAAATTTTTAGATACAGAAGCCAGAATAAACACAATGCTTGAATTAATACCGCAACTTAATATTGAAATAGATAAACTTACACACGAAAGTCAAAAATTGTATGAGCATGTTTTAGCAAATGCAGTTTTGGTATAAATAATTTAAATTCATCAATTACTTTTTAGCTTGTAGATTTGTTTGTGACTACTCCGTTAAACATTAGTTTTTTAGGTACAGGTACCAGCAGTGGCGTACCTATGATTGGTTGCAGTTGCAATGTTTGTACTTCTAACAACATAAAAGATAAAAGACTTCGCAGTAGTATTTTAATACAATCTCCGCAAACAACAGTTGTAATAGATACAACTCCAGATTTTCGTTATCAAATGCTACGCATTAATAACAAAAAATTAGATGCAGTTGTTTTTACACATGCACATAAAGATCATATTGCAGGGTTAGATGATATAAGAGCATACAACTACTTTCAAAAAAAAGATATGGAAGTGTATGCCAATGAACTAACTGCACAAGATTTAAAAAGAGATTATTATTATGCTTTTGCCGAAAAAAAATATCCCGGCGTTCCACAAATTAATTTGCATATAATTAATGAGCAACAATTTCAAGTAAACGATATTCCGTTTCAACCCATAATTGTTTGGCATTTAAAAATGAAAGTATTTGGATACAGAATAGGAAATTTTACATATATTACAGATGCAAATAAAATAGACGAAACTGAAAAAGAAAAAATAAAAGGCTCTGAAATATTGGTGTTAAATGCATTAAGAAAAGAAAAACATTTATCGCATTTTACATTAAACGAAGCAGTAGCTTTGGCAGAAGAATTACAAATACCAAAAGTTTATTTTACACATATTAGCCATCAGTTAGGCAAACACGAAGAAATAAATAAACAATTACCTAAGCATATTTCTTTAGCTTACGATGGTTTAAGTTTTACTACGCATATATAATACTCCGCTAAAATTTTAAACTATGGAGTATGAAAAATTTTGTAAAAGATTATTTTACGTTTTCGCGTAAAGAAAGAGTTGCATTAATTATTCTTATACTATTAATAAGCATTTTTATTGTGCTACCTTATGTTATTCCTTTTAAAAAGAATGCACCTTTAATTAATGAGAACCTGCAACAGCAAGTAAAACTTCTACTTGTAAAAGATTCGTTGCCAAATAATAACTTGGCTGAAAATGAAACTTCAAACGAAAATTCTTTTAGTAAAAACTCATCTTATGCAATGTTTGAATTTAATCCCAATACAATTAATGAAGAAGGTTGGAAAAAATTAGGTTTGAAAGATAAAACAATAAAAACCATTTTAAATTACAGAAGCAAAGGTGGAAAATTTAAAACTGCAGAAGACATTAGAAAAATTTGGGGATTAAAAAAAGAAGATGCTGATAGAATAATTCCTTATGCAAAAATTGAAAGCAAAACAAACAATATTCTAAACACAAAAGAAGGTGCAATCAAATCAACTGTAAAGATTGATATAAATATTGCTACTCCGCAAGAGTGGTTTACTATTCCTAATATGGATAGAAGTCTTGCTTATAAAATTATTAAGTATAAAGAAAAATTAGGAGGATTTTTAACTATACAACAAGTTAAAGAAACTTATGGTTTAACAGATTCTTTATTTAAAATTATTGAGCCCTACTTAATACTTCAAACAACAAATATTAAAAAAATAAATATTAATATGGCAGATGATTATACTTGATCAAATCATCCATACATTAATAAAGATGTTGCCAAAGCTATTATTATTTATAGAGCACAACACGGAGATTATACAAAAATAGACGACATAAAAAAAATTGTATTTATTAAAGACGAACTCTATAATAAAATTGCACCTTATTTGGCAGTTGAGTAAACTTTAAATGTATAACATAATAAAAGTTTCTAAGCCTAAAAGAATACGAATACAGAATATTTTAAAAGATATACAAAATGAAATTTGGTAGAATAGAAAATCATACTATTTTTGTTTAAAGCTAACATTTGTTAGTTTTTAATTTTGGCCTTTTACGATTGCTGACCTCAACCCTGCAAACAATTTGCAGGGTTGTTACTTTAAAACTTATAGAATGAATTTTGCTTCATCAGAATTAACACAACAAGTTGCACAAACAGCTAAAGATTTTGCACAACAACATATTTTACCACATGTAATGCAGTGGGATGAAACACAAGAATTTCCCGTTCAAACATTTAAACAATTAGGGCAATTAGGTTTAATGGGTGTATTAGTACCCGAAGCTTATGGCGGTGCAGGTCTAGGTTATTTTGAGTATGTTTCAATTATTAAAGAAATTTCTAAAGTGTGTGGCTCTGTGGGTTTAAGTTTGGCTGCACACAATTCTCTTTGCACCAATCATATATTAACTTTTGGTAATGAATATCAAAAGAAAAAATATTTACCAAAATTAGCAAGCGGCGAATTTATAGGAGCATGGGGTTTAACCGAAGCCAATACCGGAAGTGATGCAGGCAATATGCAAACAATTGCCATAAAAGATGGAAGTAATTGGATTATTAACGGAACCAAATGTTGGATAACACATGGCAAAAGTGGAGATGTTGCTGTAGTTATTTGCAGAACAGGAGAACCACATACAAGCGGCAACAGCACTGCATTTATAATTGAAAGAGGAACCAAAGGTTTTAATGCAGGAAAGAAAGAAAATAAATTAGGAATGCGTGCAAGCGAAACAGCAGAAATGATATTTGATAATTGTATAATAAGTGATGAGCAACGTTTGGGCGAAGTAGGAGATGGTTTCAGACAATCATTAAAAATATTAGATGGCGGCAGAATTTCAATTGCGGCATTAGCCGTTGGTATTGCACAAGGTGCATACGAGGCTGCAATTAAATATGCAAAAGAACGCCATCAGTTTGGGCAGCCCATTGCTAATTTTCAAGGCATAAGTTTTAAGCTGGCAGATATGGCAACAGAAATTGCTGCTGCAGATTTATTATTACTACAAGCCTGCGATTTAAAAGAACGCCACGAAAAACTTACCAAGCAAAGTGCTATGGCAAAATATTATTGTAGCGAGGTTGCTGTAAAAGTTGCTAACGATGCAGTACAAATTTTTGGCGGCTACGGTTATACTAAAGATTTTCCGGTAGAAAAATTTTACCGAGACGCCAAATTATGCACCATTGGCGAGGGCACCAGCGAAATTCAAAAAATTGTTATTGCCAGAAATGTGTTAAGTTAATTGCATGAGCCAAGCAATAGAATAATTATTAAACTTTTCTTGCGTCGCACACTTGTACTTTCTGTTCTTTTAGTAGCAATTAACCTTGAAACAATTTATCAACCGCACCGGCCATCATCGGAAATTTTTCTTTTACAAAACCAGCAACGGCTTCTAATGCTTTTTGTGCTTGCTCTGGTGTAACGTTAGCTTCAGTACAAATTTTTTCAATTAACTCGTTCATAAATTATAATTTAGTATTATTAAAATATTGTTTAATTAATTCTGCTTTTGCGTTTCCTATTATTGTTGCAATTTCTTCTTTTGTTTTTTCTTTAATATTTTTTACAGATTTGAATGTTTTTAATAATTGATTGGCTGTTTCTTTTCCTATACCTTTAATATTTTCCAATTCATTTTTAAAAGTTCCTTTTGAGCGTTTGTTTCTATGAAAGGTAATACCAAAGCGGTGTACTTCATCTCTTACTCTGCGAATTAATTTTAAACTATTACTATCCCAAGGTAGTTTTATAGATTGCTTATCTCCGGCAAAAAATATTTCTTCTTCATTTTTTGCTAAACCAACTAAGGTTAATTTTCCTGTTAAATTTAAATCGTGTATAGCTTCTAATGCAGCACCCAATTGTCCTTTACCGCCATCAATAATAACTAATTGAGGAAAAGGTTGTTGTTCTTCTTTTAAACGTTTATATCTTCTATAAACAACTTCTTTCATGGTTGCAAAATCATTAATACCTTCAACTGTTTTTACATTAAAATGTCTGTAATCTTTTTTGCTTGGTAGTCCGTTTTTAAAACAAACCATTGCAGATACAGGAAAACTTCCTTGAAAATTAGAATTATCAAAACATTCAATATGCGTTGGTGTTTCGTGTAGTTGTAAATAATTTTTTAGTTCAACTAATATATTTTCTTTTTCACTATCTGTTTTTTCTTCTAAATGCAAAATTTTTTTCTTTTTAATTTCTGCTTTAAAATAGTTTACGTTTTTAATTGATAAATCGAGCAGCTTTTTTTTATCGCCGCTTTTAGGTATGGTTATAATAATATTTTTTTCGGCATATTCAATTTCAAAAGGCACAATAATTTCATTTGAAAGGCTGTTAAAAGTTTCTCGTAAATTACTAATGGCATAACTTAAAACTTCTTGTTCTGTTTCTTCTAAATGCGTTTGCAATGGTACTGTATGTGTTTGCACAATAGTTCCGTTTTGTACCATTAAATAATTTACATAAGCAATATCTTCATCTTTTAAAATTGAAAATACATCTACATTGGTTAGATGTTTGCTTACAATAACAGAACGTGCCTGATAACTTTCTAAATACTCTATTTTTTTCCTTACCATTTCCGCT
This sequence comes from Bacteroidota bacterium, assembly GCA_018267725.1. Taxonomy (GTDB): domain Bacteria; phylum Bacteroidota; class Bacteroidia; order Chitinophagales; family Chitinophagaceae; genus CW01. The sequence goes on from JAFDXY010000020.1 coordinate 92,501, forward strand.
TTCTCAAATGCAAGCCTGGCAACATATTGCTGCATTTCATTTTTATAATAATTTATAATACCCGATAAATTTCCTTTTAAAATTTCTTTAATATGTTGTAACCCTTCTGCATAATCAGTTGTTGTTTGTAACCCTTCGCAAGGGCCTTTGCAATTACCTAAATGATATTCTAAACAAACTTTAAATTTTTTCTTAGCAATATTGTTTTCAGTAAGATTGAGCTTGCATGTTCTTAACGGAATAAATTGCTTAATAAATTCCAACAACTCTCTTAGTTTTCCGGTAGATGTAAATGGGCCAAGGTATTCAGAGCCATCATTTATTTTTTTTCTTGTTAAAAATACTCTGGGAAAAGGCTCTTTTTTTATTACAATATATGGGTATGTTTTATCGTCTTTTAAATTAATATTAAATAATGGGCGAAATTGTTTTATTAAAGAATTTTCTAATAAGAATGCATCTTGTTCAGAATCTACAATAGTAAATTCTATATGATGAATACGTTTAACAAGCTCGTGTGTTTTGTATGATGAATGTGTTTTACTGAAGTACGAACTAATTCTTTTTCGCAAACTTTTTGCTTTGCCTACATATAATAATTCTGCATCTGCACTAAAGTATTTGTATATACCAGGTTGCAGTGGAAGTGTTGGTGCTATTTTTTGAAACTCGTTACTTGTCATTCCAACTTACAATTATTGTTTCTATTGTTTCGGGCAAATTTTCTTTTTTTATAGAACTATTTATACTAAAACTTTTTTCTGCATTCCAAGTTAGTTGTTGGCTTATAGTTGAATTTTTATTTGTATTAATTGCTGTTATAAAAATGTTTTTTAATTTATTGGTTTCATCGTTTAATAAAATTATTACACTTCTTACGGGCAAAGTATCGCGTAAAGCATCGTATGTAAAAGTTATGCTTTTGGTAGATAAATCGTTAAATAAAGATGGCTTGTATAAAGTATGTAACTGAGGCTGCATAATGCTTTTCGATAAAAAAATATTTGCTAACGTTAAAAACTCTTTTGTGTTTATTACAACTGAATCTTTTAAAATTTTATTCTCGTAAGTTTTTTTTATAATTAAGTAAGGAGTTTTTTGTACGTCTTCAATATCGGTACTTAAATAATCATTTACCGGGAAAAAAGCAGTAGTGTCTGTATTTATTTGCTGTGTATTTTTTTCACTTTTGTTATTGTTACAACTTGCTAATACAATAACTATTAAAATGGTAAAATGTAATTGCTTCATGCAACAAAATTATTGGCATGTAAATATTAGAAAAAAATATTTAGAAAGATTTGCTAATACCGAATTTAATTCCGTAATCTAAACGATGTTCTTTAATAGAATATAAATCGTTATAAGTAGGTAAGTGTTGGTAGCGTATTTGCGGACCGAAAAATAATTTACTTTCGTTGTTTAAATAATAACTGAATAATAATTCTCCGCTGCTGTTATAATTCCATTTGCGAAAAAACGATTCGCCATTTGCGTAATATTTATAATCGTTTGATATCATGTAAATATTTTTATTTAATGTAAATGTTGGTTGAATGCTACCGCCAATACTTACACCAAATTTTTTCAATTGTATAACATTCCATTCAAACCCAATTGGTATAGAAAGTTGATAAAGTTTATTATCTAATTTGGTAGAACTGTTACCGTTGTTTACATTGCTAAATGCTGAAAGAAAACTAATAGAATCTAAATGATTATTTTGTACAAATGCAAAAGTTGCCATTCCCCAATTGTTATTTGCATCTATATAATATTGCCTCATATTAAATTGCAGACCCGTTTTAATAGAAAAGTTTTTGGTTAAATTGTATGATACACCCAAGCCAAGTTCTAAACCCAAGGCTGGCTTATGTTTTACAGCGTTGTTTACATTTGTATTGGTAGATAAATAATACGGTGCTTCATCTTCTAATTTTCTGTAACTAACAGAAGGAGTAGCATATAATTGCCAACTAAACTTATTAATACCTTTTGTTGTTTTTGTTTTATTTGCTCCAAATGCTTTTATATAATCATCTGCATTGTTATTAACGTTTTCGTTAGCAATACTTTCATTAATATTAGGAAGATTGCTTTTTCTTGTAACAGTAGATTTATTATAATTATTGTTATCTATAATTGGGTTAAAGCTAACCTCATTATTAAATAAATTGTTTTCTGTAATAACTGTTGGTGTAGAAGAAACTGTTATTTGTTTCTTTGGTAAAACCGATGGTGTGTTAGCTATAGTTAATAATGCTGTATTATTTAAATTAGGTTTTGTTATTGCAAAAGCAGAGGTTTCATCTTTAAGTAATTGTACTTCTTCGTTTATTGCTTTTAATGTTTGTTGTGTGTAACGATTAGGGTTTATTTGGTTTACAAAATCTTCATTATTTGCTATAATATTGTTTGTTTGTTTTTCTGAAAGAGTATTGTTTCCTGTTGTGTTAAAAGCTTGATATGGCATAGCTTTCAACAAAATATTTTTTGGTGGATAATTTAAAAAAGTAATTACACCAAGGCTTATTATAATTAATAAAGAAGCAATTGTTAAAGCAGGCCAAGATCTGTTACCGTGTATTTCTGTACGTATGTTTTCCCATACGGTTTCAGATGGATACATTTTTTGGTTTTCGGTTTCATCTTGTAACCATTGCTCAAACTTATCGTTTATGTTGTTTGTGCTTCTCATAAATTGCTGTGCAACTGTATTTCAATATTTATATTGTTGCTAAAGTTGCAAATGCATCTGTTGGTTTTTCAATAATTTTCCTTTTAACTAAAATTGTTTCTAACATTATTTTTGCTCTGGTAAATTGGCTTCTGCTGGTACTTTCTCCTATTTCTAACATTTGTCCAATTTCTCTATGGCTATAACCTTCAATGGCATATAAGTTTAAAACAGTTTTATAACCTAATGGTAAAAGCCTAATACATTCTATTATTTGTTTTCCTTGTAAAATAGAAGCAATAGATTCTTCTTTTACCTGAATATTTTGTGCGTATTCTAAATTTATATGTTCATTAAATTTTTGATTCTTTTTTAATGAATTAATACAAGTATGCACAATAATTCTTCTTATCCAACCTTCAAAAACACCCTCATTTCTAAAAGAATGTATTTGAGTAAACACTTTAATAAATGCTTCCTGCAACATATCTTCAGCATCTTCGCGGCTTTGTGCAAACCGATAACAAACTGCTAACATTTTAGGGCTATATTTATCATATAACGCTTTTTGTGCAATTGTTTCGTTTTGCAAGCAACCTGCAATTATTGCTTGTTCTGTCATGGGGGAGATAAATTTTATCCCTAAATATAGGACATTCTTATTGGTATTATGCTGCTTATTTTAGATAAAGAGTAATTTTTTTAGGGTAATTCAAGAATCTAACTTATTTTGCAACATAGTTTCAAATTTGAAAACAAGAATTTTCATACAAAAAATTACGGCACTATTTCTTTTAGCCGTATTTATATTAGGTATTACTCCTAAAATTATTTTACACAATTCTATTGCTACACATACAGATGTTGGTATTCTTTGTAAAGATAAATCGCCCGTTACGCATTTTCATGAAGTAGGTATAAAATGTAATTGTGATAATTTTGTTGTAGATAATCCCTTTAATGTTATACAGTTTAAAAACGTTGATTTTTATCGGTCTCTTTTTGTAATTCAACAAGAAATTCCTCCTTCCTACTATTTATCCTTTCATTATTATTTAGCATCATTAAGAGCACCTCCTTTAGTTTAGTCATTTATTATTTTCAATTTATCACTTTTATTTTTCACTCAATTTATTTGATTAAACATTTTTATAATGCGTAACAGAAAACTTGTTATTGGTATATATTCATTTTTTACAATATTATTATTATCATCTTTTTCAGGAATTGCAGATAAAGGTATGCTTACAGGAAAAGTAACCGATGCTGCTACAAATAAACCTTTGGTTGGGGCTTCAATATTTATTACTGAAATAAAAACAGGAGCCGTTACAAAAGAAGATGGAACATTTACTACACCTATTGTTCCTTCAGGAAAATATTTGGTTGAAGTTTCTTTTCAAGGATATGAAAGTAATATTCAAACCATAGAAATAAATGGAACAGTTACTAAAAATTTTGCATTAAAAATTACTTATGCCGAACATGAAAACGTAACTGTTACAGGCGTTGCATCGGCAATAAAAACAAAAGAATCTGTTCAACCTATTTCAATTGTTAAAAAAACAGATTTATTAAAAGAAGCATCTACTAATATTATTGATGCACTTACACATCAAGTTCCTGGTTTAACTGCATTATCTACGGGGCCGGCTATTTCAAAACCTGTTATTCGTGGTTTAGGTTATAACAGATTAGTGGTTATTAATGATGGTGTTAGGCAAGAAGGCCAACAATGGGGAGATGAACATGGAATTGAAATTGATGAATACAGTATTCAAAAAGCAGAAGTTTTAAAAGGGCCTGCATCTATAATTTATGGAAGCGATGCTATGGCAGGCGTTGTAAATTTTATTACCAACACACCCGTTGCACAAGGCACATTAAAAGCAAATATTACAAGCGGGTTTACAGATAATAATAATTTATATAATATAAGCGGAAACGTAGCAGCCAACCATGCTAACGGATTTAATTGGAATGTTTACGGCACTTACAAAAATGCTGCAAGCTATCATAATAAATACGATGGATATGTGTTGAATAGTGGTTTTAATGAAAGAAATTTTGGCGGATATATTGGTTTAAATAAAGCATGGGGTTACACACATTTAATGATTAGCAATTTTGACCAAAAGCTTGGAATTATTGAAGGTGCAAGAGATCTTACTACCGGAAAATTTTTAATATATTCTGAAACACCTTTTGAAAGAATTGCAACAGATTCAGAATTAAAAAGCGGTAATCTTTTTACACCTTACCAACATATTCAACATTTTAAAATTGCTTTAGATAATAATATTAGTGCAGGGAACGATAGAGTAAATGTTTTGGTAGCTTATCAACACAATCAAAGAAGAGAATTTGGAGATCCTTCAAATTATACCACACCCGATTTATATTTTAACTTACAAACAGTTAATTATAATTTACAATATAATATAGCAGACCATAACGGTTGGAAAACATCTTTTGGTTTAAACGGAATGTATCAGCAAAACAGAAATTTAGCAAGCAATGTTTTAATTCCCGAATACAATCAATTTGATATAGGAAGTTTTATTCTAACAAGAAAAACCTTTAATAATAAATTTACTGTTAGCGGTGGTTTAAGATATGATAATAGAAATTTGCATAGCTTATATTATAACGATGGCACAAGTGTTAAGTTTTCAGATTTTAAAAGGAATTTTTCAAACATAAGTGGAAGTGCAGGTATAAGTTACAATGCATCAAACACTGTTGTATTAAAACTAAATGTTGCAAGAGGTTTTAGAGCACCTACTGTTGCAGAGTTGGCAAGCAATGGTGCACATGAAGGCACTAACAGATACGAGTATGGAGATGTGAATTTAAAATCAGAAACTTCTTTACAGTTTGATGGTGGTGTTGAAATAAATACACAGCACGTTTCAGTTAATGTTTCTACTTTTTATAACTACATAAACAATTATATTTTTTATAGAAAATTATCAAACAATGTAGGAACAGATTCTTTAGTAAATGTAAATGGTAATATGATAACTGCATTTAAATTCAGTCAATCAAATGCTATGTTATATGGTGCAGAATTTAATATTGATATACATCCGCATCCTTTAGATTGGTTGCATTTTGAAAATAGCTTTTCTTATGTACGCGGGCAGTTTGCAGAAAGTTTCGGAGGCTCATCAAACATACCGTTTATGCCGGCTGCAAAATTATTAAGTGAGTTAAGAGGAAACTTTAAATCTTTATCAAAAAGCATTAAAAACTTTTACACTAAAATTGAATTAGATAATACATTTAAACAAAACAATATATTTACTTCGTACAATACAGAAACAGTTACTAATGGTTATTCACTATTAAATTTTGGTATTGGTGGAGATGTGCAACATGCGGGCAAAACTTTGTGCAGTATTTATTTATCTGCTAATAATATAACAGATGTTGCTTATCAAAGTAGTTTAAGCCGATTAAAATATACCGATATAAACAATGTAACAGGCAGGCAAGGTGTATTTAATATGGGAAGAAATTTTACCGTAAAAATCAATGTGCCTCTTTCGTTTAAATTGTAATTATAAAAAAATAATAATATGAAAAATATTTTTATTGTACTATTAATAATGCCGTGTGTTGTATTTTCTCAATTAATTAAAAGTAATGCAACAGATAGTATTACTCATCAAAAAAGAATTATAACGATTTCTGCAACGATTAGTAATAATTTTTTTAGAGGGCAGCCGAAAATTGAATCTGCCCACTATCATACAATTAATAACAAGGTATATATTACACTGTCAGGTAATGGATATTCTGGAGCTGGCACTGTAATGCCAGAAGATGTTGCTTTATTAATAACAGAAAAAGATACGATTATTATTCAGTCTGTTGGGCTTCAAGCGTCATATGGGAAGTATGAGGCAGATACATTTAATAATGAGTATGTATTAACTAAAGATGATGTAAACAAACTTGCAGCAAGCAAACTGATTGCTATAAAAAGATACACTAATATTGGCGTGTTTGAAACATTTTTAAAAGAAAAATTTCAAACCAATTTAATGCAAATAAGTGCTGCTTTATTAAAAGAGATGAACAAATAGTTCATCTCTTTTATTTAATAACAGTTTTTCAATATATTAAGAGCATTGTATTATCGCAATCTATCGGTACTTTTTACTAATTTTTCATCTTTCCAAATTCCTCTTACAGCAAAAAAAAGAAAAATTGGTATAGCAAAATAAATTACCGAAGTTAAAGCTAAACCGCCTGCAAGGCTTGATTTTACTGATAAAAAGCACAACACAATACTTAATATACTTACCACTAAAGCTATTATTGAAAATCTTAATTGTAATTTTCTGTTTGAAAAAAGAAAAATATTTATTAATGATGTAATTGCCACTGCAACATTTAATACCAAAACAAAAATACTTTCTTTAGCGTTAAATTTTAATGGAGGATTAGTGCCTATATAAAAATCTACATAAAAAGTTGCGAATGCTGCAATTGCCGCTAACAATAACCAAATAGATTGAATACGTTGTATCATAATAAATTAAAAATTAGTGATTAAGAATTAAACATTAGTATTGAATGATTGCAATTGTACTTCAACATCTAATATTTTATTATCCCATTTCAGGATATAAAATAAATTGTTTCATAAATGTATTTACTTCTGCTTTTACATTATTTAATTTAGCATCATCATCGGCATTCATTAAAACAGTATCAATAGCTTCAACAATAAATTGCATATCGTTTTCTTTCATGCCTCGTGTTGTAACGGCAGCAACACCAAAACGAACGCCACTTGTTACAAAGGCACTCTTATCATCGTAAGGCACCATATTTTTATTGGCAGTAATATCGGCTTTGCCTAAAACATTTTCTGCTTTTTTACCACTAATGTTTTTGTTTCTTAAATCAATTAGCATTAAATGATTATCTGTTCCGTTGCTAATAATATTATAACCTTTATTTACAAAAGCTTTTGCCATAGCTTGTGCATTGCTTTGTACTTGTTTTGCATAAGTTGTAAACTCATCGGTTAAAATTTCTCCAAATGAAATGGCTTTGGCTGCAATAACATGTTCTAAAGGTCCGCCTTGTGTGCCCGGAAAAACAGCCATATCAATTAAATTACTCATCATTCTTATATTTCCTTTTACATCTTTTAATCCAAAAGGGTTTTCAAAATCTTTTGCCATCATTATAATACCGCCACGTGGACCACGTAAAGTTTTGTGTGTGGTAGAAGTAACAAAATGGCAATGATTGAAAGGAGAACTTAATAAACCTTTTGCAATTAAACCCGCAGGGTGTGCAATATCTGCCATAACAAATGCACCTACTTCATTGGCTGCTGCTCTTATTCTTGCATAATCTATATCTCGGCTGTACGCACTGGCACCGCAAATAATTAATTTAGGTTTTACTTCTCTTGCTTTTGCTTCCAGCATTTCATAATCAATTAAACCTGTATCTTTTTTTACACCGTAAAAATGTGGTTTATAAAGTTTACCGCTAAAGTTTACGCTGCTGCCATGTGTTAAATGCCCGCCCATGCTTAAATCTAAACCTAAAATATTATCGCCGGGTTGTAAAATGGCTAACATTAAGGCTGCATTAGCTTGTGCCCCGCTATGTGGTTGCACGTTGGCATATTCAACATTAAAAATTTGTTTTAATCTATCAATTGCTAATTGTTCGGTTTGGTCAACTACTTCACAACCGCCGTAATATCTTCTTCCCGGATATCCTTCGGCGTATTTATTAGTCATTACATTGCCCATTGCCTGCATTACTTGTAAACTGGTAAAGTTTTCGCTGGCAATTAATTCAATACCACGTCTTTGCCTTTCTAATTCTTGTTTAATTAAATCAAAAACCAAATTATCTCTTTGCATTTGTTTATTTTTTAGATTTATGCAAACAAAAGTAAAACTTCAATCAAAGCAAAACGTATAAGATTAGGTACTATTTTAAGCAAGATTTGCATTTGTCGGAGTTTTTATTAATTTCACGCCCTAAAAAATTCTACTTATCCTCAGAAAAGCTAATGAAATTTATTTCATTAAAACAAAACCGCTGATGAAAGCTATTATACCCGTAGCAGGTGCCGGAACTAAGCTACGCCCCCATACATACACCCAACCCAAGGCATTAATACCTATAGCCGGAAAAACAATTTTAAGTTTTATTGTAGATCAACTGCATGAAGCAGGTATTACAGAATTTATTTTTATTGTAGGTTATTTGGGTGAAAAAATTCAGGAATATGTAAACCAAACCTATCCGCATTTAACTACTCATTTTGTTTATCAGAATGAAAGACACGGAACAGGCCACGCCATAGAATTAACCCGAAATATTGTTGGAACAGATGAAGTATTTGTTGTTTTAGGAGATACTATTTGCGAATACGATATTAAAGAAGTATTGCAAAGTCCATACAGTATGTTGGGAATAAAAAAAGTAGATGACCCAAGAAATTTTGGTGTAGCAACTATTAATGAAGATGGATTTATAGAACAAGTAGTTGAAAAACCTACCATTCCTAAAAGCAATATGGCTTTAGTAGGTTTATATAAAATAAAAGAAACGCATTTTTTGTTTGAATGCCTGCATCATTTATTTACACAAAACATTAAAACAGAAGGGCAATATGATTTAACCGATGCATTAGATTGTATGATACAACGTGGTGCTAAATTTCAATCGTTTAGAGTGAAGAACTGGTTTGATTGTGGTAAAAAAGAAACTTTGTTAGAAAGCAATGCTACGTTAATGAAAAAATTTGGCGGGTATGTAAGCGAAAACATTCAATCTGAAAATTCTATTTTTATTCCGCCTGTAAGTATTGGCCCTGGTTGTGTTTTAAAGAATGCAATTATTGGCCCGCATGTTTCAATTGGTGCCAATACTACTATACAATATTCTGCCGTAAGAGACAGCATTATTGGTTCTTACACAAATTTATACGAAGTTGTATTAGATAATTCTTTAATAGGAAGTGATGCCAGTGTTAAAGGGCTTGGCCGCAGTTTAAATATTGGTGATAATACCGAAATAGATTTTGGGTAATTAATTTGTAAATATGCAAATAAGAAAATGTGCAAATAAAAATCTATAATTTGCAATCTACACAGTCATTAATTTTCTTATTATGCAAAATCGCATCACACAACTCTTCAATATACAATATCCCATTATTCAAGCCGGAATGATATGGGCAAGCGGTTGGAAGTTAGCAAGTGCCGTAAGCAATGCCGGTGGTTTAGGTATTATTGGTGCTGGTAGTATGTATCCACATGTTTTAGAAGAACATATTCAACAATGCAAAAAAGCAACTAATAAACCGTTTGCAGTAAATCTTCCATTATTATATCCTGATATAGAAAAACATATTCAAATTATTATTAATAAAAAAGTACCCATTGTTTTTACAAGTGCAGGCAATCCTAAAACATGGACATCTATTTTAAAAGAAAAAGGAATAAAAGTGGTACATGTTGTTAGTAGTAGTTTGTTTGCAGCAAAAGCTCAAAATGCAGGCTGTGATGCAGTTGTAGCCGAAGGCTTTGAAGCAGGCGGACATAATGGGAGAGAAGAAACAACTACTATGGTTTTAATTCCCGCAGTGTGTAATGCAGTTACTATTCCCGTTATTGCGGCGGGCGGTATTGCAACAGGTAAACAAATGTTGGCGGCAATGGTATTGGGTGCAGATGCAGTGCAAATTGGCAGCAGATTTGTTTGTACGCCCGAAGCATCATCGCATGTAGATTTTAAAGAAGCAATAGTAAATGCCAAAGAAGGAGATACTATGCTGATGATGAAAAAAACAGTACCAGTAAGGTTATTGAAAAATAAATTTTATGAAAAAATTGCTGCTGCTGAAGCAGAAGGTGCAAACGCCGAAACATTAAAAAATATTTTAGGAAGAGGAAGGGCAAAAAAAGGAATGTTTGAAGGAAATTTAGAAGAAGGTGAATTAGAAATAGGACAAGTAAGTGCTTTAATAAATGAAATAAAACCTGCTGCCGAAATTGTAAAAGAAATTTGGAATGAGTATTGCGAAACAAAAAATTTAATTGCTGCAAAATAATTGAAAGCACAAGTGTGCGACGCAAGGAACGATGCTATGAAAAACAAAAGGCGATTAAATAATTAATCACCTTTATTAAAATAAAATATTATTATTTTCTACTATAATTAGGAGCTTCTTTGGTAATATCAATATCATGTGCATGGCTTTCTTTCATGCCCGCATTGGTAATTTTTACAAAATTACTTTGTTGTAATGCTTTAATATTTTTTGCTCCACAATAACCCATACCGCTGCGTAAACCACCAACATACTGATAAACAATTTCACTTAAATTACCTTTATACGCAACTCTTCCTTCAATACCTTCGGGAACAAATTTTTTAATACCATCTTCTACATCTTGAAAATATCTATCACCACTGCCTTGGCTCATTGCACCCATGCTTCCCATACCACGATAGGTTTTAAATTTTCTTCCTTCATAAATAATAGTTTCACCGGGGCTTTCTTCTGTTCCTGCAAAAACACTTCCCATCATAACCACATTGGCACCGGCAGCTAATGCTTTAACCATATCGCCAGTATATCTAATTCCTCCATCTGCAATAATTGGTATATTTTTATTTTTTAATGCGTTAGCAGCTTCCATAACGGCTGTTAATTGCGGAACACCTGCACCTGCTACAATACGTGTGGTGCATATAGAACCAGGACCAATACCTACTTTAATGCAATCTGCACCAGCATCTGCCAATGCTGTTGCACCTGCTGCTGTGCCAACATTGCCTGCAATAATTTGTAGTTGTTTGAAATTTTTTCTGAGCGATTGTAATGCTTGAATAACTCCTTTGCTGTGACCATGGGCACTGTCTAACGTAACCACATCTACACCTACTTGTTGAAGAGCAGCTGCTCTATCCATTAAATCTTTAGTAATGCCCAAAGCTGCACCCACCAACAATCTGCCAAGATTATCTTTTACTGCATTAGGATAGTTTTTAAGTTGAAGTGTATCTCTGTAAGTAATTAAACCAATTAATTTTCCTTGTTTATTTATAACAGGTAATTTTTCAATTTTATATTGTTGTAAAATTTTTTCTGCTTTTTTTAAATCTGTTCCTTCGGGTGCAGTAATAAGTTTATCTTTCGTCATTACTTCACTTACTTTCTTTTTTGTATTTTCTGTTTCAAAACGTAAATCTCTGTTGGTTAAAATACCTACTAATTTATTGTTAGCATCTGTAATAGGAATTCCGCCAATTTTATTTTCACGCATTAAACGTAAAGCATCTCCAATAGTTGAGTGAGGAGATAATGTAATAGGATCTATAATTAAACCGCTTTCACTTCTTTTTACTTTACGAACTTGTTCTGCTTGCTGTTCTATACTCATGTTTTTATGCAAAATACCTAAACCGCCTTCTCGTGCCAAAGCAATAGCAAGGCTTGCTTCGGTAACTGTATCCATTGCTGCAGAAAGCATGGGAATATTTAATACTATGTTTTTTGTAAGATTAGAACGAATATCAACTTCTTTGGGAAGTATTTCGCTAAAGGCAGGAATTAGTAATACATCATCAAAAGTTAAACCATCAATAAAGTTTCTTTGAACTGATTTTTTTGCGGAAGATTTTATTGTTGCCATGTGCAAAAGTAAAAGAATAAATTGCACGAAACAAATTAGTTAGATTTTTAAAAACTATTATTTGTATTGATTGCTTTACGTTAGTTTATATATTTTTCCGGGTAGGCTTGCAATAATATTGTTCATTTCTAAATTTAAAATGGCTGCTGCAACAGAACTACTGCTGGTATTGCTTTTTAAATAAATTTCATCTATATGAATTTGTTCTTTTTCTTTTATTATTTGAAGAATTATTTTTTCATCTTCAGTTAATTCAATAAACAATTCTTTTTGATTTTTTTTCTTTGATAAATTATTTTCTTGCCACCCTAATTCATGCAGCATTGTTTCGGGCGATGTATAAATAATGGCTTTGTTTTGTTGAATTAATTTTAAGCAACCACTACTTTTGGTATCAGTAATTTTTGCGGGCACTGCAAATACATCTCTATTATAATTGTATGCTAATTCTGCGGTAATCATACTGCCGCCTTTAATGGCGGTTTCAATTACAATGGTTGCGTCACTAATGCCTGCAACAATTCTGTTTCTTTTAGGAAAATTATGTTTATCGGCTTTTATGTTTTTATTAAACTCCGTTAATAAGCCACCATTTAATAAAATTTCTTTTGCTAAATTTTTATGTTGTGTTGGATAAATAGTTTGCAACCCATGAGCTAATACGGCAACTGTTGCCAAATTATTTTTTAAAGCAGCTTTATGTGCAATAGCATCAATACCAAATGCAAGCCCGCTAATAATTGTAACGTTTTGTTGTTGCAAACTTTCTATTAAAATTTCTGTAACCTGTTTGCCATAATCGCTATTGGTTCTGGTGCCAATAACAGATATAATTTTTTTGTTATTTAAATCGGCATTGCCTCTATAATACAAAACTGTTGGTGCATCGTAACAATGTTTTAAACGTTGCGGATAATTTTTATTGTTGAAAGAAAGAATATGGATATGATGTTTTTCGCAAAATTTTATTTCTTCTTCTATTACATTAAAAGCATTAAAATCTTTAATTGCTTTTGCTTTTATTTCTCCAATACCTTCAACATTTGATAAATCTTTTTTCTTGGCTTTAAAAATATTTTCTGCGTTTGCAAAATGTTCTAATAAAAGTTTTGCTTGAATAGAACCAATGCCATTTACTTGCGTTAATGCAATTTGATAATATGTTTCAGATTGTTGCATGATAAATATTTCTCATGCAATAAATATAATAATTATAATGCTGTAACTATCATTTCCGTTCTTCTGTTTTTTGCTTTGCCTTCTTCGGTATTATTATCTGCAATAGGTTGTGTTGAGCCGTAACCTTTATATTTTAAACGGCTTGGTGCAATGCCTTTTGTAAATAAATAATTGGCTACTGCTTTACTGCTATGCTGCGGGCACAACCCAAAATAAAAAAATTAAATGTTTTTTATTTTAGGTTTAAAAAAAACTATCTTTATACAAACCTTTTTATTATGAAAAACTTATTATTTGTATTTATACTAATTACTGCTATAAGTTGCAGCAGTTGCAAAAAAAGTACACCCGACCCTGTAAGCCAGCTACCCCCCGAAACGCAAACCGGTGCCAATACTTTTGGTTGTTTAATTAATGGTGTTGCTTTTACTCCCAAAGGCAGTTTGTTTGGGCCACCCAGTTTGCAATGTGCTTACCAATACTTAAATGGCGGGTATTATTTTCACTTATCTGCCTCAAATTATGGAGCAAATTCAGAGAATTTTTCAAATGTGGGGGTTTTTACTGACAGTTTAAAAATTGATACAATTCACAATCCTTTCCCATTAGAAATTAGGTATTTTACTGGTAAAGGGTACGGGCAATATGGACGATATATTATCTCATATTCTCCCAATCTGTATTACACTACTTCTATCATAAAAGGGCAACTAATCATTAAGAGGTTTGACCAGATTAATCAGATAGTATCCGGTACATTTTGGTTTAATGCAATAAATTCAAATAACGACACAATTAAAATAACAGATGGACGGTTTGATATGCACTATACCCTATAATAAAATTTATTTTTTAAGCAGTAATAACGAAGAACACATAGCCATTGAACAAAGAAATGGCAATTGGGTAGCAGCAGAAATAAATCTATCACCTGTAACAGCAGACTGTAGTGCTCTTTGCAATTTACAAATTAGCGGTAATGATTATTTATGTAATTCCGAAAGCTACAGTCTCCCTGCTATTGCAGGTGTAACTATTGATTGGACTGTTAGTAATTATGGTATTGTAACGCCTACAAGCGGAACAGGTAATTCAATAACACTAACACTGGTTGCAAACGGAACAGTTACTTTATATGCGAATGTAGCAAGCCCATGCGGAAATTTTATATTACGTAAACAAATAACCGTTGGTCTTGAAACAGGCAATATTCCTATTTTGGGTTTGGCAGCCAATGCCAATGTATGTGCCAGTACTATGTTTAATGTATATACGGGTGTGTGGGGTTCTTATAACTGGACGGTTAATGGTGGTCATATTATTTCTGGTCAGGGTACGCCCGAAATTTATGTACAGGTAAACAATACGCCTAATTATGGTTATTATGTTGGCGTGGCAAAGATTAACCAATGCGGTTTATCTGGCGATTTAGGGGCTATAGGCGGCTCCATAGTATTTTGTGAAGGTGGCGGAGGAGGTAATATAACCAGTATTCGAGGAAAACAAGATTCATTAAATACCATAATGTCAGAATATAATAATAATGTCATTGCCGTTTTTCCTAACCCAACACAAAACAACATTACCATTACTTTATCCGCAGACAGCATAGATATTCCGCATACAGTTATTTTAGTAAAAGATGTTTACGGCAGAATAGTTAAAAAAGTAACAACAGGCAGCTATTACAATACAATATCGCTCACTAATGTTGCATCGGGCATTTACTTTATTGATATTTATGACGGCAAAAAAAGAGTTATGAAGAAAATAGTAAAACTAAAATAGATAGTATATAAAAAAATTATAATGCTGTAACTATCATTTCAGTTCTTCTGTTTTTTGCTTTACCTTCTTCGGTATTGTTATCTGCAACAGGTTGCGTTGCCCCATAACCTTTATATTTTAAACGACTTGGTGCAATACCTTTTGTAAACAAATAATTGGCTACTGCTTTTGCACGTGCAGAAGATAGTGTTTGATTGATTGCTTCGTTACCTGTATTATCGGTGTGTCCGTTAATTTGAATAGCAAGCGTTGGATTTTCTTGCATTAGCAATAGCAACTTATCTAATTCAATTAAGCTAATTGGCTTTAATTCGGCTGAATTGGTTTCGAACTGAATGTTTTTGAAAACTAATTTAGAATTAAGTTCTATGGGTTGTAATGGAATATCTTTTTTATAAGTACTGTCTGCTTGTTTTTTACTTAGTTCATACAATTCAGTATAAAACAAATAACCTTTTCTGTTTACAATAAATGTATAATCTGCCCCAAAAGGCAATGGCACAAAATATTTTCCTAATTCATCAGTTTGAATTTTTATTAAAGTGTTGTTGTTGCTGTTATCAATTAATTCAACCGATGATGGAATACCTTTTTGTGTTTTGGCATCATATACTCTACCTTTTACATATAATGTTTTATGTGGGCGAATATCACTTCGTAAAATAAACGTATATAAATCTAAGCCACCACGTGTATCGCTCCTGTCGCTGGCATAATATGCAGTTGAACCATCAGATGATACTGCAATACTTCCTTCATTATCTATGGTATTAATGGGATATCCTAAGTTTTCGGGTTTGCCCCAAAAACCTAAACTATCTTTTCTGCAAATAAATAAATCTTCGTTGCCATAACCGGATAAACCGTTTGATGAAAAGTATAATGTTTGGTTATCTGAATGAACATAAGGTGCCATTTCATCTCCAATAGAATTAATTAATGGGCCCATATTTTTTGCAGGACCAAACCTTCCATTAGATTGTTTAAAACTCATATATAAATCTTTTCCACCAACTCCACCAGGCCTATCGCTACTAAAGTATAGTACTCTGTTATCGGGGCTTAAAGATGGTGTGCTTTCCCAATATTCTGTATTTACATTGGGCCCAAGATTTTCGGGTTCGCTCCAACCTTGCGGTGTCCAATAAGAAATATACAAATCGTAATTACCCATTCCGTTTCTAAAATTTCCTGCAAAAATTAAAAATTCTCCATCAGACGAAATGGTTAATCCACCTTTATAAGGTTCGTTATTTATATCCCCTTCAATTTTTTTTGCTTGTGATATTTTTTTCCCGTGAATAATACTTTGATAAAAATCTTCTCTTCCGTTAATGCGTCTTGTAAAAACTAATAAAGAATCGTCAATACTTACGGTGGGGCTATATTCTAAATATTTTGTATTAACACTATCTCCTAAATTAATTGGGTTAAATTGGTAATTATTGGTTGAATGATTTTGTTTGTATTGAACTGCAAATTCATAACAACGTTTTCTGTAAGCAGCAGCTTTTAAACTTCTATCGTTTATACCTTTAATTGATAAAAATTGATTTACTGCATTTAATGCATCTTCAAATTTTCCAAGTCCAGCAAGGTTTATAGAGTAAGGCAATAAATAAGGTTGAAAATAAGTTGTGTCTTTATTTCTTGCAATTTCATAAGTAGTTACTGCATTGTTATAATTTTTTAATTCTCCGTAAGCACCTGCTAATGATAGATAGGCATCTACATAATTTTCATCTGCTTCAATACACTTTTTTAAAATAGTAATTGCATTCTTTATATCTCCATCGGCTAATTTTACCAATGCAGTTTCGTATAACTTAGTTGTTTTTTCATTAATATTATTTGAATTATATACTTGTGCGTAATTATTGTTTGCAATAAATAATAGTATAATGAAAATTATTTTTTTCATGAAAGCAATTTCGCAAAAATTATGCGTGATGAATGTTAAAAACTATAATTAAGGAACATTAATGTATTTATGAATTTGCAAACTCAGTTGCCACTTTGGGTTGGCTTTAATATAATTAATAATTAAAGGTGTTATGGTTTCTCTTTTATCCCATTCGGGTTGTAAATACAGTTTACAATTTTCAGAAACTTGCAAAGCATATTGTTCTGCCCATTCAAAATCGTGTTTATTAAATATTACCACTTTTAATTCATTAGCAACTTTAACAACTTCAGGTAAAGGAGCTTTAAATTTTTTTGGAGAAAGACAAACCCAATTCCAATTTCCGCTTAATGGAGAAGAACCCGATGTTTCAATATTTGTTTGAAAACCTGCTTGCTGCAAGGCTTTGGTAAGATTATCTAAATTGTGAAGCAAAGGTTCTCCACCAGTAATTACAACAAGTGGTTGAGTAGATTTTGAATTTTGAATTGCCTTTTCTACAATTTCTTCTACACTAAATTTAGGATGATTATCTGCATTCCAACTTTCTTTTACATCGCACCAAACGCAGCCAACATCGCACCCACCCAAACGAATAAAGTATGCTGCTTTACCTTGATGAAAACCTTCTCCTTGTAAAGTATAAAAGCTTTCCATTACAGGTAATAATGTCTCGTTTTTTATTTCAGATTCATTAGTCATTATTATTCAAATATGCTTGCAATGTATTTTTTAATAAACCTGCAGTGGTCATAAGCCCTACGCCACCCGGAACAGGCGTAATAGCAAATGTTTTAGGAGAAACTTCGGCGTAAGCCACATCACCTTTTAATTTAAAACCTTTTTTAGCTGTTGCATCTGCAACACGTGTTATGCCTACATCAATTACTATTGCTCCTTGCTTTACCATATTGGCTTTTACAAATTCGGGTTTACCTAACGCAGCAACAATAATATCTGCCTGTAAACAAATTTCAGATAGGTTGGGTGTATGGCTGTGGCAAATAGTTACGGTGCAATTACCTTTTTTTATATTACTACTTAATAATATACTCATAGGCCTGCCAACAATATTGCTTCTTCCTATAACAACGGCATGTTTGCCTTTGGTTTCAATATTAAAATGTTCAAGCATTAACATTATGCCATAAGGTGTAGCAGAAATGAATGTTTGTAAACCTTGTACTAATTTGCCAACATTTACGGGATGAAATCCATCTACATCTTTTTTAGGATTGATGGCTTCTATTACTTTTTGCTCACTAATATGTTTGGGTAATGGCAGTTGTACAAGAATACCATCAACAGTTTTATTATTATTTAATTGATGAATTGTTTCAAGCAGTTTTGCTTCTTCAACAGTATCTTCAAATCTAATTAGTGTAGATGCAAAACCAATTTCTTTACAATTTTTTACTTTGCTTGCAACATAAGTTTCGCTGGCACCATTATTTCCTACCAAAATAGCTGCTAAATGTGGTGGGCGTTTTCCGGTATTAACAATTGCAGAAACTTCTGTTTTAAGTTGCTCTTTAATACTTTGAGAGGCAATTTTTCCGTCTAAAATTATCATACCGCAAAAGTAAGGGTTGGTTTTAGAAGCCTTTTGTTTAAAATTTTCTATTGGGTAAAAAAATATTATTTAATGTGCAGCGATTAATATTTGCCGCTTGTCAAGCATAAGAGAAATTCAAATAAATTAACAATGAGTTAAACTTTTTTTAACAATTTAATTGAATTCCCCTATTTTCACATTCTAAAAATAAACGCAACATGAGAAAAATGCTACTCTTTGCACTTGCAATACTTGTTGGTAGTATTGCAATGGGGCAAACCAGATCTGTTACTGGTAAAGTAACTGACTCGAAAGGCTCTCCCATTCCTTCAGCTTCTGTTATGATTAAAGGCACTAAGAACGGTACTTCTACCGATGCTAACGGTGTTTTTAAAATCAGTGCAAAAACTGGAGCTACACTTGCTATTTCTGCGGTTAACTACAAGCCGTTAGAAGTAAGAGTGGGAAGCGAAAACACTATAAATGTTACTTTAGCAGATTATGTATCTAACTTAGATGAAGTTGTAGTAACAGCCGGTGGTATTACTACAAAACGTAAAGAACAAGGTTACACGGCTACAACTATTAAGGCAAATGAACTAACTGCAGCTAAACCAACAAACCTTGCAGGTGGTCTTGCCGGTAAAGTTGCCGGATTAGAAGTAAGTGCAACTGGCGGTGGTGTAAACCCAAGTTACAGACTTGTACTTAGAGGTTTACGTTCTTTATTAGGAAACAACCAAGCATTAATTGTATTAGATAATGTAATTGTTCCTAGTTCTGTTTTAGGTAATTTAAATCCTGAAGATATTTCCGACATTACTGTTTTAAACGGTGCTAATGCGGTGGCTCTTTATGGTTCTGATGCATCTAACGGTGCGTTAATTGTTACTTCTAAAAAAGGAAGAAGAGGACATAATGAAATTAAAATAAGCAACACTACTACTGTAGAGCAAGTTGCTTTCTTCCCTAAACACCAAACTAAATTTGGACAAGGTGGTTCTTCTTACGGAATAGATCCTAACGGAAACCCAATATACAGCCCACGTGAAAACCAATCTTACGGTCCTGCTTTTGATGGTAGTCTTCGTAATTTAGGAGATCCGTTGGAAGATGGTTCTGTATTTCAAACAACCTATGCTGCTAAAGATGATTGGAAAAAATTCTGGGCAAATGGTTTAACTAACCAAACAGATTTTTCAATTTCTACAGGAGATGAACGTTCTACAATGTTTTTCTCTGCACAATATGTAAATACAACAGGTACTACACCAAAAGATACTTATAACAGAGCTTCTTTTAGATTAGGTGGTACACGTTCTTTCTCTCCAAAAATAAGCACTGCTTATACTATTACTTATGTGCAAAACAGATACGACCAATTATCATCAGGCACATTTGCTACTATGTATGATAATTTGAATAATATTGCTGCTAACGTACCTATTACTCAATTTCAAGATTGGAGAAATAACAAATTTGCTAACCCTAACGGATACTTTAATCCATGGTATGCAAACCCATATTTCAACATTGATAATTATCGTACAAAAACAAGAAACGATTATATAATTGGTTCTGTTGATTTAAAGTACGAACCTTTTAAATGGTTAAACTTTACTTTACGTACAGGTATTACTACTCAAAACCAAACATCTCAATCTACAGTAGGCGTATTCACTTATACTGATTATGCGTTAAGAACTAATGCTTCTATTGGTGGTACAAAATCAAATATTGTAGGTAGTGATGCTGAAAGTTCCGCTTATTCTACTCAATTAACTTCTGACTTTATTGTTGGCGTTAATAAAAAAGTAAAAGATTTCACTTTTGATTTATTGGTATCAGCCGGCTTACGCCAAAATATGAGTAATTCATTAAGTGCATCAGTTTCAGGATTAGTTGTTCCGGGTTTATATAATTTATCTAACAGCTTAAATGCACCAAGTACATCTAATTCATACGGTACTACTCGCAGGCTTGATGTGTATGGAGATTTTAAAGTAGGATTTAGAAACTATTTGTTCTTACACTTTACCGGACGTAATGACTGGGTTTCTGTACTTAATCCTTCAAACTACTCTTTCTTCTATCCTGCTGCCGATATCTCTTTTATTGCAACAGATGCCATTCCTGCTTTAAAAAATATCAAAGGACTTGATTATTTAAAATTAAGAGGTGGTATATCTAAAGTAGGTAACGTAAACATTGGAGCTTACGGATTAAATACAACTTTTGGACAAACTAACGGTTATCCATTCTCTGGTGCAGGTGGTTTTACTGTAGGAAACAGAGTTGTAGATCCTAATATTAGACCTGAGTTTACAGTAGGAACTGAAGCTGGTATAGATTTCAGTTTATTTAAAAACTATGTTGATGCAAGTGTAACTTGGTATCAAACCAATACAACTGCACAAACAGTTCCGGTAAGCGTTTCATGGGCTACAGGATATTCAAGCTACTTATTTAATACCGGTGAAACCAAAAACGTAGGTGTTGAATCAAGATTAGCCGTAACACCTATCAGAAGAAAAGATTGGACAGTTACTGTAGGTGGAAACTACACTTATAATAATAACACTGTATTATCTATTAACTCTGCATTACCTCAATTAGCTATTGCAACATATAGTAGTGGTGCAGGTGCTTATGCAATACCGGGAATGGTATTCCCAGTAATTATGGGTAACGATTATGTACGCGACCCTCAAGGAAGAGTAGTTGTTGATGGTGTTACCGGACGCCCAAGTTTAGATAAAACACTTAGAGTGCTTGGTAATGCTGCAACTAAAGATAAATTAGCTTTAGACCTTACCGTTCGTTACAAACAATTCCGTTTATATACTTTATTTGAATATAGAGGTGGTAACCAAGTATATCAAACTTTAGGAAGAAGTTTAGACTGGTCTGGTGTAGGTTACAGAACAGCAGTTTATGACAGAAAACCATTTGTATTCCCTAATTCAGTTATTGCAGACCCTGCACATCCTGGTTCATATATTCCTAACACAAGTGTAGTGGTTAATAATGCTAACGATGGTTTTTGGGCTGATAATGACGGAACTTACAACCGTGGTATAAGCTCTAACTATGTTACTAATGGTTCTTTCTGGAAATTAAGACAAGTTAGTATTTCTTACGATGTTCCTACTTCTGTTTTACGTAAAACAAAAGCAATTAAAGGAGCTACTATTAGCGTACAAGGACGTAACTTATTCTTGTGGTTACCTAAATCTAACTTATATACTGACCCTGAGTATAGTGATGCAGGTAGCGATAGCAACGGTATAGGTTTAACAGGTATGTCAACCTCTCCGCCATCTCGTTTCTATGGTGCCACTATTACTTTAATTTTTTAATACTTATTAATATGAAAAGAATATCAATAATTTTAACTCTTATAGTATTTCTAAGTACGTCATGCCAAAAATACTTAGATGTAAATACTAACCCTAACTCGGCTACCACGGCCACACCAGAATTAATATTGCCACAGGCTATTGTATATACAGCCAGTGTGGCAAACAGCTATAATTCTTATGGTGCTCAATTAGGAGGTTATATGGCAAATGCATATGGTTATGGTGGTTTTGGTAATAACTTCTCTTATACCTTTAACTCTAGTGATTATACAGGTTTATGGTCTGCATCTTATGATGTATTGAACGATTTTCAATATGTACTAAATTCAACTAATGATGCTACCAACAGAAGTTACTATGCATATTACAGAGCTGCTGCACTAATTATGCAAGTTTATAACTATCAATTATTAGTAGATACTTATAATAACATTCCTTTTACCAATGCTTTAAAAGGAACAGGTAGTTTAACGCCTTCTTATGATGATGCTAAAACAATTTATCCAAAATTGTCTAATATGTTAGATACGGCAATAGCGTATATTAACGCAGCACCATCTTCAGCAAAACCATTAGGTGTAGGAAAAGACCCACTTTTCAACAAATCAGCTATTACAGTTACGGCAAGTGCTAATTTATGGAAACAATTTGCCAATACTTTAAAACTACGCTTAATTGTTAGAGCTGCTGCTAAAATTACTATGCCAAGCACTACTTTTGATGCAGTAGGATTTTTAGCAACCGATGCAGTAGTAAACCCTGGTTTTGCAAGAGCTAATGCTTCAAGCGGTACACAGGTTAACCCTGAATTTAATACATGGGTAGCTACTTACTCAGGTGGTAAAGGCAATAGAAGTTGGGTACCTACTAAATGGATCTATTCATTCTATAGTGGTACTAAGTTATTAGATGCTGGTCGTGGTAATGCAATTTTCTACGGCTATGCTACTAACACTACAGGGCTTAGCCAATTGGGTGTTATTCTTTCCGGAGGTTCTTCTAACGGTAATACAAGTAACTGGTATTGCAGCAGTTATGGTGCACCAACCAGTTTAACTACCGTAGGTAGCAATATTGGTGTAATGAAAGGACCAGATATGGGACAACCTTTAATGCTTGCTGCTGAAAGTTATTTATTACAAGCAGAAGCAGTAGTAAGAGCTATTCCTAACGTAACAGGTTCTGATGCTACTTTATTTAATAATGGCGTAACAGCATCTTTCAACTATTTATACTTATTACCTAATGGTGCTTTGGGAGCAGGTTTAAATGTAGCAACAAGTGTTGCAGCATATCAGGCAGCTAACCCAACAAGCTATTTGGTAAATTATGCTTTAGCTGGTACTACAGCTCAAAAAATAGAAGCAATCATTACACAAAAATATCTTGCAGTAAATATGATTAATTCTAACGAAGGTTGGAATGAATACAGAAGAACAGGTTATCCTACTATAGTACCTGGTTCTGTTAATGCAACATTATCATTTGCATCAACTCAATCTTCTGCAACAAGAGCAGATAAGTTACCTACAAGACTTCAGTATCCAATTAGTGAATTCTCGTACAATGCAGCTAATGTTCCTAATGTTAATGTATTGACAGACTTAATATTCTGGGCACAATAAGTAATGATA
This sequence comes from Bacteroidota bacterium, assembly GCA_018267725.1. Classification (GTDB taxonomy): domain Bacteria; phylum Bacteroidota; class Bacteroidia; order Chitinophagales; family Chitinophagaceae; genus CW01. Next base: position 116,288 of record JAFDXY010000020.1, read on the forward strand.
ATTTTAAATTATTTAAAATAAATATTATGAATTATAAAATAACTAAATTAATGACCTTAAGTGGAATTCTGATAGCTATGATGAATTTTACTTCTTGTCTAAAAGATGCAAAAGCTCCTAATCTGAGCCCCGATGCAGGTACTTCTGCAACGGTTGGTATTTGGATTGATAATAGCGATGGTGCAGTAGATGGAGTAGGAGGTGGCTACTCTCAGGGAGGAACATTTAATGTATTTAACCGTACAATAAAATTTTTCCCTTCAGCTGATACCGCTAAATTGAATGTAACAGTAGCCTATTTAGGCCCGGATGTTGCTCCTCAAGACATTCAAGTTACTTTAGCTGTTGATGCTGCTAATCTTGCTGCATTTAACACAACAGGTGCATTTTCAGGTAACTGGGGTTTTAATGTTACCCAACCTAATGCAACCGATGTTTGGAGTATTCCTACAACTGTAACTATTCCAAAAGGACAAAAACAAGCTACAGTTCAAGTTAAATTAAAAAACTCTATAGCTTTAGGTCAGCCTTATGCTATGCCAATAAAAGTAAGTGCTACTTCTTATGGTACTGTTAGTACCAACCAAGCAAGTGCTATATACTTATTTCAACGTGTAAACAATTACGATGGTCTTTACATGGTAAATGGTACTGTTACAGATGCATTAGGTGCTTTTACAGGTAAATATCCTAAATATGTTGAGTTAATGACTTACGATGCGAATACGGTTGTTATGCTTGACCAAAACTATGGTAATTTTTACTATATAATAACCAATTTGGCAAGTGGTGGTGCTTCAAACTTAAGCGGTATTGGTTTTAGGTTTGATGCTTCTGGAAATTGTACTAATGTATATTCTGCTCCTGGCGGATCACTTGGCTCGCCAACATTTGGTACATTAGCTTCAGGTGCAGCAAATAAATTTACGCCACAAGTAAATTCTTATTCACCAAACCCTGCATTTGTTATAAATTTTACTGCATCTGCAGCAAGGTTTAACATAAATGACAAATACACTTATGTAAATGATAGAAATGATGCCAACTAATTAGCCTCATTTTCTCTATAAAAAAAGATGCAATATTTGTTGCATCTTTTTTTATTTTATAGCTTTACCAACATGAAAAATATTTTTTATTTAAGTATAATAGCCTTGTTGCTATGTATTGTTACAATAACAAAAGCTCAAGATATCAAAACAATAAAACGTACAGTATCTGCAAGCTTAACAGAGGAGTATGAAGTATTTAAAAACAATAAAAAAATTAAAAACGGAAATTATTGGGTATTTGATAATAATAAACAAGCAATAGTAAAGGGTATTTATAACAATGATAATAAAGATAGTGTTTGGACCTATTATAACAATAACGGTGAAGTAATACAACGTTATAACTTTAAAGAAAACAAATTAGTAGTAAACAATGCAGATGCTGCTACAATAGTGCAGCAAAAATTTGAAATTGCACATACTGCTACTAATGCACAAATTGAACCTGCTGTAAAAATTGGTGGTACTAATTATGGTTTTTATTTGTTATATGATGAAAGACTTATACCTGCTAAATTAAAAAGCGAAACAAGATTATCAACCGATACGTTAAGTTATATATTTACTGTTTCGGCATTAGGAAAATTAGAAAGATGGGATGTTAAAACAGTTAATTCTTATGGGGATAGCACCATTCAAAACTATTCAATAAAAGGGCTGCCAACTGATGCTTATGATTTTGTTCCGGCTAAAGTAAACGGTACACCTGTAGAAAGTAAACTTATTTTGTATGTTGTATTGAATATAAGGCAAGATAATAATCCTGCACCCGCATCTACTAATATAATGACTTCACAAAAATCGAATTAAGTGATTAAAATAATTAGGAAATGAAATAAAGTATATTTGCCAGCTATAAAATTATTTTCATGTCAGAACAACAACCTAACAATCAACTCAATATAGAAATTTCAGAAGAAGTTGCCGAAGGCGAATATGCTAACCTTGCTATTATAACACATAGCCATGCCGAGTTTGTAATAGATTTTGTAAACGTAATGCCGGGTACACCTAAAAGCAAAGTAAAAAGCAGAATTATTTTAACACCTATGCATGCCAAACGTTTTATGAAAGCATTAATAGATAATATTGAAAAATACGAAAACTTAAATGGCAATATTCAAGATTTAGAACAAGTTGAAATTCCTATGAATTTTGGCGGACCTATTGCACAAGCATAAAAAATAAAACTGGCAATGTGTAAATGAGTTTAGGTATTAATTCATTTGCACATTTTCACATCTAATTTATTTGCACATTTATAATATTCCTTCGTCTGCAAAACTGTAATAACCTTCGTTACTTACAATTATATGGTCGGTTACTGCAATGTCAAAATAAATAGCTGCTTCTTTTAATTTTCGTGTTAAAGAAATATCTGCGGCACTTGGTTTTATACTGCCACTTGGGTGGTTATGGCAAAGTATCATTCCCGTTGCATTATATTCTAATGCTTTTTTTAAAATAATTCTTGTATCAACTACGGTGCCTGTTATGCCTCCTTCACTTATAATTTCGTGATGTAAAATTTTATTGGCACGGTTAAGAAAAACAACTATAAAAACCTCATGCTGTTTATATTGTAATTGTGCTTTTAAATATTCGGCAATATCTCTGCTTCGCTCTATTTTTTCTTTTTTATTTTCGGTAGTATTTCTTCTTATACCTAATTCTAATGCAGCTACAATAGCAATAGCTTTAGCTTGGCCTAAACCTTTTATTTTTAATTGAACTATTTCTTTTACCGATAGTTTACCCAAACGCTCAAGGTTATTATGAGTTGCGGTTAATAATTCTTTTGCCAAATCAACAGCAGTTTTATTTGGTGTTCCGTTGTTTATAAGAATGGCAATTAATTCAGAATTACTTAAAGCATTAGTTCCTTTTAATAACAGTTTTTCTCTGGGTCTGTCATCAACACTCCAAGTTTTAATTCCTTTCATACAAAAAATTATTTTACAAATTACATTTTTTTCTATTTCAAATTTTTGAAAAATAAAAGGCAGCATTTTTTTGGCTCTCAAAACTGAATATTATCTTCGCCGCATACCTTTTAGTTATGAACCCATCCGTAAAAATATTTTCAGGCACAGGCTCTCAAAAATTAGCTGAAAAAATTGCCCAACGCTTTGGTGCTACTTTAGGAAAAATAAATATACAAAAGTTTAGTGATGGAGAATTTCAGCCTATATTTCTTGAAAGTATTCGCGGAGATTATGTTTTTCTTGTACAAAGCACCTATGCACCAACAGATAATTTAATGGAATTATTGTTAATGATTGATGCAGCCAAACGTGCAAGTGCCGCTAAAATAATTGCAGTATTACCTTATTATGGTTTTGCAAGGCAAGATAGAAAAGATAAACCACGTGTTGCCATAGGAAGTAAGCTGGTAGCCACTTTGCTTGAAGCAGCCGGTGCAGATAGAGTAATAACTATGGATTTACATGCACCACAAATTCAAGCTTTTTTTGAAATACCGGTTGATCATTTAGATAGTTCTGCAGTATTCATTCCATATATAGAACAACTGCGTTTATCAAACTTAACTTTTGCAGCACCCGATGTTGGCAGCACCAATCGTGTAAGAGAAATTGCCAGCTACTTTAATGCAGAAATGGTTATTTGCGATAAGCATAGAAAACGTGCCAATGAAATTGCCAGTATGGTAGTAATTGGAGATGTTGCAGGAAAAGATATTATTTTAATTGATGATATTTGCGATACGGGAGGGACATTGGCAAAATCTGCCGGCTTGCTAAAAGAGAAAGGAGCTAAAAGTGTAAGAGCTTTATGCACGCATCCTATTTTAAGTGGCAAAGCCTATGAAAATATTGAAAACAGTGTGTTAGAAGAATTAGTGGTTTGCGATACCATTCCTATTAAAAAACAAAGCCCCAAAATTAAAATTATTTCTGTGGCAGATTTGTTTGCTATAGCCATTCGTAATGCGTATGAAAATAAAAGCATTACCAGTTTATTTATTCATTCTCAATTAAGAGGAAGAGATAAGTAGAATATAGAATATTAGAATAAGGTATATAGGAGTATATAAAGTAAATAGATAAGCAACTTCTTTATATACTTCCCTACTTTATATACTATATAATCTATTTACATTCCCATCTTTACACATTTTCCCTTACTTTTGCCGTCCAAAAAAATTAAAAAATGAAAACAGTTACAATCGAAGGACAATTGAGGACCGAATTCGGCAAAAAAGCCACCCGCGAAATTCGCTCTCAAGAATTAGTGCCAGGTGTAATTTACGGGGGTGCTACAGAAGTAAATTTTTCTGCTTCTGCAAAAGCTTTCAAGCCTTTAGTGTACACCGCAGAATTTCAATTAGCACAAGTTAATGTTGGCGGAAAAACTTACAAATGCATTTTAAAAGATTTGCAATTTGATAAAGTAGATGATTCTTTAATTCATATTGATTTATTAGAATTGGTTGATGACAAAAAAGTAATTGCTGCTTTACCATTAAAATTTGTTGGTAACTCAATTGGTGTAAAAGATGGCGGTAAATTAATAACCAAAATGAAATCATTAAAGGTTAAAACTTTACCTAAATTCTTAAAAGAAAATATTGAGGTAGATATTACCAACTTAGCTGTAAACGGTAATATTCGTGTAGAAGATGTAAAAGCAGAAAATATGGAAGTAATGAACTCTCCACGTATTCCGGTTGCATCTGTAGTTATGACACGTCAGTTAAAACAAGAAGAAGCTGCTGCAACAACTGCTGCACCTGCAAAAGCTGCTGCTGCACCCGCTGCCGCAAAAGCTCCGGCTGCAAAAAAATAAAGCTTCAAAATTTTATAAAACAAATTCCTCAGCATATTTTTTGTTGGGGAATTTTTATTTTATGCAACAGGTTATAATATTTTTACAACATGAAATTTTTAATAGTTGGTTTAGGAAATGTTGGAAACGAATACAGCCATACACGCCACAATATTGGTTTTGATGTGGTAAATGCTTTTGTATTAAAGCACGGCGGAATGTTTAAATTAGATAGATTAGCTTATACAGCAGAAGTAAAAGTAAAAGGCAAAATATTTATTTGCATATTGCCCACTACTTATATGAACTTAAGCGGTAAAGCATTTAAATATTGGATGGATAAAGAAAAAATTGAAATTAATAATACACTTACTATTGTTGATGATTTAGCTATTTCACTTTCAAAACTTAGATTAAGACCTACCGGAAGCGATGGTGGTCATAACGGATTAAGAGATATTCAATTAACATTAGGTACAGATGCCTACCCTAAATTACGTTTTGGCATTGGCAATAATTACCCAAAAGGCATGCAAGCACAATTTGTATTAGGCAAATGGTGGAATGAAGAAGTACCCGTTGTAAAACAAAAAATAGATAAATGTGTAGAAACCATTGAAAATTTTGCCTTTATAGGCATAGAAAAAGCCATGAATCTGGTAAATAATTTAAACTTCACACAATAAAAAACAATTTTCTTAGTTTATAAGTAGTGGAAATATAATTCAAGTAAACCCATAAAGGCAAGCTTCAGGTTATTCTTAACCATTTCAGCCAAAGGTTACTTAGTTAATATTCAAAGCTACAGCTATGAAAATATTTTGTGTTGGCAGAAACTATGCCGACCACATAAAAGAATTAGGCAATGCCGTACCGGAAGATCCGGTAATATTTATGAAGCCAAAGAGTGCTCTACTCCAAGGTCATACTCCCTTTTATTACCCTGAATTTTGTAACGAGCTACATTATGAAGTAGAATTAGTACTTCAAATTTCAAAAAACGGAAAATACATTCCCGAAAAACACGCATCAAAATATTATAATCAAATTTCTGTTGGAATAGATTTTACTGCAAGAGATATTCAAACAGAATTAAAAAAGAAAGGTCTCCCTTGGGAAAAAGCAAAAGCATGGGATAATTCGGCAGTCATTGGTAAATGGCTAAATATAACGCCGGAAATATTAGAAAATTCTATTCAATTCTCTCTTCAAAAAAATAAACAAACAGTACAAAACGGTAATAGTAAGGATATGATTTTTTCTTTCAATTACCTCATTTCACATATATCACAATACTTCTCATTAAACATAGGCGATATGGTATTTACAGGCACACCGGCAGGTGTGGGCGAATGTGTTGTAGGAGATGTATTAGAAGGCTTTTTTGAAAAAGAAAAAATGTTTGAAGTAGAAATAAAATAGTTAATAAAAATGCTAACGAAAGATACATTAATGCACGCTTACAAGCTTATGGTTACGGCCAAAGCTATGAGCGATACATACGAGGCAAACCGCCAGGTTTGTAAGTATGTGCATGCATGTGCACGTGGGCATGAAGCCATACAAATTGCAGCCGGTATGCAATTACTTTCTGTAGATTGGGTTAGCCCGTATTATAGAGATGATAGCATGATGTTGGCAGCGGGTTTTTCGGCTTACGAATTAATGTTGCAACTATTGGCAAAAAAAGATGATCCGTTTTCAGCAGGGCGTTCTTATTACTGCCATACTAATAATAAAGATGGGCAACGCCCTGGTATTATACACCAAAGCAGTGCAACAGGTATGCAAGCTATACCAACCACAGGTATTGCACAGGGTATTCAATATATAGAACAACAAAATTTGGCATTATTAAAAGCTGGAGAGAATGGAGAAAATCCTGTTGTTATTTGCTCAATGGGAGATGGAAGTATTACTGAAGGAGAAGTTAGTGAGGCATTGCAATTTGCATCTTTAAAACAATTACCAATTATTTATTTGGTTCAAGATAACCAATGGAGTATTAGTGCCAGTGCCGAAGAATTTAGAGCAGGCAATGCTTACGAGTTTGCCGATGGCTTTAAAGGCTTAAAGAAAATGCAATGTGATGGAAGTGATTTTATTCGCAGTTACGAAACTATTTCTCAGGCAATTACTTATGCAAGGCAAGAACGTAAACCCGTTTTAATTCATGCAAAAGTTCCTTTATTAGGTCATCATACAAGTGGTGTAAGAAAAGAGTTTTACCGAAACAGAGAAGATTTATTAAAACATGGTTTGTACGACCCTATGCCTAAACTTCGCTTAATGCTTGCAGGTGCAGGTTTTGAAGAGCATGCAATAAATGAAACAGAAGCTGCTGCATTAAGAGAAGTAAACGAATCTTTTGAAAAAGCAATGGCTGCCGCAGAACCAGATGTTAAATCTGTTGAAGAAAATATATTTGCTCCAACAAATATTAAAGAAGAAAAAGGTATTCGTTCTCCAAAAGCTTCCGAAAAAATATTAATGGTAGATGCTGCTTTACATGCCATTGAAGAAATAATGGAACAGCATCCTGAAGCAATATTATACGGACAAGATGTAGGACGCAGACTGGGCGGCGTTTTTAGAGAAACCGCAACATTAGCCGATAAGTTTGGCGATGCTCGTGTATTTAACACAGCTATTCAAGAAGCATATATAGTTGGTTCTACTATTGGCATGAGTGCATTAGGTTTAAAACCAATTGTTGAAGTTCAGTTTGCCGATTATATTTTTCCTGCCATAAACCAATTAGCAACCGAAGTTGCAAAATCTAACTATTTAACCAACGGAAAATTTCCGGTGCAAATGGTGTTGCGTGTGCCGGTGGGTGCTTATGGTGGTGGTGGTCCTTATCATAGCGGAAGTATAGAAAGCACTTTGTTAAGCATAAAAGGAATTAAAGTGGCGTATCCATCAAACGCTGCCGATATGAAAGGAATAATGAAAGCTGCTTTTTACGACCCTAATCCGGTAGTAATGTTAGAACATAAAGGATTGTATTGGAGTAAAGTAGAAGGAACAGATGAAGCTAAAACTATTGAACCTTCAAAAGATTATATACTTCCTTTAGGTAAAGGAGCAGTGGCTTTACAAGCCGATGCTGCCAAAATTAAAAAAGGCGAAACGGTTACTATTATTACTTACGGAATGGGTGTGTATTGGGCAAAAAATGCTGCCAAAAAATTTCCGGGACAAATAGAAGTAATTGATTTAAGAACACTTTATCCTTTAGATGAAGAATTAATTTTTGGAAGTGTAAACAAACACGGAAAAGTAATTGTATTAACTGAAGAACAACAAAACAATTCATTTGCCGAAGCATTATCGCTACGCATATCAAATAACTGCTATCACTTTTTAGATGCAAAAGTTGAAGTGGTGGGTGCATTAAACCTACCTGCCGTACCTATAAATATGGCATTAGAAAAAGCCATGTTGCCTACGGTTGAAAAAGTACAAAACCGTATTGCCAAACTATTAGCATATTAAGTAGTGTATTAATTTGAAATTATGATAAATAAAATCGTCATGTCGAACGAAGTGAGACATCTTAAAACAAGTTGTAACAGATTTCTTAGTCGCTCCGATAATCGGACCTTCTTCGAAAAGACGATTCCGTCATGTTAAAATGATGTTCATACTGAATGATAGTTCAAAAATTTCAAACTGAGACACTACCGCATCTTAAATTGCTTTTCGTTAAAAGTTTTCAATCCCTATATTTGCAGCCCAAAATAAAAATTTATTTTTTGGCGAGGTAGCTCAGCTGGTTAGAGCATCGGATTCATAACCCGAAGGTCGGCAGTTCAAGTCTGCTCCTCGCTACAAGTAAAGCTGAAATACTTATTAAGTATTTCGGCTTTTTTGGTTTTAAATAATTGTACAAATTTTATTTGCACATATTGTTTTGGTTAAAGTTTTTTCTAAATTTAATTGTTGTAAGTTTAATTTTATTCTGTAATTTTTTATACATTTAATATTTTTTTAAACTAACACTAATGGCTATTAATGGAGATAATTGCTTAACCTGTAAAGTAAGAAATTGTTCTATTTTAAAACCATGTACTGTTACTACACTTTCTGCTATCAGCACTTTTAAAACTAGTCAAAAATTTAAAAAAGGAGAATACCTTTTTGAACAAGGTAGCCTTAATAAAGGTGTTTTCTTTATTAAAAAAGGAGTAGTTAAAGTTGAAATAAAATCTGCCGGCGGACGTTCGTTTATTGTAAAAATTGGTGGCCGAGGCGGTATTGTTGGTCATCGCGGCAGCGATAATAAATCTATTCAAAACTATACGGTTACAGCACTTTCAGAAGTAATATGTTGCTTTATTTCTACAACACTTTTTAAAAAAATATTACAAGGTGCTGCCGATTTAGAAAAACAACTTTCTGAAGAATATTTAAACGATTTAAAATTAATGGAACTCCGTTCCTTAAGTCTTGCCTACAAAACTGTTCGAGAAAAAATTGCAGAAATTATTTTACTAATTGCCGATTTATATAACTACACTTCTAAACAAAAAAGTTTTAGTATTGATTTAACCCGACAAGATTTTGCAGACCTTTCAGGCACAACAAAAGAACAAGTTTCGGCAGCATTAAAAGATTTTGAACGAAACGAACTAATTAAATACTCTGGCAAAAAATTTAATTTTATTAATATACAAGCTTTAAAAGCTATTGCCAATGTGTAAGGCAAGTTTTCTTTTTTTACACATACTTCCAAACTTCAATACAAAAAATACGAAATCGTAGTTTTTAAAAATTTAGCTTTCTCATTACTTTTTTCTGCTTTTATGCAAAAGTAGATTTGTTAGTACGTATTACTATTTGTTCTTCTCTTAAAAATAATTTTTATGGAAATGAACCAACCCAACCAAGAAAAAGTTCCTTTTTACAGAATGATTATGGACGATTTTATGTTACTGCTATTCTTGGGCGTAACCATTTATGCTATTTTTTATTTGTTATGGGGCGTTATGGAATTATCAAACCTGCCTGCCATTCCCGATGAAATAAAAAAACCATTGCTTAAATAAAATTTTAAAACCCAAAACTATCATTTATGAGTTTACTTAGTCCTGCAGAAGGCTGGTATTACAAAAAAGTATCCAAAGATGAAAAAATGTGGATGCTTATAGCACTTACGCTGTGTATTATGCTATTTGTGTGGATGGTACTTTGGCATGTTTACGGAAAACAAAACCCATCAAGCATTACATACAAAACCAGCACGGTAGAATTTGCCCAACTTGCCGAAGCTTATACCAAACAAAACATGATTGGGGTAGATAATGGTATTCCTGTTGTACGCCCACAACCCAATACCGATGTTTTTGTAATGGCAGAAATGTGGCGTTGGAGCCCCATTCTTGTATTACAAATCAATCAATCTTATAAAATGCATATCTCTTCAAAAGATGTAGTGCATGGTTTATCTATTCAACCGGTAAATATGAATTTTCAGGTTTATCCTACATACGATTATTTGTTAGAATTTAAACCAACCGAAGCAGGCGAGTATCGCATTATATGTAATGAATTTTGCGGAATTGGCCACCATACTATGATTGGAAAAATTGTAGTAATTGAAAAAGAAGAAGACTTAAAAAAATACGGGTACGAAAATTTTAAAAAAGCTCCTGCTGCTATAAAAACTACCACTAATCAACCCGTTTCTGAAGCCGATAAAATTTTATTAGGAGAACAAGTATTTACTTTAAAAGGCTGCGGTGCCTGCCATAAAACCGATGGAACGGTATTAATTGGCCCATCATGGAAAGGGCTTTACGGAAAACAAGAAAAGGTAAAAGAAAACGGAGAAACCATTACCGTAAAAGTAGATGATGATTATATTAAAGAATCTATTCAAAATCCGTCTAAAAAAATAACGGCAGGATTTGAAAAAACACCAATGCCCGTAATTCCAATGACGGATGAAGACATTGATAATCTCATTGCTTATATCAAATCCTTAAAAAATTAATTTAAAATTCTGTTTATATGTCTAATACGATAGAAGTAACCGAAACACATCACGAACCTTCTCCTAATAAAGGAACAATTATTAATACAATTTTCCGAGTTTGTGATATTACAGGTTTTAAGGTTGATTTACGTGCAGAAAAACTTATTAGAGTCAATGCTGTTGCAGCAGTTGTATCATTATTATTAGCAGTAGTTGCTGCAATATTATTAGTGTTTACAAGATACCAGCCCGTACACTTATTGCCTGCCGAATGGTATTATAGATTAGTTACTTTTCACGGATTGAATGCATTAATATTTTGGATTATATTTTTTGAAATTGCTGGATTATATTTTGGCTCTACCGTAATTCTTAATACACGCTTTTGTGCTCCTAAATTAGGATGGGTTGGTTTTATATTAATGGTATTAGGCTTAGTAATGTCAAACTATATGATACTTATAGGAAAGGCAGATGTAATGCTTACTTCTTATACGCCATTAAAAGCACATCCTTTATATTATCTTGGTGTAATTCTTTTTGCAGTAGGTGCTTTAATAGGTGTAATATTATTTTTTGGAAATTTAATGATTGCCCGCCGAGAAAAAACTTACGGAGATTCTTTACCATTAGTGGCTTACGGATTAATGACAGCTGCAATTATTGCCGTAATTACTTTAGCAACAGGAGCTATAATTTATATTCCAACTTTTTTATGGTCGCTTGGTTTAGTACAAAATATAGACCCTGCAATGTATAAATTAATTTGGTGGGGTTTAGGCCACTCTTCACAACAAATTAATGTGGCTGCAATGGTATCTATTTGGTATATGGTATCGTTTTTAGCAGTAGGTGGAACATCAATTAACGAAAGAATTTCAAGAACAGCTTTTGTTTTATATATTTTATTTATATGTTTAGCTTCTGCACACCATTTATTAACAGACCCCGGCGTAAGTAGTGCATGGAAAGTATGGAACACCAGTTATGCAATGTACTTAGCGGTATTAGCTTCAATGATTCATGCATTTGCAGTTCCTTCTTCCTTCGAATCGGCACAACGCCGTTGGGGCTATAATAAAGGTTTGTTTGAATGGTTGTCAAAAGCTCCTTGGGGTAATCCTGCTTTTTCATCTATCATATTAGCTGTTATTGGCTTTGGTTTTATTGGCGGAACAACCGGCGTTATTTTTGGAATGGAACAAACCAACATTATTGTTCACAATACTATTGCAATTCCCGGACATTTTAAAGGAACGGTAGTAATTGGTACTACACTAACTTTTATGGGAATTACCTACTACCTTATTCCTTTAATTTTCAGAAGAAAAATTGTAGGAATGGGCTGGGCAAAGTGGCAACCTTGGCTTTTCTTTATAGGCATTGCATTGCTTTCTATTTCAATGATAGTTCTTGGACAATTAGGTGTACCACGCCGCCATTGGGATGCAACTTTTTCTGGCGGACCCTTTACTTATAATTTTAACCCTGCTGTTGATTTCTTTTGGACACTGATGATGTTGGGCGGCAGCCTTGCTTTTATTTCAGTAACTATTTGGATTGGTATTGTTGTTACCTCTGTATTCTTTGGGCCACGTGTAAACGGCCCGCAAGACATGCAGTTAAAAATTTCTCCTTTAGCACCACCTGCAAAATCTCACAAAGGTTTTGAAGCTCCGGGTACACTGGTATTAACACTTATATTCTTGTTAGTATTCTTAGCTCTTTTCTTCCTTAATTGGAAATGGTTGGCAGCTACTTGGAATGTAAAATAAACCTCAATCTTCCGGTAGCCTTCCGTATGCCAAAACGCGGATTAAAGCTGCCGGATTTTTTTTGAAATGAAACATTCATATATATATATATTATTTATAACGTATTTATTATTGACTGGTTTTAAGTTACCTGAAGAAAAAAAATATTTAAATCAAAAAATTCCGAACGTAACTTTATTTAATACTAAAGGAAACAGTTTTCAACTCTATTCTTTATTCAACAACAAACCTTTAATTCTTGTTCCTGTTTATACAAAATGTGCTTCATTATGTGGTATAATAAGTAATGGAACGAAAGATGCGATAACAGAATTAGGAACATTAGGAAAAGATTTTAACGTAATTAGTTTTTCATTTGATAGCACAGATACGCCAACAGATTTAAAAAATTATGAACACCGTTGGAGTATGGATGGTAATTATTGGAAAACCGTTTCTGCAAATACTATAACCATTCATGAATTAATGAATGCAATAGGGTATGAGTATGAAGTAGATACTGTTGGTAAACAATTTAATCATCCTGCACTTATTGTTGTGCTTACACCCGAAGGCAGAATATCAAGATATGTTTATGGCGTTAATCCTTCTAAAAGAGATATTCGTTTGGCTGTAATGGCGGCAAAGGCAGAGCAAACAACTCCGGGTTTATTTTCAGGAATATATTTACGTTGTTTTGGATACGACCCATTATTAAGAACTTATAAAGTTGATTGGCGATTTATTATTTCTACTTCTGCAGGCTTTATTATAATTTTTATTGTGGCTTCCATATTTATAAAATCGTTTATCCTTTCAAAACCAGATTATGATGCAAAGCAATAATATAGAAAGTGTAAGTAAAGAAAAAAACAAAGGACATCAAATATTTCAAAAAACAGCTTCGTGGTTTGGGCGTATTTATTCTACCGAATTAAACCCTTTGTATAACCTTGGTGGCATTGCAGTTTTAATGTTTACCATAGCTTGTATTTCGGGAATATACATATTTATTTTTTACAATATTAATCCACGACAAGCATGGGACTCTGTTGAAGCTATGTCGGGAAATTTTTTTAACGGATGGATGCGTAATATTCATAGATACTCTTCCGATTTACTTGTGGTGTTTATTGTGCTTCATTTAATTCATACACTTTTTACATCAAAATTTAAACGACTTGTTTCTTGGATAAGTGGAGTAATTTCATTTCTTATTGTTATTACTATTGGCGTAACCGGTTTTATTTTAGTGTGGGATCAAAAAGCTAAACTTACCGGATATCTTACTGCAAAATTATTTTCTGGCCTACCCATTTTCGATCCTTCAATAATGGGTGCTTTTTTATTGAATGATTTAAATGTTGTTGGTGGTTTTTTTAAAGTGGCTTTGTTTGGGCATATTGCTCTTTCATTAATAACCGTAATTGTTATTTGGATTCATGTATTAAGAATAGCAAAGCCAAAAATTTTTCCACCCAAAAAATTAATACTTTATTCTTTTATTGCCATTGCAATTATTGCTGCTTTATTTCCTGTAAAAAGTGATCCGCCTGCACAATTAACCAATCTTCCGGCAGCAACTACGTTTGATTGGTTTTATTATTTTGGTTATTATTTAATGAAAATATTTAGTGTTGGCGAAAACTGGGCTATTTTAATTGGTTCGGGTTTAATACTTTGTGTTATTCCTTTTTTAATAAAAAGAAAAAACAGAACTCCGGTACAAATTGATCTTGATAAATGTGATGCTTGTAATTTATGTTCTTACGATTGCCCTTATGGTGCTATTGATATGCTTATACATAACGGAGAAAGAAAAGCCATTCTATCTCCCGATAAATGTGTTGGTTGTACTATTTGCATTGGCTCTTGTAAAGAACATGCTATTACACATTCAGAGTTTCCAGATTTTGATTTGCAGCCTGCTCAAATAAATGATGTAACTGTTTTTACATGTAGTTTTTTTCCTGAAACAAATTTTCCTAAAGAATTAAATGTAAAACAATATAAAGTGCCTTGCTTAGGAAGTGTTATGGTAAAAGATGTGCAACAAATGTTAGATAATAACACAAACAAAGTTGCTTTTTTAGGTTGTGAAGATTGTTATTATCGTTATGGAAAAACTTGGGCTATTAATAGATTGTTACAGAAAAGGCCTCCTGCAATTTCAAAACGTTACAATGCTTCTCGGCTTAGTTTGTTTACATTAAACCAATATACACCTGAGGGTTTATTGAAGTTTGTAAAAGAAACAGAAACCAACAATAATCAAGAGAAAACTCAAATTGTAGATTATCATAAAGTAAAACCCGTTGTTGCTACCATTATGCTAACTGCTTTTTTTGCATTAATTATTCCGTTTACCAATACAAAGGTTCGTTTCTTTAACCCGAACGATAAAACACTTGTAGTAAATTTTAAATATGTTTCAAGCCCTGTAGAATATGAACAAAATGTTTCTTCTATGAAACATATGCAATCTGCAACTCCTGTGGTAAAAAAACGCAGTTCGGTAGTGTTAAAAATTTATGCATCAAAAACTAAAAAAATATTATTTGAAAAACAATATACTCCTCGCGGATTGCGACATGATATTGCAATGTTTATTTTTAATCAGATGAATGTGCAAGAAGATTTGGTTGATATAGAATTGCAGGAAACAGAAGGAGAAAAGAAAACACTTGCATTAAACAATGTAAACGTAAAACAAGGCGATGGCACATTTGTAATTTTAAGAGATGGAAAATTAGAAGTTGCTCAGAAAACAGATAATTAAATTCTTAAAACATAATTTTATTTATATTCCATTACAGGGTGTCTTTCAAATTTATATTTATTTTTATTAAATATATAACGATAAGTTGTCATTCTTCTGCTTGGTGTAGCACCTAATGCTTTATAAATATTAATCATTTTAGGATTCCATTCTCCTGCCCAACCCATTTCATAACCAATGTACCAATTTTTGCCTTGTAATTGTAAAGCACATTCGTAAATCATAAAACTATCAATGCCCAATGCCTGATATTTAGGAACTACGCCAAATGCAAGCCCTGTAAGCCTTTTGCATTGCCCTGTTTTTTTCATCCATAATAAATACAATTTTTGTAATAAACCAAACTTGCCATTAAAATGTTTAAAGTATTGGTTTATATCTGGAATATTTATAAACATGGCAATAGGTTCTTCTTTATAATAAGCAAACCAAATAACACGTTCATCCATTATGGGTTTCATTGTATTAAATAATTTTAATACTTGTTCTTTGGTAATTTCTTTATTCTCGCCGTGTTGTGCCCAAGCTGCATTGTAAACAGTTGCAAAATCTTGAGCGTGTTTTTCTAAATTTTTTATGCTAATATGTTTTGCTTCGTAACCGGGTTTTGCTTTAAACTTTGCATGGCGTTCTGGGAAACGATCGGGCAATGGTGCATCAACCATCATTTTATAAAAAAATTGATTATAATAATTTTCAAAACCATAACCTTCAAATAATTTTTCATAATAATCAGGATTAAAGCTCATGCCATACACTGGTTCATCATCAAAACCTTCAACCATTAAACCCCAATTTTTATCTCTATCTCCAAAATTTATAGGCCCGTCCATTGCTTCCATACCTTTATTTTGCAACCATTCTTTAGCTGTATTAAATAATAAATTAGCAGCATCTTGGTTGTTAATACAATCAAAATAACCAATGCCGCCGGTTGCAAATTCGGTTCCTTTATTAATGTATTTGCTATTGGTAAATGCAGCAATTCTTCCAATTAATTTATTGGTATCATCTTTTAATATCCATCTTCTTGCCTCGCCGTATTTAAAATTTTTATTTTTTGTTTTATCAAAAACTGCATTTACTTCATTATCTAAAGCACGTATATAGTTTGGGTTATGCTTATTCATTAAAGCATTTACTTCAAGAAAATGTTTTTCGGTAGCTTTATTATTTACTTCAATAATTTTCATAACAACGAATGTAATAATTGTGCAGATAATTTTTGAAATGAAGATTTGCTTTTATATTACATTCGCCGCAATACATTATGGAAACAATTGTACAAGGAATAGCCAGTTTATTTGAAAGTTGGAAAAAACAACCGCCAACACGTATTGAAAAACTACCTCAAAGCGGTAGCGATAGAATTTATTTTCGTATTTATTTTAACGAAGAAACATTTATTGCAACGCATGGTTTAAATATTAAAGAAAATAATACGTTTATTAATTTCAGTAATCATTTTAAAACAAAATTGTTACCGGTTCCGCAAATTTTTTGTGTGAATGATGAACGAACAATTTATATACAAGAAGATTTAGGAACAGAAAGTTTATTAAATAAATTAGAAACGTTTGGGCATAAAGAATATGCTTATAATCTTTTTCAAAAAAGCCTTACAGCCCTTGCCCACATTCAAATTGAAGGAGATAAAGATTTAAACTATAATTGGTGTTTAACTGCAAAAGAATTTGGTAAGCAAGCTATATTGAGCGATTTATTATACTTTAAATATTATTTTTTAGATACACTGCAATTACCTTACGATAAGCAACAAATGCTTGATGATTTTGAAGCATTAAGTACTTATTTAACTTTTACCGAACATAAATATTTTATGTTCAGAGATTTTCAAAGCAGAAATATTATTATAAAAAATGATGAATGTTTTTTTATAGATTATCAAGGAGGAATGAAAGGAGCTTTGCAATATGATGTTGCCAGTTTATTATGGCAAGCAAGAGCAGAGTTAAGCGAAGAATGGAAAGATAATTTATTAAATTTTTATATTGATGAAGTAAGCAAACTTTTAAATAAGCAGGTTGATAAAATAACTTTTATTAGCCAATACAACGGATATGTATTAATTAGATTATTACAAGTATTAGGAGCTTATGGTTTTAGAGGTTTGTTTGAAAGAAAAGCACAGTTCTTATCAAGCATACCATTGGCTTTAAGTAATTTAAAATTTTTCTTAGAACATAAACGTATAGGTATTGCTACGCCTGAGTTTGATAGAATGTTGAAATTAATTGTAAGTACTGAAATTGTAGAAAGATTTACATCGGTACAAGCAACTGAAGAAACTCCGTTAGTTATAACTATTAATAGTTTTAGTTATAAAAAAGGAATTCCTAAAGATACCTCTGAAAATGGTGGAGGTTTTGTTTTTGATATGCGTGGAATATTAAACCCTGGAAGGTTTGATGAATACAAAACTTTAAGCGGAAAAGATAAACCTGTACAAGATTTTTTAGAACAACGCACTAAAATGAGCGTTTTTTTAAACAGTGTGTGGGATTTAATTGATATAACTATTGAAGATTATTTAAAAAGAAACTTTAACAATTTGCAAATAAATTTTGGTTGCACCGGTGGCCAACATAGAAGTGTGTATGCTGCTGAACAAACAGCAAGGCATTTAAGAAATAAGTATAAAGTAAAAGTTGTATTAACACATACTAATCAAACAAATTGGGTTAAATAAAATTAGTGAGCATGAAAGCAATGATTTTTGCAGCAGGATTAGGTACAAGGCTAAAACCCTTTACAGATAAGCATCCTAAAGCATTAGCTATTGTTAACAATAAAACATTATTGCAAAGAAATATTGAATACTTACAACAATTTGGTATAAAAAATGTTATTGTAAATGTGCATCATTTTTCAAATCAAATTATTAATATACTTGAAAAAAACAAAGGCTGGGGAAGTAATATTGAAATAAGTAATGAAACAGATAAAGTATTAGAAACAGGTGGCGGTTTAAAAAAAGCAGCATGGTATTTTAAAAATGAAAATGATTTTGTTGTAATGAATGCAGATATTTTAACAGATATGCATTTAGATGAAATGATAAAACAACATCAACAAAAAAAATGTTTAGCAACTTTAGCTGTTAGCGATAGAACTTCATCAAGATATTTTTTGTTTAATGAAAATGATGAATTATGTGGTTGGCAAAACATAAATACTAATGAACAAAAAATTGTTAGAAAGAGTAAAATGCTTATTCCTAAAGCGTTTAGCGGTATTCATGTTATTAATTCATCTATATTTTCATTAATACAACAAGAAGGAAAATTTTCAATGGTTGATGTATATTTAAGTTTAGCGACTACACATTCTATAATTTCCTTTAATCAGTCAGCAAATAAATTTATAGATGTTGGTAAACCAGAAAATATTATTAAAGCAGAAAGCCTTTTTATATAATGAATTTTGATTATAGCATTTGTAAACTTTGCGGTAATAGCGGCAACATAATTAAATACCATTTGCAAATGGCTAATGTAATTGTTTGCAAACATTGCGGTTTTCATTATACAGATTATATTGATGAAGAATATAAAGCAGCAATTTCTAACAAAGAAGTAACTTTAAGCAAAAAAGAAATTGATTTTATTGAGCAAAAAATGCAATCTAATGCAACAAGATTTAATAATCATATAAATAAAGTTGCAACTTATATACAACCAAACAAAACGCTTTTGGATGTTGGTTTTGGCGGTGCTTTGTTTTTGCGTGAAATGATTAAAAGAAATTATGATTGCTACGGAATAGAGCTTGATCAACGCTGGATGAGTTATGTAAAAAACAAATACCAATTACCTAACTTGTACAACTTACCGATACAAGATAATTTTTGGCAAAAAGAACACGTAAATTTTTTTGACGCAATTGTTTTGTGGGATGTAATTGAGCATGTAAATTACCCCACACAAATAGTTCAGCATTGTGCAAATCTTTTAAAAAAAGACGGCTATATTTTTATTGATACCCCTTGCAGAGATGCATTCTATCACAAGTTTGGTGAGTTGATTAGTAAATTAAGTTTTGGGAAAATGAATACTTTGTTACATGCTATGTATTCAAACCATCCTTACGGGCATAAACAAATTCTTAGCAAAAAAGATATGCATTTAATAATGCAAAAAGCAGGATTAAAAATTATTGAAATAAAACTTTTTCATGAACTTAGTTTCCCTATTTCGTTTTATTTAAAACGTATTTTATTCTCAGATGTGTTAGTTAAAATATTTACTCCTCCTGCATCTTGGTTTTTTAAAATATTTCAAATTAAA
The DNA here is from genome assembly GCA_018267725.1 of Bacteroidota bacterium. Lineage (GTDB taxonomy): Bacteria > Bacteroidota > Bacteroidia > Chitinophagales > Chitinophagaceae > CW01. The sequence continues at coordinate 135,946 of JAFDXY010000020.1, forward strand.
AACAAAATGCTTGTTGTGGCAACCAAAGAATAATATTTATAAACCTAATTGTTTTAGGTGTACACATGTGTAGTGCATGGTAATTAAAAAATAAATGCTTCTATTCTTTTTTTCTTCCCAAATTTTTACTCGTTCTTCTTGATCTAACCATTCATTTAAATAATTACTTTCCATAATTATTTCTTTTACAATGTTTGATTGAATAACTGTATCAACCGGATTATAAGTGGTTGTAATTTGTTTTTCAAAAAAATATGAATTGCTGTTAAAATTGTTGATTGATGTTGAGTTATCGTTATTACCAAATTGCATTAAAGCAGGTTGCAATTGATTAATTATTGTTTTGTGAAATATGCTGTTTAGTTTTTTATTTCTGTGTAAATGATTACATAAATTAATGAAACGATAATCTAAAAAAGGAGATGTTGTTGTTACATTACAATTGTATAATGCTAAGCCATTACCAATAAAATGTCTAACACGCTCAAAGGCATAAAAATTATCTAAACTATTAAGAAAACCTTGCCCAGTATTTTGATGATTTGCTGTTGAAATAAATTTAGTTTTAAAAGCAGCACTGTTTAAAGATGGTATGATAAAATTATCTGCCTTTTTAATTTTAAGATTTAAAAAAATATCAAATAAATTTAAAGGAATTTTATCTGCTGCTTTTGCAATAATGCCTTTGTCAAAATAGTATGTTCTTGCAAGTTCTCCGTTAGAACCTGCTAAATGTAATGCATTGCTATTTTTAAAATGTTTTGCAAAAAAATAAGTATGCCAATGGTTAAATGTTTTACTGCCACTTGTTGCATTAATTATTTCAAAAATATTATCTTCTTTAAAATAATTTTCTATAACCAAATCAATTATACTGTGCTTTAAATTTAATTTTTTAGCAATTGCACCAGCTATTTTTACATCGGTAGCATTTGGGTTACCAAAGGTTGCTAATAATGGCTGTTTGTTAAAATAAAGGGCAGTTGCCAATAATAATCTGCTATCAAAACCGGCACTCATAGAAAGAAGTAAATCTTTAGCTTCACAAAAATATTCATCACAAAAATTAATGTAATCTTTTAATATTTCAGTATCTGATTTTGTTTGTTGCTGGTTTATTTTTCTTTCTTTTTTTTCTATTGTTAATGTGTTATTATAATATGTAATTATGCTGTTTTCGGGTACTCGTTTTATGTGTGCATGCAAACTGTGTTCGCCAACAGTATGTTCAATAGCATTAATACAGAATAAAGCAAAATGGTTCCATTGCCATTTTAGTTGAGCTTTTTTACAAACATCAAATATATTATCTCCGTGAAAGAATGAATTATTTGTGTGTACATAAAAATAAGGTAAGGCATTTATAACGCTAGTGCCGATAATAGTAATTGTTTTGTTATTAAGAATTCCATTAATAATTGTAACAAAATCTCCCGGAATATTGCTGCAATCTTGATGTTGTAATATTAATGCAGCTATTTTTTCTTTACTAAATGAAGAGTAACCTTTAAATGTAATTGATTTTATTTCTATATTATTTAATTTCATTATACTTTAACGTAAATCTTCTTTTTATCCATCCAATAAACAATACTCCAATAAAAAATAATCATAATTATGGCATATACTAATGAGCCAACACGTAAATCGGCAGAAATGTTTTTACAAATATGTTCATAAAACCAACCAAAAGGCGATGTGTATATAATAGAGCCATCACTTTTTGCACCATTATTAATTCGTATCAACCCTAATAGTCTTGGTAAAAAACCACTTATTACAAAAATAAATAAAGGGTTTTTTCCAAACACATCAAAAAATTTACTCCATACACCTTTCTTTCCATTAAATTCTATTAAATAAATTAATACACCTAAAACCGCCATGGCAAGGCCTGTTGTATATAATACATAACTGCTTGTCCATATTTTTTTGTTAATAGGAAAAACCATATCCCAACAATAGCCTGCTGCCATTAATACTATTGCGGCAACAAATAAATTGCTAAGCATTTCAAAGGTTTTACCTTTTTGTTGAATGTATGCTCCTACAAAATAACCCAATACAACTTGCACAATTGCAGTAGTTGTACTTACTAAGCCTTCAGGGTCAAAAGCAACGCCTTCTCCGTAATATACATGTGCTTCACCAAAAAGATTAATATCAACTTGTGTTCCAAAAAAGCCTTGTAAACTATATGGGTCTGTACTATTTCCTAATAGCAATGCAATAACCCAATATATTAAAAGTAAAATGCAACTAACTAAGTAAGAACCTTTTTGTTTAAAATAATAAACTATTAACGATGCAAAAAAATAACATAATGCAATTCTTTGTAAAACACCCATAACTCGAATGCCAGTAATTGTTCCTTTAGCAGTTGTCCATTCCCATCCTTTTAAAATAAGGTTACCTGTTTGGTCATATCTTACAAAAGGGCTCCAATTAAGAAACAATCCTATTAAAAAAATTAATAATGTTCTTTTAATTATTTTTTTTAAGAAGAAGCTATTCCCTTTTTGTTCAAATTTTGGCATTACAAAACTCATGGCATTACCAACTGCAAATAAAAAAAATGGAAATACTAAATCTGTTGGTGTGCAGCCATGCCAAGAAGCGTGCTCTAATGGTGTAAAAATATGCGACCAAGAGCCGGGATTGTTTACCAAAATCATTAATGCAACGGTAGCTCCACGAAACACGTCTAACGAATAATAACGGTTATTCATTCATAGCAGTTTAGTGGGGAAAGATACTTAATTGTTGTTTTCTGAAAAACTGAAAAATAAAATAAATGTAATATCCCCAAAAAAGTAAAAGCCCTTATATTTGTTGTACATTACTTTTAGAGATTTGTTAGGAAAATGTGGCTGTTAGTAATTATGAAAATTAGTACTTCTATTTAAGTATATATCATATTAAGGCATTTGTCGCATTTGGTTGTGATAATGCCTTATTTTTTAAAAAACTTTGTTCTCAATTTGTGATTGAGGTAGCGAAGCTTTAAACCAAAATTATGGTAATGAAAAAAGCAAACTTTTTATTTTTTACAATTCTGAGTATTTTTTTACTTGTTTCTTGTGCAAGCGTAAAAAAAAGCCAATTTGATTTTTTAATGTTTCAGCGAGGGTTGGATAGTATGGGAAAGGTAAGTGCAGAGGAAGTGCTTATAAAACCTTCAGATAAGTTAAATATCCAATTTTATACACAAGCAACTATAGTTCAAGATCAAACTGATATATTTAATTTTCTAAATAAATCTGGTGGTTATGTTGTTGATATAAATGGTAATTTAAATTTCCCAATAATTGGTATTGTAAAAGCAGCAGGATTAACTAACAAGCAATTGGCTGATACTTTAGTAAAATTATCAGCCCCTTATATTAAGGCCCCTTTTGTAAATGTGGTCCAAAAACCAATTAAAGTTTTTCTATTAGGAAGTTTGAAAAAACAAGATGTTGTTGAATTACCTCCTGAAAATGCTAATTTGTTATATTTATTTGCTTCATATGGTGGAGAAAATAGTAACTCTGATATACGTAAAGTAATGGTAATAAGAGAAGATAGTTTGAAAAACCGAAAAGTTAATATTGTTGATATGACAAGCGGGGCTTTTTTCACTTCTCCTGTATATCAGTTGCAAACAAATGATTTAATATATGTTAACCCCAATTTAAGATATCTTAAAGAGGAAGATGCTAGAAGTAGTTTTGTGAAAATACAAAAATTGCAACCGCTTATGTTTTATGTAACTGCGACCTCTACAGTATTAAGTTTACTAATTCTTCTTAAATCTTTAAAGTAATTATTTAAAATGAATGATTTATCAAAAAATTCAATTGGATCTTCATTTATAAATGAAAAAACATTTCAGTTAAAAGATATATTTTTAAAATATCTATCCTACCTGCCATTGTTCGTTCTTTCATTGGCATTTTCGTTAGCTACTGGTTATATTTATTTAAGATATACAACTAAAATTTATAGAGTAAATGGATCAATGTTGGTAGGAGGAGGGCAATCTACTACATCGAATGGTCAAGTTGATTTAATTAATAGTGCATTATATGGGACTCGCTCCGTAAATATGCAAAATGAAATCGAAGCAATAAGATCGAGAATATTATTAGAATCAATGGTTCGTAAAAATAATTTTAATTATTATTATTATAATCTTGGTAAAATTAAAAATAGTGATATCTCTGATTATGCCCCATTCACGCTAAAAATTCTTTCAATACCAGACACAAATCTAATTTACATTTTTAACATCTCAGAACTTGCTCCAAAATCATTAAGTATAAATTTGAATAATGGCCCCACCAAAAGAGTACAATGGGGAGATACAAATACAATTAATAAAGTGGTGTTTATTATTACAGCGTCTTCTAAAATTAATGAAATTACCAAGGAACCTTTTCAAGTAAAATGGACTCCTCCTGCTTTTGCGGTAGGAGATATTCAAAGTAAATTATCAATAGGGGGGTTAAGTGAAAAATCCAGTATTCTTAACTTGGGTATGCGAACTGATAACCCTACACGAGCTGTAAATGTATTAAATGCACTTATGATTGAAGTTCAAAAAAGAGATGTATTCTTAAAAAAAGAAATTGCTTTTAGAACAATAGATTTTATTGATGAAAGAATGGACACTATTTCAAAAGAAATAGATAAAATTGAAGAAGAAATTCTTCTTAAAAAAGGTGATCCAAGATTTAATAACCCCCAAGATGAAAATAGTTATTATAGTGCTCAATTATCTGATATTGAATTAAAGAGTAAACGATTGGCGGCAGACAATATGTTATCTGCATTATTAGTTTCTTTTATTAATGATGATAAAAATAAAGGGAAACCAATACCTCTTTATGTTTTTGATGGAACCGCCGTAAGCGACTTAACAAAGCAATATAACAACCTTATAATGGGCGGGGCTTTTGCCCAAAAAGATAATACTGAAGATGGATTAGCTATTTCTACAATCTCTTACCAATTAAAAGAAGTGAAAAAGAAATTGTTAGAAACTTTAAAATACATTCAAAATGAAAATAACAACCAAATAATACGTTATCGGAATGAGTCAAATTCAATTTTAGACCCATTAGGTAAACTTCCTATTAAACAGAGGGAAGTAGAAGAGTTAAAGAGGCAAAAGTCTATAAAAGACCAATTGTATGCGTATTTACTTCAAAAAAAAGAAGAAACTTCTATCACCTCTTTATCTGCACAATCTAACTATACAATTCTTGAGAATGCAAGTATGCCAGGATCTGAATTTGAACCGCAAGTAAGTAAAATAATATCTTTTTGTGTGTTGATTGGTTTAATTATTCCAATTGTAATAATATTTTTAATTGAACTGTTTAATGATAAAGTAACCTTGCGTGATGATATTACTAAAAAAACATCTATCCCTATAATTGGAGAAATTATACATAGTAGCAGAACAGATTTATTAGTAGTATTAAATAATAGAAATGTAATTTCAGAACAGTTTCGCATTATGCGTGCCAACTTGCAATTTTTATTAACCAATAATGGGCAATGCAAAACTTTAATGATTACATCTTCAATAGGCGGAGAGGGCAAATCTTTCACCAGCCGAAATTTAGCAGCAGTATTGGCTTTAGCTAATAAGAAAGTAATATTATTACAATTTGATATACGAAAAATACAACCTTCAATTGGTAAACAACAAAATGCCAACACAAGTGTTTCTTCAAAAGGTATTGTAAACTATTTAATTGGTCAAATAGACAATCATGAAGAAATTATTCAAGATGTAGAAGGCTTCCCTAATTTAAAAGTAATAGAGCCGGGACCTATTCCGCCCAATCCTGCTGAGTTGCTTCTTTCTCCTTTATTAGGTAATCTTGTTGAAAAATTAAAAAAAGAATATGAATATATTATAATGGATACTGCACCCGTAGGTATTGTTGGAGATGCATTTATTTTAGCACCGTTTGCAGATTGTATATTGTATTTGGTAAGACAACGATTTACTTTAAAAAGGCAATTAGATTTTATAGTTGAATTAAATGAAAATAAAAAATTACCTAATATGGCAATCATTGTGAATGATGTGCAAGTAAGTGGTCGTTATAATTATTATGGGTATAATAGCTATGCGTATGCCTACCGATATGGCTATGGCTACGCAAAAGGTTATGGATATTTTGGAAAAAGAAAAGGAAGTAACGGTTATACTTATTTTGATTCGGATTCAAAACAGCGTAAAGGCTTTTTTGCAAGATTATTTAATACAAAAGAATAAGAGTTATAATGTCTGAAATAAAAGTTGATAATTGGACTGAAATTATATCTCCACAATCTCGGTTATTCGATTTAAAGCTAAAAGAAGTTTGGCGTTATAAAGATTTGCTTCTAATGCTGGTAAAAAGAGATTTTATTGCTACCTATAAACAAACCATTTTAGGACCCATTTGGTTTTTCTTACAACCACTTTTAACTACAGTTATTTATGTAATTATTTTTGGGAATATTGCAAAAATTTCAACCGATGGGTTGCCTATGACATTATTCTACTTATGCGGTATAACCTTATGGAATTATTTTGCAGACTGCTTAACCAAAACCTCAACTGTATTTAAAGATAATGCTTCTATTTTTGGTAAAGTATATTTTCCACGCTTAATAATGCCGTTATCTATTGTGGTTTCTAACTTAGTTAGATTCGGTATTCAGTTTATTTTGTTTTTATGTTTTTGGATATATTTTTTAATGAAAGGCAGTAATGTTCATCCAAACATATATATAATACTTACGCCATATTTAATTTTATTAATGGCAACTATTGCATTGGGTGCCGGAATGATAATAAGTGCATTAACCACTAAATATCGCGACCTTACATTTCTTCTAACATTTGGTGTACAATTATTAATGTATGCCACACCGGTAATTTATCCATTAAGCACATTAACTAATAAGTATGCTTTAATTATTAAATTAAACCCTTTATCATCTATTGTAGAAACATTTCGTTTTGCTTTTACAGGTTCCGGTACATTTAATTGGTTGTATCTTGGCTATAGCAGTGTAACAGCATTAATATTATTAATAGTAGGCTCTATTATTTTTAATAAGGTTGAGAAAAATTTTATGGATACGGTGTAAGAATTATAAGTTATGAGTTAAGAGTTATGAATCGTGAATGAAATTATAATGGGTAAAAAAAATACTTCAAAAGTAATGATAAGAAATGCTTATATCACTAAGCATAAAAACCTTTTTTGGTACACGCCAGAAAATAAACTGTTCGATATACCTGATAGTTTTTTGGTTGAAACTATTTTAAACTACGGCAGTTTAGATGATGTGAAGGAATTGTTTAATTTATTAGGCATAAAAAAAGTAGCAAAAACTTTTTTTTCGGCTAAAGAAAGGATGAAATTGAATTATTACCCAGAAATATATAATTTTTTTAGCCTTTTTTTTGCTAAATATGCATAAAGAAATTCTTAATCGGCAGCAATTAGAATTGTTGCCATTTATAAGTTCTTTTAAAAGAGAGTATTATTTGGTTGGTGGTACTGCTATTGCATTATATATTGGGCATCGTAGGTCTATTGATTTTGATTTATTTAAACTGGCTGCTGTGAATCATACAAAAAACCTATCTAAAATAACTGCTTCTGGGTTTCCATATACTATTACAAGGCGGGTAGTTGAACAAATGAATGTTACTATCAATAATGTTAAACTGACTTTTTTTCAATACCCTTTTGAAGTAAAAGCAGAAAATTTATTTGAACAATATATTAAAGTACCATCATTGTTAGATTTAAGTGCTATGAAAGCATACGCTTTAGGTAGAAGGTCTAAATGGAAGGATTATGTAGATTTATATTTTATATTTAATGATTATTATTCTATAAATGATATTAGTAAAAGAGCTGAAGAATTATTTGGAGATATGTTTTCTGACAAATTGTTTAGAGCTCAGTTAGTTTATTTTAATGATATTAATTATGAAGAAGCTGTAGATTATATCATACCCAATCCACCAACACAAGAAACAATTAAAAGCAAATTAATAGAATTAGCAACCAATATTTTTAATGAGTAACACAGTAATAAAAGTAGAAAATTTATCAAAACAATACCGGCTTGGAGAAGTGGGTACTGGTACTATTAGTCATGATATTAATAGATGGTGGGCAAAGGTTAGAGGTAAAGAAGATCCATTTTTAAAAATTGGTGAAGCCAACGATAGAACCACTAAAGGCAATAGCGATTATGTATGGGCTTTGCAAGACATAAATTTTGAAGTAAAACAAGGAGAAGTTTTAGGAATTATTGGAAGAAACGGAGCAGGAAAAAGTACACTCTTAAAAATACTTTCTAAAACAACAATGCCAACAACAGGCAATATAAAAGTTAAAGGAAGAATAGCCAGTTTGTTAGAAGTAGGCACAGGCTTTCATCCGGAAATGACGGGCAGAGAAAATATTTTTTTAAACGGTGCCATACTTGGTATGACGAGAAAAGAAATAAAAAGCAAGTTTGATGAAATAGTAGATTTTAGTGGAGTAGAACGTTATATAGATACACCTGTAAAACGTTATAGCAGCGGTATGTATGTGCGATTAGCATTTGCGGTAGCTGCACATTTAGAACCTGAAATATTAATTGTAGATGAAGTATTAGCCGTAGGCGATGCCGAGTTTCAAAAAAAATGTTTAGGTAAAATGAAAGATGTAAGCGGGCAGGGAAGAACGGTATTGTTTGTGAGTCATAATATGAACTCTATAAAAGAGTTATGTAATAGAGCGATTTTATTAGAAAATGGATCACTTTCAACAGATGATAATATTAATAATGTCCTGAAAGTATATACAGAAAACTCCATATGGAACTTACAGAAAGATTTTAAAGATATGCAACATCATATTGGGGAAAGAAGATTTGGTTTTATAAGCGACATGCTTATTTATAATGCTTCTAATAGAAAAAAACAACATACTTTTTTAATGGGAGCTAAAATCGTAATTACCCTAAAAGTTCAAGTTCATTCCTATATGAAGAATGCTGAAGTTGGAATAAAAATTAGTAGTATAACTGGAGTGCCATTAACTTATTTAGTTTCATGTTGGGAAGGGTTAGAATTTGATTTAGATATTGGAGAACATATTTTTAATGTTCTTATTCCAAATAATTATTTGTATCCTGGTAAGTATTTTATAAGCCCTTGGATTTTAATTCGCGGTAATAGTGCAGATGATTCGATTCAAGAAGCAGAAATAATTGAAATACTCAATAATGATATAACTGGTTTTAATGCTAGATTTGATTCATACTCCTATAGTGGATGTGAAGTATATCAAAAAAGTATTTGGACAAAAGAACAATAAAATATTAAATGTATAAATCAGCAATAATTTTGGCTGCGGGAGTAGGTACAAGGTTAAAACCGTTAACAAACCAAATCCCTAAACCTCTTGTAAAAGTTACCGATAAGACAATTCTTCACAATGCGTTAGGTCATTTAGAAAAAATTGGAATAGAAAATGTAATTATTGTTACTGGCTATCTCAATAATATTCTACATGATAATATCGGCTTTTTTTATAAAAAAATGAAAATAACGTATATTAATAACGAGAAATACCATAACACTAATAGTATGTATAGTTTGTTGTTAGGGTTAAATAAAATAAAGAATGATAATGTTATAATATTGGAAGGAGACGTTTTTTTTGAGTATTCAATATTAGAAGGAATGTCAGACAATGACATTGTATGGATTGGTGACTCCTCTATAAAATCAATGGATGGATGTTATTTAATAAGTAAAAATAATAAAGTAGCAGAAATTAAAATTTTGAATAAGGATGAAATGAAGAATGATGGTGAGGTTGTATATTCAAAATCTGTAGGACTTTTGACATTAAGAGCTAAACAGGTTCCCAATATAATTGCAATGTTGCAAAGAGGTATAAAAGAAAAAAAAGAAAAGTTATATTATGATTTAATTATAGCTGAGAATATTAAAAACTTAGATATTACTTTACATGATATAGCTGGTAAAAAATGGTTCGAAATAGATTCGGTTGAAGATTTAAAAATATGTCAAAGAATTTTTTCTGATGGTAAAAACAGTATTAATAATAATTGATGGGTTGGGTGATGCACCTATTAGTGCATTAAATAATAAAACTCCCTTAGAGACTGCCTTTACGCCTAATATTCATTATATAGCAACAAAAGGCGAAATTGGCAGAATAAATACTGTTTTTCCCGGGTTCCCCATTGAAAGTATGGTGTGCATAATGGGGTTATTAGGGTATGAGCCTGAGAATTTTTATCCATCAGGAAGGGCATCTTTTGAGGCATTGGCAAAAGGAATTCCTTTAAGCCCTGAAGATTTAGTATTAAGATGTAATCTTATTTCATTAGATAATGAGCAAAAAATAATTACAGATTTTACAGCTGGTCTCATATCAGATAATGAAGCTAGAAAAATTATTTCTAAAATAAAACTACCAGCATCAAATTGGGAATTATACCCTGGTCAAAGTTATAGAAATACACTTATAATACGAAATGCTGCTATAGATCCTAAAACTATAAAATGTGCAGAACCTCATATGAATATTGGTAAAGAAGTTGAACAAATATTACCTTCTTTTACAACTGATATTGAACTTAATATTATACTTAATAACTTTTTACTAAATACGAGGGAACAAATAAGAAATATGAATGCCCCTGAGAGCAGAGCAGATATGCTTTGGGTTTGGAGTCCTTCGGTTAAACCTAATTGGCCATCGTTCTATTCACGTACCGGTATTAAAGCAGGATTTGTAGGTGCACTTGATTTTTTACATGGTATTGCAATGGCAGCAGATATAGATTTTGATATAATTCCAGGAGCCACAGGATATATTGATACTGATTATAAAATGAAAGGTATTTATGGCATTAAATATTTGCATAAATATGATTTTACATTAGTGCATATTAATGCAACAGATGAAGAAGCTCATCAATTAAATTACTTAGGTAAGAAAGAAGCAATTGAAAAAATTGATAAAGAAGTTGTTGGACCCATTCTTCAAGAGTTAGAAAGTTGTTTTAAAGACAATTATAGAATTGTAGTATGCGGAGATCACGAAACAAGATCAACGGATGGGAAACACGGAAATACACCTGTTCCTTATGCTTTATATGGAAAGAATGTTTTACCAAATAATACATACAATCAATGGCATGAAAAAATATGTGAAAATTATTCTATAAAACCATCATTAACTTTTTTAAACGAGGTTATTAATTGTCATGAATGAAATTGTAAATAAATATTGGAACTCAAAACAACTAGATCCAGATATAGATGGAGTTGCTGCAATGGGAGATTGTGGTAGAGTAGAGATAGATTATAGAAATTTTTTCGAATCGACGCATTTTAAAAAATTTCTATCAAAAAAAAATATAAATATTTTAGAAGTAGGCTGTGGTTCTGGAAGATGGGCTTTAAATCTTCATAAACATGTTAGTATATATGATGGTATCGATATAAGCCAACCATCAATTAATATAGCTAAACAGCGAGTTAATATGCAAAGGGTTAATAATTGTAATTTTTTTTGTTGTAGTATTCAAGAGTATCAACCAAATAAAAAGTATGATGTTATATACCTTAGTGGAGTAACGCAATACATTGAGTCAGACGAATTGATTGGTCTTTTACAAATGATAACAACTTGGTTGAAATCTAATGGGAAAATTATAGATAGATCAACAATTAGTTTAGAACCCGAAACAAAAAAAATTAGTAGGGATAATTATTATTCTATTTATAGAACATTAGATGAAATAATAAATATATTTGAGCAAATTAATTTTAAACCTATTTATAACAATAGATCGTATCGGTTTTTACGAATCGGAAGGTTAAAATTTTTTTTAAATCATTCTAATATTATTTCACTAATAAATACCCTAGCTCCTGTTTCTTATAAGTTAATGTATTACTATACATATTTACAAGATGTAATTAAACCTAAGATATATAGCGAAACTATATGTGGTAGATTTAGTCATAATTTTATGATTTTTATTAAAGATGAAAAAAAACAATAAAAAAATCATTGGAATACTTGGCGGTATGGGTCCTTATGCTTCACTAAGTTTTTTAAAAAAACTGTTAGATTTAACTAAAGCAAAGAAAGATTGGGATCATTTGAGAGTTATATTAGATAACAACCCTCATATTCCAAGCAGAACAAGAGCATTTTTATACGATGAAGAAAGCCCTGTCGAGGGAATGATTGAAAGTTGCCAAAAACTTGCTAAATATCCAGTAGATATTATTCTCCTGCCTTGCAATAGTGCAACATATTTTTTACCCTATGTGCAACCTAAAATAAATATCCCTACTATTAGTATTGTAGAGGCAACTTGTCAATCTTTAAAAAATAAGGTAAGTAAGGGTACAAGAATTATTGTTTGGGGAGGCGTAATTACTTATTCTACTCAGTTATATAAGCCCTACTTGCAACAACTAGGTTATGAGTATGTAGAGATGAGTGAAGATGATAATAAAATTGTGTTGAATTTTATTGAAGATATAAAACTTAACGACAATATGGTTGATATAAACAGAATAAAACTACATATTGAAACCACTTTAAGTAAATATAACAGTTCTCTTATTATTTTAGGTTGTTCAGAATTTGGGTGTATTATAGATCAACTATACAATTATCCGCTTATTGATTCTGATACTGAATATGCTAAGTTCGTTATTGAATATGTGAGAAATAATGTATAGCTTATCAAAAAAATATATCATTCAATTATATTGGTTGAAAGCTTTATTGCGAATTAATCGTTTTTTTAAAAAACGAATATTAGTTTTTGCCAATTATTTAGGAGAGTATCAATTTTACAAGGATGTTTTATACGCATATAGCAAAAAATTTCCATCGGATATAATTATTATAGCACATGAGAGTAAAGAGTGTTATTTAGATTTTATAAAAACTAACCCCCATAATAAATTTAGGCATATACATTTAAATGTCTTAAACACTAATTTCTTTTCTAATAAAGAAATTAATCTTTATCTCTCTACGGAGGCACATGGCGTTGATAATATTTATAGTATTTATTTATTTCATGGTCAACCATCTAAAGCATTAAGCTTTCATTGGAATCTAATGTTGACATATGATGCTTTTTTTCTTTATGGAAAAATGCATAAGGAAGCATTTGAATTTTTTGCACAAAAATATTATAATAAAATTCCTGCTCATGTTTGTCTATATGAAATAGGGTATCCCAAAAGCGATGAATTAATCAATGAGGCACTAAAAGACGACAATAGTTTTAAATCCCTAGGCGTATGTAAAAATAAAAAAACAATATTATATGCACCTGCTTTTAATAAGTATGCATCACTTCGTGAAAAAGGTATTGACATTTTACAGGTATTAGCTCAAAATGGCCAATATAACATTATTGCTAAACTCCCTATAGATTGTTTAAGACCCGTTAATAATGAATATGCAAATGGAGGGATAGATTGGTTTCAAGAAATCAATAATTTACAAAAACAATACTCCAATTTATTTCTTTATAAAGGAGATCAAATTGATATTCTACTGCGGAAATCAGATATATTAATTACTTGTATATCTAGTGTTGCATTTGAATTTTTGGCTTTAAATAAACCAGTTGTTTATATTGATACTCCATATTTTTTTGAGGTTGCTTTAAAACAAGACTATTTTCCAGGTTATGATATTAGCAATTGGGATAAAATCAATTTTATTAATGGAGGAAAAGAGTTTGGTCCAGTGGTATCAAATATAAAAGAGTTACCTGCAATAATTGAAGATGTGTTATTGCATCCCCAAAAATACCCTTTTGAGAAGAAGAAATTAAGAGACTATCTCTTATATAACCCCGGTCAGGCAAGTAATGCAGCTGTACGTCAAATAAATGAATTGCTTCTTTCTAATGTTAAAAGTAATAGAATAACTAATTATAAAAAATTTAATGTATATAGGTATGTAGCTACTGCTGTTAAAGGATATGTTAAAACAAGGCTGAAAATAAATAAACCATTAGTTGTTTCAAATAAATATGCTAAAGGATATATTGACGCTATGGTAATTGAAAGAGAGGCGAAGAAGTTAAAACTTAGTATATGTGAATACTTAGAATCTAAAAATACAGATGTACGGAAAATTGGTAGAAGGGACAGGATTATAAATAAAATCATAGAATATTTTCCAAATAATAAGGTATCAATATTAGAAATTGGTACCGGTACTGGAATGTATTTAGAGAAACTACTTAATTCAAATGTTTTAAGCTATGAGATATACGAAGTAAATAATGGTTGGAAACAATATTTAAAAAGAAATTATGACAATAGGATTGTTCATATAATTGATGCAGATGGAATAAGCCTGAAACAAACCAATAATGAATCAATAAATGTTGTTCATGCTCATGCTGTGTTTGTTTATCTTCCAATTGTACATACTATGCAGTATTTTAAGGAGGCAGCAAGGGTGTTATGTAAAGGAGGACTATTTATTTTTGATGTAATTAATGATACAGATTTACAGGTAAAAGATGCTTTAAATTGGCATCGATTAGGATATGATTTTGCTGTAGTAATCCCACATTCTTTTATAACAGATTTTTGTTTGAACTATAACTTAGAAATTAGATCTACATTCAAAGAAATATACGCAGGCTCAACTTCTACTTATTATATACTAATTAAAACATGATAGAAAAAATATACAATAACCATCTTCTACTATCCATTATTATCAGAAAAAGTTTTGAAAAAAATGGCATAGAGTTTTTTACAAATGATAACGACTCTCAGCAATTGGGCTATATGAATAGACCAAAGGATTATGTTATCCCGCCTCATAGGCATAACCTTGTCCCGAGAGAAGTTCATCTTACGCAAGAAGTATTATTTATTAAATCGGGTAAAGTAAGAGTAGATTTTTTTAATAACGAACAATTATATATTAAAAGTACTATACTTTATGCCGGAGATGTTATTTTGCTTGCAGATGGAGGACATGGTTTTAAAATGTTAGAGCAAAGTGAACTTATTGAAGTAAAACAAGGCCCCTATTGTGGTGAGCAAGATAAAATAAGGTTTACACCTATTGATGATAACTATGTAATTTTTAGTTAATGAGTAATTTTAAACTTTACAGTCAATATTACGATTTGTTATATAAAGACAAAGACTATAATGTTGAAGCAGATTATGTATTAACACTTTCTAAAAAGTATAAAAAAAATATAAACAATTTTTTAGAATTGGGTTGTGGTACTGGTAATCATGCTGCTATACTTTGCAAACAGGGCTATGAAGTGGTTGGCTTAGAAAGAAGCCCAGAAATGGTTGAAATTGCTAAACAAAAAAGCATAACTAATTTTAATCCACAAGTAGCTGATATAACTTCTTTTCAATTAGATAAAAAATTTGATGTTGCCATTTCTTTATTTCATGTCATCAGTTATTTAACAGACAATAACGATTTAATCAGTTGCTTCAAAAATGTACATACACACCTCAACTCTGATGGTATTTTTATATTTGATATTTGGTACACACCAGCAGTATATTTTCAACAACCTGAAACAAGAATAAAGCGTTTGGCTAACACAGAAATTGAAATTATCAGACTTGCTCAATCTCACATACACCATCAAACCAATGTAGTAGATGTTAATTATGAAGTAATGATAAAAGATAAAAAATCAAATATTTCTACTTCAATTTTTGAAAAACATCCTATGCGTCATTTTTCTATTCCTGAAATTGAATTATTAGCTACACATACAGGTTTTGAATTAGTACACACCGAAGAATTTTTAACTGCAAATGAACCATCAGAAAATACTTGGGGCGTTTGTTTTGTTTTACAAAAAATATAGTTATGCAAAAACCAATTCCAGTAAACACACCTTTGCTTTCTGGCAATGAATTAAAATATCTTACAGAATGTATAGAAACTGGTTGGATATCAAGTGAAGGTCATTTTATAAAAGTCTTTGAAGAAAAAATGGCTGCTTATGTAGGAAGAAATTTTGGCATAGCAGTAAGCAATGGCTCTGCTGCTTTAGACGTTGCCATCAAAGCATTAAATCTGCAAAAAGGTGATGAAGTAATTATGCCCACTTTTACCATCATCTCTCCAGCTCAATCAGTTATTAACGTAGGTGCAATTCCTGTTTTAGTAGAGAGTGATGAAACTACTTGGAATATGGATGTTAGAAAAGTAGAAGAAAAAATTACGAATAAAACCAAAGCTATTGTAGTAGTGCATATTTATGGTTTTCCTGTTGATATGCAACCTATATTAGCTCTTTGCAAAAAATACAATTTGTTTTTAATTGAAGATGCTGCCGAAATGCATGGACAAACTTATCATGGACAACAATGTGGTTCTTTTGGAGATATTAGTATTTTTAGTTTTTATCCCAACAAGCACATTACTACCGGTGAGGGAGGAATGATTATGTGTAATGATGAAGCTTTAGCAGATCGTTGTAAAAAATTAAGAAACCTTGCTTTTGAACCTAATGGTCGCAGGTTTATACATTACGAGCTTGGTTGGAATTACAGAATGACAAACATGCAAGCTGCTTTAGGATTAGCACAATTAGAAAAATTAGATGAGCATATCAAAAAGAAAAGACACATTGGACAAAAATACAATGAAGGCTTAACTGGTTTAAAAGGTTTTCAATTACCACAAATTAAAACAGATTATGCAGAAAATATTTATTGGGTTTATGGCTTAGTAGCAGAAACAGAAACATTGGCAAATGAAACAGTAAAAAAATTAAGTGAAGCAAAAATTGGCACACGCCCATTTTTTTGGTGCATGCATGAACAACCTGTTTTTCAAAAAATGGGATTATTTAAAAATGAAAAATATCCAGTTGCCGAAAAATTAGCACGCAACGGATTTTACCTGCCCAGCGGTTTAGGACTCACAGAAGAGGAAATAGAAAGGGTTTGTAATTGTCTTTTAGAATGATAATAATAGTTACTAAAAATCTTGATACGTTTAATAATCCTACACTTTTTGGCTTGTTTAACTTTCTGGAGGAAAGAAAAATAGGGTCTGTTTTAATTTGTAAATGGAACTTTTTTGATTATAAATTCAGTCATAATAAAATAATAATTTGGCAAGAGAAGCCTGATTATAGAGCGAAAAATATCTTTAGAACGACTCGTCAGTTGTATATATATATAAGACAAAGATACTTTCTTCAGTCTGTCTCAAGAAAAATCATCACAGTAATTGGCGTTGATCCGGAAGGCATAATTTGGGCAGAAGAGATACGCCGTAAATATATGCCCAATGCTGCATTGGATTATTTTTCGTTTGAAATATTCTGGAAACATGCCTATCCTAATAAAGAGAAAGAGATTTGTGCATGCAAAGGATTAAGGAATATTATAGTTCAGGATACATTACGAGAAAAATATTTAAGACAAGAGTCTAAAATAGATGAAAATGTAAAAACTTTTTATATTCCTGTTGCTGTTCCGGATATCCTGGAAAAGCCCAATTACAATAAAGTAGTTGATATTCAAAAGAAGTTTAATATCCCTGACAATAAAAAGATTATTTTGTTTTTCGGCACATTTGCTGCTTGGAGTGGAGGAGAAATAGTGTATAATCTTATTAGAAATAACAAACTGCCGGATAATTTTGTTCTTGTTATTCATTCAAGATATCCCTTCAACCCAAGCGATAATTTGCAAAATAGAATGTTACAATTAGCGAATGAGAAGACTAATCTTTTTATCTCAACGGATTATATCAACTCATTCAATCAAACCATAGATTTTTTAAAGCAATTTGATTTAGGATTAGTTTTTTATGTTTCTGGTGCCAATAGTATGTATACAGGCGAAAATATTTACCACATTGGTTTTGCCTCCGGAAAGTTTTCTCAGTATATGAAAGCCGGATTACCTACTATAACTATAAATTTGCCTACTTATATGGATCTTAATAAAGAATATAATTTTGGATATACTGTTGACGGTGCAGATGAAATAGAAGATATTTTAAATACTGTTATAGATTATAAATTATTATCTCAAAATGCTTTAAGATTATTTAAGGAGAAACTAGATCCCACAATTGTACTTAACAAGTATATAGACCAGCTTTAAGTATATAATTTACAGAAAAGTAGTTATTCCGATATAAATATTTTAAAATAAAAACTTATTTTTCAATGCTGAAGCTTTCAATTATTACCATAAATCTAAATAAAAGGGAGGGCTTAAAAAAGACTATGCAAAGTGTTTTTGAGCAAAGCTTTAAGGACTTTGAGTATATAGTAATAGACGGCGGAAGTACCGATGGTAGTAAAGAATTATTACAAAGTTGTTCATCAAAAATTACTTATTGGGTTTCAGAAAAAGACAACGGTATTTATCATGCAATGAATAAAGGTGCAGCAAAATCAACAGGTAATTATCTTTTATTTTTAAATGCAGCAGATGTTTTAACTGATAAAAAAGTTATTGAAAAAGTTGCTGATGAAATTATTAAAACAAATGAACGCTATAGTTTTTACACAGGCAATATGCAACTAATTAAAAATGGCTTTATTGCTGAAAGCCCAATGCCTGCTGAGGTATCGTTTAACTACTTTTTTAAAAGTTCATTATGTCATCCTTCAACTTTTATAGCCAATAAATTATTTAAAACTATTGGAGGTTATAATGAAGAGAACAAAATTGTTTCGGACTGGGAATTTTTTTTAACAGCCTTTACTCAATACAATGCAACTTATTACAAGCTAAATATACTCACTACTTTATTTGATACAAATGGAATTAGTGCAAACCCATTAGATAAAAAAATGAATGAAGAAAGGCAAAAAGCGTTAGAAACTAAATTCCCTTTTTTCTATCAAGATTATAAGAGGTTTAATGAAATAGAAAACGAGTATAAAAAATATTACTATTCTCGTCTTCATCAATTGCTTGCTCGTTTAATTAGCGTATTTAGAAAAAAATGACCTTTTACCAAAAAATAAAAAATAGGCTAATTAAAAATAAAATTAATAAACCTGTTTCAGTATTACACAAACCAGAAAATAATAAATGGGCATTGGTTAGTTTAATGTTGCATAATTTGCAAAGCAATAACCATACACATACTATTTATGCTGAAACAAAAGCTTTTTGTTTTGCCCTATTTGAATTAGGATTTAATGTTGATTTGGTAAATTTTTTTGATAACAATGCTGCAATAGATTTTCAAAAATACAATGCAGTTGTGGGAATGCGTAAACATATTGATGATGCTATTATTTATAAGCATCAATCAACAAATAATAAACTTAAAATAATAACTTACGTTAATGGCCCTCACCCATACTTTCAAAATGAGGTAGCAATAAATAAGTTAATTAATTTTTATAATCTAAAAAACAAACTGCTACCTAAATCGGTTTCATTTATTGAAGAAAATTATGCATTACAATACAGTTTTGCTAATGCAATTATTTTACACGGAAATGAATTTGTAAAAAGCACATTTCTTCCTTATGCACAATGTGCTATTGAAACAGTTAAGGCAATTGCTTTTCAATCGCCATATAAAATTGATATATCTTTTAAAGAAGAAAACAGGAAAAATTTTTTATGGTTTGGCAGTACAAAATGTTTGCACAGAGGTCTTGATATTGTATTAGATTATTTTATTAAAAGAGATGATTTGCAATTAACCATTTGTAGTGCTGCATTACAAAACGAACCAGCATTTTATAGTTTGTACAAAAAGCAATTAGAGAATTGTTCTAATATTACTATTAAAAATTTTATAGCTATTGGGTCAGAAGATTTTAAACAAATTTGTGAAGCCAATACATTCTTGGTGTACATGTCAATTACAGAAGGTAATTGTGCATCTGTAATTACTTGTATGAAGAACGGCGGATTAATTCCGCTTATTACCAATAATGTTGGTGTTGATATAGATAATTGCGGATTTAATATAAATGAGTTTACTGAACAGGCTTTAAATGATGCAATAAATAAAGCATTAATAACATCTAACGAAGAGTTGAATAAAATGAAGATTGAGAGTAAATCTTATGGGATGTATGGTACAAGTGAAGAAGATTTCAAAACAAGCATTACAACACACTTAAAAAAACACCTCTTTGAAGATATTGCACATTAACTCTTTTCTGCAAGGCGGTGCTGCTAACGCTTCCATTTTACTCCATAAAACTCTTTTAGAAAATGGATACGATTCGTACTATTTATCTATTTCAGAAAATACAGAAACAATTCCTAAGCATATTATTGCTAATGCTCTACCATCCAACTTTGTTGATAAATTATTAAATAAGCTTTATGTTATAACTGGAAAAAAAAGATTTAATGTTGAAGAGCAAGTGCCACCCTTCATGTTTTCGGTACCGGTTAGTTATTTTTTGAGAGTAAAAAATTTTTTACAGAAAAATAATTTTGATATTATCCATTTGCATTGGGCTTACGGCTTGTGGGATTTTAGATGGTTTAATACAATAAATACAAAATTTGTAATTACAAATCACGATATGGGTTTTTTTACAGCAGGTTGCTCGCATAGTTATGGTTGTATTGGTTATATTTCTAATTGTAATAATTGCCCTGCAGTAACAAAACAAATTTCAAAACAAAAAATTTATAATAGCTTTCTATACAAACAGAAATTTTTGCAATCATCAATAAAACTTAAAGTAATAAATGTGTCTGATTGGATTAAATCTGTTTCATTAAAAAGTAAACTGCTAAATAAGTTTGAACATAGTACAATTGAGAACGCAGTTGATACAAAAGTTTTCAACTATCAAGCATCAACAAATCACAATTTAGTAGATAAACAAAAAATTAATTTACTGTTTATTGCAGCAAAATTCTCTTATAAAAACAAAGGCTATTTTGATTTGTTAGAAGCGTATTATTTGCTAAAAGAAGATGTTAGAAATAAAATAAATATTATAATAGTTGGTAAAGATGATGTAGGAGTTGATAAATATTTTACGCATGTAGATTTAATTAATGAACCTGCAAAATTGGCAACTCTTTATAATGCTTGCGATTTGCTTGTTTACCCTTCTCATGCAGAAACACAATCTTTAGTTGTTTCAGAAGCATTGTGTTGTGGTTTACCTGTAATTGCATACAAAATTGGTCCATTACCTAATATTATAAATGAAGAAAGTGGTTTTGTAATTGAAAAATCGCCAGTTTGTTTAGCAGAAACAATTGAAATGATAGCGAGTGTGAAAACGTTTAACAGAGAATTAATTTCAACAAAATATAAAGATAGATTTAATGTAAATAAACTTGTTGAGAAGACTGCGAAATTATACCAATCATTTACCTAATGCTGAAGATTTGCCTTACACCTATAAAAAATGAAGCATGGATTTTAGAAAGATTTTTGCAATGTGCTTCGTTATGGGCAGATAAAATAATTATTGCAGACCAAGGATCAACCGATAATTCAATTGAAATAGCAAAACGTTTTGATAAAGTTCATATCATTAATAATGATGAAGCAAAATACAACGAATTAGGGCGACAAGAATTACTTATTAATGAAGCAAGAAAATTCGGAACAAATAATTTTTTATTGGCTTTAGATGCAGATGAAATTCTATCAGCTAATTTTTTAGAAAGTAATGAATGGAAAGAAATTTTTTCTCAACCTCCAGGAACAAAAATTGCTTTACAATGGGTAAACCTATCGCCGGAGTGTAAAACATTTTGGACTAATTTTCCTCCTTTTATTTTAGGCGTAATTGATGATGGTTCACATAAAATAGGAACAGCAATTCATAGCCCAAGAGTGCCTATAAATAGTGCAGGAAAAACGATAACGTTGAATGAAGTAAAATTATTACATTATCAATATACAGATTGGGATAGAATGTTATTAAAACAAGCATGGTATCAATGTTATGAGAAGATAAATTATCCTGAAAAAGGTAATGTAGATATTTATGAGATGTACAATCATTTCAGATATATAAAAAATAATTTACAACTTATAAATCAAAATTGGTTTCAGCAATACGAAAAAATGGGGATTAATATGAAAACCACAATTCCATATCCTGCTTCTTATTACTGGATTGAACAATTGAATAATTATTTTAAAGAATATGGAGAAAAATATTTTAGAAGATTAGATATTTTTAATAATGCAACAAACAAGTATGTAGCAATTAATGAGAATATTAATAACAATTTTTTTTCAAAAACTTATATAAAGTTGCTTCATTTTTACGGCAGCCTACCTAATAGATTTTATAAACGATATCTCAAAAAAATATTAAACACTATTTCATAAAATGAAATTATTAGTTACAGGCTCATCGGGTTTAGTAGGTAGTGAAGTATGCATGCACTTTGCAAATAAAGGTTATGAAATACACGGAATAGATAATAATCAACGTGCTATTTTTTTTGGCCCACAAGGCGATACAAGATGGAATCAACAACGGTTACAATCGGTTATAAAAAACTTTCAGCATCATGAAATTGATATAAGAGATAGAAATGGAATTTTAAATTTAGTAAAAGAAATTAAACCTAATGTAGTTGTTCATACGGCTGCACAACCCAGTCACGATAAAGCTGCAACTATTCCTTTTGATGATTTTGATACCAATGCAGTAGGCACATTAAATTTATTAGAAGCTGTAAGGCAATTTGCCCCCGAAGCTCCTTTTATACACATGAGCACTAATAAAGTTTATGGAGATGCTCCCAACAAAATAAAATTAAAGGAATTAGAAAAGCGTTGGGATTATGATGATGATAATTTTGAAAACGGTATTGCAGAAACATTTACAATAGACCAGAGTAAACACTCGTTGTTCGGAGCAAGTAAAGTTGCATCAGATGTATTGGTACAAGAATATGGTAGATATTTTAACATGCCTACTTGTTGTTTAAGAGGCGGTTGTTTAACAGGACCAAACCATACAGGAGTAGAGTTGCATGGTTTTTTAAGTTACTTAATTAAATGCAATATTCAATATAAAAAATATTTTATATATGGATATAAAGGCAAGCAAGTAAGAGATAATATTCACAGCCACGATATTGCTTGTTTTATGGAAGCATTTATAAATGCACCAAGAATTGCCGAAGTATATAATTTAGGTGGCGGCAAACAAAACACTTGTTCTATTATTGAAGCTTTTGAAATTACAGAATCATTCACGGGTAAAAAACAAATATTTGAATATATTGATAAGAATAGAGAAGGAGATCATATTTGTTATTACAGCGATCTAAGCAAAATGAAAGCCCATTATCCTAATTGGAATATTACGGTTAGCTTAAAAGAAACTATTAAACAAATTGTTGAAAGCTGGCAACAAAGAATTATTTAAAATTATTTTTTGAAAGTAGTACTGTTATCTGAAGCTCCTTTGTGTGTAAATGCAGGCGGTATTAGTCAAACATTGTATAACATATTTTCTTTTTGTAAACCTGAAAATATTTTATGCATTGCTCCTGATTATGAAGTAATGCAATATCCACCATCAGAGCCTTTTGCTAATTCTTATATTACCTATAAATTTAAAATTGTAAATATTGGTGCAAACAGATTGGCAAAATATTTTGGTAGTTTATTTAATTGGTTAAATCTTTCAATTAATCAATTACGGAGTTTTACAAAGTTGAAAGAAAAAATAAAAACGTTTAATGCAGATGTTATTGTTTCTTGTCCTAATGGAGTGGTTGGTGTATTAATGCATAAAAAATTATGTGGAAATATTAATACAAAAGCGTTCCCTTATTTTATGGATGATTGGATGTACTTAGTAAAAAATAAATGGTTAGGTGGAAGTTTGCATAGTGGCATTAAAGAAATGCTTACTCAAAATAAAAATTGGTTAATGATAAGTAACGAGTTGAGTAATTTATTGAGTGAAAGATATAATGCAAAACCAGAAAATGTATTGCCAATTCGTAACCCTATTAATATAAATAATGCACCTGCAGAAAGAATTCCAACAGCAACAAATAAATTTCAATTAGCTTATGCCGGAGCTATTTGGGATATGCACTTAGATGCATTAAAAATTATAGCCAACGCTTGTTTCAATTTGCAACAAAATAATTTTGAGGTAACATTAACTTTATTTACACCCGAACATATTTGGAATTGGAGAAAAGATGAATTTGAAAAATACAATGTGCATTATGGCGGTAATATTCCTTACGAAAAAATACATGAAGTATTAACTGAATATGATGGATTGATTTTAGTTTCTTCTTTTTCAAAAGAGTTATTTACACATTCAAAAGCATCTATTCAAACAAAAATTACAGATTATTTTAAAAGCAGACAACTTGTTATAAGTTGTGGCCCTGAATATTCAGCTAATCATCATTTCTTGAAAAAATACGATTGCGGTGTTTGTATTGAAACTAATAATATTAATGAAGTAACTGCTCAATTAAAACAAATAATATTATCGCTTCCGCAACTTAGGTATAAAGTAAATAATGGTTGGGAATTATTGCAAACTGAATTTAATCAAACCATTGTTCAACAAAAACTTCAAAACTTTTTAGCCTTAGCATAATGAAAGAGAAAACGGTTTTTATTGTGTGTACAGGCTTGGGAAATATTAACAGAGGTTACGAAACTTTTACAAGAGAATGTTTTGATGCGTTGAAAAATAATAATGATTTTACATTAAAACTTATAAAAGGTGCAGGCAACAAAACAAATAATGAAATTGTTGTAACTAATTGCAAACGCAACGGTAAACTTACTTTATTGCTAAGTAAAATTTTTAGATGCGAACCGTATAAAATTGAACAAATAAGTTTTGCATTAAATATGTTGCCGGCAATTTTTAAATACAAACCTTCATTAATTTATTATAGCGATTTTGTTTTAGGCACATGGCTTTGGCATTTTCGTAAATGGCTGAAATTTAAATACACGCTATTGTTTTCTAACGGAGCACCTAATGGTCCGCCATTTACCAGAACAGATTTTGTACAACAACTTTTACCATTATATATTCAACAATCAATTAAAGCAGGAGAATTAAAAGAAAAATTTATTTTACTTCCTTATGCCATTCAATGTAATAAAGAAGAAAATATTGAATCGTTGCAACATGTTGTTGAAATAAGAAAGTTGCTGAATATTCCTACTAATAAAAAAATTATTATAAGTGTTGGAGCTATTAACAATAATCATAAAAGAATGAATTATGTTATTGATGAATTTACAATGCTGAATAACGAAGAATATTTTTTGATTTTGTTAGGACAAATAAACACTGAAAGCGAAGCAATTATTGCTAAAGCAAATAAGCAACTTAAAGCAGATAGTTATTTAATAAAACAAGTATGTAGTGATCAAGTAAAACTTTATTTACTTACAGCAGATTATTTTATTCTCGCTTCTTTAAATGAAGGACTACCAAGAGTTTTGCCCGAAGCATTAAGTTGCGGTTTATTACCTATAGTGCATGATTATAATGTAACAAAAGAAACATTAAAAGATAAAGGAATTTTTAAAAACCTTACACAAAACAATCAGTTATGTAATGCAATTAAAGAAGTTGATGATATGAATGTTTTGAAGGAAAGTTTAATAGAGTTTGCTTATGAAAATTATTCGTGGAATTCTTTAAAAAGTAATTACCGATCAATGCTTTTAAATTATGCATAAAAATAAAAAAATTGTTTCATTAGATGGTTGGAGAGCAATCTCAATTATATTTGTTTTACTTGGACATTTAGGCGGCAACCTTCCTAAAACATATCCATGGCAAGATACTTTAGACAAGTATAATTTTTCTTTAAACGGTGTGCAGGTGTTTTTTGTAATTAGTGGTTTTCTAATCACTACACTACTGCTAAATGAAAAAGAAAAAACGCAAACTGTTTCTATTGGCAAATTTTATATAAGAAGGTTTCTGAGAATATTCCCTGTTTTGTATTTGTATATTTTTACTGTTTTTATTTTAGATAAAACATTAGGCTGGCAATTGCCGGGATTGGTTTATTTAAAAGCTGTCTTATATCTTAACAATTTTGGTTTTTGGGGATTGGCATGGGCATTAGGTCACTTATGGTCGTTGGCGGTAGAAGAACAATACTATTTATTTTGGCCTTGGGTTGCAAAGAAATTAAATTACAAAAAAGCATTATTGTTTTGTATAGCATTTATACTATTAGGTGCTACATTGAGAGTGTTTGCATATAAGTACCGCAATAGTTTTAATACAGACTTAGTTTTAGCGGGCTTTTTTGCGTTTGCAGATATAATAATGATGGGTTCTGCAGCAGCCATTTTGTACAAATATTATGGGCTTAAGAATATCTATAAATCTAAACTGCAAACAACTTTAACCATTATTATAAGTATAGCTGCATATGTAGCCATGGATATGTTTGCAAGAGGGCAAATATTAGGATTAATCACAGTTCCTTTTGGGGCTATTATTCAATCTACAGCATTAATACTACTTATGATTTATACAATTGAAAAAAAATCTTTATTTAGCAAATTTTTAAATACCAAAGCAATGGTGTTTATTGGCGTATGTTCTTATAGTATTTATGTTTGGCAGCAACTGTTTTTATTAACTCAAAATAAAGATTTCTTCCCTCGTTCAGCACCACAATATTGGTTTTCAAAATTTCCTGTAAATATTGTAATGATATTTATTGTTTCAACAATTTCATATTACTGTTTTGAAAGATTCTTTTTAAAATTTAAAGAAAAATTTACCTCCGTAAAATGATAATTGTTGGCTATGTATATAACAATAACGGAATGGCAACTTGGTGTTTTGAAACAGCTTATGCTTTGCATGAAGCAGGTTACAATGTAATGTTAGTGCATAGTTCTACAATTAAATTGCCTGAGACTTTACCGTTTAAAACTTTTGTGTTTGATTTTGTAGGAAACTCAGAAATGAAGGGTTTACTTAAAAAAATAAAAACCTTTTTTGAAATTGTTTCATCATCATCAAACAAGTTTAGTTTTTTTATTCAAAATGAATTAGCAAAATTAAATATTCAACCCAAAGCATTTTTTTTAAATCAAAGCAATTTGGTAAGTGCAAATATTATTACTCCGCAATATGTGTGTGCATGGGTTTATCCTTTCACCTTAAAACGATACATAACTTCTTCATTCACTCAAATGAACATAGGAGTAAAAAGTAAAGTATTGGCATTAACCACTGCAATTGGTTTTTATAGAAAAGATTTAAACGGGTTTAATAATGCAACCCATGTACTTGCCATAACAGAAGCAATGCATAAACAATTATTAAAAAAAAGAATTAAATCTTTTTTACTTCCGCCTTGTTGTGAAGTAGCAACTAATAATTTGAATAATGAAGAAATAGTTGCCAATAGAAAAATACGAATAGTTATTTCGACATTAGATTTAGAAAGCAAAAGGAAAAATAGTATATGGTTGTTGCAATGTTTAAATAAAATAAGCACTCAAACTTTTGAAATTACTTTAATTGGTAAAACAGGAAATATTATTAATGAACTGATTAAAAATTCTCCTCATACTTTTTATTGTAGCGGACAGTTAAACAGAAACGAAGCTTTACAACAAATGAAAACAGCAGATATTTTTTTGTTTGCATCTTTAAGTGATGATTGGGGTTATGTTATTGCCGAAGCAATGGCAAAAGGCTTGGCAGTATTGGTTCCTAATAATCATCCGTTTAATTTTATTGTAGGAACAAACGATTATTGTTTTGAATTGAATAATGAAGATAGTTTTACAAATAAATTATTCCAATTAGTAAATGCAAGCAATCTTGCTAAAGCAAAACAATATAATTCAAACAGAGCTGAAACACTTTTTTCACGTAAGCAATTTGCTTATAATTTAAAACCACTTTTAGTTAATTTATAAATGCTTTTTTCTGTAATTATACCTACTGCCAATCGTAATGAATTATTGACTAAATGTTTAGATTGTTTAAAGCAAAGTATTGAATTGTTTAATGAAGATGAAGTAGAAGTAATTGTAACAGATGATGGAAAAAATAATGAAGCAAAAGAATTTATTGCAAAAAATTATATATGGGTTAAATGGGTTGGAGGCCCTAAAAAAGGCCCCGCAGCCAATAGAAATAATGGAGCAAAACATGCAAAAGGAGAATGGTTGATTTTTTTAGATGATGATTGTGAGCCAACTGAAACATGGATAATTTCTTTTGAAAAACATATAAATAGTTATTCAATTTTAGAAGGTAAAACAATAGCTGACAGAGAAAGAAAAACATTAGCAGAAGAATCTCCAATTAATATTTCAGGTGGGCAATTATGGTCTTGCAATTTTGCAATAAAAAAAACACTCTTTAATGAAATAGGCGGGTTTGATGAAAACTTTCCCTACGCTTCAATGGAAGATGTTGATTTTAGAATAAGAATAGAAAAAAGAAAAATTAATTATCTCTTTGTACAAGACGCTGTTGTAATTCACCCTTGGCGAAAAATTGTAAATACAAAACGGTTTAAATTTTATTTTAAATCATTACAATATTTTTTAACTAAATATCCCGAACAAAAAGAACAGCATAACATACCGCTGTATTTATATATTATATGTAAAAAATTTTTTACTGAAACATGTATGGCTGTTTTAAAATTAGATTTTAACGGAGCTTATTATTCTTTAATGAACAACTTGATAGATTTTTATTATTCCTTTAAAATTTTATCGTGGAAAGCAAATTAGTTTCAATTGTAATGCCCACTTATAATCGACCTAATTATTTAATTGAATCTGTACAATCGGTTTTGAATCAAACATACTCAAACTTTGAATTAATTATTTGTGATGATAATTCAACTATCTGTAACATACAAGCATTATTGCCCAATGACAAAAGAATAATTTATATAAAAAATGAGAACAATATTGGGCAGGCAAAAAATGTTATTAACGGGATTAAAATAGCAAATGGAAAGTTTTTGTGCATTTTTCATGATGATGATATAATGTCATCTAACTATTTAGAGTTGTTTGTAAACTGTTTTAATAACAATGAAAAAGTTGATTTTGTTTTTTCAGATCATTATTTAACCAATGAAGACGGAACAATTAATGCAGAACTTTCTAAAACAAGCAGTATAACTTATAAAAGAGCAGAAAAACAAAACGGCATCATTAAAGATGTATTTAAAGAAGCTGTTTATTTTCAATCCATTCCATTAATTTCTTTAATGTGGAAAAAAGAAAAATATTTTATCCCGCAGAAAAGTGAAAACACAGGACCTGCTATAGATTTATGGCTTAGATTTTTATTGTATAAAAATAAATTGTCAGGCTTTTATTTATCAGAAATATTAAATTATTATAGACAACATGTTTCTTCTCAAACATCTGCAGGTAATGGCAATTATATGTTAAATTGCTTAGCAACTACTTATAAAAAAATGTTATCAAAAGATTTGTTTTTCAGGTATTGGTTTATCGTTTTCAAAAGATATTTTTTATATAAAACCTTGTTGCTGAAACAGAGTATAAAACATAATTACAATTATTTCAATGATTAACTCAATAAGAAAATTTTTACGCAATTTTATTTTCTTCAGAAAATTAGTTGCGTACACATTGGTGCCGTCTGGTTTTTTTGATAATTATTTCCGAAATTATCAACCAGATGATGGTTGGAAAATACGCAACGCAATTGTATTAGAAAGTACTGATAATAATAAAATCCCTCGTACAGAAAAAGCAGGTACTATAAAAAACGGTAAGCAATATTTGCATAATGATATTAGAATAAATTTAGGAAGTTATTATGGGCCTGAAGTAACAAGATTGTTGATAGACAATAAAGGTGTTCATGAACCTCAAGAAGAATATGTTTTTATACAAGTATTAAAAGAATTACCTGCAAAAGCTACAATGATTGAGATGGGAGCTTTTTGGGGCTTTTATTCTATGTGGTTTAATAAAGAAATAAAGCAAGCAATTAATTATTTAATAGAGCCCGATGCGTTTAATATTGTAAGTGGAAAAAAGAATTTTAAACTAAATAAAATGCAAGGCAATTTTTCTCAATATTTTGTTGGCGATAAAAGCAATAACAAACAAGGAGAAGTGCCAACTATTTGTGTGGATGATTTTGTTGAACAAAATAAAATTGACTTTATTGATTTGTTGCACAGCGATATACAAGGCTTTGAGTTTGATATGCTTCATGGTGCAGCAAAAACATTTTCGCAAAACAAAATTGGTTTCATCTTTATATCAACACACAGTAATCAAGTGCATAATCAATGCCTTCAATTTTTAAAAGAAAAAAACTTTAAAATTGTTGCCAATGCAAATTTGGATGAAAGTTTTTCGTTAGATGGATTGATTGTAGGCAAAGCACCTACTTATAATTACGGACCCGATATTGTACAAATTTCTTTAAGAAAATAAATGCACGTTCTTTCTATAATTTGTGATGATAACTGGATGCCTGATAATTTCTCTGAAGGATGGAGAAGATGCGGAGCAACAGTAACCGAATTTTTATATGATAAAAATATTGGCAGAGGAAGTTATGATGCAGCATCTTATAAAAATGTTGAGAGAATAAATAATACAATTTTATTGCTTGCAAATGAATTGCATCAACAAAATAAATTGACACTCATATTCATGTCAATTTATGATGATTATTTGTTGGAAGGTACTTTAATAAAACTAAGAAAACTAAATGTGCCGTTGGTTAATTATCATCCCGATATGGTTGTGCAATGGTACAGAATGTTAAAAACGGGAAAATATTTTGATTATATAGGTTGTGCTCAAAAAACACATTTGCAAGTGTATGAAAAGAAAAAATTTAAAGCACAATATTTGCCTTTTGCATCAAACCCTTCAACTCAAAAAATAAATATTGGTAATATAAATTTTAATGGAGCAACGTTTATGGGTGCACCACTTGGTTATAGACCTTGGGTTTTATCGCATTTATATTTTAATAATATCCCATTAAGAATTTTTGGACATCATTGGGATTGGGTTACAAGAAAATCAGTTACAACACAAACACAAGAAATTCAAATACAAACAAGTGGTATTAATTTAGGTTTTTTAAAATTGAGTGATAAAAATATTCATGATATAAAAACTTACTTGCCCATTCGTTTAAAAGAAGAAGGTATTGCATTTTTAAATGAACAATATTATAAATGGAAAGAAAAATTATTTCCTACACATATTGATGGTGATGAGTTTTATGGAAACATTCCTCAATCTGTAATTCATGGTCAGTATAAAAAAGAAGACTTTGTAACGTTAGTTAGCGAGTCTGCAATTAATATTGGCTTTACGCATTTAAGTGGAAATTATAATTCAAAATTTGAAACAAAACAAGTAAGACTAAGAGAATTTGAAGTACCATTAGCAAGTGGTTTTTATATTACACAATATTGTAATGAATTAGCAAACTTGTATGTTGAAGGGAAACATATTGAAACATGGAAAAGCAGAGAAGAATTGTTAGAAAAAACAAAGTACTACTTAAATAATAATGCAGAGCGAAATGCAATTGCCAAACAAGGCTATGCGTATGCATTGGAAAACCATACTTGGGAAAAAAGATTCAATCACATTCTTAATGAACTAAAAATTAAGCAATGATTGTGCAAATAGTTCCCGGCTATGGTAAAGAAGAAAATGCATTGTATGATTATGCTTCAACTTTAGCAGAAGAGTTAAATAAAAGGAATATTGAAACTACTTTTTCAATAAATAATATTTCTAATAAAACAAAAGTGTTGTTGCATTATTCTAATTACGGGTTTAATAAAAACGGAGTTCCTAAACAATTGCTTCAACAAATAAAAAATTGGATAGAAGAAAAGCATATTGAACTGTTTACTTTTTTTCATGAATTGTATCCACCTAAAGGACGGCCTTGGCAAAAAAGTTTTTGGCTTCAACAAAATCAAAAAAATATTTATCAAAAAATCTTACAACTTACAAATATTGCTTTTTGTAGCAACGAAATTGTGTTTAATCAAATAAAAAAAGAAAACCCTTCTTATTCAAACACCTTGCTAAATATTGGATTATTTTCTAATATTCCGGTAATAGAAAAAAATATTTTAGTAGATAATAGAAACAATAAAGCTGTTGTATTTGGAACTTTTGGAAGAAGAAAAGAAGTTTTTGAAAATATATTATTTACCAAAGTTTGCTCTCTTTTAAACATTAATGAAATTATTGAAATTGGCGAAGGCAATACTGCAAATGCAAAATCAAACACTTTGCTAAATATTAAATATTTAGGAAGGTTACCTTCAAACAAAGTTGCCAACTATCTGCGTGAAAATAAATTTGCTTTTATTGCTTATCCACAGCATTTATTTGCAAAGTCGGGCATATTTGCAGCGTATGCAGGCAATGGTAATTGCATTATAAATTTTTATAATAATAAACTTTCCACTGTTGATGGTTTAATTGAAACTACACATTTTATAAATGCACAAACATTATTGTTAGGGAATAATTTTTTTCAAAATAAGCTAAGCGAAAACGCTTTTAATTGGTATCATAAACACAATGTTGTATTTGCAGTGGATACAATTTTAAAAGCAATGCATAATTAAATGAAAGTTTCTTTAGTTATACCAAATTATAATACTTGGCATTTAGTTGAAAGAAATATAAACAGTGTATTGCATTTTGATGATAATTTAATTGATGAAATAATTGTTGTAGATGATTATTCTCCAACAGAAAATTATATTAATTTTTCTAATAAGGTAAAAATTATTCGTAATGAACAAAACTTGCTTTATACAAAAACAGTAAACATTGGTTTAAAACATGCAAGTGGAGATATAATTTTATTATTAGATTCAGATGCTTATTTTATTATGCCTTTAATTGAAAAAATTATTCAATTATTCTCAAACAATAAAAGTTTAGGTTGCATTGGTTTTAAAACTGTAGATGAGAGTGGAAATGATACAGGTAATGTTTTACCCGAACCATCTATATTAAGTTTTATTGCAGGGCAACAACTACATAAACTACTTCGTAACTACAATATTTTTCAATCAAAAAAATTATTACCTTTTTCTTGTGCAGTTGCGTTTAAGAAAAACTGTTTGCAAGAAATGAATTATTTAGATGAGCAATTCCCTTACTTAGAAGCAGACCACGATATAAGTATGCGAATACATCGCTCATCACATTGGCAATTACAATATGTGCCTGAATTAATGGTTTATCATAAAGGTGGTAGTTCTATTGCAAAAAATTATAAAAGAGTGTTACAATTTTATGAAAGCAGATGGCTGCTTATGAAAAAGCATAATAAATTAGGCTCTGCATTTATAGCTAAATGGTTAACTTATATAAGGTTTAGCATAGAAACCTTAGTATTGCAATTTCAATCTTTATACAAAAATGTTGATGATAAAATTGAAGGGAGAAAAAAATTAAAACAACTAATTAAAAATTTAAAATAATGAGTGGTTTGGGTACCGATAATAGTAAAATAAAAGAACGGTTAAAAGACATTGCGAAAACAATACTCTTTTATTTTTCAAGTAAAAAACGAGAGCATCGAAGGTTGTTAAATAGCAATGTTACAGATGAAGAAAGAGTAAAACTTTGTCAAACCACTTTAGGTATCCATCAAAGCTATTTTGAAATTATAAGTTTTATAAAATTTATCCGTTCAAATAACATACAACCAGAAATAATATGCGAAATAGGAACTGCTAACGCAGGAACAACGCTTTTTTTAGCTAGCTCTTTTCCTTCTGTAAAAAAGATAATTTGTATTGATTTGTATGTGAAAAATAAAGCAAGGCTTAATTATTATTTACCAAATAAAGAGATTTCATATATAGAAGCAAGTTCTTTTAATGATGAAACATTAAAAAAAGTGGCTTCTATTTTAAATAATAAGAAAATAGATCTTTTGTTTATTGATGGAGATCATAGTTATGAAGGTGTTAAGAAAGATTTTTACAACTACTTCCCTCTTACACATTCATCTACTGCAATTGGTTTTCATGATATTGAAACAGATTATCTTACAAAATATAATAGAAACACTGGTAAATGGTCAGGAGAAGTACCTTTATTTTGGCAGCAATTAAAACATAATTTAAAATCTTACAAAGAGTTTATTGAATTTGAAAATCAAGATGGGCAAGGAATTGGGGCATTCATTCAATCAAGTTTTCAAGAATAATTAATGCAGAAGCTACAAGTAAAAGCAAACAAAAAAACATTAGTTTATTTAATAATATTTGTTTACACAGCATTAAACGGCATTTTGCGTAAATGGGTATTTATAAATAATTATGCTGTTGGTAATGTTTTATTCTTTGCTCAATTATTAAGTCCGTATTTTTTTATATTGGTAGATAGTGAAGGAGCTAAAAAAATATTTAACTCAAAATGGGTAGGGGCATTTTTCTTTGTTTTATTAATTGAAGCCTTTAACCCTTTACAACTTACCATTATACATGGGTTAATTGGTTTCCTTTTACATTTTGGTTTTTGGTTTGCTGCATTATATTATGTAGAAAACAGAGATTTAATTGAACTGGAAAAAATGGTTGGTATTTTTGTAATTATTGCATTTACAGAAATAATATTATCATTTATGCAATATAGTTTGCCTAAAGATAATTTTTTAAATAGGTATGCAGAAGAAAGAAATGTGGGTGGTATTATTGCTGAAGTTGGGGAATCTGTAAGAGTTACAGGAACTTTTTCTTACATAAGCGGATTCAGTGCTTATTTAATTTTCCACGCTTATTTTGTTTGGGCATCTGTTAAACTTCAATACAGACCATACATAACACTTACTTTAATGATTGGCGGATTAATTTGTGGTTTTATGAATGGCTCAAGAGGTGCAACAATGGTTTATGAATTAATTATGGGATTTTTTATTGTATTTGAAGCAAGAAAATCTAATATAGGAAGTTTCTTAGGAAAGCTTATTATACCCGGTGTTGTGCTTACATTAATTATTTTAGCCAGAGGGCAATTAGGTATTGAAAGTAATGTAACTACGGCTTATGCAAACTATGATCAACGGTTACAATCAGGTATTGAATCGGGAGAACAAAAAAGTAGAATGTTTCATGATTTTTATGCTCTTGCAAACTTTCGCGGTAATTATCCCTTTTTTGGTGTAGGCATTGGTGCTACTTATCAAGGTAACAACGCATTGTTTGGTAAATCTCCTTATGTAGAAGAATATGGTTTTATTGAATCGGAATTAGAGCGTTACGTTTTAGAAGGAGGTTTTCTACTTTTGTTTTTTAGAATAGCAATAACAATTTATTTCTGTAGTAAATTAGTAGTTCCATTTTTAGCCAAATGGTTAATTGGTGGGTTACTGTTTATGACTCCTATTGTATTCAACAGTTACAACGCAATCTTCTCATTTATTGGCATTACTATTTTAGATCAAGTATATCTTAGAGAACAAATATCAAGAAGAACACGATTAGATAAACAACGTGAACTATCTTTTAAACTAAAAAAATCTTCTGCTTGAATTTATTGTATATAGGAGAAAAACCTATACAAAATACAAAGCCTTATAAATTACTTAATACTGTAAAAAATCTTTCTTACAAAGTAGTTTATACGGGTACTGTTTCTAATATTAATAAATATAATAACGAGCGTATTAATCAAGCTGCATTTAACCATAATTTATTTGAAGGCTATAATTATATTAATGCAAACGGAAACGAAAATACTGTATTGAATGAAATAAAGGAATGTGATGTGATGGTGGTTTATGGGCATTACGATAAAATTTTTAAGAAAGCATTATTAAGAGGAAAATTATTAGGTAAGAAAATTATTTTAACTACCGATGCTACAACCATTTTAGGAAGTTATGAAAGCGGTGGATGGAAAATAAAATTTAAACCCTTATTCTTAAAATTATTGTATAACGTTTTTGCAAATGCAGTATTTGTTCCTTCAACAGTATCAAAAAAATTTTTACAATCTGTTGGTGTTAAAGAATCTAAAATTGTTACAACACCTTATGTGGTTGACGAAGATTATCTTCAAACCAGTCTTCAAAAACAAAATAATATTAGAGAAAAACACAATATTAATTCTACTACAATAGTTTTTGTTTTTTGTGCAAAATTTTTAGAACGTAAAAAACCTTTAGACGCAATTGAAGCGTTCTCAAAAATTAATAATAGTAATGCAGTTTTAATAATGATAGGAGATGGACCTTTAAAAGAAACAATACAAAATAAAATTGCTACATTAAATATTTCACATAAAGTAATTATGCCGGGTATAGTTACCTATTCCGATTTGCCTTTGTATTATGCAGCTTCAAATGTGTTGCTCTTCACTTCAAGCCATGAACCTTACGGATTACCTGTTAATGAAGCAATGCTTTGTGGAATACCTGCTATTGTAAGTGATAGTATTGGTGCAAGATTAGATTTAGTGAAAAATGGAGAAACTGGTTTTACTTACACAACAGGAAATGTTGATGAACTTGCTTCATTCATGCAACAAGTAATTGATAAACCAGAATTTTTTAAGCAAATGGGTAATAATGCTAAACAACAAATGAAAAAATGGAGCAGCGAAGTGAATGTAGAAAATCAATTAAATTTTTTTAAACAAAAAGGTTGGTTGAAATGAATATTATTATTTATTCATCTACATTTTATCCCAATGTTGGTGGGTTAGAAAACATAATGGAAGGCTTGGCAGATGAATGGAGTTTATCAAACACAATAACAGTATTTACTAAAACAAAAAATATTAACGCAGACAATAAAACTTATCCGATTATTAGAAAAACTCAATTGCTTGCTTTATATAAAAAAGTAAAAAAGGCCGATGTTTTTGTTGAAGCCAATATTAGTTTAAAAACTTGTTTAGTGGGTTTGCTCTGTAAAAAAAAATGGGTTGTTATTCATCATCTTCCATACAATCATCAAAATACTATAAGCGGTAAATTAAAAAACCAATTAACAAAAATTTGTTATAACATTTCAGTAAGTAATTATGTAGCTTCAACTTTAAAAGGTAAATCAATTATTATTAATAATTTTTATAATACGAATTTTAGAAGAATTGATAGTATAGAAAAAAAGAAAGACTTTGTTTTTTTGGGAAGATTGGTTTCAGATAAAGGAGCAGATATTGCAATAAATGCGTTTGCAGAAATTATTAAAAAAGGTTTTAATTCAACGCTTACTATTATTGGAGATGGCCCTGAAAAACAATCATTATTAGCAATTGTAGATAAAGAAAAAATAAATAACAACGTTTTTTTTGAAGGAACTTTAACCGGAGAAATTTTAGTTAAAAAGTTGAATGAACATAAAATAATGATTATCCCTTCTCGGTGGCAAGAACCCTTCGGGCTTATTGCTTTAGAAGGGCTGGCATGTGGTTGTATAATTATTGCTGTTAATAGTGGTGGCTTAACCGAAGCTGCAAAAGAATTTGGAAATTATTTCTCAATAGATGATGAAAATAATTTAACGGTGTTAATGGAAAAATTTATTACAAAACCTCAACTGTTTAATGTTGATAAAAATAAATTGAAATTGTATTTAGCTTCCAGAACAAAAGAAATTGTTGCTCAGCAATATCTAATTTATTTCAAAGAAAAAATGCTTGCATAACAAAGCATGAAAATCATTATTTCAAATCCTTCTAAACAATACACACATCAAACTGTAAAAGCATTGCTTGGTGCTGGGCATGAAGTAATTTTTTACACATCAATGTGGTATAAAGAAAATAATTTTTTTTGGAAACTTATTTCTTTTAATAAAAAATTAAAG